>NZ_AP039450.1:4800000-6584391 GCF_055380095.1 Pseudomonas allii | reverse complement strand
AATCAACGTCTTAACGGTAATAAAGGCGACCAATGGTCTGTGCATAAGCTCTGTGGATAAGCGTACCTGAGGTCGTTGCACAAGTGGGGGAGAAAGTCTGTGGGTAACTGGCCTGTGGATAACATGCCATTCCACACACAGCTTATCCGACAGCGCAGCACAGGCAGAGCACCGTTTCTCCCCCGGGTTGTCATTCTCTGTACACCATGTGGAATATGGCCTCAAGCAAGTTATCCACAGATGAATGCCTACCTAGCTTTTATAAGCTTTACAGAAAAGCTTTAAATAACTTCCTTCTTTATTCTTATATCTATGCCATGACATACGGAAGCCAAGCGAACAGAAAAGCCCCGATGAGCTGTGGAGATCTAATTAAAGGAAAAGCTGGTTGGAAATTGACCTAGAGGCTTGCTTTCACTAGAATCGCCGGTCTCTTAAAACGGGGGCCATTCCGGCCCGTTGTGGACGAACCAGGTAACAACGCCATGAAACGTACTTTCCAACCAAGCACCATCAAACGCGCCCGCACCCACGGCTTCCGTGCTCGCATGGCTACCAAGAACGGCCGTGCTGTCCTGTCGCGTCGTCGCGCCAAAGGTCGTGCGCGTCTGGCAGTTTGATAATCCGGTACTGGTGGTGAGTCAGGACTTCAGTCGGGAAAAGCGTCTGCTAACCCCCCGGCATTTCAAGGCAGTCTTTGACTCCCCCACCGGCAAGGTTCCGGGGAAAAATCTCCTGCTCCTTGCGCGTAACAACGATCTGGATCACCCCCGACTCGGGTTGGTGATCGGCAAGAAGAGCGTAAAGCTCTCCGTTGAGCGCAATCGCCTCAAGCGTCTGATGCGCGAATCGTTTCGCCTCCACCAGGACACTCTGGTTGGTTGGGATATTGTTATCGTCGCGCGCAAAGGCTTGGGGGACGTAGAAAACCCCGAATTGATTCAGCATTTCGGCAAGCTCTGGAAACGGTTGGCGCGTACCCACAAGCCAGCACCAGCAGTCAGCACCGAAACTGTAGGGGTAGACAGCCTTGATGCGTAAACTGGCCCTCGTTCCGATCCAGTTTTATCGCTATGCCATTAGTCCTCTGATGGCCAACCACTGTCGTTTCTACCCCAGTTGTTCCTGCTACGCGTTAGAGGCCATAGAAAACCATGGTCTTCTGCGCGGTGGCTGGCTGACCTTTCGTCGTTTAGGTCGCTGTCATCCGTGGAATCCCGGTGGTTATGACCCGGTTCCACCTATCCCTACCTCCCGTTCTTCTTCGATGGCCGAGTAATCATGGATATTAAACGCACGATCCTGATCGTCGCCCTGGCAATCGTGTCCTACGTCATGGTTCTTCAGTGGAACCAGGACTATGGCCAGGCTGCCCTGCCGACTCAGAATGTTGCTACCAACCAGGCTGCGCCGGCTATTCCGGACACCCCGCTGGGTAACAATGCGTCCGCGAGTGCCGATGTTCCCAGCGCGAATGGCGAGACAAGCGCCCCTTTAGAAACGCCAGTGGTCACCAACAAAGACCTCATCCACGTCAAAACGGATGTGCTCGACCTGGCTATCGACCCACAAGGTGGTGATATCGCGCAGTTGAAACTGCCGCTGTATCCACGTCGCCAAGACCATCCGGATGTTCCGTTCCAACTGTTCGATAACGGTGGTGAGCGTACTTATCTGGCGCAAAGCGGCCTGACCGGCACCAATGGTCCGGATGCACGTGCTACCGGTCGTCCGATTTACTCGACCGAGCAGAAGACTTATCAACTGGCTGATGGCCAGAACCAGTTGAACGTCGACCTGAAATTCAGTCTCGACGGCGTCAACTACATCAAGCGCTTCAGCTTCACCCGTGGTTTGTATGACTTGAAGGTCACTTACCTGATCGACAACGAAAGCGACAAACCGTGGAGCGGCAACCTGTTTGCCCAACTCAAGCGTGACGCCAGCTCCGATCCTTCTTCCAGCACGGCCACCGGCACCGCGACTTACCTGGGCGCCGCCCTGTGGACAAGTAGCGAGCCGTACAAAAAAGTGTCGATGAAAGATATCGACAAAGGCTCCCTGAAAGAAACCGTCCAAGGTGGCTGGGTTGCCTGGCTGCAACACTACTTCGTGACCGCCTGGATCCCGAACAAGGGTGAAGCCAACCTGGTCCAAACCCGCAAGGACAGCCAAGGTAACTACATCATTGGCTTTACCGGCCCGGCGTTGACCGTCGCGCCTGGTGCCAAGGCTGAAACCAGCGCAACCCTGTACGCCGGCCCGAAAAGCCAGGCTGTGCTGAAAGAGTTGTCCCCAGGTCTTGAGCTGACTGTGGATTACGGCTTCCTGTGGTTCATCGCCCAGCCGATTTTCTGGTTGTTGCAACATATCCACAGCATTGTGGGCAACTGGGGCTTCTCGATCATCTTCCTGACCATGCTGATCAAGGGGATCTTCTTCCCGCTGTCGGCAGCCAGCTACAAGTCGATGGCGCGCATGCGTGCCGTGGCTCCGAAACTGGCGGCGCTGAAAGAACAACATGGCGATGACCGGCAGAAAATGTCGCAGGCCATGATGGAGCTGTACAAGAAAGAGAAGATCAACCCGCTGGGTGGATGCTTGCCGATTCTGGTGCAGATGCCGGTGTTCCTGTCGCTGTACTGGGTACTCCTGGAAAGCGTGGAAATGCGCCAGGCGCCGTTCATCCTGTGGATAACGGACCTGTCGATCAAAGACCCGTTCTTTATCCTGCCGATCATCATGGGCGCGACCATGTTTATCCAGCAGCGCCTGAACCCGACTCCGCCGGATCCGATGCAGGCCAAGGTGATGAAAATGATGCCAATCATCTTCACCTTCTTCTTCCTGTGGTTCCCAGCTGGTCTGGTGCTGTACTGGGTGGTCAACAACGTGTTGTCGATCTCTCAACAGTGGTACATCACACGTAAGATCGAAGCGGCTACCGCAAAAGCCTCTGCGTAACTTACTCTGTGGATAACCACTCAAGACGCCCCCTAGTGGGGCGTTTTGCTTTCTGTCACTTTTGGTCTGGAAACTGTTGATGAGCGCTCCTCGTGAAACCATCGCTGCTGTCGCTACCGCTCAAGGTCGCGGCGGTGTCGGCATCGTTAGAATTTCGGGGCCGCTTGCGGGTGTGGCGGCCAAGGCCATCAGTGGCCGTGAGTTGAAGCCGCGTTATGCACATTACGGCCAGTTCCTGGATGCTGACGGCGGCGTGCTGGACGAAGGATTGGCGCTCTATTTCCCTGGGCCGAACTCATTCACCGGGGAAGATGTGCTGGAGTTGCAGGGACACGGTGGCCCGGTTGTGTTGGATATGTTGCTGCAGCGCTGCCTGCAATTGGGCTGCCGCCTCGCACGTCCAGGGGAATTCAGCGAGCGGGCGTTCCTGAACGACAAGCTGGATCTGGCCCAGGCCGAAGCAATTGCCGACCTGATTGAAGCCAGTTCTGCACAAGCCGCACGTAATGCATTGCGCTCCCTGCAGGGTGCGTTTTCCCTGCGTGTGCATAACTTGACCGAGCAACTGATCAGCCTGCGTATCTACGTCGAGGCGGCGATTGATTTTCCGGAAGAAGAAATCGACTTTCTCGCCGATGGCCACGTATTGGCGATACTGGATAAAGTCCGCGAGGAGTTATCCACAGTGCTGCGGGAAGCCGGGCAGGGTGCCTTGCTGCGAGACGGCATGACCGTCGTGATCGCGGGGCGGCCCAATGCGGGGAAATCCAGCTTGCTCAATGCCCTGGCGGGCCGTGAAGCCGCCATCGTCACTGAGATTGCCGGCACCACACGGGACATCCTGCGCGAACATATCCACATCGACGGCATGCCGCTGCACGTTGTAGACACCGCCGGTTTGCGCGACACCGACGACCAGGTGGAAAAGATCGGTGTGGAACGCGCGCTCAAAGCCATCGGCGAGGCGGATCGGGTATTGCTGGTGGTGGACGCTACGGCGCCCGAGGCTGTGGAACCTTTCGCGCTGTGGCCGGAATTCCTTGAGCACCGTCCGGACCCGGCCAAGATCACCCTGATTCGCAACAAAGCTGACTTGACCGGAGAAGCCATTGCGCTGGAAACCTGCACGGATGGCCACGTCACGATCAGCCTGAGTGCGAAGTCGGCCGGTGAAGGCCTGGAACTGCTGCGCGAGCATCTCAAGGCCTGCATGGGCTACGAGCAGACCTCGGAAAGCAGCTTCAGTGCGCGCCGCAGGCACCTGGAGGCGTTGCGCCATGCGAGCGCAGCGTTGGAGCACGGGCGGGCGCAGTTGACCCTGGCGGGGGCTGGGGAGCTGCTGGCGGAAGATTTGCGTCAGGCGCAGCAGCTGTTAGGCGAAATCACCGGCGCGTTCAGCTCCGATGATTTGTTGGGGCGGATCTTTTCCAGCTTCTGCATCGGTAAATAACCGAGTTATCCACAGCGTCCTACCAGTTGTAAGACACCGTACCGAGCAGGGTACGGCTGTCACCCCAATAGCAGCGGCCCGCATCGTTGCAACCAGATACATATTCCTTGTCGAACAGGTTCTTGGCATTTACATCCACAGACCAGTGTTTGTCGATCTGATAGCCAACGGCTGCGTCCACCAAGGTGACGCTTCCCGCATCCAATTTTCCGTAAAGCGTGGGTGCGGTGTAGGAAAAGGTACTGTCGAAATAACGCACACCACCTCCCAGGGACAAGCCCTTGAGTTGGCCATCGAGGAAGCGGTACTTGCCCCACACTGAGGCCTGGTTACGCGGAACCCCGGTCATCTGGTGGCCCTCGACCAACGATGTCGCCGAATCCTTGGTAATCCTCGCGTCAGTGTAGGTATAGGCTGCGGTGACATTCAGGTTAGGCGTGAGGTTGCTGTTGACCTCTACCTCAGCGCCCTTGGCCCGGCTTTCGCCCACTTGGCGATAGCTATTGGTGGTGGCATCGAGATAAGTGTCGTCTTCCTTGCGCAAGTCATACACCGATACCGTCATCGCCGTATCCCAGCCGATCGGCTCGTACTTCACGCCCACTTCGTACTGGCTGCTGGTGATCGGTTTCAAGGGCGAGCCAGCGTTGGAGATCTGCTGCACGGGGACAAAGGCAGTGGAGTAGCTGACATACGGCGTCAGGCCGTTGTCGAACTGGTACATCACCCCGCCCTGGTAGGTGAACTTGCGGTCATCGGAGCCGGTGTTGCTGGCCTTGTTGACCTTGTCGCGGAAATCGCTGTCGACCCAGTCCTGACGGCCGCCTAGCAGGAAAAGCCAGTGGTCGTACTTGCTCTGGATCTGTGCATAAACGCCTTTCATCTGCTGTTCGAGCAGCGTGTTTTGCACCGCCACCGGCGTCAGCGGGTCACGCAGGTACACCGGGTTATACACATTGATGGTGCCGGCAAACCCCGCGTCCCAATCCTGACTGAACGAAGTGCGGTCATAGCTGGCACCGAACAGCACCGTGTTTTCCAGGCCGCCGATCTGGAATTTGCCTTCCAGCTGGTTATCCAGCGAATAGACCATCGACTTGTTGTAGCGGTCATAAGCGGTCATGTTCAACTGAGTCCCGAAGCCGCGATTGTTCAGCGCGCTGGGCCAGGTTTCATGGCGGTTGATGCGAGACTGCATGTAGCGCGAGTTCTGACGGAACTGCCAGTCGTCGTTGAAGCTGTGGCTGAATTCGTAACCGGTACTCCAGGCTTCGCGTTCAAACGTATTCCAATCCGGGTCGCCGAGCATAGTGTGCTTGGAGAGCTTGCCATTAGGGTTTGTAAGTAAGGTGCCGGCAGCCGGTAGGCCGAGTTCCAAATTAGTGTGGTCTTTCTGGTAATTGGCCAACAGGGTGAGGGTGTTGTAGTCGTCGAAATTCAGGGTCAGTGATGGCGCGATGTACAGGCGATCGTCTGGCACATGGTCGGTCTGCGTATCGGATTTGCGACCGAGCATCACAACCCGACCAAGGATATTGCCGCTGTCATTGAGCGGCCCGGAGATATCCACACCCAACTGGCGCCGATTATTCGAGCCGTAACCCAACTGCACTTCACCTTGCGGCGTAGCAGTAGGGTGTTTGCTCACCAGGTTCACCAGACCGCCAGGAGCATTTTCGCCGTAGAGCAGCGAAGAAGGACCACGGAAGATTTCGACCCGCTCCAGGCCATAGGGCTCACTGGTAGTGTCGTACCGATTACCTTGTACGCGCAGGCCATCGCGCAGCAGGCCGTAGCCGTAGTCCGTAGCATTGAAACCGCGAATGAAGAACAGATCGCCCGCCAGTCCATCACCGGCGGCAAAGGGTGGTGCAAAGATACCGGGCACGTAGCCCAACACTTCGGTCAGGGTTTGCGACTTCTGGTCCTTGATGCGCTGGCCGGTGACGACCGATACCGAACGTGGTGTTTCCGACAGCGGAGTGCTGGTCTTGGTGCCAATCCTACTGTTCTGCGCCTTGTAGCCCACATCTCCAGCGATCTCCTGATTGAAACCGCCCTGTTGATAAGTGCTGACCGTGGTGGGCGCGAGCGTGAGTTCGCCGGTGGAAGCGGCCTGCAGGACATAACTGCCAGGCGCCTGGACTACCGCCTGTAAACCAGAGTTTTGCAGCAGCAGCGCAAAACCCTGGTCCACGGAGTAGTCACCGTCCAGCCCAGCTGTGTTTAAACGCGTGGTTTGTTGAGGTGAAAAAGACAGGATCACATTCGCCTTGGCGGCAAATTGGCTCAAGGCGTTATCCAGGGGGCCGGCCGCAATGACGTAGTGTTGCACCGCGCTGGCGGCCAGGGCGCTTGTGGATAACACCACACCGACAGTGGCGGCCGTGCCGAGCAGCAGGCTGCACGTCATACCGTGATAGGAAAGTCGCTGGCGGAGTTTAGTGGGAACGCGCATAGGTGGTTAAGCCCTGAAGGTGGCATCGTGATTACCTGTAGGGCCGTGTCAGGAAAAAAAAAGATAACCCCGCGTGCTAATATTTTTTCGATCAACCGATTGGCTTCACCGAAACCCAATAGCGAGTGAAGTATTTCACCTGAATCGGCAGGGTGGCCTGCAGATTGGCCAGCACCGCATCGGTGGAATCCAGGCGAAAAGTCCCGGAAACACGCAGATGTGCCGAGGCCAGGTCGCATTGCAGGACACCTGGGCGATAGCGGGCGAGCTCTTCGACAACATCACCGAGTCGTGCATCCAATACGATCAGTTGGCCATCGACCCAGGCTGCCTGGGATGTGCGGTAAACGGCGTTTGGCTGCACTTTTTGGCGATCGAAGTCTGCGCTTTCACCCGCACTGAGCAGCCGAGCCTGGTTGGGCTGGTCACCAGGTGCCACATTCACCCGATCCTCCAGAACGCCAACGCGGGTTGAGTCCTGCAACTGGCGCACGGTAAACCGAGTTCCCAAGGCCTGGATGCGGCCTTGGCGGGTTTCGACATAAAACGGCGTCTGTACGCCCCGCTTGGCGGTGTGGATAAGGACCTCACCTTCGCGCAGGCGGAGCAAACGCTGGCGCCCATCAAACAGCACATCAATCGCCGTGCCGGTATTCAGATCAATGCGCGTGCCGTCGGCCAATTCAATACGCCGGCGTTCACCTACGACCGTCCGATAATCGGCCCACACATTACCCAGAGACGTGTGTTGCTGAACATTCCAACCCAGGTACCCGGTGCCGCCCAGCACCAACATCCACTTGAGCACCTGGCGGCGTTGCTGTGTGGTCGACAATGCGCGGCGGGTGAAATCCGCAGGCAGGGCGCCGAGACTGCGCTGCAGTTGTTCCATCTGGTTCCACGCAGCCTGATGAGACGGGTCGCCGTTGAGCCATCTTTGCCAGGCTTGGCGCTCATCGGCGGTGGGTGTCTGGGATTGAAACTGTACGTACCAACTGGCAGCGGCCTCGAAGGTCTTGCGATCGGGCACCGCCATCACAGGCTGGCCATAATCAGCGCACATTCAGTCAACGCTCGGATCATGTGCTTCTTCACCGTAGTGAGTGAAACCTGAAGTTGATCGGCAATCTGTTGATAAGTCAGCCCCTCAATCTGTGACAGCATGAATATCCGCCGCGCTCGCTCGCCGAGTGCCGACAAAGCTTTATCCACGGCCACCAACGTCTCGATGATGATGGCTTTGTCTTCTTCACTGATGGTTATGGCTTCAGGCCGTTCGGCCAGGGTTTGTTTGTAGGCCTGTTCGATCGCGTGTCGACGGTAACGATCAATCACCAGGCCCCTGGCGATGGTCGCCAGGTAGTCACGCGGCTCAACGATCTGCGCCGCATGCCGCCCGCCCAGAATGCGCACGAACGTATCGTGCGCTACATCGGCCGCATCGCAGGCGTTATGCAACTTCCCTTTGAGCCAGCTATGCAACCAGGAGTGGTGCTGCTCGTAGATGTGCTGGACTGCAGCCATGTGTGAAGAAGAGGACATAGGGCATGACAAGGTAGGTTAATGATAATCGCTATTATTAACTGCCCCGCCGTTTTCTCACAACAGATCTCTTTTTGCTGTGCTCACCACCGAGTGGAAGGTTTCGGTTGGCGTTGTCGTGGACTGAATACAGACGGATTCACCGATTTCTGTGGATTAAGCTCTGTGAATAACCGCCCCTGTGCCCAGTTGATAACAGGCCCTGAAACCTGAGCAAAAACGCCTCTGTGGATAACAACCTGTTTAATCCACAGGCTTAAAGCACTTATCCAAGGGCCTCATTGGCACATGACCACAGACTTTTGAATCGTTGTACACACCGTAAATAAAGGCTTGTATGAATCTATCCACAGAAAGGTTGCTCAGTAGAAATAAACATAAAAACAAAGATTTAATAAATTTCTCTCTTTTAATTTCTATTGTCTGTGATTCATCCACAGCTGGTTAAATTTTGTGCAAAGGGTTCTTTAGGAAGGGCGAAGTCCCTATACTTGCCGCCAAAGCTCTAAAACTCTTTCAACAATCAATTCCTGATTACCTACATAAGCAGGCACGAGGTGCGTGGTGGATTTCCCTTCCCGTTTTGAAGTGATCGTCATCGGCGGCGGTCATGCCGGTACCGAGGCAGCACTGGCGTCAGCACGCATGGGCGTAAAAACCCTGTTGTTGACGCATAACGTGGAAACCCTCGGTGCCATGAGTTGCAACCCCGCCATCGGTGGGATCGGCAAAAGCCATCTGGTCAAGGAAATCGATGCCCTTGGCGGCGTGATGGCCATGGCTACCGATAAAGGTGGTATTCAATTTCGCGTGCTCAACAGCCGCAAAGGTCCGGCCGTACGGGCGACCCGGGCACAAGCCGACCGCATCCTGTACAAGGCCGCAGTGCGCGAAACCCTGGAAAACCAGCCGAACCTGTGGATATTTCAACAGGCAGCGGATGACCTGATCGTCGAACAGGATCAGGTACGCGGTGTAGTCACCCAAATGGGTCTGCGTTTCTTCGCAGAATCCGTGGTGTTGACCACAGGTACATTCCTCGGCGGACTTATCCACATCGGCATGCAGAACTATTCCGGCGGTCGTGCCGGTGATCCGCCGTCGATTGCGTTGGCGAAGCGCCTGCGTGAATTGCCGCTGCGCGTCGGCCGCCTGAAAACCGGGACCCCGCCGCGTATTGACGGGCGTTCCGTGGATTTCTCGGTGATGACCGAACAAGCCGGCGATACACCGATCCCGGTCATGTCGTTCATGGGTTCCAAGGAACAGCATCCGAAGCAGGTGAGCTGCTGGATCACCCATACCAATGCCCGCACCCACGAAATCATTGCCGCGAACCTCGACCGTTCGCCGATGTATTCCGGGGTGATCGAAGGCATTGGCCCGCGGTATTGCCCGTCGATCGAAGACAAGATCCACCGCTTTGCCGACAAGGAAAGCCACCAGGTCTTTATCGAGCCCGAAGGTTTGACCACTCACGAGCTGTACCCGAACGGGATCTCCACTTCGCTACCGTTCGACGTGCAAATCCAGATCGTGCAATCGATTCGCGGCATGGAAAACGCGCACATCGTGCGCCCGGGCTACGCCATCGAGTACGACTACTTCGACCCGCGTGACCTGAAGTACAGCCTGGAAACCAAAGTGATCGGCGGTTTGTTCTTTGCCGGGCAAATCAACGGCACCACCGGTTACGAAGAAGCCGGTGCCCAAGGTTTGCTGGCCGGAACCAACGCTGCATTGCGTGCCCAGGGTAAAGACAGCTGGTGCCCGCGTCGCGATGAGGCGTACATCGGTGTATTGGTCGATGACCTGATTACCCTGGGTACCCAGGAACCGTACCGGATGTTCACGTCCCGGGCGGAATATCGCCTGATCCTGCGCGAAGACAACGCCGACCTGCGTTTGACCGAAAAAGGTCGCGAACTGGGCCTGGTCGATGACGCACGCTGGGAAGCCTTCTGCAAAAAACGCGAAAGCATCGCGTTGGAAGAGCAGCGCCTGAAAAGCACCTGGGTCCGCCCGGACACCGAGCAGGGCGATGCGATTGCCGAAAAATTCGGCACGCCGCTGACCCACGAATACAACTTGCTGAACCTGCTGTCCCGTCCGGAAATCGACTACGCTGGTCTGGTCGAAGTGACCGGGCAGGGCGCTGAAGACCCACAGGTCGCCGAGCAGGTTGAAATCAAGACCAAATACGCCGGTTACATTGACCGCCAGCAGGACGAAATCGCCCGCCTGCGCGCCAGTGAAGACACCAAGCTGCCTGTGGATATCGACTACACCGGGATTTCCGGACTGTCGAAAGAAATCCAAAGCAAGCTGGGGATAACTCGGCCAGAGACCCTGGGCCAGGCTTCACGTATCCCCGGCGTCACCCCGGCAGCGATTTCGCTGTTGATGATTCATTTGAAAAAACGCGGCGCGGGCCGTCAGTTGGAGCAAAGCGCTTGAGTTCGTTGGTCACCTCGCAACATGCCGAAGAGTTATCCACAGGTGCACGCCAGTTGGGCGTCGACCTGACCCCGGCCCAGCACGAATTGCTGTTGGGCTACCTGGCCCTGTTGATCAAATGGAACAAGGCTTACAACCTGACCGCGGTGCGTGATCCCGACGAAATGGTGTCCCGTCACTTGCTCGACAGCTTGAGCGTGATGCCATTCATCGAAAACGGCCGCTGGTTGGACGTGGGCAGTGGCGGCGGCATGCCAGGCATTCCGTTAGCCATCCTGTTTCCCGAGTCCCAAGTGACCTGCCTGGACAGCAATGGCAAGAAAACCCGCTTCCTGACCCAGGTCAAACTCGAACTCAAGCTGGACAACCTGCACGTTATCCACAGTCGCGTTGAAGCCTTCACACCTGAACAGCCTTTTAACGGAATCGTTTCCCGGGCATTCAGCAGCATGGAGAACTTCAGCAACTGGACCCGCCACCTCGGCGACCGCGACACCCGCTGGCTGGCAATGAAGGGCGTCCATCCAAGCGATGAGCTGTTAGCATTGCCGGCAGACTTCCACCTCGATAGCGAACACGCCTTGGCCGTACCCGGTTGCCAAGGCCAACGCCATCTGCTGATACTGCGCCGCACGGCATGATTGGGAACACAAGCAAGAATGGCTAAGGTATTCGCGATAGCGAACCAGAAAGGTGGCGTGGGCAAAACCACCACCTGCATCAACCTCGCAGCATCCCTGGTCGCGACCAAGCGCCGGGTGCTGTTGATCGATCTCGATCCACAGGGCAACGCCACCATGGGGAGCGGTGTGGATAAACACGGCCTGGAAAACTCGGTCTACGACTTGCTGATTGGCGAGTGCGACCTGGCCCAGGCCATGCACTACTCTGAACATGGTGGTTATCAACTGCTGCCGGCCAACCGCGATTTGACTGCGGCGGAAGTGGTGCTGCTGGAAATGCAGATGAAAGAAAGCCGTCTGCGCAGCGCCCTGGCGCCGATCCGTGAGAATTACGACTACATCCTGATCGACTGCCCGCCGTCGCTTTCGATGCTGACATTGAACGCGCTGGTGGCTGCCGATGGGGTGATTATCCCCATGCAGTGCGAGTACTACGCGCTGGAAGGGTTGAGCGACCTTGTGGATAACATCAAGCGCATCGCCGAATTGCTCAACCCGAACCTGCAGATCGAAGGCTTGCTGCGGACCATGTTCGATCCGCGCCTGAGCCTGATGAACGATGTATCGGCGCAGCTCAAGGAGCACTTCGGTGACCAGCTGTACGACACGGTGATCCCGCGCAACATCCGTTTGGCCGAAGCCCCGAGCTACGGCATGCCGGCCCTGGCCTACGACAAACAATCCCGTGGTGCCATTGCCTACCTGGCGCTGGCCGGCGAGATGGTTCGTCGCCAACGCCGCAATTCACGCACTGCTGCAGCCCAGCCAACTTAAGGAATCCCCATGGCCGTCAAGAAACGAGGTCTCGGACGTGGACTGGATGCACTGTTGAGTGGTCCGACCGTCACATCGCTTGAAGAACAAGCGGTGCAGGCCGACGAGCGCGAGCTGCAACACCTGCCGCTGGACCTGATCCAGCGCGGCAAATACCAGCCACGCCGGGACATGGACCCCCAGGCGCTGGAAGAGCTGGCCAATTCGATCAAGGCCCAGGGCGTGATGCAGCCGATCGTGGTACGCCCGATCGGTGGCGGCCGCTTTGAAATCATTGCCGGTGAACGCCGTTGGCGCGCGAGCCAGCAGGCGGGCAAGGAAACCATTCCGGCAATGGTGCGCGATGTGCCGGATGAAACCGCCATCGCCATGGCGTTGATCGAGAATATCCAGCGCGAAGACCTCAACCCAATTGAAGAAGCCATCGCCCTGCAGCGTTTGCAGCAGGAATTCCAGCTGACCCAGCAACAAGTGGCCGAAGCGGTGGGTAAATCCCGTGTGACCGTGTCCAACTTGCTGCGCCTGATCGCGTTGCCGGAAGTCATCAAGACCATGTTGTCCCACGGCGACCTGGAAATGGGCCACGCCCGTGCACTGCTCGGTTTGCCGGAAAATCAACAGGTTGAAGGGGCGCGACACGTTGTCGCACGGGGGCTCACCGTTCGTCAGACCGAGGCCCTGGTTCGCCAATGGCTCAGCGGCAAACCTGCACCGGTCGAAACGGCCAAACCTGATCCGGATATCGCCCGTCTCGAGCAGCGCCTGGCCGAGCGCCTGGGCTCTGCGGTGCAAATTCGCCACGGGAAGAAAGGCAAAGGCCAATTGGTCATCGGATATAACTCCCTTGATGAGCTTCAGGGCGTCCTTGCCCACATCCGCTGAAACATTTGCTTATGTAGCGCGTGATCGGAAATCACTACCCGGCAGTTGAATAGGGGCAGAACCGCCCCTATACTCTGCGCGCATTTTGTCGGCACAAATTATGCCAAGTTATTGATTTCCGGCAGCCGACCATTGAGGAGCAAGAGTGATGGAAACCCGCACGCCAAACACGTTGCCGTTCCATCGCTTGGCCGTTTTTCCGGTTTTATTGGCTCAATTTGTCATCTTGCTGATCGCCGCATTGGCGCTTTGGTATTGGCATGGAGTCGTAGTCGGATATTCAGGACTCTGCGGAGGCCTGATAGCCTTGCTGCCCAATATGTATTTTGCTCACAGGGCCTTTCGGTTTTCCGGCGCCCGAGCAGCCCAGGCTATCGTCCGGTCATTTTATGCCGGCGAGGCGGGGAAACTGATTTTGACGGCAGTGCTGTTTGCACTGACCTTTGCAGGTGTGAAGCCATTGGCGCCGCTGGCTGTATTCGGCGTCTTCGTGTTGACCCAACTGGTCAGCTGGTTCGCTCCCCTGCTAATGAAAACAAGACTTTCGAAACCTTAGGGCGTTTGAGGCAACCATGGCAGAAACAACCGCTTCGGGCTATATCCAGCACCACTTGCAGAACCTGACCTTCGGTCAGCTTCCTAATGGCGGCTGGGGCTTTGCCCACTCCGCAGCAGAAGCCAAAGAAATGGGCTTCTGGGCTTTCCACCTGGATACTCTGGGCTGGTCGGTCGCATTGGGTCTGATCTTCGTCCTGATTTTCCGCATGGCGGCAAAGAAGGCGACTTCCGGTCAGCCAGGTGCTTTGCAGAACTTCGTTGAAGTACTGGTCGAATTCGTCGATGGCAGCGTGAAAGACAGCTTCCACGGCCGCAGCCCGGTGATTGCACCGCTGGCACTGACCATCTTCGTCTGGGTGTTCCTGATGAACGCCGTCGACCTGGTACCGGTCGACTGGATTCCTCAACTGGCCATCCTGATCTCCGGCGACCATCACATTCCATTCCGTGCGGTTTCCACCACGGACCCTAACGCCACCCTGGGCATGGCTCTGTCGGTGTTCGCGTTGATCATTTTCTACAGCATCAAGGTCAAGGGAATCGGCGGCTTCATCGGCGAACTGACCCTGCACCCGTTCGGCAGCAAGAACATCTTCGTTCAAGCCCTGCTGATCCCGGTGAACTTCCTGCTGGAATTCGTGACCCTGGTCGCCAAGCCGATCTCCCTGGCCCTGCGACTGTTCGGCAACATGTATGCCGGCGAGTTGGTGTTCATTCTGATCGCTGTGATGTTCGGCAGTGGTCTGCTCTGGCTTAGCGGCCTGGGCGTGGTTCTGCAGTGGGCGTGGGCTGTGTTCCACATCCTGATCATCACCCTGCAGGCCTTCATCTTCATGATGCTGACCATCGTCTACCTGTCGATGGCGCACGAAGAGAACCATTAAGACCAGTCTCGACTAGTCTGATGTCCTTCCCGGTGAAACGGGAAGGTAGGCCCTACCGGGCTATGAAACGATTTGTTTTACCGCTTTAAAATCTAAAAAACCTAAACCATACGACGTAAAAGTCGGGAGGAAAGATGGAAACTGTAGTTGGTCTAACCGCTATCGCTGTTGCACTGTTGATCGGCCTGGGCGCCCTGGGTACTGCCATTGGTTTCGGCCTGCTGGGCGGCAAATTCCTGGAAGGCGCAGCGCGTCAGCCAGAAATGGTCCCAATGCTGCAAGTTAAAATGTTCATCGTCGCCGGCCTGCTCGACGCCGTGACCATGATCGGCGTTGGTATCGCTCTGTTCTTCACCTTCGCGAACCCCTTCGTTGGTCAACTCGCTGGCTAATCACTCGAATTTTCGAGTTGATTGGAGTGATGGACAACGAATGAGCGAGGTGTTGGCGTGAACATTAATGCAACCCTGATTGGCCAATCCGTTGCGTTCTTCATTTTTGTAGTGTTTTGCATGAAGTTCGTGTGGCCTCCGGTCATCGCGGCTTTGCACGAACGTCAGAAGAAGATCGCTGATGGCTTGGACGCTGCCACCCGTGCAGCTCGCGACCTGGAGTTGGCCCAAGAGAAAGCGGGTCACCAACTGCGCGATGCTAAGGCACAGGCAGCTGAAATCATTGAGCAAGCCAAGAAACGCGGTAACCAGATCGTCGAAGAGGCTGTTGAAAAAGCCCGCGTCGAAGCTGACCGTGTGAAGGCTTCGGCTCATGCCGAGATCGAACAGGAACTGAACGGTGTCAAAGACGCGCTGCGTGCCCAACTGGGTGCTCTGGCGGTCGGCGGTGCTGAGAAGATCCTCGGTGCCACAATCGATCAAAACGCGCACGCGGAGCTGGTTAACAAACTGGCTGCTGAAATTTAAGCGAGGGCGATCATGGCAGAACTGACCACGTTGGCCCGACCTTACGCTAAGGCAGCCTTCGAGCACGCCCAGGCCCACCAGCAGCTGGCCTCTTGGTCAGCCATGCTCGGCCTGGCTGCAGCAGTGTCGCAAGACGACACCATGCAGCGCGTGCTCAAGGCCCCGCGCCTGACGAGCGCAGACAAGGCCGCCACTTTTATTGAAGTGTGCGGCGACAAGTTTGATGTGAAAGTGCAGAACTTCATTCACGTCGTTGCCGAAAACGACCGTCTCCCGCTGTTGCCGGAGATTGCCGCTCTGTTCGACCTGTACAAGGCCGAAGCAGAGAAATCGGTAGACGTTGAAGTGACCAGTGCTTTCGCATTGAACCAAGAACAGCAAGACAAACTCGCCAAGGTTCTCAGTGCACGACTCAATCGGGAAGTGCGCCTGCAAGCTTCGGAGGACGCATCCCTGATTGGTGGTGTTGTTATCCGTGCCGGCGACCTGGTTATCGATGGCTCGATTCGCGGAAAAATCGCGAAACTTGCCGAAGCATTGAAATCTTGAGTTTGAAGGGGCAGCAGAGCAATGCAGCAACTCAATCCTTCCGAAATAAGTGAAATTATCAAGGGCCGCATCGACAAGCTCGATGTGACCTCCCAAGCCCGTAACGAAGGCACTGTCGTCAGCGTATCTGACGGCATCGTGCGGATTCACGGTCTGGCCGACGTCATGTACGGCGAGATGATCGAGTTTCCGGGCGGCGTCTACGGTATGGCCCTCAACCTGGAGCAAGACTCCGTAGGTGCCGTTGTATTGGGCGCGTACACCAGTCTGGCTGAAGGCATGAGCGCCAAGTGCACAGGCCGCATCCTGGAAGTTCCGGTTGGTAAGGAACTGCTGGGTCGCGTAGTCGACGCACTGGGTAACCCTGTTGACGGTAAAGGTCCACTGGGCAACACCGAGACCGACGCGGTCGAGAAAGTTGCTCCAGGCGTGATCTGGCGTAAGTCAGTAGACCAGCCTGTACAGACTGGCTACAAGGCTGTCGATGCCATGATCCCAGTCGGCCGTGGCCAGCGTGAGCTGATCATCGGTGACCGTCAGATCGGTAAAACCGCTCTGGCGATCGACGCGATCATCAACCAGAAGAACAGCGGCATTTTCTGCGTCTACGTCGCTATCGGTCAGAAGCAATCGACCATCGCCAACGTGGTTCGCAAGCTGGAAGAAAACGGCGCCCTGGCCAACACGATCATCGTGGCTGCCAGTGCTTCGGAGTCTCCTGCGCTGCAATTCCTGGCACCGTACTCCGGTTGCACCATGGGTGAATTCTTCCGCGACCGCGGTGAAGACGCGCTGATCGTTTATGACGATCTGTCCAAGCAAGCAGTGGCTTACCGCCAGATTTCCCTGCTGCTGCGCCGTCCACCAGGCCGTGAAGCTTACCCAGGCGACGTGTTCTATCTCCACTCCCGTCTGCTGGAGCGCGCATCCCGCGTTTCGGAAGAGTACGTAGAGAAGTTCACCAACGGCGCAGTGACCGGCAAAACCGGTTCCCTGACCGCACTGCCGATCATCGAAACCCAGGCTGGCGACGTTTCCGCGTTCGTTCCGACCAACGTGATTTCCATCACCGACGGTCAGATCTTCCTGGAATCGGCCATGTTCAACTCGGGCATCCGCCCTGCAGTGAACGCCGGTGTTTCGGTATCCCGTGTGGGTGGTGCCGCTCAGACCAAGATCATCAAGAAGCTGTCCGGTGGTATCCGTACCGCTCTGGCTCAGTACCGTGAACTGGCGGCATTCGCCCAGTTCGCTTCTGACCTGGACGAAGCGACCCGTAAGCAACTTGAGCATGGTCAGCGCGTTACCGAGCTGATGAAGCAGAAGCAATACGCCCCAATGTCGATCGCTGACATGGCGTTGTCGCTGTATGCCGCTGAGCGTGGGTTCCTGACCGACGTTGAAATCGCCAAGGTCGGCAGCTTTGAACAAGCGCTGATTGCTTACTTCAACCGCGATCACGCCGAATTGATGGCGAAGATCAACGTGAAGGGTGACTTCAATGACGATATCGACGCTGGCATGAAAGCCGGTATCGAGAAGTTCAAGGCCACCCAAACCTGGTAAGCCGCAGCGGGAGCCGCAAGGCTCCCGCTTGCTAACCTGATAGGTGTTACATGGCAGGCGCAAAAGAGATTCGCAGTAAGATTGCGAGCATCAAAAGCACGCAAAAAATTACCAGCGCCATGGAAAAAGTGGCGGTCAGCAAAATGCGCAAGGCACAAATGCGCATGGCTGCTAGCCGTCCTTATGCGGAGCGTATCCGCCAGGTAATTGGGCATCTGGCCAACGCCAACCCGGAATACCGCCACCCGTTCATGATCGACCGCGCAGTCAAGCGTGTGGGTTATGTGGTTGTGAGCAGTGACCGTGGTTTGTGCGGTGGTCTGAATACCAACCTGTTCAAGGCCCTGGTCAAGGACATGGCGGTAAACCGCGAAAACGGCGTCGAGATCGATCTGTGTGTCGTTGGTAGCAAGGGTGCGGCCTTTTTCCGTAACTTCGGCGGTAACGTCGTTGCAGCTATCAGCCACCTGGGTGAAGAGCCGTCGATCAATGATTTGATCGGCAGTGTGAAGGTGATGCTGGATGCGTACCTGGAAGGCCGGATTGACCGCCTGTCCGTGGTATCCAACAAGTTCATCAACACCATGACCCAGCAGCCAACCGTGGAGCAGTTGATTCCACTGGTGGCGACTCCGGATCAGGAACTCAAGCACCACTGGGACTACCTCTACGAACCAGACGCCAAAGAGCTGCTTGACGGCTTGATGGTGCGCTACGTGGAGTCGCAGGTGTACCAGGCGGTGGTCGAGAACAACGCAGCTGAACAAGCGGCGCGGATGATCGCGATGAAAAACGCTACCGATAACGCCGGTGATCTGATCAGCGATTTGCAGCTGATCTACAACAAGGCGCGTCAGGCTGCGATCACCCAAGAGATCTCGGAAATCGTCGGCGGCGCTGCCGCGGTTTAACGGTTCAAATATTCAGAGGATCCAGCTATGAGTAGCGGACGTATCGTTCAAATCATCGGCGCCGTTATCGACGTGGAATTTCCACGCGACAGCGTACCGAGCATCTACAACGCGCTGAAAGTACAAGGCGCGGAAACTACTCTGGAAGTTCAGCAGCAGCTGGGCGACGGCGTAGTTCGTACCATTGCGATGGGTTCCACCGAAGGCTTGAAGCGCGGTCTGGACGTTGTCGACACTGGCGCTGCCATCTCCGTACCGGTCGGTAAAGCGACCCTGGGCCGGATCATGGACGTACTGGGCAACCCGATTGACGAAGCTGGCCCGATCGACACCGAAGAGCGCTGGGGCATTCACCGTCCAGCACCTTCGTTCGCCGAACAAGCTGGCGGCAACGACCTGCTGGAAACCGGCATCAAGGTTATCGACTTGGTCTGCCCGTTCGCCAAGGGCGGTAAAGTCGGTCTGTTCGGTGGTGCCGGTGTAGGCAAGACCGTAAACATGATGGAACTGATCCGTAACATCGCCATCGAGCACAGCGGTTATTCCGTGTTCGCCGGTGTGGGTGAGCGTACTCGTGAGGGTAACGACTTCTACCACGAGATGAAGGACTCCAACGTTCTGGACAAAGTGGCACTGGTTTACGGTCAGATGAACGAGCCGCCGGGAAACCGTCTGCGCGTAGCACTGACTGGCCTGACCATGGCCGAGAAGTTCCGTGACGAAGGTAACGACGTTCTGCTGTTCGTCGACAACATCTACCGTTACACCCTGGCCGGTACTGAAGTATCCGCACTGCTGGGCCGTATGCCTTCGGCAGTAGGTTACCAGCCGACCCTGGCTGAAGAGATGGGCGTTCTGCAAGAACGTATCACTTCGACCAAGGAAGGTTCGATCACTTCGATCCAAGCGGTATACGTACCTGCGGATGACTTGACCGACCCGTCGCCAGCGACCACCTTTGCCCACTTGGACGCCACCGTCGTACTGTCCCGTGACATCGCTTCCCTGGGTATCTACCCAGCGGTCGATCCACTCGACTCGACTTCGCGCCAGCTGGACCCGAACGTGATCGGCCAGGAGCATTACGACACCGCTCGCGGCGTTCAGTACGTGCTGCAGCGTTACAAAGAACTGAAGGACATCATTGCGATCCTGGGTATGGACGAGCTGTCGGAAACCGACAAGCAGTTGGTATCCCGCGCTCGTAAGATCCAGCGCTTCTTGTCGCAGCCGTTCTTCGTGGCTGAAGTCTTCACCGGTGCATCGGGTAAATACGTTTCCCTGAAAGACACCATTGCTGGCTTCAAAGGCATCCTCAACGGTGACTACGACCACCTGCCAGAACAAGCGTTCTACATGGTCGGCGGCATCGAAGAAGCGATCGAGAAAGCCAAGAAACTGTAATCCAGGCGCCCGGAAACGGGCGCTCATCAGGTTGAGGCAATCAGATGGCTATGACAGTCCATTGCGATATCGTCAGCGCGGAAGGGGAAATCTTCTCCGGTCTGGTAGAGATGGTGATTGCACACGGCGAACTCGGTGACCTTGGTATTGCCATGGGTCACGCGCCGTTGATCACCAGCTTGAAGCCAGGTCCGATCACGCTGACCAAGCAGGGCGGGGAAAAGGAGGTGTTCTACATCTCTGGTGGTTTCCTCGAGGTTCAGCCGAACATGGTCAAGGTACTTGCCGACACCGTGCAACGTGCTGGCGACCTGGATGAAGCCTCCGCTCAGGAAGCCGTCAAGGCTGCCGAGAAGGCCCT
The DNA here is from genome assembly GCF_055380095.1 of Pseudomonas allii. NCBI lineage: Bacteria > Pseudomonadati > Pseudomonadota > Gammaproteobacteria > Pseudomonadales > Pseudomonadaceae > Pseudomonas > Pseudomonas allii. The sequence goes on along the minus strand of NZ_AP039450.1, from coordinate 6,564,028 downwards.
GAACGAAAAGGGTGCGGACTTCGACTACAGCGCTGCTGCTGTACGTCTGGCCGAGGCTGCAGCCCAGCTGCGCACGCTCCAGCAGTTGCGCAAGAAGTAAGCGGCCACGCCGTCTTGTTTCATGCGCGATTGATTAAAAAGGGTAGCCTCGGCTACCCTTTTTCTTTTTTTGCAAAACACTTCTCTGGTCTGAAGCCGGACCGCCCAGGATTGGTAGCCACTCATGTCTCTTGAAATCGTCATTCTCGCCGCAGGCCAGGGCACCCGCATGCGTTCGGCGCTGCCCAAGGTGCTGCACCCGGTTGCCGGCAATTCCATGCTGGGCCATGTTATCCACAGCGCCCGGCAACTGGACCCCCAGCGCATTCACGTAGTGATCGGTCACGGTGCCGACGTGGTGCGTGAGCGTCTCGCCGCAGATGACTTGAATTTCGTTCTACAAGACAAGCAACTCGGTACCGGCCACGCCACCGCGCAGGCCGTGCCGTTTATCACCGCTGACACCGTGCTGATCCTGTATGGCGACGTGCCGCTGATCGAAGTCGAAACGCTGCAACGCCTGCTCAAGCATGTAGTCCCAGGCCAGATGGGCCTGTTGACCGTTGAACTGGAAGACCCCACCGGCTACGGGCGCATTGTGCGCAACGCCGATGGCAAGGTCGCGGCCATCGTTGAGCACAAGGATGCCAGCGAAGCCCAGCGCGCCATTACCGAAGGCAATACAGGGATCCTGGCAGTGCCTGCCAATAAGCTCGCCGACTGGATGAGCCGCCTGTCCAACAACAACGCCCAGGGCGAGTACTACCTCACCGACGTCATCGAGATGGCGGTAAGCGATGGCCTGCTGGTCGCCACCGAGCAACCCCACGACCCGATGGAAGTGCAGGGCGCAAACGACCGCAAGCAGCTTGCAGAGCTTGAACGTCATTACCAACTGCGCGAAGGCCGTCGCCTGATGGCCCAGGGCGTGACCCTGCGCGACCCAGCACGCTTCGATGTACGGGGTGAGGTCACTGTGGGCCGCGACGTGCTGATCGATATCAACGTGATCCTCGAAGGCCGTGTGGTCATCGAAGATGACGTGGTGATCGGCCCGAACTGCGTGATCAAGGACAGCACCCTGCGCAAGGGCGTGGTGATCAAGGCCAACAGTCATATCGACGGGGCTGTGATGGGCGAGGGCAGTGATGCAGGTCCGTTTGCGCGGTTGCGTCCGGGAACAGTGATGGGCGCCAGGGCGCACGTTGGCAATTTCGTCGAGCTGAAAAACGCGAAAATGGGTGACGATGCGAAGGCCGGCCACTTGGCCTACCTCGGTGATGCCGTAATCGGTGCTCGCAGCAACATCGGCGCTGGCGCAATCACCTGCAACTACGACGGTGCCAACAAGTACCAGACCACTATTGGTGAGGACGTATTTATCGGCTCGAATAACTCGCTGATTGCGCCAGTGACTATCGGTGATGGTTCGAACACTGCCGCGGGCTCAACCATCAACCAGGATGTGGATAAGTCCCAACTGGCTGTCGCCCGCTCCCGTCAACGCAACATCGACGGCTGGAAACGCCCGGTCAAAATCCAAAAGACCTGAGTTATCCACAGCCTCCTCAGCGGAAGGTATTCAATGTGGGAGGGGGCTTGCCCCCGATTGCAGACTCTCAGCCTACATCTTGGTAGCTGATAGACCTCAATCGGGGGCAAGCCCCCTCCCACATTTGCTCTGTGTCGTATAAAAATTTGCTGCGTCCCGCTTGACGATCTTTCGCCAATAGGTTTTGATTGCCTTCGTTATCTTTCGAAACGAAACTTATCGTCACCATGTCGAAACGAAATACACCCCAACGGCGCCACAACATCCTGACCTTGCTCAATGAACAGGGCGAAGTCAGCGTGGACGAGTTGGCCAAGCGTTTCGAAACGTCGGAAGTCACGATCCGTAAAGACTTGGCTGCCCTGGAAAGCAACGGCCTGCTGTTACGTCGCTACGGTGGCGCCATCACCATGCCCCAGGAACTGGTGGGCGACGCCACTCAACCCATCTCGGTGTACAAGCGCGCCATCGCGCGTGCCGCCGTGATGCGCCTGCGCGAGCACGCCCGCATCATCATCGACAGCGGCAGCACCACTGCCGCGATGATTCCCGAACTGGGCCACCAGCCCGGCCTGGTGGTGATGACCAACTCCCTGCACGTGGCCAGCGCCTTGAGCGAACTGGAACACGAGCCGGTGCTGCTGATGACCGGCGGCACCTGGGACCCGCATTCGGACTCGTTCCAGGGTCAGGTCGCCGAGCAAGTACTGCGTTCCTACGATTTCGACCAGCTCTTCATTGGTGCCGATGGCATCGACCTGGAGCGCGGCACCACCACTTTCAACGAACTGCTGGGGCTGAGCCGCGTGATGGCCGAGGTCGCCCGTGAAGTGGTGGTGATGGTCGAGTCCGACAAGATCGGCCGAAAGATTCCCAACCTGGAACTGCCCTGGAGCAGCGTCCATACCCTGATCACCGATGATCGCCTGCCGCTCGAGGCCCGCGACCAGATCCAAGCCCGCGGCATTACGCTGATATGCGCGGCAATCATCTAGGAGAAACACCATGTGTGGCATCGTAGGCGCAGTCGCTGAACGCAACATCACTCCCATCCTGCTCGAAGGCCTCAAGCGCCTGGAATACCGTGGCTACGACAGCGCCGGTGTGGCCGTCTTCACCAACGCCGGCAAGCTGGAGCGCATGCGCCGCCCGGGTAAGGTCAGCGAGTTGGAACAGGCCCTGGCCGGCGAGCCACTGGTGGGGCGTCTGGGTATCGCCCACACCCGTTGGGCCACCCACGGTGCGCCGTGCGAGCGCAACGCCCACCCACACTTCTCCGGCGATCTGGCGGTGGTGCATAACGGCATCATCGAAAACCACGAAGTGCTGCGCGAACAACTCAAAGGCCTGGGCTACGTGTTCACTTCAGACACTGACACCGAAGTCATCGCCCACCTGCTCAACCACAAACTCAAGGACCTGGGCGACCTGACTGTCGCCCTCAAGGCCACGGTCAAGGAACTGCACGGCGCCTATGGCCTTGCCGTGGTCAGCGCCAGCCAGCCCGACCGCGTGGTTGCCGCGCGCAGTGGCAGCCCGCTGGTGATCGGCCTGGGCCTGGGCGAGAACTTCCTCGCCTCCGACCAACTGGCGCTGCGCCAAGTCACCGACCGCTTCATGTACCTGGAAGAAGGCGATATTGCTGACATCCGCCGTGAAAGCGTGCAGATCTGGGACGTCAACGGTCAGTCCGTCGAGCGCGAAGCCGTGCAATACCGCGACGGTGCCGAAGCGGCCGACAAGGGCGAATACCGCCACTTCATGCTCAAGGAAATCCACGAGCAACCCGCAGTGGTGCAACGCACCCTCGAAGGTCGCCTGAGCCAGAACCAGGTATTGGTCAATGCCTTCGGCCCACAAGCTGCCGAGCTGTTCGCCAAAGTGCGCAACGTGCAAATCGTCGCCTGCGGCACCAGCTACCACGCCGGCATGGTTGCCCGTTACTGGCTCGAAGAACTGGCCGGCATCCCGTGCCAAGTGGAAGTTGCCAGCGAGTTCCGCTACCGCAAAGTGGTGGTGCAGCCTGACACCCTGTTCGTGACCATCTCCCAGTCCGGTGAAACCGCCGACACCCTGGCCGCGCTGCGCAATGCCAAGGAGCTGGGCTTCCTCGCCAGCCTGGCCATCTGCAACGTCAGCATCAGCTCGCTGGTGCGTGAATCCGACCTGACCCTGCTGACCCAGGCCGGTCGTGAGATCGGCGTGGCGTCCACCAAAGCCTTCACCACCCAGCTGGTTGGCCTGCTGTTGCTGACCCTGTCCCTGGGCCAGGTTCGCGGCACCCTCGCCGAAGGCGTCGAATCCACCCTGGTCGAAGAACTGCGCCGCCTGCCAACCCGCCTGGGTGAAGCCCTGGCCATGGACAGCACCGTGGAAAAAGTCGCCGAGCTGTTCGCCGACAAGAACCACACTCTGTTCCTCGGCCGTGGCGCGCAATACCCGGTGGCGATGGAAGGCTCGCTCAAGCTCAAGGAAATCTCGTACATCCACGCCGAAGCCTACCCGGCCGGAGAACTCAAACACGGCCCATTGGCCCTGGTGGATGACGACATGCCGGTGGTTACCGTGGCGCCGAACAACGAACTGCTGGAGAAGCTCAAGTCCAACCTGCAGGAAGTCCGCGCCCGTGGCGGCCAACTGGTGGTGTTCGCCGACGAAAAAGCCGGCATGGTCAACGGTGAAGGCACTCACGTGATCAACATGCCGCACATCAACGACACGTTGTCGCCGATCCTCTACACCATTCCGCTGCAACTGCTGTCGTACTACGTGGCCGTGCTCAAGGGCACCGACGTGGATCAGCCGCGCAACCTGGCGAAATCGGTGACGGTGGAGTAAGCCGCCATCCCCTGGAGGCCCTCCCGGGTCTCCAGGTTCAGCGAAAGGACGCGACCTCGATGCAAACCTCCTCCCAGATTCACCAGCGTCTGCACAACCGCCGCTTCACCGTCGCCAACAACGCCCACGGGCTGTCCGGTGCGGGCACGGTGTTTCATTACCTTGTGGAAGGTGATGCCATTTCCGGCACTTACCAGGGCGGGCGGATTCGTCTGGGCACGCAAGTCGGGCGAGTGACCGGCCCGGATACAATTGAACTGCTGTTTCAGTGCCTGACCTTGGAAGGTGAGCTGCTGTCCGGTTGGTCGCGTGGCACGGTAGGTATTGATCAGGCTGGGCGGACGACCCTGGCCTTCGAATGGGGCTGGCTGTCTGGCGCTACAGGCGGCGGGGAGTCCATCTACATTGAGTGCGCCTCCCGTTAGCGACCTCTTGTCGGTTCTGCGGGCCAGTGCCCGTCGCGCGATCCGGTTTTACCCCTAGAATGCGACCCTGTGGATAACTCAGCCAGGGAATGCCTTCACCATGAACATCGAACTCCTTATCGCCGGCGTCGTCGTGCTGATCATTGGCGTCGGCCTGGTTGGATGGATGGTGGGGGTCTACAACGGGCTGGTGATGCGGCGTAACGATGTGGACAAGGCCTTCGCCAACATCGACGTGCTGCTCAAGCAGCGGGCCGATCAGATCCCGGACCTGATGCGTGTGGTCCAAACCGCCATGAACCACGAGAACGCCCTGTTCACGCGCTTGAGTGACGCTCGCCAGCAGTACCTCAATGCCAGCAGCCTCAACGATAAGGTCGATGCCTCCAACCAGCTCAACGCGGCGATCAAGTCGGTGATTGCGGTGGCGGAGGGGTATCCCACGTTGATCTCGGGGCCGAACATGGTCGCGCTGCAACAGGCGATCGCGTCGGTGGAGGAGCGTATTGCCGACCGGCGTGAGTTCTTCAATGAGTCGGTCAACCTCTACAACATTGCCATTGCAGTGTTCCCCGACCTGTTCTTTGCGCGGCTGCTCCGTTATCAGCGCATCCCGTTGCTGGCGATCAGCGCCGAAGAAACCCGCTACGAAGGTGTGAAGCTTGAGGTGCCTGGGGCATGAAGACCACGCCGGTAGGCGCCGTGGTGAAAAAGCCGAAGTGGAAAATCGTGCTGGCGCTGGTGATTCTTGCGGGCTTTATCGGTTTGCTGATCTACGCCCCGATGACGGTTGTCGCGTTGTTTTTCCCGATATTTCTGCTGATCTGCCTCCTGACCAGCTTTGGTCCGAGCTTCTACAAGACCGAGCAGCGGCTGGCGACGAGCCAGATTCGTTCACTGGCGATGGGCTTGGTGGAGCTGCGTGGCAAGGTAATGGTGGACAAGCCGTTGTTGTCGCCGGTGCATCACAAGCCGTGCGCCGGCTACGTGTGGATTATCGAGGACGGCGAGAAGGATGACGACGGGCGCTGGAGCTGGAGCCGGTCCAAGAGGGAGGCGTGTTGCAATGACTTTCGCCTGCAGGATGCCAGCGGCGAAATCCCAGTGATTGCCGAGGGCATCGATTTGTTCGGCAACAAGTCGCCCGACGATTACGAGTCGATCGGCAGCTCTCGTCGCCAGGGTGAAATCCTGCTTAGCCAGGACCTCGATGTGATGCTGATCGGCGATGCCTGCGAACGGGACGGCCAGACCGTGATTGCCCAGGGCAAATACCCCAAGGCCGTGTTCGGTGTGGCGCTGACCGAGGATGTGGAAAGTCGCCGCGTGCTGGCGCCGCTGTGGCGTGCTGGCGGGTTCTATGCCGCCTTCGCAGGAATGATCGGCGTGGGCATCATGGCCCTCACACCCGAGCAGATTGCCCAGTTGCATTTGCCGGGGCCGGACACTTATCACCAGATGGTAGAACTCGGCCCGCTGTATCGTTTGCTGGCCTGGTTGTACCGCGAAGGCGGTTTCCAGATCCCGTTCATGGCCGCGTTTGGCTTCTTCCTGGCGATCATCATGGTGATGATGGCCACTCGCCTGGTCCTGCCCAAAGGCATACGCATGGCCTTGGGTCGTGTGTTGGGGGCATGGATGGGGCTGGGCATGGTGATTGGCGGCGTGGTGACCCTGCTGCTGTTCGTGGCCCATGTGGACACGCTGAAGCTGTTTCTGGTGTGGATGCTGATCCTGCTGGGCACCCTGGTGTTTTCTATCTTTGAACAACGAAAACTGGCTGGGGCGTACAACCATTTTGCCAAGCGTGTGGGCAAGGCCAACTTCGGTGACGAAGACGCCTGATCACGGCACAAACTCCACCTTCAACCCCCGACTCGCACTGCGCCCCTGATCATCACTGACCCGCAACCGGTACTCCCCCGACTTGCCCGGCCGCCAGTTCAGTGTGGCTTGCGGCGAACCCTGGCCGATCAAGGTTTGATCAGCAAACCAATACAGCGTCGCTGCATCGCTGGCCGCATTGGCATTCAGCGGGATGCTTTCCTGGGGTTGAGACAAGCGCAATTGGTAGCTCACCTGGGTCAACGGCGAGCGGATTTGCGGCGCTTCACTCTGGTCACTCAGACGGTTGGGCTGGCAGTTTCTCATGACACTGGGCGGCGTGCGCCGGGGTAGGCCGGCGGCGCGGTACAGGCGTTGCACGTCGCTGGGCCAGAACTCGAAGACTTCTTCGCGGGTGTACTGTGGATCAAACGGCGGGCAGGCGGCCTTGCCGGTGCGGGTGTCGATCAGCACCGGGCGGTGCAGGTTGGACACGCGAATCGGCGAGACGCCGGGGATGTACCAGGTCTTGCGGGTTTGCGGGCACCAACGGTTGGGCAGTTCGCCGGACGCGGCGCAGACGTCGATGCGCACCAGCCCGGCGGGCGGTTTGTCAGGCTTGATGACGGTGGTGGGCAAGGCCAGGGGCAGGGCGTCGGCGATGCGGAAGAACAGTGGCGCAGCGGTCTTGGCGCCGATAAACGCCGGGTTCGGGCGGCCATCGAAGTTACCCACCCACACCACCAGCACGTAAGGGCCGACCAGCCCGGCACTCCAGGCATCGTGAAAGCCCCAGGAGGTGCCGGTTTTCCAGGCGGTGCGCCAATGGCGGCCGGGCAGGCCATCCGGGCGTGGATTACGGCGCAGCATGTCGCGCACCATGAAGGCGGCCTGGGGCGTGAGCAACGGCGCACCGGTGGACTGCGGCTGTTCCTGCAAATAGCGCAGCGGCCGCAGGTGCCCGTCACCGGCCAGCATCACATACAGCCGCGCCAGTTCTTCCGGGCTCATCTCGCCGCCACCGAGGGCCAGGGCCAGGCCGTAGTGGCTCTCGTCGCGCAGGCCCTTGATGCCGGCGCGTTGCAGCAGTCCATACAAGGAGGGCGATTTGACTTGGCTGGCGAGCCACACCGCCGGAATGTTGCGACTACGGATCAACGCATCTCGCGCTGTCAGTGGGCCGACAAAACTGCCGTCGAAATTTTCCGGCTGGAAGTAGCCGAAGTTACTGGGCAAGTCTTTAAGGATGCTCATGGGGTGGATGACCCCCTGATCCAGCGCCAACCCGTAAAGAAACGGTTTGAGCGTCGACCCCGGTGAGCGTCGCGACAGCACGCCATTGACCTGGCCGTGCAGGCTTGTGGATAAGTAATCCGCCGAACCCACCAGCGCCTTGACGCTCTGGTCGCGGCTGTCGATCAGTATCGCCGTGGCGTTTTCCACCCCTGTGCTGCGCCGCTCGGCGATAAACCCGGTGATCAGGCGTTCGAGCAATTGCTGCAACGGCAGGTTGAGGGTGCTGTTCAGTTCATTGCCGGTTTGGGAGGCCAGCAGTTGTTCACTCAAGTGCGGAGCGAGGAACGGGATCTGCTGGCGGTTACGCGCTTCCAGAGGCAAATCGAGCAAACTGTCGTTACGCGGGTCCTGTGGATAAGTCTCGCGCCAGTCCGCCATCAAGCGCAGCCGCGCATGTTGCAGTGACGGCCCGAAGCGCGCCCGACGCCCCGGCTGCTGCGGAATCACCGCCAGCGCCAGGGCTTCGGACAACGACAGCTGCGCCGCCGACTTGCCGAAGTAGATACGGCTCGCCGCCTCGGCCCCTTCGATATTGCCGCCCATGGGCGCCAGGTTCAGGTAGGCCTCAAGGATGTCGTGCTTGCTGTAGCGCGCCTCCAGCCACAGCGCCAGCGCCATCTGCTGCAACTTGCCCGGCACCTGGCGCGTGTTCAGGTCCCACAGGCGCCGGGCCAGTTGCATGCTCAAGGTCGAGCCGCCCTGGCGCTGGCCACCGCTGTAGGTGGCCGTGGCCGCGCGCAGCAACGCCGGGGGATTGATCCCCGGGTGCCAGTAGAAATTGCGGTCCTCCTTGAGCAGCAAGGCTTCGACCAGTGACGGCGAGATCCGCTCCAGCGGTAGCCACAGGCGGTATTGACCGTCATCCGCCAGCGTCATGCGCAACAGCGAACCGTCGTCGGCCAACACCACCCGCGATGAAGTGACCGCGTGTTCCAGCGGGGCATGCGGCCAAAGCCGCAGCCCCACCAGCCCCACCGCCGCTACAAGCAGCGGCGGCGCCAGGCGTTTAAGGCTTGGTAATTTCAAGCTGGCCTACTTTGCCGCGCCCTTGCAGGGTGGTTTCGTACATGCCTTCGGCGTAGGCCGGTGGCGTGTTGAAGGTGCCGGCGTTGGTGGCGCGCACGCGGTAGACGAAGGTGCCTACATCGCGCAATGCGGTGCCGTACAACACCACGCGATCATCACGCACATCCACATACTCCGGCTGCCAGTTGCTCAGCTCGGTTTCCCCGATGGGAGCTTGCCAGCTTTGTTCTTCCTGGTTGTCTGCTTCCACGTACTCGGACTCTTCGCCCTCACTTTCCTCCGTGCTGGCGTCTTCCGGCTCCGGCGGCAAGTTATACACAGGCTCGACACCGCCAGGCAGCAGGTCCACCACGGCCACTTGTTGTACCTGATCGCGGTCGGTAGCGCGCAGGCGCAGGCGTACCAGGAACTCATCACCCACCGCGACCTTGCTCACCGGCTCGCCCTTGAGGTCGAGGTATTCGTGGATGATTTCCAGGCCATTGTTGATCGGCTTGAGCTTGGCGCCCTTGTCGAAACCGGCTTCGCTGAGCATGTAGAACGCCGCTGGGCCGTCGGATTTTTCCATCAACAGCTTTTGCGTGGCGCCCGGCACGGCGGCGCGTGGTGGCTGGCCGGCCATTTCCAGCAATTGCTGCTGCTTGTCACCCAGCCAGGCAGTGGCCTTGAGGGTCATGTCGCTTTGCGCACGCTGGCCGTAGTTGTCCAGGGCACGCAGCAGCAGGGCCGCAGACAGTGAGTTGTAACGCTGCTCGTTGAGGCGCTTGCCGAGTTTATCCAGCAGAGCTGCAGGCACATCGTCCATCAGCTCTGGGAAATGTCGCGCCAACAGGTGCAGGTGTTCGGCGTCATGCACCAGCGGGTCGTAGTACAAACCGTCGCTGTCCCACTTATCCACAAGGGAACGCCATGGAATCTTGCGGAACAGGCTATCGGCCTGGCGATCCTGCTTGAGCAGCTTGTAGCTGGCAGCCAGGTAAGCGGCGCCGAGGTCGTTCTGCCAGCTGTCCTTGAAGTAGCTTTCGTAGCGTTCGCGGATATCGCTCAATGCACCACTCACCAGAATCCCCTGACGGCTCAGCAGGTAACTGGCGTAGGCGCGGTTGCGCAATTCCGACAGGCCTTCGCTAGGACCGTTGGCCAGGTCGGTCAGATACGCGTTCGAGCGCACCAGCAGGTCTTCCGGCACCGGCAGCCCGCGCTCCTTGGCTTCGATCAGGAAGTCGGTGGCGTAGAGGCTGGCGTACGGCGCCACATCCGGGTTGGCCGCCCACAAGCCAAAGCCACCGGCCTGGTTCTGACGCTGGCGCAGCATGCGTACCGCACTGCCGAAAGCGTGCTCGGCTTCAGGCGCGTTGCCGCCCCAGATCAACGCCGGCATGGCCTTGGACACCAGTTGCTCGGTGCAGGCGTAACCGTAGTCGTCCAGGTAATGCTTGAGACCGTTGGCCCATACCAGCGGCGAGGCTGCCACACCCAGTTGCACATCGCGCAGTTGGCTGAACAGTTCGCGGGTCGGTTTCAGCTCTTTGCTGGCGCTGTCGAAGCGGCCCAGGCTCAGGGCGACGCGATGTTCGCTCAGTGGCCGGATCGAGGTGGTTTCAGCGACCTGGATGCGCTTGCCATCCGGCAATACCGCGACAAAGCGCAAATCCGCCGAGCCGAGGGTGTCGCCGACCTTGATCTTGAACTCGGCCGTGCCTTCCTTGCGCGGTTGCAGGGACAGCGTGCTGCCCTTGTCACCCTGCACCACCAGACCGTTGCTGGTCTGCACTTCAAATTTCACGTCCGCCGCCGCGTCGAGGTTGCTGAACACCCCGGCGCTGACGTTGAACACATCCCCCGGCGCCACAAAGGCCGGCACGTTCGGCGTGATCACGATGGGCCCGCGTACGTCGGTACTGGCTTCGCTCACACCCACGCTGTCACTGTCCACGGCCACCGCAAACAGGTGCAGCTTGCCGTTGAAGCTGTCCGGCACCTGGTAATGCAGCACGGTTTCGCCGGCCGGCAAGTCCACCAGCCCGGACCACCAGGCCACTGGGGGCTGATGTTTACGCTTGAACGGGTTGAGGTGATTGGCCAGCGCACCTTCGGTATCGCCACCGGGCGCTGCCCCACTGAGCAGGCGGCTGAATTCCGGCAGGATCAGGTCAAGGATCTGACTGGTGCCGACTTCCAGCGCGCGCTTCTGGAAGAAGAAGCCCAGTGGGTCCGGTGTCTGGTAGCGCGCCACTTGCAGGATGCCTTCATCAACGGCGTATACCACGGCCCGGCCCGGGCGGTCGGCGTTGACCTTGATATCCAGCGTCTGCCCCGGTTCGATCTTCGCCGGCCCCTCCACCTTCAAGGCCATGCGCCGCGCATCCAGGTTGATGCTGAACGGCACCACGCCATAGGACAGCGGGCTCATGTACACCTCGGCCGAACCCATGTCGCGCACAAACTGCACGTTGACGTAGGCATTGCCCTCAAGCCCTGCGGGAACACGGATATGTTGCACGCTGTTGGTGCTGTCGGCCTTGAACCACTGCTGGGTGTAGACCTTGTCGCGCTCGATGGTGATCAAGCCGGCGCCGGTGTACGGGGCACGGATACTGATGGCGATCTCATCACCGGTGGCATAGCTGCGTTTATCCAGGCGCAGTTGCAGCTCGGCGTTGCGCTCCAGGGAGCGCGAGGTGTTGCCACGTCCGGCCACGCTGTAGTCGATCTGGTTGAGCAGGTTGCCGTTGGCGTCCTTGAGTTGCAGGGTAAAGTCGCCCGGCGCTGACGTGTTCAGGGTCTGCTTGGCGCCTTCTTTCGTCATCACCAACGGTGACGCGGGCTGGCTGATATTCTTGATGCGCGACTCGTACTTGTAGGTGCCGTTGGACTGTTTCACCAGCACCGACACATAACGGTGCTCGACCACTTCACTGGTCAGGCCGTCCACCGCCAGCGGTGTCAGGTCTGGCGCGACAGCCAGCCATTGCACTTGGCGCGGTGCGTCCTTGGCGACGTACGACAGCGAGTCCTGACTTTTCACACCCACCAGGTAGGGCGCGGACGACACCAGCAGGGCACTTTGCGCCGCCACGTTGCGACCGCCTTCGGCTTCGAACACCTGGGTCATCACCTGCAAACGATAGGTGCTGTTGGCGAAGCGCTGCAGGTTGAGGTCGAGCACGGCCTGGCCGTTGTCGTCGACGGTGGTTTCGGCCAGGTCCTCGGTCGTGGCGTCTTCCAGGGAATCGTTAAGGCGGAAGCGGTAGTCCGGGTAGCGATCAAACGCCGCGAGCGTCGGGCTGAGTGACATCTTTGCGGTAACACGACGGCCGGCTGCCGGAGCGCCGAACAGGTGCATGGCGGTGACCTTGGCCACCACCTGGTCCGGTGGAATCCAGCCCTGCACCGGGGTGTCATGCAGGCTCAGGCTGACCTTCATGCGGTCCGGTTCGAAGTCGCGGACCTTGAAGCTCACGCTGCCCAGGTCGGTGCGGGTCTGTTTCTGGCCAATCAACTGCAAGGTCGCGGTGTACTCCCCGGCGGGGGCGACTTCGCTGCTGGGGAAATCAAAGGTTTCAAAACCACTGGCGGACAGCTTCAGCGGCTGGCGAATCACCTCCAGGCCACGCGGGTCGGTGATTTGCAGCTCCACCGGCAGGCCTTGCAGCAGGCCCTTCCAGTTGCCGCTGCGCACGATCATGCCCAGGTGCGCGGTTTCACCGGGCCGGTACAGGCCACGGTCGGTAAACAGATAGGCGCTGAGGCGATCAATCGCACCGTCTTCTTCCAGTCCGCCTACGTCGAAACGCGACAAATCCAACTGCTGAGACTGGCGGGCGATCGGCAGGAACGACTGGTCATTGCCGCGCGTGACCACATACATCAGCGGCGTTTTCTCACGACGCAATTCATCCAGCTTGGCGAAGTGCGCGTGGCCTTCGGCGTCGGTGCGGCCACTGCTCACTGGCAAACCGTTACGGCCGATGATGTCCACTTGTGCGTCGGACACTGGTGAACCATTGCCGATCGACTGCACGTACACGTCATGGCTGCCATCGCTTGAGCGCTTGGCGATGATGCCCAGGTCCGTCACCACGATGAAGCGCAGGTCGCTGGTGCTGCTGCGGTCGTACTCGAATGTGCGCGGGGAGGGGTCATCCTGCGGGCTGAGCTTGAGCACGAAAATGCCGCGCCGACCGCCGTTGGCGGTGAGGTAGTGGCTGAGGTCCACATTGTCGTAGACGGTTTTCGCCGGGTCATTGGACGACAGCGGGATGTCCAACGCCTGACGCTCGACCATGCGATCAAAATATTCGTTGCCGAAGTTCGGCCGGGCAAAGCTGCCGCTGCTCTGGTCCACCAGGTGTTGCAACTGGTTGGGCAACAGGCGGGCGATTTCCACATGGGCGCCGGGCACGCCACGGGCCATGAAGCCCAGGCGTTTTTCACCGTTGAGGCTGAGCAAGGCGCCGTCGGACAAGAACTGCAAGGTACGCGGATACGCCGGCATGCTGATCAGCGACGCCGTAGGATTTTTTGCCAGATAGCCGCCGATGGCTTCCAGGTTGGCGGGTACGCGCACATACACCGCGCGACCGGCCGGGGCCTTGAACTTGAAGGCGTGCAGGGTGTTCAGCGGTTCGACGCTGGGCACGTGGGTCAGGTTGACCTTGGTGCTGCGGGCGAGCAGGGCGTCATCGATGTCGTTGCTGTTGTAGGGGCGCGTGTCGTCCTGGGCTTTTTCCGGCAGGAGCCAGGCCTGCACCTTACCGGCGATGGTCTCATCGGCCACGGCGCTGGAACTGCTGAACATCAGCACCGGCTCCGGCTCGCCACGTTGGTTGTCGACAAAGCTCACTTCGGCGCTGGTAAAGGTCAGGCGGTAGCGACCGGGCACGGTGACTTCCGCCACCAGCGGTGCGGTGCTGGCGTTGCCGCCGTCGCGGGCCTTGATGCCTTCGTCGAGCTTGGCGTTGACCGGCGTGCTTTCCAGCGGTGTGGCCAGGGCGGCGGAGCGTACGTAGGCGTTGAGTTTCTTCTCGTCGAAGGTGATTTCCGGCCGGTTGGGCAACTGGGCGTCGCGGTAGGCCAGGCCTTTGCCGAGGGTTACTGTGACGCGCTTGCGTAGGCTGTCTTCATCTACCGGGTGGGAAAAACGGAAGGTCGCCACCAGCTGTTTCAGCGTCGGGTTGGACGGGTCCTGGTACAGCTCGTTTTGCGCCAGGGTGGCACGGAACGGTTGGGTGGAGAACTGCGTGCTGTACTGGTCCAGCAACACGCCGTCGGCCAGCAGGTTTTTCTTCGCCAGGTCGAGGGTGTAATGGGCGTCGATGGGCCAGTCTTTGTCCGGTACGAACAACAGGCTGCGGTCGTCCGCCCAGCGCCAGGTGCCCGCCACCGCAGGTTTTAGGGTGATACCCTCGGTGACCGGCTTGCCGATGGCCGCCAGCGGGGCCACGGATTCGCCGAAACGCACCTGCAAGTTATCCACAACTGGCGTGGGTTGGGTGTAGTCGGTGAGGTTCGGTTTGTGCAGCGAATAGCTCGCGGTATGCGGTTGCGGCAGGTTGGAATACCAGTGCCAGCCGTAGAAACCAGCGGCCGCCAGCAACACCAGGCCTACTACGCCGGCACCGGTTTGACGTGGATAAGCACGGGCCTTGCTGCCCAGGTTCGCCAGCCCACGGCCGACTGCACGCAGCCAGGCCGGCGGATGCCATTGGCCAAAAATGGCCCCCACCACAGTCAATAACGCACCGACAATACGGCGGCTGATCGCGTTGAACGAATCGAACATGGTGAGCATCCCTGGCTAAGTGCGGCGTATCTTACACGCGTCTTTGATACAAAAGATGACGCAGATACGCCCACCCGCTAGGCGTGTTGCACAAAGGTGAGGCGCACCGCAAAACCGATCAAAAGACTGCCGAATAACCACTGCTGCACACGCTGCGCCGAGCGATTGCGTGCCAGCCACTGACCGATGCGCGCACCGGCCAGGGCGTAGCAGCAGTCGAAGGCGAAACCGACGGCCACCAGGATCACGCCCAGCACCGCAAACTGTGCCGCCACCGGGCTGGCCTGGGGGTTGATGAACTGGGGCAGCAGGACCGAACAGAACAGCAGGGCCTTTGGGTTGAACAGGTTGGTGAGCAGGCCGCGTTGAAAGGCTGCACGCCAGGCGTGGGCCGGTGTGGCGCCATGGGCCGTGTCGAGTGCCGGCAGCATGTTCGCTCGCAAGCACTGCACGCCGAGCCACAGCAGATACGCCGCGCCGCCGAGGCGCACCACGTCGAAGGTCCATGGCGCGACCTTGAATAACGTCGCCAATCCCATGCCCGCCAGCGCCACATGACAGGCGCGGGCCAAGCCCAGGCCAATCGCCGTAGTCAGCGCCAAGGCCTTGCCCTGGCGTGCGCCGGTTTGCAGCAACAGGATCATGTCCGGCCCCGGCAGTAGATACGCCACTGAAAGAGCCACCAGGAATAACCAGAGTTCCGCCATGTTTCACCCCCCCTTGTGTGTCGGCCAATTCTAGGGCGCCAGGGCGGGGCAGGTGCTTGCGTAGTCAGCCGGAAAGTCGTCTATTCTTGGCACTCTCTGCCACTGATTATCAAATCGGCCATTCATTTATGCCAAATCTGAAACTCGATGCGTTTGACCGCAAGATTCTCGAAGCCCTGCAACGCGACGGCCGCTTGAGCAATGTGCAGCTGGCGGACGAGATCGGGCTTTCTGCCTCACCCTGCCTGCGGCGCGTGCGGCTGCTGGAAGAAGCCGGCGTGATTCGCGGCTACCAGGCCACTCTGGATCGCGACGAAGTAGGCCTGGGGATGATGGTGTTCGTGGGCGTGAAGGTGGAGCGGCATAACGACACCGAGGCCAATGCCTTTCGCGAGGCGGTGATGGCGTTGCCGGAAGTGATCTCGGCGTTCCTGGTGTCGGGGGAGTCGGACTTTCTGTTGCAGGTGGTGGTGCCGGATTTGCGCGGGTATGAGCGATTCGTCACGGGTAGTTTGTTGAAGCTACCGGGGGTGAGGGACATCCGCAGCAACTTCGCGATCCAGACCGTGAAAACCCCAGGGGCGTTGCCGCTGGGGCATTTGCCGGGCTGATGCCTGTGAAGCACTGTAGGAGCGAGCTTGCTCGCGAAAAACGTCAACGATAACGCGCGCATTTCCATCAGGGAGCCGGCGGCCTTGAGGGAATGATTCAACCTTTCGGCACAGTGCCACAGAGCGAATGTGGGAGGGGACTTGCCCCCGATTGCTGTGTGTCAGCTACCCATGTGTTGTCTGGCACACCGTCATCGGGGGGCAAGCCCCCTCCCACATGTTGATCGTTATTTGGCCTTAGAGCGGTGACCTCAGGTCCACCAGTAGCGCACCAGGTGGAAGAAGATCGGCGCCGCAAAGCACACCGAATCCAGCCGATCCAGCATCCCGCCGTGCCCTTCGATCATATGGCCCCAGTCCTTCACGCCTCGGTCGCGCTTGATCGCCGACATCACGATGCCGCCGGCAAAGCCGAGCAGGTTGATCAGCAGCGCAATCAGGAACGACTGCCACGGGTTGAACGGTGTGGTCCACCACAGTGCTGCGCCGATCAGGGATGACAGCAGAATCCCACCGACGAAGCCTTCGACGGTTTTGGACGGCGACAGGTTGGGCGCGATCTTGTGTTTGCCGAACAACTTCCCACACACGTACTGCAAAACGTCCGACAGCTGCACCACGATCACCAGGTAGGCGATCAGCAGCAGGTTGCGACCTTCGTAGCCGGGGATGTCTAGGGTGAGCAGGGCGGGCACAAACGACACGCAGAACACGGCGATCATCAGGCCCCATTGCACTTTCGAGGCGCGTTCGAGGAAGTGCGTGCTATCGCCGCCCAGGGAGGCGAGGATCGGCAGCAGCAGGAACACGTACACGGGGATGAAGATCGAGAACAGCCCGTACCAGTCCGAATAGATCAGCAGGTATTGCAGCGGCAGCGCCAGGTAGAACGCGGCGACCAGCGCGGGGTAATCGCTGCGGCGGGTGGGGGTAAGGGTGAGGAATTCGCGCAGGGCGTAGAACGAGACGGCGTAGAACAGCAAGATCACCGCGCCGGTGCCGAGCCAGAAGGCGATGCCGATGACCACCACCATCACCCACCAGGCGTTGATGCGGGCGTTGAGGTTGTCGATCACCGCGTTGGGCGTACCACGGGTGCGCAGTTTGAGGATCAGGCCGATCAGCGAGGCCAGCACCAGAATCGCGCCGATACCGCCGAACAACATCAGGGTTTGGCTATCCATGTCAGACGTGCTCCGGAGCGAGGGCGAGCAGAGCATCGCGGGTACGGGCCAGGAAGGCGGCTTTGTCTTCGCCGTCTTCCAATTGCAGCGGGGCGCCGAAGCTGGTGGTGCACAACAAAGGCAGCGGCAGCACGCGGCCCTTGGGCATGACGCGGTTGAGGTTAGCGATCCACACGGGGATCAACTCGGCCTGTGGGTAACTTTTCGCCAGGTGGTACACGCCGCTTTTGAACGGCAGCAGGCCGTCTTCGAGGTTGCGCGTACCTTCCGGGAAAATGATCAGCGAGTCACCGCCTTCCAGGGCGTTGAGCATCGGCTGCAAGGGGTTATCCACAGGGTCCTTGCGCTCGCGGTCGATCAACACTCCGTTGAATACGCGGTTGATGATGTAGCGGCGCAGGGCGCTCTTGCTCCAGTAATCACTGCCGGCCACCGGGCGCGTGAATTTGCGCAGGTTTTGCGGCAATGACGCCCACAGCAATACAAAGTCGCCGTGGCTGCTGTGGTTGGCGAAGTAGATGCGTTGCACCGGCACCGGCGCGCAGCCCAACCACAGGCTGCGGGCGCCGGTGACGGTGCGGGCCATGGAGGTAATCAGCGTGGCGACCACGGGTTCGAACATGGGGATTCCTTATCCGGCGAAAGGCAGCCAGGGGCTGGCGAGGATCACGCCCAGGGTCAGCAGCGCTTGCGCGCCGAGCAGCCAGGCTTGTTTGCGCAACAGTTTGAGGGCGCCGCGACGGCGTTCGGTCCAGGGCCGGCCGACACGCTTGGCCGATTGCAAGCCGAGGGTCAGCAGGGCCTGGTCGAGGTCCGGTGTGCGCTCGATGTCGCGGGCCAGCAGGGCGAACAGGTCGGCGTCGAACGCCACGCGCAGCGCCCAGTACTTTTGCAGCAGCCCGAGGATAATCATCCACAGGCTGAGCAGCAGGCAGGTGATCGAAATACTCGCCATCAGCAACTGCGCCAGGCCGAACAGCACACCGGCCAGGGTCAGGCCTGTGGATAACTGATCCAGCGAACGACCACGACGCAGCAGGCTGGCGACCACCTGCAGTTCCATATCAGCGGGCATGAGGCAAACCCTCCAACGCTTCTCGGTGTGCGGGGTGCAGGACCACATTGGTCCGTGCTGTACGAATGATAGTCAGCGCCTGCTCTACCGTCGCGGCGCGCCCGGTGTGCAGCAACCAGGCGGCGACGGCGGTAGCGCTGCGCGAGTAGCCGAGGGCGCAGCACACCAGCACGGGGCCGCTGACGCGCAGGCGCTCGATGGCTTGGGCGGCTAGCAGGCATTCGGCAGGCGTGGGTGCGATCAGGTCCAGCACCGGGATGGATTGATAGGCGCGCCCCTGTGGATTAATCGGCAATTCGGCACACAGATCGACGATGGCCGTGAAGGGCGCTTGCTCGCTTGTGGTAGGAATACGCCCGAGCCAGACGTTATCCACAATCAGGTCGGGCTGTGGATGTTTGCGTGTCCACAGGCGCGAGTTGATCCAGGCGGCGGCCAGATACGGTGCATACAGCCAGCGTGCGGCGGGTGTAAGTCGGCCATCAGTGCGTTTCTGGAAACCCGCAGCGCCCAGCACGAAGTAATTGGCCTTGATCAATGCAAGGGCAACCGCTGGCCACAGTAGCCACAGCCAGGCGCCGCCCAATACAAATGCTGGAATCGCCAACAGCACCGCGCCAAGTCCATAGCGCACGCCCAACCGCCAACGCTTGGGATCCCGCGTCAGCCGTGCACTCAACAAAGGGCTCGGATGTTCCGCCGGCCACAACCACACGCAGATCCACCCGGCGAGGGCACCTGTGGGTAAGTCGATAAAGTGATGTTGATAAGTGGTCAGCACCGAAATGCCGATCAACCCGAACCAGCCGTGCACCAGCCAACGCCAGAAACCCTGGGTGTGACGCTGGTACATGACCCACAGGATCACCAGCAGCGCGATGTGCAGCGACGGTGCCTGGTTGAACGGTTTGTCAAACCCGGCCAGCACCGCGAACAGCCAGCCGAACACACCGTCCAGTTCCGGCCGTTCGAAGGTGAAGCGCAGCGGCCAGATCAGGAAGCAGCTCACTGCAATGACCTGCGCACTCAGCAGGCGTAGCGCATGCTGCTTCAACTCATGCCGGGTGCTGGGCAACAACAACGAAAACCCATAAAGCAGGTCGATGGACCAGTAAGGCACGATGGTCCACGCCCAGAACGGCATATGGGTTTCCCAGCCGAACACCAGCGTGCCGACGTCGCTACGCTGGCTGGTGACCCAGGTGGCAAAGCCGTAGGTGCTGAAGAACAGCGGCGCCAACAGCAGCAGCCACAGCACCGCGGGTTTAAATAAACCGGGTTCGCGCATGTTCAGATCTTCTGTGCCAGGGACACGGTGAAAATGCCCCACTCATCCACACGCTGGGTGATCTTGCGGAAACCGGCGGCTTCCACCAGTTGATCCATTTCTGCCTGGCTGCGCCGGCGCATGACCCAGGCCTGGCCCTGGCGATGGCTGGTCAGGGCACGGGCGATCAATTCCAACTGTGGGTGCCACGGTTGGCCGGTGTAGACCAGGTAACCGCCGGGCTCCACTGCTTCAGCCAGCCCGGCCAGCGAACCGCCGACCATGCCGTTATCGGCAAACAATTCATACAGCCCTGACACCACCGCCAGGGTTGGCTTGGGGTCGAGTGCTGCCAGGTCCAGGCGGTCGAACGCATCACCTTTGACGAACTGCGCTATATCCCCCAAACCCTTCTCGCGAATCAACGCGCCACCGTCGCGCACATTGATGTCGCTGTAGTCGCGCAGCAGGATCGATTCCGGCAGTGGCGACACGCCCTGCAAGGCTTCCAGGATGTAGCGGCCATGACCGGCGGCGATATCGACGATGCGCACTTCACGATCTTCACCACGCAACTTGGCCATGGCCAGGCGCAGCAGTTCCTCCACATTCAGCTTGCGCTGGCGAATACCGCGCCAGCCGATGGAGTTGAGGTAATTGGTGTCGATCATCCGCCCCAGCCCGCCTTTGCCGGTAGGCGTGTTGCGGTACACGTAGTCCAGAGTGCTGCCGGAGTCGAAACCGGTGTCGAAGCCCAGTTTCACCCCGTCCGACAGGTTCTTGCCCAGGCCCATGCTGGCGCGGGTCATGCGCCAGTAGAGGTCGCGCAGCGAGTTGCGCGGCAGCGGTGCGGCGAGGGCTTCGGACTCGGCGCAGGTGGCGCCGAGTTTGTCGGCGTCCAGCAGTGAAGCGCGGTCCAGCGGGTGTTCGAAGTTCTGCAGGATGAAGCGCCGGGCGCTGCTCACGGCGCTGGCGCGATCACGTTCGCCGAGGGTGTCGTGGAAGAAACCGGGGAGGATGTGCAGCTCTTTTTTCAGGCTGCCCAGGCGGTCGAAGAATTGCTGCTGGGGTTTGCGATGCACCACGAAGTCGGAGCCGGAGACCAGCAACTGGGTCGGCACCTGGATCGCCTGGGCATCGGCGACCACACGGTCGGCCGCTTCATACAGGCCCAGCAGTACATTCACCGAGATGGCCTTGGTAATCAGCGGGTCGCTGTCGTAGGACGCCACGCGTTCCGGGTCATGGCTGAGAAACTTGGCCTTGACATAGCTGTTGACGAAAAAGTTGCCGCGAAACTTGCGCATCAACGCCAGGCCCGGCCGGGCGAAGGGCACGTAGAGCTTGACCTTGAACGCCGGCGAGGCGAGCACCAGGGCACGGATTTTCGGCGCGTAATCGTGCACCCATGTCGCCGCAATCACTGCGCCGACGCTTTGGGCGATGACGGCGAAGTTTTCTTCCTCGATGCTGTAGGTAGCGCTGATATGGTCGCAGAAGGTCTGCACATCGCGGGCGCTGGTGGCGAAGCTGGGGCTGTCACCGCGCTCGCCGGGAGACTGGCCGTGACCACGGGCGTCCCAGGCGAAGAAGTCGAATTGCGGCAGGTTCAGCTCATCCACCAAGTGGGCGATACGCCCCGAGTGCTCATGGCCGCGATGGAACAGCACGATGGCCTGGCGCTGGCCGGTGTTTTCCGTGGCCGGCCAGTGCCGATAAAAAAGCTCGACGCCATCATGGGTACTGAAGGTGTGCTGCTGCTGTTCGCGCATCGCAAAAGTCCTTATGCAATCGGTGAGGTTTCTTGTTGTTCTTTAAGGCCCTGGCGCACCCGGTTGACCAGGGTGTAGGCGAGCAGGGCGGCCACCAGCCACATCACCGCGTCGACCCAGCCGGCGCCCAGCCAGCCCAGTGCCACACCTGTGGCCAATACGCCGAGTACAAAGGCACGATCACTCTTGCCCATCGGCCCGTCATAGCGGCGCGATGCACCGACCATCGGCCCGAGCACACCGGCGTACTCGCTGAACACCGCCAGCAGCGCCACCAGCAGCACCGGCGCCAGGCTCACACCGGGGATCAGCGCGAATGGCAGGATCAGCGCGCTGTCGGCGATGACGTCGCACAGTTCATTGAGGTAGGCACCTAGGCGCGACTGCTGGCCGAATTCCCGGGCGAGCATGCCGTCGATGGCGTTGAGGGCCATGCGCAGGATCATCCACAGCGGAATCAGCGCGAACAGCCACAGGTGGGTGGCGAAGCTGGCGATCAGCAGGCCGACCAGCAGCGAAACCACGCCGGCCAAAACGGTGATCTGGTTGGCAGTGGTGCCATTGTCGTAGAGGCGCTGCACCAGTGGCCGCAGCAGGTTTTGAAAACGCGGTTTGAGCTGATAGATCGAAATCATGGGGGGTGACGCTTCCTTGTCCGTGAGCCCGCGAAAAACTGTTCTGGAGTGTGCCGATTAATCCTGGCCTGCACCAGTGATGGCGCGTGTTTCTGGGGGTTTAGTCACGATCTTGACGGTGCGGGAGATCAAATGTGGGAGGGGGCTTGCCCCCGAGGGCGATGGGCCAGTTGAAACCGGTGTTGGCTGACACACCGCTATCGGGGGCAAGCCCCCTCCCACAGGGGAACGGTGTACCGCTCAACGCGATGTTTATCGAACAAAAATTTCACGCTCCGTGTTATATCGTAACGAACTGTGTTCGGGTGGGCGTTGAGTCGATGCAAGTGGATCTGGAAGCTGACGGTGCTTCGGTGGAAGGCCTTCCGCGTTTTCAACAAGGGCAGTTCCATGCCCGTCGATTGCGCCAGGCCGGTATCAGCCTGACGGTGCTGGCCGTTGCCGGTTGGGTGCTGGCGCTGTTTGTCGCGCTGTTTGCGCCGCTGTCGATCTGGCCGGTGGTGTTGATCAACTGTGCGTCGGCGTTGCTGTTGCTGGTGGCCGGGCTGCAGTCGGCGTGGTGGGTCGCGGATTGGCGCGCCCAGGCGTTGGAAGAACCTGCGGTTGAAGTGCCGCTTGAAGACCCAGGCCGCTATGCACGCTTTATGCTGCGTTTTGCCAAGCAGATCGGCGCACCCGTGTTGTGGCTTGGTGGCTGGTCGTTGCTGGCGTTGATCAGCGTTGTCGAATTCTGGAACCTGGGGTTGCCTGCCGCATCGGTCGGCCAGTCGGCCAGCATCGGCGCCGCGCTGGCGTTGGCCTTGGCGTTTGGCTTGCTGGTGTTCGAACGTCGGCTGGCTCAGGAAACCGCCGCGCAATGGCCGGAAGCCGCGCAGCTCGCGCAGTTGAGCCGGATGGCGATTGTGTGCCTGGTGCTCAGTGCGATTTGCCTGCTGTTTGCTGGTGCCGAGTCCGTTTGGCCATTGCGCCTGGCGGTGTTGATCGGCTTGCTGCCCGCGCTGGTCTCGCTGGAGTTTGTGCTCAGGGCCGTGTTGTCGCTGTTCAGCCCACGCCAGCCGCGCCTCGAACCGCGCCTGATGGCCCAGAGCTTTATCGCCGGGCTGCTGCGCTGGCCGCCGCAACCCTTGCTCGCCTTGCAGCACGAATTGCACAACCGCTTCGGCATCGATCTGCGCCAGATCTGGGCGTTTACCTACATGCGCCGGGCGTTCCTGCCGGTGCTGCTGGTGGTGCTGGCAGTAGGTTGGACACTGACCGGCGTGCATGAAGTGCCGCTGCAAGGCCGTGGGATTTATGAACGCTTCGGTAAACCCATCCAGGTATTCGGCCCCGGTTTGCATGCGGGCTTGCCCTGGCCGTTGGGCCGTGTGATCAGCGTCGAAAACGGCGTAGTGCATGAGCTCGCCACCAGTGTCAGCGAAGCCGCCACGCCGGAACTGGCGCCCGCTGAAGGCCCGGCGCCGCTGATCGCCAACCGCCTGTGGGACGCCAGCCATGTGAACGACAAGTCCCAGGTGATCGCCAGCAGCAGCGGCGACAAGCAGAGCTTTCAGATCGTCAACATGGACGTGCGTTTCGTCTACCGCATCGGCCTCACCGACCAGGCCGCGCTCGCTGCCACCTATAACAGCGCCAATGTGCCGAGCCTGATCCGCAGCACCGCCAGCCGCATACTGGTGCATGACTTTGCCTCGCGCACCCTCGACGAGCTGCTCGGCGAGCAACGTACGAGCCTTGCCAACGAAATCGGTCGCGCCGTGCAGGCCGACCTGCAAAGACTCGACAGCGGCGTGGAAATCCTCGCCACGGTGGTCGAGGCGATCCACCCACCGGCCGGCGCCGCCAACGCCTATCACGGCGTGCAAGCTGCGCAGATCGGCGCCCAGGCGCTGATCTCCCGCGAGCGCGGCGCGGCCAGTGAGCAAACCAACCAGGCCTTGCTGCAAGCCAGCACCGCACGCGACCAGGCCACGGCCACCGCCCGCGAAGTCAACGCTGGTGCCCAAGCCGCCGACCTGCGTTTTGCCGCCGAACAAAAGGCCTACGCCACCGCCGGCCAGGCGTTCGTGCTGGAACAGTACCTGGGTCAACTCAGCCAGGGCCTGGCCCACGCCAAGCTGCTTATTCTGGATCATCGCCTGGGCGCCGATGGCGCGCCAACGATCGATCTGCGTTCTTTTACCTTGCCGGCCGATCCTTCGCAGCCGCGTAAAGCCGTTCAATAAGGAGTCGGTCCGTTGAGCGCTCATTCTCACGATCACGGTCATCATCATGGCCATCACCACCACCATCATCACGCTGATGAGCAAGCTGCCGGCCCATTCCCCTGGCGGCGCATGGCCTGGGCGGTGCTGCTGGTGCTGTTTGCGGTCGCGGCCGCCAGCCTGGTGCAGGTACGGTCCGGCGAGGCCACGGTGATTACCCGGTTCGGCAACCCGGCGCGGGTGTTGCTGGAGCCCGGCCTGGGTTGGCGTTGGCCGGCGCCGTTCGAAGCGGCGATCCCGGTGGACTTGCGCTTGCGCACCACTTCCAGCGGTTTGCAGGACGTGGGCACCCGCGATGGCCTGCGCATCATCGTGCAGGCCTACGTGGCTTGGCAGGTGCAGGGCGATGCGGACAATGTGCAGCGCTTCATGCGTGCGGTGCAGAACCAGCCGGATGAAGCGGCGCGGCAGATCCGGACCTTCGTTGGCTCGGCGCTGGAAACCACGGCGGCCAGCTTCGACCTGTCGAGCCTGATCAACACCGACGCCAGCCAGGTACGCATCGCTGATTTCGAAGCACAACTGCGTCAGCAGATTGATCAACAATTGCTCAATACCTACGGCGTGCGCGTGGTCCAAGTCGGTATCGAACGGCTGACGCTGCCGTCGGTGACCCTGACGGCCACCGTCGACCGCATGCGTGCCGAGCGTGAAACCATCGCCACCGAACGCACCGCCGTGGGCAAGCGCGAGGCGGCGCAGATCCGCTCTGCCGCCGAGCGCGATGCGCGCATCGTGCAGGCCGACGCCACGGTGAAAGCCGCCGACATCGAAGCGCAATCCCGGGTCGAAGCCGCGCAGATCTATGGCCGCGCCTACGCCGGCAATCCGCAGTTGTATAACCTGCTGCGCTCGCTGGATACCTTGGGCACCGTGGTCACGCCGGGTACCAAGATCATCCTGCGCACCGACGCTGCACCGTTCCGCGCCTTGGTGGATGGGCCGAAGGACATCCAGCCATGATCGAGCGTGACAGCCCGGACAGCCCATGGATCCAGGCCGGGCGCCTGACCTTCCTGGCGCTCTACGCGGTGACGGTGCTGGCGGCACTGGCCTGGGCGTTTTCCAATGTGCGCCAGATCGACCCGCAGAACCGCGCCGTGGTGCTGCACTTCGGCGCCCTCGACCGCATTCAGAATGCCGGGCTGTTGCTGGCCTGGCCGCAGCCGTTCGAGCAGGTGGTGCTGTTGCCGGCGGCGGACCGGGTGATCGAGCGTCGGGTGGAGAACCTGTTGCGTTCCGATGCGGCGACCCAGGCCGACCGCGTGGCCAGTTTCGCCACGCCGTTGAGTGATGCACTGGCCGGTTCCGGTTACCTGCTGACCGGCGATGCCGGCGTGGTGCAGTTGGATGTGCGGGTGTTTTATAAAGTCACCGAGCCTTACGCCTTTGTGTTGCAGGGTGAGCATGTGCTGCCGGCCCTGGACCGGTTGGTGACCCGCAGCGCCGTGGCCCTGACCGCTGCGCGTGACCTGGACACGATCCTGGTGGCCCGCCCCGAGCTGATCGGCACCGACAACGGCGCCGCCGAACGTCGCGAACGGCTGCGCGGCGACCTGGTGCAAGGTATCAACAAGCGCCTCGTGGAGTTGGCGTCCACAGGCTTGGGTTTGGGTATCGAAGTGACCCGCGTCGATGTGCAGTCGAGCCTGCCAGGCCCGGCGGTGAATGCCTTCAATGCGGTGCTTACCGCCAGTCAGCAGGCGGATAAAGCTGTGGCCAACGCGCGCACCGACGCCGAGAAACTCACCCAGACCGCGACCCAGCAGGCCGACCGCCTGGTGCAAGTCGCCCATGCCCAGGCCAGTGAACGCCTGGCCAATGCCCAGGCGCAAACCGCCACGGTCGCCAGCCTGGCCCAGGTGAAAGACCCAGGCTTGCTGCTGCGCCTGTACCGCGAGCGCCTGCCGAAGATTCTCGGCCAGGCCGGTTCGGTGACCACGGTCGATCCTAAAGACGACTCCCGCTTGATCATCCAGGGAGCCGAACAATGAGCGCACCCATGCTGACCTCCGCCGAGCAGCGCAGTGCTGCCCGGCAATTGACCCTGGCCATGCTGGCCCTGGGGTTGCTGGTGCTGGGCCTGGTGTGGCGCTGGCTGGCGCCGGACCAGAGCGGTGTGAGCCAGTTGCTGCTGGGTGTCGCGTCGCTGTTGGTGGCGGTGCCGGTGATGCGTTCGGCCTGGTACAGCCTGCGGTTCCCGAGCCTGCACGGCATCACCGACCAACTGATCGCCCTGGCCATGCTGGGCGCCTGGGCTACGGGTGACCTGCTGACCGCCGCGTTGCTGCCGATCATCATGATTTTTGGCCATGTGCTGGAAGAACGCAGCGTGATCGGTTCCCAGGAGGCGATCCATGCCCTGGGCAAGCTGACCCGCAGCCATGCGCGTTTGGTGCAGGCCGATGGCAGCATTCAGGAAGTGGACAACGGCACGCTGAATACCGGTGACATCGTTGAGGTGCGCGCCGGCGACCGGGTGCCGGCGGATGGCGTGGTGCTGTCGGGCCAGGCGAGCCTGGACACGGCGCCGATTACCGGTGAGTCGGTGCCGCTGGAAGCCAGCGTTGGCGTGCAGGTGTTTGGTGGGGCGATCAACCTCGATGGGTTGTTGCGCCTGCAAGTGACCCGCACCGGTAACGAATCCACCCTGGGCAAAGTCATCGCGCTGATGCAGAACGCCGAGCGCTCCAAGCCGCCGATCACGCGGCTGCTGGAGCGGTATGCCGGCAGTTATATGGTGCTGGTGTTGTTGCTGGCGGCGGTGACCTGGTTTGTGACCAATGACGCCCAGGCGATGCTCGCCGTTCTGGTGGCGGCGTGCCCATGTGCGTTGGTGCTGTCGGCACCGGCCACGGCGATTGCCGGGATAGCAGTCGCGGCGCGGCATGGGATTCTGATTCGCAGCTCGGCGTTCCTCGAAGAGCTGGCGGACCTGACCTCGCTGGTGGTCGACAAGACCGGCACCCTGACCTTTGGCACCTTGCGCCTGCAATCCATCGACACCACGGCGCCGGACCGGCAGGTGTTGCTGAACCTGGCGGCGAGCCTGGGTTCGGCTAGCAGCCACCCGGTCAGCCGGGCGTTGGCGGGGTTGGCGACGCAGGAACAGATGCTGGCGTTGACAGACATCCGCGAACGCCAGGGCCTCGGCGTGGTGGCGCAGACCGATCAGGGCGAAGCGGCCTTGGGCAGGCCAGAGTTGTTCGAGCAGTTGGGCATCGTGACCACCGCGGTGCCGAACCACGATGGCCCCATCGCCGGGCTGGCGTTGAACGGTCAGTTTCTGGCCTGGCTGTTGCTGGCCGATAGCGTCAAGCCGGAGGCACGCCAGGCCCTGCAAGAACTGCGTGACCTCGGTCTCGGTCGCCAACTGCTGCTCACCGGTGACCGCCAGAGCGTCGCCGACAGCCTGGCGCTGGACGTGGGCATCAGTGACGTCGAAGCCCAGGCCCTGCCGGAAGACAAGCTCAACCGCGTACTGGGTGAAATCGGCAGCGGTTTCCGGCCCATGGTGGTGGGCGATGGCATCAACGATTCGCTGGCGCTCAAGGCCGGAGTGGTCGGCGTGGCCATGGGCGCAGGCGGTGCGGACATCGCCCTGGCGTCAGCGGACGTGGTGTTGATCGGCAGCGACCTGCGGCGCCTGGGCACCTGTGTGCGCTTGAGTCGCCAGTGCCGGCAGACGCTGCAGGTCAACGTGATCATCGGCCTGGGCTGGACCTTGGCAATCGTGATATTCGCCGCGTTTGGCTGGTTGGGCGCTGCCGGGGCGATGATTGCAGCGGTGTTGCATAACCTCAGTACCTTGCTGGTACTGGGCAATGCCGGGCGTTTGCTGCGCTTTCAGGAACCCCTTCTGAAGCTTGAAGAATAATTTTCAGAAATTTTTGCACACCCCTGTAACGCGGATGAGGGGCCTCACTCTAGTGGTGTGTCGAGACTGAACAATCCGTTCAGACCGACACCCCTACGATCATGAGGACTACAACAATGAACATCAAATCCGCTGCTGCTGGTGCCGCTCTCGCGATGGCTGCCGCCACTATGTTTGCCGGTGTTGCCACCCAGGTGCAGGCCGCAGATGCCACCGTTCACTGCTATGGCGTCAACGCCTGCAAAGGCCAGAACGACTGCAAGACCAAAGACCATGCGTGCAAAGGTCAGGGTTCCTGCAAGGGCCAGGGCTTCCTGTCGATGACCAAGTCGATGTGCGACGCCAAGGGCGGCACCGTCGGCGAATAACCGGCAATCCAGTGCTCCCGCAGCGGCTGCCCCCACCGCTGCGGACACTTCCCAGGAGTGTCTTATGCCTGCCTCCCTTTCAAGCCTCGGCTACGGCCTGGGTTTACGCAGCGAGTATTACCAGCAGATCCTAGAACAATCGCCGGCCGTGGATTGGTTCGAAGTGATCTCCGAGAATTACCTGGTCCAGGGCGGCAAAGCCTTGTACTACCTGGATGCGATAGCCGAGCGTTATCCCCTGGTGATGCATGGCGTATCCCTGTCCGTCGGCGGGCCGCATGCCCTCGACACCGACTACCTCAAGCAGATCAAACAGCTTGCTGAGCGCATCCAGCCGGCGTGGGTGTCCGATCACCTGTGCTGGAGCCGTGGCAGCGCCCATCAGTTGCATGACCTGCTACCGCTGCCTTACACCGAAGAAAGCCTCTACCACGTGGCCGCCCGCGTGCGCCAAGTGCAGGATGTGTTGGAACGTCCGCTGGTGCTGGAAAACGTCTCCAGCTACGTGCGTTCCAAAGCCGATGAATTCACCGAGTGGGAATTCCTCAACGCCCTGGCCCACCTGTCGGGGTGCCAGTTGTTGCTGGACGTCAACAATGTGTACGTCAGCTCGCGCAATCATGGTTTCGATGCCTGGACGTTTATCCGCAACCTGCCGCCGCAGAGCATCCGTCAGTTGCACCTGGCCGGGCACATGGACTACGGCGACTACGTGGTCGATACCCATGACCACCCTGTGTGTGACCCGGTGTGGGCGCTCTATCAACAAACGCTGGAGCACCTGGGGCCGGTGTCGACGCTGCTGGAACGGGACGACCATTTCCCACCCTTCGAGGAGTTGCTCACCGAGCTCAGCAAAGCCCGTGAGCTGGGGGCCATGGCGTTGGCCAGGAGATCTTTATGCGCATGACCGATTGGCAGTTGGCCTTTGAACAGCACCTGTTATCCGAAACACCCGTGGCCAACAGTGGCTTCGCCGCGACCCTGCTGGGCGGGCCGACGCTGGATGTGGACACGGGCCTGGCGATTTATCACAACGCCTATATCTCGCGATTGCAGGACGTCTTGCGGCATGACTTCAGCGCCATTCTCTATTGGCTGGGCGATGACGAGTTCGCCGCGCTGACCGAAGCCTACGTGCGCCGTTATCCCTCGGCCCATTACAGCCTGCGCTGGTTGGGCGAGCGTTTCCCGACGTTTATCCTTGAGCACCTGGTGGCGGAGCAAAGTGCGCCGCTGGCGGAGCTGGCGCGGTTGGAGTGGGCGTTTACCCTGGCGTTTGATGCGCCGCAGGGCGAACCGCTGACCCTCCACGACATGGCAAACCTGGCGCCTGAAGACTGGCCGGGCCTGCAAGTCACGCTGGTGCCCTCCGTGCAACAGGTCCTCTGCCACTTCAATACCGTGGCGATCTGGCGCGCCAGCAAGGACGAGTCTGACTTCCCCCACAGCCAGGCGCTGGACCCGGCGCACATCTGCCTGGTATGGCGGCACCAGAATGTGTGCCATTACCGCAGCCTGGAACCTGCAGAAATCTGCGCCCTGGCAAACATGGTGACCACCGGCTGGAGTTTTTCAGAACTGTGCGCCGAACTGGCAGTCACTTATGCAGAGGGTGCCCCATTGCAGGCCGTGACGTGGCTGAAACAGTGGGTCCAGGACGGTTTGCTCGAGCGTCGAGCCCCATAGAAGACGGCTATCAAATCGATAGCCTCCTACTTTGTCTTTGGATGGTCTACCCTCACAGCAGACGTCTGAAACAAGGGGGGACTACTCATGCTCGCGCAACTTCCACCGGCCTTACAGAATCTTCAGCTACCGCTGCGTCTTCGACTCTGGGACGGCCATGAATTCAACTTGGGCCCCGAGCCCAGTGTGACCATCGTGGTGAAGGACCCCACGGTCGTGACCAAGCTGACCCATCCCACGCTCGATTCACTGGGCGAAGCCTTCGTCGAGGGCAAATTGGAGCTGGAAGGCTCCATTTCCGAGGTCATCCGGGTGTGTGACGAATTGAGTCATGCCCTGATCGAAGACGACGAGGGGAGTCGTCCGGTGCGCTCGATCCACGACAAGGCCACCGACGCAGCGGCCATTTCCTACCATTACGACCTGTCCAACGAGTTCTACCAGCTGTGGCTGGACCAGGACATGGCGTACTCCTGTGGGTATTTCGAAACCGGCAGCGAATCCATCGACCAGGCGCAACAAGACAAATTTCGCCATCTGTGCCGCAAGCTGCGGCTACAGCCGGGGGAGTATTTACTCGATGTAGGTTGTGGTTGGGGTGGGTTGGCGCGGTTTGCTGCGCGGGAGTTTGGAGTCAAAGTGTTTGGCATCACCTTGAGCAAGGAGCAGTTGGCCCTGGCCCGGGAACGGGTGAAGGCCGAAGGGCTGCAAGATCAGGTGGACCTGCAACTGCTCGACTACCGCGACCTGCCGCAAGACGGCCGTTTCGACAAAGTGGTGAGCGTGGGCATGTTCGAACACGT
Source organism: Pseudomonas allii (assembly GCF_055380095.1). Lineage (NCBI taxonomy): Bacteria > Pseudomonadati > Pseudomonadota > Gammaproteobacteria > Pseudomonadales > Pseudomonadaceae > Pseudomonas > Pseudomonas allii. The sequence continues at coordinate 6,532,991 of NZ_AP039450.1, read as the reverse complement.
CGGTCACGCCAACCTGGCGCAGTACTGCAAGACCCTGTTCGGCGCCGTGCGCGAAGGCGGCCTGGTGATGAACCACGGCATTACCGCCAAGCACACCGATGGTCGCCCGGTCGGTCGTGGTGCCGGCGAGTTCATCGAGCGTTATGTGTTCCCCAACGGTGAACTGCCGCACCTGGCGATGATGACCGCCGAAATCAGCGAGGTCGGGCTGGAAGTGGTCGACGTCGAAAGTCTGCGCCTGCACTACGCGCGCACCCTGGACCATTGGAGTGAGCGCCTGGAAGACAACCTGGAAGCGGCGGCGAAGATGGTGCCGGAGCAGGCGTTACGCATTTGGAGGCTGTACCTGGCCGGTTGTGCGTATGCGTTTGCCCGGGGCTGGATCAACCTGCACCAGATCCTGGCGGTGAAACCCCATGCCGATGGCAGCCACGACCTGCCGTGGACACGAGAAGATATCTACCGCTGAGTCCGTTTTTTCAGAACAATGAAGGTCAAGTGTGGGAGGGGGCTTGCCCCCGATGAAGGTGTGTCAGCCAATGCCTGAGTTGATTGAACCGCCGCTATCGGGGCAAGCCCCCTCCCACAGGGCTCACCGCAGTGCGTTAGAGAATCGGTGAAATAAGCCGCGCGACCCGCATGCCCAGTTGTTGCAGGCGGCGGGTCTCGCGGCTTTCTTGCTGGCTGACCTCGTGGGCCAGGGCGAAGTCGTCCAGCAGCATGTGCTCGACCTCGCGGGCGAAGGCCGCGTCCACCGTCAGCAACATCACTTCGAAATTCAACCGGAACGAACGGTTGTCCATGTTCGCACTGCCGATGGCACTGATTTCGCTGTCCACCAACACCACCTTCTGATGCAGAAAGCCCGGCGTGTAGCGGAACACCCGCACACCGGCGCGTACCGCTTCGATCGCGTAAAGGCTGGACGCCGCGTAGACGATGCGATGATCGGGCCGCGAGGGCAGCAACAGGCGCACGTCGACCCCGCGCAGCACCGCCAGGCGCAGGGCGGCGAACACCGCTTCGTCGGGGATGAAGTACGGGCTGGTGATCCATACGCGTTCGGTCGCCGCGTGGATGGCCTCGACAAAAAACAATGAGCAGGTTTCATACGGGTCGGCGGGACCGCTGGCAAGCAATTGGCAGAGCACGCCGTCTTCCGGGTAGGTATCCGGCAGGATCAGCGGCGGCAACTCGCGTGCCGCCCAAAACCAGTCTTCGGCAAACGACTCCTGCAGGCACGCCACCACCGGGCCGGTGACCTGCACGTGGGTATCGCGCCACGGCGCCAGCGGTGGTTTCTTGCCCAGGTATTCATCGCCGACGTTATGCCCGCCGACAAATCCGGTGATGCCGTCCACCACTACGATCTTGCGATGGTTGCGGAAGTTGACCTGGAAGCGATTGAGCCAGCCGCTGCGGGTAGCGAACGCTTTGACTTTCACCCCGGCGTCGCGCAGCGATTGCACATAACGATGGGGCAGGGCGTGGCTGCCGATGCGGTCGTAGAGCACGTGGATGTCTACGCCTTCAGCGGCTTTTTCCTTCAACAGGGCGTGCAGTTGGCCGCCAAGCTCGTCGTCATGAATGATAAAGAACTGGAACAGCACCGCTGTCCTGGCGTTGCGGATCGCCTCGAAGATTGCGCTGAACGTGGCCTCGCCATTGATCAACAAGCGCACTTCATTGTTGGCCAGGCACGGCATGCGGCCCAGCTTGGGCATGGCGCGCAGAGAGGTGTAGGCGCTGGAGTTGCGTGCTGCCAGGGCTTCCTCGACCCAGGGGCGCCAGTTCAGCGCGGTGATCGCGGTGTGCATTTCCTGGTTGGCCTGGCGGCGGGCCTGGATGTAGGCGTCGAACGTACTGCGGCCGAAGATCAGGTAGGGGATCAGCGTGAGATAGGGCATGAACATCAGCGACAAGGCCCAGGCGATCGAGCCTTGGGCGGTCCTGACGGTCAGCACCGCGTGGATCGCGGCAAGAGTCCCGAGAAAGTGCAGCGTGGCGATGAAGTAGGCGAGCAGGTGCGGGCCAAAAAAATCCATGGACGACGGTACTCCAGACAATCCAGTGCCTAACAGACCATGTTCGGTCACGAATGTCGCTATTTTATTTGGCGTGCAACACTGACGCCTTTGCGGCGTCTAACGCCAACAATTGCCCAGGAGTTACCCGATGAATGCTCGTCTGCTTGGTTTAGCCATGGTTATTGGTTTGTCGCTGCCCGTGGCAGCACAGGCGCAGATGCTGGCGCCGGGCTTGTGGGAATTGACCACCAGCAATATGAAAGTCGATAACCAGGACCTGCCGGACCTGTCGCTGATCCTCGGTCAACTCAAGCAACAGATGACCCCCGAACAGCGCGCTATGCTGGAAAAACAAGGCATCACCATGGCTGGCAAAGGCGTACAGGTGTGCCTGACACCGGCACAGGTGGCCTCTGATTCGATCCCCCTGACCGACCAGCAATCGGGCTGCAAACAGCAAGTGACCGACAAGACTGGCAACCAGTGGAAATTCCGCTTCAGTTGTCCGAAAGCCCAGGGCACGGGCGTCGCTACGTTCCAAAGCCAGAAAGAATTCACCACCACCGTCAACGGCACCTTCAATGCCACCGGCATTCAGCAGAAGGGCAGCCTGGACAGCCACGCCCAGTGGCTGGGTAACGATTGCGGTTCGGTCAAGCCCCGCGCTTAAGCCTTTCGCACAAGGCCTCGACGCTCATCTGACCGAGGTCTTCCCCCTGGCGGCTACGCAGGCTGACGTAACCGCCGGTTTTTTCCTTCTCGCCGACTATCACCAAATACGGTGTTTCGTGGAGGCAGTGTTCGCGGATCTTGTAGCCGATCTTCTCACTGCGCCGGTCCATGATCGCCCGTACGCCCACGCCTTTTAACGCATCGCATACCTGCTGGCCGAAGTCGACCTGGTGTTGACTCATCGTGAGCACCGCCACCTCCTGGCTGGCCCAGCAGGTGGCGGTGATGCGCTGCTGTGACGCATTGCTGACAACCCTGGTCAGTTTGAACGCCCGGATCACACCCGTGCTCGGCACGAGGGGGCCTTGGCTCGGGGCATCGAAATCTCCCAGGCGCCGTACCGAATGATTGGTGTTCGCCAGCTGGCGCATACGCGCCTCGAGCAGTTCCAGGTCGGTCGGCGTGAAGACGCGTTCGTAGGTCAAGTCAACGTAAAAACCGTCTTCGACTACCGCCCCGGCTACGCGTTGAGCGGCGGGAAACAGTTGTTTGACGGCCATCGCCAACAGGCTCGCGCAGGAGCGGCGCAGAATCTCCAACCCCTCGTGATCCTGGGTAGTGATGATCTGGAGCCGGGTGTCCTGTTCCAGCACGTGCTCGCAATCCACCAGCTCACCCTCGACGCGGCCGGCAACCGCCGCTTTGGCCAGCCCCACCCCGATACTGGCAGCCACTTCATAAACTGACAAAGCGCCGTCGTACTCGCGTTGGGTGCCGTCTGGCAGGGTGATGCGGATCATCGCCGTCGTCTCTAGCGCTGGAAATGCAAAGGTAATCCTTGGCAGCTGTCTATTACCTGACCGTTATCAAAGGCCAGGTGCCCGGACACCAGGGTGGTGCTGACGCTATGGCGAAAGCTGCGCTCGGCGAACGGCGTCCAGCCGCAGCGGGCCAGGATCGGTTGGCTGCTGACCGGTTTGCCTTCGGGCTCGGGTTTGATCAGTACCAGGTCGGCCCAATAGCCTTCGCGCAGATAACCGCGATCGGGGATGGCGAACAGATCGGCGACGCGGTGGCTGGTTTTCGCCACCAGGGTCGCCAGCGGCAGGTGCTCATCGGCTACCAACTCCAGTAGTGCGGGCAGGGCATGCTGAACCAGCGGCAAGCCCGCCGGCGCTTCACGGTAATCCAGCTGTTTTTGCGCCCAGCCATGCGGGGCGTGATCGCTGCCGATCACATCCAGGCGGTTGCTCAACAAGGCCAGGCGCAAGGCGTCGCGGTCGGCGCGGCTCTTGATCGCCGGGTTGCATTTGATCTGGTGACCGAGGCGGTGATAGTCGCGGTCATCGAACAGCAGGTGGTGCAGGCAGACTTCGGCGGTGATGCGTTTTTCGGCCAGGGGCTTGTCTTCGAACAGCGCCAGTTCGCGGGCGCTGGTCAGGTGCAGCACGTGCAGGCGCGTGCCATGGCGCTTGGCCAACTCCACCGCAAAAGATGAGGAGCGATAGCACGCCTCGGCATCGCGGATCAGCGGGTGCGCGACGGCGGGAATCTTGTCGCCGAAGCGTTCGCGCAGGCGCACTTCATTAGCCTGAATGCTTGACGTGTGTTCGCAATGGGCCAGCAGGATGGTCGGCACTTCGGCGAACAGTCGCTCCAGGATCCTCGGGTCATCCACCAGCATATTGCCGGTGGACGCACCCATGAACACTTTGACCCCGGCGACTTCACGCGGGTCGAGGGCAGCGACGGTGTCGAGGTTGTCGTTGCTCACGCCGAAGTGAAAGCCATAGTTGGCCACAGAGTGCAGGGCGGCGCGGCGTTTTTTATCGGCTAGGGCTTCCAGGTTCAAGGTGGCCGGGTTGGTGTTGGGCATGTCCATGAAGCTGGTGATGCCGCCGGCCACCGCTGCGCGGGATTCGCTGTAGAAGCTGCCTTTGTCCGGCGCGCCGGGTTCGCGAAAGTGCACCTGGTCATCGATCATGCCCGGCAGCAGCCACTGGCCTTGCGCGTCTATTTCCACTGGCTCGTTATAGCCGTCAAGGCTGCCGACGATCTTCTCGATACGGCCATTGGCGACCAGTACATCGGCGTCGAATTCCTGGCCTTCATTCACCAGGCGGGCATTGCGAATCAGCACGCGGCTCATGGCTCAGAACTCGTTTTGCAGGGCTTTGTAGCCGCGCACCAGATCGACGTTGGTACGCGCCACGTCTTCGGAAAACTCCGAGGCGCTCACGCTCACTGGCGGGAATTGCGACAGGTCGGTGTTGGGACCGATGCGGGTGGTGGAGGGCACGTAGAAGGCGGCGGGCAAATCGCGGCCGTCGACCACCGAGTTGTGGCGCACCACGCAGCCATCGCCCACGGCACAGTTGAACAGCACGCTGTTGAAACCGATGAACACGCGGTCGCCTACGCTGCAGGGGCCGTGGACGATGGAGCGGTGCGCAATGGAGGTGAACTCGCCGATGGTCACTGCTGCGCCGGACTTGGAGTGGATGACCACGCCGTCCTGGATGTTGGAGTTGGCGCCGATGGTGATCGGGTCCATGTCCCCGCTGGCGTCGACTTCATCGGCGCGGATCACCGCGTAGGGGCCGACGAAGACGTTCTCGCCGATGATGACCTTGCCGCAGATGATTGCGGTCTTGTCGACGTAGGCCGATTCGGCAATGACGGGAAGATCGCCGGACGGGTTTTTGCGGATCATGCTGAGGGCTCCGTGATGATGTGAACGTGGTCGCCATCGATAGCGTTGTAGAAGCAGGTAGGGCGGCGGGTATGACAGGCAGGGCCTTGCTGGTCGACGATCAGCAACACGGCGTCGCCGTCGCAATCCAGGCGCGCTTCGACCAGTTGTTGCCAATGGCCGGAGCTTTCGCCCTTGCGCCATAGCTGTTGGCGCGAGCGCGACCAGTAGCAGACTTGCCCGGTGGCCAGGGTTTCCTTGAGGGCCGGGCGGTTCATCCAGGCCAGCATCAACACCGCGCCGCTGCCGTGTTGCTGGGCAATGGCGGCGATCAGGCCGTCGCTGTTCCACGGCAGCGCATCAAGTACAGGTTCGAGTGGAAAGCGGCTGCCCACGGCAGCCCCTTCCAGGTCGAGCATGCTCAGGGTCATGGCTTGCTCAGGGCCGCACACAGGGTGTTGAGGTTGTACTCGAACAACCCGGTGAAGGTGCTGGCCGGGCCTTGCGCGGCGAGGGCGTCGGAGTACAGCGTGCCGCCGATCTGCGCGCCGCTTTCGTCTGCGATCTGCTTGAGCAGGCGCGAGTCCTTGATGTTTTCCATGAACACGGCCTTGACCTTGTCTTTGCGGATCTGGGTGATCAGAGCGGCGACTTCGGCGGCAGAAGGTTCACGTTCGGTGGACAGGCCCTGAGGCGCAAGGAACTCAATGCCGTAGGCCTGGCCCAGGTAGCCGAAGGCGTCATGGGAGGTGACGATGCGGCGGTTGCCTGCTGGCAGCGCACCGAACTTGGCCTTGGCTTCGGCCAGCAAGCGGTAGATTTCTTTCAGGTAGGCCTGGCTGTTGCGCAGGTAGTCAGCCTTGTTCGCCGGGTCGGCGGCGACCAGCGCCTTGGTGATGTTATTCACGTAGATTTCGGCGTTGGCCAGGTTATGCCAGGCGTGTGGGTCGGGGATGGTTTCGCCGTCTTCTTCCATGGTGTGGGAGATCACGCCTTTGCTGGCGGTGACCACGGTGGCCTTGGTTTCGGTGCTGGCCACCAGGCGGTCCAGCCACGGCTCGAAGCCCAGGCCGTTCTTGATGATCAGCTTGGCCTTGAGCAGCGCCTTGGCGTCGTCCGGTGTTGGCTCGTAGGTATGGGCGTCGGCGTCGGGGCCGACCATGTTGCTGATCTGGATGTGATCGCCACCAATCTGGTGGGTGATGTCATCGAGAATACTGAAGCTGGTCACCACCTGGAGTTTGTCGGCGGCCTGGGCCATCGACAGCGGCAGCAGCAGACTGAACAGCACGAGTAAAGCGCGCATCGGGAAACACCTCATTGGGATGTAAGAGAGGGCGGGCGGCGCAGCAAGCCGTGCACCGGACCGAAGACCACGGACAGCAGATACCCGGCGCCAGCCACCAGCACGATGGCCGGGCCGCTGGGCAACGAGTAGTAGAACGACAACAACAAACCCAGCCATACCGACAGGCATCCCAGCACTGCCGATACCGCAATCAACACCGGCAGGCGTCGGCTCCAGAAACGTGAAGCGATGGCCGGCAACATCATCAAACCCACCACCATCAAGGCGCCGATGGCCTGGAAACCGATCACCAGGTTCAGCACCACCAGGGTCAGGAACAACCCGTGGGCCAGTGGGCCGAGGCGGCTGACGGTTTGCAGGAACAGCGGGTCGAGGGTGTCCAGCAGCAATGGTCTGTAGATCACCGCCATGGCGATCAGGCTGAACCCCGAGACCCAGAGCATGCCGGTGAGGGTGGTTTCATCCACCGCCAGGGCGGAGCCGAACAGCAGGTGCAGCAAGTCCAGGCGCTTGCCGGCGATGCCGAGGATCAACACGCCGGCGGCGAGGGAGATGGGGTAGATGGCGGCGAGGCTGGCGTCTTCGCGCAGGCCGGTGCGGCGGGTGATCCATGCGGACAGGCCGGCCATGCTCAGGCCAGCGCCCAGGCCGCCGATGGTCAGGGCCGGCAGGCTGAGGCCCGCAAACCAGAAACCGAGGGCGGCGCCGGGCAGGATGCCGTGGGCCACGGCGTCACCGATCAGGCTCATGCGTCGCAGGATCAGGAACACCCCGAGCGGTGCGGTGCTGCAGGCGAGTACCAGTCCGCCGATCAGCGCGCGGCGCATGAACACGAAGTCGAGAAAGGGCATCCACAGGTGGGCGGTGAGGTGCATCAAGCCACCTGCATTTGGGGCTGCGGGCGGATCAGCTCTTTGCTGGGGCCGAACACGCAGCCGGTGTTTTTGATCTGCACCACCTGCTGGGTGTGGTGGCGCACGGAAGCAAGGTCATGGCAGACCACGATCAGCGTACGGCCTGCGTCGTGCCAGGCGTGGATGTGTTTCCAGCACAGCGCCTGGCCTTCTTCATCGAGGGCGGCGTGGGGTTCATCGAGCAGCAGCACCGGCGCTTCGGCCAGGCTCATGCGGGCGAGCAGGGCGCGTTGCAGCTCGCCGCCGGAGAGAGCCATCAGCGGGCGGTGTTCCAGGCCGCTGAGGCACCAGTCTTCCAGTACCGCGCCAAGGCGCTGGCTGCGTTGTTGCGGGGAGAGCTGGGTGCCCCAGAATCCGGCGGCGACCAGCTCCTGCAGGCTGATAGGGAACTGGCGGTCCAGGTGCTGTTGCTGCGGCAGGAACGATAGGCCGCCACGGCGTGGAACCGCCACCGTGACCTTACCCGCCAAGGGTTTTTGCAGGCCGGCGATGACTTTGAGCAGGCTGCTTTTGCCGGTGCCGTTGGCGCCGATGATGCCAGTGAGGCTGCCTTTTTCCAGGGTGAGGTCGAGGGCGGGCGTCAGTGGTTGGCCGGGTGCGCCCCAGCGTAAGGCGGTGCAGGTGATCATGCAGGGTTTCTCGTCCAGCGGCTCTCAGCGACGGCATCGTGCGCGTGCAGGCTTTCGGCGTGGATCACTTTCAGGTGGAAGGCTTTGACGGCATCCGAGCGTTTCAAGGCGAGGTTCAGGCGGCGGGCGGCGTCTTCGCAGAACATCAGGTTCTGCCCGTTGGCCAGGGCGAAGGCTTGTTCGTCCGCGCGTTTTACAGCGGTTTGTACGGCGGTGCCGAGGGCGGCTTCTACGTTATCAATCAGTTCAGTTATTGGCAGGCTGGGTTGGTTGCCGTCCAACTCGATCAGCAGTTGCGCGCTGCTGCGCTGGCTGTGAGGCGTGGCGACGATGCCATTGGCGCTGCCGAGCCAGGTCAACACATCCTCATGCTGCAGCGGCGTATTGCCGAAGTCTTCAAGAAATTGCTGCTGAATCAACTGCCTGGCGAGGGCAGCCGAGCACGGGCAGGTTGAGGAATAGGTAACGTCAATTTTTAGTTCCACGTGGAACATCTGGTTTTCCAGGCGTGCCTGGATGCTCACCGGGTAGCCTTTCCAGCCGGCCAACGGGCTGACCAGCGCCGAGCGCTTGAGCAGCAGATCAGTGTGGATGCGCAGGTAGGCGTTATTAGATAAACCTTCATGACTGTCGAGAAAACGCTGCAGTACATTACGCAGAAGTGCAGGCGTAAGCGGCTGCTGGTCGAGCATCTCCAGCGCCAGATACAGGCGTGACATATGAATGCCACGGGCGGTGCCATCGTGCAGGCTCACGCCCGCATCGGCGGTGGCGGTGAGGCGCTGGTCGTCGATGAGGATTGGCAGGGCGATGCCGCACATGCCTACCCAGTCGAGTGGCAAGGCTTGGCGTGAAGCCTGCGCGGCGATATCCGGCAGAGTCAGCGCATTCATGAGCAGGTCCATCATTGGAAATAAAAAGACATGTTATAGTATAACTATTGTGTCGACGATGGTTTTTCTGCGCCAGCCTTTTTTCAGTCATGTCGAGCAGGGACGCTCCTTTTTTGCGGTACTTTTCATGCACAGACGTCAGCTTCTTAACCTGCTTCTGGCCAGCCCTCTTTTCACCTTGCCATTCGCCGCCCACGCCACGCAGATCAGCAACGCCCGCCTGTGGCGCTCGGACGACAAGCTGCGGTTGGTGTTCGATCTCAGCGGCCCGGTGCAATACAAGACCTTCACACTGAGCGCGCCGGAACGCCTGATCATCGACCTGAGCGGCGCCGGCCTCAGCGGTGATTTCTCTCAATTGGCGTTGAAGAACAGCGGCATCACCTCGATTCGCTCGGGGCATTTTGGTAAAGGCGATACGCGCATCGTGCTGGACCTGGTCGCACCGATGCAGCTCAACAGCTTTCTATTGCCACCCCAGGACGGCCAGGGTCATCGCCTGGTGCTGGACCTGACCAGCGCCACCCAGGCGCCTCGCCAGATTGCCGCCGAACCTGCGCCGCGCGTGGATAAGGCCCACCCCAAGCGCGACATCATTGTGGTGGTCGACCCCGGCCACGGCGGCAAGGACCCGGGCGCGGTCGGCTCCAAGGGCCAGCGCGAAAAAGACGTGGTGCTGTCCATCGCGCAGCTGTTGGCCAAACGCTTGAAGCGCGAGAAGGGCTTTGATGTGAAGTTGGTGCGCAACGATGACTTCTTCGTACCGCTGCGCAAACGGGTGGAGATCGCTCACAAGCACAATGCCGACATGTTCATCTCGGTGCATGCGGACGCGGCGCCGCGCATCACTGCCTCGGGCGCCTCGGTGTATGCCTTGTCCGAAGGCGGCGCGACTTCAGCCACGGCGCGGTTCATGGCGCAACGGGAAAACGGCGCCGACTTGCTCGGCGCCACCAGCCTGCTGAATCTGAAGGACAAGGACCCGATGCTCGCCGGGGTAATCCTGGACATGTCGATGAACGCCACCATCGCCTCCAGCCTGCAACTGGGCAACTCGATCCTGGGCAGCCTGGAAGGTATCACCAGCCTGCATCAGAAACGCGTGGAACAGGCGGGATTCGCGGTACTCAAGTCACCCGACGTGCCGTCGATCCTGGTGGAAACCGGGTTTATCTCCAATGCGCGGGACAGCGCGCGGCTGGTCACCGCGCGGCATCAACAGGCGGTTGCCGATGGGTTATTCGAAGGTTTGAAAAAGTATTTCCAGAAGAACCCACCGATGAACAGCTACATGGCGTGGGTGCAGGAACAGAAGAACGCCCAGGTCTAACAGCCAGTAATGCGGCTGCAGGTGAATTTGGCGCTGGCGCCACCTGAACTGGAGAACCGGTTGAGGGTGGTCCAGCCCACGCGCCGCGTGTAGCCGACCCACGCCTCACCGTCCGACGCCAACCCGGTAAAGAACGTCAGCTGCCCGTAGCGGCTGTTTGTCTGCGCCCAGTAGCGCTTGCCGATCACCTCATACCCGCGCAGATACGTCGTACTGCCGACCGTCGCCACGCTGTAGGCATTGCCCAACGGGTCAACACAAGCCAGCAGGTTGGCGCTGCGCGTGCAGTGGGCCAACAGGTTGGGGGCCTGGGCGCAGGCAGGTCCCGCCGCAGCCAACAACAGGGCGCACACCAGGTATTTCATCAGGTTTCTCGCGGCAGGGAAGTGTTCAAGCATTGCGCCCTTCATCGTGGTGAGCAAGAGGGGATTGGCTTATTTGTATTGTTATACTATAACATTAAAACACAGCCTGACCCGTGAACCGCTCTCCATGACCGAACAAGACCTGCTGGCCCAACCGCCCGCCGACTATATGAATGAAGCCCAGCAGGGCTTCTTCCGTGAGTTGCTGCTGGCGCAACGCAATGAGCTGCAAGCGCGTATCGACGCCGAATTCCTGCTGCTGCGCGAGCAGGAAACCAACAGCGACCCTGCCGATGTGGGTAGCGCCGAAGAACAGCGCCAATGGCAACTGCGCCTGCTGGAGCGGGAAAAGAAGCTGCTGGACAAGATCGACGACGCCCTCGAATTGCTGGCGCGCGGCGAGTACGGCTGGTGCCGCGAAACCGGCGAGCCCATCGGCCTGCAGCGCTTGTTGCTGCGTCCTACCGCCACCCTGTGTATCGAAGCCAAAGAACGTGAAGAGCTGCGCGAACGCCATAAACGGGCGATTTGACCGGCCAACCCTGATGAGGAATACCTGATGCCCGATCGCCTCCCCGTTACTGTGTTGTCCGGCTTTCTCGGCGCCGGTAAAAGCACGCTGCTCAACTACGTCCTGCGCAACCGCGAAAATCTGCGGGTGGCGGTGATCGTCAACGATATGAGCGAAATCAACATTGATGGCAGCGAAGTCCAGCGCGATGTCACCCTCAACCGTGCCGAAGAAAAACTGGTGGAGATGAGCAACGGCTGCATCTGCTGCACCTTGCGTGAAGACTTGTTGGAAGAGGTCGGAAAACTCGCCAAGGAAGGTCGCTTCGATTACCTGCTGATCGAATCCACCGGCATCTCCGAGCCCTTGCCGGTGGCCGAGACCTTCACCTTTCGTGACGAGAACGAGCAAAGCCTGGCCGATATCGCCCGCCTGGACACCATGGTCACCGTGGTCGACGGCATGAACTTCCTGCTCGACTACCAGGCCGCCGAAAGCCTGGCCTCGCGCGGTGAAACCCTGGGTGAAGAAGACGAGCGCTCGATCACCGACCTGCTGATCGAGCAGATCGAATTCGCCGACGTGATCCTCATCAGCAAGATCGACCTGATCAGCAGCCGCGAACGTGAAGAGTTGATGGCAATCCTTGAGCGCCTCAACGCCCAGGCGGAAATCATCCCGATGGTCATGGGTGAGGTGCCGCTGAACAAGATCCTCAACACCGGTCGATTCGATTTCGAGCGCGCCGCCCAGGCGCCGGGCTGGTTGCAGGAGTTGCGCGGTGAACATGTGCCCGAAACCGAAGAGTACGGCATAGCCTCCACCGCTTACCGCGCGCGCCGCCCGTTTCATCCACAGCGCTTTTTCGACTTTATCGACCGCCCCTGGGTCAACGGCAAACTGCTGCGTTCCAAGGGGTTTTTCTGGCTGGCCAGCAAACACCAGGATGCGGGCAGTTGGTCCCAGGCCGGTGGCCTGATGCGTCATGGTTTTGCCGGCCGCTGGTGGCGCTTCGTGCCAAAAAGCCAGTGGCCTCAGGACGAAGAAAACGTCGCGGCGATCATGGGCAACTGGCAACTGAGCACCGGCGACTGCCGCCAGGAACTGGTGTTTATCGGCCAGAACATCGACTTCACCCGCATGCGCGCCGAGTTGGATGCGTGCTTGCTCAACGATGAAGAAATGGCCCTGGGCGTCGAAGGCTGGCGCCTGCTGGCCGATCCTTTTGGCCCCTGGTATGAGGAGGCAGCCGCCTGATGCTGGCCCCGGTTATCCCCCTGCGTCACGTGATTCGCCAGACCCGTGGTGACACCCCGCTGGCGCTGTCCGACATCCTCGAAGACGGCGTCAACCTGGCGCTGTGGCAGCGCCAGCTGCCGCTGCACATCGCCGAGTTCGGCGCCTTGTTGGTGTCGCTCAACGAGCCGTTGGCCGATTCCATGGTCATTGAACTTAACAACGAAGACGCCGAGCCAAACTTGCAGGACTTGGCGTCGAGTTGTCGTGATCTAGAGGGCTACGAAGGCTTTATCGCCGATGTGTCGTGGCTGGTCAGTGCGTTCGCCTGCCTGCTCGGCGCCAAGCGTATCGGCGTGCGCTTGCGTTTGTTGGATAAAGCCATGTGCCCGCGTTTTCACGTCGACCACGTGCCGGTGCGTCTGATCACCACCTATGCCGGGATCGGCAGCCAGTGGTTGCGTGAAGGCGTGATGGACCGTCGCAAACTCAGCCAGCCGGATGCCGAACCCACCGAGCGTATCGAGCAGATCCACTGCGGCGAAGTGGCCTTGCTCAAGGGCACCAAATGGCATGGCAATGAAGGCCATGGCCTGATTCACCGTTCTCCCGCACTGAGGGCCGACGAGCGCCGCTTGATCCTGACACTGGATTGGCTCGCATAACCGCGTAGGATCAAACGCTCTACACGGTCCGAACGATGCCTCTCATGCTGCAGAACATTCCCACCCATGTGATTGCCGGGCCCTTGGGCGCCGGCAAGACCAGCCTCATCCAGCACCTGCTTGCCCAGCGCCCGGCCAACGAGCGCTGGGCTGTGCTGATCAACGAGTTCGGGCAGATCGGTCTGGACGCTGCCTTGCTCACGCAAGATGACGACGGCATTGCCTTGGGCGAAGTTGCGGGAGGTTGCCTGTGTTGTGTGAATGGCGCTCCGTTTCAGGTAGGTCTGGGCCGTTTGCTGCGTAAGGCTAAGCCCGATCGGTTGTTTATCGAACCCTCGGGCCTGGGTCATCCGGCGCAGTTGCTCAAGCAGTTGCGCGAAGCGCCGTGGCAGAGCGTGCTGGCCGTCCAGCCGTGCGTGCTGGTGTTGGATGCGCAAGCGCTGGCGGCGGGCAAGCCCTTGCCCCAAGCACAGCAGGAGGCGTTGGTGAGTGCCGGGTTGCTGGTATTGAACAAGGACGAAGCACTGGATGCGACGCAGCGCGAGGTGATCGAGCGGCAGTTACCCGAATGCCCGCTTTACTGGACTCGCCAGGCGCATCTACCGCTAGCGCATTTACCTGGCCTTGACGCACGGGCTGTTGCGGCTGTGGATAACTTCGCCGTGCCCACAGGCCTGGGGCAAATGCCGGCTATCTGGAACGATCCTGACCAACCCATTTGCCTGAGTCAGGCTCAAGAGGGCGGTTGGAGCATTGGTTGGCGCTGGCACCCCAGCCAGCAGTTCGACACCCGGCAGTTGCACAACTGGCTTACAAGCCTTGATTGGCGCCGCGCCAAGCTGGTTATCCACAGTGTCGAAGGCTGGGTGTCCGCCAACGCGGTGGATAACGGCCCGCTCGCCTGGCAACCCAGCGAATGGCGCCGCGATTCGCGTATCGAATTGATCTTCAGTGAGCCACAGGATGTGAATGCACTTCAGCGTGCGCTGGCCGCCAGCCGTCAGTGACGGTTCTTGGACGCGTGGTCCTGGCGCCACTGGCTCAGCTCAATCACTTCGGCGCTGGGCAGCGGCGTCTTGATCTCGAACGGGTAGGGCGCCAGTTCGATCTGCGCGCTGTGCGCACCGAACTGGGTGATAGTCCCCGGATGGCGGGTTTCACCGGTCACGGTGAACTCGAAGTTGTAGATGCGCGCCAGGCGCCGCCGACCGTTGGCGTCCTTTACAAAGCCAATGCGCTTGAGCGCCACCGCACCGTCCAGCAGTTCGATGTCGAGCTTGGCGCAATGCTGCTTGACCCGCTCCAGCGCCCGCTCGCGCAGGCCGTGGTTGTGCCACACCCAGGCAGCACCGGTCGCCAGCAGCATCAACACGAACATGTTTCCCAGGGTCAGCATGCGAAAAACTCCAACAAAGTGAGAGCAGCTTAACTGTGTCGCCGGTCTGTCGTACAGGCTGCGTTTAGTCGCATACTGCGCGGCCAGAATTTAATTGGTTTTACGGAAATCTCCCGCATGAAACGCACACCTCATCTGCTTGCGATCCAGTCTCATGTGGTCTTCGGCCACGCCGGAAACAGCGCCGCCGTGTTCCCCATGCAGCGCGTCGGGGTGAACGTCTGGCCGCTGAACACGGTGCAGTTCTCCAACCACACCCAGTATGGTCAATGGGCGGGAGAAGTGTTGGCGCCACAGCAGATTCCCGCGTTGGTGGAAGGCATTGCCGCCATCGGCGAGCTGGGCAATTGCGATGCGATTCTGTCCGGCTATCTGGGCAGTGCGGATCAGGGCCGGGCGATCCTGACCGGTGTGGCGCGCATCAAGGCCATCAACCCAAAGGCCTTGTACTTGTGCGACCCGGTGATGGGGCATCCGGAAAAGGGCTGCATCGTGCCCCAGGAAGTCAGCGATTTTCTGCTGGACGAAGCTGCGGCCATGGCCGACTTCCTGTGCCCCAACCAGCTGGAGCTGGACAGCTTTGCCGGGCGCAAGCCGCAATCTCTGTTCGATTGCCTGGCCATGGCCAAGGCATTGCTGGCGCGTGGGCCGAAGGCCGTATTGGTCAAACACCTGGATTATCCAGGTAAGCTGCCGGACGGTTTCGAGATGCTACTGGTGACCACCGAAGGCAGTTGGCACCTGCGGCGGCCGCTGCTGGCGTTCCCCCGTCAGCCGGTGGGCGTCGGCGATTTGACCTCGGGGCTGTTTCTGGCGCGTGTTCTGTTGGGCGACAGCCTGCTCGCCGCCTTCGAATTCACCGCCGCAGCGGTGCATGAAGTGTTGTTGGAAACCCAGGCCTGCGCCAGTTACGAACTGGAGCTGGTGCGCGCCCAGGATCGCATTGCCCATCCTCGCGTACGTTTCGAAGCCACGCCTATCGGGTTGTAGGAATATTCCTGATTGAGCCAGGCAAAGGGCGTCCGGTACTATCGGGCGCCTTTTAGTCCCCTGTGTTTTTCAAGGAAGAACCATGTCCCCTGTATTTCCTTCGCCACGGGCGCTGACCGCCCTGGTGCTGACATCGTTGCTGGCCGGTTGCAGTGTGAACGGGACTTACCCTGACGCTACCGAGCCGGACGCTGCGAAACTGCGCTTCATCTCCAATACGTCCAACACCACCATCGACGTCTACGATGCGCAGCATTGCATGGGCCAGACCACCGGCATGCTCAATAATATTTTCCTGGTCGATACCCGGCGGCGTGTCGGCATGTCGGTGCCCCCTCCGGCCAAGGCCAGGGGCTTGCTGGAGTTCAAGCTGGCACCCGGCAAAGAAACCATGCTGATGATCAACACCAATGGCGGCAGCTATGTCTGCGGCAAGTCAATGAGCCTCACGCCAAAGGCCGGGGAAGAGTACGAAGTGACCTTCGATATGGCGCGGGGCATCTGCACGACCTCGTTGCAGCGCCTGACGCGCTCGGGGGGCAAGGATGTGCGCATTCCACAGCCGATATTCGAGAACGGCATGCCATCGTGCGCGGGCAAAAGCCCGATATTCGGCAAGGTGATCCCGGATACGCCCCACCGAACCGCGTTGATCAACGCAATCGTTGAAACCCATATGCAACTCATCACGTTGATGGAGCCTGACACGGCGCAGCGCCCGCAAGCCGTCGAGGAGGAAATCGCCGAGCGCAAGGCGCGATTCGGCCAGTTCACTCCGCCTGAGGCCTATTGGACTCAATACCGTCAGAACTATGCACTGGTAAATCAGGAAATGGCTGGCCGCAAGGCGCGTACCCTCGCGCTGTATGAGCGGGTTTACCGCATGCGCCTGAGCGGCACCGAAGATGCCATCCTGGAGCAATGGCAGAACCCGACGGACGCCGGCGTGGTCGAGCGCGTCAAGGCGAACGACAAGTTGATGGCGCAGTACTACCAGAACACCAGCAAAGCGGTGATGGTGGACATCGTGAACCATCATATGGAGCGCATGAGCCAGTTGGACCAGCGCTTTGATGTCTGTGCCCACGATGATCAGTGCTGGCGGCTGTAGGAGCGCGGTTGTTCGCTCCTACAACAGGGAAAGGGCCTACAGCGCGTCTGCCTTGATTTCCTGGTAGCGCTTCTCCAGTTCCTGACGGATCTGCCGGCGCTGCTGGGCCTGCACGAACCGGCGCTTGTCTTCGCTGTTCTGTGGTTGCAGCGGGGGCACGGCGGCCGGTTTGCGCTGGTCGTCCACGGCCACCATGGTGAAGAAGCAGCTGTTGGTATGGCGCACCGAGCGTTCGCGGATGTTCTCGGTCACCACCTTGATGCCCACCTCCATTGAGGTGTTGCCGGTGTAGTTGACGGACGCGAGGAAGGTCACCAGCTCGCCGACATGGATCGGCTCGCGGAAGATCACCTGGTCCACCGACAGCGTGACCACATAGCGGCCGGCATAACGGCTCGCGCAGGCGTAGGCCACTTCGTCGAGGTACTTGAGCAGGGTGCCGCCGTGGACATTGCCTGAGAAGTTGGCCATGTCAGGGGTCATCAATACCGTCATCGACAGCTGGGCGTTTCCGGGTTCCATAGCACACTCACGGGTTGTAGGCATTGGTTGGGGGGCACCTCTGCGGGTGCTGGAATCTTTGCAGCGCCATCCTTAACGGGACGCCGGTAGGCGGCTTGCCGTCACGCTTGTACCGATCTGTTTCCATATATTGCACCGGCTTTCCGGCGGAAGTCGCGGTGTTAACCTTCAAAAGCCCGTCTCAGGGTATTTCTTACGATCAAGGCAGACTTTTCCTTCCGCACTTTGCGACATTTCAAAGGCGCGCGCGGAAGTGGGAAAAGCGCCAGTACCCTCAAGGAGCCCCTCGCCATGCACGCCATCAGCTTTATCCAGGACTTGGCCGTGATCATGCTGGTGGCAGGGGTTGTCACCATCCTGTTTCACCGCCTCAAGCAGCCGGTGGTGCTGGGCTACATCGTCGCTGGGTTCATTATCGGCCCGCACACCCCGCCGTTCGGCCTGATCCACGACGAAGACACCATCAAGACCCTCGCCGAGCTGGGGGTGATCTTCCTGATGTTCTGCCTGGGCCTGGAGTTCAGCCTGCGCAAGCTGTTCAAGGTCGGCGCCACCGCGTTCATCGCGGCCTTCCTGGAAATCATCCTGATGATCTGGATCGGCTACGAAATCGGTCGCTGGTTCGACTGGAACACCATGGACTCACTGTTCCTCGGCGCGATCCTGGCGATTTCCTCGACCACCATCATCGTCAAGGCGCTCAACGACCTGAAGATGAAGAACCAGCGTTTCGCCCAACTGATTTTTGGCGTGCTGATCGTCGAGGACATCCTCGGCATTGGCATCATCGCCTTGCTGTCGAGCATCGCCGTCAGCGGCACGGTCAGCTCCGGCGAAGTGTTCTCCACCGTCGGCAAGCTCTCGCTGTTCATGATTGTCGCGCTGGTCATCGGCATTTTGCTGGTGCCGCGTTTGCTGGCGTACGTGGCCAAATTCGAAAGCAACGAGATGTTGCTGATCACCGTACTTGGGTTGTGTTTCGGTTTCTGCCTGCTGGTGGTCAAGCTGGAATACAGCATGGTGCTGGGCGCGTTCCTGATCGGCGCGATCATGGCCGAATCCCGGCAGTTGATTAAGATCGAGCGCCTGATCGAGCCGGTTCGCGACATGTTCAGCGCCATCTTCTTTGTTGCCATTGGCTTGATGATCGACCCGCAGATCCTGCTGCAATACGCCTGGCCGATTGCGGTCATCACCGTGGCCGTGGTGCTGGGCAAGATGCTGTCCTGCGGCCTAGGGGCGTTTATCGCCGGCAATGACGGCCGCACCTCACTGCGCGTGGGCATGGGGCTGTCACAGATTGGCGAGTTTTCCTTCATCATCGCGGCGCTGGGGATGACGTTGCAGGTGACCAGTGATTTCCTCTACCCGGTGGCGGTAGCGGTTTCGGCCATCACCACACTGCTCACGCCGTACCTGATTCGCGGTGCCGACCCGCTGTCGTTGAAGATCGCGTCGGTCATGCCCCAGCGTATGAGCCGAGTATTCGGCATGTATGGCGAATGGCTGCGCAGTATTCAGCCACAAGGCGAGGGCGCGATGCTGGCGTCGATGATCCGCAAGATCATCCTGCAAGTGGGCGTTAACCTGGCGCTGGTGATTGCGATCTTCTTTGCCGGCGGCTTTTTCGCGGCGCGCATCGGTGGGTATCTGGAAGGCTGGATCAGCGATCCGAGCTGGCAGAAGGCGTTGATCTGGGGCGGGGCGTTGCTGTTGTCACTGCCGTTCTTGATTGCCGCGTATCGCAAGCTCAAGGCGCTGTCGATGCTGCTGGCGGAGATGAGCGTGAAGCCGGAAATGGCCGGGCGGCATACCCAGCGCGTACGAAGGGTGATCGCGGAACTGATCCCGATCCTCTCGCTGCTGGTGATCTTCCTGCTGTTGGCAGCCTTGTCGGCCAGTATTTTGCCGACCAACAAGTTACTGGTCCTGATTGCCGTGGTCACGGCGGCGGTGGCGGCGGTGCTCTGGCGGTGGTTCATCCGCGTGCATACGCGGATGCAGGTCGCCTTGTTGGAGACGCTGGATAACCATAAGGATACGCCGGAGCATTGAGTAGGGTTACGGGGGAGGGGGCTGCTTCGCAGCCCGACGCGGGGCAAGCCCGCTCGCCACAGCAAGCCGGCTCACCATAGGAAGCATGGCAGCCTAGCAACGCTGTCAGCTTTCCAGCCAGACGTCCCGCGCCCAATGCCACACCGATTCCCAGGTTTCTTCGGTGACGATTTCTTCTTCGCCGGACCACAGCACCACGGTGCCGTCTTCTTCGACGCAGTAGTAGTCGTCGCCGTCCTGGCAGATCGGGATCAGGCTACGATCGACACCGGCATCCCAGGCGTTGGCGGCCACGTCCGGCAGGTAGGTGTGGGACTGCGGGTCGGTGACGGTCACCGGCTCCAGGCTGCCGTACACCACGTCGCTGACGGTCAGCAGGAATTCACGGAAGACAAACGGGATGTCGATGAACAGTTGTTCCTCGATCTCCACCAGTTGGTCTTCGTCAGGCAGCTCCAAGGGAACCGGGACCGGTTCGTTGGCTTCACGCAATTGTTCGATGATTTCTTCCACGGCCGGGATCCTCTTGCTAGATGGCGCGGTTTATAGGGGCGTTTTATACAGTAGCTCGCTATAAGTGCAACCGTGAAATAGAAAACCCCGGACAGGTCCGGGGTTTTTTGTATCTGTTTACCAAGCGTGCAGGGATCAGCCGTTCTGGCGGATACCGGCGACCAGCCATGGCTGGTTGTCGCCCTGTGCACGTTCCATGTTCCAGCTTTCGCTGAACACTTCGCCCTGGTCGAAACGCGAGGACTTCGACACACCGCTGAAGGTCAGGGTGGCGATGGTCTTGTCGGCGCGATCATCCACACCGTCCAGCTGCACGCGCAGGTCGTCGATGTAGGTCGACTGGAATGCATCACCAATCTCGGCGCGTTCGCGCTTGAGGAACTCCAGCAGTTGCGGGGTCACGAATTCGGCGATCTTGTCCATTTCGTTGGCGTCCCAGTGCTGTTGCAGGGACTGGAAGTGGCTGCGAGCCGCCTCTACGAAACGTTCTTCGTTGAACCAGGCCGGTGCATTGATCACCGGACGGGCCGCGGCAGGTGCTGCCGAACCACCGAAGATCGAACCCATGGCTGGTTTTTGCTCGAACACTTCACGTTGCATCGGCGCGCCGGCTGGAGCCAGGTGCTCCTGCTGCTTGCGGCGACGAGCGGCGATAAAGCGGAAGACCAGGAAGGCGATGACCGCCATGATCAGGATGTCGAAGATCTGCATGCCCTGGAAGCCGCCGCCCATGAACATGGAGGCGAGCAGGCCACCGGCGGCGATGCCGGCAAGAGGGCCCAACCAGCGCGAAGCACCGCCGGCCTTGGCCGCAGCGCCTGCAGCACCGGCGGCGCCTGCGGTGGCCGCAGCACCGCCGGCACCGGCGGATGGAGCCATTTGGCTGGTCTGGTGAGTCGGTGCTGCGCCTGAGCTTTTGCCGCCACCGAAGCGTTTGGCGTTGGCGTCGAGGCTCATCGTCAGACCGATGCACAACGCCATGGCGATGCTAAGAAAACGTTTCATAAAGGGAATTCCCATTTGTGGATTGCACGCGCGCCATGTTGCACAGGTGTGGTGACAGTGGCTAGCGGCATAATGTTTCGGGCTTTTGCGTAGGACCGATTCAGAATGGTCTGTAGGACTTGTTACAGATATTGGCCCGCGCTCGTTAAAAACAAGGGCGGGCCAAAAACCTTCATGTAGGCAAATGTTTCAAATGGCTTCGAGTTTCGCGTAACCCATCATCAGCCACTTGCTGCCTTCGGCGAAATTCACCTGCACACGGGCCTGGGCACCGGCACCCTCGAAGTTGAGGATCACCCCTTCGCCGAACACAGAATGCCTGACCTGCTGGCCCAGGCTGAACTGGGTCTGCGGAATCTCCGAGCCCGCAAACATGCTGCTGGAGTTCTGCTGCTGGCCCCCGCCGAACGGGCGGCTGACGCTGTTGGACAGGCGCACTTCCTGGATCAGCCCCTTCGGTACTTCACGTACGAAGCGCGACACCTTGTTGTAGGTCTCGCTGCCGTACAGGCGTCGGGTCTCGGCGTAGGTCATCACCAGGTTCTGCATCGCCCGGGTGATGCCCACGTAGGCCAGGCGACGTTCTTCCTCAAGGCGGCCGGGCTCTTCCAGGCTCATCTTGTGCGGGAACAGGCCTTCTTCCATGCCCACCAGGAACACATACGGGAATTCGAGGCCCTTGGCGCTGTGCAAGGTCATCAGCTGGACGCTGTCTTCATGCTCGTCGGCCTGGGTATCACCGGCTTCCAGCGACGCGTGGCCGAGGAATGCGGCCAGCGGGGTCAGCTCTTCGTCTTCCTCGGTGTTTTCGAACGCACGGGCGGCGCTGACCAGTTCCTCAAGGTTTTCTACCCGGGCCTGGCCTTTCTCGCCTTTTTCCGCTTCGTGATAGGCGATCAGCCCGGATTGCTCGATCACGGTCTGGGTCATCAAATGCAGGGGCATTTCCGCGCACTTGGCCGCCAGGTTCTCGATCAGCTCGACAAACACACCCAGCGCGCCCGCCGCACGACCGGTCAGGCCCTTGTTGGCGATGAGCAGGCGCATGGCTTCCCACATCGACACATCGGCGTGGCGCGCGTGATCGCGAATGGCTTCGACGGTTTTCTCACCGATGCCACGGGCCGGGATATTGATCACCCGTTCCAGCGCCGCATCGTTGCCACGGCCTTCCAGCAAGCGCAGGTAAGCCATGGCGTTCTTGATTTCCGCGCGCTCGAAGAAGCGCTGGCCGCCATAGATACGGTATGGGATGCGTTCGCGCAGCAAGGCTTCTTCCAACACTCGCGATTGGGCGTTGGAGCGGTACAGAATCGCGATGTCGCTGCGTGCCAGGCCGGTTTTCAGCGCGCTTTCGATGGTTTCCACCACGTAGCGCGCTTCATCGTGTTCGTTGAACGCGGCGTACAGGTTGATCGCTTCGCCTTCGCCGCCGTCGGTCCACAGTTCTTTGCCCAGGCGCCCGGTGTTGTTGGCGATCAAGGCGTTGGCCGCCTTGAGGATCCCGGCAGTGGAGCGGTAGTTCTGCTCCAGGCGGATGGTGACCGCGTCCGGGAAGTCTTCGGAGTACTGGTAGATGTTCTCGATTTTCGCGCCACGCCAGCCGTAGATCGACTGGTCGTCGTCGCCCACCACCATCAGGCTGTCGCCACCCTTGGCCAGCAGGCGCAGCCAGGCGTACTGCACGGCGTTGGTGTCCTGGAATTCGTCCACCAGGATGTGTCGGAAACGTTTCTGGTAATGCGCCAGCAGGCCTGGGTTGTCGCGCCACAGGTCGAGGGCGCGCAGCAGCAGCTCGGAAAAGTCGATAACCCCGGCGCGCACGCAGGCGGCCTCGTAGGCTTCATAGATGCTGCGCATGGTGGCCAGGAACAGATCGCCGCTGGCCTGGATGTGTTGCGGGCGCAGGCCTTCGTCTTTCTGGCCGTTGATGAACCATTGTGCCTGGCGCGCTGGCCAGCGTTGTTCGTCGAGGCCCAGCTCGCGGATCACCCGCTTGACCAGGCGTTGCTGGTCATCGCTGTCGAGGATCTGGAAGGTCTGGGCCAGGCCCGCTTCCTGCCAGTGCGCCCGCAGCAAGCGGTGCGCCAGGCCGTGGAAGGTGCCCACCCACATGCCGGCCGGGCTGATGCCCATCAGCTGTTCGATGCGGTGGCGCATCTCGGCAGCGGCCTTGTTGGTGAAGGTCACCGACAGGATGGAATGCGGGGACGCGTTCTCGACCTGGATCAACCAGGCGATACGGTGCACCAGCACTCGGGTTTTACCGGAGCCAGCACCGGCCAGGACCAACTGACGGCCAACGGGGGCCGCTACGGCCTGGCGTTGGGCATCGTTGAGGGAGTTCAGCAAAAGGGAGAGATCATCGCGCATCGGCGCATTCTATGGCCCCCGGGGAAGTGGGGCAAATGCCAATGCCCGGTGGTCGACGGAAAACCTTCGGGGTGATGACCGGTCGGTCGATGGCCGCAGCCCGCGCCGCGTCTCGCTCAAGCCGTCTGGCCCGGAAGTTTGCGCGGCATGACCGTGCGGTTTTATGACATGGAGCAGTTTGGCCCAAGCGCTTGCTTGTGTATGCTCCGTCGACGTTTCGGGCTCACCATTATAAGAACACTGCCTATGACCCTTAGCACCGACCTGCTTGGCCCCTCGGCGGCTCCCGCGCAGGTTATCCGTAAACACTACGCCACGGAGATGGCGGTCGAGCGCACACGCCTGCTGTATCAAGGCTCGCTGCTGCCGACCCTGTTGATGTTGGTCAATGGCCTGGTCTGCGCCTGGCTACTGTGGAACCCCCAGCGATACCTGTTGGACAGCGTCTGGTTGGTCTGGCTGCTGGCCCTGGTGGCGATGCGCGTGATCCAGGTGGCCGCGTTTGACTCGGCGATGCCCAGCCGCCAGGCCCAGCCGGTGTGGCAACGCATGTTCCTGCTCGGCTCGGCGGTCAGTGGCCTGACGCTGGCAACGGCCGCCATCGCCCTGGTGCCGGTGGACAGCTTCATGCAACAGGCCTGGGTGTTCGGCCTGATCGGCGCGGCGACCTTGTCGGCCAGCGTGGCGTACGCCGTGAGCCTGCCGGCGTTCCTGTCCTTTGCCTTGCCGTGCCTGGTGCCGTCTATCCTCTACCTGTTCTGGAGCGGCGACCCGCAGCAGCGCGGTTGGGGTGTACTTGGCCTGATCCTGCTGGCGTCCTTGAGCCTGGTGGCGTGGCAGGTCAATCGCCTGATCCAGCGTGGGCTGTTGCGCCGCTTCCAGAACCAGGCGCTGATTGAGCATCTGCAACAGGCGCAGCAGCGCAGCGAGCAACTCAACCAGGAGTTGGTGCGCGAAGTCGAACAGCGCCGTCAAGCCGAGCAGGAGCTGCGTGACGCCCAGATCGGCCTGCAAGACCGTGTGGCACAGCGCAGCCAGGAACTGGACGCCGCCAGTTTGGCCCTGAATAAAAGCGAAGCGCGCCTGGCCATGGCGCTGCAAGCCAGTGAACTGGGCCTATGGGACTGGAACCTGCAAACCGATGAGGTCCATCACACCCAGCTCAAGGAACTGTTCGGCCTGGAGCCAGAGTACGTCACGGCAATGCTCAGCCACCTCAAGCCGCGCCTGCACCCCGAAGACCTGCCGCTGCTCAAGCGTGCCCTGGTGGAACACCTCAAGGGCCGCAGCGAGGACTACCAGGTGGAATACCGCGTGCGCCATGGCGATGGGCACTGGGTGTGGATCGAAGACCGTGGCCGCGCCGTGGAGCGTGCGCCCAGTGGCCGGGTCACGCGCATGCTCGGGACGCGCCGCGATATCAGCGCCGGCAAGGCCCTGGAGGAACAGCAGCGTTTGGCCTCGACCGTATTTGAAGCCGCCAGCGAAGGCATTGTGATCCTTGATCCGGACTACAAGCTGATCGCCGTCAACCAAGCCTTCAGCCGTGTCACGGGGTTCGAAACCGACGACATGATTGGCCGCAACGTGGTGGAACTGCCCAGCAGCCGTGACGCTCGCCGCCATTTCCCGGTGATCCGCCAGGCGTTGCTCAGCCACGGTACGTGGCAGGGTGAATTGGTGGAGACACGCAAGAACGGCGAGCTTTACCCGCAGTGGCTGCAATTGAACGTTGTGCGTGATATCCGAGGAAAAGTCAGCCATATCGTGGGCTTCTTCGCCGATCTTTCCGCGCGGCGTGAGTCGGAA
The DNA here is from genome assembly GCF_055380095.1 of Pseudomonas allii. Classification (NCBI taxonomy): domain Bacteria; kingdom Pseudomonadati; phylum Pseudomonadota; class Gammaproteobacteria; order Pseudomonadales; family Pseudomonadaceae; genus Pseudomonas; species Pseudomonas allii. The sequence continues at coordinate 6,507,974 of NZ_AP039450.1, read as the reverse complement.
GAGCGTATGCGTTACCTCACTCACTACGACGAACTGACCGGCCTGGCCAACCGCTCGCTGTTCCGCGAAAGGTTGCGCGAGGCTCACCAGCGTGTACGCCAGGGTGGGCGCAGCCTGGCGCTGCTGCACATCAACCTCGACCGCTTCAAGCTGTTGAATGACAGCCTGGGCCATGAAGTGGCCGACCAGTTGCTGCAAAAAATGGCGCGACGCCTGATCAATGCCTTGCCCGAGGCCGACACCATTGCACGCCTGTCCGGTGATGAGTTTGCCGTGTTGTTCGACGCCTATGGCAACCTGTCGAGCCTGGCGCGGGTCGCCACGCGGCTGCTGGCCAAGCTGCGGGTGCCGGTGACCGTGGAAGGGCATGAGTTGGTGGTGAGTGCTTCCATGGGGGTCAGCCTGTTGCCGGACAACGCGCGTGAAATTTCCGCATTGGTCAGCCAATCGAACATGGCCATGCAACACGCCAAACACCTGGGCGGCAACAACTTCCAGTTCTACACCGACAGCCTGCAAGCCAGCACCCTGGAGCGCTTGCAGCTGGAAAACCACCTGCGCAAGGCCATCGAAGAGCGTCAGCTCACGGTGTTCTACCAACCGAAGCTGTGCCTGGCCAGCGGCAAGCTGAATGCGGCCGAGGCGCTGATCCGTTGGGAGCACCCGCAGTGGGGCATGGTGCCGCCGGGCGACTTTATCGGCCTGGCCGAAGAGACCGGCCTGATCGTGCCGCTGGGTGAATTCGTGCTGCGCGAGGCCTGCTGGCAGGCGTGTGAATGGCAGCGCCAGGGGCTGGCACCGATCCGGGTATCGGTGAACCTCTCGGTACACCAACTGCGCCAGGGGAAGTTGGTCAGCCTGGTACGCCAGGTGCTCGAAGAAACCGGCCTGGACCCGCAATACCTGGAGCTGGAGCTGACCGAAAGCCAACTGCTCGACAGCGTCGAACACATCATCGCGACCTTCCAGCAACTGCGGGACCTGGGGGTGAAGTTGGCGATTGACGATTTCGGCACCGGTTATTCGTCCCTCAGCTACCTCAAGCGCATTCCCGTGGACTACGTGAAGATCGACCAGACCTTCATCCGCGGCCTGGGTCAGGGGCGCGAAGACGCAGCCATCACTCGGGCAATCATCGCCATGGCCCACGGGCTGGCGCTGAAGGTAGTGGCGGAGGGTGTGGAAGATCAGCAGCAGCTGGATTTTCTGCGGGGTGAGCGTTGTGACGAAGTGCAGGGCTATCTGATCAGCCGGCCGATGCAGGCTGATGGGTTGGCAGATTTGTTACGGAAAAATGCAGAATTTCCTTAACGACGCCGGGGACGCCCCTGTGGCTACAACGCGGCTGCCCTTAGATTCAAAGGGGAGCAGGGCGATTTAGTGATGCGTCGGACGGGCAAAACGGCAATTCTTGTAGTATAACTACAAGCTTGCTACATCTCTGGCCCTGCCCATAACAAGAGTCCTGCCCTTTGAACCTGTTGCAACATATCGCCCAGTCGCGCCACCTGTTACGCAAATCGGAACTCAAGGTTGCCGATCACGTGCTGCTTGACCCTGCGGCTGTGATGCACAGTTCCATGGCCGACCTGGCCCATAGCGTGGGCATCAGCGAACCGACCATCGTGCGCTTCTGCCGCGCTATTGGTTGCTCCGGGTTCCAGGACTTGAAACTCAAGCTGGCGCAAAGCCTGGCCGCTGGCGCCAGCTTCGGCCAATTCGCGATCCATGAAGACGACTCTGTCGCCGACTACAGCCTGAAAATCTTCGACACCACCTTGCATACCCTGATGGAAGTGCGCGAGAAGCTCGACCCGGTGGAGTTGCAAAAGGCCGTGACCGCCATGTCCCAGGCCCAGCGCGTGGAGTTCTATGGCTTTGGTGCTTCGGGCGCGGTGGCTGCTGATGCCCAGCACAAATTCTTCCGTTTGCTGCTCACCGCCGCGGCCTACAGCGACCCCCACATGCAAGCCATGTCGGCGGTGACCTTGAAGCCTACGGACGTGGCCATCTGCATTTCCCAGTCGGGCCGCTCCAAGGACCTGCTGATCACCGCCAACCTGGTGCGTGAAAGCGGTGCATCGCTGATCACCCTGTGCCCGAGCCAGACGCCGTTGGCGGAACTGTCTACGGTCAACCTGGCGATCGACGTGCACGAAGACACCGAAATCTACACGCCACTGACTTCGCGCATAGCCCACCTGGTGGTGATCGACGTGCTGGCGATGGGCGTGGCCATGGCGCGTGGGCCGAGCCTGGTCAACCACCTCAAGAGCGTGAAGCGCAGTCTGCGCAGCCTGCGTCTGTCGCCCAAATCCGTCAAAGCCCTCGACGATTGACCTGAGGTCAAAATGTGGGAGGGGGCTTGCCCCCGATTGCGGTGTGTCAGTCACCAAATGCATTGCCTGACCCACTGTTATCGGGGGCAAGCCCCCTCCCACATTTGGATCTCCTGCGAACCCAGAATCTTCATCAGGCTGTCATCGCTGCGTCATCGCCCAGGGCCATCCTGAACTCCCCGTACTCGCATTGGGAGACTCCAAATGGCCCGGACTTACGAAGACAGCAACAGCTCCGTCAAAACCCGTCGTCAGCAGGAAGACCAACGCCGCATGGCGTTCCGTCGCGCAATCGAAGACCGTTGTGAGGAGCGCCAGTTGCTCCAGAGCATCAGTGACTACCCGGAACTCCACTGGCAGGCACCCGCGGCTGCCCAGCGAAACGCTCAGCCAACACGCTGATCTGCACCCGTTCGCTGCGGATAAAGCCCAGGAACGCATGGGCCACCGGTGACAGGCGCTTGGCCTTGGCCTGCACCAGGCACCAACTGCGGTACAGCGGCAGTTCCTCCACCGGCAGCTCCTTGAGCCCGCCGGTGGCCAACTCCATGTTGACCGCATGACGCGTCAGCAGGGCTACGCCCAATCCCGCACAGACACACTCACGCTGCGCCTCGGCCGAGGCCACTTCCACCGTCTGGGTGAAGTGCACGCGTTTTTCCTTGAAGTACTCCTCGCAGGCCAGTCGCGTGCCGGAGCCCGGTTCGCGCAGCAACAGCGTGTAGGGCTCCAGGTCCTGCAGGCGCAGCGGGCCTTGCAGGCTCAAGGGATGGTCGGGCGGCGCCACGGCGACAATCGGGTTGTTGAGGAATGGCAGGAATTCCAGGCCCATGTCCTGGGGCACCATGGACATGATGACCAGGTCATCCCGGTTGTCCGAAAGCCGGCGAATCACCTGGGCGCGGTTCACCACCGTCAACTGCAACTGCACCTCCGGATGCTGGCGCTTGAAGGCGGCGAACAGGTGCGGCACGAAGTACTTGGCGCTGGATTCAATCGCCAGTTTCAGCTGGCCCTGCAACGAACCCTGCATGTCCGAAAGCTGCATATCGAGGTTTTCCAGGCGTCCGAAGATGTCACGGCTGGCGCGCTGCAAGGCTTCGGCGGCCTCGGTCATGTAGAGCTTCTTGCCCACGTAATCGAACAGCGGCTGGCCGATCAGCTCTTCCAGTTGACGGATTTGCAGGCTGACGGCCGGTTGCGTGAGGGACATTTCCTCGGCTGCACGGCTGTAGGAGCGCAAATCGCACACCTCATGGAAGATCTGCAATTGACGCAATGTCAGTCGCATCAATGACTTACGCATTTTCTAATTCTCTCGCCACCGGCTGTTCGGGCAACTATAAGTCTTTACTTATGCCCAACCCAATAATTATTGATTTTTGTTAATCCCTTGGCGGGCTTAGTGTGTGTCTCGCGACTGTCATGAAACATTTGGTCACGCGCCGACCCGGTTCCAGCGGGTCGAAGAACGCAGCAATCGGCTCAAGGGAATTTCCAAGTGATAAAAAAGATCCTGATCGCCAACCGTGGTGAAATTGCCGTACGAATCGTGCGTGCCTGCGCCGAGATGGGCATTCGCTCGGTCGCGGTCTACTCCGACGCCGACCGCCACGCGTTGCACGTCAAGCGTGCCGACGAAGCCCACAGCATTGGTGCCGAGCCCCTGGCCGGCTACCTGAACCCGCGCAAGCTGGTGAACCTGGCGGTGGAAACCGGCTGCGATGCGCTGCACCCCGGCTACGGCTTCCTGTCGGAAAATGCCGAATTGGCAGACATCTGCGCTGAACGCGGCATCAAATTCATTGGGCCATCGGCTGAAGTGATTCGCCGCATGGGTGACAAGACCGAAGCGCGCCGCAGCATGATCAAGGCCGGTGTGCCGGTCACGCCGGGCACCGAAGGCAATGTCGCGGATATCCACGAGGCACTCACCGAAGGCGACCGCATTGGTTACCCGGTGATGCTCAAGGCCACGTCCGGTGGTGGTGGTCGTGGTATCCGTCGCTGCAACAGCCGCGAAGAACTTGAACAAGCCTTCCCCCGCGTGATTTCCGAGGCCACCAAGGCCTTCGGTTCGGCGGAAGTGTTCCTGGAAAAGTGCATCGTCAATCCCAAGCACATCGAGGCGCAGATCCTCGGTGACAGTTTCGGCAACGTGGTGCACCTGTTCGAGCGTGATTGCTCGATCCAGCGCCGTAACCAGAAGCTCATCGAAATCGCCCCGAGCCCGCAACTGACCCCTGAACAGCGCGCCTACATCGGCGACCTGTCGGTGCGCGCCGCCAAGGCCGTGGGCTACGAGAACGCCGGCACCGTGGAGTTCCTGCTCGCCGAGGGCGAGGTGTACTTCATGGAGATGAACACCCGGGTGCAGGTGGAACACACCATCACCGAAGAAATCACCGGGATCGACATCGTCCGCGAACAGATCCGCATCGCCTCCGGCCTGCCGCTGTCGGTGAAACAGGAAGACATCCAGCACCGTGGTTTCGCGTTGCAGTTTCGTATCAACGCCGAAGACCCGAAGAACAACTTCCTGCCCAGTTTCGGCAAGATCACCCGTTACTACGCCCCCGGCGGTCCCGGCGTGCGTACCGACACGGCGATCTACACCGGCTACACCATCCCGCCGTTCTACGATTCCATGTGCCTGAAACTGGTGGTGTGGGCGTTGACCTGGGAAGAAGCCATGGACCGCGGCCTGCGTGCCCTGGATGACATGCGCCTGCAAGGCGTGAAGACCACTGCCGCCTACTACCAGGAAATCCTGCGCAATCCGGAATTCCGCAGCGGCCAGTTCAACACCAGTTTCGTGGAAAGCCACCCTGAGCTGACCAACTACTCGATCAAGCGCAAACCCGAAGAGCTGGCCCTGGCCATCGCCGCCGCCATCGCCGCCCACGCAGGCCTGTGAGGAATACAACAATGTCCAAGAAAATCTTTGTCACCGACACCATCCTGCGCGACGCCCACCAATCGTTGCTGGCCACCCGCATGCGCACCGACGACATGCTGCCGATCTGCGACAAGCTCGACAAAGTCGGCTACTGGTCCCTGGAAGTCTGGGGCGGCGCGACCTTCGACGCCTGCGTGCGCTTCCTCAAGGAAGACCCGTGGGAGCGCCTGCGCAAACTGCGTGCCGCGTTGCCTAACACCCGCCTGCAAATGCTGCTGCGCGGCCAGAACCTGCTGGGCTACCGCCACTACAGTGATGACGTGGTCAAGGCCTTCGTGGCCAAGGCCGCCGTGAATGGGATCGACGTATTCCGCATTTTCGACGCCATGAACGACGTGCGTAACCTGCGCGTGGCCATCGAAGCGGTGAAGGCGGCCGGCAAGCATGCCCAGGGCACCATCGCCTACACCACCAGCCCGGTGCACACCGTCGAAGCCTTTGTGGCACAGGCCAAGCAGCTGGAATCCATGGGCTGCGACTCCATCGCCATCAAAGACATGGCCGGCCTGTTGACCCCGTATGCCACGGGCGAGCTGGTCAAGGCGCTGAAGGCCGAGCAAAGTCTGCCGATCTTTATTCACTCGCATGACACTGCAGGTTTGGCCGCGATGTGCCAACTCAAGGCCATCGAGAACGGTGCTGACCATATCGACACCGCCATCTCCAGCTTCGCCTGGGGCACCAGCCACCCAGGGACCGAGTCGATGGTCGCCGCCCTTAAAGGCAGCGAGTTTGACACTGGCCTGAGCCTGGAGCTGCTGCAAGAGATCGGCCTGTACTTCTATGCCGTGCGCAAGAAATACCACCAGTTCGAAAGCGAATTCACCGCGGTCGACACCCGTGTGCAAGTCAACCAGGTGCCGGGCGGGATGATTTCCAACCTGGCCAACCAGTTGAAAGAGCAGGGCGCCCTCAACCGCATGAGCGAAGTGCTGGCCGAGATCCCGCGCGTACGTGAAGACCTCGGGTTCCCGCCGCTGGTCACCCCGACCTCGCAGATCGTCGGCACCCAGGCGTTCTTCAACGTGCTCGCCGGCGAGCGCTACAAGACCATCACCAACGAAGTGAAGCTGTACCTGCAAGGCGGCTACGGCAAGGCGCCGGGCACGGTGAACGAGAAACTGCGGCGCCAGGCCATTGGCAGCGAAGAAGTGATCGACGTGCGCCCGGCCGACCTGCTCAAGCCGGAAATGACCAAGCTGCGTGGCGAAATCGGCGCGCTGGCCAAGTCCGAAGAAGACGTGCTGACTTACGCGATGTTCCCGGACATCGGGCGCAAGTTCCTCGAAGAACGCGACGCCGGCACCCTGGCGCCGGAAGTACTGCTGCCAATCCCGGAGGCGGGCGGTGTGGCGCGTGCCGGTGGCGAAGGCGTACCGACCGAGTTCGTCATCGACGTGCATGGTGAAAGCTACCGCGTGGACATCACCGGTGTTGGCGTCAAGGCCGAGGGCAAGCGCCACTTCTACCTGTCCATCGACGGCATGCCGGAAGAAGTGGTGTTCGAACCGCTCAACGAGTTTGTCAGCGGTGGCAGCAGCAACCGCAAGCACGCGACCGCGCCGGGCCATGTCAGCACAGCGATGCCGGGCAATATCGTCGACGTGCTGGTCAAGGAAGGCGATGTGGTCAAGGCCGGCCAGGCCGTGCTGATTACCGAAGCCATGAAGATGGAAACCGAAGTGCAGGCTGCGATTGCCGGCAAGGTCACCGCCGTTCATGTGGCCAAGGGCGACCGGGTCAACCCTGGCGAAATCCTGATTGAGATCGAAGGCTGATACAGCCTTCGACACGACCGTTTAATCCTCGGGGGGGCAGGTGCCCCCCTTTTTTTGCCTGGGATTTGGTGGTTCAGAAGCTCATCTTCCATTGCCCCATCAGGCCTTGGTTACGGCTGTTGGTACCGGCCTGGGCGCTGTAGGTCAGGCCGACGGTGTGTTGTGTCGACACGGCCAGATCCAGCCCGGCTTGCAGATCCAGGCTATTGCGATCCAGCGAGGTGCCCTTGACCGTGAAGCCGTCAACCAGCCCTGGCAGTGCGCGGTAGGACTGGCGCACCTGGCTGTCGACCTCGCCGTAGAGGTGTTTCCAGCTGGTGCTGAGGTGGGGCGTAAGGCTGACCTGGTTATCGAATCGATACACCGTTGCCAGGCGAAGGCCCACGGTGCTGCTCAGGTTCTGCTGGGTTTGTGCGCCAACGTTCAGTGCGGTCAGGCCACCGGTTTCCTTGAAGCTGTCGCGGTGGTAGCGCTGGAAGCCGAGGCCGGCGAAGGGCTCCACGCTGAGATCCGTGCTGCCCAGTTGATAGCCCAGCTCGGAAAACAGGGTTTGGCTCTGGGCGTTGTATTGGCCCCTGAGGTGCTCCTTGTAATCCAGCAGGTTGGCGTTACGTTTGTTCTGCCCCGCGTGGTCGCTGTAGATCGCGCCCAGGCGCAGGGCCAGTGGGCCGTCCTGGCGCACGGCATAACCGCCCAGGTGCCAACTGTCCAACTCGGAGGCGAAGCGGGGGGTGTCTAAATGACTGGTGGATTTTGCGCCCATCACACCCACGCGCCAGGCGTGATCCAGTGCCCAGTCGGCGCCCAACAGCAGGCCTTCGGTGCTGTATTTCAGGCCGGCGCTGCCGCTTTGTTTATCGAGGCGGCCGTCGTGGCCCAGGCCTTGAACCCATAAGTGTCCTTCGTCGTCGACGGGGAGTGTGCGCAGGGTTGAAAGCAATTGGCCGGCGATGTGTTGTGTGGTGTTTTGCGTTGCGCCCGCGAGGTTGGCGTTCTGGCTACCAGCCAACTGCTCAAGGCTGGCACCTATTCCGCCGGGTTGTTTCTCCAGCGCATCTCCGAATTTTTCCAGGGCTTTGATTTGCTCGGATGTCAGCTCCCCGGAGTGCAGCAAACGAATCAGCGCGGGCTCCAGCACTTTGGCCACTTGCAAGCCGTTGTGCGAAGTGGCCTTGCGGGTGAGATAACCGTCGAGGGGTGTCGCTTTGGTTTCGGGCACGTAGACCCACGCGTCATCCAGCGCATCGTAGGGCTGATAGCAGTACGGCGTGTATTCGATATCGCCCCGCGCCTGTGCGGTTTGAAGGCTGGCGGCGCTGAGAGCAAGGGCAATGACAAGGACAACTCTGTGCGGTGTAAAAGGCATGAAATCCCAACCTCTGATGAATGAGGCCGGGAATTTAGCGAGATGGTGGGGTGATAACTGTCAGGCCATCGACTCCTGGTTTGCGGGAGTTGTCTTTACTGGCGGGAGATTAAGAACTTACCCCTTGCGCGCATACCCCTTGCCGTAGTGCCGCTCCATTTGCGCCTGGATCAACTCAAGTCCGAGGGACATCACCCAGTAGATAATCGCCGCCGTAGTGAGCATTTCGATATAGCGGTAGCTGGAGCGTCCGTAGGACTGCGCCAGAAACATCACTTCCCATACCCCCATCACTGAAATCAGCGACGAGTCCTTGAGCATGGAGATGAACTGGTTGGTGGCTGGCGGGATGATGGTGCGCATGGCCTGGGGCAGGGTGACGTGCCAGAAGATCGCGCTGTCGCGCATGCCCAGGGCCAGGGCGGCTTCCCGCTGGCCGTGGGGTACGCCGAGGATACCCGCACGGAAGATCTCACTCAGGTAGGCCCCATAGTTCAGCGACAGCGCGATGATCCCGGCAACGATTGCACCAGGCACCACACCCAATTGCGGCAGGCCCAGGTAGATCAGCAGGATCTGGATCAGCAAGGGTGTGCCGCGAAAGAACGAAGCGTAGAAACTGGCGACGCCGAAAGCCACGGCGCTGTTCGACAGCCGCCCCAGCGCTGTGACAAAGCCCAGCAGCGACGAGGCCACCATCGAGCACAGGCACAGGAATACGGTGAGTGCCGCCCCTTGCAGGAAGCCGTTGGGCGCCAGGTGTACGCCGATCAGGTTGGGCAGTTTGTCGAGAATGATCGAGAACTTCAGGTCAAAGCTCAGGAAAAAGCTGGCGAACAGGCAGAACAACGTCGCCCAGGTCAAGTAAAGCCGAGTCCGGAATCCCATGAGGCGCCGTGTGTTCACCGGTGGCTTGGGAGGTGTGGGGAATGCAGTCATTGGCTGATATCGGCGCCGATCCATTTTTGCGACAGCTTGCTCAGGGTACCGTCCTGTTTCAGTTGGGCGAAGACCTCACGCACCTTGCTGTCCCACTGTGGGTCGCCTTTTTCGATGGCCACCGAGTTGGGTTCGGCATACAGCGCATCGCCGGCGAGCTTGAAGCGCTTGTCCTGGTCCAGGCGCGGTTGGGCAGTGACCAGATTGGTGAGGATCGCATCCAGGCGCACGCCGGCGCCCAGGCCCAAGTCCTGGAACGCTACGTTGTCGGTGTCGTATGGAGCGATCTGCACGTTGTCGAAAGGGTACTGCAGGTGGGTATCTTCGGCGCCTTCGATCACCAGATTCTTGTTCAGATAGCTTTCATAGCTGGAGGCGCTGGTGAGGCCGACTTTCTTGCCGCTCAGGTCCCTGGCGCCGTGAATACGGTCATCCTTGGCGTTGACCACAATCACGGCAGGCGACGCGTAGTATTGCACCGGGAAATCGAACACCTCGGCGCGGGCTTTGCTCGGCGTCATGGAGCAGATGCAGATGTCGTAGCGCCCGCTCCAGCGACCTGCGGCGATTACGTCCCAGGAAGGCGTTTCCAGGCGCAGCTTCACCCCCAGTTTTTGCGCAACCGCCTTGGCGACATCCACGTCGAAACCGTCGAGTTGGTTCTGCTCGTTAAGAAACGAGAACGGCGGGTAGCTTTCCATCAACACGCCGACCAGTTCCTTTTTTTGCTCGACCCGGTCCAGCGTCGTGCCGGCGGAGGCTTGAGTCGAGGTGGCCAATATCGTCAGGGCCAGGAACAGCAGCGGATTTAGTTTCACAATCGACACCTGAATAAAAAAGAGGTTGTTAATAACCGGATGCCGCGTATTAAATAGTTATAAGAACGACTCTCATAGTGAGTTATTTTCATAAGCTTATGAGTAAAAGGCATATGGGCACGGCACGCACAGTAATCCTCGACGGCGGCATGGGCCGTGAACTGCAACGCAGGGGCGCACCTTTCCGGCAGCCGGAGTGGTCAGCACTGGCACTGAGTGAAGCACCGCAGGCGGTGGAAGCGGTACACGCGGCGTATATCCAGAGCGGTGCGACCGTCATCACCAGCAACAGCTATGCCGTGGTGCCGTTTCACATCGGAGAAGCGCGGTTTGCCGCAGAGGGCCAGGCGTTGGCCGCACTCGCCGGGGAGTTGGCGCGCCGTGCCGTAGAGGCCTCGGGCAAAGCCGTACTGGTCGCCGGTTCGCTGCCGCCGTTGTTTGGTTCGTACCGCCCTGACCTGTTCGAACCGCAGCGCGTGTCTGAATTGTTGACCCCACTGGTGCAAGGCCTGTCGCCCCATGTCGACCTGTGGCTGGCGGAAACCCAGAGTTCGATTGCGGAGGCACGTGCCATCCACGCCGGCCTGCCCAAGGACGGTAAGCCGTTCTGGCTGTCGTTTACCCTCAAGGATGAAGACACTGACGAGATTCCCCGCCTGCGTTCCGGCGAACCGGTGGCTGACGCGGCCGAAGCGGCTGCGCAACTGGGTGTGCACGTGCTGCTGTTCAATTGCAGCCAGCCGGAAGTGATTGGCGCGGCTATCGACGCGTCCTGCCAGACGTTCGAACGCCTCGGGGTGAAGATCCAGGTCGGCGCCTATGCCAACGCCTTCCCGCCGCAACCCAAGGAGGCCACCGCCAATGATGGCCTGGACCCGCTGCGCGAGGACCTCGACCCGCCAGGTTACCTGCGCTGGGCTGCCGACTGGCAGGCACGGGGTGCCAGCCACCTGGGGGGATGCTGCGGGATCGGGCCGGAGCACATTGCAGTGCTGGCCCAGCAGTTGGGCTAAGCCCTCAACGCGCCTGGCGGCGACAGTCCGCCAGGCCTTTCACCTGACCTGAACCGGTCTGGTTAGCCTCCGACAGCCACTCCTCGAAACCGGCCTGGATTGCCGACCATTCCGCGTCGATGATCGAATACCACGCCGTATCGCGGTTTTTGCCCTTCACCACCATGTGCTGGCGGAACACTCCTTCAAAGCTGAATCCCAACCGCTCAGCCGCGTATCTGGAGCGATCGTTGGCGTTGTTGCACTTCCATTCCAGGCGGCGGTAGCCCTGATCGAACGCGTGTTTGGCCAGCAGGTACACCGCTTCGGTGCTCTTCGGCGAGCGCTGCATCGGTGCGCCGAAGGTGACGTGGCCGATTTCGATGCGGCCCTGTGCGGGGACGATGGACATCAGGCTGAGGAGGCCTTGCACCTGGCCGGTCTGGCGGTCGACCACGCAGAAGAAGTACGGGTCGCTGTGGGCCGCGTGGTTGTTCAGCCAGTCATTGAAGGCGCCGCGTTCCGGGAAGGGGCCATACGGCAAGTAGTCCCACAGCTTGCGGTCGGCACCGGGGCCCTGGAGAGCCTGGAACAATTCGTCGCCATGGCGGGCCGGGTCGAGTTTTTCCAGGCGGATGAAGCGCCCTTCAAGCAGTTTGACGCTAGGCGCCGGGGCGCCTTTCCAGTCGGCGAGGGAAGTAGTCATGCTGCGCTCCTTAAAGACCTTTGCGAAATTGGATGAACCCAGGGCGTTCGGCGATGCGTTCGTAGAGTTGGATCGCGGTGGCATTGGTCTCGTGGGTCAGCCAGTGCACCTTGGCGCAGCCATCGGCCTTGGCGGTTGCGTAGACGAACTCGATCAGCTTGCGACCGACGCCGGTGCCGCGTTGGGCCGGGTCCACCAGCAAGTCCTGCAGGTAGCAGGAATTCTCGATGCTCCAGTTGGAGCGATGATAGATGAAGTTGACCATGCCCACCGCCTTGCCGTCCTGCCAGGCCAGCGCCGAATGGGTCGGCTCGCTGGCGTCGATCAGGCGTTGCCAGGTGTTTTGGCTGACGGCTTCCGGCAGTTCGGTTTCGTAGAACTTCAAATACGCCTGCCACAGCGGCAACCAGGCAGCATGGTCGGCGGCGGTGACCTGGCGGATGTCGATCGGGCTCATTCTGGGGCTCCTTGGGGAATAAAGCGGGCGAGGGTCTGGTCGCGCACATCGGCGCTGGTTGCCAGGCCCGCACGCACGCCGGCCATGTCGGCCGCACTGCGGTTCTGGCTGAGTTTGCGTTTGCCGATCAGGCGCTCGATCGGCAGGGCGAAGCCGACGATGGCCTTGAGCATGCCGTCGATGTAGTCGGCCGGGGCATCGCTGACTTTCCAGGGCTGGGCGCGGCCGCCTTCATGGCGATCGGTCAACGCAGTGACCACCGCGAGCAAGCGCTCGGCATCGTTGAACACCTCGGCTTTGCCATAGGCGTGCACGGCGATGTAGTTCCAAGTGGGTACCACTTTGCCGTGCTCGGCCTTGGCCGGGTAGAACGCCGGGCTGATGTAAGCCTCGGCACCCGCGAAGATCACCAGCGCTTCGCTGCCGTCCTGCAGGTCTTTCCACTGTGGATTGGCCTTGGCCAGGTGTCCGTAGAGTGTGCCGTTCGGGCCTTCATCGGGGTTGAGCAGCAACGGCAAGTGGCTGGCCTGCAGGCCTTGCTCGCCAAAGGTCACCAACTGCGCCAGGCGGGTGTGCTGGATCAATTGCTGCAGTTCGGGCAAATCGTCGAGGGCAAAGGCGCGAGGTGTGTACATGGAAATATTCCTTGGCGAATGCCTGCATCCTAGGCAGGCTAATGGCTCGTTGAAAGAGCCATCTGGCCCCCATTTCATAGGTCCAATATGTCGCCTGTCTCGCCGCCCCTGTCGTTCAACCCTGCCGGAATTGAGCTGGATCGCCGCCAAGGCCTGACGCGCCAGCTGTATGACGCCCTGCGCCAGCGCGTACTGGACGGGCGATTGGTCAGCGGCACGCGCTTGCCGGCCACCCGTGACTTGGCGACGGCGTTGTCGATTTCCCGTAACAGCGTGGTGCGCGCCTACGATCAGCTATATGCGGAGGGGTTTATTGAAAGCCGAGTCGGCGATGGCACCTATGTCGCCCAATTGCCCACTGCAAAGAAACTATCCACAAAAGTATCCACAGGGTTTTCAACAGGCTTATCCCCAACCTTATCCACAAAATGGGCGGATTTGCCGGAAGACCTCGACAGTGAAGTTATCCACAGTGCGGGCTTGGCGCGGATAAGAACCAACCACCTGTCCCTGCCTCCAGCGGGGCCGCCACGGGCATTTCGCGTGGGCGTGCCCGCCTTCGATCTGTTCCCTTTCGAGGTCTGGGCCAAGCTGAATGGGGCGTTCTGGCGCAAGCCGGACCTGGAACTGTTGTGCTACGGCGACCCTGCGGGTGACGGTCGCCTGCGCGGCCTGATTGCCGCCTACTTGCGCAGCTCACGCGGCATGCAGTGCTCGGCTGAACAAATAGTGATCACCAGTGGCGCGCAGCAGGCCATCAGCCTTTGTGCACAGTTGCTGGTGGAGCCCGGGGACGGCGTGGCGGTGGAAAACCCCGGCTATCGTGCGGCCGGGCATGCGTTCGCCCTGGCGGGCGGGAAATTGCACGGCGTGCCGGTGGATGGCGAAGGTATTGATTGCCAGGTGCTCAACACCTTGAGCGATTGCCGCGTGGCCTATGTCACACCCTCCCACCAGTACCCGATGGGGGTGGTGATGAGCCTGGCGCGGCGCCTGGAGTTGCTCGCCTGGGCGGAACGCACGGGCGGATGGATCATCGAGGACGACTATGACGGTGAGTACCGCTACAGCGGTGCACCGTTGTCGCCCCTGGCCGCGCTGGATCGCAGTGGGCGCGTGCTGTATGTCGGTACCTTCGGCAAGGTGGCCTTCCCCGCGTTGCGCCTTGGTTATCTGGTGTTGCCGGCGGGCCTGGTGGATGCGTTCGCCCGGCGCCGTGCCGTCGACATGCGTCACTCCGAGGTCAGCACCCAGGCGGTGATGGCTGAATTCATGGCCGCTGGGCATTTCCAGCGCCATATCCGCCGCATGCGCCGTGCCGCGTTGAGCCGGCGCAATACCTTGCTGGCGGGTTGGCCAAGCGGTTTGGCCGGTGTCGGCGAGTTGCCCAGTGTCGCCGCAGGGTTGCATCTGACGGTGCGTGTGGACAGCCTGGCCCGCGAGCAGCAGTTGCTCGAACTGTCGCGGGCCGCTGAGGTTGAAATCAATGGCCTGAGCAGCTACTGGCTGGCGCAACCCAGCCCGCCTGCGGACCAGCGTGCAGGGCTGGTACTGGGGTTCGCCGCCGTACCGGAGCCGGCGATTATCCAGGCGCTGGAGCGATTGCGCCGGGTATGGCGGTGAGCGAACCCTTAGGCCTGTCTGTGGCTCAGGTGTTGAAAAACATCAAGCCGGCCAATGGTTTGCCAATGGCTGCGCGTTCAATGGCGATTTGCTCCTTGTCTGAGAGTCCTGTGGCCTGGAAGGCACCCCCGAGTTTTTGTTGCGCAACGGTCTTGAAGTGCCCGGCGACGAAGTCTGCGTTGCCTGCCTGCATCGAGCGGTAATGAAAGTGGGCATACCACAACACGGCCCGGGTCTTGTGATCGAATACTTCATATTCGTCCAGAAAGTCTCTGTGACGTTGTAGGCGCCGGCGTGTGAGGGTTTTCCTGAAACCCACCTCGCCCTGCTCATACAACCACTGAATACGATGGGCGACGGGCACCTGCTCCTTGATCATCTTGATGCGCGTGGCTTTGCCCTTTTCATACAGCTGCTGCACCGCGGCATTGAGCTTGAGCTTGAGTTGGGCCGCGGCGGGGTGGTCGATTTCAGTCAGGTTGCGTTGGGTGAGGGCCTCCTCGAGGGTTTCGACAGCGCGCTCAAGGGGTGGCACTTCCAGGTGAAACATCCCTTCGATGTCTGCTGGCAGGCGCCAGGGTTTGTTGGCATGGCCTTCAAGGCGTTTGATCGTGGCGGGTATCGCATCCAGAAGGGTCTGCCCCTCTTTGAGGCTGGTGTCCAGGCTGATCGGCTTCGAGGCGGGCGGGCGGGCAGGCTCCTTGACCCGCTCCGCCCATTGCCCCGGTGTTTTTTCGTGGAAGGTGGCAATCACGTTGCCGGTCAGCGGCGCTTTGACATCTACCAGGGAAGGATCCGACTCGCGCGGTTCACCCACGACAACACCGTGAAAGCGTGTCTTGATGACCTTGCGTGGTGCCGCGGATAGGGGCCGAGAGGGGCCTGGCTTGGGCTCCAGGGCCTTGCGCTCGCGCAACAGTCGCGCCAAGTCGTGAGTCGCACGTTGGTTGAATTCGTCGACGAGTCGTAACAGGTCGTTGAGCGGTTCCCTGAGCACCTGTTCGGGGGCGTCGGTATGCAGGTCCAGCAGGCGCTGGTCGACACTGGTGAATTGGTCGACCAGGCTATCGAGCACTTCGATACGCTCCGCCAAGGGGCTGTCGGTTTCGTTTTGCAAGGTCTCGAGGTAGCTTTGCACGGCGAGATCGGCCTTCTCCACTATGGTGTTCAGTTGGGCGCGTGCCTGCAGCTGTTCCGTAGCGTTACCGTTTTTAATGCACAGGAACCGAGACACCGTGACTTGCAAGGCTTTCAGGTCGTGCAGGTTCAGGTTCGGCAGAGCCTTGGAAGTCGTCTGCATCACCTGCGCGCCGGCGGTACCCAGCTTCGAAAGTTCCTTGTAGCGCGAGTCGACGTACTCCAGGCGGCTGATCATTTCCAGGTTCAGCGTGGACATTTCCTGGGCCAGATCGGCGGTGCTCTGGGGGATCTCGGAGGTGGCTTCATCCAGTAACCCAACCGTGTCGAGCAAGGTATCCCGATAGGGACGCAGGCGCTCCTCAACGGCGGACCGCGTGAGCAGCAACTGTTTGTTCAGATAATCGACCATGGCGATCTGGTAGTTGGGCACTGTGTCGATAACGCCCAGCGCCGTGAGTTGGCGGATTGGCACGTCGTATTCCTCCAGTCGCCGGTCGACGTCTCCGATATAGGCATCGCGCCTTCGCGCGGTCGAGGGGCCAGGCTCGGAGCCGATGGCGGCGAGGGAGTCGGAAAGCTCCGCCTGGCGGCGACTCTCGTTGGCATCGAAGTCAGTGAGGCTTTTCCTCAGCTCAGTGATGCGCTGCGGCTTCTGCCCCTGAGCGGCACGCCGCCGACTGCGAAAGCCTCCCCCGCGCAGGCGTAGCCGTACGTCGACGAACCATTGGCCGGACCGGTTGCTGACCAGCAACGGGCCAGTGCGCGCGGGATCGCTGGGATCGGCGATGACCACATTGTCGTTGTCGTCCAGGCTGACCTCGAACCAGCGCTCGCCGACAGGTGCATACCACTTGTCCTTGTCCGGATACAGATGCAGATGAACGCCGGGTGTTCTGTTCTGCTCGCCAAGGGTGGCGGGTTTGTCGGTTTTGAATGTGTCCAGCCGTGTACCCAGGCTCGAAGGCGCGCGACTGAGTGCGCCGCTGATGTGCAGGGTTTCCTGATGTAACGGGGTCAGGTCGGTGCCAGGCAAGTCCGGCAATTGCTTGTTGGCGACCACCAAGGTCTGCGGTAGCGGGTCTTCGGGCTTGATCGGTTTTTCGGGGATAGGTTCAAGCCGAGGCTGGGTGGGTTCGATCACGGGCTCACGGGTCGGATGACGCAGTCCTACGTGCAGGGCCAATGCCATACCGAGGTTGAGCCATAAGTCGACGATCGCGTTCCAGCCCTCGGATTTGTCGGGTTTGTCCACCGCCTGCTCGGCCTGCTCCAGGTCTTCCATGATTTGCCACATCCACGCGGCAACCCCCACGGTCGGCCCCAGGAACGGCAGCACGGCGTTGAAGATCTGCCAGCCGGTCTGGCGAAAGGTCGCCCAGCGCTTCTGCTCATTGGAGATCGATTGACGGGTCGCCAACTCGACCATCGCGTTGGCGTTGGCCTTGAACAGCGTGATCAGGGCGCCGTCGCCCAACACGTCATCGCTCAATTCGATAGGCCCGCTCATATCCACCACCGTCGCCGGCTCGACAATCACTCGCACAACGGTCCAAGGCGACGGCAGGGTGTCGGGAAACACGTACTGCTCGTAGTTGAAGCGCACCTTTTCGGGTAACCAGGACAACACGGATTCGCGCAGGTCAGGGTCCTGCTTGATCATGTACACCAGGTTTTGCCGGGACGGGAACTGGGCCAGCACCGGTTCGAGCAGTGGGCGGTACAACACACAGGGACCGGCGGACGGGTCGCGCGGACCGATCACAAACATATTGGCCACTTCATCCCTCTGTGTGCCGCTGCGCAAGGTCGGGACAAACGCGAGGGGACGGATCACGATCGGCTGCCCGTCAACCTGCTGGTCGTGCTTCTCCACCTGCATCACCGCCGCGACGTAGCGGTAGCCGAGTTCGTCCATGCCCTGGCGTTGCTGGATCTTCAACTGCAGGGCCAACAAGGGCAGTTGCACGCGTAAATGGCTGATGTAGAGCAATTGCCTGGCCCTGGACCTGATCGGCTCGTCGAGCAACGTGCTTTTGATCAGCGCCGGGTAATATTTCCCAATGTCGATTTTGCCGATGACTTCCTTCAGGTAACTGAAGCTCAACCACTGCGGCGCGACCGAGCCGTTGTAGTACACAGTGGGTTGGCCGGTGGGCAGTCCGGTGAGGTTTTCCAGGGCCAGGTCGATCAGGTTGTGCCGGGTCACATCGACCTCGCCCGGTATTGCGAATGTGCCCCAGATCACTGGGCTTTCGATCGTCACGGCGACCTTGTTCAGGTTCAGGTGCTCACCTTCTTTGTGAGTACGGATCTGTTCTTGCAGCTTCTGAAGGGCGTAGTCGCGTATCGGCGGGATACCGTCTTGAAAAGAGTGGCCCTGGTTGAAGGAGTGGATTTGCGCCAATTCAATGATGTAGCGGCTGTAGATGGCGATGTCCTGGTCGGAAGCATTGGCCAGCCAGGCCGGCATTTGCTGATGTATCTGGCGGATATGGGAGAGCGCATGGTCGCTCAGGTTCTCAATGTTGGGCACGATCCTGGAGAGCGTGGTGGGGGTCACGGGCTGTGGCGCGGATGATTCGTCAACCAGCTGCTCAGCCTCACCGATGGCCTGGATCTGCATGGCGATCAGGGCACAGGCGAAGCTGTCGAAAAAGCTATCGGCAGGCTCGTACAGCTTCCATTGCAGCGTCGTCCCCGGTTGCAGCTGGACAAGCTTGGCCGGCAATGCCTTGCCCAGCTCTTCAAGAGACCCGAAGCGCTCGTAGCCGCTGACCAGCGAGTACGCCAGGATCATCGTGCGCTCGTTGTGCTCGCCGATCAGTACCGCCATGTCCAGTATTCCAACATGCACGGTGAAACCGTCGCGCAGCAGGCTGGCATCTACCACATAGGCGCGGCTGTTGTAGCGGCCATTGACCCTGCGTTGGGCGCGCAACGGGAACTGGTAAAGCTCCCTTGCCATGTCACACTCAAGTACATCCCAGTCTTCAACGGTGGTGACGTTCCAGGACTTGCGCAATGAATGGGAAAAAGTCTGCCAGCGTGGCCAGGAGCTGCCGTTCGAGGCGTTCCAGTAATCCAGTTGACGCTCCTGAAACGCAGCGAACAGCAGGCCACCCAGCTCATTGATCAGGCGCGCAATGGCGTCGACTTTCACCGGCAAGTGTACGGCTGCGGGGGACTCCGGGTGCAGCGTGAGGAAGTGTTCGCCTTCGAGGTAGATGACCGGGGTGGGTGATAGCATCTGGCGTGCCAGCACCGTGGTTATCGATTCGGCATGGGGCGGGAGCGGCATGATGACCGACTCAAGCACCCGCCAGCGCGGGGTGACGATCATCGTCAGGTCCGGATCGATATTGAGCGTGGGGTACTGCTCCTTGAGTACCCAGCGCAAGGTAAAAGACGCCACTTCACGAGCAGACGGGCCGGTGGTCAATTGGGTGAGCAATTCGTAGGCGTTGGTGGGGCGCCCGTTCAGGGTGTGGTTATTGTTGTTGTGCGCGTTTTTGGACATTGGCGGCTCCTTCTGTCGTTGGCCAGGGCGAACAGCGAACGCGCACGGTAGCGACAGCAGGAGTGGCTGGGACGGTAGATAAGTAACGGCGAAATCAGGTCTTTTTCTTCTCGAAAAACAGCCGGCTCGCCGGCTCCAGGCCGATCTCGCTGAGGTAGAAGTCAATCCGTTCGGCTTCGTTCAGACCTACGGTTGTATCGGCGGCCACCCCCTGCAGGTGTTCGGCCACGGTTTTCAAACGCGCTGCGATGTAGTACTTGGCCGGTGTCCAGGCGGTGCTGTAGTGAAAGTGCGCATACCACAGGGGCTGGCCGGAGCGACGATCGGTAATGCTGTACTCGTCCAGGAAATCGGGTCGCGGGCTCCTGAGCTTGCGTCGAGTAAGGGTCTTCTTGATCGTGATTTCATTCTGCGCGAGCAGCCACTCCAGGTTCTGGATCGTCGGAGGCAACTTCTTGTACAGCCTGAGTACGTGGTCGCGGCTGCGGCGGTATATATCTGCAATGGCGTCGGTGAGCGCTTTGTTGACGGTGCTGGCGGAGTGGCTCTCGTTGTCCGTGATGTTGTTGTGGGTCAAGGCGCGGTCGATGGCTTCGCTGGCCTGTTCCAGGCGCAGGGCGTGCTGGTGATAGAGGTACTCGATACCCATCGGCGTACGGGTTTCCTGACGTGCCAGGGTGTCGGCGCGGCTATGAAAGTCGGGCAGCGCGTCCAGTAGGGCCTGGCCTTGGCTGATAGCCACCGGGGTGCTGACGAGGGGCGTGGGCTGTGCCGGCACACGGAGGCGCTCGACCCAGACGCCAGGGGTTTTCTCGTGGTAGGTGGCGATGATCTTTTGGGTGATCGGCGAGCGGATATCCACGAGGTCGGTCTCCAACCCGATCTCCGTCAGGCGCGGTTCACCGATGCGGATGCCGTCGTAATGCGTGCGAATGAAGCGGGTGACCGGTCGGGGTACCGTGGGTGGCGGTGTGGGGCGCAGCCTGAGGGCGTCTCGGTCGACTATCAACAGCGCCAGGTTCTGTGAGGCCCGCAGGCTGAATTCGCTGAGATGTTCACGCAGGTTTCTTATCCGTTCCGGCTGGGCATGCCGGTTGAACGTTTCGGCAAAATCGCCCAGGCGCTCGTCCAGTATCTGGAACTGGCCGATCAGGCTGCCCAACGTGTCGATACGTTCGTCCAGGCGCGACTCACTGCGCTCCTGCAACGTATCGGTCAGGCATTGGATGACGATGTCGGCGGAGTCGACGATGGCATCTATGGTCGACCACGCCTGCGTGGCAGTGGTCAGTGTACTTCTGGGCAGACACAGATGACGCGTGAGCGTGACCTGCAAGGCCTTGAGATGTTCGCGGGTGTAGGCCGGCAACGTGCCCTTGGTGTCGCGGATCAAGGTGACGCCCTCCTTGGACAGCAACTTGAGTTCATCGAAGCGTGTGTTCATGTAGTCAAGACGGCCGATCATGTCCTGGGCCAGGTCGACCATCTGGTGTGCGTCGTCGATGGGCCGTTCTGTGGGGGACCCGGAGGGGTTATGAAGTTGGTCCAGCACTGTGCGCATCTTCGGCGTGAAGCGAGTGAGTGCCTCACGGATGCCCGCGTTGGTGAATTCGATCTGTGCCTTGATATAGGTGATTGCTCTGGCGGCGTAGTCCGACGAGGGGGCGAAGACGTTTAACTGTTTGAGCTGTTGCAGTGCCGATTCGTAGCTTTCCCGCTGAGTGATCAGGGTCTGCATGTAGTTTTGCCGCCGTGCCTCGGCCGTGCTGGCGCTGCCTTCGGTCATGGTCTTATGGGCTTTTTGCAGTTCGGCCTGGGCGTCTTTCTTGGTTTTCTCGAAGTCACTCAATTGGGTCCGCAGACGTTGCGCGCGCTCTTCAGCCCGGGCCTTGGCGAGCCTTGCCTTCAAGGTGGGGCCACCACCACGCAAGCGCAGGCGCGTATCGATGAACCAGTTGCCTTGGCGATTGCCGGCCAGAAGGGGGCCCAGGCGGGACAATTCCTTCGGATCGACAACGATCACGTTGTCGCCCTCGTCAACAATCACCTGAAACCAGCGATTTCCCACGGGGGCGTAGTACTTGTCGGCGAGCTGGTAGAGGTGTTGTCTGGGGCCGCTTTCGCTGATCGGCTTACCCAGGTTGTCGGGCTTATCGATTTTGTAGCTGTCCAGGAATGTACCCAGTTGTGAAGGGTTGCGATGGGACGCGCCACTGGTGTGCAGCGGTTGCGAGCGGTCTGAAGGGATCTCGGAAGTGTTGACGTCAGCAATCTTGCGAAGGGTGGTCGGCATCCGTTCTACCGGCGTGGGCTCGACCGGTTTGGGTAGCTTGGCGATGGTGGGAGGCTCTGACTCCAACGGGCGCCGGGTCACGCGGTGCAACGTGATCGCCATGCCCAGGTTGAGCAGCAGATCGGTGAGGGCGCTCCAGCGTGAGCGGTGTTGCGGGTCGTCTTCGGCCTCCACGACTTCTTGCAGTTGATCCATGATTTGCCAGATCCACGCCGCGACCCCCACCGTCGACCCAAGGAATGGCAAGGCCGCGTTGAAGATCAACCAGCCGGTGTGCTTGAAGGTGGCCCAGCGTGCGTCGGCGTTGGACACCGATTCGCGATTGGCCAATTCCACCAGCGCATTGGCGTTGGCCTTGAACAGCGCGCTGAGCACATCGCCATTGAGGGTTTCATCGCCCAACAGCAGCGGGCCGCTCAATTCCAGGACCTTGGCGGGGTCCACCAGAAAGTCCACTACCGACCATGGAGAAGGCAAGGCGCCCGGGAACACATACCGGCTGTAATCCGTGCGCACGCTGTCAGGCAGCCAGGCGAGCACCGATTCGCGCAGGCTGGGGGATTGCTGGATCGCGTAGATCAGGTTGGCGGGGGAAGGGTATTGGCTCAGTGGTTCGTCGAGCAACGGGCGGTACAACAGACAGGGCCCGGCCAGCAGGTCTACAGGCCCGATCACGAACATATTCGCGACGGTGTCCCGCGTGCCTTTGTGGTGCCGGGTCAGGAAGGACAATGGCCGTACGACAATGGTATTGCCTTCCACCTTGCGGTCTGCGGCGCTCTCTTGCAGCGCGGCGATCACATAGCGGTAACCGCGTTCGTCGATGCCGCCTTGCTGGTTGAGTTTGTAATGCAGCGCCAGCATCGGTAGCTGGATGCGCAGTTGGCTGGTGTAGAGCTTCTCGCGGCGCCATGACTCCACCTGGTCGTCCAGCAATGTGCGTTTGATCAGAGCCGGATAGGTGCGGCCGATATCGATACGGGTAATCAGCGTTTCCACATAATCGACAGTCAGCCAGTCTGGAATCGCCCTGCCGTTTTTCCTGCGCAAGGTCTTGTTGCCCAAGGGCAGGGCGATCAGGTTTTGCAGGGCCAGCTGCGCCAGGCTGAACGTCGTGGTCACGGTCTGCCCCGGCACGGTGAACGAGCCCCAGATGACAGGGCTCTGGACCACTATGTCGAACCTATCCAGGGGCAAGTGCCTGGCGTCCTCATGGTCTTTGACCATCTCGGTTTTCAGGATGCCGAGTGCGTATTGCTCGATGGGCGCGATGCCGTCGTTGTAGGCCTGGCCCTCGTTCAGGCTGTGCAACGCCGCCAAGTCTTTGAGGTGGCGGCCATAGGCGTCCTGATCTGAACTGGAGGCGTTGCCGAGCCAGTCGGGCAAGGCTTCCCGGAACCAGTTCAGGCCGGGGGCCTTCTTGGTGACGCCGTTGCCGGCCGGTGCGGTGACAGGGCCGGGTAAGCTCTGGGTGTTGGTAAAGCGGAGGGCGCCGATGGCGTCGATCTGGATCGAGATCAGAATGCAGGCCTGCTGGTCGAAAAAATTGCCGCTGGGTTCGTACAGGCGCCAGTCGACTGTTTTGCCCAGCGCGTGTTCCGGCAAATAGTTCTCCAGAACGTTGCCCAACTCTTCGATGGAGTCGAATTTGTCATAGCCGTGCCCTGGCGAGTAGGTCAGCAGTACCTCTCGCCCCTGCTGTTTGCCGACCAGTACGGCGATCAGGCTGTCATTGAGGTGAGTGGCCTTGCCATCGTCTCCGATCAGGAAGATATCCACCAGGCAGGCCCGGGATTGGTAAGGGTCGTTACGCTTGCGCACCGCCGGGTCCGGGGCGGTGTACAGGCTGCGCGCCATGACGCAGTCGTCATGGGTCCAACCCTCCACCGCATCGACATTCCAGAAGCTGCGCAGGGCGCTGGACAGCTCGTACCAATGGGGGCCGGAACTGCCGTTGGACTGGTTCCAGTATTCGGCCTGCTGTTCCTGGAACCCGGTGATCATGACCGGTGCCAGCAAATTGATGATGTTGGCGATTTCTTCGATGCGCACCTGCAGGTGCACAGGCGGCTCGACAATCGGCAATTGCGTGAGGAAGTGTTCCCCCTCGAGGTAGATCGTCGGCACGCCGAGCACGGCTTGCTTGGCCAGGACATCAGCCAGCGCTTGGTAACGGGGTGGCCTGGCCACGACCTGATCGCCGACGATGTCCCAGACCGCCGTGCCCACCAGGGTGATGTTCGGGTCGATATCCAGATTCGGGTAATGCGCCTTGAGCTCACGTCGCAGCAATACGGCGGCCACTTCCCGAAATGCCGGGCCGGTGGACAGTTGAGTGATCAAGGTGGCGGTTGAGTAATAGCGCGGCGGCTGCTGCGTGGCAGAAGCTTTTTTGGTTGAAGTCATAGGGGAGCCTGACATGCGTGGGATGGACAACACCCGAGGCCAGGCCCCGGGTGTTGCCATGCTAGAAAGCGCGCAGTCAGGCAGGCGGTGTTTATGTAGGCCCGTCAGGTCCCGGACTTGATCTTGGTCCAGGCGCGGGTCCTGGCGCGCTCGGCATCACGGCCCAGGGGTTTCAAGGTATAGAGCGTCGCCATCGCCGCCTCGGTGGGGTACAGGTTGGGGTTGTTGCGGATCGCCGGGTCGACCTGCCCGGTGGCATCCTTGTTCGGGTTGGGGTAGCCGACAAAATCGCTGATCGGCGCGATCACCTGGGGCTGCAGCAGGTAGTTGATAAAGGCGTAGGCGTCCTGCTGGTTCTGCGCGCCTTTGGGAATGGCGAGCATGTCGAACCAGATCGGTGCGCCTTCCTTGGGCAGGCGCATATCCACCACCACGCCGTTCTTGGCCTCCTTGGCCCGGTTGGCCGCCTGGGAGAAGCTGCCCGAATAACCGACGGCCACGCAGATGTTACCGTTGGCGATATCGGCCATGTACTTGGACGAATGGAAATAGGTGATGTACGGGCGGATCTTCATCAACAGCGCCTCGGCCTTGACGTAGTCCTTGGGGTTACTGCTGTTGGGGTCCAGGCCCAGATGCTGCAGGGCCAGCGGCAGGATCTCCGAAGGCGAGTCCAGCAGGGCCACGCCGCATTGCTTGAGCTTGCTGATGTTCTCTTCCTTGAAGATCAGGTCCCAGCTGTCCACCGGGGCGTTGTCGCCGAGCGCGGCCTTGACCTTGGCCGGGTTGAAGCCGATCAGGATGGTGCCGTACATATAGGGCACGGCGAATTTATTGCCGGGGTCATTGGCTTCGATCAGCTTCATCAGCTTGGGGTCGAGGTGGTTCCAGTTGGGCAATTGGCTGCGGTCCAGGGGCTGGAACACGCCGGCTTCGATCTGCTTGGCGAGAAACACATTGGACGGCACCACCACGTCATAGCCGGAGTTGCCGGTCAGCAGCTTGGCCTCCAGTGCTTCGTTGGTGTCGAAGATGTCGTAGACCAGTTTGATCGCCGGGTTCTGCGCCTTGAAGTCCTCCAGCGCCTTGGGCGTGATGTAGTCGAACCAGTTATAGACCTTCAGGGTTTTTTCTTCGGCGTGCGCGGCGCTGCTCAGCACGGCGGCGCAGAGCACAAGCGACTTGAGCATGTTCATTGGGCTGACCTCTCAAAACCTTCGAGCACGTTGACGGCATTGATGCCGATTTCTTCCACCGCGTAACCGCCCTCCATCACGAACAGCGTCGGCTTGCCCAGGCGTGCGATGCGCGCGCCCATGGCCAGGTAGTCCGGGCTGTCGAGCTTGAACTGGGAGATCGGGTCATCCTTGAAGGTGTCCACACCCAGTGAGACCACGATGATGTCGGCGCCGTAGCGTTCGATCTCCCGGCAGGCCTGCTCCAGCGCTGCGTTCCAGGTGTCCCAGCCAGAGCCGGCGGGTAGCGGGTAGTTGAAGTTGAAGCCTTCCCCGGCGCCTTCGCCCCTCTCATCGGCATAGCCCAGGAAAAACGGAAACTCGGCCTCCGGGTGCCCGTGGATCGAGGTAAACAGCACATCGCTGCGGTCGTAGAAAATCGACTGGGTGCCGTTGCCGTGGTGGTAGTCCACATCGAGGATCGCGACCTTGCGGTGGCCTTGGTCGAGAAACGCCTGGGCGGCGATCGCAGCGTTGTTCAGGTAGCAATAACCGCCCATCAAGTCACTGGCGGCGTGATGCCCCGGCGGGCGACACAACGCGAACGCACTGTGGGCGCCGTGCTGGATCGCGTGTTGCGCGGTGAGCGCCACTTGCGCCGCCGAGTAGGCCGCCTGCCAGGTTCCGGCGGTGATCGGCGCGCCGCCGTCGAAGCTGTAGTAGCCCAACTGGCCGTGCAGGCTGGTGGGCAGCACCCGGCGCAGGGTACGCGCGGGCCAGGTGTAGGGCAGCAGGTCGCCGTCCTGGCCGTATTCGGTCCAGCGCGCCCAGGCGCCTTTGAAGAAGTCCAGGTAATCGCGGCTGTGGATGCGTTGCAACGCCGCCAAGCCAAAGTCCTGGGGCGCCTGCACCGGGCCCAGTTCGCGGTCCCTGACCCGTTGCAGCACATGGTCGGCCCGCGAGGGCATTTCGAAGCAGGGCATCAACTGCCCGTCCATCAGTTCGCAGCGGCCGTGGTGCAGGTGGTGATCGTCCGAGTAGATCGTCAGCATTCTTGTTCTCCGCAGGCTGTGTCGGTGCCTGCAGTCTTGCGGTGGGCGCGGTTTAAGAGAACGGCAGGAGCGGCCAAAAGGGGATGAATATGGCCAAAGTGTCTGTCCGCAATTCGCCCCTCAATGGCGCATCATGCTCGAAACTGGCTCGGCGCCACGCCGCTCCAGCGTACAAATGCATGCCGGAAACTGGCCGTTTCGCTGAACCCCAACGCTTCGGCAATCCTGTAGATCGGCCACTGATCCTCCGCCAGCAGTTGCTTGGCGCGTTCGAAGCGCAGCTCGTCCAGCAGCTCCTGATAGCTGCAGCCCAGGTCGTGCAAATGCCGGCGCAGGGTGCGCGCCGAGCAGTTCATCTGCATGGCCAGGCCTTCCAGGCCCGGCGCGGCGTTGAGTTGCGCAGTGAGCAACTGGCGAATCCTGCCCAGCCAGGCCTGGCGCCCGGTGAACTCCAGGTTCTGTTTGCGGCAGCGCTCGGCCATGGCCTGGTGGGTGACGGTGTCTGCCAGCGGCAGTGGCTGTTCGAGCCAGTGCCGGTCGAAGGCAAACGCGTTGGCGGTGGCCTGGAACTGCAACGGGCAAGGGAAGCGTTCGGTATAACGCGCGCGGTAGTCCGGAGCGTCATATTCAAAGCGTGCGGCGAGCAGTGGCAGTGGCTGGCCCAGCAGGTCGTCGCAGATGACTTTCAGCGAGGCCAGGCACAGTTCGACATTGAACCGCTCAAGCGCCGGGTCTTCGCGATAATCACGGGCGGTGAACCAGACGCGCTGGCCGTCTTCCTCCAGGCTCAACTCGAAAAGTGTTCCCAACAGCGCCGGGTAGTGCAACGCCAGGCGCAAGGCGTCACCAAAGGTGGCACTGGTGAGCAGGGCATAGCCGAGCATGCCATAGGCCGATACATGCATCTGTCGGCCCAGTTCCAGGCCGATATCCCGCCGCCGCGCCACGGCATTGGCGCACACGCGCATCTCCTGGTTGGTGGTGATGCGCGTGTCGGCGCGGCTCAAGTCCGCCGCACAGATACCGCTGCCGGCCAGCAGTTCCTGGGCCGGCAAGCCTTCGGCCTTGAAAGCGTTAAGCACCAGGGACACGGCGTTGAGAGTGGTCAGGTGGGAGTGCAGCATAGGGGACTTCCAGCCAGGGGATGGCTGGAAGGGAAGCAAGTTACAGGCCGATCAGCTCAGCTCGCCACACAGGTCGAGTTCCACCAGGCGACGAACCTCGGCGGTGTCGAGCCCTGCACCGAGCAGTGCATTGAGCTTGCCGAACACCGCTTCGCGGGTCATGCCGCCACCGGACAATACGCCGACGCCGCGCAAGCGGCTGCCCGCTTCATACACATCCAGTTCAACGCCGCCTTCATGGCATTGGGTGATCGCCACCACCACCACGCCCTGATCCTGTGCTCGTTGGAGGCTGGCCAGGAACGCCGGGTTGTCGCTCGGCCCGGTGCCGCTGCCGAAGCATTCCAGCACCAACGCCTGAATGCCGCTGTCGATCAGTGCATCCAGTTGCCCGGCGGCAATACCCGGCACCAGCGGCAGCACACCCACGTTGGCCACGGCTTTGGGCTGGCGGTAATGCAGGGCGGCCGGAATCATTTCGGCCTGGGCGACGCCGCCATTGCGCTGCAGGGCAGCAAACGGATGGCGGCCGAAGCTGCGGATTTTCGCGCAGCGGGTCGGTGCCATCAGTGCGCCGTGGAAGAACAACTGCACACCTGGCGCCAGGCCTTCGCCGAGTGCCGCCAAGGCACCGCTGACGTTCTCCCAGGCATCGCTGTCGGGCACGCCGGCGGGCAGCATGGAGCCGGTGAACACCACCGGCGCCGGCAGGCCGAGCAGTTGGAAGCTCATGGCGGCGGCGCTGTAGGCCAGAGTGTCAGTGCCGTGCAGGATCAGTACGGCGTCGCAGCCGGCGTCCACCGCCTCAACCGCGGCGGCGTGCAGGCGCTGCCAGTAGGCGGGGGTCATGTTGGCGCTGTCGATCAGCGGCGACATTTCCCGGAAGCACCAGGCGGGCACTTGCACATCGGCAAGCTGTTCGCGCATGCGTGCTTCAAAGCCGGACGCAGGCGCCAGGCCGTTGGCACTGGCCTGCATGCCGATGGTGCCACCGGTGTAGAGCACCATCACGTTATTAGCTGGGGACATCGAATTTTCTCCTGAACGAAAAACGCCGCCGGGCCCAGAGCATGCCCAAGGCCGGGCGGCGTGTCATCTATCTACGCTCAGCGTTGCGCTTGAGCGTTCAGTTCAGCGCTTGCTTGAGTGCCTGGCTCAGGCTTGACCGGGTTGGCCGGCCAGGCCTTGCGGTCCAGGTCCAGGTCAGGGAACTGGCTGGAGTCGAACACCGGGGTCTTGATGCCCGCTGCGCGCTGGTTGTCGTAGTCGTTGAGGATGCGCATGGCGATCTTGAACAGGAACGCCAGGGCGAACAGGTTGACGAACGCGAGCAGGGTCATGGTGATGTCGGCGAAGGCGAACACGGTGCTCAGGTTCTCGATGGAACCCCAGAAAATCAGCACCAGCACCAGGGCGCGGTAGCCCATCAGCACCTTGCGGTTGTTGCCCACCAGGAAGCGCAGGTTGCTCTCGCCCAAGTAGTAGTTGTACATGATCGAGGTGAACACGAACAACGCCAGGGCCACCGAGATGAACATGCGGCCCCAGTCGCCGACCACCGCCGCCAGGGAGTTCTGGGTCAGGGCAATGCCGTCGCCTTCAAAGCCCGGGGTGTAGAAGCCGGAGAGCAGGATCAGCAATGCGGTACAGGTGCAGATCACGAAGGTATCGAGGAACACGCTGAACGCCTGGACCACGCCCTGGGCGATCGGGTGTTCGACCGAAGCCACCGCCGCCACGTTAGGCGCACTGCCCAGGCCGGCTTCGTTGGCGAACACGCCGCGCTTCACACCCATGATGATCGCGCTGCCCACCAGGCCACCGAAGGCTTGGTCGAGGCCGAACGCGCTCTTGACGATGGTCGCGAGCATGGCCGGTACGTGGTCGAATTGCAGCACGATCACGTACAGCGTCACGGCGATGTAGACCAGGGTCTTGACCGGCACCAGCAGGTCGGCGATCGAAGCAATACGCTTGATCCCGCCGATGAACACCAGGCCCAGCAGTACCGCCAGCGCCAGGCCGGTGTAGGTGGTGTCCAGGCCGAAGGCGTTGTTCAGCGAGTGGGTCACGGCGTGGGCTTGCAGGCCGTTGAAGGCGAAACCGAAGGTCACCAGCAACAGGAACGCCATGACCATGCCCAGCCAGCGCTTGTGCAAGCCGTGCTGGATGTAATAGGCCGGGCCGCCACGAAAGGTGCCTTCGGCGTCGGTGCGCTTGTACAGCTGGCCGAGGGAGCACTCGATAAAGCTCGACGACATGCCCACCAGCGCGGTGACCCACATCCAGAACACGGCGCCCGGGCCACCCAGTGTCACGGCAATACCGACGCCGGCGATGTTACCGGCACCCACGCGCCCGGCCAGGCTGAGCATCAGCGCCTGGAAGGAGCTGAGCTGGTCGGAGCTGCTCTTCAGGCTGTCTTTAAACACCGAGAACATGTGGAAGAAGTGACGCAGTTGTACGAAACGCGAGCGAATCGTGAAATAACCGCCGAGCCCGACAATGAGCACGATCAGTACTTTCCCTGAGAGGAAGTCGTTGATGACTTCGAGCATGGAGTGTTCCTCGCTGATTTTTCTAATGGCAAACGCAGGACGGTTCGACGCTATCGCTCAGCACCAGGCAGTGCACGACGCTTCGACCCCAATCCTTTTGCGGGTGTTGTTATTCATGCGGTTTCGCGCTGTCCAGGACCTCGTTACCGACGATCTCTGACGCGAAGAGGGGCGGCACTATACCTAGGCGAACGTGATCCGTCTGCTCGGGGCGATTAAAGGTTTCAGCTGGGTGGTGGACTTACAGAGCGATATTGGCGTTTTTATAGGCTTCATTTCACAACCTCGGGGCAAAAAAAAGGGCCTGAAGAACGAGCCTTCAGGCCCTCAAAAGGTGAGAGGTGTCTAGTCCCTCAACCTGGTGAGCGGTGCAACAAACGCTTAGGCCTTCAGCGGGACCAAGCGTGGGGCAATCATGTTTTCGGGGCGCAGGATGTCGTCGAGCATGGCGTCGTCGAGCAAGCCTTCTTCGCGCACCAGTTCCAGCACGCCACGCCCGCTTTCGAGGGCGATACGGGCAATGCGGGTGGCGTTTTCATAGCCGATGTACGGGTTCAGCGCGGTGACCAGGCCGATGGAGTGCTCCACCAGTTCGCGGCAGCGGGCTTCGTTGGCGGTGATGCCGACGATGCAGTGCTCGCGCAGCATGTCCATGGCGCGTTGCAGCAGGCGGATCGAGTCGAAGATCTTGAACGCGATCAGCGGCTCCATCACGTTCAGTTGCAACTGGCCACCTTCGGCCGCCATGGTCAGGGCCAGGTCGTTACCGATGACCTGGAACGCTACCTGGTTCACGGCTTCCGGGATCACCGGGTTGACCTTGCCGGGCATGATCGAGCTGCCTGGCTGGCGAGCCGGCAGGTTGATCTCGTTGATGCCGGTGCGTGGGCCGCTGGACAGCAGGCGCAGGTCGTTGCAGATCTTCGACAGCTTCACGGCGGTGCGCTTGAGCATGCCGGAGAACAGCACGAAGGCGCCCATGTCGGAGGTGGCTTCGATCAGGTCGGCAGCCGGCACGACCGGTTGGCCGCTGATCACCGCCAGGCGCTGTACGGCCAGGGCCTGGTAGCGCGGGTCGGCGTTGATGCCGGTACCGATGGCGGTGCCGCCCAGGTTCACTTCGGTCAGCAACTCCGGCGCCAGGGTTTTCAGGCGTGCCAGGTCTTCACCGAGGGTGGTGGCGAAGGCGCGGAATTCCTGGCCGAGGGTCATCGGCACGGCGTCTTGCAGTTGGGTGCGGCCCATTTTCAGTACGTGGCTGAATTCGACGCCTTTGGCGGCGAACGCCTGGATCAGGCTGTCGAGGCTGGCCAGCAGTGCGTCATGGCCCAGCAGCAGACCCAGGCGGATCGCGGTCGGGTAGGCGTCGTTGGTCGACTGCGCCATGTTCACGTCGTTGTTCGGGTGCAGGTATTGGTACTCGCCCTTGTTGTGGCCCATGGCCTCCAACGCGATGTTGGCGATGACTTCGTTGGCATTCATGTTGGTTGAAGTGCCAGCGCCGCCTTGAATCATGTCCACCACGAACTCTTCGTGGAAATCGCCGCGGATCAGACGGGCACAGGCTTCGCTGATGGCCGCGTGCTTGGCTTCGCTGAGCTGGCCCAACTCGCGGTTGGCGTCAGCCGCCGCTTGCTTGACCATTGCCAGACCGACCACCAATTTCGGGTAATGCGAAATCGGAACGCCCGAGAGGCGGAAGTTGTTCACCGCTCGCAGGGTCTGGATGCCGTAATACGCTTGAGCCGGTACTTCGAGTACGCCAAGCAGGTCTTTTTCGGTACGGAAAGATGCAGCGGAGGACATGACGGAAATCATCTCGATATGGACCCGGAACTGGCCGGAACGCTGCGAATGCTAGGCTTGTAGAACTTTTTGGGCCAATGCTGTTAAGCACTGGCCTATGCACAAACGGCATAATGTGAGTGTGACCCGGTTATCATGGCGGGCGTGTGTGCCAAAATGGTGCGTACCCACGGGAGGCAGCAATGAACCTTGAGAGCAAATGGCTGGAAGACTTCAGCGCCCTGGCGGCGACCCGCAGTTTTTCCCAGGCGGCGGAGCGGCGCTTCGTGACCCAGCCGGCGTTCAGCCGACGCATCCGCAGCCTGGAGGCCGCGTTGGGCCTGACCCTGGTCAACCGCTCGCGCACGCCGGTGGAGCTGACGGCGGCGGGCCAGTTGTTCCTGGTCACCGCGCGCACGGTGGTCGAGCAGCTCGGTGAAGTGCTGCGCCATTTGCATCACCTGGAAGGCGGGCAGGGCGAGGTCATGCAAGTGGCTGCGGCGCATTCCCTGGCCCTGGGCTTCTTCCCGCGCTGGATCGCGCAATTGCGCAACGAAGGCCTGAACATCGCCACGCGGCTGGTGGCCACCAACGTCGGCGACGCCGTGCATGCGCTGCGCGAAGGCGGTTGTGACCTGATGCTGGCGTTCTACGACCCGGACGCCGCGATGCAGATGGATTCGGAAATCTTCCCGTCGCTGCACCTGGGCAACACCGAAATGCTCCCGGTGTGTGCCGCCGACGCCGACGGCAATCCGCTGTTCGATCTGGAAGGCGAGGGCAGTGTGCCGTTGCTGGCCTACAGCGCCGGCGCGTTTCTCGGTCGCTCGGTGAATTTGCTGCTGCGCCAGCGAGCGCTGCGCTTTACCACCGTGTACGAAACCGCCATGGCCGACAGCCTCAAGAGCATGGCCCTGGAAGGCCTGGGCATCGCCTGGGTGCCGCAGTTGAGCGTGCGCGCCGAGCTGGCGCGGGGTGAGCTGGTGGTGTGCGGCGGGCCGCAATGGCATGTACCGCTGGAGATCCGCCTGTACCGCTGTGCCTTGGTGCGCAAGGCGAACGTGCGGTTGCTGTGGCGCAAGCTCGAAGGCGGGGCGGCGAGCCCCGCCGTTTAGTCGCCCGTCAACCGAACTGGCTCAGGTAGGTACGGATGTTGTCCCGGTTCTTGTCGCTGAACCGATAGGCATTGCCCCTCAGGAACGAGAAAAAGTCACGATCCTTCATCAGGGTTTCGTGCCACCAGCCATTGAAAATATTGTCGCCGTCTTCATGCAGCGCGCCGAGCATATGCCCGACTTCATGGGCCGCAGTGCGGTATGACGTTGTCGCGGCAATGCCGAAGCTGTCATGCAGATAAGCTACGCCGGCCGTTTGTGAGTCAATGTCATCGAGGGTCAGCAACAGATACAGGTCGAGCGGCGAAGGGGCGATCGAAGCGTGTTCCAGGTGCTGGAGGACGGTATTTTTCCAGGTAGACAGGCTGACCCGATGATCCCTTTTGTAGTTGAAATCGATTAGGTAAGCCGGTCCGGTTTCCTGATGGAAAGTGATCATGACTGTCCGACCGGAAAGGTCTTCCAGTTCGGTTTTCAGCCAGGAAAAATAATCGTCGCGCAGGGACGGCAGCCGGCTATCGCCGTGCAAATCACGATGGATGTAGACGTTCAGATTGATCGGCTTCGGCGCAGCAGGCGCAGGAATGGGCGCCGGGCGGGGCGGCAGTTTTCGTTCAAACGCCGCGATGGCGGGTGTCGCGTGGTCTTTGAAGGTGCTTTCAAGGGTCATCAATGACCTGAGGTCCGAGGCGGCCTCGATGTGACGGTTGATCCAATTGGCCTCCTGGAAATGCCGAGGCTGCGCCCATGCCCAGGCGTGCCGGATGTCTCGGCGTTGCTGGTTGATCAGCGCCAGGCTCACGTCCTCATAGAAGTGCGGGCTGAACACCATCGGTGACAGGCTGACGTGATCGTCCCGCAGCCCCCGCCTGGCCAGCTCTTCCAAGCGCTGGAGTTGATTGCGGTCGATACATGGCAGCAGGCGGTGGAGGGTGGTCTCGTTCAACTCGGCAATCAAATGGGCCCTGAGCAGGGCGGGCGAGTAGAACGCCTGCAGCTTGAGCCCGGGTACGTAAAGGACACAGGGGTTCTGACCGGGTGCAGCGTTGGCGGGCGTGCGGCTAATCAGGAATGCGCCGTACAGCGGGACATGCGCTTGTTGTTCTTCATCCTGAAACGCGATGCGGTAGAGATGGCAGCCGGAAATATGCCCGGGCGACGCCAGGAGCGTGATCAACGCCACGCTTTCATGGTCCAGCGAACCATCTGCCAGCCTGAGCGATGCCGCACACTGAAGCTGGGCTGCGAAGGCTCGCGCAACGTACGCCTGGTTGGTCATGTTGGCGTAGGCGTGCCGGGCTTGCCAGAAGTCGGCGAGGTCACTCAGGTAGAATTCGATACCCTGAAGGTTCTGCAGAACTATCTTCAATCGCGCCTGGCACTCGGGCGGCAGGGCTTGCAAGGCGTCTGCTCCGGGGGTGTAGAACACCACCGAACTGGCGTCGTAGGTGGAGGGCAGTGCGTTGAACAGAACGAGGTGGTGGTAGAGCTCGTACAAGGTTTGTTGCGGGGTAGCGTCCATCGGCGGGCAGGAGTAGAAGATGCGGTCCAGTTCTGGCTCGGGCAGGTAGTGCTTGAGCACCTGGGTCAGCAGCTTCAGCGCACTCACCGGGCGAGTCGGCAGGTGCCCGAGGGTGTAGATGACATTTTTGTTCAGCGCCTTGAGCAATGTGGCCGTTTCGGGCGGTGTCAGGTTGAGGATGTCGTGGGGCGTGGGTAGGGTGCGGTAATATTCGACCGATGCAGGCATGGGGCAGTCCTTGTCCTTGGAGATGTCAGTGGGGTGTGTCGCTGTCCACGATAAGGCTGCGCTCTGCCATTGCCTGTCGGTGCCATAGGCAAATGCGGTAGTGGCATTCGATGTTGGAGGGGTAAAGTTTCAGTGTTGGGGAAGGCCTGCCGGGCTGACCTGCAAGTCAGTAAATCTGCTGCTTTGGCGCTTAAGACAGATGGTCATCCCAGGGGCTGTTTATCTGGATTATTACGGTATACTGCGCGGCCTTCGGCCGGTCCAACCGGCCTTAATTCGTACACCAAGCCACGCCGGATTTCCCGCGTGGCTTGTTGTTTTTTGACGCGCCTGCGGGCGCCCAGAGAGAAGAGGCACGACGATGAGTGCATTGGTTGGCGTGATCATGGGCTCCAAGTCCGATTGGTCCACCCTTAGCCACACCGCCGATATGCTGGAAAAACTCGGCATTCCCTACGAAGTGAAAGTGGTCTCCGCCCACCGCACTCCGGATTTGCTGTTCCAGTATGCCGATGAAGCAGAATCCCGTGGCATCGAGGTGATCATCGCCGGTGCCGGCGGTGCAGCGCACCTGCCCGGCATGTGTGCGGCCAAGACCCACCTGCCGGTGCTCGGTGTGCCGGTGCAGTCGGCGATGCTCTCGGGCGTGGATTCGCTGTTGTCCATCGTGCAGATGCCGGCCGGCATCCCGGTGGCGACCCTGGCGATCGGCAAGGCCGGCGCGATCAACGCCGCCCTGCTGTCCGCCAGCATCCTGGGCGCCAAGCACCCGCAGTTCCACGCGGTGCTGAAAAAATTCCGTGCTGAGCAGACAGACAGCGTGCTGGACAATCCAGACCCACGCATCGCCTGAGGTGGTTGACGATGAAAATCGGTGTAATCGGTGGCGGCCAACTGGGCCGTATGCTGGCCTTGGCGGGAACCCCGCTGGGGATGAACTTCGCTTTCCTGGACCCGGCGCCGGATGCCTGTGCGGCGGCCTTGGGTGAACACCTGCGCGCTGACTACAGCGACCCGGACCACCTGCGCCAACTGGCCGACGAAGTCGACCTGGTGACCTTCGAATTCGAAAGCGTCCCGGCTGAAACCGTCGCGTTCCTGTCGCAGTTCGTCCCGGTGTACCCGAGCGCCGAAGCCCTGCGCATCGCCCGCGACCGCTGGTTCGAGAAAAGCATGTTCAAGGACCTGGGCATTCCGACCCCGGCCTTCGCCGATATCCAGTCCCAGGCGGACCTGGATGCCGCCGTCGCCAGCATCGGCCTGCCGGCCGTGCTGAAAACCCGTACCCTGGGTTATGACGGCAAGGGCCAGAAAGTCCTGCGCACCGCTGCCGATGTGGTCGGCACCTTCGCCGAGCTGGGTAGCGTCGCCTGCCTGCTCGAAGGCTTCGTGCCGTTCACCGGTGAAGTCTCGCTGATCGCCGTGCGTGCCCGTGATGGCGAAACCCGCTTCTACCCGTTGGTGCACAACACCCACGACAGCGGCATCCTCAAGCTGTCCGTGGCCAGCACCGACCACCCGTTGCAAGCGCTGGCCGAAGACTATTCCAGCCGTGTACTCAAGCAGCTGGATTACGTCGGCGTGATGGCGTTCGAGTTCTTTGAAGTCGACGGTGGCCTCAAGGCCAACGAAATCGCCCCACGCGTGCACAACTCCGGGCACTGGACCACCGAAGGCGCCGAGTGCAGCCAGTTCGAGAACCACCTGCGGGCGGTGGCGGGCTTGCCGTTGGGCTCCACGGCCAAGGTCGGCGAGAGCGCCATGCTCAACTTCATCGGTGTGGTGCCCCCCGTGGAAAAAGTCATCGCAATCGACGACTGCCACCTGCATCACTACGGCAAGGCCTTCAAGGCCGGGCGCAAGGTCGGCCATGCCAACCTGCGCTGCAAGGACCGCGCGACGCTGCAAGCGCAAATCCTCAAGGTTGAAGCGCTGATCGCCGAGCAATAAGCCTGGGATTGGCGGGAACCATTCGGTAGCCGCCATCCTCTGATTGCAGGATGCCAAAGCCTGACTAGGCTTTGGCATAGCTCACCTACATTCAGAGGGAAATGCCATGGGTATCATTGGAACCATCTTTATCGGCTTGATCGTCGGCCTGCTCGCGCGTTTCCTGAAACCAGGCGACGACAGCATGGGCTGGATCATGACCATCCTGCTGGGTATCGCAGGTTCGTTGGTCGCCACCTACGGTGGCCAGGCCTTGGGCATCTACCAGGCAGGCCAGGGTGCCGGCTTCCTCGGCGCGCTGATCGGCGCCATCGTGCTGCTGGTGATCTACGGCCTGCTGAAAAAGAAATGATCTAAGCGACGAAGCTCTCTGCGCTGCGCAGGCGCAGAGGGCTAGAATGCTCGCCACCTGTACTTGTCGAGCCTCTCCATGCGCCGTCTTTTGATAACACTCCTCCTGCTTGGCCCTGGCCTGGCGCACGCCGGCGAACTGCCGGAAACCGACTGGCTCGACCTGATGCCGCTGTCGGATCAAAAAGCCCTCGAAGCCATGCCCGAGATTGACCACAACTCCCCCGAAGCCCAAGGCACATTCACCGACAAGGGTGGCCTGAAGCAGAGCAAGGGCTTGCCGGCGGTGATGTACTCAACCAAGACCGTGGCGGCCATGAATGGCAAGGACATCCGCATCGGCGGCTATCCGGTGCCGTTGGAGACTGACGCCAAAGGCCGCAGCACCCTGTTCTTCCTGGTGCCGTACCCAGGCGCGTGCATCCACGTGCCGCCTCCGCCGCCGAACCAACTGGTGTTGGTGCGCTATCCCAAGGGGCTGAAGCTGGATGATATCTATACGCCGCTGTGGGTCACGGGCACGTTGAAAGTGGAGAAGGTCAATAACGATCTGGCCGATGCGGCCTATGCGCTGGATGCGGGGAAAGTGCGGGTGGTGAAGGAGTCCGATCTCTAAAACCCAATGCCTATCAATGTGGGAGGGGGCTTGCCCCCGATGGCGGTCTATCAGTAGCCAATGTGCTGACTGATCCACTGCTATCGGGGGCAAGCCCCCTCCCACATTTTGATTGGCGTTCTTACAGGGCGACAGCGCTGATGCTCACACCCAAGGTGTGGCGTTCACCGGGTGCCAGACTCACCACATCATCCAGCACATTGGCTGTCTCGATGCACAACATGCCCGTCCAGCCATCGTCAGCCATGTCATCAAACGCCTTGGCACGTTCCGTCCAGGGGTTCCAGATCACCGTCGACGTCGAGCCCTCGGCAGTGAGCTGGATGCCACGTTGCCAGCCTTTATCGACGATGTTCAACTGGGACGGCGTATCGAGGTAGATGCGATCGGTTTCTGCGGTGAAATGCAGCAGCCCGGATTGCGTCTTCTCGGCCCAGCCGTCCGCAGTATCGATATACGCCACCCCGTCCAGGCCCTCGACCTGCACATTGCGCACATCGCTTACGGCGAAGTAGGTGTGCAGCGCCTGGCTGAGGGTCACGGTATCGTCGCCACGGTTATGGCTGGTCAGGCGGATATGCAACTGATCGTCCAGCAGCAGGCTCAGTTTCAGGTCGACTTGATGGGGCCAGCCGGCAAAGCCGCCTGCGGGTGTCGGTAGCACCAGGTCCACGCGCAACGCATCGCCTTCAAGTTCGGTCGCGGCCAATTCCCAGAGTGCCGTACGCACAAAACCGTGGGCGCCGGCCGGCTGGTCGCTCTGGCGCATCGCCTTGACGCTCTGCGGGTTACGGTCGAACACACCAAACCATGGCCAGCACACCGGTACGCCGGTGCGAATGCCTTTGCCCTGTTTGAACACCGCTTCAGGGTTCGGCCAGATCAGCGGCTGCTCGCCGTCGCGCTGGTAACTGAATATATGCGCGCCCTGTTGGGCCACCATCAGTTCCGCGCCGTTGTGGCGGATGCGCCAGCAGTCCAGCTCGTCGATTTTCACGGTTTCAACGTGGGGCGTCGGCATAACAAAGCACTCTTCATGGCAGGCAATGCGGCAATTGACCGTCAAAACCCGGTGAGGTTTAACGTGCTCGCGACGGCACCGAACGCGTGCGGCCGCTGCCATCGATGGCGACGAACACGAACACCGCCTCGGTGACCTTGCGCCACTCACTGGACAGCGGGTCGTCGCTCCACACTTCGACCATCATCTGGATCGAGCTGCGGCCGATTTCCAGAGCCTGGGTATAGAAGGACAACTGCGCGCCGACGGCCACCGGCACCAGGAACGCCATGCGATCAATGGCCACCGTGGCGACACGCCCGCCTGCAACCTTGCTGGCCATCGCGGTGCCGGCCAGGTCCATCTGCGCGACCAGCCAGCCGCCGAAGATATCGCCAAAACCGTTGGTTTCACGCGGCAGGGCGGTGATTTGCAGGGCGAGATCGCCTTGCGGGATAGGATCTTCTTGTTCGAGTTCGATCATGCCGAGGGCCTCTGACCCGTAACGCTTCATGGGTATTTCAAGTGGATAGCCGTCTTCGAAAAAACGTTTCAGCACCAACATACACCGCGTGATGCGTTTCTCGTAAGGCGTACTAAAGGGAAACTCTGCCAAATCGGCTGGAGGGCTTCCAACGACGGTTTGGCACAGCAGCCCCTCAAGACTGGGCGTCTTGCGCTTGCAAGGGCCGAGTATATCGACACCCTGTCGCCACGACGACCTCTGGACGCTCATTTGGTCGGCAATTAGCGGCTGTATCGCGGCTTTTTCCGGCAACTGTGCTTCTGCGCGCAGATGCAGCACAAAAAAGCGGAATATTTCATGCCGTCGAACTGTTATTCGCTCAGCGCTGTGCTTTTTCGAGCGATTTGCTATCTTGCCAAGCCTGCCGCAAGTCCCGGGCTTGCCGTCCCGACTACTATAAGAGAAGCCTTGCCATGTCCTCCGTGCCCGCAAGCAGTGCGCAACCGTCGCGCCCGCTGACCCGCAACGACTACAAAACCCTGTCGCTGTCTGCCTTGGGCGGGGCGCTGGAGTTTTATGATTTCATCATTTTCGTGTTTTTCGCCACCGTGGTCGGAAAACTCTTCTTCCCCGTGGACATGCCCGAATGGCTGCGCATGATGCAGACCTTTGGCATCTTTGCCGCCGGTTACCTCGCGCGCCCGCTGGGCGGCATTATCATGGCGCACTTCGGCGACCTGCTGGGCCGCAAGAAGATGTTTACCCTGAGCATCTTCATGATGGCCGTGCCGACCCTGATCATGGGCCTGCTGCCGACCTACGCGCAGATCGGCCTGTGGGCACCGGTCCTGTTGCTGCTGATGCGCATCATCCAAGGCGCGGCCATTGGCGGTGAAGTGCCAGGCGCGTGGGTGTTCGTCTCCGAACACGTACCGCCACGGCATATCGGCTACGCCTGCGGGACGCTCACCAGCGGCCTGACAGCCGGTATTTTGCTGGGCTCTCTGGTGGCGACCGCGATCAACACTATCTATAGCCCTGAGCAGGTCTCGGATTACGCCTGGCGTATCCCGTTCCTGCTTGGCGGTGTGTTCGGCCTGTTGTCGGTGTACTTGCGCCGCTGGCTGCACGAAACGCCGATCTTCGCCGAGATGCAGCAACGCAAGACCCTGGCTGCCGAGTTGCCGTTGCGCGCCGTGCTGCGTGATCACCGGGGGGCCATCGTCTTGTCTATGTTGCTGACCTGGCTGTTGTCGGCCGGCGTCGTGGTGGTGATCCTGATGACCCCGACCGTGTTGCAGACTATCTACCACTTCAGCCCGACCGTTGCGCTGCAGGCCAACAGCCTGGCGATTGTCACGCTCAGCCTTGGCTGCATCGCTTCGGGCGCACTGGCCGACCGCTTCGGCGCAGGCCGTGTACTGGTCGCTGGTTGCGCACTGTTGCTGGCCACATCCTGGACGCTGTATCACAGCCTCATGGCCCACCCAGACTGGCTGTTCCCGCTGTACGCCCTGACCGGCCTCTTTGTGGGCACTATCGGCGTGGTGCCCTATGTGATGGTCAAGGCTTTCCCGCCCGTGGTGCGCTTCAGTGGCCTGTCGTTCTCCTACAACGTGGCCTACGCCGTGTTCGGTGGGCTGACGCCGCTGGCGGTGTCGCTGCTGATGAAGGAAAGCCCGATGGGCCCGGCTTACTACGTTGCCGCTCTGTGTGTGATGGGGATGGTGGTGGGTGGGTATCTGTGGAAGCGTTCGCGCTGATTTTTTGACAATGATCGCTCCCGCGCCCTGCGCGGGAGCGATGGCAACTCCTCGCGTCGCCCTTTCTCCTTGCAATAGTGGCCTTTCATCTAACTGTCACATTCCGGACATAGAGTGTTCACACGGCCTCCCGATACTTGGCCCCGATCCAATTATCCCTATCTGCTAGGAGCAAGGCATGAAACTGAAACGTTTGATGGCGGCAATGACTTTTGTCGCTGCTGGCGTTGCGACCGCCAACGCGGTGGCCGCTGGTGTTGATCCGGCAATCCCGGCGTACGTCAAGACCACTGGTGTGTCGGGCAACTTGTCCAGCGTTGGTTCCGATACCCTGGCTAACCTGATGACCCTGTGGGCCGAGGGTTACAAAAAGGAATACCCGAACGTCAACATCCAGATTCAAGCTGCCGGCTCGGCCACCGCGCCACCTGCGCTGACTGAAGGCACCTCCAACCTGGGCCCGATGAGCCGCAAGATGAAGGACACCGAACTGGCGGCCTTCGAGCAGAAGTACGGCTACAAGCCAACCGCTATCCCGGTTGCCGTGGATGCCCTGGCCGTGTTCGTGCACAAGGACAACCCTATCCAGCACCTGACCATGGAGCAAGTCGACGCGATCTTCTCCTCGACTCGCCTGTGCGGTGGCAAAGCCGACGTGAAAACCTGGGGTGACCTGGGTGTGACCGGCGACCTGGCCAACAAGCCGGTGCAACTGTTCGGTCGTAACTCGGTATCCGGCACCTACGGCTACTTCAAGGAAGAAGCCCTGTGCAAAGGCGACTACAAGCCAAACGTGAACGAACAACCCGGCTCGGCGTCGGTCGTGCAGTCGATCAGCTCCTCGCTGAACGGCATCGGTTACTCGGGCATCGGCTACAAGACCGCCAGCGTGAAGACCGTGGCTCTGGCCAAGAAAGGCAGCACTGACTTCATCGAAGACAGCGAAGAAAACGCCCTGAACGGCAAATACCCGCTGTCGCGCTTCCTCTACGTGTACGTCAACAAAGCTCCGAACAAGCCTCTGGCCCCGCTGGAAGCCGAGTTCGTGAAGCTGGTTCTGTCCAAGCAGGGCCAGGAAGTTGTCGTGAAAGACGGCTACATCCCGCTGCCAGCCAAAGTCGCCGCCAAGGCCCTGGCTGACCTGGGTCTGAAAGAAGGCAACTAAGCCTGCGGTACCCGGTGTAATACCGGGCTCCTGTGGGAGCGGGCTTGCTCGCGAAGACGGTGTGTCATTCAACACACCTGGCGACTGATACGACGCCTTCGCGAGCACGCCCGCTCCCACACAAAGCCCGGTTACATCCCTAATTTTAAGTCCGCTGCCAGCCTTGCTTCGCGGCGGATTTGTTGCGTCACTGCACTGTCATCTTTCTGTCATACAGGATCGCTAGGGTGTGCGCATGAATGATCTGGCCAATTCCACCATGACGACAACTTCTCCCCCCAAGCGCATTGACTTCAATACGCCTGAGCTGCAACGCAAGCGCCGCATTCGCGCGCTCAAGGA
The DNA here is from genome assembly GCF_055380095.1 of Pseudomonas allii. Classification (NCBI taxonomy): domain Bacteria; kingdom Pseudomonadati; phylum Pseudomonadota; class Gammaproteobacteria; order Pseudomonadales; family Pseudomonadaceae; genus Pseudomonas; species Pseudomonas allii. The sequence continues at coordinate 6,465,794 of NZ_AP039450.1, read as the reverse complement.
TCGCCTGACCCGTTGGTACGTGCTGGTCGGCGGCCTCGCCGTCCTCGGCGCCATCACCCTGATTTTCTTCTTCTTGGCCTACGTCGTCGCGCCACTGTTCCAGGGCGCCTCATTGACCAAGGAAGACGCCCTGACCCCGGCCTGGATCCAGGACGCCGGCAAGCCGCTGATGATCTCCCTCGAAGAACAGAACCAAGTCGCCATGCGGGTTTCCGACAAGGGCCAGGCGCTGTTCTTTAATGTCGAGACCGGTGCCGAGCTCAAGCGTGTCGACCTGCCCCTGCCCACCGGCACCAGCGTTGCTTCTATCGGTGAAGACCAACCCGGCAGCCCGCTGGTGATCCTCGGTCTGTCCAACGGCCAGTCCCTGGTGTTCCGCCACACCTATAAGGTGTCCTACCCGGACGGCAAGAAAACCATCACCCCCGCGATCGAATACCCCTACGGTGAAACACCGATCGTGCTGGATGACGCCGGCCGCCCGCTGGAACACGTGGCCCTCAACGCCACGGATTCGTCCCTGGTGGTGGCAGGCTCCGCGGGTTCGCACTTGAATGTGCTGTCCCTGAGCCGCGAAGAAAACATGATGACCGGCGAAGTCACCAGCGAGCAGAAGCGCATCGAGCTGCCGCAGATGACCGAGCCGGTGAAGGCGATCTTCATCGACCCGCGCCAGCAATGGCTGTACGTGATCAACGGCCGTGCTTTGGCCGATGTATTCAGCCTGCGCGACAAGAGCCTCAACGGTCGCTACAAACTGCTGGAAGACGGCACTGCCGAAGTCACCGCGAGCACGCAGCTGGTGGGCGGTATCTCGCTGATCGTCGGTAACTCCAAGGGTGGCCTGGCCCAGTGGTTCATGGCCCGCGACCCGGATGGCGAGCAGCGCTTCAAGCAGATCCGTACCTTCCAGATGGGCACCACGCCCATCATTGAAATCACCGCCGAAGAGCGCCGCAAAGGCTTCACCGCCCTCGACGCGTCCGGCAAGTTCGGCGTATTCCACAGCACCGCCCACCGCACCCTGCTGGTGGACCCGGTGGTCGACGGCCAGGGCGTGTTCGGCCTGTCGCCACGGGCCAACCGCGTGATCGTCGAGGCGGGTGGCAAGCTGCAGCCACTGATGCTCGACAACCCGCATCCGGAAGTATCCTGGAGCGCGCTGTGGAGCAAGGTCTGGTACGAAAACTACGACGAACCTAAATACGTCTGGCAATCCACTGCCGCCAACACCGACTTCGAACCCAAGATGAGCCTGGCGCCGCTGACCTTCGGCACCTTGAAGGCCGCGTTCTACGCCATGCTGTTGGCCGCGCCGCTGGCCGTTGCCGCTGCGATCTACACCGCCTATTTCATGGCCCCGAGCCTGCGCCGCAAGGTCAAGCCGGTGATCGAGTTGATGGAAGCGATGCCGACGGTGATCCTCGGCTTCTTCGCCGGCCTGTTCCTGGCGCCGTATGTGGAAGGGCATCTACCGGGCATTTTCAGCCTGTTGATGCTGTTGCCAATCGGCATCCTGGTGGCCGGCTTCATCTTCAGCCGCCTGCCTGAATCCCTGCGCCTGCGTGTACCGGATGGCTGGGAAAGCGCGATTTTGATCCCGGTGATCCTGTTCGTGGGCTGGCTCTCGCTGTACATGAGCCCGTACCTGGAGACCTGGTTCTTCGGCGGCGATATGCGTATGTGGATTTCCCACGACCTGGGCATCACCTACGACCAGCGCAACGCCCTGGTAGTGGGTTTGGCCATGGGTTTCGCGGTGATCCCGAACATCTATTCCATCGCCGAAGACGCCGTGTTCAGCGTGCCACGCGGCCTGACCCTGGGTTCCCTGGCCCTGGGCGCCACGCCGTGGCAGACCATGACCCGCGTGGTCATCCTCACCGCCAGCCCGGGCATCTTCTCGGCGCTGATGATCGGCATGGGCCGTGCGGTGGGCGAGACCATGATCGTGTTGATGGCCACCGGTAATACCCCGGTGATGGAGATGAACCTGTTCGAAGGCCTGCGCACACTGGCGGCCAACGTCGCGGTAGAGATGCCCGAGTCGGAAGTGGGCGGAAGCCACTACCGCGTGCTTTTCCTGTCGGCGCTGGTGCTGCTGCTGTTCACCTTCATCATGAACACCCTCGCCGAGCTGATCCGTCAGCGTCTGCGCAAGAAATACTCGTCGCTTTAAGAAAGGTAGAAGTCTGTGAAACAGAACTCCCTGAATGGATGGTTCAAGAGCGGCGCCCCCGGCGTCTGGATCAGCGGTGGCGCGGTGTCCATCGCGGTCATCATGACCATCGGGTTGCTGGCCGTGATTGCCGTGCGTGGCCTGGGCCATTTCTGGCCGGCCGACCTGATCCAGGCCAACTACAATGTGCCGGGCCAGGCAAACCATATCGTCATCGGCGAAGTGGTGCAGAAGGAAGAAGTGCCCCGCGAACGCCTGAAAAGCGCGGGCCTGCCGGTGCCGGACCAAGGCCCGGAGTTCATGACCCGCGAGCTGATCAAGGTCGGCAACCGTGACTTGAACGGCAACGACTTCACCTGGATTGTCGGCGAGTGGCTCAAGGACCAGACCACGCCGGCGAACCTCATGACCATTGAGCGGCGTGAGTGGGGCAACTTCTACGGCACGCTGGTCAACGTCAAGCAGGATGGCAAGGTCATTGCCGAAGGCGAGGCCGCCTGGCCGGAGCTGCAGGCCCGGGTAGACCGCGTCAACAAGCTGGCTGCCCAGCTCAAGACCCTGGAAAAATCCGACATCGGCGCGATCAACGCCGGCCTGGAGCGTATCCGCCTGCATGGCCGCAAACTGGAACTGGAAGGCAAGCTCGACGCCGCCGCACAGGCCGACATGGACGCCGACCGCGCCGAGCTGAATGCCCGTTACCAGGACATCGAGGCGCGCCTGGCCGACCTGCACGCCCAGTTCAACCGCGACGCCCTGACGGCACGCGATGCGAACGGCAAGGAAGTGGAAATCGGCATCGGCAAAGTGGTGCACGCGTACCAGCCGAACGCCATGGGCACGATCACCAAGATCGGCTTCTACTTCAGCAAGGTCTGGGAATTCCTCAGTGATGACCCACGGGAAGCCAACACCGAAGGCGGGATCTTCCCGGCCATCTTCGGCACCGTGATGATGACCCTGATCATGGCGATGATCGTGACCCCGTTCGGCGTGCTGGCGGCGGTATACCTGCGTGAATACGCCAAGCAGAACACCCTGACGCGGGTTATCCGGATTGCCGTGAACAACCTGGCCGGCGTACCGGCCATCGTCTACGGCGTGTTCGGCCTGGGCTTCTTCGTGTATGTATTGGGGGGCTCGGTGGACCGCCTGTTCTTCGCCGAAGCCCTGCCGGCGCCGACCTTCGGTACGCCGGGCCTGCTGTGGGCCTCGTTGACCCTGGCGCTGCTGGCGGTGCCGGTGGTGATCGTGGCCACGGAAGAAGGCCTGGCGCGGATTCCTCGCACCGTGCGCGAGGGCTCCCTGGCGCTGGGCGCGACCAAGGCGGAAACGCTGTGGAAGATCGTGCTGCCGATGGCCAGCCCGGCGATGATGACCGGCATGATCCTCGCCGTGGCCCGCGCCGCCGGTGAAGTGGCGCCGCTGATGCTGGTGGGTGTGGTGAAACTGGCGCCGTCGCTGCCGCTGGACGGCAACTACCCGTACCTGCACCTGGACCAGAAGATCATGCACCTTGGCTTCCATATCTATGACGTCGGCTTCCAGAGCCCCAACGTCGAAGCCGCCCGACCGCTGGTGTACGCCACCGCATTGCTGCTGGTGCTGGTGATCGCCACGCTCAACTTGTCGGCGGTGTGGATCCGTAACCACCTGCGCGAAAAATACAAAGCGTTGGACAGCTGATTTACAAGTGAACGCAGAATAAATGTGGGAGGGGGCTTGCCCCCGATAGCGGCGGATCAGAAACAGATGTGCTGACTGACACACTGCCATCGGGGGCAAGCCCCCTCCCACACAACAGCACAGGGAGCATCCCATGCAACAAGACACCCACACCCACGGCATCAACATGTCTGCCCTGGGTCGCGACAAGCAGAGCCTGAGCCTGGCCCAGGAAACCGTGGCCATCGAAGTACCGGGCCTGAGCCTGTACTACGGTGAAAAACAGGCGCTGTTCGACGTCAGCATGAACATCCCCAAGCAGCGCGTGACCGCCTTCATCGGCCCGTCGGGCTGCGGCAAGTCCACGCTGCTGCGTAGCTTCAACCGCATGAACGACCTGGTGGACGGTTGCCGCGTGGACGGTGCCATCAACCTCTACGGCACCAACATCTACCGTAAGGGCGAGGACGTGGCCGAGCTGCGTCGCCGTGTGGGCATGGTGTTCCAGAAGCCCAACCCGTTCCCCAAGACCATCTACGAAAACGTGGTCTATGGCCTGCGCATCCAGGGCATCAACAAGAAGCGCATCCTCGACGAAGCGGTTGAGTGGGCCTTGAAAGGCGCGGCGCTGTGGGACGAAGTGAAGGACCGCCTGCACGACTCGGCCCTCGGCCTGTCCGGCGGCCAGCAACAGCGTCTGGTGATCGCGCGCACCATCGCGGTGGAGCCGGAAGTGTTGCTGCTCGACGAACCCTGCTCGGCACTCGACCCGATCTCGACGCTGAAAGTCGAAGAGCTGATCTACGAGCTCAAGTCCAAGTTCACCATCGTCATCGTGACCCACAACATGCAACAGGCGGCGCGGGTTTCCGACTACACCGCGTTCATGTACATGGGCAAGCTGGTGGAATTCGGCGACACCGATACCCTGTTCACCAATCCGGCGAAGAAGCAGACCGAAGACTACATCACCGGTCGCTACGGCTAGGAAGCTGTGGTTCTGATTGCACTGACGCTGCGGTTATCCGCACCTTACCGGACGCTCCAAGGACGCCAACATGATTAGCAAAGAAGGCCTTACCCACCATATCTCCGCGCAGTTCAACGCCGAGCTCGAGGAAGTGCGCAGCCACCTCCTGGCGATGGGCGGGCTGGTGGAGAAGCAAGTCAACGATGCGGTCACCGCCCTGATCGAGGCCGACTCGGGCCTAGCCCAGCAAGTGCGTGAGATCGATGACCAGATCAACCAGATGGAACGCAATATCGACGAAGAATGCCTGCGCATTCTTGCACGTCGCCAGCCGGCGGCGTCCGACCTGCGGTTGATCATCAGCATCTCCAAGTCGGTGATCGACCTGGAACGCATCGGCGATGAAGCCACCAAGATCGCCCGCCGCGCCATCCAGCTCTGCGAAGAAGGCGAAGCGCCACGCGGTTACGTGGAAGTGCGCCACATCGGTGACCAGGTGCGCAACATGGTGCGCGATGCGCTCGACGCCTTTGCCCGCTTCGACGCCGAACTGGCATTGTCGGTGGCCCAGTACGACAAGGTCATCGACCGTGAGTACAAGACAGCCTTGCGTGAGTTGGCCACCTACATGATGGAAGACCCGCGCTCTATCTCGCGGGTCTTGAGCATTATCTGGGTACTGCGCTCCCTGGAGCGGATTGGCGACCATGCGCGCAATATCTCCGAACTGGTGATCTACCTGGTACGCGGCACCGACGTACGGCACATGGGCCTCAAGCGCATGAAGGCCGAAGTTGAAGGTTCAGTCGATCAAATCCCTAATGTTCCGGGCGTATCTGACGATAAGTAAGGTTGCCCGAGAAATTAACGCCCGGCCTTTGGTCGGGCGTTTTTGTTTGTGGGTCCGAATTTTTTCAGCGTGGGGACATAAGAAAGTCCCAACGTGACTGCAGAGTTTTTGGCAAAATGCCATCAGTCAGGCGTCTTGCGTGCCGAAGTTTTTATAGGATGAAGGGTCGATGAGTAAAGTCAGTGTATTGGTGGTGGATGACGCCTCGTTTATCCGCGACCTGGTGAAGAAGTGCCTGCGCAACTACTTTCCCGGGATCAAGCTTGAAGATGCGGTGAACGGCAAAAAGGCCCAGGCCATCCTGATGCGCGAGACCTTCGACCTGGTGCTGTGCGACTGGGAAATGCCAGAGATGTCCGGCCTTGAGCTGTTGACCTGGTGCCGCGAGCAACCTCACCTCAAAGCCATGCCGTTCGTGATGGTCACCAGCCGTGGCGACAAGGAAAACGTAGTCCAGGCTATCCAGGCCGGTGTTTCAGGCTACGTCAGCAAACCGTTCACCAACGAACAGTTGCTGAACAAGGTCAAGCAGGCCCTGCACAAGATCGGCCGCCTCGACGCCCTGGTCGCCAGCGCGCCGACCAAGATGAACTCGGCGTTCGGCAACGATTCCTTGAGCGCCCTGACCGGCGGCAAGCCCGAAGTGGCACGCGCGGCTCCTGTTGCGGCTGCCGCTCCTGCGCCCAACAAAGGTTTGCTCAACAGCCCACCGGTGCAGGCCCCGGTCGTGGCTGCGCCGGCAGGTGGGCGTGGCCAGGGCCAATTGCGCCTGTCCAGCGGCACCCAGCAATGCGTGATCAAGGCGCTGAGCATCAAGGAAGCGCTGCTGGTGGTGCGTCGCGGCGAAGTCCTGCCCCAGGTCCTGGAAAGCGCTGTGCTCGACCTGGAACAAGGCGACAACGCCGAAGTGGCCCGCCTCAACGGCTACCTGCACGCCATCGTCGCCTTCGAACCGAAGCCGGACAGCGATTGGCTGCAACTGACCTTCCGGTTTATCGACCAGGATGCGCAGAAGCTCGACTACATCTCCCGCCTGATCGCACGTGGCACGGCGCAGAAGCATTTTGTGCCGGGTGCGTGATTCCCTGAGTGCCGGGAATCGACCGACTGTCTGATTCCCGGTGCCTGCCTTGATTTATATCTGTTTGGATATAGTCTCTCGATAACGCTCCGGTGTTATCGAGCCTTTGCTATGCCTTGAAACAAACCTCCACGTCCCTTGGCCAAATCGTCGATTACGCTTTTTCTTTCCATGAAAGGAGAAGAGAAGCCAATGCCAAGGCACAAGGATGTGGTGTTTCTAGGAAGCTCGCTCAAGGATCTCAAAGCGTTTCCGCTCGATGCCCGGAGGGCAGTGGGTTTTCAGTTGGATCTCTTGCAGCAGGGTAAGCAACCCTTTGACTGCAAGCCGATGAAGACCATTGGGAGGGGCGTCAGTGAGATCCGGATCACTGAAGAATCGGGTGCTTTTCGGGTGTTTTATGTGGTCAACCGGCCAGAGGCCATCTATGTGCTGCACGCGCTGCGCAAGACCACGCAAAAAACCGAAGGGCGTGATATCGAGCTGGCTCGCGCCAGGTTGCAGGAGTTAGGGTGAGTCCATGACAAATCAAAAAGTTTACGGCGAGCGTTTCAGCTCTGTTTGGGACGCTCTGGAAGAGACACCCCAGCAAGCCGCCAATATGCGGCTGCGTTCAAAATTGCTCTTGGAGCTGTGCCAAACCATTCGCAGCTGGGAGCTTTCTCAAAAAGATGCGGCGCAAAGACTGGGGATCAGTCAGCCCCGACTTAACGACGTTCTCACCGGCAAGATCGACAAACTCTCCCTGGATGCCTTGGTCAATTTGTCGGCGGCTGCCCAAATGAACGTGGATATTTGTTTCAACGGGCTGCCTGCCTGAAGTTGTCATCAAACCGCGCTAACCTGCCGTTCAGTCATCCCGGCAGGTTCACGCCATGCTCATGCGCTTTTTGCTGTGCTGCGGGCTGGCAACGGTCGCTATGTCGGCCCAGGCCATGACCCTCTACAAATCCGTCGATGCCAATGGCCTGGTGTTTATCAGCGACCGTTATACGCCGGGCGCCCTGGCGTTCGTGATCCAGGAGCGCAAGGTTGAGCGACCGATGCTTGCCGTGCCCAAGCCCAATCGTGCACAACAAGCCTACCGCTACCCCTTGCCCTGGCGTGGCGGTCCTTTCCGCATGACCCAGGGACCCAACGGCAGCTTCAGCCACACCGATGCCAAAAGTCGTTATGCGATGGACATCGCCATGCCCGAAGGCACGCCGATCATTGCGGCGCGTAGTGGAATGGTGGTGAAGACCGAAAACGCGCAGGCCGGGCGGGGCAGCGATGCGTCGGGGAATTTCGTGAGGGTGCGCCACGACGACGGCACCGAGGGCGTGTACCTGCACCTCAAGCAAGGCTCGGTCAGCGTCCGGGTCGGTCAGCGTGTGGCGGTGGGCAGCCCGCTGGCGTTGTCGGGCAATACCGGCAACAGCAGCGGGCCGCATCTGCATTTTGTGGTGCAGCGCGCCACCGAGGCGGGGCTGGTCTCGATTCCGTATGAGTTCAACCAGCCGGTCGGTGCATTGCCCAACTTTGCATTGGGCAATTGACGGTCAATCCAGCAACAGCACCTTGGCCAACACGATCTTAGGCCCTTTCATCTTCTTGATGATGATGCGCAAACCTTCAACCTCCAGCACTTCCTCCTCTTCCGGCACCCGCTTGAGGGTGTCGTAGATCAGGCCTGCGAGGGTTTCGGCTTCGATGTGGTCCAAGTCCACGCCCAGCAGGCGTTCCACTTTGAACAGGGGCGTATCGCCCCGTACCAGCAGCTTGCCCGGCTGATAGGCCAGGATGCCGCGCTCGGCCTTGCGGTGTTCGTCCTGGATATCGCCCACCAGTACTTCCAGCACGTCTTCCATGGTGAGGTAGCCGATGATCTTGCCGTCGGCTTCTTCCACCAGGGCGAAGTGCGCGCCGCCTTTGCGGAACTGTTCAAGCAGCTGCGACAACGGCATGTGCCGCGACACACGCTCCAGCGGGCGGGTCAGCTCGGCCAGGTTGAACGACTCGGGGATGTGGTCCAGGGCCGCCAGTTCCAGCAGCAGGTCCTTGATGTGCAGCAGGCCTACGAACTCGTTGCGCACTGCGTCATACACCGGGTAACGGCTGAACTTGTGACGACGGAACAGCGCGAGGATTTCCTTGAGCGGGGCGTTGAAGTCCAGGGTCACCAGGTCTTCCCGGGAGTTGGCCCAGTCCACCACTTCCAGCTCGCCCATTTCCACGGCGGAGGCCAGCACACGCATGCCTTGATCGCTCGGGTCCTGGCCACGGCTGGAGTGCAGGATCAGCTTGAGTTCTTCACGGCTGTAATGGTGCTCATGGTGTGGGCCAGGCTCGCCTTGGCCGGCGATGCGCAGGATGGCGTTGGCGCTGGCGTTGAGCAGGTAGATCGCCGGGTACATGGCCCAGTAGAACAGGTACAGCGGCACCGCCGTCCACAGCGACAGCAGCTCGGGCTTGCGAATCGCCCAGGACTTGGGCGCCAACTCACCAACCACGATGTGCAGGTAGGAAATCACGAAGAACGCCGCAAAGAACGACACGCCCTTGATCACTTCCGGCGATTCGACGCCCACGGCGCCCAGCAGCGGCTCGAGGATGTGCGCGAAGGCCGGTTCACCGACCCAGCCCAGGCCCAGGGAGGCGAGGGTGATACCCAGCTGGCAGGCCGACAGGTAGGCATCGAGCTGGCTGTGTACGGTGCGCAGGATCTGTCCGCGCCAGCCGTTTTTGTGGGCGATGGCCTCGACCCGGGTGGCGCGCAGTTTGACCATGGCGAATTCCGCCGCAACGAAGAAACCGTTGAGCAGTACCAGGACCAGTGCAAAAAGAATCATGCCGAAGTCGGCGAAGAGTGTCGCGAGGGTGATACCAGGGGAAGGGTCCATGATGGGGTTTTGCAGGTTCCGTATGTTCAATAAGGGGTGGCAGGTGGGCCGCAAAGGCAGGCGCAAGTCGGCCAATGTAGCGGCTGACGGGGCGCTTGCCTAGTGCCCACTGCCGGGCGGGGCTTGGAACACCGTCTCCAAAACAACACAACTCCACTGTGGGAGGGGGCTTGCCCCCGATGGCAGTGTGTCAGACAGCACATTCATATCTGATCCGCCGCCATCGGGGGCAAGCCCCCTCTCACATTTAGGCCCGTGGTGTATTTGGATTACTCGTCGTTGCCGAGGGCTCGCGAGCGCGCTACCTGAGCCGGCGGAAAATGGCAGGTAAACGTACTGCCATGTCCCAGCACGCTGCTGATTTCCAGGCGTGCGCGGTGGCGCAGCAGCACGTGTTTGACGATTGCCAGGCCAAGCCCCGTGCCGCCGGTGTTGGAGTTGCGGCTGGAGTCGACACGGTAGAAGCGCTCGGTCAGGCGCGGCAGGTGCTTGGCGTCGATGCCGATGCCGGAGTCCTGCACGCTCAAGTGTGCGCCTTGGTCGTCGGCCCACCAGCGGATGCGGATATTGCCTTTGTCCTGGGTGTACTTCACGGCGTTGAACACCAGGTTGGAAAACGCGCTGCGCAACTCGCCTTCGCTGCCCTTGAGCAACACAGCCGGGTCGGCTTCCAGGGTGATCTGCTGCCCGCGTTGGCCGGAGAGGGCCTGGGCATCGTTCTTGATGGTCTGTAACAGGCTTTGCACGGCCACCGGGTGGTTGTCCGACGGGTAATCTGTGGCCTCCAGCTTGGCCAGCAATAGCAGGTCGTTGAGCAGTGTCTGCATGCGCGAGCCTTGCTGCTGCATTTGTTGCAGGGCCCGGCTCCAGCGGGGGTTGATCTCGTCGACGTTGTCCAGCAGCGTCTCCAGGTAGCCGCAGATCACCGTCAGCGGTGTACGCAACTCGTGGGAGACGTTGGCGACGAAGTCTTTGCGCATCTGTTCCAGCTGGTGGATGCGGGTGACGTCGCGCACCAGCATCAGGTGTTCATTGTTGCCGTAGCGCGTCAGGTACAGCTGGATGCGCACGCGGTCATTGGTGGGCGAGGGGATTTCCAGGGCTTCTTCGTAGTTCTCCTGTTCGAAGTACTCCTTGAAGCGCGGGTGGCGCACCAGGTTGGTCACCGGCTGGCCGCTGTCCTGGGGCGTCTTGAGGCCCAGCAGGGTTTCGGCGGCGCGGTTCCACCATTCCAGGTTGCCGTCGCTGTCGAGCATGATCACCGCATCCTTGAGCGCGGCGGTGGACTCCTGCACCCGGTCGATCACCGCTTGCAGGCGCCCGCGCACGCGTTGGTCGCGGCGTTGCAGGTGGTAGATGCTGTCGAACACCTCGCCCCACAGGCCGTAGCCATCGGGTGGTGCTTCATCGGGTTTATGCTGGCGCAGCCATTCGTGCAGGCGCAGCAGTTGCTTGAGGGTCCAGCCCAGGTACAGGGCAATGCCGACTGCCAGGCTCCAGCCGTAATAGCCGCTGACCAGGCCAACCAGCAGGCAGCCGGTGATCAGCAAAAGCATGTGGCGGATCAGGGTGCCATGCCAGTTTTGGTTCACTTGAACATGCGTCCTTGTCAGCTGTTAAGTCAGGCTCTTGAGTCCGGATGCGTTTGGCTCAGCCCTTGGTAGAGAAACGGTAGCCAGTACCGCGCACGGTTTGTACCAGATTCTCGTACGCATCGCCCAAGGCTTTGCGCAGGCGACGGATATGCACGTCCACGGTGCGTTCTTCCACGTACACGTTGCCGCCCCACACCTGGTCCAGCAATTGGCCGCGGGTGTAGGCGCGTTCCTGGTGGGTCATGAAGAATTGCAGCAGGCGGTATTCGGTGGGGCCCATCTCTGCCGGCTTGCCATCGATGGTCACGCGGTGGCTGATCGGGTCCAGCAGCAGGCCGCCGACTTCAATCGGTGCCTCGCCATCGGTAGGCCCGGCACGGCGCAGTACGGCCTTCAGGCGCGCGACCAGTTCCCGAGGGGAGAAAGGCTTGGTGATGTAGTCATCGGCACCGACTTCCAGGCCCTGGATCTTGTTGTCCTCTTCGCCCTTGGCGGTGAGCATGATGATCGGGATGTCCCCGGTCAGTTCGTCACGCTTGAGGCGTCGGGCCAGTTCGATGCCGGAGGTGCCGGGCAGCATCCAGTCCAGCAGAATAAGGTCCGGCTTGCGGTCGACGATAATGGCATGGGCCTGCTGGGAGTTCTCCGCCTCCAGGCAGTCATAGCCGGCCATTTCCAACGCAACGGCGATCATCTCGCGGATGGGCGCTTCGTCGTCAACAATCAGAATGCTCCTGCCAACCATGCTCGAAAATCCTCTTGTCATTTAACTGTCTTGCGCCGCATTAGATAACGGAATTATTGCAGTCGTGTGACAGTAATTTAGTCGCTCGGGCAATTCCCGCCTCTCTGGACTACGCTTTGAGTCCGAATCCTGACAACCACAAAAGGAAGGTTCCGATGACTTACAGCACGATTTCCTGGAAAGCCCTGCTGGTGACGGCTGCATTGACGCTGCCGGGCCTGGCGTTCGCGGCGGAGCCGGCGATGACCAAAGACGGGATGCTGGTGGATCACAAGGGTATGACCCTCTACACCTTTGCCAAGGACGCCGATGGCAAGTCCATGTGCAACGACAAGTGCGCCATCAATTGGCCTCCACTGATGGCCGAATCCACCGACAAGCCTATGGGTAAATGGACCGTCATCACCCGTGACGATCAAAAAAGCCAATGGGCATACAGCGGGAAGCCGCTCTATACCTTCATCATGGACAAGAAAGCGGGCGACATGACCGGTGAGGGCAAAATGGACGGGGCCTGGAAGGTCGCCAAACCTTGATCATGCGGCACCACTGAAAGCGTCGGGGACAAGCCCCCTCCTACAGGCGAACACATTCCAACTGTGGGAGGGGGCTTGCCCCGGTACAAACCGGGGACATCGTTTACATTTCTAACCGGGGACATGGTTTACAGGTTAATACGCATGATCAGGAGGTAACTGATCATGCCCTGGAACCAAGAGTCCCCCATGAACCAACGAATCAAGCTGGTTGCTGACTGGCTTTCGGGTAACTTCACGAAAAGCCAACTGGCCCGCCGCTTCGGTGTCAGTCGACCTACCGTAGACAAATGGATTGCTCGGCATAACGGCGATTTGAAGTCGTTAGCCGAGGTTTCTCGTCGACCCCACAACAGCCCCAACAAGACCGACGATAAGATCCTCGCTCGCGTAGTGGCCATGAAGGAAGCCCACGATAAATGGGGGCCAAAGAAGCTCATTGAGCTATTGCGAATTGAAGATCCCTCTATCGATTGGCCGTCTCCCAGTACAGCCGGCCAATGGCTTGACCGACTTGGGCTGGTCAGAAAACGGCGGTTCAAGCGTCGGCACGGTACCTCGCATATTGAAATGCGAGAGGCCAATGACCCCAACAAAACCTGGTGCGTGGACTACAAAGGGCAATTCAAGATGCTCAACGCCCAGATGTGCTTCCCGCTGACGGTTACAGACCATGCATCCCGTTTGATTCTGGCTTGCAGGGCTCATCCTAAAATCATGACCCAGCCTGTAAAACAAACCTTTGAGCGGCTTTTTCAGGATTACGGCATGCCGGAAGTCATTCGTTCTGACAACGGAGTCCCTTTCGCCTCTCCTGGCCTGGCGAGGATATCCACACTGGCCGTCTGGTGGATCCGTTTAGGTATCTATCCCGAGCGAACCATGCCGGGAAGACCTGCCCAGAATGGTCGACACGAACGAATGCATCGCAGCCTGAAACTTGAGCTACCGCTAGGGAGCAACTTGGTGGAGCAGCAGCTTTTGCTGGAGCACTTCCGGCATGAGTTCAATTACGTACGCCCTCATGAAGCGCTTGGTATGAAACGTCCGGGAGATGTGTACGTGCCGTCTACTCGGCTTTACCCAGGGTGCTTGCCCGATGTGGAGTATCCGGCAGAAATGCGGGTGCGAAGCGTCAGGCAGGATGGATCGATCAAGTGGAACGGCAAGTTGGTATTTGTCAGCGAGGCCCTATCCGGAGAAAGGATAGGGCTTAAAGAAGCTGAGGATGATGCCTGGGATTTGTACCTGTGTGATTATCCCTTGGGGAGGCTTGGACGAGGTATGACCCGCGTCCAAGCCTCAAATGTGTAAACGATGTCCCCGGTTTCAGATGTAAACGATGTCTACGGTTCTACACCCCGATGAGGTCGCGACAGCCGCCACAAAAACCTCAGCGAAACGCGTAATCCAGCACAATCCCGACAAATATCGCCAACCCCGCCCAGTGGTTGTGCAGGAACGCCTTGAAGCACTTCATGCGGTCCTTGTCCCGGGTGTACCAGAACTCCCAGGCAAAACAGCCCGCCGCGGCCAGCAGACCCAGGTGGAACCAGCCACCCAACTCGAATCGCGCACCCGCCAGCAACAGGCACACCAGCGACAGCCCTTGTAGCGTCAGAATGATCACGCGATCGGCATCACCAAACAAAATGGCGGTGGATTTCACACCGATCTTCAAGTCGTCATCCCGGTCGGTCATCGCGTAATAAGTGTCGTAGCCGACCGTCCAGAGCAGATTGGCGATATAGAGCAGCCACGCGGTGGCAGGCAGGCTGCCGGTCTCGGCGGTGAACGCCATCGGCATGCCCCAGGAAAACGCCGCCCCCAACACCACCTGCGGGTAATAGGTGTAGCGCTTCATGAACGGGTAGCTCGCCGCCAGGGCCAGGCCACCCAGGGACAGCAGGATGGTGGTGGCGTTGGTCAGCAGCACCAGCAGGAAACTGATGCCCATCAGCACCGCAAAAAACACCAGCGCCTCTTTAGAAGTGATCTTGCCGCTGACCAGCGGGCGTTGCTCGGTGCGCTTTACGTGGCCGTCGACCTTGCGGTCGGCCCAGTCATTGATCACGCAGCCGCCGGCGCGAGTCAGCACCACGCCCAGCACGAAGATCACGATATTGATTAAAGAGGGCGAGCCTTTGCCGGCGATCCACAACGCCCACAGCGTCGGCCACAACAGCAGGTAGATGCCGATGGGCTTGTCCATGCGGGTCAACTGAATGAAATCCCAGGCCCTGGGGTTCAGGTGGTTCAAGGACTTGAGCAGACGTTGATACATCAGCAATTCTCCGCAGGGTTGTGCACGGCTTGCCACAGGCCCGGCAGGAAAACTTCTGCGACCAGCACGCTCAGCGGGCCGCGATCAAAGCGCGAGCGGCGCGCCCAAAGCCCTTCAATCTGATGGTCCGCAGGCAACCACTGCCTGGGGTAGCGGCACACTTCGATGGCCTGGCGGTTGAACGCATGATCGCTGAACAGGAGTGACCCCAGCGGGCGGCTGCCCAGTGCATCCATGTGCAAGCCGTCACCCTGCAAAGTACTGCGCGCGGCTACGCAACGGGCGAATACCCAGGGTTGGCCATTGCCATGCAGGTAGGTCTCGCGCACCCAGCCAACTGTCGCCAGCGGCAGGCCAAGGGCCACGCATTCATCATCCCGCAGCGGCTGCCAACCCTCGAACAGCGGGGTGATGCTGAAGCCGTTGTTTGACAGCTGGGTCAACCGCTGGGTCATCGAGCCTGTATCGAACAACCAATCAAGGGTCAAGGGCCCGGGCATGGGGCTCAGAAGGCTCTGGGGCAGCCATTGGCAAGCATCGGCAGGTTCGATTGAGTGCGGCACGGTGAGTCAGTATCGGCAGCAAAAGAGGCGGCGAGCTTACCATGGCGATCAGGGTTTTTGCCGGACGCAACCGGCTGTTTGCGTCGATCATGCTTGCATCTGCCGGCCACGATCAGTACAAAACGCCCTGAGCCGCACGGCAACGCGGGTCTATCGACCGTCGGCCAAGATGCCTGACCCTGAGGAAGCAAGTGATGAAGAAGTGGCAATGTGTAGTCTGTGGCCTGATCTATGACGAGAAAGACGGCTGGCCGGATGATGGAATTCTGCCTGGCACCCGTTGGGAAGACGTCCCGGAAGACTGGCTGTGCCCGGACTGCGGCGTGGGCAAAATGGATTTCGAAATGATCGAGATCGGCTGATTCTCGGTTTTCAGAAAAGTACTACAAAGGAGAAAGGAATGAACGCACCTGTCGTGATCATCGGCACCGGATTGGCCGGTTACAACCTGGCCCGGGAGTTTCGCAAGCTCGACAGCGAGACCCCATTGCTGCTGATCACTGCCGATGACGGGCGCTCCTACTCCAAGCCCATGCTCTCCACCGGCTTTGGCAAGAACAAGGAAGCCGATGGTCTGAGCATGGCTGAACCCGGCGCCATGGCCGAGCAACTCAAGGCCGAAGTGCGCACCCACACTCGCGTCAGCGGCATTGACCCCGGCCACAAACGCCTGTGGATCGGCGAAGAAGCGGTGGCCTACCGCGACCTGATCCTGGCCTGGGGCGCAGAAACCGTGCGTGTGCCGGTTGAAGGCGATGCGGCTGACCTGATTTTCCCGATCAACGACCTTGAAGACTACGCACGCTTTCGTGCCGCCGCTGCCGGCAAGCGCCGCGTGCTGCTGCTCGGCGCCGGTCTGATCGGCTGCGAGTTCGCCAATGACCTGATCCTGGGCGGTTATGAAATCGACCTGGTGGCGCCGTGCGAGCAGGTCATGCCGACCCTGCTGCACCCGGCCGCCGCTGCTGCGGTACAGGCAGGCCTTGAAGGCCTCGGCGCGCGCTTCCACCTGGGCCCGGTGCTCAATCGCCTGCAACGCAACGCTGATGGCCTGGAAGCCCACCTGTCGGACGGCGAAGTGATCGCCTGCGACCTGGTGGTCTCGGCCATTGGCCTGCGCCCGCGCGTCGACCTGGCCGCTGCCGCCGGCCTGCAGACCAATCGCGGGATCATGGTGGACCGCCACCTCAAGACCTCCCACGCCAACATCTACGCCCTGGGCGACTGCGCCGAGGTCGACGGCCTGAACCTGCTGTACGTGATGCCGCTGATGAGCTGCGCCCGCGCCCTGGCTCAGACCCTGGCCGGCAACGCCACCGCCGTCAGCTACGGCCCGATGCCGGTGACCGTGAAAACCCCCATCTGCCCGCTGGTGGTGTCGCCGCCGCCTCGGGGCGCCGAAGGTGTCTGGAGCGTCGAAGGTGAGGGCGCCGACATCAAGGCCCTGTGCCGTGACGCCAGCGGTCGCCTGCTGGGTTACGCACTCACCGGCAACGCCGTGATGGAAAAACTCGCCCTCAATAAAGAACTTCCGCCGTTGCTGGCGTAAATACCGGTCGTTCTGTCGGAATAAGCACGTTTTTCCCTCCAGAAAGGTCGCCGCTAGACTGGCGGAGCGTGCGAGGGCATGCCATCCTCACTCCCGTCTGCCGCAGAGTAGAGCCTGCGGCGCTTTGGGCGCTGCTCCAACGATGAGCAGCACGGACATAACAACAAAAAACCGTCAAAGAGGCTTCACACATGCGTAAACCAGAACTCGCAGCCGCCATCGCTGAAAAAGCCGATCTCACTAAAGAACAGGCCAACCGCGTCCTCAACGCCGTTCTCGAAGAAATCACCGGCGCCCTGCACCGCAAGGACAGCGTCACCCTGGTTGGCTTCGGCACCTTCCTGCAACGCCACCGTGGCGCTCGCACTGGCAAAAACCCTCAAACCGGTGAGCCGGTGAAAATCAAGGCCAGCAACACGGTTGCGTTCAAGCCGGGTAAATCGCTGAAAGACACTGTCAACGCGTAATGGCGTTACCGTCTCGAAGGGGGCGGGGTGGTAGGAGAAATGGGCACGCCGACGGGGTTGGGTGCCCATTTTTTGTGGGGCACCCCATAGCCTTTTTTGGGATTTCAGGCTACCCATTCGTTTTCGGTACACCATTGCTTCACATCGGCGATCAGTTGTTCTGAAACCGGCTGAAGATTGGGGAGCTTTTTTTCGTATTTTTTAATGCTCTCAACAAAAAACTCAAAAAACGCTGCGCCGATTAATTTACGTTGAGCGGCCTTATCCTTTTTGTACGGGATGAAATCTTCCTCGTCCATAGCGATGTCCAGGCCGAACATTTTGTCTTTGGTGTAGTAACGGCAAAATGTTTTCCGCTCGAGCCCCTGAGGCAGGCATCGCATGCAGACTGCAAGTTCCCAGTCGAGGGAGGGATATTTCTTCTCAAGAATCTCACTCAAGCCATTTAGCTCGTCAGTGATTTCAAAGACTTTTGTCCAGCTGGGTGAGTCCGATGTTGTATCGACTCGCATAAAGTAATCCTCATCTCAGTGTCTGCACTTGTTACCTGGAGGCAGTTTTCCTCGGCGTTTGAAATACTTTCCGATTTTTAGCCTTTCCCATACTTGCATGTTGCCTTTCGTGGGGGCCGCCATCACGCGTTTGTAAGCGAGGTTGTTAGCTTTGAGCCACTTTTGCGTGTATCGCCTGTTCGGATTGACAGTTTCACCGACTTTCCAGACTTCACCTTTCTTCAAATAAACTTTACCAACTGGCTTTTTATGGCCCCACGCCATTTCATCATAAAGGCCATCTTTCTTCGCAATCAGATAGTAAAGCTCGGGGGCCAGACCCCATGGATCAATCCAGGATATTGGATTGGGGGCGTACTGGTAAAAATTGAGCCCACCATCAAACCCAATCGGATCCGGCGTAGTAAACCGCCCCACATCCGGATCATAAAACCTGAACGTATTGAAATGCAGCCCCGTCTCCCGATCCAGGTACTGCCCCTGGAACCGCAGGTTCTGCTCCTCGATGTAATAAGGCTCGCGCACCTCTTCCAGTGTGTTGCCCCACACCCGATAAGTCGCCTGCCAGATGCTGTGCCCATCGGCCTCGGTCAGTTGTTCGGGCAACCCGTTCAGGTCGTTGTGGTAGTAGCGAATCTTCTGTAGCGGGCCAAGGCCGTCGACGCGGGCCAGCGGTTCGTAGCCGTCATCATCGTAAACATAAAGGCTGGTCTGGCTGTGTTTATGCTCCTGCAACAACCGCAGTCCATCCCACACAAACTGCGTTTCTCCCAGCGGATACCCGTCACGGCCATGCTCGGTTTTTTCGATGCGTCGGCCCAGCGGGTCGTAGGTCATTCGCACGACGCTGCCGTCATCGTTACGCACTTCAACCAAACGGCTTTCAGCATCGTAGGCAAACCGCTGCACGCCCCGTTTGGCGCTGCGTTTTTCAATCGTGCGGCCAAACGCGTCATAGCGATAACGCTTGTCCTGATAGGTCAGCAGCTTGTTATGCACCACCAACCCCGCGCCAGCCTGCGGGCCGTCCAGCAGGTTGGCGGCGGCGTCGTAGGCGAAGGTTTCGCGCTGGCCGTGCAGGCTGTCCTGGCTGGCGATGATGCGGCCGGTGGCGTCGTAGTGCAGCAGTTGGCGGTGTTGCGTGGCGGGCTGCTGGTCGAGTTTGCCGATCAGGTTGTCTGCGGGGTCGTATTCGAACTGTTTTTGCGCAGCCGCGGGCAGCAAGGTTGACTGACTGGCGTGACGGCGTTGGCGCGAACGCAGGCGGCCGCTGCGGTCGTATTCGCTGCGGGTGCTGAGCTGGCCTTGGGTGCGCAGCACTTCGCGGTGCAGGCGGTCGCGTTCGAAGTCGCTGATGACCTGGCCGTCGAGGTTGATCTGGTGCAGGTGGCCGCTGCCGTAGTACAGGCGATTGAGCCAGCGGCCGTCCGGCAGTTGGGTCTGGATCAGGTTGCCGAGCTCGTCGTAGTGGTGGTGCAGGCCGCCTGCCGAGCTTTGTTCGGTCACCAACTGGCCGAGGGCGTCGTAGGCGAAGCCCAGGGCCTGGGCGTTGCCTTGCAGGTCGGTGAAGGTGACAGCAGTGAGTTGGTCGAGCTCGTCGTAGCGGTACTCGGTGCGGCCATCGTCCGTGGTTTTGGCCACCAACCGGCCGACCGCATCACGTTCGAGTCGATGCACGATAGGCGCGGGTGGTATGTCGGGCACCAACGCCAGGCCATTGCCGTAAGGCGCGGGAACGGCCGTCAGCGTCGTGATGTTATCCAACGCGTCGTAATCGTAGCGCTTGGCGCTGCCATCGAGGTCTTGCTGCTCAACCAGCCGATCGCCAGCGTCCCACGCGAAACGATATCGCTCGCCGTTCTCATTGATCAGTGCCTGCAACCGCCCATAGCTGTCATAGCCGAACTGCACTTGCCTGCCATGGGCATCGACGCGCTGGCGTACCTGCCCGCGACGGTTGTGCTGGTACAGCGTGGTATGTCCGGCCGGGTTGGTGTAACCCACCAGTTGCCCGCTCGTATCGCGCTGGTACTGCTCGATACGACCGTCTGGCAATTGGGTGGTGAGCAAGCGCCCCTGGGCGTCATAGCTGAATTGAGTGCGTTCGCCGAGAGCATCGGTGATGACCTGCAGATAGCCGCGCTCGTCATAGCTGAAACGCGTCGGGTAATCCGAGCAGTCGATATGCTCGACCAGTTGCCCGAACGGATTCCAGCGCAGCTTTTTGCTTTTGCCGGTGGCATCGATGATTTCCACGACCTGACCGTGGTCGTCATAGCGGTAGCGGGTGACGTAGCCCAGCGGATCGGTTTCGGCGATGCAGTTGCCGCGCTGATCGTAGCGATACGCCCAGCTATTTTCGGCAGCGTCGGTCTCCACCAGCGGCAGTGCCCAGTGCTCAAGCCACAAGGTCGAATCGCTGCGCCCTAGCGGGTCGGTTTTGCCGATCAGGTTGCCGGCCTCGTCATAGCTGTATGCAAAGTGCCCGCCCAGCGGATCAGTGGCACTGAGCAACTGGCGCTCGTCGTTCCATTCGAACAGCCAGGTGTGGCCGAGATTGTCGCTGTATCGAATGATCTGGTGTTGGGTGTTCCAATGCCGGGTACTGACGCGTTGCAGGCCATCGGTAATTCGCGTGATACCGGCCTGCAAGTCATAGTCGAACTGGTAGGCGTCGCCTTCGTCGGTCCAGTGCCGCACCACGCGCCATTCCAGGTCTTCAACCAAGGCCCACTCATAGAAGCAGCGCAATCCGGTGGGCAGTTGATGCTCCACCATCCGCTGGCCACTGTCGTAGGCGAAACGCCGCTTGACCTGGCCAGTGGTATCGCGCACTTCAGCCAGGTTGCCCTGCGCGTCTAAGCCATAGCTGACGAGCACTTCGCGGCGCTGATCGGGGTACAGGCGTTCGATGCGCGCCAACTGGCCCTGATCACGGATCAACTCAACCTGCACCAGATCGAAGGTATCGCGCAGTCGCACCAGTTGCCCGGCGGCGTCGTAATCGACATGGATGCGGTTGTCATTGCGGTCGCCGAGCTGGCTAAGGCGCAGCAACGACGGGTTGGCAGAGGGTTCAAACAAGCGATACAACCCGTCATCGCTTTCGATCAGCAACTGCCCATTGAGATGTCGCCGCACGGCCAGCCCTTCACCCGCGCTGAACACGGCGCCGCCCAAGGGAATCGAGCCCATGTCGATGGGGCGGCCTTGTTCATCGGTGTAGACCAGTGTTTCGCCGCCATCGGGGTGAGGCTGGATGTCGACGCACACCTCATACGGCACGCTCCAGCCTGCGCCGAAAAGACTGCCCGTGCGTGCGTCGCGGCTGTTGTAGAAGCGTTGCCAATCAATCGGCAGGATGCCGGGCAGGACGAAATCCAGCTCATCATCGCCGCCCAGCACCTTCGCGCCGGTGGCCGCATGCACCGGATTCGAAGAGCCCATCGCTGCGTTCGCCACGGCCCCCATCGCGCTGCTGACCGCCATCGACGTAGCGCCGCCGATCAACATGCACGGCAGTTTGCTGAAGAACTTGCCCTTGCCGCCCTTGAGCATCAACAACGCCGTGACCGCCAGCCCCACGCCCGGGGTCTTGCCGCTGCGGATCTCACGCACCACCACCGAGCCGCCGCCGATGGTCACGTTGGAAGAAATCAACCCCGACGACACCACTGTCGCATCACAGGTACTGCGATCACCACTGCGCACCGCCGGTTGGCCGTTGATGGTGACTTTGTCCGATCCCTCGGCCAGAAACTGCGGCGGCATCGGCGGGTGCTTCATGCAGGTGACCAGGTCCAGCGGCTTGGGCTCGGCCCCAGGCGCGGGGGTGGCGACGGTAGGGCGCCACATCTGCGAGAAGAAACTTTCGGCCATGTCCAGGTAGCTGGCTTCGGGCTCCGGCTCGGGCGCTTCCAGCTCGGTACCGGCCGGTGCGACATGGGAGCTGATCGCCCCTGCGGCGCGTGCAGCGGGGATGTTGTTGGTCAGGGTATCGGTGGAACCGGTAAGAATATTGGCCTGAACCGTGGGCGGAAACAGCGCGTTGGCGAACGTATCGCATAAATTCGTCAGGCCTTTGTCGGCCCCGGTCTTGCTCATGGCCAGGCCGACAATCGTGCCCACCACCGCTCCCAGCAGGAAACAGCCAAGCCCACCGGTGGCGACGGTAATCCCGGTGGCGGCGACGACAGCCGCCGTCGCCACCGCCGTGATCGCGATATTGGCCGCCACTTCCAGCACCCCACCAAGGATGTCCGCCATCATCGACGTGTGGGAGAGCGCATCGCCCATGCGGGCGGCCCAGAGTGCATCAGACAAGGACTGCACTCCTGTGTCTGATTGAATTGAACGCACAACTGTCCATAGTCGCCGTGTCCTTGAGTGTTATGGCATGCGCATCAGTGCTGTCTTCAAGCGTTTTATCAGCGTGGGACTTTCCAGGCACTCCAGCGGGGTGAGGTTGTCGAGTGCCGGAACCTTTTGCCCGATCCACCACAACCCCTCTTCAAGGCCTCGTTTCCCACGCAGTATCACTGCCAGGTCGAGATGGCCGCCCAAGGCCTTGGCCAGTTCACGCGCATCGTCGTCAAGGTAGTCTTCTTCATACAAGGCCACTGTGCTCTGCCAGTCCGCGTCACCCGGGTATTCGTTTTCCAGTCGTTCCATGTTCAAAAACCTGCAAAGGAGATCAAGTTGCTGCCGGTCGGGTTGCGTGCCGATGGCGCCAGGATTCCATCATAGCCGTTGGCCTTGGCCCAATTGCCGATCTGATGGGTCTCGGTGTACTTCGAGCCGGTGATGCTTTTAAGGCTGACCCCTAGCTGTTTGCGCACATCGGCGCGGGTCAGATCCAGGACATTATTGAGCTGCACTTTCTTGCTGACCAACACCCGTTTGGACAGGTCGACCTTCCAGTGCGTGACCTCGCCCAGCGCGGTTTTCCGTGAGTTCGCGCCATACACCCCGCCGACGCCTTTGGTGGTGTAGCGGTGGGTGGACTCCACATTCCACTTGTGTGCCTGCCAAGTGGTCCCGATGCGCCCCGGTTCCTCGAACCGATACACGGTGCGACTGACCTTGCGCCCCTTGGGTGGGCTGGAGCATTTCATCAGGCCCAACGGGTCAATCCAGCTCAGCGGGTTGGGCGCATATTGGTAGAGATTCAGGCCGCCGGCCAGACCGATGGGGTCGGGTGTGGTGAAGCGCCCGATATCCGGGTCATAAAAGCGCAGAGTGTTGTAGTGCAGCCCCGTTTCCCGGTCCAGATACTGGCCCTGGAAACGCAGGTTCTGTTCTTCGATGAAGTAGGGTTCTCGGTTTTCCTCGACGGTATTGCCCCAGACTTCATAGCGCGCTTGCCACACCGTATGGCCGTCGCTCTCGGTGAGGCGTTCGGGCAATCCGTTGAGGTCGTTGTGGTAGTAGCGGATTTTTTGCAGGTGACCCGTGCCATCGACACGGGCCAGTGGTTCGTAGCCCTCGTCGGCATAGATATAGAGGCTGCTCTGCTGATTGCAGTGCTCCTGCACGAGTTGCAACGCGTCCCAAGTGAAACGTGTCTGGCTGCGCTGCACACCGTTGCGGTCGTAGGTGGTCTTGGCGGTGCGCCGGCCCAGCGGGTCATAGGTCATGACGATCCGGGAGCCGTCATCGTTATGCACCTGTGCCAGCCGTTGCTCCGCGTCGTAGCTGAAGCGCTGGGTGCCGCGCCGAAGGCTGCGCTTTTCAACCATCCGGCCAAAACCGTCATAGCGGTAATGTTTGTCCTGGTAGGTCAGCAATCGGTTGTGGGCGACCTGTCCTGAGCCATCCAGCAGGTTGGCCGCCGGGTCGTAGCGGAAGGCTTCCCGCTGGCCCAGGAGGTTGTCCTGGCTAGCCAGAATGCGGCCGGTGGCGTCGTAATGCAGTAATTGGCGGTGTGCCGCGCCGGGCTGGCTGTCGTAGCGTTCGACCAGTTGGTCGCTGTCGTCATAGCCCAGGCGTGTCTGCGCCGGTGGATGTAACAGTGAATGGTCCGGTTGGCGGCGCTGGCGGGCGCGCAGACGTCCACTGCGGTCATATTCGCAACGCGTGCTGATGCGGCCCTGGGTGCGCAGCACTTCGCGATGCAGACGGTCGCGCTCGAAGTCACTGATGACCTGCCCATCCAGGTTGACCTGATGCAAGTGCCCGCTACCGTAGCGCAGGCGGTTGAGCCAGCGGCCGTCGGGAAGTCGGGTCTGGGCCAGGTTGCCCAATTCGTCGTAGCGATGCTCCAGGCAACCGGCGGCGCTTTGTTCAAGGGTCAGCTGGCCGAGGGCGTCATAACCGAAGCCCAGGGTTTGCTGCTCGCCGTCGTGGCCTGTAAAGGTGATGGCTGTGACTTGGTCGAGCTGATCGTAGCGGTACGTCGTGCAGCCATCCACGGTGCGCTTGGCTATCAGCCGGCCAGCTGCGTCCCGCTCCAGATCATGAATGATGGCGGGCTCGGTGTCGGACGATGCGAGGGTTTCTACCTGTGTGACATTGTCCAGCGGGTCGTACGTGTACCGTTTCCGGCAGCCGTCCAGGCGCTGTTCGAGGGTCAGGCGATCACCGTCGTCCCAGTCGAATCGGTAGCGCTCGCCATTTTCGTTGGTCAGGCTGTGCAGGCGGCCATAGGCGTCATGGCTCAACTCCACACGGCGACCATGGGCGTCGATACGGTGGCGCAACTGACCGTTCGACGCATGCTCGAAGCGCGTGGTGTGGCCGGCAGGGTCGCTGTAGCCGATCAACTGGCCGCTGACGTCACGCTGATAGTGTTCGTTGCGCCCATCGGGCAACTGCTTGCTGATCAGGCGGCCCTGGTCGTCATACTTGAAGGTGGTGCGTTCCCCGAGCGCGTCGGTACTGGCCAGCAGCAAGCCTCGCTTGCAGTAGCTCAAACGGGTGGTCAGGCCGGTACAGTCGGTGTGCTCGGTCAATTGACCCAGTGGGGACCAGCGCAAGGTCTTGCGCTTGCCGCTGGCGTCGATGATCTCCCTGACTTGGCCGTGTCCGTCATAGTGATAGACCGTGCGGTTGCCCAGCGGGTCGGTTTCGCGAATGCAGTTGCCCCGCGAGTCGTAATGGTACTGCCAGGTATTGCCCGCGGCATCGGTCTCCGCCAGTGGCAGCGCCCAGTGCTCCAGCCACAAGGTCGATTCACTGCGCCCCAGGGGGTCGAGGGTCTCAGTCAGGTTGCCGGCATCGTCGTAGCTGAACTGATAATGCCCACCGAGAGGGTCGGTTGCGCCCAGTAGTTGGCTTTCATCATTCCACCGGAAGGCCCAGGTTCGCCCCAGTGCATCGGTGGACGCGATGATCTGGTGTCGCTCATCCCAGTGTCGAATGCTGACGCGCGCCAGCCCGTCGGTGATACGGGTGATGCCGGTGTCCAGCGCATAGTCGAATGTGTAGGTGTCCCCGGCCTCCGTCCAATGCCGCACAACACGCCATTCACGGTCGTCAACCCTGGCCCACTGATAGAAGCAACGCAGGCCGCTGGGCAGTTGATGCTCGACCATGCGCTGCCCGGCATCATAGGCAAAACGGCGCTTCACGTGCCCGTCGGACTGGCGTACAGCGGCCAGGTCGCCACGGACGTCGTAGGCGTAATGCATCAGTACTTCACGGTGGTGGTCGGGATACAGCCGTTCGATCCGGCTGACGCGCCGGGGCCAAGTGCTGTCGTAGGTCAGCTCGACCCTGACCAGGTCAAAGGTGTCACGCAGGCCCAGCAGGCGACCATCGTCGGCATAGTCGAGGTGGATTCGGTTGTCGTTGCGATCTCCCAGTTGGCTCAGGCGTAGCAACGATGCGTCCTGTGGCGCCGGATCGAATAGCCGGTACAAGCCGTCTGCGCTTTCGATCAGCCACTGGCCGTTCAAGTGACGCTTGACGCTGAGGCCTTCGCCAGCGCTGAACACGGCACCGCCCAAAGGGATCGAACCCATGTCGATACGTCGACCCTGCTCGTCGATGTACAACGCGTAGTCGCCCCCTTCAAGGTGAGGCAGCAGCTGCACGCTGACTTCATAGGGCACACTCCAGCCGGCACCAAACAAGCCATCGCGGCGTTCATCTCGGCTGTTGTAGAAACGCTGCCAGTCGATGGGCATGATTCCGGGCAAGGCGAAATCCAGCTCCTCGGGACCGCCCAGCACCTTGGCCCCCGTGCTCGCGTGCACCGGGTTGGAAGAGCCCATGGCGGCGTTGGCCAGTGCGCCCATGGCCTGACTGACCACAAACGAATTGACGCCTGCCAGCAGCATGCAGGGAAGGTTGCTGAGGAACTTGCCTTTACCCCCCTTGAGCATCATCAGTGCGGTGACGGCCAGGCCAACCCCCGGCGTCTTGCCGCTACGGATCTCGCGCACCACGACCGAGCCGCCGCCGATAGTCACATTGGGCGAAATCAGCCCTGAAGACACCACGGTGGCATCGCAGGTGCTGCGGTCACCGCTGCGTACCGCCGGTTGACCGTTGACCGTGACCTTTTCCGAGCCTTCGGCCAGAAACTGCGGCGGCATCGGCGGGTGTTTTGTGCAGGTCACCACGTCAAGCGGTTTAGGGACTGCACCTGGCGCTGGCGTGGCGACGGTGGGGCGCCACATTTGCGCAAAGAATCCTTTGGCCATGTCCAGGTAGCCGGGCTCTTCGCTGTGTTCGGGTGCTGGCGGCGGCGTTTCGGTTTCGGTGCCCGCAGGTGCAACGTGGGAGGGCACGACGCCAGCCGCGCGCGCAGCGGGCAAGGCGTTGATCAGTGTGTCGGTGGACCCGCTGAGGATCGTGGCCATGACCGAGGGAGGGAACAGCGCGTTGCCGATTCCTTCGCACATGGCGCTCAACCCCTTGTCGGCCCCGGTCTTGCTCATGGCGATGCCAACGATGACGCCGACGACCGCGCCCAGCACGCAGGCGCCCAGCCCACCGGTCGCGACGGTAATGCCGGTAGCCGCCACCACCGCAGCGGTCGCCAGTGCGGTAATCGCCACATTGGCCGCCACCTCCAGTACGCCGCCGAGGATGTCGGCCATGACAGAGGTGTGGGACAGCCCATCGCCCAGGCGCGCAGCCCAGAGCAGTGCGTCAGACATGCAAAGGCCGCTTCACTGGGGGACGTCGAACACGAGCGTGCCCTTGATCGTCGACCAGTGCGCCGCTTCGGCATCCCCGAGCTTGTCGGCCTTCACGTAACTCAAGGCAAGCATCTTGCGCGTACCCGGTAGCACCAGCGCAAGTTGATACTGGAACACCTTGTCATTGCCCTTGTTGAACTGGCTGCGCAGCTCAATGCCTTCGACCTCTTGCGCGGCGCCCAGGCGCACATCAACGCCCGGCTGATAACGCAGGTCCTGCACTTGTTTTTCCAGGCGCTGGAGTTGGTCATTGAAGTTGCTGTGCAGGGTCTCACCCTCGGCGAGCAGGCTGCGGCTGACGATCAGGGACGTCCCCAATTCAGGGAACTTGAGGATATTGATCGTAGCGTCCTGCAACTCGCCGGCGGGCAGTTGAAACTGGAATTCGTTGATGCGATACGTCATGAAAACAGGTCTCGTCAGGAGCTTTTAGGCGCGGGGAACGCGGCTTTGATGTTGGCGTCGATGGCGGCTTTCTGGCCCTGGCCATCGGGCGTGGCACCGGGGCCGCCGCCGTTGTTCAGGTGCAGCACGCCGCCGGTGTTGAACTCGGCGTCGCCGCTGGCATAGAAGCTGATCTGCACGCCGGTGAGGTTGATCTGCCCGCTGGCGTTCAACTCCAGGATGCTTTCACCGCAGACCAGGCGCAGGTTTTCGCCCACTTCGATGACGTAGCTCTGGCTGATGCTGTCGGTCTTGCGCTGGCCCACCGAGAGGATGTCTTCCTGCTTGACGATGCGCAGGCGGTTGTTGCCGATGGTCACCGTCTCGTTGTGCCCGATGCTCTTGTTGCGGTCATGCCCCACCGAATGGCTCTCATCCACCTCGACCACGATGTCCTGGTTGCGCTCGGCATGGATGTACAACTGCTCCAAGCCCTTCTTGTCCTCCATGCGGATTTCATTGAAGTTGGCCGGCGTGCCGCCCTTGCTCGAACGGCTTTTCATGCCGCTCTGGGTGGCGTTTTCCGGCAGGTCGTAAGGCACGGTCTGCTCGGCGTTGTACACCCGCCCGGTGATGATCGGTCGGTCGGGATCACCTTCCAGAAAGCTCACAATCACTTCCTGGCCGATCCGTGGGATCTGCATCGAGCCCCAGTTCTTGCCGGCCCAGGATTGCGACACGCGAATCCAGCACGAGCTGTTCTCGTTGGATTGGTCGTGACGGTCCCAGTAGAAGTGCACCTTGACGCGGCCGTACTGGTCGGTCCAGATTTCCTCGCCCTTGGGGCCGACCACCAGCGCGGTTTGCGGGCCTTTGACGATAGGGCGGTGGGTGCTGGCGAGCGGGCGGAAGCTCTGTTGGGCGTCAATGCAGGTGAGGCTGCTTTCGAACTGTGCCGAGCCCGAACCGCCGCCGCTTTCCAGGCTTTCCTGGACGATGTAGTAGCGGCAGCCGATGATCAGGTATTCGCGGTTCTGGTCCTGGCGGCTGAAGCCGGTGAGGCTGAACAAATGCCCCGAACCCAGCCCCCGCGCATTGCCGCTGAACTCGATCTGTTCATGCAGGGTTTGCAGGGCTTCGATGCGGGTGCGCGCGTAATGTTCGCCGTCTGCGCTTTGCACGTAGGTGCCGGGGTAGTCGTACAGCGGGTAGTCGCCGGCGGTGTGCGGGCGGGGCATGGCCGAGCGCACGTCGATGCTGGCGCTGGGGCGCTGGAAGTCGTAGTCGTTGAGCTCCAGCGAACCGGGCTGCACCTCCTGCGCCAGGTGCCAGTTGTGCATATGGTCGCGTTCGCGCTGCTGCTCGTCCTTGGGGTAATACGGGATCGACGCGTAGCCCGGCACCGTGGTGTGGGCACCGTAGGCGTCGGCCAGCACCAGCACATGGCGGTCCTGTTCGTGGCGGAAGAAGTAGTAGATGCCTTCCTGCTCCATCAGGCGGCTGACGAAATCGAAGCTGGTCTCGCGGTACTGCACGCAGTATTCCCACTCGCGGTACGGCCGGCTCAGGGCGTCTTCGAAGTCGGAAAAGCCCAGGTCGCGAAACACCTGCTTGATGATCTGCGGGATGCTCAGGTTCTGGAAAATCCGGCAGTCGGAGGTGCGGCTGAGCAGCCACAGCCACGGACGCAGGGTCACCTGGTAACTGGCGAACTGGCCCTGGTCGATGTTCTGGCTGCACCGTGCGACGATGCCGTGGAAGTGCCGTTCACCACCGTCCGCCAACTGCAGGCCCACGCTCATGGGTTTGCCGAGCAACTGGTTGAGGTCGATGTTGGCGTCCAGGGACGTCAGTTGCAGCTCGTAATTGAACAGCCTGCCCAGCTCTTCGCCACCGCCCATTTCATTGAGCAGCAGCACATCCGGCCCGAGGGGGCTGGTGATCTTGGCCAGGCGTGAGGCTTGGTTGAATAGCATCGGGCGTCTCGTAAATGACTAAATAACTGAAGAAACCGAATCCAAGTGTGGGAGGGGGCTTGCCCCCGATAGCGGTGTATCAGGTTAGAAATTCCTGGCTGACCCACCGCCATCGGGGGCAAGCCCCCTCCCACATTTTTGATTGTGTTTCGTCAGGTCAATCAGCGTCGCTGAAGTCGTAGTGCAATTCATTATCCCGACTGCTGATCCGTACCCCCGCCAACGCCTTGCCCTCCAGCATGCGCGTGAGGAACTCACGGCTCATGTCCGGCAGCAGGCTGTTGGTGAGGATGGTATCGATCATGCGCCCGCCGCTTTCGGTTTCGGTGCAACGCGAGACGATCAGGTCGACCACCGCGTCGTCGTAGTCGAAGGCCACTTTGTGCGTGCTCTCCACACGCTTCTTGATGCGGTTGAGTTGCAGGCGGGTGATCGCCTTGAGCATCTCATCGCTCAGCGGGTAGTACGGAATGGTCACCAGGCGGCCGAGCAGGGCCGGCGGGAAGATCTCCAGCAGCGGCTGGCGCAGGGCCTTGGCGATTTCTTCCGGCTCAGGGATGTTCGCCGGGTCTTTGCAGACCTGGGAAATCAGCTCGGTGCCGGCGTTGGTGGTCAGCAGGATCAAGGTGTTCTTGAAGTCGATCACCCGGCCTTCGCCGTCTTCCATCACACCCTTGTCGAACACCTGGAAGAAGATCTCGTGCACGTCCGGGTGGGCTTTTTCCACCTCGTCCAGCAGCACCACGCTGTAAGGTTTGCGCCGCACCGCTTCGGTCAGCACGCCGCCTTCGCCGTAGCCGATATAGCCCGGTGGCGCGCCCTTGAGGGTCGACACCGTGTGCGCCTCTTGGAATTCGCTCATGTTGATAGTGATGACGTTCTGCTCGCCGCCGTACATGGCTTCGGCCAGGGCCAGGGCGGTTTCGGTCTTGCCCACGCCCGAGGTGCCGGCGAGCATGAACACGCCAATTGGCTTGCTCGGGTTGTCGAGGCCGGCGCGGGAGGTCTGGATGCGCTTGGCGATCATCTGCAGGGCGTGGTCCTGGCCGATGATGCGTTTCTTCAGGTGCTGGTCGAGGTTGAGCACCGTCTCCAGTTCATTGCGCGCCATGCGACCGACCGGAATGCCGGTCCAGTCGGCGACCACCGAGGCCACGGCCTGGTAATCCACGGTGGGCAGGATCAGCGGGGTTTCGCCTTGCAGTTCGGTGAGGCGCTGTTGCAGGTCGACCAACTGTGCACGCAACTCATCGTTGCCGCTGTCCACAACGCCTGCTTTTTCGCGCAGCGTTGCACGGGTCGCCAGCAACTCATCGACCAGGGTTTTCTCTTCGGCCCAACGGCTTTCCAAGGTGGCCAGGCGCTCACGTTCAGCGCTCAATAGCGCGTCTGTGGTGGTCTGACGTGCACCAATCGCAATGCCAATGGCATGCTCACGGGCGATGATCTGCAGCTCGGTTTCCAACGCCTCGATACGACGACGGCTGTCGTCCACTTCGGCCGGCACCGCGTGCAGGCTGATAGCGACGCGAGCACAGGCGGTGTCCAGCAGGCTCACGGATTTATCCGGCAACTGGCGCGCCGGGATGTAGCGGTGGGACAGCTTCACCGACGCTTCCAGGGCTTCATCGAGGATCTGCACCTGGTGGTGCTTTTCCATGGTCGAGGCCACGCCGCGCATCATCAGCAGCGCCTTGTCTTCCGACGGTTCGGCGACTTGCACGACCTGGAAGCGGCGAGTCAGGGCCGGGTCTTTCTCGATGTGTTTCTTGTACTCGGCCCAGGTGGTGGCGGCCACGGTGCGCAAGGTGCCACGGGCCAGGGCCGGCTTGAGCAGGTTGGCGGCATCACCTGTTCCGGCGGCGCCACCGGCACCCACCAGGGTGTGGGCTTCGTCGATAAACAGGATGATCGGCTTGGGCGAGGCCTGGACGTCTTCGATAACCTGGCGCAGACGCTGCTCGAACTCGCCTTTCATACTGGCGCCGGCTTGCAGCAGGCCCACATCGAGGCTGCGCAGTTCCACGTCTTTCAAGGCTGGCGGCACGTCGCCGGCGACAATGCGCAGGGCGAAGCCTTCGACCACGGCGGTCTTGCCCACCCCGGCTTCACCGGTGAGGATCGGGTTGTTCTGGCGGCGGCGCATAAGGATGTCGACCAGTTGGCGGATCTCTTCATCACGGCCAACAATCGGATCGAGCTTGCCGCTGCGCGCCTGTTCGGTCAGGTCGACGGTGAAGCGCTTGAGCGCTTCCTGCTTGCCCATTGCACTCGGCGCCATCGCGCCGCTGGCTTCGCCGGGTACGGCGCCGGCATTGAAACCGTCGCTGGCGCTCAACGCATTCTCCGGCGAATCACCGACGTATTCGTCAAAGCGTTCGCTCAGGGCTTCGGCCTTGATCTTGTCGAATTCGGCAGACAAGCCCAGCAACGCGTGGCGCAGGCTTGGCGTCTTCAGGATGCCCAGCACCAGGTAACCGGTGCGTACCTGGCTTTCACCGAACATCAGGCTGCCGTAGACCCAGCCGCGTTCTACCGCTTCTTCCACATGGGACGACAGGTCGGTGATCGACGTCGAGCCACGCGGCAGGCGGTCCAGGGCCTCGGTGAGGTCGCGGGCCAGGCGCGCCGGTTCGACGTTGAACTGGCGGATGATGCGGTGCAGGTCCGAGTCCTGCAGTTGCAGCAACTGGTGAAACCAGTGGGCCAGTTCCACATACGGGTTGCCCCGCAGTTTGCAGAACACGGTGGCGGCTTCGATGGCTTTGTAGGCCACGCTGTTGAGTTTGCCGAACAGTGCGGCGCGACTGATTTCACCCATGCTCTGGATTCCTTGAGGTGGTGGCGTGGTCGGCGTAGTGCCGGGCCAGGATTAGGTCGTTGGCGTCATGCTCGGGTTTACCGAGCCAAGTGTTGAAGCCCAGGCGGAACTGGCCGTTGAGTTGCAGCGCCGGGACTTCGGGTTGTTGCAACACCAGGTTGAGGTCCCAGTCCAGTTCATGGCCCAGGTACTCGGCCACCCACGCCACCAGCTCGTTGAACGGCTGGTGGCCGGGCAGCATGCCCATGTAGTCATCCAGCGTGAGCGGGCCCAGGCGGATGCGGAATTTGTGCTGGCGGTCCCACACGAAGCTGCCCAGGCAAAAGTCCACGCCCAGGCGGTTGGCGCTGACGCTCACGCGGCTGCGTTCGGGCAGCTCCAGCCATTGGCCGACATACTCTTCGATCTCCACCGGCAGGCCGAAGTACTCGCTGAGGATCGCCTTCAAGCCGTCCGGGTAGCGGGTTTGCGCCGACAGGTGGCCGCTGTAATGCAGCTTCGCGGTATCCGGGATCAGCCCCTGATTCAGCAGGCTCGGCATGCCCCGGCCGCTCAGCGCAGCGAGGCGTGCCGACCAGTAGTCATCGTCCGGGCGGTCGTGGCTGACCGTTGGCCGCGCCTCGGCCCAGGCCCGGTAGAACAGGCTGAGCAGGCGATGGTGGAACACATCCAGGAACTGCTTGCTGGTGCTGTCGGCATTGTTGCGCTGACGCTCGCGCACGTACTCGGTGATGTGCAGCGGCAACGGGCCGTTGGGGCCGCCAAGGCCGAAGAAGAACTGCTCCAGGCGCGCCGGCTTGCCGTCGCCGCCGGGGTCGACCGAGGCCAGCGTGGCCGGGGCGAAGGTGCAATCGGCCTGTTGCCCCAGGCGCAGCGGGTCATCCGCCAGGCGCAGGGAATGGCCCAGGCGCGGCAGCTCCGGCGATTCGCACTCGATACGCCGCAGCGCCTGGAAGAAATCGTATTCCCAGGGCTCCTGGTGCATCGCATCCAGGGTACTCACAGGGTCGGACGACGTCCGGGCTTGGCTTTCCATCGCATGATCTCGCCGCGTTCGGTGGTACGGATCACCGTCTCGGTAAAACTGTTGATCGACACGTAGCGTGCCAGGAAGCGTTCCAACACCGCACCGAGCAGGAACACACCGGTGCCGCGAAACGCGTTTTCATCGAATTCCAGGGTGATCTCCAGGCCGCGGCCAAACACGATCGGGCCGGGCATCGGCAGGCGGCGGGTCACGGCTTTGCTGCTGACGTCGCGCAGGCCTTCGATCTGCAATTGCAGCGCGGCGTCGTTGCTGTCGCCGTACAGGCGCAGCAGTTCGCGCAAGGCGCCGGCGCCCTGGCCCTGTTCGCTCAGGGACAAATAGTTGAGCGAGAGCTGGCTGATCAGGCGCCAGGCCTTGGCGTCATGGGCGTGGCTGGGGCGCGGGCGGCTCGGGCCTGCCACGCAGCGCACCGACAATACCGGCGCGCTGTCGGCCAGGGTGAAGTCGGTCTTGCCGTTGCCCACGCTCATGAACAACGGCAGATCGCGGTTGGTGCACAGCGCGGTCACGCCGAGCTGGCGCAGGTCGTGGCGGTACGGCGACTGCCGGCTGTCCACCAGGCTGACAAAGGTTTCGCTGCCCACATAGGTGGAGCGCGGGCCGTTGCGGCGCTGGTCGCTGGACAGCACACGCGGCTCGCGGCGCACGGTGTAATAGGCCTGGTCACGGCCATAACGCGAAGGATCGCGCACTGCGTAGAACGGCAAAAACGGCTGCTCCGGCCCGGTGCCGTGGCCGGTAATGCCGCTCAAGGAGTGAATCTCGAAATCCATCGGACGTGTGCGGTCGGCGATTACATGGTGTTCGTTGACCCGGTCGGACAGGTGGATACGGTCCACGCGCTTGGGGAACAGGTTGATCGCCGGGGTACAGAACGGCAGGAACTGCGCCGCGCCGACGCTGCCTTCCAGGCTCGGTTCGTGGCGGTCGAACAGCACAATCAGTTCCAGCTCCTGGCCGTCGCAACGCTTGACCGCTCGGCTCAGCTCGGCGAAATCGACGAACAGGAAGCGGTGGGGCAGGGCGAAATATTCCTGCAGCAGGCGATAGCCCTGGAAGGCCCGCGCCACCACCGGCATGGCCGCGTCGGCGTCGTCGAAGCCTCGGGAGCGCAACGCGTCCTGGGGCAGGCGCTCGACCCAATCGCCCCCCGGCTTGCGCGCAAACACCGCGCAGGCGTTGCCCAGCAGTTGCTCGTAGAGGCGGAAGGGTTGCTCGTCGGCGCCACTGAGGTACAGCGGCAGATTATCCAGGTCGAGGCTGTTGAACGGCAGCTCGGCACCGGTGCGCAGGGTCAGGCGCAGGCCGGCCTTGGCTTTCGGCTCGCTGGCGGCCAGGCGGCCCAACACAGCGGCGGGGTTGCCGAAGTACTCGGCGTTGCTCACCTGCAACGGCCACAGCGTCACCGGGTGTGCGGTGCGGTACTCGCAGCAGGTCTGGGTTTCGCGGCCCAGGGCGGCGCGCAGGACGGTATCGCGGGGCAGCGGGAAACCACTGGCCAGCGAGCCTTCGTCCGGGTCGGTGTGCAATTGCACTACGGTCATCGACGGCGTGGGTGCCAGGTAGTGCGGGTAGGCGATTTCCAGCAGGTTATGGGTGAAGGTCGGGTACTCGGCGTCGAGCTTGAGCTGCACGCGGGCCGTGAGGTAGGCAAAGCCTTCGAGCAAGCGTTCGACGTACGGGTCGGCGCAGTCCATACCGGACAGGGTCAGCCGACTGGCGATCTTCGGGTATTCCTTGGCGAACTCCGCGGCGCTTTCGCGCACGTGGTGCAGTTCCTGGTTGTACAGCTCCAGCAGGCGCGGGTTCATGGGCGCCTCCGCTGGTCGGCATTGACCACGCGTACGTGGCCGGATTCCAGGTCGAGGTCGGTTTGCAGCAACAGGCGCAACGGCACCGGCTGCGCCCATAGGTCGCCTTCGATCTCGAAACTCAGGGCGTTGTGATTCATCTCGCCATGGCCGACACGAGCTTTGACACGCAGGGTATGGCGCAGAATGCGTGGCTCAAAGGTAGCGATGGCCTGGTAGATCAACGCTTCCAGCGCCTTGATATCCACGCTGGAAACGCTGTTGCCCGCCAGCGCCGGCAGGCCGTAATTGACCACCGAGGTGCCGGCCGGGGTGTGCAGCGTGGCATCGGCATCGAGCAACGACGTGGTGTTGAGCAGCCACGCCAGGTCACGCAGTACCGAGGCTTTCAATTGGGTCAGGGACAGCACGCGTTTGTCGGCGCTTTCCTTGGGATTGGTTGGATCGTCGTCCGTCAGCCGGTCCAACAGGGACGGTTGCAGACGGTCGCGGGAAGCGATTTCAGTGATCACCAAAGCAGCTCCACGGACGGGTTGCGAGAGGGACAAAAAACCAGGGGCCGTGGCATGGCGCCACGGCCACCAGGGCTATCAGCGCTTGGTGTTGGAACGGATATTCCAGCCAAACTTGATCGCGCCGCCGTCTTTGGTGCCGTCGGCTTTCTGCGGCTGGTAGTCGACCATCACTTGGGCGAAGTTCAGGGTGACGTTCTCGGTCAGGCGGTCATCGGTGCCCGAACCGCCAGTGCTCAGCGAGGTGACCAGCACTTCTTCCAGGTTGATCACCATGTACTCGACCTGGCTTTCGCCACCGGCCTTGCGCACGGTCAGCTTGACCTTGTCGATGTGCTTGCCACTGGCGCAGTGCATCATCAGGTTCGGCGAAGCCTTGTCGACGTACTTGGTCAGCGACAGGTCCTGGATGTTAACCTTGCCCGCGCCGCCACCGCCGCCCACGTGCATGTTGCCGGACTGGGCCATGCCCCAGCTCCAGTTCAGCACGTCGATTTCGTCCTTGTGGGACTTGTCCATGGACTCGCCCTTGATGTCGCCGATCTTGATGAAAATATCAACAGCCATGTTTTCTCCCTGTGTGGCCCAAGCCACTAAATTTGATTAACTCCAAATGGGCAGTGCTTTTGTGTGGGAGGGGGCTTGCCCCCGATGCAGGCACCTCGGTGTGTCAGTTACACCCCGGTGATGCCATCGGGGGCAAGCCCCCTCCCACAGAAGAGCTAGCTCATCGGTGGTTTAGGCGCTTTTCGCCGAAGGCAGCTTCGATACCAGGCGCAGCGACACCGTCAGCCCTTCGAGCTGGTAGTGCGGGCGCAGGTAGAACTTGGAGTTGTAGTACCCCGGGTTGCCCTCGACTTCTTCCACGATCACTTCGGCGGCAGCCAATGGGTGCTGGGCCTTGGTGGTTTCGGTGGAGTGCGCCGGGTCACCGTCCACGTAGTTGAGGATCCAGTCCTGCAACCAGCGCTGCATCTCGTCCTTCTCTTTGAAGGAGCCGATCTTGTCGCGCACGATGCACTTCAAGTAGTGAGCGAAACGGCAGGTGGCGAACAGGTACGGCAGGCGCGCGGCCAGGTTGGCGTTGGCGGTGGCGTCCGGGTCATCGTACTCGGCCGGTTTCTGCAACGACTGCGCGCCAATGAACGCGGCGAAGTCGGTGTTTTTCTTGTGCAGCAGCGGCATGAAACCGTTCTTCGCCAGCTCCGCTTCACGACGGTCGCTGATGGCGATTTCGGTCGGGCACTTCATGTCCACGCCACCGTCATCGGTCGGGAACGTGTGGGCCGGCAGGTTTTCCACTTCACCGCCGGACTCGATGCCACGGATGCGCGAGCACCAGCCGTAGTGCTTGAACGAGCGGTTGATGTTCACCGCCATTGCGTAGGCAGCGTTGGCCCAGGTGTACTTGGAGCTGTCGGCACCGTCGGTGTTTTCTTCGAAGGCGAAGGCCTCCACCGGGTCGGTCTTGGCGCCGTACGGCAGGCGCGCCAGGAAGCGCGGCATGGTCAGGCCGATGTAGCGCGAGTCTTCCGATTCACGCAGCGAACGCCAGCCGGCGTATTCCGGGGTGGTGAAGATCTTGGTCAGGTCGCGCGGGTTCGACAGCTCT
Source organism: Pseudomonas allii (assembly GCF_055380095.1). Lineage (NCBI taxonomy): Bacteria > Pseudomonadati > Pseudomonadota > Gammaproteobacteria > Pseudomonadales > Pseudomonadaceae > Pseudomonas > Pseudomonas allii. The sequence continues at coordinate 6,428,606 of NZ_AP039450.1, read as the reverse complement.
TGCCACGAGCCCATGCCCATCACGGTCGGCGAGGCCGCAGCGATGAACGGGGAGTGCATGGCGGCGCAGACTTTGGACAGCTCGCCCAGCAGTTCCACGTCCGGTGGCGACTGGTCGAAGTAGTAGTCGCCCACCAGGCAGCCGTACGGTTCGCCGCCGAACTGGCCGTATTCTTCTTCGTACATCTTCTTGAAGATCGGGCTCTGGTCCCATGCCGTGCCCTTGAATTTCTTCAGGGTCTTGTGCAAGTCCGGCTTGGAGATGTTGAGCACGCGGATCTTGAGCTGCTCATCGCTCTCGGTGTTGTTGACCAGGTAGTGCAGGCCACGCCAGGCGCTTTCCAGCTGTTGGAAATCCGGGTGGTGGATGATCTGGTTGACCTGGGCGGTCAGCTTGGCGTCGATGGCAGCGATGATCGATTCGATCGACTTGATCGCGTCATTGGACACCAGGTCGGTTTGCGCCAGGGCCTGTTCGGCCAAGGTGCGCACGGCGGTTTCCACGGCTTCGCGGGCGCGCTCGGTCTTGGGCTTGAACTCTTGCAGCAGCAGGTTGGCGAACTCGCTGGCTTCTTCGGTCTGGGTGCCCAGGATCTGGGAGCCTTCGCGGGCGGTATTGTCAGTCATGATTACTGGTCCCCTGCAGGCTTAGGCGCGCTGGCAAGTGCTTGCAGCAGTGCCGGGTCCTTGATCGCCTTCATGATGATTTCTTCAGCGCCGGTCTTGCCGTCCATGTAGGTCAGCAGGTTGGCCAGCTGGGTGCGGGCTTCGAGCAGTTGGTTCAGCGAGTCGACCTTGCGGGCCACGGCGGCCGGGCTGAAGTCGTCCATGCTTTCGAAGGTGATGTCCAGGCTCAGGTTGCCTTCGCCGGTCAGCTCGTTCGGTACGTGAAACGCCACGCGCGGTTGCATGGCCTTGAGGCGCGAGTCGAAGTTGTCGACGTCCACTTCAAGGAACTTGCGGTCGGCCACCGGCGCCAACGGCTCGGCAGGCTTGCCGGCGAGGTCGGCCATCACACCCATTACGAAGGGCAGCTGGACCTTTTTCTCGGCGCCGTAGAGCTCGACGTCGTACTCGATCTGCACTCGAGGCGCACGGTTGCGCGCGATGAATTTCTGAGAACTTTGCTTCGCCACGTTGCTGCTCCTGGTCGCTTGAGCGACGGTGTTGTTACTGCACAGTCGGATGGCTTACTCGCCGTCCGGCCCGCGCAGGTTTTCAAATTGGGACATGCCGTCGGGAATCAGATTACGCACGATGGCCGCAAAGTCGGCGTGCACCAGATTCTTCGCCCGGTTCAACAGTACCGGCAGCGGGCTCGAAGGCTCGTGCCGGGTGTAGTACGCAAGGATCTTGTCGAGGCTGCGCAACACATCGTCGCGGCTGGCGATATCGCCAACGGGACGCGGTGCTGCGGGGGCGGCGGCGAAGTCGGCCGAGGGGGCATTGTCGTCACTGACGGCCTCGGGTTCGCTGCTGCCGGCGGCGCCGGGCACCGCTTGATTGAGTATCTGCAACGCCTGCTTGAGCGGCTGCTTCAAGGCACTGAGGTCCACGCCCTGGGCCGAACCGACCTGATCGTTGACCTGTTGTTCGATGGCTTCGCACGCCGCCCGCGCCGCGATCAGGGCGTCGCGGGTGGCCTGTAGCTGCTCGGGGTCGCTGTCGAGGAACGCGGCGTTGAGCTGCTGCGCGCCGAGTTGTTCATCGGGGAAGCTCAACAGGCCACTGGCGTTGAGCGCCGCACGCAGGCTCACGGGGCCGAAGGTGCGCGAGCGCGTGAGGATGCTTTCGCGCAGCAGGCGGATGTTGGTGTCGCAGGTCAGGCCGGTGAGGGCGTTGATGCGTACGGTGGGGTCGTTATCGTCGTCGGCGTCCAGGCGTGGGTGCAGGTCGGACCAGTAATCACGCAGTAACGCATCGATCAGCGTCAGCGCTTCGGCCAGGCCGGCCACGCCTTGGAGGGCGAGGGCGCTTTGCAACAGGAAGTGGGTGATGCGCAGGTCTTTGCTGCGCGCGAGCAAGTCGAGGCTTTGCTGCTGGATGCTGCGCCATTCCGGCGGTTCAGCGGGCAGGATCGAGTCGCCCATGCTGCGCTCGGGTTGGCCCTTGGCATCACGCTCCAATTGCAGAAATTGCGCGTCATATTCCATGTCTTCGCCACAGGGCGAAGTCGCGGAAACGGCGGTGAGCAGCAACGGCACATCCACTGAATTTGATCTCCCTATCAGCCCGTTAGATGGCGGGCAATTCATGCATTAGTTGCGCAAGGAACTTTGCATGTTTTCTTGGTCATATAAGCAAGACGCCACTAATGTGCCATCACTGGTATTCAAGAAGTTGTGCATTTTTGGTGTAGTACTTATGCCTTGTCAAGGTAAGCTATTCGCCCTCTGTGACAGATGTGCGGTGCTTAACAACCTGCGCGACTAGTGGGTCGAACGATGTACTGGTACAGGATTTTTGTCATAGAGCCCAGTTAAGATCAGCGATCATGCTGGTATTGGCAGGTTTTGGACGGTCGATTGCTCGACCTGATGGGGATATCCCGGGAAGCGCTGTCCCGGGAATCGACCGCGCGCGAAGTATCAGCAAGGAGGCAAGATGTCGCTGTGTTTGACTATCACTAGTTATCACAAGATTACCCCTGGGCAGTGCTCCGAAAAGTCCATGAATCAGGGCTCGATGGCTATCGGCCGCAGCTCGGATAATGACTGGGTATTGCCTGATCCTGAGCGTCTGGTCTCCTCGCAGCACTGCGTTATTCAGTACAAAGATGGCCGTTATTATTTAACTGATAACAGTACCAACGGGGTGGAGTTGGTTAACGCCGGCATTCGTTTGCGCAGGGGTAACAGCGAGCTGTTGCAAGATGGCGAGCTGATCCGCATCGGCGATTACGAGATCCAGGCGCGTATCGATTTCAACGTACAGGTCGTCGACAGCCAGCCGTTTGCCGGCGAGTTGCCGAACAGCTTTGAAGCGCTGATGGGCGCCGTGTCGAATAAGCCCGTGCCTGTTTCCACCCCTGTGATCGCGCCGCAGTTCCAGGGCGCTTCATCGATGGACACGCTGCCGGACCTGTTCGACTTCCTCAGCCCCACCGCTGTGCCGCCGCCCACCGTGGCGGATCATGTGCCTTCCGAGCAACATGACTTCCGTCCACCGACGCCAGTGGCCGTGCCGGTAGTGACACCGCCGGTGGTGTCGGGCGCGGTGATTCCCGAAGACTGGGACCTGTTTGGCGACACGCCAGCACCCGTCGTCAGCGCTGCGCCACCACCTGCGCCACCACCGGTCATCCAGCCGCCCCCCGTGGTCGAGCCCCCGCCTCCCGTGGCCGACAGCCAGCAACCCGACCTGCTGCAAGCCTTCCTGCGCGGTGCGGGCCTGGACCAACTGCGCCTGGACAAAGCCCAGGCCGAGGCCCAGATGGAAAGCATCGGCCGCAGCTACCGCCTGATGGTCGAAGGCCTGATCGACGTGCTGCGGGCCCGTGCCAGCCTCAAGGGCGAGTTCCGTATGCAGCAGACCATGATTCAGCCGGCGGAAAACAATCCGTTGAAATTCGCCCCGAATGCCGACGAAGCGTTACTGCTGCTCCTGCGCCACGGCAACCAGGCGTTTATGGCACCGGACGTCGCCGTGCGCGACAGTTTCAACGACCTGCGCGCCCACCAGTTGGCGGTGATGGCCGGCGTGGAAGCGGCGATCAAGCACCTGCTCAGTCGCTTCGAACCGGCCCAACTGGAGGAGCGCATGGGCAAGCCCGGCGGGCTGTCGAGCATTTTCAATGGCTCGCGCCAGGCCCAGTACTGGCAGCAGTTCACCGAGCTCTACAGCAATATTTCCCGCGAGGCCCAGGAAGATTTCCAGGACCTGTTCGGCCGCGAATTCAGCCGAGCCTACGAAGAACACAGCGCACGACAGCGACGCTGAACCGCACCACATGGATTTAACGGATAGCTAAGTACGTCATTGAGGACGCAGGATGATTCCCAGGTTTTTACTCGCAGCTGCCACCTTGCTGCTGCTGACGGCGTGTGCCAAAGACGCCGCCAAACCCGAAACAGCCGCCGAGGCCGAAGTGGATACGGCCGCCGTCGAGCTGCACTTTCATGCGATCAGCGGGCTTAACCCCGGCGCCAACGGCCAGGCCGCCCCGGTGCGGGTGCGCATCTTCGAACTGAAAAACGCCGCCACCTTCGCCCGCTCCGATTACTTCGCCCTGGCGGACCGTGCGCAATCCACACTGGGCCTGGACCTGCTGGACCAGGACGAAGTGATGGTGCAACCCGGCGAGCAACTGAGCATCCAGCGCGATCTCGACCCGTCCACACGCCAGATCGGATTGCTGGTGGGCTATCGCGAGCTGGACCGCGCGCAATGGCGCACAGTGATCAATGTGCCGGCGCGCCAGTACACCGAATACCAGATCAGCCTCGATGTGCGTGCCGTGCGCGCCGACGTCGTGGTCACCCCATCCAGCCCTGCCCAATAAGAAGCAATCGGAGCCCCCATGTCCTGGAACAATCGCGTGGTCTGGTCGGAAGGCATGTTCATCGGAACGCAGCACTTCCAGCAGCATGACCGTTACCTGGAAAACCTGATCGATGCCCGCAGCCGCCCGTTGTCCGCAGGCGCCTGGGGGTTTTCCGAGCTGCTGATCGACCAGGGCCTGCTGGCCCAGGGCAAGCTGGCGATCGTGTCGGCGCGTGGCCTGTTGCCCGATGGCACGCCGTTCCATATCCCCCAGGATGATCTGGCACCAAGCCCGCTGAACATCGACGACAACCTGCGCGACGGCCTGGTGTACCTGGCTCTGCCGCTCAAGCGCGCCGGCGCCCGCGATACCGTGGATGAAGGCGAAGCCCTGGAGGCTGCGCGTTATGTGAGCCAGGTGCGCGAAGTGCGCGATGACAACGCACCTTTCGAAAACCGCGCACCGGTGGCCGTGGGCTCCCGCGCCCTGCGCCTGCTCACCGCCCAGGATGGCATCAGCGATTACGCCGCCGTGGGCCTGGTGCGCATCAAGGAAAAGCGCGCCGACCGTGCGCTGGTGCTCGACGATACCTACATCCCGCCGGTATTGGACGTGGCCGCGAGCAAACCGCTCAGTGCCTTTCGCAGCGAACTGCTCGGCCTGCTGCACCAGCGCGGCGAAGCCCTGGCGGGGCGGGTGGTGGCATCGGGCGCCGGTGGCGCGTCGGAGATCGCCGACTTCATGCTGCTGCAACTGGTCAACCGCGCCCAACCGCTGGTCCAGCATTTGAGCCAGTTGAGCCCGCTGCACCCGGAGCGCTTCTTCAGCGAACTGGTGAGCCTGGCCGGCGAGTTCTCGACCTTTTCCACCTCCGGCCGTCGCCCCCAGGAATACCCGCAGTACCAGCACGACGACCTGGCCCTGAGCTTCGCGCCGGTGATGGCGGCATTGCGTGAAGCGCTGTCGATGCTGATCGACAGCAAGGCCACGCCGATTCCGATTGTCGAGAAAGCCTACGGTGTGCACGTGGCGATGCTGGCCGACAAGACCCTGCTCGACAACGCCAGTTTCATCCTGGTGGTGCGCGCCGATGTGCCCGGCGAAACCCTGCGCGCACGCTTCGGCCAGCAGAGCAAAGTCGGCTCGGTGGAGCACATCCGCGATCTGGTCAACCTGCAACTGCCGGGCATCACCCTGTTGCCGCTGCCGGTGGCGCCACGCCAACTGCCGTACCACGCCGGCTCGACCTATTACGAGCTGGATCGCGGCAGCGAGGCCTGGCAACAGCTGGGTAATTCCGGCGGTTTTGCCTTCCATATCGCCGGGCAGTTCCCGGGCTTGAACCTGGCCTTCTGGGCGATCCGAGGATAATCCGCGATGCATCCCAATGATGATGACCGCACCCAGTTCATGCCGCGTCCGGGTGGCCGGGCGCCGGAACCTGTGCGTACCGAACCTTCACCCCTGGCCATGCCGGCCGCGCCGATGCTCACCGGCAAGAGCAACGGCCTCAACCCGCTGGAAAGCGCCGCCGGCCCGCTGCTGGCGCTGCTGACGCGCCTGCGCAACACCATCGCGCACCCGGCGCCGGCCAGCCTGCGCGCACAGCTGTTGGCCTACCTGCGCCAGTTCGAAGAACGTGCCGAAGCTGCCGGCATCGCCCGCAACGAAGTGCTGCTGGCGCGTTACGCGCTGTGCACTGCGCTGGATGAGGCGGTGTTGAGCACGCCCTGGGGCAGTACCAGCGACTGGGGCAAACAGAGCCTGCTGATTACCGTGCACAACGAAGCCTGGGGCGGCGAGAAAGTCTTCCAACTGTTGGACCACTGCCTGCAAAGCCCACGGGAACGCCTGTACCTGCTGGAGCTGTTGTACCTGTGCATGTGCCTGGGGTTCGAAGGCCGCTACCGCGTGATGAACGACGGTCGCAGCCAGCTGGAGACCCTGCGCGAACGCACTGCTGCAGCCATTCGCAGTGCGCGTGGCGAGCATGAGCGTGAGCTGTCACCGCACTGGCGCGGCGTGACCGTGGCCCGCGACCGCCTGGCGCAATTCATGCCGCCGTGGATCGCCGTGGCCATCGGCTTGGCGTTGTTACTGGCGTTGCTGTTTGGCTTGCGCATGAAGCTGGCGTCGGATGCCGAGCCGGTGTTCAAGAATATCCATGCCCTGGGCGAGATTCCGGTGCAAGCCATCGACCGTCCGGTGGCGCAGCCCAAAGTCATCGAGCGCCCGCGCCTGGCGGGCTTCCTGGTGGAAGACATCAAGGCCGGCCGCGTGGCGGTGGAGGATGCGGTCGACCGTTCCGTGGTGACCATTCGTGGCGATGAGCTGTTCGCCTCCGCCAGTTCCAGCATCGTCGACGACTACCAGCCGCTGATGCTGCGTATCGCCGACGCCATTCGCAAGGTCAAGGGCCAGGTGCGGGTGACCGGGCACAGTGACAACCGCCCGATTGCCACGCTGCGCTTCCCGTCCAACTGGGCGCTGTCCGAAGCGCGGGCCAAGTCGGTGCTGGAGATCCTGGCGGCCAAGACCGGCCAGGCCGAGCGCTTCAGTGCCGAGGGCCGCAGCGACACCGAGCCGGTGGCGACCAACGCCACTGCCGAAGGCCGTGCCCGCAATCGTCGGGTTGAAATCACCGTATTGGCGGAGGGCGTCGAGTGAAGGCGTTTTTCAGTTTCATGATTCGCTGGGTGATCCCCGTGCTGGGTTTGATTGCCCTGAGCCTGATCATCTGGTTTGTCGGGCCGTTGCTCGACATGCTGGTACCGGAAGGCCGGCGCTGGGCGCTGATCATCCTGGTATTCGCGGTATGGCTGGCCTACCGCGTGTTCCGCATCATCCAGGCCCGGCGTCAGGCCGCCGAAGTGATGCGCAGCCTGGCCGCCGAAACCCCGGCCGACCCCAACAGCGTCGCCACCGCCGAAGAACTCACCACCCTGCGCCAGCGCATGGACGAGGCCCTGGCCCTGCTGAAAAAGGCCAAGCTCGGTGGCGATGAGCGCCGCAACCTCTACGAACTGCCGTGGTACGTGATCATCGGCCCGCCGGGTTCGGGCAAGACCACCGCGCTGGTCAATTCCGGCCTGCATTTCCCGTTGGCCGCGCAACTGGGCGCCGGCGCCGTGCGTGGCGTCGGCGGTACGCGCAACTGCGACTGGTGGTTTACCGATCAAGCCGTGCTGCTCGACACCGCCGGCCGCTACACCACCCAGGACAGCAACTCCACGGTCGATAAGGCCGCGTGGTTGGGCTTCCTCGACCTGTTGAAGAAGCAGCGCTCGCGTCGCCCCATCGATGGTGCGTTTATCGCCATCAGCCTGTCGGACCTGTTGCTGGGCACCGACGCCGAACGCGCCGCCCATGCCGCTGCCATCCGCCTGCGTATCCAGGAGCTGTACACCCAACTGGGTGTGCGCTTCCCGATCTACCTGATGCTGACCAAGCTCGACCTGGTGCCGGGCTTCATGGAGTTCTTCGACAACCTGAGCAAGGAAGAACGCGCCCAGGTGTGGGGCATGACCTTTGCCCTGGACGATGGCAAAAACAGCGACAGCCCGCTGGCGCACCTGCAAAGCGAGTTCGCCGGGCTGGAACAGCGCCTCAACGAACGCCTGGTCGAACGCCTGCAACAGGAACGCGACCCGGCGCGGCGCGACCTGATCTACGGCTTCCCGCAGCAGTTCGGCGCGTTGAAGGACTGCCTGCAAAGCTTCCTCGAAGGCGTGTTCAAACCCAACGCCTTTGAAGAGCGCGTGTTGCTGCGCGGCGTGTACTTCACCAGCGGCACCCAGGAAGGCAGCCCGATCGACCGCCTGATCGGCGCGATGGCCCAGAGCATGAACCTGGACCGCCAGCACCTGGCGCGCCAGAGCGGCACCGGGCGCAGTTACTTCATCGAAAAACTCTTCACCGCCGTGGCGTTTGCCGAGCGTGGCCTGGTGGGGGTGAACCCGAAGGTCGAGCGTCGGCGCAAGTGGATTGCGCGGGGTGTGCTGGCCGCCACTGTGGCGTTGGTCGTGGTGGTCAGCGGTTTGTGGTGGGTGAGTTATCGCGCCAACCAGGCGTACATCGCTCAGGTCGACCAGAAGGTCGCGCCGCTGGGCCAGACCGTGCAGAACCTGAGCCCGGCGCAGCGCGAAGTGCTCGCCGTGCTGCCGTTGCTCAATGCCATGAAAAACCTGGCGGGCGATTCGCCGAGCTGGTCCGAAGGCCTGGGGCTGTATCAGGGCGATATGCTTGAAGCCGAGTCTGCCAGCGTCTACCGCAAGCTGCTGATCGCAGTGTTCGCGCCACGCCTGGTGACGCGCATCGAAGAACAACTGCACGGCGGCGGCAATTCCGACTTCCTCTACGAAGGCCTCAAGGCCTACCTGATGCTGGCTGACGCCGAGCATTACGACCCGGACTTCATCAAGGCCTGGATCGCCCTGGACTGGGACCGCAACCTGCCCCGCGACCTGCCGGCGGATCAGCGCCAGGCATTGGCCGGGCACTTGCAGTCGCTGTTCGAACGCCACCCGCCGAACGCGCGCCTGGATCAACGGCTGATCGACGACCTGCGCCGCCAGTTGCAACAACTGCCGGTGGCCCAGCGCGTGTATGACCGGGTCAAGCGCCAGAAACTGCCCGAGGGCATTCCGGACTTTCGCCTCAACGAAGCCGCTGGCCGTGACGCCGCGCTGGTGTTCAGCCGCAAAAGCGGCAAGCCGCTGGGCGAGCCGTTGAGTGGGTTCTTCACCGCCAAGGGCTATCGCCAGGCGTTCCTGCTGAGCAGTCTGAACCAGACTGGCACCCTCGCTGAAGAGCAGTGGGTGCTCGGCCAGGAACAGGCCGACCAGCAAAACGTGGTGAGCCTGGCCGCCGATGTGCGGCGCCTGTATTTCCAGGACTACCAGCGCCAGTGGGATGCGTTGCTGGCGGACATCGACTTTGTGCCGATCACCAGCGTGGCGCAGGCGGCTGATGTGCTGCGGGTGATTTCCGGCCCGACCTCGCCGCTGAAAAAACTGCTGGTGGCGGTGGCCAAGGAAACCGACCTGCAAGCCGAAGAACGCCAGTTGGCCGCCAAGGGCGTGCCAGTGGAAGGCGGCGTCGACAAGCTCAAGGAGCGCCTGGGCAGCCTGCTCGGCCAGGAACAACCGACTGCCAATGCGCCTGCGGCGGCGGAGGACCCGGTGACCGCGCACTTCGCCCAGCTCAACAGCATCGTCAGCAAGAACGAAGGCGAACCGGCGGCCATCGACGGCCTGCTCACCGACATGAACGCGCTGTATGTGCAGGTCAGCGCCATGGTCGGCGCCAGCGGCGATGCGTTGCTCGGCGAGGCGAAGAACCAGGCGGCGGCTGCGGCCACGCGAGTCAGCCTGAATGCCGAGCGCCAGCCACCGCTGGTGCAGGGCATGGTCAAGTCGGTGGTCAACTCCACCACCAACAGCATGATGGGCGGCGTGCGCAACCAATTGAACGCCGCCTGGGTCAGCGAAGTGGTCAACGTGTATCGCCAGTCCCTGGCCGGGCGCTACCCGATGTCGCCGGGCAGTGCACGGGACGCCACCCTGGATGACTTCGGCCAGTTCTTCGGCGTGGGCGGGGTGATGGACAACTACTTCCGCAAATACCTGCAGCCTTACGTCGATACGTCCGCGCAGACCTGGCGCTGGCAGCCGGGCGCGGCGCAGAAGCTGGGCATTGCTCCGGGCGTGCTGCAAACCTTCCAGCGTGCCGCGACGATCCGCGATGCGTTCTTCCGCTCCGGTGGCACCCAGCCGATCGTGCGGTTCGAACTCAAGCCCGTGTCGATGGACCCGACCATCACCCAGTTCCTGCTGGACCTGGACGGCCAGCAGTTGAGCTACGACCATGGCCCCAGCCGCCCGGTGGCGATGCAATGGCCGAACCCCGGCAGCATAGGCGTGGTGCGTATCTCCATCATGCCACCCTCGGCCAGTGGCCGTTCCGGCGTGACCCTGGACGGGCCGTGGGCGTGGTTCCGCTTGCTGGAGCAGTCGGATCTTACCGCCGGCAATTCACCGGACCGCTTCAACCTGCGCCTGCGCGTCGACGGTGCGAGCATTGCCTACGAGTTGCGCGCCAACAGCGCCTTCAACCCGTTCAAGAGCCGCGTGCTCAGTGGCTTCAGCCTGCCGGAGCGGCTATGACGACGCTGGGTTTCTACGGCAAGTTGGCCAGCCGTGGCGACTTTGTCAGCCGCGCCTTGCCCCAGAGCTTTATCGGCCCGTGGGACAGCTGGCTGGCGGAGGGTTTGCTCGCCAGTCAGAACAGCCTCGGCGGTGAATGGCTCAATACTTACCTGGTCAGCCCGCTGTGGCGCTTTGTGCTGGCGCCGGGCGTGTGCGGGCCGGATGCAGCGGCGGGCGTGGTGATGCCGAGCATTGACCGGGTGGGGCGCTACTTCCCGCTGGCGGTGGTGGTGTTGCTCGACCACGACACTAATCCGGCCTCCCTGGTGGGCGGGCCGGACACTTGGTTCGAGCAGGCCGAGGCGCTGTTGCTCAGCACCCTGGAGGCCGGTGCCACCTTTGAAGGTTTCAACGACGGCCTCGACAGCCTGGGCATGCCGGCGAGCGAGCCGCGTGCCGTGGACAGCCGTTTCGCCGGCCTGCAACGGATGGCCGCCACCGTGCCCCACGGACGCATGACCGCCCTGGCCGAACAGGCCTGCGAAGGCACCAGCCTGTGGTGGGGCCGTGGTTCGCAACGTATTTCCCCTGGTTTGCTGCGGTGTCAGGGCCTGCCTGCCGCCAGCGATTTTGCGCAGTTTTTGCTCGGACAAGAAGGTGTGGTGTAGATGGGGTCGACGTACAAATCCGCGAGCAAAAGCCATGTGGGTATGGTCCGCCAGGTCAACGAAGACGCCTGCCTGGACCTGCCGGAAAACCGCCTGTGGGTGGTGGCCGACGGTATGGGCGGGCACGCGGCGGGCGACTATGTCAGCAGCCTGATCGTCGACAGCCTGCGCAGCGTTCCGGTGGGGCGTTCGCTGGATGAATACACGGCAGCGCTGCGCAACGACCTGCAGCGCATTAACGCAGCCGTGCGCGAAGAAACCGCCAACCGTGGCGTAACCATGATGGGCAGCACCGTGGTGGTACTGGCCGCCCGTGGCCTGCGCGGTGTGTGCCTGTGGGCCGGCGACAGTCGCTTGTACCGCCTGCGCGACGGTGTGCTCGAAGGTATCTCCCGCGACCACAGCTACGTCCAGGACCTGCAGGACAGTGGCCTGCTCAGCGAAGCCGACGCGCGTACGCACCCGCGCGCCAACATCGTCACCCGTGCGATTGGCGTGGAGGCCCACCTGGATCTGGCGGTGGTCGACCTGCTGATCGCTCCCGGTGACAGCTACCTGCTGTGCAGCGATGGCCTGAACAAGACCGTCGAAGACCATGAAATCCGCGAAGTGCTCAGCCACGACGCGCCGGACGAAATCGTGCGCAGCCTGGTGCACCTGGGGCTCAACCGGGGCGCGCCGGACAACATCACCGCCATCGTCGTGAAGGTATCGCCATGAACATCGTCATCCCCGGTTATGACATCGAAGGCGAGATCGGCGAAGGCGCCATGGCCAGCGTGTACCTGGCGACCCAGCGCTCGCTGGAGCGCAAGGTGGCGCTGAAGGTGATGGCGGCGGCGCTGGCGGCCGATCCAACCTTCTGCGAGCGCTTCCTGCGCGAGGGCAAGACCCTGGCGCGCTTGTCCCACCCGCACACGGTGACCATCCATGACATCGGCAATGTCGGTGAGCTGTACTACATGGCCATGGAATACCTGCCCAACGGCACCCTCAAGGAGCGCATCGCCGCCGGCATGACGCCGGAGCAGGGCGTGACGCTGATCCGCCAGATCGCCTCGGCGCTGGGCTATGCCCACGCCCAGGGCCTGGTGCACCGCGATGTAAAACCGGCGAACATTCTGTTTCGCGCGGATGGCACGGCGGTGCTGTCCGACTTCGGTATCGCCAAGTCGCTGGATGACCGCACGCAATTCACCCAGGCCGGGTTTGCCGTGGGCACCCCCAGCTACATGAGCCCGGAACAGGCGCGGGGCCAAGAGATCGATGGCCGCGCCGACCTGTATGCGCTGGGCGTGGTGCTGTACGAGATTCTGGTCGGCAAGCTGCCTTACACCGGCACCGATGCACTCTCCACGGCGCTGGCTCACCTGACCGAACCGCTGCCGGAACTGCCGGTGCACCATGGCCGTTATCAGGACGTGCTGCGCAAGCTGTTGGCCAAGGACCCGGCTGAGCGTTTCCCGGATGCGGCGGCGCTGTTGCGCGCCTTGGACAACCTGCCGGCGGACTCTCCGGAAGCCACCCTGGTGCGGCCGTTGCCGATTCCGATGAGTTTCGACCTGGCGGGCATTACCCCGGAGTCCATCGAGATTCCCAGTGATAAACCCCAGCCGGTGCGCCAACCGGTGGTGCCGCCGACCCAGAACAGCGAGCAGCGCCGTGGGCCGGTGTTGGCGCTGGCGGCGGTCGCAGTGGCGGTTGCACTGGCGATTGTCGGTGCGAGCTACTGGTGGTTGAGCGGTAGCGACAAGCCGGTGGTCAAACCGCCCGCTGCCGAGGTGCCGAAAGTCACGCCACCGCCGCCAGCGGTCGCCGAAGCGGATGGCGGCCAACGCCCGCTGCTCATGGCCGGCAAGAAGACCCTGTTCCAGCGCGTGCTCAGCAAGCCGGGTGCCAAGCTTTCGACCGATGCGGGCAGCGCGCCGGGCAAAGCCCTGCCGGCGTTCTCCGTGCTCTACGTGTACCAACGCAAGGATGTCGACGGCAGCCCGTGGGTACGCGTCGGTGCCGCCACCGATGGGCGCAGCGACGGTTGGTTGCCGGCCGCTCAGGTCAGCGACTGGAAGCAAAGCCTGGTGCTGAAATTCACCGAGCGCTCGGGCCGGGCTCCGGTGATGTTCCTGCGCCAATCCGGCGAGGTGGAAAAACTATTGGCTGACCCTTCGGCCGCCAAAGGCGTGTTGGCCAAGGCGCAGAAAAACAGCGAAGACAACAGCCAGATCCTGGCGTTGGAACCTGCCGCCAGTGCCGTTCCGCAGAACCAGTTCTACCTGTTGCCGATCTTCGACTCCAAGGAGAGCTTCGACGAAAACGGCCAGCCAGTGCAGTTGCTCAATGTGGCCTCCATCGACCCCGGCAGCAGCGCAGCCGCCAAGCCCGCGACGCCGGTGACGAATGCCAACGCCGACGCCTTTCGCACGGCGGTGGTGCTGGTGGTGGACACCACCGTGTCGATGCAGCCCTATATCGACCAGATCCGCGATGTGGTGCACGAGTTGCAAACCCGCATCGCCGAGCGCGGCGAGTTGGACAGTGTCAGCTTCGGCATGGTCGGTTTTCGCAGCAGCATCAAGAAAACCCCGGGCCTGGAATACGTGGCCAAGACCCTGATCAGCCTCGATCAGGGCCGCGATCCGCAACGCTTCCTCGACATGGCGCGCCAGGTCAAGGCGTCCACCGTGTCCAGCCACTCCTTCAACGAAGATGCGTTCGCCGGGGTGATGCAGGCGGTAGACGGCATGGATTGGTCCGGTTATGGCGGGCGCATCATCCTGCTGGTTACCGACGCCGGTGCGCTGCGCAAGAACGACCCGTTCGCCGCCACCCAGATGAACGAAGCTGAAGTGCGCCAGGCCGCGCTGGGCAAGCAGATCAAGATCTACGCCTTGCACCTGCGCACTGACGCCGGCAAGAAAACCCACGCCGGTGCCGAGAGCCAGTACCGCATCCTCACTGCCGACGCCAACCCGCAGATTGGCGACCTGTACACCGCGGTGCCCGGTGGCGATGTGCGCAAGCTCGGCGAGCGGGTGGATGAGATCGGCACGGTGTTCGCCAACCTGGTGCACCAGGTGCGCAGCAACACGCCGCAGCCGGTGCCGTTGCTGAACAGCGCACCGAGCCTGGCGGACAAATCCGCGGCGGTCGGCTATGCCATGCACATGGATTTCCTCGGTCGCAAAACCGCGAGCCAGGCGCCGCAGCTGGTCAGCGCCTGGACCGCCGACCGCGACCTGACCAACCCGGCGCTGCCGGCGTTCCAGGTGTGCGTGATGCTGACCAAGCTGCAGCTCAACGACCTGCAGCAGTCGCTGAAACTGATCGTCGACGCGGCGCGCAAGACTCAGACCTCACCGAAAGACTTCTTCCAGGAAATCGCCAGCGCCTCGGCCTACATGAGCCGGGACCCGCAGGCCCTGCGCAAGGGCGGCAATCTGGCCGACGGCGGCATTCTCGGCGAATACCTCGAAGGGCTGCCGTACCGCAGCAAGTCGCTGAACATGACCCAGGACTTGTGGTTGTCGTTGAGCGTGGCCGAGCAGGAAGACTTTATTGACGAGCTGGATTCGAAAATCCGCCTCTACGAAACCTTCCACAATGACCTGGCCAACTGGGTCCGTTTCGGCGATGCCGAGCCGGGCGATGCGTTGTACCGCGTGCCGTTGTCGACGCTGCCGTGATGCTCACTCTGAACGCGGTGCACAAGAGCCGGGGCGTCGGTAGCCAGCGCTATAGCCTGGTGATCCCGGCGCTGGCGCTGCGTGCGGGCGAGCAAGTGGCGATTGTCGGGCCCAGCGGTTGCGGCAAAAGCACCTTGCTCGACCTGCTGGCGCTGGTCTTGGCGCCGGATCAGGTGGGGCAGTTTGAATTTCATCAACAGGACATCGCCGGGCTGTGGCGCGCCGATCAGCAATCCAGCCTGGCCGCGCTGCGCAGCCAGCACTTGGGCTATGTGCTGCAAACCGGCGGTCTGCTGGGCTTTCTTGATGTGCGCGGCAATATCGCCTTGTCCCGGCAACTGCTGGGCTTGAAGGACGATGGCAGCGTGACGCGCCTGGCCGAGCAGTTGGAGATCAGCGACCAGTTGGCCAAGAAGCCGGCGGCGCTGTCGGTGGGGCAGCGCCAGCGTGTCAGCTGCGCCCGTGCCCTGGCCCATGCGCCGCAACTGGTGCTGGCGGACGAACCGACGGCGTCCCTCGACCCGTTGAATGCCGAGCGCGTGATGCAGGCATTGCTGGCCCAGGCCCGTGAACACCGTGCGGCCTGTGTGATCGCCACCCATGACGAGCCCCTGGCCCGCGCCAGTGGCTTGCAGGTGCGGCGCATCAGTTGCCGTCGCGACACCGATGGCGGCGTCACCGCCACCCTCGGGGAGGTGTGCTGATGCGCATCGGACTGGTGGCGTCGCTGGCCTGGCAGGATTACCGCAACGATGCCTGGCTGTCGGTCTGTTCGGTACTGGCGCTGGTGGCGGTGATCGCGCCGCTGCTGGTGTTATTCGGCCTGAAGTTTGGACTGGTTAGCAGTTTGACCGAACGTTTGCAGACCGACCCCGCCACCCGTGAAATTATTCCGCTGGGCGGTGGTCGATTCAGCAGGGCGTTTATCGAGCAACTGGGCGAGCGCAGTGAAGTGGCGTTCGCCATACCGCGTACGCGGCAGATTGCGGCGACGGCGCAAGTGGGCACGTTGGCCCTGGAGATGCTGCCGACCGCGTCCGGTGATCCACTGCTGGCCGGCCTGCCGGTGCCCAAGGGCCTGGACCAGATCGTGCTGAGCCACACCGCCGCCGAAAAGCTCGCGGCGCGGCCTGGCGATTGGCTGGAAACCAGCTTTGCACGGCAAGTGGCCGGGCGCGTCGAAGCCCAGCGCACGCGGGTGCAGGTGCTGGCGGTGTTGCCGCTGGAAGCCTTTGCCCGTGACGGTTTGTTTGCCGACCTGGGGTTGCTGGAAGCGGCGGAAGATTACCGTGATGGCCGCGCGGTGCCGGCGTTGGGTTGGGACGGGGAGGCCGTGGGTGTGAGTGAGCAGCGCGTGTACCCGGCGTTCCGCCTGTACGCCCGCAACCTCACCGATGTGGAGCCGCTGCGGGTGTACTTCGCCGGGCAGAATCTGTTGGTGTCGACCCAGGCGCAGACCATCGCGCAGGTGCAGTCGTTGAGCCGCAACCTGTCGATCGTGTTCTGGGTGATCTGCGGGCTGGCGTTGGCGGGGGCGTTTGCGGCGATTTTTGCCGGCGCCCTGGCCGCCGTGGCGCGCAAGCGGCGGGAGTTGTCAGTGTTGCGCCTGCTGGGGTTTTCCACCGGTGGGCTGTTGTTGTTCGTGGTGGTACAGGCGCTGTACAGCGCAGGTTTTGCTGCCGTACTCAGTGCCGGTCTGTATGGCCTGGCCGAGACGGGCTTGAATGAATTATTCGTGCAGGTGCCGGGCGAGTACGCCAGCCACCTGCTGGCGCGCCATTACGGCCTGGCCCTGGTTGCAGTCCTCGGCGTCAGCGCCATTGCGGCGGCGTGTGGTGGTTGGCGAGTTGCGCGTATCCAGGCTTCTGAAGGAATCAGAGATGTATAAGTTACTGGGCGCCTGTGTGGCGCTGACCCTGGCCTCGATGGCCTGGGCCGACGAGGCAAGTGACAAGCTCGACAACCCCAAGCCGTTGGAAGGCGACGTCAGCCTGCCGCTGCCCTGCGAAGGCAACATGGTGTTTCGCTACGCGTACGTGCTGGCCCAGGGCACCCTGGATGACCGCGAGATCAGCCTCGGCTACCCCTTTGCCGAAGGCGAGGCGGGTTACCAGCAATCGTTTATTTCCGGCTACCGCCGCGACTTCATCAACGGCCAGTTCACTCTCAAGGATCTGCCCAAGGACTGGAACAAAGTCATCGCGCCCTTGATGCCGAAGACCGACGCCAAGACCCCGCTCAAGCCCATGCTCTACTTCATTGGCAAGTACGAAGTGACCGCGCGCCAGTACGCCCAGGTGATGTCCCAGGCGCAGTCCCTGGCCAGTGGCGAACCGGCGCCGGCGTGCGACGCGCCGACCGGCATGGCCGGGCGCTTGCCCAAGGTGAAACTGTCACGTTTTGAAGCCGAGCGCTTCTCGGCGGTGTACAGCGCCTGGTTGATGAAATACCACCGCGACTTGCTGCCGGTCAGCGGTCGTGGTTCCTCGGCGGATGACGGCGGCCTGGGCTTCGTGCGCCTGCCCACCGAAGTGGAGTGGGAGTTCGCTGCGCGCGGTGGCCATGCGGTAAGCCGCCAGGACCTGGAAGGGCGCCTGTTCCCGCGCCGTGTCGACGGCAGCGACAGCGACGGCCCGCTCGGCGATTACGCGGTGTTCAACCAGGTCGCCGGTGGCACCGGCCAGGCTGCGCGGCTGATGCCCATCGGCACCAAATTGCCCAACCCGATTGGCCTGTTCGACGTGATCGGCAACGCCGCGGAAATGGTCCAGGAATCGTTCCAACTGGTCCACGCCGGACGTCGCCAGGGCACCTACGGCGGTTTTGTGGTCAAGGGCGGCAATTACCTGGAAGGCGAGGGCACACTGTTCACCGGCATGCGCCGCGAATACCCGCTGTTTGCCGCCGATGGTACCGAGCAGAGCAACGAGACCACCGGTTTTCGCGTGGCGATCGGCGCGCTGTCGGCGCCACGTTCGCGCTACAAGGAGCTGTTCGCCCAATGGCAGAAAGAGGGCCGCCTGGCCGCGCTGACCGACGCCATCGACGACGCCCAGGACCCGACCAAGCGCCTGGACAGCATCATCGCCGCCAGCGTCGACCCCAAGCTGCAAGCCGAATTGGGGCTGGTCAACGAAGAGCTCAAGCGCAACGTCTCGCTGATCGCTCAGCAACGCGAAGAAGCGGCGGGCAACCTGATTCAGTCGGCCGCGTTGGTGGCCGAGACGATCGCCAACTACAACATCCGCCTGGCCAACCTGCAGAAGAGTCGCCAGCAGGCCCTGGACAACAAGGACGCGGCCAGCGCGCAACTGTTCGACATGGCCATTGCCAATGGCCGCAGCGCCCTCGACGGCGCGGTGGCGATCTATATCGACAACCTGGCCACCGGCACGCGCTACACGGATGCGGTGATCCAGGCGCAGTTTCAACGGATCAAGGAAGAGTTGGATCGCAAGCCGGTGCTCGGCAAGAGCCTGGTGACGCGCGCAACACTGTTCGTTCGCCATGTCGGCAACTACCGCAAGCAACAGCGGGCCGACCCGGCAACGATCTTAAAGGAATTGCTCGCAGCGAGCGGTCAGCGATGAGCGCTGGCTGTATAGCGAGCTTGGAAGGGACTCAGGCGGCGGTGGGCCGTGCTGGGCAAGTCAAACTTAAAAGAGAACACACCTATGCTTTTTTCCCGTAAGGCGGTTTCCAAGCGTCATTTGCTGCTGATCGCGGCTGGCTTCAGCACGGTGCTGACCGGTTGCGCCACATCGCCGGCCTCCAAGGTCGCGTCGAGCACCAAGGTCGAGTACTACCCCAACTGCTATGAGCCGGTGCAGCACTTGCGCGCCACCGACTCGAACATGACCAAGTCGGTCGTGACCGGCGCGGCCATCGGCGCTGCCGGTGGTGCATTGCTCGGTGCGCTGACCGGCGACTCCGACAAGCGTGGCCGTAACGCCGCCATCGGCGCAGCGGGCGGCGCCCTGGCCGGCGGCGCGGCGGGTTACTACACCGAGCGTCAGAAGCAGATCGCCGATGACAACCAGCGTATTGCCTCGTATGCGGCTGACGTGAACAAAAGCGCCTCCGACATCGACCGCAGCACCGCCTACGCCAAGGCATCGCAACAATGCTACCAGAGCGCATTCACCAAGCTGGTGGCCGACCGCAAGGCCAAGACCGTCAACGACACCGAAGGCCGTAAGCGCCTGGCGGAAATTGTCTCGGGCCTGAAGGAGTCCAATGACCTGATCGTCGCGGTCAACGGTAAAGCCGCCGAAGACCTGAACAACTACACCCAGGCCTACGAGAAAGACCTGCAACAGGTTGGCGTACAGCGTACTGACGTGGTCACCGTGGCTAAGGCCGACACAACACCCGTTGTGACATCGGGCAAGAAGAAAGGCACAGGCGCCAAACCGCCGAAAAAGCCGGTTCTGCCAACCGTACCCACAGAAGCAGTGAGCACCGAGAAGACCTTCCAGACTGCCCAGACCAAGCAAGATGAAAGCAAGAAGGTCGCCAGCGCCGGCAAGGCTCAGCTCGAAGGCAGCTGCCGCGATCCGAACCTGGCCGATTGGGCGCCGGTTCCTTGCCCGAACGTTTAAGTAACATGCTGCTATAAGCGTCAAACGCCAGCCGATCTTCCGCTAATGCGCAAGATCGGTGGCGTTCTTTTTGCAAATCGTTAAACTGCTGCGGCCACTCAATAATTACATCGAGGCCGTGTGCATGAAATTCCGTCTTCTCTTGTGGGTGCTGGGCCTGATGATGGGCAAAGCCAGCCGCACCAATCCTGCCTTCCAGCAACAGTTGGGCGATAAAGACCTGGCGTTCCAGCTGCAGACCCTCGACGGCAAGGTTGCCCGTCACTTCATCGTCAAAGACCAGCGCATCACCAGCCGCTCGGGTGTGCACCCGACGCCGGCGTTTGCCATTGCGTTCAAAGATGCCGCCTACGGCTTCGCCACGATGCAGGCGAAGAACAAGCAACTGGCGTTCATGACGGGGATCCAGGACAAGTCGATCCAGATCAAGGGCAACCCGGCGCTGGTGATCTGGTTCCAGGGGTTGACCAAGTATTTGAAGCCGAAGAAAAAGAAGTAGGGTTTTCAGGTAGACCGAGGTGGATTCATCGCAGGCAAGCCAGCTCCCACATTCGACCGAGTTCCAGCTTTGGAATGCGGTCAACTGTGGGAGCTGGCTTGCCTGCGATAGCGGTCCAACAGGCTACAGATTCAGTTCTGGCTGAACTGGGACGCCAATTCCCGCAACAAGACTTCGGCATCCAACACCTTGCCGACCACTTCCTCAGCCTTGTCCCGGCTCAGCCCCAGGCGCTCGAGCAGCGCATCCGGAATCGCCTCATCCGGACCGGAGCCGATTCCGCGGCTACGCAACAGGCGCACGGCCAGGCACACCAGGTTCGGGTACTCGGCGTATTGCCCATCGTAGGTCGGGTCGTGCTGGAAGCGCAGGGCGGTGGACAGTTCGTCCGGCATGTCCCAGTAGCGCATCAGCCAGGCGCCGATCTGCTCGCGGCTGATGCCCAGCAGGTGCTGTTCGACATAGCTGTGGCACAGGTGCGGGTTGACCTCCAGGTGACGGCAGATCAGCGAGAAGTGCGGCGGGAACACGTGGGCCAGCAGCAGATAACCGAAGTTATGCAGCAGGCCGGCAAGGTAGGTGAGGCCGGCTTCCGGGCGCTGTGCGCGGGGCATGGCACGGGTCAGGCCTTCGATCACGGCGGCGGTGTAGATCGACTGGTGCCAGTACGGCGTCGACTGGTGCGGGTGGTCCTTGGGCAGGCTCAGGGTCTTGCCCAGGGCCAGGCCCAGCGCCAGGTTGATCACCAGGTCGAAGCCCAGCACGCGCACGATGGCGTCTTCCACTGAACGGATCTTCCCCGGCGAGGCGTAGTACGGCGACGCGGCCCAGCTCACCACTTGGGCAGCCAGGGCCGGGTCGGTCTCGACCACGCCGGTGATGTCATCGATGGTGGCGTTTGGGTCGACGCGCAGCTTGATGATCTTCTGCGCGGTATCGGCCAGCGGTGGAATCTCGATGGTCGCTTCCAGGCGTTGCTGGATACGGCGCGCGGTGAACGCCTGCATCGCCTGGGTGATTTCCTCGCGGTCGTCATTGGGGCGGTCGAGGTTGGGGCGGATATTGCTCAACGGCTCGCCGAAGTGGCCGGCGCTGGCCTTGGTGAGCATCGTCTTGAAGGCGTCGCTGGGAATCTCCAGCAACAGGCCTGCTTCACCCGAATGCACCAGCAGGCTCGGCTCGTCGAGCAGGCTGCCTTCGTACAGGCAGGGCGAGCTGGTAAGGGGTGGCAAACCTGGCAGCAGGCTCAGGTCATGTTTGTCGAGCATGCGCTTGACGCGATCCGGCGATACAGCGGTCAGGCGGCGGCCGGTGAGTTCGGCGAGGCGGTTGAGGTCGAGCAACTGGTTCTGCGGGAACAGCACCATCAGGGCGCCCACCGCGTCTTCCAACAGCACCGCCTGGACCTTCTGCGCAGGATTCAGGCCCGGGAGTTCGGCGACTTCCGTGTAGGGGATGGCGAGTTTGGCGAGCAGAGCCCGAATGACCGGCGGGGCGGTCAGTGGGGCTGTGGCGAGGGCAACTTCTGACATGGCCTGATCCAATTTCTTACAGTCCACGAAGTATAACCAGCTTGATACAACTGTTGGTCGCTTAAGTGCGTCAGGCGTCACACTTGGCCGTATTGCTGCCCGTGCCTGAGCCAGCGATTGAGCAGCGGGCTGACGTGGTCCGGCCAGCGCTCCAGCAGTGCCTGTGCGGCATCGCGCACGGCAGGCAGCAAGTCGGCGTCGCGCATCAGGTCGGCGACCTTGAATTGCAGCAGGCCGGTCTGGCGGGTGCCGAGCATTTCGCCGGGGCCGCGCAGTTCCAGGTCCTTTTCGGCGATGACAAAACCGTCGTTGGTTTCACGCATGATGCCCAGGCGCTGGCGGCCGATCTGTGACAGCGGCGGGTGGTAGAGCAGCACGCAGTGGCTGGCGGCGCTGCCCCGGCCCACACGGCCACGCAACTGGTGCAGTTGCGCCAGGCCCAGGCGCTCGGGGTTCTCGATGATCATCAGGCTGGCGTTGGGCACGTCCACGCCCACTTCAATCACCGTGGTGGCGACCAGCAGTTGCAGGTTGCCGGCCTTGAACTCGGCCATCACTGCGGCCTTTTCAGCCGGTTTCATACGCCCGTGGATCAGCCCGACCTTGAGTTCGCCGAGGGCGCTGGTGAGGTCTTCGTAAGTGGTTTCGGCCGCTTGGCAGGTCAGCTCTTCGGACTCTTCGATCAGCGTGCACACCCAGTACGCCTGGCGCCCTTCGGCACAGGCGCCGCGTACGCGTTCGATCACTTCCACGCGCCGGGTGTCGGTGACCAGCACGGTGTTGACCGGCGTACGGCCAGGCGGCAGTTCGTCGAGGATCGAGGTGTCGAGGTCGGCGTAGGCGCTCATGGCCAGGGTGCGCGGGATCGGTGTGGCGGTCATGATCAGTTGGTGCGGGTTCATCCGCCCGCCCACGCCTTTCTGGCGCAGGGCCAGGCGCTGTTGCACGCCGAAGCGGTGCTGTTCGTCGATGATCACCAGCGCCAGGTTCTTGAACTGCACTTCGTCCTGGAACAGCGCGTGGGTGCCCACCACCATCGGCGCGCCGCCGGCGATCTGTTCCAGTGCCGCCGCGCGGTTCTTGCCCTTGAGCTTGCCGGCCAGCCACGCGACTTCCAGGCCCAGCGGTTCGAGCCAGCGCTTGAAGGTGATGAAGTGCTGCTCGGCGAGGATCTCGGTGGGCGCCATCAGCGCCACCTGGTAGCCGGCTTCCAGTGCTTGCAGGGCGGCGAGGGCGGCGACCACGGTCTTGCCCGCGCCCACGTCGCCCTGGATCAGCCGCAGCATGGGCTCCTGCTGGCTCAGGTCATAGGCGATTTCATTGCCGACGCGTTGCTGGGCACCGGTCGGCGCAAAACCGAGGTTGGCCAGGTACTGCGCGGGCAAGCGCGTGGCCTTGGGCATTGCCGGCGCACGCAGGGAGCGCATGCTTTCGCGCAGGCGTTGCTGGGACAATTGATGGGTCAGCAGTTCTTCGAAGGCCAGGCGATGCTGGGCCCAGTGATGACCGAGCGCCAGTTCGTCGACATCGGCATCGGCGGGCGGGTGATGCAGGTAGCGGATCGCATCGTCCAGCGGCGCCAGTTGATAGTCGCGAGCCAGTTCCTGGGGCAGCCAATCGGGCAGGCTTTTCGGGCCGAGCATGGTCAGCGTCTGCATGCACAGTTGGCGCAGGCGTTGCTGGGTCAGGCCTTCGGTGAGCGGGTAGATCGGCGTGAGCGTGGTGTCGACCGGCGGCGGTTCATCCCCGGTGATGGCGC
This sequence comes from Pseudomonas allii, assembly GCF_055380095.1. NCBI lineage: Bacteria > Pseudomonadati > Pseudomonadota > Gammaproteobacteria > Pseudomonadales > Pseudomonadaceae > Pseudomonas > Pseudomonas allii. Next base: position 6,405,236 of record NZ_AP039450.1, on the reverse strand, counting down.
GGTATTCCGGGTGATAGATCTCCAGGCCAGATGCACCCGGCCGCGCTTCGCCGTAACAGCGCACACGGGTGCCGCGCTTGAGGCCTTCCTTCTGCGCGTTGCTGAAATGGTAGAAGCGCAGGCTGAGGCCTCCGGTACCGTCCTGCAGGCGTACCACCAGGCTGCGGCGCTTGCCCATCACCACGTCGGCACCGCTGACGGTGCCTTCGACCACCGCGTCCTGCCCGGGGCGCAACTGGCCGATGGGCACTACGCGGGTGCGGTCCTGATAGCGCAGGGGCAGGTGGAACAGCACGTCCTGGAGGTTCTCCAGGCCAACCTTGGCCAGCTTCTCGGCCATGGCTTCGCCGACACCCTTGAGTGCCGTCACCGACACCTGCGACAGCTCAGTCATACCCTGGCTTAGCTCGCGGCAGTCGGCTTGGCGACCGAACACAGGCGGATCGAGTCGGCGAGGATCTCAATCGCTTTGGGCCGTGGGAAGCTGGCGCGCCAGGCGATCGCCACGGTGCGGAACGGCACCGGCGGCGTGAGTGGGCGTACTTCGATCACGCCGGGGGCGTAGTGATGGCTGTCGACGGCTGACAGCGGCAGGATGGAAATGCCCAGGCCGGACGCGACCATGTGGCGGATGGTTTCCAGAGAGCTGGATTCCACGGTGGTGTGCTTGGCACCGTCATTACCCTTGGTCAGGGTCGGGCAGGCTTCCAGGACCTGGTCGCGGAAGCAGTGGCCTTCGCCGAGCAGCAGCAGGCTCTTGTCGTTGAGCAGGCCGGCGTCGATGGTGTCTTTCTGTGTCCACGGGTGCGAGGCCGGCATGAGCACGTAGAACGGCTCGTCGTAGAGCGGCAGGGTCAGCACGTCGGCTTCATTGAACGGCAGGGCGATGATGATCGCGTCCAGCTCGCCGTTGCGCAGTTTGTCGCGCAGCACGTGGGTGAAGTTTTCTTCGATATACAGCGGCATCTGCGGCGCGACGCGGTGCAGTTGCGGGATCAGGTGCGGAAACAGATACGGGCCGACGGTGTAGATGGCGCCGACCTTGAGCGGTGCGGTCAGCTGGTTCTTGCCGGCCTGGGCCAGTTCGCGAATGCTCTGCGCCTGCTCCAGCACCTTCTGGGCCTGGGCCACAATGCCTTCGCCCACCGGGGTGAGGCGCACGGCGCTCTTGCTGCGCTCGAAAATCAGCACACCGAGTTCGTCTTCAAGCTTTTTCACGCCCACCGACAGCGTCGGTTGGCTGACATGGCAACGCTCGGCCGCGTGGCCGAAGTGCTGCTCTTGGGCGAGGGTAACGATGTAGCGCAATTCTGTAAGAGTCATAGCGGGCGTCCATGAGGTTGCGGGCCAAGCATACCGGCTGCAATCGATAGACGCACGTTATCAGACACGATGGGGTTTGCGACACCAGCTAATCGGGTGCCGCAGGTGTTTTGCCGTTTATTTCTGCGGGTATTTGAAGGTGAAGGTCTCGGTGAACGGGCCCCACCATTCGGGGACGCCGGTTTCTTTGTCGACGTGGTGGAAGAAGCCATTGATCTGTGGGCTCTCGTAGCGCAGGACAACGGTATAGGTGCCGGGGCCGTCCATCTTCACGTTGTTCGCATAGTGGGCGCCGTCTTTGGCAACCATCGGCAGGAGCGTGCCGATTTGTTTGTAGTCCGGAGCGCCTTCCTTGACCAGGGAATAGGAGATGCTCAGGTAAGGCACCCATTCACCGTTGGACAGTCCGTACTTGTTGTCGGCAGTGGCATGCACATCGGTTTCAAGGTGCACCGAGTCCTTGTCCATGACCATGCCCGGTGGCATTGGCGCCATCTCGATCCCGGTGAGGTACGAGGAAGCGATCTCCATGTCGTGGGTCTGAACCGGCCCGCCGATCGGGTATTCACGGGCTTGGCTGACGGCGGAAAAAGCCAGGGTGCTGGCCAGGACCAGTGCAGCGGCAACGGGTTTGTGCAGGTGTTTCATGGGTGACGCTCCGGGGTGGGGGAAGACGGTTCAGGCGTGCGCGACTGCACAAGGCGGCCACCCATTACCAGCAAGGTAAGAGTGGCCACCCAGGCAAACAGTTGAATGCCCAAAGGGCGGTCGGTGTAGCCGGTCAGCGCTTGCAGCGCCCGGCCGGTAAGGCTTGCGTCGGAGACCAACCAAGAGGTGTCCCACAACTCGTAGCCCCAGGCCGGGATCAGGTTGATACCGGCCAGGATCGCGGCGGCGCGGCCGGCCATTCCCGCCGCGAGTACGGCGATCATCCACGTGGTGACCGAGAACAGGCGTTTGAGGCTGATCACCACCAGTCCGCGATACAGCAGCCACGACAGCACGCCGCCGCCGGCAATCCCGAGCACGCCGCCGATGAGCATCGTCAGGGGTTCGGTGTGGGTGGATGCGGCGATGCCATACAGGAACAGCACGATTTCCGAGCCTTCGCGCAGCACGGCCACGGTGATTACGATGGCCAGTGCCCACAGGGTCTTCTCGCCGCGTTGCACCGCCGCCCCGCTTTCGCGCAGTTGAGTAGCGAGTTCGCGGCCATGGCTACTCATCCACAGGTTGTGCCAGCCGAGCATGCACACCGCGACGATAAGGATGGCAGCGTTGAAGATTTCCTGGCCGAAACCGTCCAGGGCCTGGGTGATGGCGCCGGTGAACAGCGCGAGGATCGCCGCGCCGCCGACACCGGCAGCGATGCCGCCGATGATGTAGGTACTGCGCCGTGCCAGCCCCTGGGTGGCGGCCATGACGATACCGATGACAATGCCGGCTTCCAGCACTTCACGAAACACGATCAGCAGACAGGCCAGCATGACTTACTCCTTGGCCGCGACGACGGTGACGGTGCCTTTGGCCTGGTCGGGGTGGTAGTCGTCGAAAAAGCTGTAGGTGCCCGGATGCATCGGGCCGGCGAAGACGGTAATGGTGTTGCCGGGCACGACGATTTTTTCGAATTTCATGTCGTAGCTTTCAAATTCGTCGACGGTGTCGTCGTTGTTGGTGAGCTGGATGCGAAAGCGCTCGCCGGCCGGCACGGTGAAGCTGGCGGGTGTGAAGGTGTGGTTTTGCACGGTCAGGCTGACCAGTTGATCCGCATGGGCTGCGCACGGGGCGCCAGCGATTGCGAGCAGGGCAAGCGTCAGGCGGGGAAGGCAGGACATAGCGAAAGGCCTCTCAAATGAGAATTGTTCGCGCATGATTGGTGGTGTATTGAAGTGTTACAAGTGAAGAACCATGACATTGGTTTCACATTCAGCCACGGTTCAGCTCGCGGGTCTGCAAGGCTTGAATACGGTGGAGGAGGAGCGCAATGGGCACCCGAGGGTGCCCATTGGGAAAGGCTCAGCGACGACGTTTTTCGATGTTGTACACGAACGGTGCAACGATCTCGATACTGCCACCCTTGAGCATGTCCGCAGGCGGCTTGGGCAGCGGCTGGGCACGACGGATCATGTCCAGCGTGGCGCGGTCCAGGTCGGCGTTGCCGGAGCGGCCCACCAACTCGTAAGACAGCACGTTACCCTCGGCATCCACCACGAACTTCAAGCGGTTGAGGCCTTCCTTGCCACGCGCCTGGGCGCCTGGCGGGTACTTCTTGTACTTCTGCAGGTGGGCCAGCAGGGCGCCTTCCCAGGATGCTTTGGCGGCAACCTGTTGCGGCGACGGGCCAGGAACGGGCTGGGCCGATTTTTCAGCCGGTGCCTGGGTCGGTGGAGCGTCGCTCGGTGGGTCCTCGGAGGGTTTCTCCTTGGGCGGCTCGATCTTCTTCTCCACCGGTTTGGGCGGCTGCGGTTTGGGCTTGGGCTTGACCGGCTTGGGCACCTGGATCGTCGGCTTGGGTGCCTCGGCGAGTTTCGGCAGGGGCGGTTCTTCCACCGGGGCAGGCGGTTGCGGCGGCGTGACCACCTTGGGCGGTGCCGGCGGCGGTGGGGCTGGCATCGGTGCCAGGTCGATAACCATGGCAGCCGGTGGCAACTGCACCGTACGCGGCGCCGACCAATGAAGCGCGATAGCGATCGCGACGGCATGCACGCCCAGTACGACGGCGAGGCTGGTGCCATAACGCGTCAGTTTGTGGCGCGTCGTGATCATTTCTTGGCTGCCGTCTCAAGTCCGACCAGGCCTACCTTGAGGTAGCCGGCTGCCCGCAGGGCATCCATCACGCTCATCAGGTCGCCGTAGTCCACGCCCTTGTCAGCCTGGAAGAAGATCGTCGTGTCCTTCTTGCCCTGGGTCTTGGCGTCGAGCACCGGTCCCAGGGTTTCAGCCTTGACCTCTTCTTCGCCCAGGAACAGGCGTTGGTCCGCCTTGACGCTGAGGAAGATCGGTTTCTCCGGCCGAGGCGCAGGTTTTGCGCTGGAGGCGGGCAGGTCAACCTTGATGTCCACGGTGGCCAACGGTGCCGCCACCATGAAGATGATCAGCAGCACCAGCATCACGTCGATAAACGGCGTGACGTTGATTTCGTGGTTCTCGACGAGTTCGTCGTCGCCTTGATTCAAATGCAGGCCCATGGCCGATTACCCCACTTTCACCATGTGCGGTTGCGAGCTGCGCTCGGTAGGCAGGTGATCGAGGTCGCGGCTGACCAGCAGCAGGACTTCCGCCGACGCGTCCGATACCTGGGCCTTGTAGCCAGCAATCGAGCGAGCGAAGACGTTGTAGATCACCACCGCAGGAATTGCGGCAACCAGGCCCAGGGCGGTCGCCAGCAAGGCTTCGGCGATGCCCGGGGCAACGACGGCGAGGTTGGTGGTCTGGGTTTTGGCGATGCCGATGAAGCTGTTCATGATGCCCCACACGGTACCGAACAGGCCGACGAACGGCGCGGTTGAACCGATGGTCGCCAGCACGCCGGTGCCGCTGCTCATGTTACGACCGCAGGCCGCCACCAGGCGCTCCAGGCGGAAGGCCACACGTTCCTTGATGCCTTCTTTTTCGCGGGTGTTGGCCGACAGGCGCATTTCTTCCAACGCGTCGTGCACCAGGGTATTGGCCAGGGTGCCCTTCTTGGTCGCGCTTTCGCTGGCTTCCTTGAGGGTGGTGGCCTTTTTCAGGTGGACGATTTCGGTGCGCAGGCGACGCTTGGCGCCCAGCAGCTCGAAGCCTTTGGCGATCCAGATGGTCCAGGTGATGATCGAGGCGATGGCCAGGCCGATCATCACGGCTTTCACCACCACGTCAGCGTTCTGGTACATGCCCCAGGGCGACAGGTCGTGGGCCATGCCCAAGGTGTTGTTTTCTTCGAGCACTAAGCCGGTTTCGTCGGCGGCGGCAGGGTCAGCTGCCTGGGCCGGATCGGTTGCAGCGGGCGCTGCGGCAGGTGCTGCCGGCGCCGCGGTGTTGTGCTCGGCGGTAGCCGGTGTGGCGGGCGCGGTGGCATCAGCGAAGGCGGCGGTCGGTGCCAGCAGTACGCTGAACAGCAGCGCAGCAATCGCGCGCCAGGCGCGGGATGGGCTGTGAAGCTTGGTTGGCGAAGCGGGGGTTGTATTACGTGTCATGCTGGCCGGACCTGAGTAAAAAAATGAGTGATCGTCCTTCCAGACCCAGGGGGTCGAGGACAAATGGGTGGTTATTATTGCAAGTAATTCTTGTTAACAGAAGTAATACAGTAACTTTATTTGTGCTTTTTCTGGCCGTCTGTCATCTGCGAAGGCTAACCTAGACCTTTCTGTGCGGAGTTTTGTGATGTCAGCGCCTTCTGTTGTGATTGCCGGATGTGGCGATGTGGGGAGCCGGCTGGCCAGCCAATTGCTCGCCTCGGAATGGGAGGTTCATGGCCTGCGCCGTGATATTTCGCGGCTTCCCGATGGCGTGATTGGCATTGCCGGTGACCTGTTCAAAAAGGATTGCCCCGACACCTGGCCGATTGGTGGGGTGGATTACCTGGTGTACTGCGCGGCTGCGACGGATCACGACGAGGCGGGCTACCGCGCCGCTTATGTAGAAGGGCTGAAACATGTGCTGGAGTGGCTGAGTGACTACGGCCAGGAACCCAAGCACCTGCTGTTCGTATCCAGTAGCAGCGTCTACGGGCAGCAGAATGGCGAGTGGGTCGACGAAACGTCGGAGACTCAAGCGAAAGGGTATTCCGGGCAGGTGATGCTGGAAGCCGAGCAAGTGGCGCTCAATAGCGGCATCCCGGCGAGTGTCGTGCGGCTTACCGGCATCTATGGTCCTGGTCGCGAATGGCTGCTGACCCAGGTTCGCCAAGGCTATCGCGTGGCAATTGATCCACCTTTATATGGCAATCGCATTCATGCGGACGACGCGGCGGGGCTACTCGCCTTTTTGTTGCGCCATGTGGAAGAGGGCGGCTCGCTGGACAAGGTCTACATCGGTGTCGACGATGCACCTGCTCCACTGGCCGAAGTGGTGGGCTGGTTGCGCGAATACCTGGGTGTGACTGAGTGGGCTGAGGATGCGAGTGTGCGGCGAGCGGGCAGCAAGCAGTGCAGCAATGCCCGGGTGAAGGCGTTGGGTTGGACGCCGACTTACCCGACCTTCCGCGAAGGCTACGCAGCAATTCTCAAAGGCTGAAACTCAAAATGTGGGAGGGGGCAAGCCCCCTCCCACATTTGGATCTATGTTTGGTTGCTTATTGCTTTTCAAGCAGCCATTGGCGTGGGCCTGGTGTGAACGAGGGCACTTCATCCGCCTGCGCGGTGTTGATCGCCTGGAAGATTTCCAGCTGTTTGCCTTTGCGGGTAAAGATCCACGGGTTGCCCTGGCCGTTGAGCTGCAGCCAGATGCTGTCGTAGCCACCGCTCATTGAGGCGCAATCACCGGCCAGGCACAGCGAATACCGGTCCACATTGGGCAGGCCGGCGACCTTGCCGTCAGCCTGGAACTGCACGATGGCGCCGCTGCCGAAGCCGTCGCTAATCTTCCAGTCGCCGCCCAGGTAGGCCGCGTACAGCGCTCGCTCGAAGTTGGCACCCAAAGGTGCACCCTCCGGGGCCGGGTCTTTGGCGCGGGCAAACAGCTGTTCAGGCTCGTTGTCATTGGCCACTTGCAGCAGTTGCTTGCCTTTGCGCTTGAGTTCGGTGGCGGAGCTGCCGTAGAAATCCACGCTCCAGGCGCCGGATTGTTCACCCAGCAACTTGCCTTCAGCTACTTCAAAACCGTTGTAGTAGCGGGCCTGCGAAGCCTTGGTATTGACCTCCCACTCGAGGTTCGGGCCAAAGCTCTGCAAGGCTTCACGCAAAGGGCCGCCCTTGGCTGCCGCATCGATGGCGACCTGGTTGATCCAGGTGCCGCTCACATCCCTGTCGGCAGGGTTACTGGCACAGCCGCCGAGCAACAGGGCGAGCATTGATGAGGCTACAAGCGCTTTGCGCATCATGAAATCCTTCTGAAACGAAGTCGGCGCAGCCTGTGGGGGCTGCGCCGGGTGTTTTACTCGATGACCAGGATCGCGTCCATCTCAACCTGCGCACCCTTTGGCAGGGCGGCAACGCCGATGGCGGCGCGGGCTGGGTACGGCTGTTCGAAGTACTTGCCCATGATCTCGTTGACCTTGGCGAAGTGGCTCAGGTCGGTGAGGAAGATGTTCAGCTTGACGATGTCCTTGAACGAACCGCCGGCGGCTTCAGCAACGGACTTGAGGTTTTCGAAGACCTGTACGGTCTGTGCTTCGAAGCCTTCCACCAGTTCCATGGTCTTCGGGTCCAGCGGGATCTGGCCGGACATGTAGACGGTGTTGCCCGCCTTGATCGCCTGGGAGTAAGTGCCGATGGCGGCAGGGGCTTTATCGCTGGTGATAACGGTCTTGGTCATGAATGACTCCTTGTAATGTGGGTTAGGCGCGCATGCGAGTGATGCGGATCACACCGGTCAAGGCACGCAGTTTCTTGATCACGCGGGCCAGGTGCACGCGGTCGTGGACGCTGACCACCAGTTGGACCACGCTGATGCGGCCATCGCGCTCGTCCATGCTGATTTTCTCGATATTGCCGTCGGCCGCGTTGACGCTGCTGGCGAGCAGGGCGATCAGGCCGCGCTGGTGTTCCAGCTCCACGCGCAACTCGACGTTGAATTCGCCGGTGACATCCTTGGCCCACGAGAGCTGGATGCATTTTTCCGGGTTGTGGCGGATTTCGGTGATGTTGCGGCAGTTGTCCAGGTGCACCACCATGCCTTTGCCTGCGGACAAGTGGCCGACAATCGGGTCACCCGGGATCGGCGTGCAGCATTTGGCGTAGCTCAGCACCAGGCCCTCGGTGCCGCGAATCGCCAACGGGCCTTCGGGGCTTGGCAACTGTTCGCCTTCGCCGAGCAGGCGGCGGGCGACGACATAGGCCATGCGGTTGCCAAGGCCGATATCTTCCAGCAGGTCTTCGATGGTTTCCTGGCGGTACTCATGGAGCATCGCTTGCACGCGTTCCTGCGGGATCTTGTCGAGAGCGCTGTCGAAACCGTTGAGCACCTTGTTCAGCAGGCGTTCGCCCAGGCTGATGGACTCGGAGCGGCGCTGCAATTTCAGCGCGTGACGGATGTGCGTGCGCGCCTTGCCGGTGACCACGAAGTTGAGCCACGCCGGGTTTGGCCGTGCGCCTGGAGCGCTGACGATCTCGACCGTGGAGCCACTTTGCAGTGGTTCGGACAGCGGTGCGAGACGACGATTGATCCGACACGCGATGCAGCTGTTGCCCACATCGGTGTGCACTGCATAGGCAAAGTCGACGGCGGTGGAGCCTTTGGGCAGCTCCATGATCCGGCCTTTGGGCGTGAACACGTAGACCTCGTCCGGGAACAGGTCGATCTTCACACTTTCGATAAATTCGAGGGAGTTGCCGGCGCGTTGCTGCATTTCCAGCACGCCCTTGACCCACTGGCGGGCGCGGGCATGAGTGCCTTTGGGCTGCTCGTCGCCGCTGGACTTGTACAGCCAATGGGCGGCGATGCCGTTGTTGGCCATCTCTTCCATTTCGCGGGTACGGATCTGGATCTCGATCGGCACCCCGTGCATACCAAACAGGGTGGTATGCAGCGACTGGTAGCCGTTGGCCTTGGGAATCGCGATGTAATCCTTGAAGCGACCTGGCAGGGGTTTGTACAAATTATGTACAGCGCCCAGTACGCGATAACAGGTGTCGACCTTGTCGACGATGATCCGGAACGCGTACACGTCCATGATCTCGTTGAAGGCCCGGCGCTTGCCGCGCATCTTCTTGTAGATGCCGTAGATGTGCTTTTGTCGGCCGCTGACCTCGCCCTCGATCTCGTCGATCGCCAGGCAATGGCTCAGGGATTCTTCGATCTTGTTGACGATTTCCTTGCGGTTGCCCCGGGCGCGCTTGACCGCCTGGTAGATGCGTGCCGAACGCATCGGGTGCATGGCTTTGAAACCAAGGTCTTCGAATTCGATACGAATGGCGTGCATGCCCAGCCGATTGGCGATGGGCGCGTAGATTTCCAGGGTTTCCTTGGCGATGCGCCGGCGTTTTTCGCCGGAGAGCACTTCCAGCGTACGCATGTTGTGCAGCCGGTCGGCCAGCTTGACCAGGATCACGCGGATATCGCGGGCCATGGCCATGGCCATCTTCTGGAAGTTTTCCGCCTGGGCCTCGGCCTTGGTCTCGAAGTTCATCTGGGTCAGTTTGCTGACCCCGTCGACCAGTTCGGCCACGGTTTCGCCGAATTGCGCGCTGAGCGCTTCCTTGGCGATGCCGGTGTCTTCGATCACGTCATGCAGCATCGCGGCCATCAGGCTCTGATGGTCCATGTGCATGTCGGCAAGAATGTTTGCCACCGCAAGGGGATGGGTGACATACGCCTCGCCGCTACGGCGGCGTTGGCCGTCGTGGGCTTGTTCGGCGTAGAAATACGCTCGGCGGACCAGGTTGACCTGGTCTGGGCCGAGGTAGGCCGATAAGCGATCGGCGAGGGCGTCTATGCTCGGCAAAGTGTGAACTCCTGCCGTTGGCTGTGACCCCGCGCCGTGCTACGTCGACCAGGCATAGGCTTAGACGGCCTCGTTGGACTCGTCCTCGAACGCTGCAAACAGCGGTTCGTCTTCAACGATTTCGGCGTTGGCGATGAACTCGTAGCTCATCAGGCCTTCAGCGATTTCACGCAGGGCGACAACGGTAGGCTTGTCGTTTTCCCACTGGACCAAGGGCTCTTTGCCGCCAGTGGCCAGTTGACGGGCACGCTTGGTAGAGAGCATGACCAGCTCAAAGCGGTTATCCACGTGTTCTAGGCAGTCTTCAACGGTTACGCGGGCCATGGTATTCCTCGGAGCGAATGCAAGATGCGCGCTGCCCGGTTGGGCGAGCGGACTAAACAGTTTAAAAAATCACCAGCGTTTAGGGAAGCGCTGATTTTTCGCAGGCCCTCGCAAAACCGCTACAAGCGCCAATGTAAAGCCCTTGCAGCGGTTTTGGGAAGAGCCAATCAACCGAGCAGTTCGGCCAGCAATTTGCCAAAACGCTGTTGCTGACGCTTTTGCTGGAGCTGATTGGCGCGGAAAATCGCCTTGAGATCATCCAGTGCGTGGGAAAAATCGTCGTTGATGATCAGGTAGTCGTAGTCGACGTAGTGGCTCATTTCACTGACCGCTTCACGCATGCGGCCTTCGATAATCTCGTCGCTGTCCTGGCCGCGGTTGGTCAGGCGCTGGTGCAGCGCTTCAAGCGACGGCGGCAGGATAAAGATCGAACGCGCCTTGGGCATCAGCTGGCGCACTTGTTCGGCGCCTTGCCAGTCGATTTCCAGGATCAAGTCGTGGCCTTCGTCCAGGGTCTGCTGCAAGTGGCTTTGCGAGGTGCCATAGAGGTTGCCGAACACTTCGGCGCGCTCGAGGAAGTCGCCATGCTCGATCATCTTGACGAACTCGGTGCGCTCGACGAAGTGATAGTGCACGCCGTTCACCTCGCCCGGGCGCATGGCGCGGGTGGTGTGGGAGACCGAGATGCGGATCTGCTCGTCAGCGTCGGTCAGGGCCTTGACCAGGCTGCTCTTGCCCGCGCCCGAAGGCGCGGAAATGATGTAAAGGGTGCCGGTACTGTGGGTCATGGAGGTTGCCTTACTCAATATTCTGTACTTGTTCGCGCATCTGCTCGATCAACACCTTGAGGTTGACCGCAGCCGTGGTGCTGCGCGGATCGAAAGCCTTGGAGCCCAGTGTATTGGCTTCGCGGTTGAGTTCCTGCATCAGGAAGTCCAGGCGCCGACCGGCGGCACCGCCGGACTTGAGCACACGGCGTACTTCGAGGATGTGGGTGCTCAGGCGGTCCAGTTCTTCGGCCACATCGCTCTTTTGCGCCAGCAGCACCATTTCCTGCTCCAGGCGCACCGGGTCGAGGTCGGCCTTCATGTCGGTGAAGCGGTCGAGGACCTTCTGGCGCTGGGCGGCAAGCATCTGCGGGACCAGCTCGCGCAGGGTGACCACGTCTTCTTCGATGGAGGTCAGGCGCTCGCTGATCAGGCGGGCCAACTCGGCGCCTTCACGCTCGCGGCCGGCCTTGAGCTCCTTCAGGCCCTGATTGAACAGGGCAAGGGCTTCGGCGTTGAGGGCTTGCGGGTCGGTGGCGTCGGCCACCAGCACACCGGGCCAGGCCAGCACTTCCAGGGGGTTGAGCGCGGCCGGCTGCTTGATCAGGCCGGCGATGGTTTCGGCGGCAGCGACCAATTGCGCGGCGCGGTCGCGGTCGACCTGGAGTGGCTTGCCGGTGGTTTCTTCTGTAAAGCGCAGGGTGCATTCCAGCTTGCCACGGGAAATGCCCTGGCGCAGCGCTTCACGCACGGCGCCTTCGAGGTCGCGGAACGATTCCGGCAGGCGCAGGTGCGGCTCCAGGTAGCGGCTGTTGACCGAGCGCAGTTCCCAACTCAGGGTGCCTTGTACGCCGGCTTTTTCGACGCGGGCAAAGGCGGTCATGCTGTGCACCATGGAGGTACCTCGCGTTGCAGTCCCGTAAATGCGGGCTGATGATTGGGAAGGCGCAGGATTGTAGCGCAGTGGGGTGAGTGCGCCCAAACCCAGGCATTCGTAACCGGATTTTTTAGCAGTGCCCCGAATCGGCCCGCGGCTCTATAATGCTCGGCAGTTTTTCGTCCTCAGTACAGGTATCCCCTATGAAACGTCCAAGTGGTCGCGCTGCCGATCAGCTCCGCTCGATCCGCATCACCCGCAACTACACCAAACACGCCGAGGGATCCGTACTGGTCGAGTTTGGCGATACCAAGGTGATCTGCACCGTCAGCGTCGAAAACGGCGTACCGCGTTTTCTTAAAGGCCAGGGCCAGGGCTGGTTGACCGCCGAGTACGGCATGTTGCCGCGCGCCACCGGCGAGCGTAACCAGCGTGAAGCCAGCCGTGGCAAGCAAGGTGGCCGCACCCTGGAAATCCAGCGTTTGATCGGTCGCTCCCTGCGCGCCGCCCTGGACATGTCCAAGCTGGGCGACGTGACCCTGTACGTCGACTGCGACGTGATCCAGGCCGACGGCGGTACCCGCACCGCGTCCATCACCGGTGCCATGGTGGCCCTGGTTGACGCGCTGAAAGTGATCAAGAAGCGTGGCGGCCTCAAGGGCGGTGACCCGCTCAAGCAAATGATCGCCGCTGTTTCGGTGGGCATGTACCAGGGCGAGCCTGTGCTGGACCTGGACTACCTGGAAGACTCGGCTGCCGAGACCGACCTGAACGTGGTGATGACCAGCACTGGTGGTTTCATCGAAGTGCAAGGCACCGCCGAAGGCGCGCCATTCCAGCCGGCCGAACTGAACGCGATGCTGGCCCTGGCCCAGAAAGGCATGACCGAGATCTTCGAACTGCAGAACGCCGCCCTGGCTGACTGAACCCGCCTCAAGGAGAAGCGCCATGAATGACAACAGCCAAATGCCTGTGCCGACGCCTTCCTACGAAGTCCGCCAGGGCGCGATGTTGTGCCATCTCGCGGCGTTTCTGGGGTTTGTGTTCCCCTTCGGCAGTGTTGTGGGGCCACTGATCCTGTGGCAGATGAAGAAAGAAGTGGACCCGTTCATTGATGATCAGGGCAAGGAAGCCCTGAACTTCCAGATCACCGTCGCCATCGCCTGGATCGCTTGCATTGTGCTGGCTTTCGCGGTGATTGGTTTTTTCCTGATGTTCGCCCTGGCGATCGCCACGGTGGTGCTGACCATCATTGGCAGCATCAAGGCCAACAAGGGGATCGCCTACCGCTATCCCTTGACCTGGCGTGTGATCAAATAATGAGCACTCACAAAAAAACCGACAGCGATGTCGGTTTTTTTGTGCCTGGGAAAAGACCTCAGATGGTCAGTGTCCAGTCGTAGTCCACGATCAGCGGCGCGTGCTGCGAGAAGCGCGGCTGGCGCGGCAGGCGCGCGCTGCGAACGAACCGGCGCAGACCCGGGGTCAGCAACTGGTAGTCGAAGCGCCAGCCCAGGTTGAGCATCTCAGCCTGTTCGTTGTCCGGCCACCAGCTGTACTGGTCGCCTTCGCGGCTGACTTCGCGCAGGGCATCCACATAGCCCATGTTGCCGACAATCTCGTCCATCCAGGCCCGTTCCGGCGCCAGGAAGCCCGGGGATTGCTGGCTGTCGCGCCAGTTTTTGATATCCAGCTTCTGTTGCGCCACGTACAGCGAGCCACAATAAATGTACTCGCGACGTTTGCGTCGCTGTTTATCCAGGTAACGGGCGAAATCGTCCATTAGCTTGAACTTCTGGTTCAAGTCTTCATCGCCGTTCTGCCCCGAAGGAAGCAGCAAGGTCGCGATGCTGACCTTGTCGAAATCGGCTTGCAGGTAGCGCCCGTAGCGGTCGGCTGTCTCGAAGCCGAGGCCGCTGATGACCGCCTTGGGTTGCAACCGCGAATACAAAGCCACGCCACCTTGGGTGGGCACTTCGGCATCGCAGGCATAAAGGAAGTAGCCATCCAGTTGGAAGGCTGGGTCGTCCAGTTCAAAGGCGGAGGCGCGGGTATCCTGCAGGCAGATGACGTCGGCATTCTGGGCTTGCAGCCAACTGAGCAAACCACGCTCGACTGCAGCCTGAATACCATTAACGTTCACACTGATGATCCGCATAAATGGCCCCAAAAATCGCGTGCGTGTATGATACACGCCGTCTACCTAATTAGCTAAATCCGTGGTATCTGAGGCTTTTTTCATGCAGGCGTATCAACGCGATTTCATTCGTTTTGCCATCGATCGCGGGGTTTTGCGCTTCGGTGAGTTCACCCTCAAGTCAGGGCGGACCAGCCCGTACTTCTTCAATGCGGGCCTGTTCAACTCGGGTTCGGCCCTGGCTCAGCTGGGTCGTTTCTATGCGGCTGCCATCGTTGAAAGCGGTATTTCCTTCGATGTGCTGTTTGGCCCGGCCTACAAGGGTATCCCCCTGGCGGCCGCGACCGCCGTGGCGCTGGCTGAGCATCACGGGCAGGACCTGCCTTGGTGCTTTAACCGTAAAGAGGCCAAGGCCCACGGTGAGGGCGGCAGCCTGGTCGGGGCTCCACTCAAGGGCGACGTGCTGATCATCGACGACGTGATCACCGCCGGCACCGCTATCCGCGAAGTCATGCAGATCATCGCTTCCCAGGACGGCGCCAAGGCCGCCGGCGTGCTGATCGCGCTGAACCGCCAGGAGCGTGGCAACGGTGAGTTGTCGGCCATCCAGGAAGTGGAGCGCGATTTCGGCATTCCAGTCGTGAGCATCGTGTCGTTGAACCAGGTGTTGCAGTTCCTGGAAGATGATCCGCAGCTCAAGCAGCATTTGCCGGCGGTGAAGGCATACCGCGAGCAGTTCGGCGTCTGACCCCGAGCTCCCTTGTGTGTGAAGGCTAGTGTGGGAGGGGGCTTGCCCCCGATGACGGAGTGTCAGTTGCAGTTATTTGGCTGATACACCGCCAATCGGGGGCAAGCCCCCTCCCACATTTGGATCTACAGTGTGTTCAAGCACAAAAAAGGCCCCGCTCAATCAGATTGAGCGGGGCCTTTTGTTTTCTGGTGTCTTAAGGACGCTTGCGGTTACTGATCAGCGTACCCATGCCGGTATCCGTGAAGATCTCCAGCAATACCGCGTTCGGTACCCGGCCATCAATGATCAACGAGCTGCCCACCCCGCCTTGCACCGCTTCCAGCGCGCAGCGGATCTTCGGCAACATGCCGCCGTAGATAGTGCCGTCGGCGATCAGGTCGTCCACCTGTTGGGTGGTCAGGCCGGTCAGCACCTTGCCTTGCTTGTCCATCAGGCCAGCGATGTTGGTCAGCAGCATCAGCTTCTCAGCCTTCAGCGCTTCGGCCACCTTGCCGGCCACCAGGTCGGCGTTGATGTTGTAGGACTCGCCATTGGCGCCCACGCCGATCGGCGCGATCACCGGGATGAAGTCGCCCTTGACCAGCAGGTTCAGCAGGTCGGTGTTGACGCCTACCACTTCGCCCACCTGGCCGATGTCGATGATTTCCGGCTGGGTCATCTCTGGTGTCTGACGAGTCACCGTCAGCTTTTTCGCACGGATCAGCTCCGCGTCCTTGCCGGTCAGGCCGATGGCGCTGCCGCCATGGCGGTTGATCAGGTTGACGATGTCTTTGTTCACCTGGCCGCCGAGGACCATCTCCACCACGTCCATGGTCTGCGCGTCAGTGACGCGCATGCCATCGATGAAGTGACTCTCGATCGACAGGCGCTTGAGCAGGTCGCCGATTTGCGGGCCGCCACCGTGCACCACCACCGGGTTGATCCCCACGGCTTTCATCAACACGATGTCGCGGGCAAAGCCGGTTTTCAGCTCGTCGCTTTCCATGGCATTGCCGCCGTACTTGATCACCAGCGTCTTGCCGACATAGCGTCGGATGTAAGGCAACGCTTCGGACAGGACCTTGGCAGTGTTGGCAGCGGCTTCGCGTTCGAGGGTCATTCAGGGCTCCGGTAAAAAATCAGAACGGTAATTGGAGATCAGGGGCAACACGTTTCAACTGGGCGTGGAACACGTCCTTGATGCGCTGCAACTCAGCCTCGGTATCCGCCTCGAAACGCAAGACCAGCACCGGTGTAGTGTTGGACGCGCGAACCAGGCCCCAGCCTTTGGCATAATCGACTCGCACACCATCAATGGTGGTCAGGTTGGCGCCTTCGCCCCATTGCGCATCGTGCAGTGCGTCAATGATGCTGAATTTGCTCTCCTCGGTCACATGGATATTGATCTCTGGCGTAGAAATATCGTTCGGGAAGGTCTGGAATAGCTCTTCGGCGGTAGATTTTTCCTTGCTGAGGATCTCCAGCAACCGCGCGGCGCTGTAAATACCGTCGTCAAAGCCGAACCAGCGCTCCTTGAAGAACACGTGACCGCTCATTTCGCCGGCCAACAGGGCACCGGTTTCCTTCATTTTCTTTTTGATCAACGAGTGGCCGGTCTTCCACATTAGCGGGCGACCGCCATATTCCTTGATCAGCGGGGTGAGGCGGCGAGTGCACTTCACATCGAAGATGATCTCGGCGTTGGCATTGCGCGCCACCACGTCACGGGCAAACAGCATCAGCAGGCGATCCGGGAACACGATCTCGCCGGTTTCGGTCACCACGCCCACTCGGTCGCCGTCACCGTCAAAGGCCAGGCCCACATCAGCCCCGGTTTCCTTGACCTTGGCGATCAGGTCCACCAGGTTCTCCGGCTTGCCTGGATCCGGGTGGTGGTTGGGGAAGTTGCCGTCGACCTCGCAGAACAGCGGGATCACTTCGCAATTGAGGGCTTCGAGCAGCTGCGGGGCGATTACGCCTGCCGCACCGTTGCCGCAGTCCACCACCACCTTCAGGCGGCGCGCGAGTTTGACGTCACGGGTGATTTCATCAGAGTAGCGTTGCAGGATGTCGACTTTGGTGACGGTACCCTTGCCGCTGGTCAGATCGTTGTTTTTCAGGCGGTCGTGCAGGGCCTGGATCTGTTCGTTGGCCAGGGTGTCGCCGGCGATGACGATCTTGAAACCGTTGTAGTTCGACGGGTTGTGGCTGCCGGTGAGCATCACCCCGGACTTACCGGCCAGTACGTTGGCGGCGTAGTACAGTGCCGGCGTCGGCACCAGGCCCACGTCGCTCACATGGCAACCACTATCGGCCAGGCCCTGGATCAGTTGTTCCACCAACTCAGGGCCGGACAGGCGACCGTCACGGCCGACCGACACGTTGGGCTCGTCCTGGGCCAGGCTCTGGGCGCCGATGGCCCGGCCAATCCAGTAGGCGGTTTCGGCGGTCAGGGTCTTGGGCACCACGCCACGGATGTCATAAGCGCGGAAGATGCTGTCGGGGAATGTCGGGGCTACTCGGGCTGCGGTACTCATCGCGAGGGGAAACTCCATCTGAAGGGGGCAAGGCTGGCCTTAATGTGGCTGACCGGCAGGCTCAAACTGAAGGGTATGACGGTGTTTTTGGCAGAGAGTTCGTGGTGTAAAAGTGCCATCGGCGTGCTGGCGCCGCTTTTCTGTCTGCGTAATGCTTTGATTTCTATGGGGAAATCTCGCTGATAAAGTCCGCGCATTCTTCGTCCTGAAAAGCCTTGCGGTGGCGTCGGGCCGGGCAAAGGCGCCCGGCCAGATTCAGCTTAGTCAGTGACTGCCGGAATGCCCAAAACCGCCTGCGCCGCGTTGGGTCTCATCGAATTCCTCGACCAGTTCGAAGTGCGCCTGCACCACCGGCACCAGGACCAACTGCGCAATGCGCTCGCCGACGGCGATGTTGAACGCGGTCTGGCCACGGTTCCAGCACGACACCATCAACTCGCCCTGGTAGTCCGAGTCGATCAGGCCGACCAGGTTGCCCAGCACGATGCCGTGTTTGTGGCCCAGGCCCGAGCGCGGCAGGATCAGCGCCGCCAGGCCAGGGTCGCCCACGTAGATCGACAGGCCGGTGGGGATCAGGATGGTCTGGCCCGGTTCAAGGACGGTGTCTTGCTTGAGCATGGCGCGCAGGTCGAGGCCGGCGGAGCCCGGAGTGGCATAGGCCGGCAGTGGGAATTCGTTGCCGATGCGTGGGTCGAGGATCTTGGCTTGCAAAGCGTGCATGGAAATTAAACCTGGTTCAGCCGTTGGGCGATAAAAGAGATCAGTTGACGGGCAATCTTGCCCTTGCTGGTCTGGGCGAAAAGGGTGGCGTGCAGCTCGCGGTCGATCACGCTGCAGGCGTTTTCCTCGCTGTTGAAGCCGATGCTCGGGTTGGCGACATCATTGGCAACGATCAGGTCGAGGTTCTTGTCTTTCAATTTGCGTGCGGCGTAGTCCAGCAAGTGCTCGGTCTCGGCGGCGAAACCTACGCTAAACGGACGGTCCGGACGCGTGGCGATGGTGGCCAGGATGTCCGGGTTGCGCACCATTTGCAGGAGCAGGCCGTCACCGCTCGTAGGGTCTTTCTTGAGCTTTTGCGGGGCGACGACTTCCGGGCGGTAGTCCGCAACCGCCGCGGAGGCAATGAACAGGTCGCACGGAATGGCTGCCTCACAGGCCGCCAGCATGTCGCGGGCGCTGACCACGTCGATTCGCGTGACCCGATCCGGGGTCGGCAAATGCACCGGACCGGTGATCAGGGTGACGCGTGCGCCTGCCTCCACCGCCGCTTCGGCCAGGGCAAAGCCCATTTTTCCTGAGCTATGGTTGGTGATGTAGCGCACCGGGTCGATGTTTTCCTGGGTCGGGCCGGCGGTGATCAACACGTGCTTGCCGGTCAGGGCAAGGTGCTGGAAGCACTCGGCGGCGCACAGCGCCAGGTCGGTGGCTTCGAGCATGCGGCCCATGCCAACGTCGCCGCAGGCCTGGCTGCCGGATGCCGGGCCGAACACCTTGAGGCCTCGGCTTTGCAGAAGCTGGGTGTTGGCCTGGGTCGCGGGGTCGCGCCACATGGCCTGGTTCATGGCCGGGGCGATGGCGACAGTGGCGTCGGTGGCGAGTACCAGAGTGGTCAGCAGGTCATCGGCGATGCCTTGGGCCAGGCGCGCGATCAGGTCGGCGGTGGCCGGCGCGATCAGCACCAGGTCGGCCCATTTGGCCAGCTCGATGTGACCCATGGCGGCTTCGGCTGCAGGGTCCAGCAGGTCCAGGTGAACCGGGTGCCCGGACAAGGCCTGCATGGTCAGCGGGGTGATGAATTCACTGCCACCGCGCGTCATGACCACGCGCACTTCGGCGCCCTGGTCCAGGAGCCTGCGGACCAGCTCTGCGCTCTTGTAGGCGGCAATGCCGCCGCCAACGCCGAGAACGATGCGTTTCCGATACAGACGCTGCATTGGTTTGCCTTTCCAGTTCAATGTTGCCAGTTCAATGACGCCTGCGATGCCCCCTCCCCAGGGGAAATCGCCTGCAAAAAAGAGGGCCTACGATAACACAGCGTCCGCGAGGCAACAGCGGTACGCATGGCATACAGGGAGAGGGAGGAGGGATGAGTATTCGTGATTGGCCGGCGGCAGAGCGGCCGCGGGAAAAGCTTTTGGAGTGGGGCGCGGCGAGCCTATCGGATGCAGAGTTGCTGGCAATCTTCCTGCGTACCGGGGTTTCCGGCAGGAGCGCGGTGGACCTGGCGCGCCATCTGCTGGCGCAATTCGGCGGCTTGCGCCCGTTGCTGGAGGCCAGCCAAACATTGTTCAACCAACAATTGGGCCTGGGGCCGGCGAAGTTTGCCCAGTTGCAGGCGGTGCTGGAAATGGCCAAGCGTCATATGGCCGAGCGCCTGCGACACGACTCGGTGCTGGAAAGCCCGGTGGCGGTGCGCGATTACCTCAAGGCCATGTTGCGCCATGAGCCCCACGAGATATTCGGCTGCCTGTTCCTTGATTCACGGCACCGGGTGCTAGGTTTCGAGGCGTTGTTCCAAGGCACCATCGACGCGGCGATGGTGTATCCCCGGCAAGTGGTCAAACGCGCATTGGCCTACAACGCGGCGGCGTTGATCCTGTGCCACAACCATCCTTCCGGGAGCCTGGAACCGAGCGCAGCTGATCGAAAATTGACCAAGTTGCTGCAGAAGGCTTTGGAGGTGGTGGATGTGCGGGTACTGGATCACATCATCGTGGGGGATGGAGACCCGTTGTCGATGGCGGAATACGGGTGGATGTAGGAGGGAAGCAGCTGCAAGCCTCAAGCGGGCTTGCAGCTTTCAGCTCAGGGCTTGACGCTGACTTTCGAGAAATCCTGCCGGCCAAACGGGCTCACCTGGTAGCCCTCGACAGTCTTGCGGGCCAGGGCGAACGCTGTCGGGTGCGCCAGCGGTAACCACAAGGCCTGTTGCTGGATCTGCGCCTGGGCCTGCTGGTACAGCTTGCTGCGCACACCTTGCTCGCTGGTGGTCTTGCCGGCGCTGATCAGCTTGTCCAGCGCAGGGTCGCAGTAGCGGGCGAAGTTGGTACCCGACTTTACCGCCGCGCAGGAGAACTGCGGGGTCAGGAAGTTATCCGGGTCGCCGTTGTCGCCGGCCCAGCCCATGAACAGCAGGTCGTGTTCGCCGGCTTTGGCGCGGCGGATCAGTTCGCCCCATTCGATCACACGGATCTCGGCCTGGATGCCGACCTTGGCCAGGTCAGCCTGCAGCAGTTGTGCGCCAAGGTTCGGGTTGGGGTTCAACAGGCTGCCAGTAGGGCGGGTCCAAATGGTGGTCTTGAAGCCGTCCTTGAGCCCGGCACGGTCCAGCAAAGCCTTGGCCTTGGCAAGGTCCTGTGGATAACCCGGCAGGTCCTTGGCGTAGCTCCAGGTGTTCGGCGGGTAAGGGCCGTTGGCTGCCTCGGCGGTGCCTTCAAACACAGCCTTGAGGTAGCTGCCCTTGTCGAAGGCCAGGTTGATCGCCTGGCGCACTTCGGGCTTGTCCAGCGGCGGGTGCTGGCTGTTGATGGCCACAAAGGCGGTCATGAAGGCAGCGGTCTTCTCCACCTTGAGCGCCGGGTCCTTTTCGGCCTCACCCACGTCCAGCGGCTTGGGCGACAGCGCAATCTGGCACTCATCGCGGTGCAGCTTCTGCAGGCGTACGTTGGCGTCGGGCGTGATGGCGAAGATCAAGTTATCCACAGCCGGTTTGCCGGCGAAGTAGTCCGGGTTGGCCTTGTAGCGCACCACGGCATCCTTCTGGAAGCGGCTGAAGATGAACGGCCCGGTGCCGATCGGCTGGCTGTTGAGCTTCTCCGGTGTGCCGGCCTTGAGCAATTTGTCGGCATATTCGGCCGGGTAGATCGACGCGAAGCCCATGCTCAGCGCGGCGAGGAAGGTGGAGTCGGCGTGATCCAGGGTGAAACGCACGGTCAGTGGGTCGAGAGCGTCGATCTTTTTTACCAGCGTCGGCAGTTGCAGCGACTGGGCGTGAGGGAAGCCGCTCTGGGCGATCTTGTGCCAGGGGTTGGCCGGGTCGAGCATGCGCTCGAAGCTGAAGCGCACGTCTTCGGCGGTCAAGGTGCGGCTTGGGGTGAAGTACTCGGTGCGATGGAATTTCACTTCCGGGTGCAGCTTGAAGGTATAGGTCAGGCCATCCGGCGAGACGTCCCAGCTGTCTGCCAGGCTGGGCACCAGTTTGCCGCTGGTCGCGTCGTAGTCCACCAGACGGTTCATCAGCACGTCGGCCGAGGCGTTGGTGGTGGTCAGCGAGTTGTATTGCACCACATCGAACCCTTCTGGGCTGGCCTCGGTGCAGACGCTCAAGTTGCTGGCGGCAGAGGCCAGCGGGGCGATAAAGAGAGGGGCTAGCAATAGCGGTAGGGCAGCGAGGCGCATGTTCGGTTTCCTTTGCAGATCGAAGGCCCATCTGCGAGTGCAGTCTGGAAAAGTCCTACCGTAGTGGTCTGATAGGTAAATGACTAGCCCATTTTTGCCTGTGCTTTTGCGCCAAATGCTGTTTTGATGGCGCCTCGGCGCGTTTCGTCGTGCACTTCACCGTGCCCGCGCGCGCTGTAAATCATTCTGTGCGACGAGCGGTCGGCTATGACAGCGGCCCCTCCTGGCAACGGTTCAGGCGTCTGCCGCCAAGATTTACGCCAGTAAAAACACGCGGGCTGTTGTTGCACTGGGGTCTTTCTGGTATAAAGCAGCGCTCTTTTCTAGGGGCCCGGTTCCTTCGCTTGTAGGTGTAGCCGGTAAGACCCTAAAGAAACGCGGCGCCTGGCGCCAAATGACTGAGAGATTAAGCGGCCAACCCATGCCGGGTTGGGCATGTGGTTTTAGAGGGCTGAGGCATGTCGAGAGTCTGTCAAGTTACCGGTAAGGGTCCGGTGACTGGGAATAACATTTCCCACGCAAATAACAAAACCCGTCGTCGTTTCCTGCCGAACCTGCAGCATCACCGCTTCTGGGTTGAAGAAGAGAAACGTTTCGTCCGTCTGCGCGTATCTGCCAAAGGCATGCGCATCATCGACAAGCGTGGCATCACTGTCGTGCTGGCTGAATTGCGCCGCGCTGGCACAATCTAAGGAGCTATATCATGCGTGAATTGATTCGAATGATCTCTAGCGCCGGTACTGGTCACTTCTACACTACCGACAAGAACAAGCGTACTACCCCGGACAAGCTCGAAAAGAAAATGTTCGACCCGCGCGTTCGCAAGCACGTGATCTACAAAGAAGGCAAAATCAAGTAATTGATTTTCCTCCTTGTGAAAAAAAGCCCGTATCTCACGATCCGGGCTTTTTTTTGCCTGCGATTTGCTGGTCAGGCCTTCTGCTCGAACACCACGTAGATCTTGCGGCACGCCTCCAGCACTTCCCAGGTGCCGCTGAAGCCGGCGGGAATCACGAAGCGGTCGCCAGCGCGCAAGGTTTTGGCGTTGCCGTCGGCATCACGCAGCACGGACACGCCCTGCACAATTTCGCAGTACTCATGCTCGGTGTAATTGACCTTCCACTGCCCGACTTCACCTTCCCACACGCCCGCGCTCATCTGGCCGCAGGGGCTGTTGTAGTGGTTGTAAATCGTTTGTTCGGGATCGCCCTTGAGGATTTTCTCGGCGGCAGGGCGGTAGCGCTCGGCGGCGGTCTTGGCTTGGCTGAAGTCGACGATGTCCTGGATGCTCATGTGCGTGTCCCGTCTGGCCTGCGGTTGGAGAGCCCAAAGTCTATGTTTATTAAAATGAACATCGCAAGGGCGTTTACCGGCGTTATGTCAAATATATTGAAACATCCCCGGCCGCTGGTTTAGGGTGGCAGCTGCCTTGCGCCGAACCATTGGCTGGCGGGCAAGAATTCTTCAAGGCTGCCGTGGGACATCCCCTGGCCCTTGTATTCAACAAGAGGAGGACACTCGCATGACCACCCTGACCCGTGCCGACTGGGAACAACGCGCCAAGGATCTGAAGATCGAAGGCCGCGCCTACATTAATGGCGAGTACACCGCCGCTGTTTCCGGTGACACCTTCGAATGCATCAGCCCGGTCGATGGTCGCCTGCTGGCCACTGTTGCCAGCTGTGACGCCGCTGACGCCCAACGCGCCGTGGAAAACGCCCGCGCCACCTTCAATTCCGGCGTGTGGTCACGCCTGGCGCCGGCCAAGCGTAAATCCGCCATGATCCGTTTCGCTGCATTGCTCAAGGCCAATGCCGAAGAGCTGGCCCTGCTCGAAACCCTGGACATGGGCAAGCCGATCAGCGACTCCCTGAACATCGACGTACCCGGCGCGGCGAATGCCCTGAGCTGGAGCGGCGAAGCGATCGACAAGATCTACGACGAAGTCGCCCCGACCCCGCACGATCAACTGGGCCTGGTGACCCGTGAGCCCGTAGGTGTTGTCGGCGCCATTGTGCCGTGGAATTTCCCGTTGATGATGGCCTGCTGGAAGCTGGGCCCTGCGTTGTCCACCGGCAACTCGGTGATCCTCAAGCCGTCCGAAAAGTCCCCGCTGACCGCCATCCGTATCGCTGCCCTGGCGGTTGAGGCCGGTATTCCAAACGGTGTATTCAACGTGCTGCCGGGCTACGGCCATACCGTGGGCAACGCGCTGGCGCTGCACATGGACGTCGACACCCTGGTGTTCACCGGTTCTACCAAGATTGCCAAACAGCTGTTGATCCGCTCCGGCGAATCGAACATGAAGCGCGTCTGGCTGGAAGCCGGCGGCAAGAGCCCGAACATCGTGTTCGCCGATGCTCCGGACCTGCAAGCGGCTGCCGAATCCGCCGCCGGCGCCATCGCCTTCAACCAGGGCGAGGTCTGCACCGCCGGTTCGCGCCTGCTGGTGGAGCGCTCCATCAAGGATAAATTCCTGCCGCTGGTGATCGAGGCCCTCAAGGGTTGGAAACCAGGCAATCCGCTGGACCCGGCGACGAACGTCGGTGCATTGGTGGACACCCAGCAGATGAACACCGTGCTCTCCTACATCGAAGCCGGCCATGCCGACGGCGCCAAGTTGGTTGCAGGCGGCAAGCGGACCCTGGAAGAAACCGGCGGCACTTATGTTGAACCGACGATTTTCGACGGCGTGACCAATGCCATGAAGATCGCCAAGGAAGAAATCTTCGGCCCAGTCCTGTCGGTGATCACCTTCGACAGCGCCGAAGAGGCTGTCGCCATTGCTAACGACACCATCTACGGCCTGGCCGCGGCAGTGTGGACGGCGGACATCTCCAAGGCGCACCTGACCGCCAAGGCCCTGCGCGCCGGTAGCGTGTGGGTCAACCAATACGATGGCGGCGACATGACCGCACCGTTTGGTGGCTTCAAGCAGTCGGGCAACGGTCGTGACAAGTCGCTGCATGCGTTCGACAAATACACCGAGTTGAAGGCGACCTGGATCAAGCTCTAAGCAGCACCGCAGGTTAAATGTGGGAGGGGGCTTGCCCCCCGATAGCAGTGTGTCAGGCGCCAGCGGTGCTCACTGACCCACCGCAATCGGGGGCAAGCCCCCTCCCACAGTGGTTTGTGTGAACTTAAAAATGATCCACAGGAGCGTGGAAATGCGTTGGGCGACTTATTTCGCCGTCCTGGCCTCGGTGCTCAGCGTCGGCTTGGCCCTGGGCGTCAGCATGCCGCTGGTGTCCCTGCGCCTCGAAAGCTGGGGCTACGGCAGTTTCGCTATCGGCGTGATGGCAGCGATGCCGGCCTTTGGCGTGTTGCTCGGCGCTAAGGTCTCCAGTCGACTGGCCTCATGGCTTGGCACCGCCAATCTCATGCGCCTGTGCCTGTGGGCGGGTGCGGTCTCCATCGGCCTGCTGGCGATCCTGCCCAGTTACCCGGTGTGGCTGGTGCTGCGCCTGATGATCGGCGTGATCCTGACCATCGTGTTTATCCTCGGCGAGAGCTGGATCAACCAGTTGGTGGTGGAGCAGTGGCGCGGCCGGCTGGTGGCGCTGTACGGCTGCAGCTATGCCTTGAGCCAGCTGTCGGGTCCGTTACTGTTAGGCTTGATCGGCACCGATCATGACTACGGTTTCTGGGTGGGTGTCGGCCTGTTGATGGTTGCGCCGCTGTTGCTGCTGGGACGTTCCGGTGCACCGAGCGCCGAATCCTTCAGCGTGACGTTCGCGCAACTGTGGCGCTTCTGCCGGAGCCTGCCGGCGATTGCCTGGGCGGTGGCGCTGTTCGCTGCGTTCGAGGCGATGATCCTGACGTTGTTGCCGGTGTACTGCCTGCAACAAGGGTTCACCGCCGAGATCGCCTTGGCCATGGTCAGCACGGTGGTGGTTGGCGACGCGTTACTGCAATTGCCCATCGGTGCACTGGCCGACTACTTGCCGCGGCGCACGTTGTTCCTGGGGTGTGCGCTGCTGTTGCTGGTGTCGAGCCTGGCGATTCCGTTATTGATGCACACGCCAATGATCTGGCCGATCTGGGTCGTGTTCGGCGCAAGTGCTGGCGGCTTGTTCACCCTGTCGTTGATCCTGATTGGCGAGCGTTACCGTGACGACGCACTGGTGCGCGCCAATGCCCACGTGGCGCAGTTGTGGGGTATCGGCTGCCTGATCGGCCCGTTGGTGGCGGGGGCGGGTAGCCAGTGGATCAGCGGGCATGCGTTGCCGCTGCTGATGGCAGCGGGTGCGCTGGGCCTGGTGATGTTGCTGCTGCGCCAGGGTGCATTCGGCGTGGCGCAGCCGGCCTAGAGCATGCGCTCAAGGCCGACGCGGGTGGCAAACCACGCATTGAACCGTCGCCACCAGCTCCCCGGCTCGCGGGTCAGGGTGTGCAACTGGCCGTTGTCTTCGGTCACCCACACCACTTGGCCGTCCTGCAATTTCGCTTCATAGCTCAGGGGCGGCGCCATGCCTTGCAGTGCAAGGTTGCGCACGTGTTCCGCCAGCTCGGGGCTGTCGACCAGCACACCGACTTCGGTGTTCCACAGTACCGAGCGTGGGTCGAAGTTGAACGAGCCAATAAAGGATTTCTCCCGATCAAAGATCATCGCCTTGCTGTGCAGGCTGGAATCCGAGCCCCGGAAGGTGCCTCGGCGAAACAGGTGCGGGCCACTGCCGCCGCCATCCCCGGGCTGGCGGCGCAACTCGTAGAGCTTCACCCCATGCTCCAGCAGCGCCTTGCGGTAGGGCGCATAACCCCCGTGCACGGCGGGCACGTCGGTGGCTTCCAGGGAATTGGTCAGCAGGCTCACCGACACGCCCGCATCGGCGCGCCCGGTCAGGTACACCAGGCCTGGTTGTCCCGGCACGAAGTACGCAGAAATCATCATTAGCTCGTGATTGACCCCCTCCAGCTCCGGCGCCAGTTGGGTTGTGAGCAGCAGCCGAGGGTCCGGGTCGTCCTTGGCCAGCACTTTGCTCGGCGCATCCCACAGCGCCTGGTTCCAGGCCCAGATCAGCTCGCGGCGCCAGGTGTCCATGCGCGGTTGGGTCTGGTAAGTACGCAGGCGGTTGTACAGCGCGTGGTTCTGCTGGCGCGACTCGGCCAGGGAGGCTTCCAGGCGTACGCGTGCGGCTGCCAAGTCACCCTTGGACGGCGCATTGGAGACGAAGTCATCAATGGGCTTGCTCAGCGCGCTGTTCCAGTACTGGTCAAAACTGTGACCCAGTTGCTCGGCCACCGGGCCCACGCTGAGCATGTCGATATCGGTGAAGTTCAGGTTGGGCTCGGCATCGAAATACTCATCCCCCAGGTTACGCCCGCCGACGATGGCGACGCTGTTGTCCGCCAGCCACAGCTTGTTGTGCATGCGTCGGTGTTGCAGCGACAGGTTGAACAGGCGGCCCATGGCCCGCGTCACGCCGGTGCTGCGCCCCAGGTGCAACGGGTTGAACAGGCGGATCTCGATCTTGGGGTGGGCGGCGAGGGTGGCGATGATCTGGTCGAGGCCGTCGCTGGTGGTGTCGTCCAGCAGGATTCGCACGCGCACGCCACGGTCGGCGGCCTTGAGCAGTTCGTCCACCAGCATGCGGGTGCTGATGCCGTCGTGCACGATGTAGTACTGCAGGTCGAGGCTGGTCTGGGCGTTGCGGATCAACTCGGCGCGGGCCATGAATGCCTCGCTGCTGTTGGGCAGCAGGCGAAAGCCCGAGCGCCCTTGATAGGGCGCGGCCTGGGCCTGGATCGAGCGGCCGAACGACGATTGCGCAGCGGGCAGGGCGTCGCTGGGGACGCGCGGCGTGCTCACGCTGGCGCAGCCGCCCAGGGTCACGGCTCCCAGCAGGCAAAACGGTAATAGCCGTTGAATCATCAAGGGAGCGGCTTCCAGATCAGGGCGGTTGTCGGCATATGACGGCAAATTCCCGTGAAAGGTCAGTCGGCCGTGTCTGCCAGCATCTTGATCGCCGCAGCCCCGACCTTGCGCACGGCTTCTTCAATCTGCGCGGTTGGCTTGGCAGCGTAGTTCATGCGCAGGCAATTCCTGTACTTGCCCGACGCCGAAAAGATGCTGCCTACGGCCACCTGTACACCTTGTTCAACGAGGACGCGGTTGAGCTTCAACGTATCAAAACCTTCCGGCAGTTCGATCCACAGCATGAAGCTGCCTTGCGGCCGGCTGGCGCGGGTGCCTGTCGGGAAGTAGCGGCTGACCCAATCGAGCATCAAGTCGCGATTACGCTGGTATTGGGTGCGCATCCGCCGCAAATGCGGTTCGAAATGCCCGCCTTTGAGAAACTCGGCTATGGCAATCTGCGGTTGAGTCGCTGTGGAGCCGGTGCTGATGTATTTCATGTGCAGCACCCGTTCAAGGTATCGGCCCGGTGCCACCCAACCAATGCGCAAACCGGGTGCCAGGGTTTTCGAAAACGAGCTGCACAGCAGCACTCGACCGTCTTCGTCGAAAGACTTGATGGTGCGCGGGCGCGGGTAGCTGAAGGCCAGTTCGCCGTACACATCGTCTTCGATGATCGCCACGTCGAAGCGCTGCGCCAAGGTGAGCAATGCCCGCTTGCGCGCCTCCGGCATGATGTAGCCCAGGGGGTTGTTGCAGTTGGGGGTCAGTTGGATGACTTTGATCGGCCACTGTTCCAGCGCCAGCTCCAGGGCTTCGAGGCTGATGCCGGTGATCGGGTCGGTGGGGATTTCCAGGGCTTTCATGCCCAGGCCCTTGAGGGTCTGCATGGCGCCGTGAAAGCTCGGCGAGTCCACCGCAACGATATCGCCCGGCTCACAGATGGCATGGATGCTGGCAGACAGCGCCTCATGGCAGCCGGTGGTGATCACGATGTCCTCGGCCGTCAGCTGGCAGCCGGAATCCAAGGACAGACGCGCAATTTGCTCGCGCAGCTCCATACAGCCCAGGATGTTGTCGTAATACAGGCCTGGCAGATCCTGGCGGCGACTCACCCGGGCCAGGCTGCGCAGCAGGGGCTTCAGGGTGGGCGACAATACATCCGGCATGCCTCTACCCATCTGTATGACATCCTTGCGCGGCGTTGCGCGTATCAACTCCAGTACCTGGTCCCATTGGGAAATGTCCACTGGGCGCTGAGCCGGACGACCGACTTCGGGCAGGGCTGGCAACTCGCGGCCCACCGGAACAAAGTAGCCGGATTTCGGCTTGGGCGTCGCCAGGCCGTTGTCTTCGAGCAAGCGATAGGCCTGCTGCACGGTGCTCAGGCTGACCCCATGTTCCACGCTCAAGGCCCGTACAGATGGCAGCCGATCGCCGGGGCGATAGAAGCCTTGTTCGATGCGGGTGCCCAGCAATTCGGCGAGGTTCATGTACAGGGTCATGGCGGTCGCTCCCGAGGGACCATTACAGATAGGCAGAAAATACAGGATTCAGCGGTATATAGGCAGTATCTGTATGGATTTAATAAAGTCTGGTTGAGTCTGTAATGGTTTTGGCTGCGCGCTCATGCTGATCACACAAGGCAACAAGCAACTGAGGGGCAGCAAAATGAACGGCATGAGCGATGTGCGGCTGGCGTTATACAGTCAGGAACTGGAGGCTGGGCAGGAGCGGGCGACGGCGCCGCGCGATATCAGTCGCTGGGGTCTGTTCTGGCACCGTCGCCACACGCGCAAGGCGTTATTGGATCTGACCCGCGAGCAATTGCGCGACGTCGGGCTGACCGCTGAGCAGGCGCGCCACGAAGGGCTGAAACCGTTCTGGCGCGATTGATCAGACCAGCTCTTTGAGGCGGTGCCAGAGCATCCCCAGCGCCAACAGCGGCGAGCGCAGGTGCTTGCCGCCGGGGAAGGTGATATGCGGCACCTGGGCGAACAGGTCGAAGCGGCCCTGTTGCTGGCCGCTGATGGCTTCGGCCAGCAACTTGCCCGCCAGGTGCGTGGCGTTGAGGCCATGGCCGGCGTAGGCCTGGGCGTAATACACGTTGGGCTGGTCGGCCAGGCGGCCAATCTGCGGCAGACGGTTGGCGCCGATGCCGATCATGCCGCCCCACTGGAAGTCGATTTTTACGTCGGCCAATTGGGGGAATACCTGCAACATTTTCGGGCGCATATAGGCGCCGATGTCTTTGGGGTCGCGACCGGAATAGTGGCAGGCGCCACCGAACAACAGGCGGCGGTCGGCGGACAGTCGGAAGTAGTCCACCGTGACACGCTGGTCGCACACCGCCATGTTCTGCGGCAGCAGGTTGGCGGCCTGGGTTGCGCTCAACGGCTCGGTGGCGATGATGTAGCTGCCGGCGGGCAGCACCTTGCCGCTGAGGTGCGGGTTGAGGCCATTGAGGTAGGCATTGCAGGCCAGCACCAGAGTCTTGGCGCGCACGTTGCCCTGTGCGGTGTGTACGTTGACTTCGGGGCCGTAGTCGATACGCGTGACTTCGGACTGCTCGAACAGCTTCACGCCCAATTGCTGCGCGGTTGCGGCTTCGCCGAGGGCCAGGTTCAGCGGGTGCAGGTGGCCGGAGCCCATGTCGATCATGCCGCCCACGTAGCGGTCGGAGCCGATGACGCTGCCCATTTCGTTGGCTTGCAGCAGGCGTATGTCGTGACGATAGCCGAGACTGCGCAGTTCTTCGGCATCTTCGGCCAGGCCCTGCAGGTCGCGGGGTTTGTTGGCGAGGTCGCAGTAGCCCCAGGTCAGGTCGCAGGGGATGTGGTAGCGCTCGACGCGCTCACGCACAATTTCCACCGCCTCCAGACCCATCAGCTTCATCTGGCGTACGCCCTCGGTGCCGATCACGTTGGCGAACTGGCCCAGGCCATGGCCGACACCGCGAATCAGCTGGCCGCCGTTGCGCCCGCTGGCGCCCCACGCGATCTTGCGCGCTTCCAGCAACACTACGCTGAAACCGCGTTCGGCCAACTCCAGCGCGGTGTTCAGCCCGGAAAAACCGCCGCCGACCACGCACACATCCGCCGTCAGTTCGCCGGTCAACGCCGGGTAGTCGGGTTGCGGCGCGCTGCTGGCGGCGTAGTAGGAAGCGGTGTGCCGGGCGCTGGCAGTCATGGGGAGCATCCCTGTTTGGAAAATTTGACGCAGGATACAGCGGTCGGACGAAGCTGTCTGCGCAGGGCGTTTTGCGGCAGAATCCACGCCTATTCGCCGTTCGGAACGTGTTTCGATGAGTTGCAACAGTCAGAAAATCAGCGCCCTGCGCAGGCAGATTCCTTCGTTCGAGTGCGTCCCCGGTTGCCACGACTGCTGTGGGCCGGTAACCACCTCGCCCGAGGAAATGTCGCGGCTGCCGCGCAAGACCGCCGCCGAGCAGGACGCGGCCATGGAGGAGCTGAACTGCGTGCACTTGGGCCCCAACGGCTGCACGGTGTACGACGAGCGCCCGTTGATCTGCAGGTTGTTCGGCACCACCAAGACCCTGCCGTGCCCGAATGGACGGCGCCCGGTGGAGCTGATTCACCCACGGGTGGAAAAGCAGATCCACGACTACATGGCGAGCACCCGGCAGGTGCTGGTTTAGCGGTTTTACACAGTCCAAATGTGGGAGGGGGCAAGCCCCCTCCCACATGTTGACCCGAGTGTCTCAGGTCAGTCCGGGATCGGCAGGTTCAGGCTCTCTTTCACCTCTTCCATCACGATATAGCTCTTGGACTCCCGTACATGGGGCAGCTTGAGCAGGATGTCGCCAAGCAATTTGCGGTACGACGCCATCTCGGAAATCCGCGCCTTCACCAGGTAGTCGAAGTCGCCAGAAACCAGGTGGCACTCCAGCACATGGGGCAGTTTCAGTACGGCGCGGCGGAATTCCTCGAAGGTGTCGCCGGACTTGTAATCCAGGCTGATCTCGACAAATACCAGCAAACTCCCCTTCAAATGCTGGGGGTTGAGCCGCGCGTTGTAGCCCATGATGATCCCTTCACGCTCCAGCCGGCGCACGCGCTCGGTACAGGGCGTGGTCGACAGCCCGACCTTTTCCCCCAGCTCCGTGAACGAAATACGCCCGTCGGTTTGCAGGATGCGCAGGATGTTGCGGTCGATCTTGTCCAGCTCCCGCTTGGTCTGGGTGTTGGTACGCATAGGGGATACGCCTCTGTGAAAAGGGTTTTTGCCGAGAATTGTCGCCAAATATAGGCAGTTATATAGTGAAATGCACTGGCAATTGTTTTTTACACTGCGCTCATCATTGCTCGAATAACACACGTCAGCGGCCATGCCCGCGATGAGGATATAAAAATGCGCGTTCTGGTCTTGGGTAGCGGCGTCATTGGTGTGACCAGTGCCTACTATTTGGCGCGGGCCGGCTTTGAAGTGGTTGTGGTCGACCGTCAGCCTGCCGCTGCCATGGAAACCAGTTTCGCCAACGCCGGCCAGGTGTCCCCGGGCTATGCCTCACCATGGGCCGCGCCGGGCGTGCCGCTCAAAGCCATCAAGTGGCTGCTGCAACGCCACGCGCCGCTGGCGATCAAGGCCACCGCCGATATCGACCAATACCTGTGGATGGCGCAGATGCTGCGCAACTGCACCGCCAGCCGTTACGCGGTGAACAAGGAGCGAATGGTGCGCCTGTCCGAATACAGCCGTGACTGCCTCGACGAACTGCGCGCCGAGACCGGCATTGCCTACGAAGGCCGCAGCCTGGGGACTACCCAGTTGTTCCGCACCCAGGCGCAGCTCGATGGTGCGGCCAAGGATATTGCGGTGCTGAAAGAGTCCGGCGTGCCGTTCGAGCTGCTCGACCGCGCCGGTATCGCCCGCGTCGAACCGGCCCTGGCCAACGTCACGGATATCCTCGCCGGCGCCCTGCGCTTGCCGAACGACCAGACCGGCGACTGCCAGATGTTCACCACCCGCTTGGCCGAGATGTGCAAGCAATTGGGCGTGGAGTTCCGTTTCGAACAGGACATCCAGCGTCTCGACTACGCCGGTGATCGCATCAACGGTGTGTGGATCGACGGCAAGCTGGAAACCGCCGACCGCTACGTGCTGGCCCTCGGCAGCTACTCGCCGCAGTTGCTCAAGCCGCTGGGGATCAAGGCGCCGGTGTACCCGCTCAAGGGCTACTCGCTGACTGTGCCGATCACCAACCCGGCGATGGCGCCGACTTCGACGATTCTCGACGAGACCTACAAGGTCGCGATCACCCGTTTCGACAACCGCATCCGCGTCGGTGGCATGGCTGAAATAGCCGGTTTTGACCTGTCGCTGAACCCGCGCCGGCGCGAAACCCTGGAGATGATCGTCAACGACCTTTATCCTCAGGGCGGCGATTTGACCGAAGCCACGTTCTGGACCGGCCTGCGTCCGACCACCCCCGACGGCACGCCGATTGTCGGTGCCACACCGTTCAAGAACCTGTTCCTGAATACTGGCCACGGCACCCTCGGTTGGACCATGGCCTGTGGCTCCGGTCGTTTGCTGGCCGACCTGATGGCCAAGAAAACCCCGCAGATCAGCGCCGAAGGTCTCGATATTTCCCGTTATGGCAACCACCAGGAGTCTGCAAAACATGTCAATCCAGCGCCAGCTCACCAATGAGCGCATGAGCCAGATCGTTGTCCACAGCGGTACCGTGTATCTGGCCGGGCAAGTCGGCGACGACATGAACGCCGGGATTGAGCAGCAGACCCGTGAAACCCTGGCCAATATCGAGCGTTTGCTCGACCTGGCCGGTACTGACAAGACCCGGTTGCTGTCGGTGACGATCTACCTGAAGGACATCGACGCGGATTTCGCCGGCATGAATGCGGTGTGGGACAAGTGGCTGCCAAAAGGCGTTGCCCCGGCCCGTGCCACGGTTGAAGCCAAGCTGTGCGAACCGCAAATCCTGGTGGAGCTGTCCGTCGTGGCCGCGCTGCCTTAAACAACGATCCCTCTCCCGGTGCCGAAGCCGTTGGTCGGTGCCGGTTTTTCTTCACTTTGCCGCCTAGAAGCCTGCCGCCATGCGTCCTGCCCGTGCCCTGATCGACCTCCAAGCCCTGCGCCACAACTACCAATTGGCCCGTGAAGTCACGGGTGCCAAGGCCCTTGCCGTGATCAAGGCCGATGCCTACGGCCATGGTGCCGTGCGCGTTGCCCAGGCGCTGGAAGCCGAGGCGGACGGGTTTGCCGTGGCTTGCATCGAGGAAGCATTGGAGCTGCGCGCCGCCGGGATTCGTGCGCCGGTGCTGCTGCTGGAAGGTTTCTTCGAGGCGGATGAGCTGCCGCTGATCATCGAACATGATTTCTGGTGCGTGGTGCACTCGCTGTGGCAATTGGAGGCCATCGAGCAGGCCAGACTGAGCAAGCCGCTGACCATCTGGCTCAAGCTCGATTCGGGCATGCACCGTGTCGGCCTGCACCCCAAGGATTATCACGAGGCTTACCAGCGCCTGCTGGCCAGCGGCAAAGTAGCCAAGATCGTCTTGATGAGCCACTTCGCCCGCGCCGATGAACTCGACTGCGTGCGCAGTGATGAACAGGTGGCCGTGTTTGATGCGGCGCGCCAGGGCTTGGCGGCCGAGGTCAGCCTGCGCAACTCGCCGTCGGTGATGGGCTGGCCGACGGTGTCCAGCGATTGGGTGCGCCCCGGCATCATGCTCTACGGTGCGACGCCATTTGGCGAAGACCAGGCCGTGGCCGCGCGTTTGCAGCCGGTGATGACCCTGGAGTCCAAGGTGATCAGCGTGCGTGAACTGCCGGCCGGTGAGCCGGTGGGATATGGCGCCAAGTTCATCACGCCCAAACCCATGCGCATCGGCGTGGTTGCCATGGGCTATGCCGATGGCTACCCGCGCCACGCGCCGACGGGGACGCCGGTACTGGTGGCCGGGCAACGCAGCCAATTGCTGGGGCGTGTGTCCATGGACATGCTGTGCATCGACCTGACGGATGTGCCGCAGGCCGGCCTTGGTTCCACCGTGGAGCTATGGGGTAAAAATATCCTCGCCAGTGACGTCGCGGTTGCCGCCGAGACCATTCCGTATCAGCTGTTCTGCAACCTGCGCCGCGTGCCAAGGCTCTATTCCGGCGCTTGACCGCCGGCTACGAACGCAACCGTCCGGGATTTAGGCCCAAGTGTTGTAAATACTGAACGCTGTCGCCATGATAACGCTCAATTACAACAAAGCCTGAATCCTAGGAGGCTCCTGCATTGGACGTCGGCGAACGACTGCAATCCATCCGTAAACTGAAGGGTCTTTCCCAGCGCGAGCTCGCCAAGCGCGCGGGTGTCACCAACAGCACCATTTCGATGATCGAAAAAAACAGCGTCAGCCCCTCGATCAGCTCCTTGCGCAAGGTGCTGGGCGGCATCCCTATGTCGATGGTCGAGTTCTTTTCCGAGGAGATCCTCCAGGAAATACCGACGCAGATCGTCTATAAAGCCAATGAGCTGATCGACATCTCCGACGGCGCCGTCACCATGAAACTGGTAGGACGGGCGCACCCCAGCCGGGCGATTGCGTTTCTCAACGAGATCTACCCGCCGGGCGCCGATACGGGCGAAGAAATGCTCACCCACGAAGGCGAAGAAACCGGGATTCTGGTGGAAGGTCGCCTGGAGTTGGTGGTCGGTCTTGAAACTTTTGTGCTCGAAGCTGGCGATAGCTACTACTTTGAAAGCACCAAGCCCCATCGTTTTCGCAATCCGTTCGACGTGCCGGCGCGACTAATCAGCGCAGCCACACCCGCGAACTTTTAAGAAAAGAGGCGTCCTGCCAGCGTTGCAGAGACACCCGAGCTGTATTCCGCGGGGTCGAATCTCCCTTTATTTAATAGGGTTGTTTCGGCCAGGCGGGCTAACCGTTATACTTTCGCCGCCTGCGAAACCGTGGCCGCAGGCGTGAATAGCCACCATTGAGGGTGAACGCGTGAACCTAATTATGAAAATGCTGGCTGCACCAGCAACCGTACTGGCCCTATGGGCTGTCAGCGCTCAAGCTGCGACCAATGATGATATTGCCAAGCGCCTGGAGCCTGTCGGCCAGGTCTGCGTCCAGGGCCAGGAATGCAAGGGCATGGAAGTGGCGGTCGCCGCAGGTGGCGGCGCTGCGAAGACGCCGGATGACATCATCGCCAAGCACTGCAACGCTTGCCACGGCACCGGCCTGTTGGGCGCGCCGAAAATCGGCGATACCGCCGCCTGGAAAGAACGCGCCGACCACCAGGGCGGCCTCGATGGCATCCTCGCCAAGGCGATCACCGGTATCAACGCCATGCCGCCCAAAGGCACCTGCGCCGATTGCTCGGATGATGACCTCAAGGGTGCAATCAAGAAGATGTCCGGCCTCTGATCCGCCGATCGTCGTCAAAAAGGCCGCTTACGAGCGGCTTTTTTGTGCCTGGGATTCGTGTTTCAGCGCTGTTCATTGCAGCAAAGACCCGGCAAGCTCGGTCCAACCCCTAATCATGGAATGTTCAGGAGGGTCGGATGGTGCAGTTGTGTTCAATCGAGCAAGCAGTTGACGACGTACTGGCGCGGTTGCCGGCGCATATCCACATGGGCATGCCCCTCGGGCTAGGCAAGCCGAACCGGTTTGCCAATGCCTTGTACCGGCGCATCGCCAAGTTGCCGGAGCGGGCGCTGACCATCTATACCGCGTTGAGCCTGGGCCGCCCGACGATGGGCGATGGGTTGCAGAAACGCTTTCTCGAACCCTTTATCGAGCGGGTGTTCGGTGATTATCCCGAGCTGGACTTCCTTGCCGACCTGCACAACGACAGCCTTCCGAACAATATCCACGTCCAGCAGTTCTTCATGCAGCCCGGCAGCCTGCTGCACAGCGAGTCGGCGCAGCAGGATTACGTCAGCAGCAACTACAGCCATGCCGCGCGCGACATAAACGCCGCCGGCCTGAACCTGGTGGCGCAGTTGGTCGCCAGCAGTGCCGAACATCCTGATCGCCTGAGCTTGAGCTGCAACCCGGATATCACCCTCGACCTGCTGCCGATGATTGCCAAGCGCCGCGACGCCGGCGAGACCGTGCTGATCGTCGGGCAAGTCCACACCGATTTGCCCTACATGCCCGGCGACGCTGAGCTGGGCATGGATACCTTCGATTACCTGATCGATGAAAAAGACAGCACCACGCTGTTCTCCACGCCGAACATGCCGGTGGGTTTCCAGGACCACTTCATCGGCCTGCATGCCAGCACCCTGGTGCGCGATGGCGGCACCTTGCAGATCGGCATTGGCTCCATGGGGGATGCGCTGACCGCCGCGTTGCTGGCGCGCCAGGCCGACAATGAGTCCTATCGCTCGCTCCTGACCGATCTGGACGTGTACCAGTGGGCGCCGCTGATCAGCCGTGAAGGCGGTGTCGATCCCTTCGCCCGAGGCCTTTACGGGTGCAGCGAAATGTTCGTCAACGGCCTGTTGGTACTGGCGGACGCGGGGATTATCCGTCGTAAGGTCTACCCGGACGTAGCGACGCAACAGCAGGCCAACGCCGGCACGCTCGACGATGCGGCGCAGCCTGACGGCATTTCGATCCACGGCGGATTTTTTCTTGGCCCGCGCAGTTTCTACCTGCGCCTGCAGGAAATGACCCACGCCAAGCGCCTCGAATTCAACATGACCCGCATCAGCTACATCAACGAGCTGTACGGCCAGGAAGCACTCAAGCGCCTGCAGCGGCTGGATGCACGGTTTATCAACAGCGCGATCATGGTGACGCTGCTCGGCGCGGGTGTGGCCGACCAGTTGGAAGATGGCCGTGTGCTCAGCGGTGTGGGCGGGCAGTACAACTTTGTGGCCCAGGGCCATGCGCTGGAAGGTGCGCGGTCGATTCTGATTTTGCGCAGTTGGCGCGAGTCAGCGGGGGAGGTCAGTTCCAATATCGTCTGGGACTACGGCCACTGCACGATTCCCCGGCATCTGCGGGATATTGTCATCACTGAATACGGTATTGCCGATTTACGTGGGCAGACGGATGCCAAGGTGATCGAGGCGTTGCTCAATATCACCGACTCACGCTTCCAGGACGATTTGATCAAGGAGGCGCAAAAGGCCGGCAAGCTGTCCAAGGATTTCCAGCTGGAGCCGCGCTTCGCCGATAACACGCCGGAGCGGTTGCAGGGGATTCAGGCACGCCATCGCCGGTTGTTTCCGGAGTATCCGCTGGGCAGCGATTTCACCGATGAAGAGCGGGATTTGTTGCGGGCGCTGAACTGGCTCAAGAGCAAATTCAAGCTGACGGAGATTCTGGAGTTGGGCAAGGCGGCGTTGGATGCACCGGAGCCGGAGGCGTTTCCCAAGCATCTGGAGCGGATGCGGTTAGGTAAGCCGGAGGGGCTGAAAGAGGATCTGTACCAGCGGCTCCTACTCGCCGGCCTACAGGCCACCGCGCACTGACAGACAACACAGAGTCAATGTGGGAGGGGGCTTGCCCCCGATTGCAGTGTGTCAGTCAGCCCATCTGATACTGATACATCGCTATCGGGGGCAAGCCCCCTCCCACTTTTACAACCACTTTGAGGCTGGGGTTATTCGATGAAAGTGACGACGCCACCTTCCAGCGACTTGACCCGCGCCAGCGACTCAACCCGATAACCCTGCGCATCCAATTCCGCACGCCCACCCTGGAACGACTTCTCGATCACGATCCCCAAACCGGCGACGGTCGCGCCGGCCTGCTTGATGATCGAGATCAGCGCCTGAGACGCCTTGCCGTTGGCCAAAAAGTCATCGATCACCAGCACACGGTCGCTGCTGGTCAGGTGGCGAGGGGAGATTGCCACGGTGCTTTCGACTTTCTTGGTGAAGGAATACACCGTTGCCGACAGCAGGTTTTCCGTCAGGGTCAGGGACTGTTGCTTGCGCGCGAAGATCACCGGTACACCCAGGTTCAGGCCGGTCATGATCGCCGGCGCGATGCCCGACGCTTCGATGGTGACGATCTTGGTGATGCCCGAGTCCTTGAACAGTGCGGCGAATTCGTCGCCGATCAGCTTCA
Source organism: Pseudomonas allii (assembly GCF_055380095.1). Classification (NCBI taxonomy): domain Bacteria; kingdom Pseudomonadati; phylum Pseudomonadota; class Gammaproteobacteria; order Pseudomonadales; family Pseudomonadaceae; genus Pseudomonas; species Pseudomonas allii. The sequence goes on along the minus strand of NZ_AP039450.1, from coordinate 6,366,639 downwards.
TCAGCGCCGGGTCGATCTGGTGGTTCAGAAAGGCGTCGACCTTGAGTACCTGATCGGAAAGCACGATGCCTTCTTCGCGAATTTTCTTGTGCAGTGCTTCCACGGAAAGCTTCCTCTAATGACGCGGTGTGCGCCGAAAGTAGATTGAAAAGTAGTCGATTCTAGCGCTTTAACATCGCGCGTATGTCCGCCAAGGCGGTGTTGCCGCGAACGGCCTTCACCTCGGTCGGGGTGTCGTCATTGCCTTCCCAGGCCAGGTCATCCGGCGGCAGTTCATCCAGGAACCGGCTGGGGGCACAATCGATGATTTCGCCGTACTGTTTGCGCTTGGCGGCAAAGGTGAAGGCCAGGGTCTGACGCGCGCGGGTAATGCCCACGTAGGCCAGGCGGCGTTCTTCTTCGATGGTGTCGGCTTCAATGCTGGAGCGGTGCGGGAGGATTTCCTCTTCCATGCCCATGATGAACACGTAGGGGAATTCCAGGCCCTTGGACGCATGCAAGGTCATCATCTGTACACCTTCGGCGCCGTCTTCCTCTTCCTGCTGGCGTTCGAGCATGTCGCGCAGCACCAGCTTGCCGATGGCGTCTTCGACGGTCATCTCGCCGTCTTCGTCTTTTTCCAGGGTGTTCTTCAGCGCTTCGATCAGGAACCAGACGTTGCTCATGCGGTAATCCGCGGCCTTGTCGCTGGAACTGTTGGTTCGCAGCCAGTTCTCGTAGTCGATGTCCATGACCATGCTGCGCAGCGCGCTGATCGGGTCTTCGCCGGCGCATTGCTCACGCACCTTGTCCATGAAGCGCTTGAAGCGCGACAGGCGATCGGTGAAGCGCGAGTCCAGGTGTTCGCCCAGGCCGATTTCGTCGGTGGCGGCGTACATCGAGATCTTGCGTTCAGTGGCGTAGTTGCCGAGTTTTTCCAGGGTGGTGGAGCCGATCTCGCGACGCGGCACGTTGATCACGCGCAGGAAGGCGTTGTCGTCGTCCGGGTTTACGATCAGGCGGAAGTAGGCCATCAGATCTTTTACTTCCTGGCGTCCGAAAAAGCTGTTGCCGCCCGACAGGCGATACGGCACCTGGTGGTGCTGCAATTTCAGCTCGATCAGCTTGGCCTGGTAGTTGCCGCGATAGAGGATCGCGAAATCGCTGTAGGGCCGGTCGGTGCGCAGGTGCAGGCTGAGGATCTCGACGGCCACGCGCTCGGCTTCGGCGTCTTCGTTGCGGCAGCGGATCACGCGGATCTCATCGCCGTGGCCCATCTCGCTCCACAGTTGTTTTTCAAACTCGTGGGGGTTGTTCGAGATCAGCACGTTGGCGCAGCGCAGGATGCGGCTGGTGGAGCGGTAGTTCTGCTCCAGCATCACCACTTTGAGGGACGGGTAGTCGTCCTTGAGCAGCATCAGGTTTTCCGGGCGGGCGCCGCGCCAGGCGTAGATCGACTGGTCATCGTCACCGACCACGGTGAACTGGTTGCGCTTGCCGATCAGCATTTTTACCAGCAGGTACTGGCTGGCGTTGGTGTCCTGGTATTCGTCCACCAGCAGGTAGCGCACCTTGTTCTGCCATTTTTCGAGGATGTCGGCGTGTTCCTCGAACAGCTTTACCGGCAGCAGGATCAGGTCGTCGAAGTCCACTGCGTTGAACGCCTTGAGCGTGCGCTGGTAGTGGGTGTAGACGATGGCGGCAGTCTGTTCCTTGGGGTTGCGCGCATTTTCCAGGGCCTGGGGCGGCAGGATCAGGTCGTTTTTCCAGGCGCCGATCATGTTCTTGATCTCGTCCACGCCGTCGTCGCCTGCGTATTCCTTTTGCATGATGTCGGTCATCAGCGACTTCACGTCGGTCTCGTCGAAGATCGAGAAGCCCGGCTTGTAGCCCAGCCGCACATGCTCCTTGCGGATGATGTTCAGGCCCAGGTTGTGGAAGGTACACACGGTGAGGCCACGGCCTTCGCCACCCTTGAGCAGGGTGCCAACGCGCTCTTTCATTTCCCGCGCAGCCTTGTTGGTAAAGGTCATGGCGACGATGTACTGGGCGCGGATGCCGCACTGCTGGATCAGGTGCGCGATCTTGCGGGTGATCACGCTGGTCTTGCCGGAGCCTGCGCCGGCGAGCACCAATAGAGGGCCGCCGACGTAGTTCACGGCTTCTTGCTGCCGGGGATTGAGTCGGGACATACAGAATTCAGGGAGTCGTTGTTCAAAAGGGCGGGCATTTTAACAGGCTGGCAGGATTCTGCTCTGTCAGAACGACAGTGTGACGTACCACTCGATCTAAATTTGCCGGTTTTGTTACTTTGCCGCAGGATGTGAGGGTTGTTTTGAGGCTAATGTTCACAGTTCGCGTGTTTGATAACCCCTATCATTGGTGATTATCCGGCCGCACGTCATAATGCCCGTCGCCACGAATTTTTGCAGAGTCTAGGGAGCTAGCTTGTCTACGCCTGTCGAACCCTTGCGTTTGCTGCTGCTGGCCGATGAGCCCGCGTGGGCAGCGTTATTGCGCGAGTGCCTGGCGCCGATGGGCGATGGGGCTGTGCTGATCAGCGCACCAAACTGGGAATCCGTGAGCCGTCTGTTCGATGACGACCACAGCGCTGTGCTATTGACCACGCCCGGCCTGCAACCCGGGCCTGGCCGTTGCAGCCTGCCGTGCGTGTTGTTGCTGGAGCAGGAACCGCTGGTTTCACCGCTTGGCGTCAGCGATTGGCTGGTGCGTGATGTATTGGATGCCGACACAGTGCGCCGCTGCCTGCGCCACGTCCGCGAGCGCGGCGTGCTGGAAAACACCCTGCAACGCCTGGCCGAGCAGGACCCGCTCACCGGCATCGCCAACCGCCAGGGCTTCCAGACCCTGTTGACCGCGCGCCTGGCCGAGAACGAAGGCCGTGGCCTGGCCCTCGGCCACCTGGACCTCGACAACTTCCGCCACGCCAACGATGCCCTCGGCCACCAGGCCGGCGACCGGTTGATCCTGCAAGTGGTGTCACGGCTCAAGAGCCAGCTGGAGGTCGGCGACCAACTGGCGCGCCTGGGCAGCGATGAATTCGCTCTGCTGATCGACACCCGTCGTGCGCCCCAGCGTGCCGAGTGGATGGCCGAGCGCATCACCGAAGTCATGGCTGAACCCTATTGGGTGGATGGCGAAAGCTTGCTGATCGGTTGCAGCCTGGGCGTGGCCCATGCCCGCGCTCGCGCTGGCGCCGACCCTTTGATGTGGCACGCTCATATCGCCATGCAGCAGGCCAAGAGCACCCAAGGCTGCACCTTTCATATTTTCAACGAGCGCATCAACCGCAACGCCCGCAGCCTTGCCGACCTGGAAAGCGAGCTGCGCCGCGCCTTGCGCCGTGACGAACTGGAGCTGCATTACCAGCCGCGCCTGGACCTGGACGACGGCCATATCGTCGGCCTGGAAGCCCTGGTGCGCTGGCGCCATGGCGAGCGCGGCCTGTTGCCACCGAGTGAGTTCGTGCCACTGGCCGAACAAAGCGGCCTGATCGTGCCGCTGGGCTACTGGGTGATCTCTCGGGCCCTGCGCGACATGCAAGACCTGCGCGAACGCGGCCTGCCGCCGTTGCACATGGCGGTCAACCTGTCGTTCCGCCAGTTCCAGGACAGCCAGTTGCTCTCCACACTCAGCCGGCTGATTGCCGAGCGGGGCGTGGAGGCGCAATGGCTGGAGTTCGAACTCACCGAAACCGCTGTGATGCGCCGCAGTGACCTGGTCAAGCAGACCATGGATGCCCTTGGCCGCCTGGGTGTGCGGTTTTCCCTGGATGACTTCGGTACGGGTTTCTCATCGTTCGTGCACCTCAACAGCCTGCCGATTGCCTTGTTGAAGATCGACAAGAGCTTTGTCGGTGGCATGGAGGAGCGCGAAGAAAACCGCAAGCTGGTGCATGCCATGATCAACCTGGCGCACAACCTCAACCTGGAGGTGGTGGCCGAAGGGGTGGAAACGCCTGAGCAACTGGCGCTGTTGCGTTTGTTTGGCTGCGACCAGGCCCAGGGTTACCTGATCAGCAAGCCTCTGCCGTTGCCGGAGTTGGTGGAGTACCTGACCTTTGGCAAAAGCCAGCAAGCCTTGCTCGGTTAGAGGTGTGGGAGGGGGCTTGCCCCCGAGGGCGGAGTGTCTGCCAGCTCATCTGTGACTGACCCATTGCTATCGGGGGCAAGCCCCCTCCCACATTTCCTGCCGCGGGGGCTCCTGCCGAATCATCCGCTTCATCTTTGCCTCAAACGCCCAGGTCAGGCTCACCGCCGCGCATGCCAGGCCCAGCGCCAGGCCCCACCACACGCCGGTCGGTCCCCAGCCCAGGGTGAAGGCCATCAGCCAGGCCGACGGTGCGCCAATCAACCAATAGCAGCCCGCGCCGATCAGGAAGGTGGTCTTGGCGTCCTTGAGCCCGCGAATGCAGCCCATGGCGATGGTTTGCACGCCATCGAACAGTTCGAACCAGGCGGCGACGGCCAGCAGGCTGACGGCCAGGACGATCACGTCGTGGAACGCCGGGTCGTTGTGGTCGATGAGCAGGCCGATCAGCGGGTCGGAATAGAGCCACAGCACGCCAGCAAACCCCAGCATGATCGTCGCGCCAAAGCCGATGCCGACGCGCCCGGCCAGGCGCGCCTGCAGCAACTGCCCGGCGCCGTAGTGCTGGCCGATGCGCATGGTCACCGCGTAGGACATTCCCGCAGGCACCATGAACGCCACCGACACAATTTGCAGTGCAATCTGGTGCGCGGCCAACTGCGTACTGCCCATGGTGCCCATGCACAGCGCCGCAAACGCAAACAACCCGACCTCCACCGCATAGGTGCCACCAATCGGCAGGCCCAGCCGCCACAGTTCACGCAGGTACTGAGTGTTGAGGCGTAGCAGGCCGGTGCTCAGCGGGTAGGCCGCGTAGGTCCGGTTGCTGCGGATGTACCACATCAGCGTCAGCGCCATGCCGTTGGCGACGATGGCTGTGACCAGGCCGATGCCCATCAGGCCAAGCTTGGGCAGGCCGAACATGCCTTCGATCAGCGCGTGGTTGAGCAGGTAGTTGATTACCGTACCGCCAAGGCTGATCACCATCACCGGCGTCGCCTTGCCGATTGCACTGGTAAAGCCACGCAGGGCCATGAAACTCAGGTAACCGGGCAGGGCGAACGGCAAGATTGTCAGGAATTGCCCGGCCGAATGCACGTTGGTCTCGGTCTGGCCAAACATCAGCAGCACTGGCTTGAGGTTCCACAGCAGCAAACCGGCCGCCAGGGCCATCAGCCAAGCCAGCCAGAGTCCGGCCTGGGTCAGGCGTGTGGCGCCTTCGATATCGCCCGCGCCGTGACGGATGGCCACCAGGGTGCCCACGGCGGCAATCACGCCGATGCAGAAAATCGCCACGAACGAGTAGGTCGCCGCGCCCAGGCCGCCACCGGCCAAGGCTTCGGGGCTCAGGCGCGCCATCATCAGGGTGTCGGTCAGCACCATCAGCATGTGTGCCAACTGTGAGGCAATCAACGGCCCTGACAGCCGCAGAATGGCCCAGAGTTCGGTACGTGCCGGATGTTGCATGATCATCACGCTCGAAAAGTCAGAGGGTTGGGGAAGGCTTGATTCTCGACGCTCTCGGCTCATTGCACAAAAGGATTAAAGCGATGCTGTGCATGACTTAAACTCATGTCTGCTGATCTGCTAGGGTGCGGTATTGCTCTGTAGGAATTTACCGATGTCTCGACGTCTTGCTCCGCTGTATGCCTTGCGCGCATTCGAGGCCGCCTCTCGGCACAATTCCTTCACCCGGGCAGCGGAGGAGCTCTCCATCACGCAAAGTGCGGTGAGCCGACATATCCGCACGCTGGAAGAGCATTTCGCCTGTCGCCTGTTCCAGCGCAGTGGTCGCACCTTGCAGCTCACCGAAGCGGCACGCCTGCTCTTGCCGGGCGTGCGCGAAGGTTTCGCCGCGCTGGAACGGGCCTGCCATACCTTGAACGCCGAAGACGACATCCTGCGCATGAAGGCACCGTCGACCCTGACCATGCGCTGGCTGCTGGCGCGGCTCAGCCGCTTCCGCGCGTTGCAGCCAGGCAATGAGGTGCAACTGACCAGCGCGTGGATGAGCGTGGACGAGGTGGATTTCAACCAGGAGCCCTTCGACTGCGCGGTGCTGCTGAGCTACGGGCACTTCCCGGCGGACTGGGAGGCCAGCTACCTGTTTCCGGAGCTGCTGATCCCGGTAGGTGCGCCGAACCTGCTGGAGGACGGGCCCTGGGATGCCGCCCGCCTGGCCACCGCGGAATTGCTGCACCCCACGCCCGACCGTCGCGATTGGCGCAATTGGTTGGAGCGCATGGGGTTGTCATCCCAGGTGTCGCTCAAGGGCGGGCAGGTATTCGATACCCTCGAACTGGGCATGATCGCCGCTGCGCGGGGCTACGGTGTGTCCATGGGCGATTTGCTGATGGTGGCCGAAGACGTGGCCCAGGGTCGATTGAGCCTGCCCTGGCCAACGGCGGTGGCCAGTGGCGAAAACTACTACCTGGTATGGCCGAAAACCCGCCCCGGCGGTGAGCGTTTGCGGCGCTTGGCGGAGTTTCTGCAGGCGGAAGTCAAGGCGATGGAATTGCCTCAGGTCGAACGCCTCGAGTGAGGGGCGACAGACTGCTTGTGCAATCGTTTGCGTGATACCCCTGCGGATCGCTCAAGTATTGCCTCGGCTCGCCGAAGTAGGTGTGTTGGAACCATCGTACACCAACGTTTCCCACTGGATAATTTGCCGAGCAACGCTATGAGATCAGGATGATCCTGGCCTCGGCCAGGAGCCGTCATGTCTCAACCTCGCGCCCGGATAGCCTCCCAGTTAGGCCTGGCATTAGCCGTGATTCTGGCTGTCGTCATCAGCGGCAGCACCGTGTTTGCCTTGCGTTCCCTCGACTCCGCCAACCTCGCTACCCGCGAGGAGCACCTGGCCAGCGAGGCACGTTTGCTCGCCGACCAACTCAACACCTTCCACAGCACCTTGCGCGAAAGTACCCAGCGTTTGAGCGGGCTGTTTGAAAAGCGCTTCGGCGCTGGCTTGAGCGTGCATGCGGACCAGCTTGTGACCGTGGCCGGTGTGCAGACGCCTAGCCTGTACCTGGGCAATCAGGTGTTGAACAACAACTTCAATGAAGTGGATGAGTTCAAGCAGATGTCCGGCGGCGTGGCCACGGTATTCGTGCGCAGCGGCGAAGACTTTATCCGCATCAGCACCTCGTTGACCAAGCAGGACGGCAACCGCGCCATCGGTACGGTGCTGGATCGCCAGGGCCCGGCCTACCAGCGGGTGCTCAGCGGGCAGACCTATATCGGTCGGGCGGTGTTGTTCGACCGCTCCTACATGACCCAGTACAGCCCGGTGCGCGACAGCAGTGGGCAGGTGATCGCGGTGTTGTTCATCGGGTTCGACTACACCGATGCGCAGAATGCACAGTTCGACAACCTCAAGCGGTTCCGCATCGGCCAGACCGGCTCCCTCGCCTTGCTGGATGAACAGAAGCGCTGGCTGGTGCCGCCGGCGGGCGTGCAGGCGCTGGATCAAGCCGTGCTCGTGATGCTGGACCTGGCCAAGACGCCGGGCACAGGACGCTTCTGGGCAGACAAAAACGAAGATTTCTACAGCGTGTCGGTGCCTTTCGAAGGCGGGCCGTGGGCCGTGGTCGCGAGCATGCCCAAGGCTGAGATCCGCTCGGTGACATGGGACGTCGGTATCCGCCTGGTGATCGGCAGCGTGCTGGCCATGCTGCTGGCGGTCGGTGCAACGGTGTGGTTGCTGCGCAGCAAGCTGGCGCCGTTGGGCGACCTGGTGCGCCAGGCCGAAGCCTTGGGCGCGGGCGACTTGAGCGCACGCTTGAATGTGTCCAGTCATGACGAAATCGGCCAACTGGCGCGCAGTTTCAACCAGATGGGTGAAGCGCTGTCGACCATGGTCTCGCATATCCGCAAGGCGGCCGAAGAGGTCAACAGCCGTGCGCAGGCGCTGTCCGGTTTGTCCGGTGGCGCCTATGAAGGCATGGAGCAGCAGTCCGGCGAGATCACCAGTATGGCCGGCGCGGTGGAAGAGTTCAGCGCCACCTCGCTGAACATTGCCGACAACATGGGTAGCACCGAACGCCTGGCCCAGGAAAACGCCCAACAGACCCGCATCGGGCGCAACTCGATGCAAGAGGCGTCGTCATCCCTGGAACACATCGCCACTGCGCTCAACAGCACGGCCACGGTGATCAACACCCTGGGCCAACGCTCCCAAGAGATCGGTGGAATCGTCGGCGTGATCACCTCGATTGCCGAACAGACCAACCTGCTGGCGCTCAACGCCGCCATCGAGGCCGCCCGCGCCGGTGAACAAGGCCGTGGGTTTGCCGTGGTCGCCGATGAGGTACGGAACCTGGCGTCGCGTACCCGCGAGGCCACTGACGAAATCTCCGGAATGATCCAGAGCATCCAGCAGGAAACCGGCAACGCCATCAGCACCATGGAGCGCGGCAATGTGTTGATGCAGGAAGGCCTGTCGCGTAACGCTGACGTGGCGTCGGCCCTGGCGCGTATCGACGAGCAAAGCCGCTCGGCCGGTCAGCAGTTTGCCGCGATCACCACCGCCACCCAGGAACAGAGCAGCACCGCGACCTTGCTCAGCAGCAACCTGCAGAGCATCGCGCTGGCCAATAGCGAGCAGCGGGAAGTGGTGTCGAACCTGGCGATTACCGCCAAGGAACTCGAAACCCTGGCGGCGGGCTTGCGGCATGAGGTGGACCGGTTTCGTTGAGGCCTAGCGGTCGCCCAGGCCTGGGTCAACGCGCTTGCCGATGTCCTTCAGGCGCGCCAGTTGGTCGACCATGCCGGGGGCTTCGTCCATGCTGGTGACGAAGGTCCACAGGTAGGTCATGACCGCGTAGATATGGCCGGCCTTGACTGCGGGTGACAGCGCCAACTGGCTGATGGCGACCACAAACAGCAAGGCGGCCAGCGTGCCGAGAAACAGGTACGCAGCCGCCTCGCGATCCGACAGCCAGATGCGCAGGCGTGAAAGGACCCGGTAATGGCGCCGCAGGGTTGGTGCGCCGACTTTTTCCACCAGGCCGATTTCTTTTTCCAGCCGGTTGTTTAGCCGTTCATGCAGCTCCTGGTTGCGCCGGGCAAAGCGTGGCAACAACGTGATGCACAGCACCAGTGCGCCCAGGCACGCCAGGCCTACCCAGGGCTCGATTACGATCAACATCACCGCCGCGCCAATAATCGACACCAGCGCCGTGGCGATGATCGGCACATGCTTCTCAAAGAAGTCGACGAACTCCCGGGCGAGCACCACCCGCGCCGCCGATTTCGACGTGCTGTGGTTCTGCAGGCGTTGATTGAGGATCACCGGCACCGCCAGATCGGCGTAAATCCGCGTGAAGGTTCGCGTATCCAGCGCCCGGCGTGCCGCGCCGACCACCCAGAATGCCAGGACCACGGCGGCGTAGAACAGCGCGTTGCCGGCGTCGCCACGGATGATCGCGTCCACCGCAAACCCGGCAAACAACGGGTAGGCCAGTAGCAGCGCGTTCTCCAGCGCGACCAGCGACAGCGTGGCGGACAGCTTGCCGGGATAGGCTTTGGCGATGGCCTTGAGGGTCTGGCCGGCGGATTGCTGGCCGATTTTCTGGCTTTCTTCAATCAGGATTTGAGGGGTGACGGATGTCATGGATGCACCAAAGGGGTGGTAGACGCTATGATTGAGCGACTGCTCAAGTATCCTTGAGCGATCGCTCAAAAAGCAAGCGCCGCTTATCTGCGGCGTCGAAAGGAATTGCCCATGTCGCGTAACGACCGTAAAGACCAGATCATCGCCGCCGCCCTGGAGCTGTTTCGCAGCAAGGGTTTTGCCGATGTGTCCACCCGCGACCTGGCCGAACATGCCGGCCTGTCCCGCAGCCACGTCTATCACTATTTCAGCGATTGGAAGGAACTGCGCCGCGAAGCCTTCGTGCGGTTTGCCAATGAGCAGTTGGACGAAGTGCGCGCGCCCCTGGCAGAAGCAGCGCCCCTGGACGCCTTTGTGGGGTTTTTGCGTGACTGCCTGCCAAGTACCGCCGATGCAGGGTGGGCACTGTGGCTGGATGCCTGGGACGAAGCGATGCAGGACCCGGAAATGGCCCAGGCTTACCTGGCGATCAACGCCCAATGGCAACGCATGCTCGCCGAGGTGATCGAGCGGGGTGTGGCTGCCAACGTCCTGCGTTGTGACTCGCCACAACGCGCTGCCCGCCAGATCTTTGCCGTGGCGATGGGCTATGCCGACGACCTGATGCTCAAACCCTCCATGGAATCGGCCGAAGCGGCCTTGGATGAAGTGATGGAAGTGGCGCGCCTGCTGTTGGACTTCCCAGACGTACCCTAGCCGACAGCCGCGGGCCGATACTGCAACGCTTCCGCCAAGTGCGGTCGAGTGATGCTCTCGGTGTGCTCAAGGTCGGCCAGGGTACGCGCCACTTTGAGCAGGCGATGGGCCGCGCGCAGGGAAAGCGTCAGCCGTTCACAGGCGGTTTCCAGCCAGCCTTCATCGGTTTTTGTCAGCTTGCAGTGCTTGCGCAGCCCCGGCAGATCAAGGAACGCATTCGCACAGCCCTGGCGTTGCTGTTGGCGATCGCGGGCCTGGGCGACCCGTGCCGATGCCTCGGCCGTGTTATCGCCCGCCTGCTGGGTTGGATTCAATGCGGTGGTTTCTCGCGCCACAGTGAGGTGCAAGTCAATACGGTCCAGCAAGGGGCCGGAGAGCTTGTTGCGATAGCGCTGAACCTGCTCCGGCGTGCAGCGACAACGCCCGCTGGGTTCGCCCATGTACCCGCAAGGGCAGGGGTTCATGGCGGCTACCAGTTGGAAGCGAGCCGGGAAGCTGACGCGATCGCGGGCGCGGGAGATGACGATGTGGCCCGATTCGAGAGGCTCGCGCAGTACCTCCAGCACCTTGCGGTCGAACTCCGGCAATTCATCGAGGAACAGCACGCCGTGATGGGCCATGGTGATTTCTCCAGGCTGCGGTTTCGACCCGCCGCCCACCAATGCCGGACCTGAGGCAGAGTGGTGCGGCTGGCGAAACGGTCGGTGTGGCCAGTGACTCAGCGGCGCCAGGCTGACGACCGACTGGATCGCCGCCACTTCCAGGGCTTCCTGCTCGCTCAACGGTGGCAACAACCCCGGCAGGCGACTGGCAAGCAGTGTCTTGCCGGTGCCGGGCGGGCCGCTGAACAGCAGGTTATGCGCGCCCGCCGCCGCGATCAGCAGTGCACGCTTGGCGGCGAGCTGGCCCTGTACTTCGCTCAGGTCCGGGTATGGCTTGTTCAGGTACAGCAAGCCGTCGGATTTGTAGGGCTCTATAGGCTGATGCCCATTCAGATGCGCCACCACCTGCAGCAAATGATCCACCGCGATCACCTTCAACCCCGAGGCCAGGCACGCTTCCTCGGCATTCGCCCGAGGCACTATCACGGTGCGCCCGGCCTTGCGCGCCGCCAATGCCGCAGGCAACACGCCTTTCACTGCACGCACCTCGCCGGACAGCGCCAATTCTCCCAGACATTCCACGTCGTCGAGCATCAAGGCTGGCACCTGCACGCTGGCCGCCAGGATGCCCAACGCTATCGCCAAGTCAAAGCGCCCGCCGTCCTTGGGCAGGTCGGCGGGCGCCAGGTTGAGGGTGATGCGGCGGGCAGGGTATTGCAGGGCGGAGTTGAGAATGGCGCTGCGCACGCGGTCCTTGCTTTCCTTGACGGCGGTTTCCGGCAAACCCACCAGGGTGAGGGATGGCAAACCGTTGGCCATGTGCACTTCGACGGTGACGGCAGGGGCTTCGACGCCGATCTGGGCGCGGCTGTGGACGATGGCGAGGGACATGCTCGTTCCTTGAAAAGAGGGCCGCTTCCTGCGGTTTTTCAAGGGTAGACGAGGTGGAGAAGTGCGAGGCGAGGGAGGTTTTACAGAACGTATCCAGAGTCGTTCGCAGCGCTTTATGTGGGAGCTGGCTTGCCTGCGATAGCATCGTCTGCGTGCAACAGATACACCGAGGCGTCTGCATCGCAGGCAAGCCAGCTCCCACACTGACCGCGTTTATTCAGCAGAGGGCGGTGTCATCTTGGCTTCCAGCTCAGCGACTTTGGCCTCCAGGCTCTCCAGCCGCGCACGTGTGCGGGCCAGCACCACCATCTGGCTATCAAACTCTTCCCGACTCACCAGGTCGAGTTTGCTGAAGCCGCTTTGCAGCAGCGCCTTGAACTGGCTTTCGATTTCATTGCGGGGCAGCGGGGTGTCGCCGCTGAACAGGCGAGAGGCGTGGCCGCTCAGGGCGTCGAGGAGGTCTTTGGGCGCGAGCATGGGAAATATTCCGGAAAACTGTTGGCCGGCAGTGTATCACGCAGCGTCTATAGTCTTTTCCGTGGCGGCGAGCGCACGCTTTTCGCGCAGCGGTCTGGGCGGTGGCGCACTGTTTTTGTGCGCATTGCCGCCGTCAAAAAGCCCCGCAGGTGGGCAAAAGTGAGCAAAGGACTGATTTCAGTGATTTTTACGGAGCTGGCAAGGTTTCTGCTTAGACGATCATGACCCATGCACTGATGCAGTCGCTGTGACGAATGCAGTGCGCCGACGGATCAGGGGTACAGGTTTCGTCACCAGTGGTTCGCTGGCGTCGTAACGGCAAATGCCGAGGCGACGACGCGTTACAAAGCCAGGCACTGCGCTTAGACTTGAGACGGGTTTGTTTTCCTGGGGCAAGTCCACCAATTCGGGAGAGAGTTTTCATGAAGCTAGTCACTGCCATCATCAAGCCGTTCAAGTTGGACGATGTACGCGAGTCGTTGTCCGAGATCGGCGTGCAGGGCATTACCGTTACTGAGGTCAAAGGCTTCGGTCGGCAGAAGGGTCACACCGAGCTGTATCGCGGCGCGGAATACGTAGTCGATTTCCTGCCGAAGGTGAAGATTGATGTCGCCATTGACGACAAGGATCTTGACCGGGTTATCGAGGCGATAACCAAGGCCGCCAACACCGGCAAGATCGGTGACGGCAAGATCTTCGTGGTCAATCTGGAACAGGCTATTCGCATCCGTACCGGCGAAACCGATACCGACGCAATCTAAGCCGCCAAACCCCAACGCCCCAGGAGAAAACAATATGACTCTGCGTAAATTCGCAGGGCTCGGAGCCCTGTTGTCCATCGTAATGCCAAGCCTGGCCATGGCGGCAGACGAAGTGGCGGCTCCAGTCCTCAATTCCGGCGACACGGCGTGGATGCTCACATCCACCGCGCTGGTGCTGTTCATGACCATTCCAGGCCTGGCGCTGTTCTACGGCGGCATGGTGCGCTCCAAAAACATTCTTTCCGTGATGATGCAGTGCTTCGCCATCACTGGCCTGATCAGCGTGTTGTGGGTCATCTACGGCTACAGCATCGCGTTCGACACGACCGGTATGGAGCAGGGCGTCGTCAACTTCAACTCCTTCTTCGGCGGCATGGGCAAGGCGTTCCTGGCGGGCGTGACCCCGGCCAGCATCACCGGGCCTGCGGCGTTGTTCCCGGAAGCGGTGTTCATCACCTTCCAGATGACCTTCGCCATCATTACCCCGGCGCTGATCGTCGGTGCGTTCGCCGAGCGCATGAAGTTCTCCGCGATGCTGATCTTCATGGCCATCTGGTTCACCCTCGTCTATGCGCCAATCGCACACATGGTCTGGAGCGGTAATGGTGGCTTGCTGTGGGACTGGGGCGTGCTGGACTTCGCTGGCGGCACCGTGGTGCACATCAACGCCGGTGTGGCTGGCCTGGTGGCGTGCATCGTGCTCGGCAAGCGTAAAGGCTTCCCGACCACCCCGATGGCACCGCACAACCTCGGTTACACCCTGATTGGCGCGGCGATGCTGTGGATCGGCTGGTTCGGCTTTAACGCCGGCTCCGCCGCTGCGGCCAACGGCACTGCCGGCATGGCGATGCTGGTCACCCAGATCGCTACCGCTGCTGCGGCGCTGGGCTGGATGTTCGCCGAGTGGATCACTCACGGTAAGCCAAGCGCACTGGGCATCGCCTCGGGGGTGGTGGCCGGCCTGGTGGCAATCACTCCGGCTGCTGGCACCGTAGGCCCGATGGGCGCCCTGGTGATCGGCCTGGTCGCCGGTGTGATCTGCTTCTTCTGCGCCACCAGCCTCAAGCGCAAGCTGGGCTACGACGATTCCCTGGACGCATTCGGTGTACACGGTATCGGCGGTATCGTCGGTGCGATCCTCACCGGTGTGTTCGCAGCCCCTGCACTGGGCGGCTTCGGCACGGTGACTGACGTGGCTGCACAGGTCTGGATCCAGGCCAAAGGCGTCGGCTTCACGGTGATCTACACCGCTATCGTGACCTTCATCATCCTCAAGGTGCTGGATATGGTCATGGGCCTGCGGGTGACCGAAGAGGAAGAGGCGGTCGGCCTCGACCTGGCGCAACACAACGAACGCGGCTACAACTTGTAAGTACGCGAAAAAAAGATGCCCGGCTTGCCGGGCATTTTTTTGTCTGGTGTTTGTCAGTCGTAACACGCTGTAGCGGTTTTTAAGCGATGTTTGTGATGGGATGCACACGGCACTTTTCCGCATGCCAATGTCTTACAGGCATGTAGGCGTATTCGGCACTTTGTTTTTTCCCTGAGCGCGCTAGAATGCGCGCCGATGGGCGGAGAACTGTATGTGGCAACAGACCCTGATTACCCTGCGGGCCAAGCCCCGGGGCTTTCACCTGGTAACCGATGAGTTGCTGGCCGGCTTGCCTGAATTGAAGGCCTGTCGCGTGGGCTTATTGCATCTGTGGCTGCAGCACACCTCGGCCTCGTTGACCGTCAACGAGAATGCCGACCCGGCGGTACGCCGTGACTTCGAACGTTATTTCAACTCGCTGGTGCCGCAAGGCCTTGCAGGGTTCGAACACAACGACGAAGGTCCGGATGACCTGCCGGCGCACTTCAAGGCCAGTCTCCTGGGCTGCCAGCTGAGTTTGCCGGTGAAGGCCGGCCGCTTGGCGATGGGGACCTGGCAAGGTGTTTATCTGGGCGAGCACCGTGATCATGGCGGTGCTCGTAAAGTCCTTGCCACCCTGCACGGTGACGGGGCATAAGCCACTGGTTATCCAGTGGATGTTGATTTTTTTCCGGCAGCCGTCGACAGAGGGTGAAGCTGGGCTATAACTAATCTGCTTTTCGCAAGTCATGAGGTAGAACATGAGCGACGATGATCTGGAAAACGACGAACTCGAAGTAGGTGACGAAGACGACACCGAAGAAGGTCTTGAAGCGGCGGCGGAAGACGTTGCCGACGACGACGGTGGCGATGATGCACCCGTCCCGGCTGCCAAAGGCAAAGCCAAGGCGGCTGTGTCGGTCGATGAATTGCCGAGCGTTGAAGCCAAGAACAAAGAGCGTGATGCCCTGGCCCGTGCGATGGAAGAGTTCCTCGCTAAAGGCGGCAAAGTGCAGGAAGTCGAGGCTAACGTGGTGGCAGATCCACCGAAGAAGCCGGATAACAAGTACGGCAGCCGACCTATCTGAGGTCAGTCACCTGCTTGTAAGAAAAAACCCGCCGTCGCTGCGGGTTTTTTCATGCCCGGAGGTCACCGGCGATAAAAAATGTGGGAGGGGGCTTGCCCCCGATAGCGGTGTATCAGCCAACGAATATATTGGCTGACCCACTGTCATCGGGGGCAAGCCCCCTCCCACATGTTGAGCTACGGTGTTACTTCCAGCTGCGCAGCAGTTCCGGCAACTCTGTCAGGCTACGAATCTGCGCATCCGGACGCTTGTCTCCCTCCCATGCCTTACCCATCGGGTTAAACCACACCGCCCGTAACCCCGCCTGCTGCGCCCCGGCAATATCATCCCCAGGGTGATCGCCAACATGCACCGCCGCACCAGCGTCCACGCCACCACGTTGCAACGCTTCCTGAAACAACCGCACATCCGGCTTGGCGATGCCGATATCTTCGGCGCGCAGCGCAAAATGGAAGTAGTCCGCCAGGCCAACGCGCTGCACATCCGCATTTCCGTTGGTGATCACACCCAACAGGAAGTGCTGGCGCAGCGCCTGGAGCATAGGTTCGGCTTCGGGAAACGGGGTGAGCTGGTGGCGCGCGTGGATGAATGCTTCGAAGCACACATCTGCCATTTCCGTGGCCTCAGGCTGTGGATAACCAGCCTCTTCAAACGCATGCAGCAACACCCGGTGGCGCAGGATGCTGATGCGGTGTTTCAGCTCAGGATGGCGCTCCAGCACCTGCTGGCGAAGACTGGCGAAGTGCTCCAGCGGCAAATCGCCGACTTTGGCGGCGTTGAGCGCCAGCCATTCGCGCATCGACGCCTCGGCGCTGATGATGACGGGAACGTTGTCCCAGAGCGTGTCGTCCAGGTCGAAGGTGATCAGCTTGATACTCATGAGTCGCCGTCCTTGATGCGTTTGGCCCTTGGGTGGGCGCTGTCGTACACCGTTGCCAGGTGTTGGAAATCCAGATGGGTATAGATCTGTGTGGTCTTGATATCGGAGTGGCCCAGTAGCTCTTGCACGGCGCGCAGGTCCTGGGACGATTCCAGCAGATGGCTGGCGAAAGAGTGTCGCAGCATATGTGGGTGCAGGTTCTGCCCCAGCTCTCGCTCCCCGGCGGCCTTCACCCGCACCTGAATCGCCCTTGGTCCAAGACGCCGGCCTTGCTGACTGACGAACACCGCATCGTCCGCCGGGTTGGTCAACAGGCGCAGCGGCAACCACAGCTGCAACGCCTCCCGTGCCTTGCGGCCTACCGGCAGGACGCGGGTCTTGCTGCCCTTGCCGAGCACTTGCACCAGGCCATCTGCCAGGTCCAATTGATCCAGGTTCAGGCCGGTCAGCTCAGAAAGGCGCAGGCCCGAGGAATAGAACAGCTCCAGGATCGCCTGGTCGCGATGGGCGAGAAAGTCATCCTCGACCGCACCATCGAGCAGTTGCAGGGCGCGGTCGGTGTCCAGGGTCTTGGGCAGGCGTCGCTCGCCCTTGGGCGGCGACAGGCCGTTGGCCGGGTCGTGGTCGCACAGGCCTTCACGGTTCAGGTAGTGATAGAGTCCGCGCACCGCCGAGAGCAGTCGCGACAGGCTGCGCGAGGATTGGCCGGCCTGGTGCAGGCGCGCGATCAGGCTGCGCAGGCCCTGGATATCCAGGGCCTTCCAGCTGTCGATCCGTTGTTTCTCGCAGTACGCCAGGACCTTGTTCAAGTCCCGTCGATAGGCTTCCAGGGTATGGGGCGACACCTGGCGCTCGTTGCGCAGGTGAGCGCAGTAAGCGTCCAGTTGCCGTTCCATGGCTAGCGCACCGCGCGCAGGGCGGTGGTGAAGCGCGGCAGGACGCGGCCCAGCACTTCGGCGATGTAGGTCAGGAACAAGGTGCCCACGGAGCTTTTGTAGTGCTGAGGATCGCGGCTGGCGATGGCCAGTACGCCATGCAGGCCTTGATGACTGAGGGCGACGACGGCGGTGGAGCCGATCTGCTTGCGCTGTTCGGCGCCGAACAGGAAGTCCAGCTCATGCTCACGCAAGGTGCCGCTGATGGTCTTGCCTTCGGACAGCAGCCCGCCGATGGCGGTTTGCGCGTCGCTGCCGCTGACCCAGCGACCCACCGGCATCGGGTTGTCGCTGAACAGGATCAGGCTCACGAACGGCACCTGGAAGTCCTGGCGCAGGCTGTCTTCCACCGCGATCACTGTTTCTTCCAGGCTGGTGGCGTCCATCAGGGTCAGGATGAGGCGGCGGGTTTTCTCGAACAGGCGGTCGTTGTCGCGGGCGACGTCCATCAGGTGCGAGAGCTTGTGGCGCATTTCAATGTTGCGCTCGCGCAGGATCTTCATCTGCCGCTCCACCAGCGATACGGTGTCGCCGCGTTGGTGAGGAATGCGCAGTGCCGGCAACAGCTCTTCGTGTTCGACGAAGAAGTCCGGATTAGCCTCAAGGTACGCCGCGACGGCAGCGGCCTCCAGGCTGTCGCTCGGGGTTGCTTGTGCGGGTACTTGAGGCTTATCGGTCATTGGCTTGACTCACTCATAGACGGACCTGTCCTTCGTATACGCGCGAGGCCGGCCCGGTCATCATCACCGGGTGGCCAGGGCCTGCCCACTCGATGGACAAGCGTCCACCGGGCAGGTCGATCAGCAGCGGCGAATCCATCCACCCCTGGCTGATCGCAGCCACGGCAGCGGCGCATGCACCGGTGCCGCAGGCCTGGGTTTCGCCGGCGCCGCGTTCCCACACGCGCAATTGCGCGCGGGTACGGTCGATCACCTGCAGGAAGCCCACGTTGACCCGTGCCGGAAAGCGCGGGTGATGTTCGATCTTCGGCCCCCATTCATGCACGGGGGCGTTATTGATGTCGTTGACCCGCAGCACGGCATGGGGGTTGCCCATGGACACGGCAGCGATGTCGACGGTCTTGCCGTCCACGTCCAACGCATAGCTGACTGCCTGCTCGGTGGCCTGGAACGGAATATCCGCCGGCACCAGGCGTGGCGCGCCCATGTTGACGCTGATCTGGCCATCGCTGCGGATATCCAGCTCGATTACGCCGCTCTTGGTCTCGACGCGGATCTGCCGCTTGGCGGTCAGGCGCTTGTCGAGCACGAAGCGGGCGAAGCAGCGCGCGCCGTTGCCGCACTGTTCCACTTCGGACCCGTCGGAGTTGAAGATCCGGTAACGGAAATCCACTTCCGGGTTGCTCGGCGCCTCGACGATCAGCAACTGGTCGAAACCAATGCCGGTGTGACGGTCGCCCCACTGTTTAGCGTGCTTGGGCAGGATATGCGCGTGCTGGCTGACCAGGTCGAGGACCATGAAATCATTGCCCAGCCCGTGCATCTTGGTAAAACGCAGCAGCATGGCTTACTCCGGCAGCAGGCTTTCGCCAGCATACAACTCGGCTACCGTCTCGCGGCGACGCACTTCAAACGCTTGATCACCGTCCACCAGCACCTCGGCGGTACGCCCGCGGGTGTTGTAGTTGGAACTCATGACAAACCCATAGGCACCGGCCGAATGCACGGCCAGCAGATCGCCTTCTTCCAGGGCCAGCTGACGCTCCTTGGCCAGGAAGTCGCCGGTCTCGCAGATCGGGCCGACGATGTCGTAGGCGCGGGCTTCGCTGGCGCGAGGCGTCACGGCGGTGACATTCATCCAGGCCTGGTACAGCGCCGGGCGGATCAGGTCGTTCATCGCCGCGTCGACGATGGCGAAGTCCTTGTGCTCGGTGTGCTTGAGGTACTCGACCTGGGTCAGCAGCACGCCCGCGTTGGCGACGATATAGCGGCCCGGCTCGAACATCAGCGTCAGTTCGCGGCCTTCGATGCGCTCGCGCACGGCATGGATATAGTCGGCAATCAGCGGCGGCTCTTCGTCGCGATAACGCACGCCTACACCACCACCGAGGTCGATATGGTGCAGGTAGATGCCGCATTCGCCGAGACGGTCGATCAGCGCCAACAGGCGGTCAAGAGCATCCAGGAACGGTGGCAGGCTGGTCAGCTGCGAGCCGATATGGCAGTCGACGCCCAGCACTTCCAGGTTCGGCAGTTGGGCGGCGCGGATGTACACGTCTTCGGCGTCGGCGATGGCGATGCCGAACTTGTTCTCTTTGAGACCGGTGGAAATGTACGGGTGGGTGCCGGCGTCGACGTCCGGGTTGACGCGCAGGGAGATCGGCGCGCGAACGCCCATCTCGGCGGCCACGACCTGCAGGCGCTCGAGTTCGTCGGTGGATTCGATGTTGAAGCAATGCACGCCGACTTCCAAAGCGCGGCGCATGTCTTCGCGGGTCTTGCCGACGCCGGAGAACACGATCTTGTCGGCTTTACCGCCGGCAGCCAGTACACGTTCCAGCTCGCCACGGGAGACGATGTCAAAACCAGCGCCGAGTCGCGCCAGGACATTCAGTACACCCAGGTTGGAGTTGGCCTTGACCGCGTAGCACACAAGGTGCGGCACGCCGTCGAGCGCATCGGTGAACGAGCGGTACTGGGCTTCGATATGCGCACGGGAGTACACATAGGTGGGGGTGCCAAAGCGCTGGGCAATCGCGGACAACGCCACGCCTTCCGCGAACAGCTCGCCGTCCCGGTAGTTAAAAGCGTCCATGGAGTACCCTTATTCGTAGGTGTCGTGCTTATGCGCTTTGGATGGTTTTTGCGACGATTGCGCCTGTTCATTCGGGTCTTTGCTGTCATCGGGCAGGTACAGCGGGCCTTTTTGACCACAGGCACTAACGAGGCAAGCGACCGCGACGAGCGCAGCAAGGGAAGAGATCAGGCGCTTCATGGCGAAATCCTTGAATATGCATTAATTGCGCCCGAGTATACCGACCACCCGCCAGCTTGCCTATGCGCTGGAATACCCGTCCGGCGGGGGTTTGCCGACAGGGTTATGAAGTGGACTACGCTGGCCGTGGATATTTCATACCGCCAATCGCGATGGAATCGGTATCCTTTGCAATCGGCGGGGCTCGCCCGTATCGTGCGGCGCTTGAGCAAAACCAGACACTTTTGAGGTTGCCACAATGAGTTTGACCGAAGCCCGTTTTCACGACCTGGTGGATTCGACCCAGCAGGCGCTGGAAGATATTTTCGATGACAGCGGCCTGGACGTGGACCTGGAAAACTCGGCTGGCGTGCTGACCGTCAAGTTCGAGAGCGGTCAGCAACTGATCTTCAGCCGCCAGGAGCCTTTGCGTCAGCTGTGGTTGGCAGCACGTTCCGGTGGCGTTCACTTCGACTATGACGAAGAAAGCGGCAAATGGCAGTGCGACAAAAGTGAGGAGCTGTTGGGTGAAATGCTCGCGCGCCTGGTCGAGGAATATACCGGCGAAGCGCTGGACGTCGACGAGATTTGATCGTGACCCAGTCTGCTCCCGTACGTCCGCCCAAGCCGCTGTTCAGTAATGTCAGCCCGGCGGTGCCGTCACCTTGTATCAGTTTGTGTCGCCTGGACGAGCAGAAAGTCTGCCTCGGCTGCTTCCGCCATGTGGAAGACATCCGTGAATGGCGCTCTGCCGACGATGCACGGCGCCGGATCATCTGCGCCGAGGCCGAGCAGCGCCGGGCCCACGCCTGAGGCTGTCTTGTTTATTTGTGACGCTGTGGTAGTGTCCGGATACGCCTCAACTCATCGAGGCCCGTGAGAACCCCGCCTTTCCTGGCGGGGTTTTGCTTTTTTGTGCAGAAAAAAGGAGTCTGCCTGAATCATGACCACCGCACCGTCCATCATCCTCACCCGTCTTGACGTGCAGCGTCTGGAGCAACTGATCGACCGCCTGGGCGACGAATCTCCCGGCGTCGAAGCGTTGCAAGCCGAACTCGACCGCGCCGAAGAAGTGGTTGGCCACGATGAAGTGCCTGCGGGTGTCGTGACCATGAACTCCAGCGTGCATTGCCGTGAGCAAGGCAGCGGCAAGGATTACCACCTGACCCTGGTCTACCCGAAAGACGCCAATGCCGATGAAGGCAAGATTTCGATTCTGGCGCCGGTGGGCAGCGCCTTGCTGGGTCTGCAGGTTGGCCAGCACATCGACTGGCCAGCCCCGGGTGGCAAGACGCTCAAGCTGGAATTGCTCAGTGTTGAAGGCCAGCCTAAAGACGGCGGTGCCTTCCCCCTTTAAATCTGGCCCAGTGCCTCGTTAAGCGACAGTTCCAGCTCGGCCTTGTACCGCAGGTACAGGTTGCTTGGGCTTTGCACATCACCGAGCAGGCCGGACAGGTCGAGGTCGGTGATGTAGCAGCGGTAACGTTCGGGCTCCCGGCGTTGCCCGACGATTTCCTGGGCGACCACTGCAAATAGCTGGTCGCCAAATTCCAGTTCGGAAAACTCCCGCTGATTGCAGTACAGGGTGATCCCCACCTGGCCCGGCGCGGCCTTGCCGATAATCGCCTGCACGTCATAGAACGGTTTGTTCGCCGGGTTCAATGGCGCAGGACGAGGCTCGATGCCACGTGCGCGACCGCTGCCCGACGGCAACAGTTGGTAGTACAAGGTTTGCACTGCGCCCAGTGGCTCATGCGGGTCCAGCGGTGACAGCGCGTCGCGGCGATAAATGATCGACTGCAAGAAACGCTGCAACGGCGCCAGCAGGCTCTGTTCGTCATGGAACGGCAAGCGCTGTTGCCACAGCGCGTTGAACTCATCCAGCACATACAGCTCAGCGAAGCCCTCGTTGACCCGGTAAAACACCTGCACACAATCGGGCAGGCCCATCGGCAGCAGCAGCGCCAAGTCGTGGTCCTCCAGCGCCATGGCGTCCAGGTGCAGCGGGCTGTAGCTGGCCAGTTCTTCGCTGAGGTAGGCGATCAGCGCCTCCTGGGTCGGCAGTGACACGTGAGTGGCCTGGCCCGGTATCAACTCCATCACGTGATAGTGCTGCTGCACCTGGAGCAGGTAACGATGATTGCCCTGGCCCAGCAGCAGGTTCTGCGCGGTGTCGAAGATTTCTTCCACGCGCTGGGCAATGAACTGCGCACGGTTGTGACAGAAGCAGCGCACCCGCAGCCGTGGCAGATGGTCGGCCGGCAATTGATTGAGGTAGTCGCGCAGGCAGTCGAGCAGGGCGTGCGGGCCGTCGTAGCGGCTGACCATCACCTCGTTCCAGCTATTGAGCGTGACTTGGTCCAGCGTCAGCACCAGGTTGTCGCGCACCCCGGCATAGCTCAGGGAGTCGGTGCGCTCGGTGGTCATCAGGATGTTCAGGTCGCGGTGGTGCTTGAGCGGGTCGACGCCGACGTTGATCAGCAGCAACACTTCTTCGGGCACCGCCGAGCGCAGCAGGCGTTCTTCATCGACACTGACCAGGGGCAGGGCGATGCTCTGTTGCAGGCTGCCCAGCAGGTTGAACAGCTCGAACTCGGTCATGTCGCTGGTGCCGGGGTGCAGTGCCAGGCGGGTGCTGCTGTCGATCACGCCGTTGCGATGGCACCAGGTGAGCATCTCCAGCAGATCGCGGCTGCGCTTGATCGGCGCGAAGTGCTCCCACTCCAGGGCTGTCAGGTTGCCGTTGTAGAGGCCCCAGTGGTGCTGGCCCGGCTCCTTGCGATTGGGTGATTGCACCAGGGTCAGGGTGTCTTCGGCCAAGTCCGGGGCGATGCCAGGGTTGATGAACTCGACCTTGCCGGCCTTGCGTTCAAAGGCGGCGTACAGGCGCCGACCCAATACGTTGAGGTCGCGTTTGTTGATCAGGCTGACGGTCTGTTCGGTGCGGGCGAACTGGGTCAGGAAGCGATAGCTGTAATTGAGCTCGTTGACCAGCGCCCGGCGCTCGGAAGCAACCTGACGTACTTTCCATTGGCTGCGACTGTCCAGCAGCGTCAGTTGGCGTTGGTCCCAGCCCCACTCATGGGCCAGGCGCTCCAGCAGCAGGCGTTGCCAGCTGGTGCTGCGCTGGCCGGCGCTGAGTTTGCGGTTGACCTTCAGGTACAGCGCGCGCCGCACCAGTTCCAGACGCTCGGGCTCGTTGCGGGCCTTGAGGTATTCCTCGATGCGGCGGTACACCACGATGTACGGGTCCAGCTCATCCAGATCCATCTGGTTGGCGAATACCGCCCGCTTGAAGCGCAGGCTCAGGCAATGCACGTTCGGATGTTCGCTGGCGTAGACCTCGGTCAGCAGCAGCTTGAGCACCGATTTGTAGGGCGACTCGATGCCCTTGAATAGCTGCCACAACCCGGCGCCGATGAATTCGCCCGGCGGGATGCGCGCCAGATGGCCAAGGTCCAGGGTCTCGTCGGCACGGATAAAGCGCTTGGAAATCAGCGTGTGGGTGAACTCGGCATAACGAGTCTCTTCATACACCGGCACCAGCCACCAGATAGGCGTGCGCCCGGCCAGCCAGATGGCGGTGCGGTAGAACTCGTCCAGCAACAGGTAATGCTGGGTGGTGCCGCAATCGTCGGAACTCAGTTGGGTGTCGCGCTCACCGAGCACGAAGCGTGTCGGCTCGATCAGGAAGAAGTGCGCCTCTGCGCCCATGGTCAGGGCCCAGGCTTCCAGCAATTGGCATTTCTTGCGCAGTTCGGCCAGTTCCGTCTCGCTCAGGTCTGCGGCGTGACACACCCACACATCCATGTCGCTCTGGTCGGCCTGGGCCAGCGTGCCAAGGCTGCCCATCAGGAACAGGCCGTGGATCGGCTGTGGTGGGTTGCCGTGGCGTGGCTTGTAGGAGAACGAGCGGGTCAGGCGCTGGGCTTCGGTCAGCGCCTGGGCGTCGGGCTCGAAATTCGACAGGCCGGCCGGTGTACTGCCCGACACATAGCCAGGCAGCAGCGGATGATTGACGTGAAAGAACAGCGGCAACAAGGTCAGCACGCTTTGCTGACGCGGTGTCAGCCCTTCGACAGCCCGGGCCATGCGGCCTTCGTTGAGGGCCATGAAACGCGCGCGCAATTGGGCCAGCACCTTGCGGTCGATGCCTTCGTCCAGGTCGGGGCGGATTTCATGGGTGCGGGTCATGTCGAGGTCGGTGGCTCGCAGGGCCCGACGTGGGCAGCCGTGTAGGAGTTTACAGCCAGTAGCGTAGGAGGTTTAGAGGGAAATGGTTTTTGACGTCAGAATTTTTGCGCGTGCACGGCAACGCCCTTGAAATCCGCACGGGGCGGACTCCATGGGCGGTGTCAGGTATCAGGCGGCTTCTTTGGTGGTGGCGGTGGTCAAGATAGTCAGCAGGGTCTGGGCTTGTTCGGCAGCGTCCCGGCCAAGGCTGGTCAGGTAGCCCCCGTCCGGTTGGTCGATAAGTCCTTTCGCGTGCAGGCGCTTGGCAGCGGCGATGGCAGTGGGCGCAGCGGTCTGGTGAACTTTCAGACCTTCCTTGGTGCTGTCCAATGGGAAGAGTACAAGGATTTCCAGTTCGGCAACCAACTCAGGGGTATACGACATAAGGACTCCAGACTTTCTAAGAATTTATTAGAGGCTAGCAGGCCATAAGGTGAACGCACTTTGCCGAACTGTCCAGCGTGTTGCTGCGCCCCTGGATTATTGCTTTTCCGGAGGCAGTTCCGGCAGGGCGCGCAGTGCAGTTTCATACCATTCGGTATTGAAGGCGCGGTCTTCTTCCAGCAGCGCATCGATCTCGACAGCCAGCACATGGGCCATCAGTTGCAGGATCTCTTCACGCTCGTAACCCACCAGGGTCAATTTGTTGAACGTGGCTTTGGCCGCTGGTGGGTTTTCGCTTTCGATCTGGTTTTCGATCGCTTCGATCAGGGTGTTCTCGGCGAATTCTTCTTCGTCGTTGTCGATATCGGTCGGCTCGCTCATGGCAGGCTCCTCAAGGAAAGGGTGCCAGTCTACCCCCATTCAGGTGGGTGATGCTGCTGGCAAGGCCGGGCCCTGGGGGCTATAAAACTTGCAGCCAACCCCATTCCCGGCCTGGAGGCACCTGTAATGCTCAAGCTCTACGGATTTTCGGTCAGTAACTACTACAACATGGTCAAGCTGGCGCTGCTGGAGAAAGGGCTGCCGTTCGAAGAGGTGCCTTTTTACGCGGGCCAAACCCCGGAGGCCCTGGCGGTGAGCCCGCGAGGCAAGGTGCCGGTGCTGGGCGTGAAACAGGGTTTTATCAACGAAACCAGTGTGATCCTTGAATACATCGAGCATACCCAGGAAGGGCCAGCGCTGCTCCCGGCCGAGCCATTCCAGCGTGCACAGGTGCTGGCGCTGTGCCGGGAAATCGAGCTGTACATCGAGTTGCCTGCTCGCGCGTGTTTTGCCGAAGCGTTTTTCGGCATGCCGGTGCCGGAGGCGATCAAGGAGAAGTCCAAGGCCGAATTGTTGTTGGGTTTTGGTTCATTGGGCAGGCACGGCAAGTTCGCGCCTTATGTCGCTGGGGAGAGCTTCACGATTGCCGATTTGTATTTCATGTACAGCGTGAACCTCGCCTGCGCGGTGGGCGAGAAGCTGTTTGGGCTGGATTGGCTGGCTGAGATGCCAAAGGCCAAGGCGTTGTTGGACAGGCTGCATGCAATGCCCAATGCCCAGAAGGTGGCAGCGGACAGGGAGGCGGCGATGCCGGCGTTTATGGCGATGATTGCTGCCAAGAAATAAGCCAGCACGAGCGGATCAAGTGTGGGAGCGGGCTTGCTCGCGAAAGCGGTGGGTCCGCCAGCGCATGTAGCGACTGACACTCCGTATTCGCGAGCAAGCCCGCTCCCGCAGTTGACCGAGGTGTCTGGTGGTACTCGGTTTCCTGTGGGAGCTGGCTTGCCTGCGATGCTTTTAGCGGCTGGCGAGCAACGCCTGACCGCGCACGACGGCGGCCTTCACCTGCGCCGGCGCAGTCCCGCCAATATGGTCACGCGCATTCACCGAACCTTCCAGGGTCAGCACGGCAAACACGTCCTGCTCGATCTGATCGCTGAACTGGCGCAGTTCCTCCAGGCTCATTTCCGCCAGGTCCTTGCCGGTGTCCACGCCGTACTTCACGGCATGGCCGACGATTTCGTGGCAATCGCGGAACGGCAGGCCACGGCGCACCAGGTAGTCCGCCAGGTCGGTCGCGGTGGAGAACCCGCGCAGCGCCGCTTCACGCATGATCGCGTGCTTGGGCTTGATCGCCGGGATCATGTCGGCAAACGCGCGCAGCGAGTCGCGCAGGGTGTCGGCGGCGTCGAACAGCGGCTCCTTGTCTTCCTGGTTGTCCTTGTTGTAGGCCAGGGGTTGGCCTTTCATCAGGGTCAGCAGGCCCATCAAGGCGCCGAACACGCGGCCGCTCTTGCCACGCACCAGTTCGGGCACGTCGGGGTTTTTCTTTTGCGGCATGATCGAACTGCCGGTGCAGAAGCGGTCCGGCAGGTCGATGAACTGGAATTGCGCGCTGGTCCACAGCACCAGCTCTTCGGAGAAGCGCGACAGGTGCATCATCGCAATACTGGCGGCGGCACAGAATTCGATGGCGAAGTCACGGTCCGACACGCCGTCCAGCGAGTTGCCGCCAACGGCGTCGAAGCCCAGCAATTGTGCGGTGTACTCGCGGTCGATCGGGTAAGTGGTGCCGGCCAGAGCGGCGCTGCCCAGAGGCATGCGGTTGGCGCGCTTGCGGCAGTCCACCAGGCGCTCGTAGTCGCGGCTGAGCATTTCGAACCAGGCCAGCAGATGGTGACCGAAGGTCACCGGTTGCGCGGTCTGCAGGTGAGTAAAGCCCGGCATGATGGTGTCCGATTCACGCTCGGCCTGCTCCAGCAAACCTTTCTGCAGGCGGGTGATTTCGGACAGGATCAGGTCGATCTCGTCACGCAGCCACAGGCGGATATCAGTGGCCACCTGGTCGTTGCGGCTACGGCCGGTGTGCAGCTTCTTGCCAGTCACACCGATGCGGTCGGTGAGGCGGGCCTCGATGTTCATGTGCACGTCTTCCAGGTCGACGCGCCAGTCGAAGGTGCCGGCCTCGATCTCGCCACGGATGGTGGTCAGGCCGTCGATGATGCTATCGCGCTCGGCATCGGTCAGCACGCCGACCTTGGCCAGCATCGTCGCGTGGGCGATGGAGCCCATGATGTCGTGGCGGTACAGGCGCTGGTCGAAGGTGACGGAGGCGGTGAAGCGGGCGACGAAGGCGTCGACGGGTTCACTGAAGCGGCCGCCCCAGGACTGGTTGGTCTTGTCGGTGCTCATGGATTCGCTCGTGATCTGCTTAATAAAGAGGCATGGAAGTGTGCCGGCGATAATAACAGGGTTGCCCGTGGACGCGGTGCCGCGGGTCGTCGGCATTTTTATTTGTGCAAAGGATGGCTAAGTGCCTTGCCGCCGACCGCGTCCAGGACGAGACTGAGCGAAGGGGCTTTATTGAAACGATATTTGACGATTGAGCAATGTCGTCTCAGCGAGCGTCTACAGTTGGACTGATAGTGTGTGAATGCACCAAAGTCGGGTAATGCGGTCAGAGCCCAGACTATCCATTAAAAAAGGGGGGTATTCGGATTGTGTATCAGCAAACCCTACGACGATGCCCGAAGGCAGCAGGTCTTGGGCGCTATTGAACAGGTCCGGGTAAATATGGGTGCCACTCTCAGGGCACTTTTTGCCGCTCGCGCTAGTCTTAGCGTGGATCGCTGTGACGCAAGTCACCGCACCTGTCTACGCTATCCTTGTGCGAGACTCACGCAGGAATCCAGCGCAATATGAATGTCCTGATCGTTGATGACGAACCCCAAGCCCGCGAGCGACTGAGCCGTCTGGTCAGTGAACTCGAGGGTTACGCAGTATTAGAGCCGAGCGCCACCACGGGCGAAGAGGCATTGACGCTGATCGACAGCCTCAAGCCGGATGTGGTGTTGCTCGATATCCGTATGCCGGGCCTCGATGGCTTGCAAGTTGCGGCTCGATTGAGCGAACGAGAGTCGCCACCTGCCGTGGTGTTTTGCGCAGCCGTTGAAGAGTTTTCCGCGGAAACGCTGGAAGCCAGCGGTGTCAGCTTCCTCACCAAACCGGTGGTGGGCGACGCCTTGCTCAAGGCCCTCAAAAAGGCTGAGCGCCCAACGCGCGTCCAGCTTGCCGCCCTGACTCAGCCTGCCGCCCAAAGTGGTAACGGGCCACGCAGTCATATCAGCGCCCGTACCCGCAAAGGCATCGAACTTATCCCGCTGGGTGAAGTGGTCTATTTTATTGCCGATCACAAGTACGTGACGCTGCGTCACCAGGGCGGCGAAGTGTTGCTCGATGAGCCGCTCAAGGCGCTTGAGGATGAATTCGGCGACCGCTTCGTGCGTATCCACCGCAACGCGCTGGTGGCCCGTGAGCGCATCGAACGGTTGCAGCGCACGCCCCTGGGGCATTTCCAGCTATTCCTCAAAGGCCTTAACGGCGACGCGTTGATCGTCAGCCGACGGCATGTGGCCGGTGTGCGCAAGATGATGCAGCAGCTTTAGAACACGGACTTTAGCGAGGCCTGCATTCCATATCCCGGTGCGACGTGGCCAGGGAGGCCCCGCACTTGCTGATTCAAATCAAAGCGTATTTGCCTGAGCTGTTATTATCTGCCGTATCTATTCAGTACGGATTGATCCATGTCCTCTCGCGAAATCCGCATCGCCACCCGTAAAAGCGCCCTGGCCTTGTGGCAGGCCGAATACGTCAAAGCACGCCTGGAGCAGGCCCACCCTGGCCTGAAGGTGTCTCTGGTGCCCATGGTCAGTCGTGGCGACAAGCTGCTCGACTCGCCACTGTCGAAGATCGGCGGCAAGGGCCTGTTCGTCAAGGAACTGGAAACCGCGCTGCTGGAAAACGAAGCCGACATCGCCGTGCATTCGATGAAAGACGTACCCATGGACTTTCCTGAAGGCCTGGGCCTGTTTTGCATCTGTGAGCGTGAAGACCCGCGTGATGCCTTCGTTTCCAACACGTATGCATCGTTGGATGAGTTGCCCCTGGGCAGCATCGTCGGTACGTCGAGCCTGCGTCGCCAGGCACAGTTGCTGACTCGCCGCCCGGACCTGCAGATTCGCTTCCTGCGCGGCAACGTCAACACCCGCCTGGCGAAGCTGGACGCCGGTGAATATGACGCGATCATTCTCGCCGCCGCCGGCTTGATCCGCCTGGGCTTTGAAGACCGTATCACCTCAGCCATCAGCGTCGAGGATAGCCTTCCCGCCGGTGGACAAGGCGCCGTGGGTATCGAATGCCGCACCGCCGACAGCGAAATCCATGCCCTGCTCAAACCCCTCGATCACCACGATACCGAGGTGCGCGTCACGGCCGAGCGCGCCCTGAACAAGCACCTTAATGGTGGTTGCCAGGTGCCGATCGCCTGCTACGCCGTGCTCGAAGGTGAAAACCTTTGGTTGCGTGGCCTTGTGGGTGATCCAGAAGGCGGCACCCTGCTGACCGCCGAGGTCCGTGGTCCGCAACGTGATGCCACTGCCCTCGGTATCCAGGTGGCTGAAGCGCTGCTGGAGAAGGGCGCCGGTGCCATTCTGCAAAAAGTTTACGGCGAGGCCGGCCCGCAGTGACCGAATGGCGTGTGCTGCTGACGCGGCCTGCCGAGGAGTCGATGGCCCTGGCGGCCACGTTGTCCGATGCGGGGGTTTTCAGCAGCAGCTTGCCGTTGCTGGACATTGAGCCGCTGCCGGTCACTCCGGAACAGCAGGCTGTCTTCCATGACCTGAGCCGCTACTGCGCGGTGATCGTAGTGAGCAAGCCGGCGGCGCGACTTGCAGTCGCGCAGCTGGATCGCCCATGGCCGCAGTTGCCATGGTTCAGTGTCGGCGCCGCCACCGCGCAGGTATTGGCGGATCACGGCCTCAACGTTCACTATCCTCCCACTGGCGACGACAGCGAGGCCTTGCTTCAATTGCCTGCGTTGCGCGAGGCTATCGCACGCCCTGGTGCCCAGGTGTTGATCCTGCGAGGCGAGGGTGGTCGTGAGCTGCTGGCGGAGCGTTTGCGTGAGCAAGGTGCTAGTGTCGACTACTTGGAGTTGTATCGCCGTTTCCTGCCGGCCTACCACGCCGGGGTACTGATGCAACGCATCCAGTTGGAACGCTTGAACGGCCTGGTGGTCAGCAGTGGGCAGGGTTTTCTACACCTGCAAGCCCTGGCCGGAGCCGATTGGCCGCAAGTGGCACAGCTACCGTTGTTCGTGCCGAGCCCGCGAGTCCAGGAGATGGCGCGGGCCGCCGGTGCAGAAAAAGTTGTGGATTGTCGTGGTGCGAGTGCCGCGGCTTTGTTAGTGGCGATACGGAGCTATACCGTTCCCACTCTCTGAAACGCAAAGGACGGATACGTGAGCGAAACAGCCTTGCCTAAAGATGAAACCCAACCCGCGCTTGATGCGCCGGTTGAGTCACCGGTCACCGCGCCGCGCCGTGGCAATGGCCTGGCAATCGTCGCCCTGCTGCTCGGCGCCGCCGGTGTTGCCGCGGGCGGTTGGGGGATCTGGCAGGTCCGCGCCCTGCAGGCCAGCAGCCAACAGCAGTTGGGCCAGGTGCAGACCCTCGATGACCAGTCCCAGTCCCT
This sequence comes from Pseudomonas allii, assembly GCF_055380095.1. NCBI lineage: Bacteria > Pseudomonadati > Pseudomonadota > Gammaproteobacteria > Pseudomonadales > Pseudomonadaceae > Pseudomonas > Pseudomonas allii. The sequence continues at coordinate 6,335,632 of NZ_AP039450.1, read as the reverse complement.
CAAGCAAAGCCAGCAACAACTGGCGGCGCGCCTGGCGCAGTTGCCGGGTGCGGATGAGCTTGAGGAGCGCCGTCGTTTGGTGGCCCAGTTGCAGGGCGACCAGCAACGTCTGAGCCAGCGCCTGGAAACCGTGCTGGGCGCCAGCCGCAAGGACTGGCGTCTGGCCGAGGCCGAACACTTGATTCGCCTGGCGAGCCTGCGTCTGTCTGCCCTGCAGGACATCAACAGTGCGCAGGCGCTGGTACAGGGTGCCGACGAGATTCTTCGCGAACAAAGCGATCCCGGCTCCTACGCTGCCCGCGAGCAATTGGCCAAGAGCCTTGCCGCGCTGCGCAGCACCGAGCAGCCGGACCGCACCGGGCTGTACCTGCAATTGGCGGCCTTGCGCGACCAGGTCGTGCAGTTGGCGGCCATCGCCCCCGAATATCAGTTGACCGAGCCGGCTTCCCAAGGGCGCCCGACCACGGACACCGAAAGCCGCTGGAGCCAATGGTGGGAGCAGCTTTCCCGCTACTTCCGCATCGACTTCAACCCGGACGACAACATTCGTCCGCTGCTGGCCGGCCAAGGCTTGAACCAGGTGCGCTTGGCCCTGAGCCTGGCCCTGGAGCAAGCACAATGGGCTGCGCTCAATGGTGAGTCGGCGGTCTACAGCCGCTCCCTGGGCGAAGCGCGTAGCGTCTTGCAGGACAACTTCAACCAGGACAACCCGCAGAGCAAGGCGATGCTGGCACGTATCGCCGAGCTTGAGCCCAAGGCGGTGTCGGTAGTGACGCCGGACCTGGCTGCGAGCCTGGCGGCTGTGCAGGCGTACCTTGAGCGGCGTCATCTGTCTGCCGACGAAGCCAAGGCGGCGGCGACGCCGGCGAAGCAGGAGTAGAGCCGATGAAACGTTTCTATGTGATCCTGGTGCTGGCGATTGCCATCGCGCTGGCACTGGCGGTGGGCATTTCGAAACACACTGGCTACGTGTTGGTCACCTATCCGCACGTGCTGCATTACGAGTCGAGCCTGTGGGCGACCGTGGTGGCGGTGTTTGCCATCGGTTTGGCGATCTATCTGATCCGCGTGTTGCTGAGCCTGGTCACCACTTCCGGTGGCGTGGTCAACCCGTGGTCGCGGCGCAACCGCAGCCGCCGCGTGCAGATCGCCATCGAACAAGGCCAGATGGACCTCGCCGAAGGCCGCTGGGCCAGCGCCGAGCGTCACCTGCACCGCGCTGCCGAAGCCGAGCGTCAGCCACTGCTGTACTACCTCGGCGCAGCCCGTGCTGCCAATGAGCAGGGGCGCTACGAAGAGTCCGATGGTTTGCTGGAGCGTGCCCTGGAGCGTCAGCCTCAGGCCGAGCTGGCGGTTGCCTTGAGCCATGCCCAGCTGCAACTGGACCGTGGTGATACGGAGGGGGCGCTGACCACCTTGCAGGCGATGCACGAACGCCATCCCCATAATGCGCAGGTGCTGCGCCAATTGCAGCGCTTGCATCAGCAGCGGGGCGATTGGTCATCGGTGATCCGCCTGTTGCCGGAATTGCGCAAGGATAAAGTCTTGCCCGCCAGTGAACTGGCCGAGCTTGAGCGTCGTGCGTGGGGCGAGAACCTCAGCCTCGCAGCCCAACGCGGAGAACAGGGCGAGGCCGGCTTGCAGTCTCTTGAACGGGCTTGGCAACAACTGACGTCCGCTCAGCGTCAGGAGCCGCAATTGGTCCTGGCTTACGCCGAGCAATTGCGCCAACTGGGCGCCGACGCCAAGGCTGAGGAAGCACTGCGTGCCGCGATCAAGCGTGGTTACGACAGCCACCTGATCCGGCTGTACGGTCTGTTGCGTGGCAGCGATCCGGCCCGGCAGCTGAAGTTTGCCGAAGGTTGGCTGAAGGATCATCCTGGCGATGCCAGCCTGCTGCTGACGTTGGGCCGTCTGTGCCTGCAAAACAGTTTGTGGGGCAAGGCGCGGGATTATCTGGAAAGCAGCCTGCAGGTGCAGCGCAACCCTGAGGCCTGTGCCGAGCTGGCCCGCTTGTTGGCCCAACTGGGTGATACCGAGCGCAGTAACCAATTGTTCCAGGAAGGGCTGGGGTTGCTGGATAACCGTTTGCTGGCTTCACCGCTACCCGTCCCGGCCCGGGTTTGAGGTAGGAAGACAGGCGAGGGTTGGCTCGAATAGTTCTGGCAGCCAAACCCTCAGAACCTCGGAAAGCGGTTATCAGCGCGATTGTGGGCAAAGTCCGACGCTCTGTTGTCCAAAGTCTTCCATCTTCTGGCGGGATCTCCTTACCCTCTCGCGGAATCGTCTGATCCTGCATGTATTGAAAGCGGTCAGGCCTTTCCTCTACCGTAGCGACCTATCTTTCGCGATGCGGATAAAGCATGTCTTTGGCCCCTTCACGCTCCTTGTTTTTCCTGGCGTTCCTGGCGGGTGCGCTGACATTGGGCGCCTCGTTTTACCTCGAGTTCGGGGTGTCGTTGCGTCCTTGCTTCCTGTGTCAGATGCAACGGGGTTTCCTGGCCGGTTTTACATTGGTCAATCTGGTCGCCGCCCTCCATAACCCCAAGCGCTCGGTTATCTACCTGTATGGGCTGGCGAGCATGGGCTTCGCACTGCTGGGTGCCATTACCGCCGTACGCCAGGTACTGCTGCAAAACGCCGCACCGGGACAGTCGGCTGATTGCTGGCCCAGCCTGCATTACATGATCGAAAACCTGTCGTTTTGGCAGGCTCTGCAATTGACCGTCAAAGGCACCGTCGACTGCGTTGAGATCAACTGGACGCTGTTTGACTTGAGCCTGCCGGAGTGGAGCCTGCTGTTCTTCATTGGGATGTTGATACTGGGCGTCATGCAATTTTCACAGCTGTTTTTGAGCCAACGTTTGCGCCTGGCGAGGCGCTGATATCGGGTTGCAGTTTGTAGGACGGGATTAAACACTTGTATGAACTTTCTCTCCTGCGTACCTTGAAGCCATAGTCATGCGGGCATAATCTGGCCCGCACGTATTGTTGAAACCGTTTGTCAGATGCGGCCTTGTCCGGCTGCTGCTTTATCCTTGAAGTGTTGCGCGGGCACCAGGCGGCAGCGCCCCTATTAGGGAAGAGAGATCATCATGCTGGAAAGTTGTCAGAATGCTCAGGAACGCTGGGGTGGGGTGCACAAGCTGATCGACAGCTGGTTGAAGGCACGTCACGAACTGGTTCGGGCCTTTGATGCTCTTGGCGCCAAGCCTGAAGCACTGGCCGAGAACCGTGAACCGTTGCAGGACTTTTGTGGTGTGTTGGTGGACTACGTGTCAGCCGGCCATTTCGGTGTCTACGAGCAACTGACCAAGGAGGCGGAGGCCTTCGACGATCAGCGTGGCCTGGATTTGGCGGAGACCATCTACCCGCGTATCGATGTCATCACCGAGAAGCTGCTGGAGTTCACCGACCTGTGTGATGCCGGTAACTGCGTGGCGGATAAATTCAAGGAATTGGGCGCGTTGCTTCACGAGCGATTTGAACTCGAAGACTGCTTGATCGAAGTGCTGCACAACGCCCACAAGGAAGAGTCTGCTACTCAAGCTTGATCCACGACGGCGGTACAAAAAACGGTGCGCATGGCGCACCGTTTTTTATTGCCTCAGTGTCGGGTACCGAGCAATTCGATCTCGAACACCAGGGGTGTATAGGGCGGAATCAATTCGCCGGCACCGTCGGCGCCATAGGCCTGGGCTGATGGAATCACCAGGCGCCATTTGGCGCCCACCGGCATCTGTTGCAACGCGCTGCTCCAACCGCTGATCACACTGTCCAGGCGAAACCATTGAGGTTGCGCGCTCTGGTCGAACACCGTCCCATCGGGTAGCCGTCCCACGTACTTCACTTGAACCTGGTCGCTGGCCTTCGGTTTGTCGCCAGTGCCTGGGGTGAGTTCGGTGAGCAGGACACCATCCGCCAATTCGCGCACACCTTTTGCGGCTTTTTCTTTGCTCAGGAATTGTTGTTCGGCCGCGAGCGCTTTTTCGCTCTGAGGCGCCTGCGCATCAGCTTCGTTTTGTGCTTCGTGCTGGGCCAGAATCTGTTCGATGCGTGCGTTGTCCAGCGCCAGGGGTTTGCCTTGATAGGCTTGCTTGAGGCCGTCGATCAGCGCCTGGATCTGCAGGTCGGGAACCTCCTGGCGCAAGCGTTCACCGAGGCTGGCACCCAGGCTGTAGGCGAGGTCGTGCTGGTTCTGGTCGGTGTTTTTTACCGGCGATTGTTCGCTCGCATTGGCCACCGAAATTGCCAGGCCGAGCACAAGAAAAAGGTAACGCGACATGGGCATCCTCCCGCCGAAAGTGCGACGGATTATGCCAGTGCGGTGACGTAAAAAGTGCCGCGTATTTTCGTTATATCGATAAGAATTTTCTCACGGTGCAACGCAAGGCAAACGATACTGTCAACATGCCCTAGCGGCGGTAAGAGCAGAGGGCTAGTATGAGCCGCACCCACGTCAGCCAGGAGGTAAACCATGTCGGCCAAACAGAAGCCTGTTAATACCCCGTTGCATTTACTCCAACAACTCTCGGGCAGCTTGCTCGAGCATCTGGAAAGCGCCTGTTCCCAAGCGTTGGCCGATGCAGAAAAACTGCTCGCCAAGCTGGAAAAACAACGCGGTAAAGCGCAAGAAAAGCTGCACAAATCCCGCACCAAACTGCAAGACGCCGCTACTGCCGGCAAGGCCAAGGCACAAGCCAAAGCCAAAGACGCTGTCAAAGAACTTGAGGATCTGCTGGACGCCCTCAAGGATCGCCAAGCTGAAACCCGCGCCTACATTTCCCAATTGAAAAAAGATGCCCAGGAAAGCCTGAAACTGGCTCAGGGCGTTGGTCGTGTGAAGGAAGCCGTGGCTAAGGTGTTGGGCGCTCGTACCCCAGCCAAAGCTGTTGCAGCGAGCGCGGCGAAGAAGCCGGCGAGCAAAACTGTTGCTGCCAAGGCACCCGCTAAAGCTGTAACAAAACCTGCTGCAAAACCAGCCGCCAAGCCAGCTGCTAAAACCGCTGCTGCAAAACCAGCCGCCAAGCCAGCTGCTAAAACCGCTGCTGCAAAACCAGCCGCCAAGCCAGCTGCTAAAACCGCTGCTGCAAAACCAGCCGCCAAGCCAGCTGCTAAAACCGCTGCTGCAAAACCAGCCGCCAAGCCGGCTGCTAAAACCGCTGCTGCAAAACCAGCCGCCAAGCCGGCTGCTAAAACCGCTGCTGCAAAACCAGCCGCCAAGCCGGCTGCTAAAACCGCTGCTGCAAAACCAGCCGCCAAGCCGGCTGCTAAAACCGCTGCTGCAAAACCAGCCGCCAAGCCAGCTGCTAAAACCGCTGCTGCAAAACCAGCCGCCAAGCCAGCGGCTAAACCTGCTGCTGCGAAACCAACCGCCAAGCCAGCGGCTAAACCTGCTGCTGCGAAACCAGCCGCCAAGCCAGCGGCTAAACCTGCTGCTGCGAAACCAGGCGCTAAGCCAGCCGCTAAACCTGCTGCTGCCAAGCCAGCAACACCTGCTGCCGCCCCGGCTGCATCCACCGCTCCAACTGCCCCGGCCAGCAGCACGCCTGCCCCGGTAGCGCCAAGCACCACCCCAACTAGCGCTTCCTAAGTACTGGTGGCCACGACGCGCAGCTGTTGCAGCGCGTCGTGGTCAAGGTTGGCGGCATCCTCAGCCGCCAGTCCTTCCAGCCACCCTCGCCGGTCCCCCGCATCGCCAGTCGGCCACGTTTGAGCCAACGCTTCCAGGCGTGCCAGCAACTGCCGTTCGGCGTCTAGCTCCAGGGCCTTGACCCGCTCGCGTAACCCCGCCAACTCCTCATCCTGCTGCGCCATGGCGCGCCATTGCATGCGCACCTGTCGTAACGGTTTGATTACGTGTGTCTGCCAAGGCCCGGCGATCTGTTTCAGCGCCTGCATGCGCTCGGCGGTCGCTGCCACCGCGCGCTGCTCCAGCCACGCACCACATAGCAACAGGCACACGTCCGCACCTTGCTCCTGCAAACGCAGGCAAGCGGACTCGCACCCTGAGCGGGCGTAAGTCGAAAGGGCAAAGCTCCACAGGTCAGCGCACATATTCACACCCAAGCCAGCGGCCAACGAAGCTGGTAGACTCCGCCGCCATTATGATCCGACTTCAAAGCCTAACATTACAGCGTGGCCCGCAACGTCTTCTCGAAGACGCCGAGCTGACCCTGCACGCCGGTCACAAAGCCGGCCTGATCGGTGCCAACGGCGCCGGCAAATCCACGTTGTTCGCCCTGTTGCTGGGTGAGCTGACCCCGGATTCCGGGGACTGCTTGCTGCCGGCCGACTGGCGCATCGCCCATATGCGCCAGGAGATCGACACCCTCGACCGTATTGCAATCGACTACGTGCTCGACGGCGACCTGCGCCTGCGTCAGGTGCAACACGACCTGGCCGAGGCCGAGAAAGCCCAGGACGGCGCCGCACAGGCGCGCCTGCACTCGGAACTCGACAGCGCCGACGGCTACACGGCTGACGCCCGGGCGCGCAAAATGCTCGCCGGCCTGGGCTTTACCAACGAACAGATGGACCGCCCCGTCGCCGATTTCTCCGGCGGCTGGCGCATGCGCCTGAACCTGGCGCAGGCGTTGATGTGCCCGTCCGACCTGCTGCTGCTCGACGAACCGACCAACCACTTGGACCTCGACGCGATCCTGTGGCTGGAAGACTTCCTCAAGAACTATCAGGGTACTTTGCTGCTGATTTCCCACGACCGGGATTTCCTCGATGCCGTGGTCGATAACATCGCCCACGTCGAACAGAAGAAAATCACCCTCTACCGTGGCGGCTACACCGCGTTCGAACGCGCCCGCGCCGAACGCCTGGCCCAGCAGCAACAGGCTTACGAGAAACAGCAGGCGCAACGTGCGCACATGGAAAGCTACATCGCCCGCTTCAAGGCCCAGGCCACCAAGGCCCGCCAGGCCCAAAGCCGGATCAAGGCCCTTGAGCGCATGGAAGAGCTGTCGGCGGCCCACGTCGACTCACCGTTCGACTTCGTGTTCCGTGAGTCGGTGAAGATCTCAAGCCCGTTGCTGGATCTTTCCGATGCGCGTCTGGGCTACGGCGACAAGACCATCCTGGAAAAAGTGAAACTGCAGCTCACGCCGGGTGCGCGTATCGGTTTGCTCGGCCCCAACGGCGCGGGCAAGTCGACGCTGATCAAGAACCTATCAGGCGAGCTGTCGCCATTGGCTGGGCGTCTGACCCGTGGCGAGAACACGGTGGTGGGTTACTTTGCCCAGCATCAGTTGGACTCGCTGGACGCCAAGGCCAGCCCGTTGCTGCACCTGCAGCGCCTGGCGCCGACCGAGCGCGAGCAGACCTTGCGCGACTTCCTCGGTGGTTTCGACTTCCGTGGCGCGCGTATCGACGAGCCGGTGCTGAACTTCTCCGGCGGCGAAAAAGCCCGCTTGGCCCTGGCGCTGATCGCCTGGGACCGCCCGAACCTGCTGCTGCTCGATGAACCGACCAACCACCTGGACCTGGAAATGCGCCTGGCGCTGACCATGGCCCTGCAGGAATTCAGCGGTGCGGTACTGGTGGTGTCTCACGACCGCCACCTGCTCAAGAGCACCACCGACAACTTCCTGCTGGTGGCGGATGGCAAAGTCGAAGAGTTCGATGGCGACCTGGATGACTACGCGCGCTGGCTGACGGATTACCGCCTGCGCAACGCGCCGGTCAGTAACACCCCGGTCAACCCGGACAAGACCGACAAAAAAGCCCAGCGCCAGGCCGCCGCCGCACTGCGTCAGCAGTTGGCGCCGCATAAGCGTGAAGCCGATAAGTTGGAAGTCGAGCTGGGCAAGGTGCACGAGCGCCTGGCCAAGATCGAAACTAGCCTGGGCGACAGCGCCGTCTACGAAGCTGCCCGCAAGGACGAACTGCGCGACCTGCTGGCCGAACAGGCCAAGCTCAAGGTGCGTGAAGGGCAATTGGAGGAGACCTGGATGGAAGCCCTCGAATTGCTCGAAACCCTGCAAGCGCAGCTGGAGGCGCTGTCCTGATGGAGGCGTTGCAACTGCCGATCCCGACGCAGTGGGTCGAACCCGTATGGGTCGGTGTGCAAATCCTGTTGATCCTGCTGGCCGGCTACCTCGCCCAGCGGTTCGTGGCCAAAGGCCTGACTCGCCTGGGGGAGCGCTACCCGTTCCCGCCGCAACTGCTGATGCCACTGCGCGGTGGCCTGCGCTGGCTGATCATGGGCAGTGCGTTGATCTTTGTGCTGGGCCGCCTGGGAGTGTCCGCCACGGTGCTGTGGACGGCGCTTTCCGGGTTTGTCGCGGTGGCCGCCGTGGCGTTCTTCGCCATGTGGTCGGTGTTGTCCAACCTGCTGTGCGCCATTCTGATCTTCACCGTCGGACCTTTCCGCCTGGGTGATATCGTCGAACTGGTGGATACCGTCGACAAACCGGGCGTGAAGGGCAGGGTCGTGGCGATCAACCTGCTCTACACCACGCTGGTCGAAGTGGCCGAGGCCGGTACCGACAGCGCGATGGTGCAGGTGCCTAACAGCCTGTTCTTCCAGCGCTCTGTGCGCCGTTGGCCAGGTACCCATGTCTTTCCGGGCGACCGCTAGTATTCACATCCTGTAAAAATCTATAGCCATCCTTTGGTCGGCGGAGTTAGCTTAGGGCACAACAGCAAACTCCCTCCTGAGGTGTGTAATGGCACTCGATACGTGGCTGGCCTTTTTCCTGGCCAGTTGGATCATCTCCCTTTCCCCTGGCGCTGGCGCCATCGCCTCGATGTCCAGCGGCCTGCAATACGGTTTCCTGCGTGGTTACTGGAATGCCATCGGCCTGCAACTGGGCCTGGCGATGCAGATTGCCGTGGTCGCCTGCGGCCTGGGTGCCATTCTGGCGACATCCTCCACCGCCTTCTATGCGATCAAATGGTTTGGCGTGGCGTACCTGGTGTACCTGGCCATCAAGCAATGGCGTGCCTTGCCCATGGACATGACCGATGATGCGGCCGTGCGCCCGATCGGCAAGCCGATGGCGATGATGTTCCGTGGCTTCCTGGTCAACGCCAGCAACCCCAAGGCCCTGGTGTTCATGCTGGCGGTGCTGCCGCAGTTCGTGAACCCGCAGGCGCCGCTGCTGATCCAGTACCTGATTCTGGGTGCGACGATGATCTGCGTCGATATGGTGGTGATGGCGGGGTATACGGGACTGGCGTCGAAGGTGTTGCGTCTGTTGCGTACGCCTAAGCAGCAGAAGCGGATGAACCGTACGTTTGCTGGGTTGTTTGTGGGCGCTGCGGGCTTCCTCGCCAGCTTGCATCGTGCCACGGCATAACTGACAACACCGGATTAAAAAATGTGGGAGTGGGCTTGCCCCCCGATGGCGGTGTGTCAGTCAGCTAACGTGTAGCTGACCCACTGCTATCGGGGGCAAGCCCCCTCCCACATTAGTTTTGCGGTGTTTGTGAATAGGACGTCAGCGCAAGATCTTCGGCGCTTCATCCCTTGGCAGGTTATTGCGCAACGCAGGCTTGCCCGGGTCTTGATACCCGCCACCCAGTTGCTCTGCCAACTGCCGCGCCACATCCTCACCCAGCGCTTTCGACACTTCCTTCACCACCCGCGGCCGGTTCAGGCTGACGCGTACATCGCGGCTGTTCACCAGCTTGGTGTCCTGGCCTTCACCCATGGCGGTAAACGCCGAGGTGATCTCGTAGGTGCGTGTATTGATCAGGCTGAAATCCGCCACCAGCGTCAGGCCCAGCACCGCCGAGTAGCTGTTGGTGTGGTCCAGGGCGTTGATTTCCTGGGTGAAGTCGATGTCTGACAGCGTGCCGAACAGCACGTAGTCCGCCCCCTTGAAGTGACCGGCCTTGATGCGCTTGATCACGTCGTAGACGTCATCCTTGGCGTCGGCGGTGTAAGGCGTGCCTTGCACCAGTTGGAACTGTCGGGACTTGAGGATCTCGCCCTTGATATCACCGCTGAATTTACGCAGCTCGGTCTGTTCGATGTAGCTGGTGCGGCTCTCGTACTCGCTGTAGTTCGAGGCACCGCTGGCGTGGTAGGCGCTGGCCTGGAAGTTGTTGCTCGCCGACACTTGGTGAATGTATTCCTCGACCCGCGCCTCGTAGGCCAGGTCAGTCACCGCTATCTTCGGGGCGGCCGAGGCGCCAAAGGCGCACAGCAGGCCGATCATGCCGATCCATGCACGCATTGCTTAGCGCTCCGTGGTCTTGCGGATTTCTTTTTCGTCCATCCATTCGGCCAGGCCGCTCTCGACGTCGATCAGTTGCAGGCTGAATTTGTAGAACACGTCCTTGTAGTCCGAGCTGCGCTTGACGATGGAGCTGATGGAGCCTTCCAGGCGGTACTTGGCGGCGACCATGTTGCCGGTCTTGCTCACGGTGGACTTCTTGTACAGGCCGCTCTGGTTCTGCAGCTTGAGCTGGTCGACCTGGCTTTGCATGTCGGTGTTGTCGCTGGCGAAGCGTGCGGTGCCGGTCTTCATCAGCTGGGTCTTGATCGACGTGGTGATCTCGCGGGTATCGATGTACTCGCTGGTCTTGTTCTTCACGTCATACACCTGCACCACCGGGCGACCCTGCAGGATGCCGGACTGGGCCAGGGAGCGGGTCATGCTTTCGGCGATCATCTGCAGGTCGGTGGAGCCGAACTCGTTGGTTACCAGTTCCACGGCCTTGGTATCGCCGTAGCTGATGTTCTTACCGCCCAGTACCGGCGAAGTGTTGGAGCAACCGCTGGCCAGGACGGCAACGATGGCAAGGATCGAGAAGCGTGCAAACATGGGGAAATCTCTCAGCAGCAAAGAAGGACGGCTCAAGGGGTTTTCACTTCAAGACGGAAGTCCGCCGCCTGCGGCAAATTGGCAATCGCCGGCAGGAAGGTCGCCTGGTTGGCGTACAGGTTCAGCACTTTCCAGGTCTCTTCATCGCCCACTGGGAAACCATCGGCACCTAGCCAGGCAAAGCGGTAGTACATCATCTGGTTGCTGCTGGTGATGTTGCTCAACTGCACCTTGGCGGTCAGGAAACCGTTCTCGCGCGCAACGCGGATGGCACCGACAGCGATGCCTTTGAACTTGCCCATCACCACGATTTTGCTCGCGGCGCTACCGGGCTCCGGCGGTGGCGGGGTGGCGCAGCCGGCCAGCAGGACCAGCGCCAGGGCGCCGAGGATGAAATGACGCATAGCGTGCTCCTTACGGTTGTTTGAGGGCGATGGCCTGGGTGGCGGTGTTCGGCACCACATGGGCGGCCAGGCCACCGGCGAATACTTGGTTGCCGACCACGCGCAGGGTGATCACCTGATAGCGCTGGTCGGCCTTGACCGTCACCAGCGTGCCGCCCAGTGCGTTGGGCAGGCTGACCTGGTGTTCGCCGTGCTTGAGGCGCAGGCGGGTCACCTGGGTCATGTCCGGCAGGGTGCGCCAGGTGCGGGTGTCGGCACCTTCGGCGACCGCCGAAGCAATGCCCAGCACCAGGCCCGCCATCGGGTTGGTCTTGTTCAGGTTGTTTTGCGCCACGCCACGGGTGACCGCCCGCACGGTGGTGCGCAGGATGATCCCGGGCATGTCATCGCGCAGGGCGCGGCGGGACATGGCCGTGGTGCTGTTGAGTGCGGTGAGGTTCTGTTGCTGGCCGTCGACGCCGATCTGGGCAAACGTGGCAGTGGATGTATCTGCCTTGATCACCGGGAACGACAGCGGGGTGATCACCAGGTTGCCATTGATCGGGATCGGCAGCGGCAGGCGAATCGAGTCGCGGGCCGGCGCCAGGCCGCTTTGCACCACGATCAGCACGTCGGTTTCATCGGCGCCGACCCTGGATTTGTCCAGGTCCAGCAGGGCCTGCTCCAGCAGCGGGGTATTGGGGCGCAATTCGGCGGCCTTGCGGTAGCCGGGTGCGGCCAGGTCTTTTTCGCCCAGGGCTTCGTAGACGAAGCCCGCCAGGTAATGGCTGAACGCACTCTGGTAGCTGTTTTTCAGGCCGACCACTTCAGGTGCATCGAGGGCTTCCACCGGGTAGCCGCGCAGGTCTTTCATCCGGGTGGTCACGCCTTCGCGCTGGGCTTCGTCCTCACGCTTGAGGTATTCCTTGTCGCGCAGATCGGCGATCACCGCTTCACGTTCGTGGGTCTTCTTGATTTCGATGCGCGCACCGTCGAAGTCGTTCAGGGCCAGCAGGTTCAGCGCCATCTGGGTGGTCAGCATGACCTTTTCGTAGTCATAGCCTTCGTAGCGACGCACCTTGTCGTTGGCCAGGAAACTGCCGAACTGGGCGAGGTATTTTGCGCTGTCGAACTTGACCGACTCTTCCCATTTGTAGACTTGCAGGTCGGCGCTGCGCCAGGCTGTCTGGCTGCCGGTCAAATCACCCTTGGCACGCAGCAACTCGCCCTTCTCGAAGAAATAGAGCAGATCCTTGTCGTCGCCGGTGTTGTTCTTTTCCAGCAGCGTCAGGGCAGCATCGACATTGCCGGTGGCCAGTTGCTGGTTGGTGGCTTGCAGCTCCGTGTCGTAGCTGCGGAACATCGAACAACCGGACAGCAAGGTCACCGCCGCGAGCGCGAGCGAAGGTAAGGCGCGAAATGCCATGCAGACTTCTTCCCTGAAAGTATCAACCGATGTGGTCATTCCTCATAAAAACCAGGAATGAAATTCCCTTTCGCACTAACAGGGCGCGGCATTATAAGCACCATTGCTGGCAAAACAATGGCTTTTTGCCCGACAAAATCGACAAAATCGACAAAATCGACAAAAGCGCCACTAGTCCGTTCCTGAAAATGCCTCGCCTCAAACCACGACAAATCACTTACGCCTTGAGTCAAACCCTTTAAGGCTTAACAATGTGTTACTTCGTATTTCCATTTGAGATTCGTTCATGATTGCCCCCCTTCGTTTTCTCGCCTGGCTGATATTGCCGGCGTTGATGTCGTGCAGCGTTAACCTGTTGGCCGCGACGGCCGAGGGCGCCCCACAAGCCTTGCATTTGCTGGACTACATTGGCGCTGACTACCCTGCGACGGTGGAGGCGGGCGAGGTTATCGATGAATCTGAATACCGCGAACAGCTGGAGTTTCTCGGGGTGTTGCAGGGGTTGGTGGCAGAGCTGCCGCAGCGCCCGGAACGCGTGGCGCTGGTCAAAGGCGTCGACGAACTGTTAGCGGCTGTAACCGCCCATCAGGACGGTACGACAGTCGCCCGCCAGGCCCGCCAATTAGGCGCCCAACTGGCCGTGGCCTATGAAGTCAGCCAGGCCCCGTCGATCACCCCTGATCCAACACGTGGCGCGCCGCTTTATGCCCAGCATTGCTCGGTGTGCCATGGCACTGCAGGCGCGGGTGACGGCCCGGCCAGCGTGGGCATGACCCCACCACCGGCCAATCTGCGTGACGCCGTGCGCCTGGATCGCCTGAGCCTCTACGCGATCTACAACACCCTGGGCCTGGGTGTTGAGGACACCGACATGCCGTCTTTCGCCGACCAGCTGGACGACCGCCAGCGCTGGGACCTGGCCACCTACATCGCCGGCTTTACTGCCGACCCGGCGGCGGCAAAAAGCGAGCAACCGTTCAACCTTGCCGACCTGGCCCGCCAGACCCCCAATGAAGTACTGGCGGCCAACGGCCCAGCCGCCGCCGCAACGTTCCGCGCCCAGCGTGCGCAACCGCCGCAGGTCAAGCGTGGCCCGGCGCAGTTGCTCGACTACACCGCTGCCACCCTGGACAAGAGCCTGGCGGCGTTCCAGAAGGGTGATCATGAGCAGGCCTACGACCTGTCCGTCGCCGCGTATCTTGAAGGTTTCGAGCTGGTGGAAAGCTCGCTGGACAACGTCGACGCCAACGTGCGCAAGGACACCGAGAAGGCGTTGATGGCCTACCGGCAGTCGTTGCAGGACGGTTTGCCGGTCGAACAGGTGCAGCAACGCCTGGACGTCGCCAAGGGCAAGCTTACTGAATCCGCCGGCCTGCTCGGCGGTGATGGCTTGAGTTGGTCGCTGAGCTACATCTCCGGTTTGCTGATCCTGTTGCGTGAAGGCCTGGAAGCGATCCTGGTGCTGGCGGCGATCCTTGCGTTTCTGCGCAATACCGGCCAGCAATCGGCGGTGCGTAGCGTCAACGTCGGCTGGGGCCTGGCACTGCTGGCGGGGCTGGCGACCTGGGCATTGGCCGCGTATGTGATCGACGTGAGCGGTGCCCAGCGCGAATTGCTTGAAGGTTGCACGGCGCTGTTTGCCAGTGTGATGGTGCTGTGGCTCGGCGTGTGGATGCACGACCGCCGCCACGCCGCCGCCTGGCAGGACTACATCAAGAGCAGCCTGGTAGGCGGCGGCGGGCGTTTCGGCTTTGCAGTGCTGGCGTTCTTCTCGGTGTACCGTGAGTTGTTCGAAGTGATCCTGTTCTACGAAACCCTGTGGCTGCAAGCCGGCCCGGCCGGGCACAACGCGGTGCTGGCGGGTGGCGCCACAGCGCTGGTGCTGTTGGTGGGCTTGGCGTGGGTGATCCTGCGGGGGTCGGCGAAACTGCCGCTGGCGTTGTTCTTCGGCATCAACGCGGCGTTGCTGTGTGCGCTGTCGGTGGTGTTTGCCGGGCATGGCGTGAAAGCGTTGCAGGAGGCGGGCATCTTCGGTACGCGGCCGGTGGCGTTCTTTGATTTCGATTGGCTGGGCATCCACGCCGATGCGTACTCGTTGAGTGCACAGGCGGTGGCGATCCTGGCGATTGTGGTGCTTTACGGCCGCAGCCGCCTGGCCGAGAAACGCAGGGTAGTTGCATAACCATGCGAGTGTGGATTGATGCCGACGCCTGCCCTCGGGCAGCCAAGGACCAGGTGGTGAAGTTCGCCCTCAAGCGCCAGTTCGAGGTGGTGCTGGTGGCCGGTCAGAGCCAGATCAAGCCGAGTTTCTCGTGTGTGAAGCTGATTGTGGTGCCCAGCGGCCCGGATGCGGCGGATGACTACCTGGTGGAACACGCGGTGCCCGGGGAGCTGGTGATCTGCAGCGATGTGCCGCTGGCCGACCGCCTGGTGAAGAAGGGCGTTACGGCGCTTGATCCCCGCGGCAAGGAGTTCAGCCCGGCGAACATGAGTGAACGGTTGGCGGTGCGCAATTTGTTCACTGATCTGCGTGAGCAAGGCCAGATGGGCGGTGGGCCACCGCCTCATGGGGAGAAGGACAAGCAGGCGTTTGCCAATGCGTTGGACCGCATTCTCACAAAGTTGATGCGTTCGGCTTGACCTTGTGGCGGGCGGGCTTGCCCCGCGTTGGGCTGCGCAGCAGCCCTAAAACCTGCAGCCATGGTCTGACTGACTCACCGCATCGCCTTAATTGGGGCGGCTTCGCCACCCAACGCGGGGCAAGCCCGCTCGCCACAGTAAGTCGGGTTGCCACAGCAAGTCGGTTTACCAACAAGCGGGTTTGCCAGAGTGCGGGGCTATCAGTCGTTCTCGTGGGTCAGTTCCAACACCCGATCCACCAGCTTGTTGATCCCCGAAGCGACCTCGCTGATGTTCTTGCCGAGCATATAGGCCGGGGTGCTCACCAGTTTGCGCGCCTCGTCTTCGACGATATCTTCCACCGCACATTCCTGGTGTGTGGCGCCCATCTTGTCCAGCGCGGCAGCCGTATCGGCGCAGTTACCGATGGTGCAGATCACGCCGGGGCCGTAGATCTTCGCCGCCAGGGCCGGTGAGATGCAGATCAGCCCCACGGGCTTGCCCGCTTCGGCGAAGGCTTCGGCCAGTTCCAACACCTGCGGGTTGACGCTGCAGCCAGCGCCTTCCACGGCGAAGTTCGAGAGGTTTTTCGCCGTGCCAAACCCACCGGGTACGATCAGCGCATCGAAGTCCCCGGCATTGGCTTCGCGGATATCTTTCACGTCACCCCGGGCGATCCGCGCCGACTCCACCAACACATTGCGCGACTCGGGCATCTCTTCGCCGGTGAGGTGGTTGATCACATGCAGTTGCGCAATATCCGGGGCAAAGCACTGGACCTGAGCGCCACGCTGGTCCAGGCGCAGCAAGGTGATCACGCTTTCGTGGATCTCTGCGCCGTCGTACACGCCGCAGCCGGAAAGGATCACTGCAATCTTTTTGCTCATGGGCATTTCTCCTGGGTTCTTGGCGTTAAATGTCTACTAATTTGTCATCTGTTGCCAATGGGCTCTCGTGCCGCTGCACCTAATCTAGATGTAACAAAAACAAACCGGACCAGACCATGGACTTCGTGCCTTACGCGGTACCGTTTTTCATCGCCTTGATCGTGCTAGAGCTGCTTGCCGACCGCTGGCGCGGCGAGCGTAACTACCGGGTGGCGGATGCCATCAACAGCCTCAGCACCGGAGTGCTGTCCACCACCACGGGGCTGCTGACCAAGGGCGTGGGGATTTTGACCTACGCGTTCGCCCTCAAGCATCTTGCCGTAATCGATCTGCCGGCCCACAGCGTCTGGACCTGGGTGTTCGCCTTCGTGTTCTACGACTTCTGCTACTACTGGCTGCATCGCATGGGCCATGAACGCAACATCCTGTGGGCCGCGCACTCGGTGCATCACCAGAGTGAGGACTACAACCTCAGCACCGCGCTGCGCCAGACCAGTACCGGCTTCCTGCTGAGCTGGATCTTCTACCTGCCCCTGGCCGTACTCGGCGTGCCATTGGTGGTGTTTATCAGCGTGGCATCGCTCAATTTGCTCTATCAATTCTGGGTGCACACCCGGCATGTGCCAAAGCTCGGCTGGTACGAGTGGTTTTTCGTCACACCGTCCAATCATCGGGCCCACCATGCACAGAACGCTCTCTACATGGATCGCAACTACGGCGGGGTGTTCATTATTTGGGACCGACTGTTCGGCACCTTTCAGGTGGAAGACGACAACGAACCGGTGATTTTCGGCGTGACCACGCCGTTGGCCAGTTGGAATCCGCTGTGGGCCAACCTGCAGTTCTATGCCCAGTTGTGGAGTGATGCGCGGCGCACCGAGCGCTGGTGGGACAAGCTGCGCATCTGGTTCATGCGCACCGGGTGGCGCCCGGCGGACGTGAAGGCCAAGTACCCGATGGCCAAGCACGACCTGAGCCAGTTCCGTAAATTCGATGTGCCGCTGGATGTGCGTCAACAGGTGTACATCGCCCTGCAATTTGCGGCCTATGTGGGCTTTGGCAGCTATCTGATGAATTTCGGCGAGGGTTTGCCCACGCCGGCATTGATCCTGGGTTGGAGTGCCATGGCGCTGGGGCTGTTTACCTTGGGCGTGGCCCTGGAGAACCGGCCGTGGGCGTTGAAGGCCGAGCTTTCGCGGCTGGTGCTCAATGTGCCGTTGGTGTGGCTGGCGCCGTTGGTCGGATTATGGCCGGCCAGCAACCTGGGCTGGCTGGGCCTGCTGAGCTATAGCTTGCTCAGTGTGATTGGCCTCTACTGCTGTAGAAGCCGGTTTACTCGACTGGTGTCTTAGGCGGCTCGACCGGGACTGGCTCTGCCGCGAGCCGGGCCTTCGCCTCGGCGCAGGCCTCGCGGGCGATGCGTGCATTTTTGATGCGACGGCGCAGCCACAGGCCGAAGCCCAGTATCAGCAAGGCGCCCAATACCCACAGCTCGTATTTCTTGATGCTGCCCAACATACCTTCCAGCACCGCGCCGAAGTGATAGGCCGCAGCGCCCAAAGCCAAGGCCCAGATCGCAGCGCCAATGCCGTTGAGGATCAGATAGCGCAACGGCGGATAGCCGGACAGGCCGATTGCCACGGGCATGACGGTGCGCAACCCGTACACGAAGCGAAAGCTCAGTACCCAGATATCCGGGTGCTTGCGGATATGCTCAAGGGCCTTGTCGCCCATCAATTGCCAGCGTGGCTTGCGTGCCAACAGCTTGCGGCCGTGTCTGCGGCCCATGTAATACCAAAGCTGATCGCCGGCGTAGCTGCCGAAAAAGGCAACCACCACGACCAGGTTGATATCCATGTATCCACGGAACGCCAGGAAGCCTGCGAGAACCAGAATGGTCTCGCCTTCAAAGAAGGTGCCCAGGAAGAGCGCAAAGTAGCCGAAGTCATGCAGGAATTGTTGAAGCATGGTCTGGGGTGCTGGCGAAATGAACGCGCAGCCTACGCCTTCGTGAAGATTCATGAAAGTATCGAGATGTGTCACGAAGTGAACAATTCCTACAGGAATGCCGAATGCGACTACAGGTCGCATCCTTAAGCACAACTGTCATACCTTCGTCATAATGGCCGCTTATAACTGCAACGCTCGCCCGTAAACCCGGGCTCAGGAGTCTGTCGTGAGCTTTACCCCTGCCAATCGCCTGTTCCCCGCCACCCGTCTGCGTCGCAATCGTCGTGATGATTTTTCTCGCCGTCTGGTACGTGAAAACGTGCTGACGACCGACGATCTGATCCTGCCGGTGTTTGTGCTGGACGGGGAAAATCGTCGGGAAGCGGTGGCTTCGATGCCGGGCGTGGAGCGTTTGACCATTGATCTGTTGCTTCAAGAAGCCGCTGGTTGGGTTGAACTGGGGATTCCGGCCTTGGCACTGTTTCCGGTCACGCCGGCTGAACTCAAGTCGTTGGATGCTGCCGAAGCCTGGAACCCGGACGGGATCGCCCAGCGTGCTACCCGTGCCCTGCGCGAGCGTTTTCCGGAGCTTGGGGTGATCACCGACGTGGCGTTGGACCCGTTCACCACCCACGGGCAGGATGGCATTCTTGACGAAGACGGCTATGTTCAAAACGACATCACCGTCGATGCGCTGGTCAAGCAAGCCTTGTCCCATGCGGCAGCCGGCGCCCAGGTGGTTGCGCCGTCAGACATGATGGACGGCCGCATCCAGGCGATTCGCGAAGCCCTGGAGCTGGCCGGCCACGTCAACGTGCGGATCATGGCCTACTCGGCCAAATACGCCAGCGCCTATTACGGCCCGTTCCGCGATGCGGTGGGC
The DNA here is from genome assembly GCF_055380095.1 of Pseudomonas allii. Classification (NCBI taxonomy): domain Bacteria; kingdom Pseudomonadati; phylum Pseudomonadota; class Gammaproteobacteria; order Pseudomonadales; family Pseudomonadaceae; genus Pseudomonas; species Pseudomonas allii. The sequence goes on along the minus strand of NZ_AP039450.1, from coordinate 6,316,700 downwards.
TCGGCGCTGAACCTGGGCAAGGCCAACAAGGCCTCGTACCAGATGGACCCGGCCAACAGCCACGAAGCCCTGCACGAAGTGGCGGCTGACCTGGCCGAAGGCGCTGACATGGTGATGGTCAAGCCGGGGATGCCGTACCTGGACATCCTTTACCGGGTCAAAGACGAATTCAAAGTGCCGACCTTTGTTTATCAGGTCAGTGGCGAATACGCGATGCACATGGCTGCAATACAGAATGGATGGCTGAGTGAAGGGGTGATCCTTGAATCCCTGACAGCCTTTAAACGCGCCGGGGCTGATGGCATTCTGACCTACTTCGCCGCCCGCGCCGCCCAATTGCTTAGAGAGCAACAATAGCCCTCACAGGAACACTCGATGAATACCGAAGGACTCACAGAAGTTGCCGTAAAAGACGCTCACCCGGTGGTTGAACAAGTCACCGAGACCCCGCCGGAGCATGAGCCCGCCGCGCCCGTAGTGGTGGCCGAACCGCCCGTGCCGGCCCCGGTAGCGGCGGTGACCAACCTGGATGACAGCAGCCTGTACATCCACCGCGAGCTGTCACAACTGCAATTCAACATCCGCGTGCTGGAACAGGCGCTGGATGAGTCCTACCCGCTGCTGGAGCGGCTCAAGTTCCTGTTGATCTTCTCCAGCAACCTGGACGAGTTTTTCGAGATCCGTGTTGCCGGCCTCAAGAAACAGATCACCTTCGCCCGTGAACAGGCTGGCGCCGACGGCTTGCAGCCGCACCAGGCCCTGGCGCGCATCAGCGAGCTGGTGCACGGCCACGTGGACCGCCAGTACGCGATCCTCAACGACATCCTGCTGCCGGAGCTGGAAAAACATCAGGTCCGCTTCATCCGTCGCCGTCACTGGACCACCAAGATCAAGACCTGGGTGCGTCGCTACTTCCGCGACGAGATCGCGCCGATCATCACACCGATCGGCCTGGACCCGACGCACCCGTTTCCGTTGCTGGTGAACAAGAGCCTCAACTTCATCGTGGAGCTGGAAGGTATCGACGCCTTTGGCCGCGACTCGGGCCTTGCGATCATCCCGGCGCCGCGTCTGTTGCCACGGATCATCAAGGTACCGGAAGAGGTGGGGGGCGCTGGCGATAACTATGTATTCCTGTCGTCGATGATCCATGCCCACGCCGATGACCTGTTCCAGGGCATGAAGGTAAAAGGCTGCTACCAGTTCCGCCTGACCCGTAACGCCGACCTGGCGCTGGACTCCGAAGACGTCGAAGACCTGGCCCGTGCCCTGCGCGGCGAGCTTTTCTCGCGACGCTACGGCGATGCGGTGCGCCTGGAAGTGGCCGACACCTGCCCGAAACATCTGTCGGACTACCTGCTCAAGCAGTTCAACCTGGGCGAGACCGAGCTGTATCAAGTCAATGGCCCGGTGAACCTGACGCGCCTGTTCAGCATCACCGGCCTGGACAGCCATCCGGAGCTGCAATACACGCCATTCACCCCGCAGATCCCGAAACTGCTGCAAAACAGCGAGAACATCTTCAGCGTAGTGAGCAAGCAGGACATCCTGCTGCTGCACCCGTTCGAGTCCTTCACGCCCGTGGTCGACCTGCTGCGCCAGGCCGCCAAGGACCCGCATGTGTTGGCCGTACGCCAGACCCTGTACCGTTCCGGCGCCAACTCGGAAATCGTCGATGCCCTGGTCGACGCCGCGCGTAACGGCAAGGAAGTCACCGCGGTGATCGAGTTGCGTGCGCGGTTCGACGAAGAATCCAACTTGCAACTGGCCAGCCGCCTGCAAGCAGCCGGTGCGGTGGTGATCTATGGCGTGGTCGGCTTCAAGACCCACGCCAAGATGATGCTGATCCTGCGCCGCGAAGCCGGTGAGATCGTGCGTTACGCCCACTTGGGCACCGGTAACTACCATGCCGGCAACGCCAAGCTCTACACCGACTACAGCCTGCTGACCTCCGACGACGCCTTGTGTGAAGACGTCGGCAAGTTGTTCAGCCAACTGATCGGCATGGGCAAGACCTTGCGCATGAAGAAGCTGCTGCACGCGCCGTTCACGCTCAAGAAGGGCATGCTCGACATGATTGCCCGCGAAACCCAGTTCGCCCTCGACGGCAAGCCGGCGCACATCATCGCTAAGTTCAACTCGCTGACCGATCCGAAGATCATTCGCGCGCTGTACAAGGCCAGCCAGTCCGGCGTGCGTATCGACCTGGTGGTGCGCGGCATGTGCTGCCTGCGCCCTGGGATTGTCGGGGTTTCGCACAACATTCACGTGCGCTCGATCATCGGCCGGTTCCTGGAGCACACGCGGGTGTTCTACTTCCTCAACGGCGGCGAAGAACAGATGTTCCTCTCCAGCGCTGACTGGATGGAGCGCAACCTCGATAAGCGTGTAGAGACCTGCTTCCCGGTCGAAGGCAAAAAGCTGATCATGCGGGTCAAGAAGGAGCTGGAAAGCTACCTCACCGACAACACCCACAGCTGGAGCCTGCAGTCGGACGGTCGCTACGTGCGCAACACGCCGACCGGCAACCAGAACCCGCGCAGTGCGCAGGCGACGTTGTTGGAGAAGTTGGGTAGTCCGATTCTGACGGTGAATTAAAAACCGACGCGGTCTGAAAATGTGGGAGGGGGCTTGCCCCCGATGACGGAGTGTCAGTCAACAGATTCGTTGACTGGTCCACCGCCATCGGGGCAAGCCCCCTCCCACATTTGTTTTGCAGCGTTCTTCAGGTCAGGTCAACGCAGGTTCAGGCTGAACCCCACCCGCGTCAGCCACTCGGCTTCCTGGCCAAAATCCGCCTGGGTCAGTTGGTTCTCATCCAGCCAGCCTTTAGGGAACACCACATCCAGGCTGTCGCCGTCGGCGCGCAGGGTCACCTGGGGCATTGCCTGGGTGCCACGGATGTGGTGGAACAGGATCGCAAACCGCAGCAGCACACACAGGCGGATCAGCTTGATGCCTTCGTCGCCGAATTCAGCAAATTTGTCCTTGGGGATGTTACGGCGATGGCCGCGCACCAGCAGGGCGAGCATTTGCTGGTCTTCGCGGGAGAAACCGGCCAGGTCCGAGTGCTCGATCAGGTAGGCGCCGTGCTTGTGGTAATGGTAGTGGGCGATGTCCAAGCCCACTTCATGCACCTTCGCGGCCCAGCCCAGCAGCTCGCGCCAGACGCCGTCTTCCAGGTCCCAGTCCTCGGCCACCTGGTCGAAGGCGTGCAGGGCTTTGCGCTCGACGCGTGCGGCTTGCTCCAGGTCGACGTGATAACGCTCCATCAACGAGGTGAGCGTGCGCTCACGCACGTCTTCGTGGTGATGGCGACCCAGCAGGTCGTAGAGCACGCCTTCACGCAGGGCGCCGTCGCAGTGGTCCATGCGTTGCAGTTCAAGAGCATCGAAGATCGCCTCGAGAATCGCCAGGCCGGCCGGGAAGATCGCGCGACGATCAGGCTTGATACCGTCGAAGTCGATTTTCTCGGCATCCCCCAGCTTGAACAGCTTGCGCTTGAGCCATGCCAGGCCTTCGGCGTTGACTTCTCCAGTGCCGTGGCCGCCAGCTTTGAGAGCCAGGCCGATGGCGCGGATGGTGCCGGACGAGCCGATGGCTTCATCCCAGGTCAGGCGGTGCAGGGCGTGCTCGATGCTCATGATCTCCAGCCGAGCCGCCGTATAGGCCTGGGCGTAGCGTGCCGGGGTGATCTTGCCATCTTTGAAATAGCGTTGGGTGAAGCTGACGCAGCCCATCTGCAGGCTTTCACGCAGCAGCGGTTCGAAACGCTGGCCGATGATGAATTCGGTACTGCCACCGCCAATGTCGGCGACCAGGCGTTTGCCCGGGGTGTCGGCCAGGGTGTGGGACACGCCCAGATAGATAAGACGCGCTTCTTCACGGCCGGAGATGACTTCTACCGGGTGCCCGAGGATCTCCTCGGCGCGGCGGATGAATTCGCCACGGTTGCGCGCTTCACGCAGCGCGTTGGTGCCGACGATTCGAACGGCGCCCAGGGGCATGCCGTTGATCAGTTGCGCAAACCGCTTCAGGCAATCGAGCCCGCGTTGCATGGATTCTTCGTTGAGCTGGCGCTCGTCGTCGATCCCGGCAGCCAGTTGCACCTTCTCTCCGAGCCGCTCAAGGATGCGGATTTCACCGTTCTGGGCCTTGGCCACGACCATGTGAAAGCTGTTGGAGCCCAGGTCGATGGCGGCGATCAGGGACAGATTCTTGGCTTGGGATTGCGGCATGGTTTGGAGGTCTCGGTCGATAACCTGACCATCGTGCCACGATCGACCGCTGGAGCCAACGCGTAGTGCTTGTGGAATTTTCTTGAGGTCGTCTGTAGGTAATTCTTGTGGGGCATGTAGGTTGCTTTTTTACTCTGCTGTTGGCGAAGTTTCTGAGTGCTGTAGGAATTTTTAACTTTGCACTGTGGAGGGCAGATTGTGATTTTCCCTACAAGTTTAATATCGGTTTCTTTTTGTGAACTGATTCGGGACTACTGCCGAGACATGCATTGCCGACAATTTATTTATAGGGTTCCGACAGTAGTTGACGTGTTGTCTTATTCTTCAATCCGTTGTCGACGAGACAGACTGTCACTCGGCAATAGTGCCGTGGCGTTATTTATTTATGGCTTGTTCTCCAAGGCGATAGTAAATACGCCTGCTAACTTCAAGTAATAGGTCGAACATGAAAAAAATTGTTGGATTGGCGCTCGGTATAGCTTGCCTCGCCGCTGCCGTTGGTGCGCAGGCAACGACGGTTGCCGAGTTGAAGGTCTTAGGTACGATCAAACCTGCTTCTTGTAACCTCAGTATGGTCGGACAGGGCACTGTCCTTTACGGCGATATTTCCTCGAGCTCTTTATCCCAGACGGCCTTTACACCGTTACCGGAAAAGAACACTTCATTCACGATCAACTGCGGCACAGGCCACACACCGTTCGGGCTGACATTTACCGATTTGCAGAATAGCAGCACGGTGCCGGGTATCCTCAGCGCGCTCAACCAAGGTCATAGCGATGTTCACAACTTCGGCCTGGGCACAGTAGGGAGTAACAAAACGGGTGGTTATGCGATCACGCTCAAAAGTCTGCAGTCGCCAGGCGCAACGCTTTCTCTTATTACGCGTGGCAGCAACACCGGTGGATGGCTTGGCGCCAATGATGGCAAAGTTGCAAAGTGGCCAAATCAATACTCCTGGCGCACCGGTACGGCCCTCGTTCCGGCTTCACTCTCCCAGATGACCGGGAACATTGCCGTTAGGGCTGTGATCAATAAAGCTCAAGACTTGACGCTGAACCGCGATATCCCCTTTGAAGGCCGCGCCTCACTGACATTGGTTTACCTCTAAGCGGTTTAACGATGGCCGATCACAAAGTTGATGCTTTTTGATCGGCTATTTTCATATGAACATTTAGTTGCAGTTGCTGACTTAATGCTCTGCGGGGAACAGTGAGTGCGTAGCCTTTCAGTAATAAATAAAGTGCGGTTGTTAGGTGTGAGTGCCTGTCTATGTTTTTCCAATGTTGTCACGGCGGACGGCATGCTGCCGGAGACTTCGGTGGTTATTCTTTATGAAGAACAGGGTGAGGCCACTATAAACATCAGGAATACCGATGCGGGGCCGGCTCTTCTTCACTCGGTCGTGGAGAACGTGCCCGAGGATGGGGAGCCCTTATTGATCGTCACACCCCCGATCACGCGTGTAGAAGCCGGTGACACCCAATTGGTGCGTTTCATTGCCACCTTGAAAGAACCGTTGAAGACCCAGCGCTTGAAGCGCGTGTCCTTTGAGGGGATTCCACAGGTGCGCGCCAAAACGGGTGCGACCATTGGTATCACTGTTCGGCAGAACCTGCCGCTGATCCTGCACCCCAAAGACCTGTCTCGGCATGATTCGCCTTGGGAACTGTTGAAGTGGAGCCGGGCGGGGGACCGTCTCACCGTTCACAACAACAGCGCTTATGTGGTGCGCCTGCTGACGGATGTGCAGTTACTTCCCCAAAAGACCATGGCCACTTTGCCTCGAACCTACATTTTGCCAGGGGAAGTGCTGACGGCACAGGTTGAGGGTAGCCTGGGCGGCGTGGCCGAGATCGAGATCCAGCCGGCCACGGTCTATGGCTTTTCGGTAGACCGCTACCGAGCGCCGATCAATGTCGATGGGAGTTGATCGGCCCATGGCTAACTTGCCGAATATAGGCTTCGCAGCTTCTTATTGGCCGTGTCGACCCACGTTGCTCATGGGGGTTGCGACGTTGTGGAGTTTGCCCAGCCTCGTCTCTGCGCTGGAGTTGGGAGAGGGTTTCGACGTCGCGGCACTGACTACCTACGGCATCGACCCTAAGGTCTCGGACTACTTTCGCAGTGCGGCGCGTTTTCGCGAAGGTACCCAGGTTGTGGGGCTACGGGTCAATGGCAACCCGCTCGGGCTGGTGGATGCGCGGTTCGACTCGCAAGGCCAATTGTGTTTTACCCCAGGGTTGCTGGAGAAAGCCGGCTTGGTGCAGCCGCGTGAAATCGTTCGTGAAGGCAACACTGTCGATGACGCTTGCCATGACTTCCTCGGAGCCTTCCCGGCGACGATGGTGCGGCTGCGACCTGGCATCGATGAAGTGGCACTGGTGGTACCGACTCAATCGTTTCGTGAGCCGCAATGGGAAGCCGGCAGTTTCACCCGTGGCGGCACGGCGGCTCTGTTCAACTATGACGTGCTGGGTTTCGACAGCCGTTCGCGCAGTGGGGACCGCCGGTATGTATCGGCTTATACCGAGGCTGGCTTCAATCTGGGCGACTGGGTTGTGCGCAGTCGCCAGTTCTATATCGCTGACAATGGTGACACCCGTACCGAGCACCTTTATGCCTACGCCCAGCGAGACGTAGCTGCGCTGCAATCGACTTTCCAGGCGGGGCAGATCTCCACCAACAACCCGTTGTTCGGTGGTATCCAGCTGTCGGGCGTGCAGTTTTCTCCTGACGGCCAGTCGCGTGTGCCCGCGGGCAGTAACAATGCGGTCGTAGAAGGCCTGGCCCAAAGCCAATCGCGGATCGAAGTGCGCCAGTCCGGTGTGTTGATTCACAGCACGCTGGTGCCTGAAGGGCCCTTCCGGCTGACGGGTCTGCCCTTGCTCAATGGCACCAGCGACCTGGAAGTCAGCGTCATCGATGTACGAGGTGCCAAGCGCAGTTTCGTGGTCCCGGCGGCTTCGTTCGCGGGCGCCGCTCCGGCAGCTCCCGGCTACTACTTTTCCCTTGGCAAGGTGCGGGAAAACGCATCCAAGAGCGGGCCGCCGCCGATTGTTGCCATGGGCAGTGGCACATGGGGCCTGGGGCGTGATTCGTCTGCGGGCCTTGGCCTGTTGAGTACTGATGAGTACTGGTCGTCTGGCGGCACGTTGAACAGCGTGTTTTTCCAGCGCGTTTCCGTGGGCGCGCGTCACAATCTGTCCCGCGACAATCGTGATGCGCTCTCGGGGTCACGCAGCAGCGTGTCCGTGAGCAGCCCGGTTATTGCCGATGTCGATGTCAGCCTGAGCGCAACCACCCAGACCCGTGGTTATCGTGAGGTGCTTGAGGCCGGGCGTTCATCCCGGGCCGAGGGTCTGGATTCTCGCTTCAAGAATCAATATACGGCCGGCATGAACTGGGTCGACCCTACGCTAGGCGGCTTTTCGGTGGGTTACACCCGTAGTGCCCAATTCGACGGGCGTATGACCGAGCATGTGTTTGCGGCGTGGAACAAGTCATACCGCTATGCCGACGTCGCGCTGATCGGCGATTCGCAGGTGGGTGAGACCCAGGCTCGCCGTGATGTCCTGCGTGACGGTCGCCGCCGCGATTCTGCTCAGGAAGATAAGCTGTCCTTGCGGCTGGAGGTTCGTGTGCCCCTGGGGGCTGATCGGCGTGTGAGCAGCTATCTCAGTCGTCAAGGAGGCCAGTCCCGCGCAGGTAGTTCATACAGTGAACGGGTCAATGAGTACGTGAGTTATGACTTGGGCGTCGAACGCGATCTTAGTCGTCAGGAGCAATCGATCCGGGCCAGTGTGGACGTGCTGCCACGGTATGCCCGAACCGGGCTGGGTGTCAGTCGTGACCCGCAGGGCACCACCTATACAGGACAAGTGCAGGGTGGAATGGTGGCTCATCAGGGTGGGGTGACCTTCTCGCCTTATACCGTGCAGGACACGTTCGGCATCGTCTCGGTGGGTGACATTGGCGCTGCAAAAATCGATACCCCGCAAGGTCCGGTGTGGACGGACTTCACCGGGCAGGCAGTGCTCGCCAATTTGCCCGCCTATACCAACAGCCGCATCGAGGTGCAAACGCAGTCCTTGCCAAAACGGGTCGACCCGAAGAACGGCACCCAAGTGCTGGCGGCAGGTCGAGGTTCCGTCAATAAGGTGGCCTTCGACGTTGTGACTGTGCGCCGTGTGCTGCTGAACGCCAGCGATCAACAAGGGCGGCCGCTGCCTCAGGGCGCTTCTGTATTCGACAAAAACAATCGGTTCCTTACCAGTGTGGCGGGTGACGGCATGATTTTCCTCAACGATGCCAGCGACGCCCAAATACTGCGGGTTCTATTGCCGGACTCGTCCTCTTGCATGCTCAACCTTACCCCCCAGTCGAAGGCCGACAATGACAAGTTCTACGAGACAGGTTCGGCGGTGTGCCATGGCCGTTAAGTTGAAAAGCATGAGCTTCGCGCTGCTTTGTGTCGCGTTGGTAGCCGAGGGGGCGCAGGCGCAAAACTGCCGGCTGTCCGTAAGTCAGCCGCGTGTCGACTATGGTGTCATTCGCAGCGAGGCGTTTGTTGAGCCCCCTGCAATCGTCCTCGGCACGCGCATGGTGCAACTGAACGTACTGTGCGAGGAGCCTGCGGCTATCGCGTTGCGATTTACCGGTGCCGCCAATGGGCAAGGCTTTCTGTTTGGCCGTCAGGGACGTTTCAATCTGACCCTCACGCATGCCCAGGTGGATGGGCGTGCTGTGGAGTGGACGCAGCTACACTTGCCCGGTGAGACTGCCAGCGGGCAGTTATTGCCAGGACAGACGCTGGTGGCACGAGGGACCGGCCGGCGATTGAGCGCCCAGGTGGCAATCGATACCCACCTGCCCGCTGACGCGCTGCATGTTCGCAATCAAACGGTGCTGGAGGGGCAGGGCAGTTTCGAGCTGGTCAGCCCGGCTGCTCCACTGAACCGATGAAGTTGGCCAGTTCGGCGGTTTGCGGGTTGGCGAACAGCACCTTCGGATCGCCCACTTCATGCACCTTGCCCTGGTGCATGAACACCAGCTTGTCGCCGACTTCCCGGGCGAAGCGCATCTCATGGGTCACCATGATCAGGGTCATGCCGTCCTTGGCCAGTTGGCGCACCACGCTGAGCACTTCATTGACCAGTTCCGGGTCCAGCGCCGAGGTGATTTCATCGCACAGCAGCACCTTGGGCGACATTGCCAGGGCGCGGGCAATCGCCACACGCTGTTGTTGCCCGCCGGACAGGCGATCGGGGAAGGCGTCGAATTTCTCGCCAAGCCCGACGCGTTCCAGCATCTGTTTGGCCAGTTGGGCTGCCTTGGCCTTGGGTACTTTCTGCACCACTTGTGGCGCGAGCATGACGTTCTCGCCCACCGTCAGGTGCGGGAACAGGTTGAACTGCTGGAACACCATGCCGACTTTCTGTCGCAGGCTGCGCAGGTCCGCGCGGGCGGCGTCGAGGTATTCGCCATCGACCTCGATCACGCCGTCGTTGATGGATTCAAGGCCGTTGAGCGTGCGCAGCAACGTGGATTTGCCCGAGCCGCTGCGGCCGATGATCGCCACCACTTGGCCTTCATCCACGGTCAGGTCGATGCCCTTGAGCACATGGTGATCGCCGTAATACTTATGCAGGGCGGAAATTCTAAGCAGAGGCATGCAGTCTCCTTTCCAGGTAGCGGGCACTGAGGGACAGGGGGTAGCAGAGTAAAAAGTAACCAAGGGCCACCAGGCCGTAGACCATGAAGGGTTCGAAGGTGGCGTTGGCGAGCATGCCGCCGGTCTTGGTCAGTTCGGTGAAGCCGATGATCGAGGTCACGGCGGTGCCCTTGACCACCTGCACCGAGAAACCTACTGTCGGCGCCACGGCAATGCGCAGTGCCTGGGGCAGGATCACGTAGCGCAGTTGCTCCAGCGGGTTGAGCGCCAGGCTGGCCGACGCTTCCCATTGCCCGTGGGCGATGGAGTCGACGCAGCCGCGCCAGATTTCGGCGAGGTAGGCGCTGGTAAACAGGGTCAGGGCAATCGCGGCCGCCAGCCAGGGCGAGATATCCACACCGAGCAGGGCAATGCCGAAGAACACCAGGAACAGCTGCATCAACAGCGGCGTGCCCTGGAATAGCTCAATGTAGGTGCGTGCGACATTGCGCGGGAAGGCGTTGCGGCTGATGCGCATCGTCATCACCAGCAAGCCGATCACGCCGCCGCCGACAAAGGCAACCAATGACAGCAGCAGGGTCCATTGCAGGCCGGTGGCCAGATTGCGCACGATGTCCCAGAACGAGAAATCACTCATCGGCTGTTCCTCATTACGAAGCGGCGGCCGATCCAGTTGAGCAACTGGCGAATCATCAGCGCCATGCACAGGTACACCAGGGTGGTCAGGGCATAGGTTTCGAACGCACGGAAGTTGCGCGACTGGATAAAGTTGGCGGCAAAGCTCAGCTCCTCAGTCGCGATCTGCGAGCACACCGCCGAACCGAGCATCACGATGATGATCTGGCTGCTCAGGGCCGGCCACACCTTGCCCAGTGCCGGCAGCAGCACCACGTGGCGGAAGGCTTCGAAGCGCGTCATCGCCAGCGCGGCAGCGGCCTCCAGCTGCCCGCGCGGAATGGCCTGGATACCGGCGCGGATGATTTCCGTGGAGTAGGCGCCCAGGTTGATCACCATCGCCAGCACGGCGGCTTGCCACTCGGTGATCTTCAGCCCCAGCGACGGCAGGCCGAAGAAGATGAAGAACAACTGCACCAGGAACGGCGTGTTGCGGATCAACTCGACATAAACGCCGAAGAGCCAGGCGAACGGCTGGATCTTCCACGCCCGCACCACAGCGCCGACGGTGCCCAGGGCCACGCCGAGGATGGCGCCGATGGCTGTCAGTTCGAGGGTGAACAGCGCGCCGCGCAACAGCAGGTCGGTGTTGGCCAGCACCGGCACAAAGTCAAATTGATACGCCATGGGTCAGTTCCGCTCTCAGAGATCGGCGGGCAGTGGCTCTTTCAGCCATTGCATAGCGTTCTTTTCCAGGCTGCCATCGGCCTTGGCCGCGACCAGGATCTGGTTGACCTTCTCCAGCAGGGCCGGCTCGTTCTTGTTCACGCCCACGTACACCGGAGAGTCCTTGAGCTTCACTTTCAACGCCGGCACGCGTTTGGGGTTGCGCTCGCTGATCGCGACCATTACCACGTTGCCGCTGGCAATCAGGTCGACCTGGCCGGCCAGGTAGGCGGCGATGGTCGAGTTGTTGTCTTCGAAGCGCTTGATCGTGGCTTCCTTGGGGGCGACGGCGGTCAGTTCGATATCTTCGATGGCGCCACGGGTCACGCTGATGGTTTTGCCCTTGAGGTCGTCGGTGCTGCTGATGGCGGCGTCAGGCGGGCCGAACACGGCCAGGTAGAACGGTGCGTAGGCCTTGGAGAAATCAATCACCTTCTCGCGCTCAGGGTTCTTGCCCAGGCTGGAGATCACCAGGTCGACCTTGCCGGTGGTGAGGAACGGGATACGGTTGGTGCTGTTGACCGGGGTCAGTTCCAGCTTGACCTTGAGCTGGTCGGCCAGCAGCTTGGCAGTGTCGATGTCCAGGCCGCGTGGCTTCATGTCGGGGCCGACCGAGCCGAAGGGCGGGAAGTCCTGGGGCACGGCGACCTTGAGGGTGCCACGGGCGACGATGTCGTCCAGACCATTGGCCTGGGCGGGTGCCTGGCTCAGCATCAGGCTGGCAAACAGGGCAGTAAGCAGGGCGCTGTAGCGCTTGGTCATGGCAACTCTCCGAGAAGGGCGAAGGGATTTTCTGAATTTGCTCAGTGCACAGCCCATGCCATCACCTTCTGAATCGTCTGCAAGGCCGGTATTTGTTGAGTTTTGGTGGTCGGACTGGTCTGAACAGTGCCGGGGCTTTGCGCACTGTTTTCGAGCGTCGGCAAAACCTCGCGAGCCCCTTTGGGGCGTGGCTTGCCGCCCGCCACGAATAGCTTTACAACTAGCCACTCAGTTGACTGGAACCTTGAGTTTTTTATGAATTCCATCGCCCAAGCCGTACCGGAAGCGGCCCTGCAGGCCATTCGCAAACTGATCAAGGAGCAAGGCTTCGGACCGGGCGATGCGTTGCCGTCGCAACGGGATCTGGCGGTGCAGTTGGGGGTGAGCCGAGCGTCGTTGCGTGAGGCATTGTCGTCCCTCAGCGCCTTGGGTGTGGTCAGTGTGCAGCCGGGCAAGGGCGTGTTCGTGCAGGCGGTCGAGGAGTCGCCAGGGTTCGCCTGGCCCTTTGCGGCGCAGGCTACGCCGCTGGATATCTTCCAGTTGCGCTATGCCCTGGAAGGTTTTGCGGCGGGGCTGGCGGCGGTGACGCTGACCATCGATGAGTTGGACAGCCTGGAAGACAACGTGGAGGCCATGCGCAAAGTGCTCAAGGCCGGCGACTTCGAAGCCGCCGCCCGGCTCGACTTCGAGTTTCACCAGCGCATCCTGCTCGCCAGTGGCAACCAGGCGATGGTGAGCATCCTGAGCGCGAGTGCCGAGGTTTTTCTGGAGAGCCAGAAGCTACCGTTCATCCGACCGGAACGGGCCATGGAGACCTGGCAGGAGCATCGTCGGATTCTGCGCGCCCTGGCCCGGCGCGCCAGTGCGGCAGCGCAGAAAACCATGCAGGAACACGTGCGCAATGCGGCGTTGCGCACCGGCATTGTCTTCGTGACCCCCGTCACTCCCTGAGTTGGGCTATACCCAAACTCATGGGCCATCATAGGAAGACTCAATCAGAGGCGGCTTCCTGAACGGGGGAAGGGCAGCTATGATGGGCCACGTTTTTTTTGCTTACAATCCGGAGACATCCATGAGCAACGATCTTATCAAGCACGTCACCGACGCGACCTTTGAGGCCGAAGTACTCAAGGCTCAAGGCCCGGTGCTGGTTGACTACTGGGCTGAATGGTGCGGCCCTTGCAAAATGATCGCTCCAGTCCTGGACGACATTGCGACCACCTACGAAGGCAAGCTGACCATTGCCAAGTTGAACATCGACGACAACCAGGAAACCCCGGCCAAGCATGGCGTGCGTGGTATCCCGACCCTGATGCTGTTCAAGAACGGCAACGTCGAAGCGACCAAAGTAGGTGCGCTGTCGAAGTCTCAGCTCCAAGCTTTCCTCGACGCGAACATCTAAGCGTCGTCAAAAAAGCCCCGCAAATAGCGGGGCTTTTTCGTGAAACAGGGCTAGACGCTCCGAAACTCAGGTGGTACATTCGGCCCCGCACTGGTTTCTCCACTGCCCCCTGCAAGCCGTCGCCGACGCATTCCTTTTCGATTAGTACGCGATCCTGTCGCCTTCTCTGCGGCGCGGCCTCATTAAGCCAAAAGCTTAATTTCCCCCCTCCATAAATGATTACGTCATTCCTATATGAATCTGACTGAACTCAAGCAAAAGCCGATTACCGACCTGCTCCAATTGGCCGAAGAAATGGGCATAGAAAATATGGCCCGTTCGCGCAAGCAGGACGTGATTTTCTCCCTGCTCAAGAAGCACGCGAAAAGCGGCGAGGAAATCTCCGGTGATGGCGTGCTGGAGATTCTCCAGGACGGCTTCGGCTTCCTCCGCTCTGCTGACGCGTCCTATCTCGCCGGCCCAGACGATATCTACGTCTCGCCGAGCCAGATCCGTCGCTTCAACTTGCGCACCGGTGACACCATCGTTGGCAAGATCCGCCCACCGAAGGAAGGCGAGCGTTATTTCGCCCTGCTCAAGGTCGACACGATCAACTTCGACCGTCCCGAGAACGCGAAAAACAAGATTCTCTTCGAGAACCTGACCCCGCTGTTCCCGACCGTGCGCATGAAGATGGAGGCCGGTAACGGTTCCACCGAAGACTTGACCGGTCGTGTGATCGACCTGTGCGCCCCGATCGGCAAAGGCCAGCGTGGCCTGATCGTCGCGCCGCCGAAAGCCGGTAAGACCATCATGCTGCAGAACATTGCAGCGAACATCGCGCGTAACAATCCTGAAGTTCACCTGATCGTGCTGCTGATCGATGAGCGTCCGGAAGAAGTGACCGAAATGCAGCGCACCGTGCGCGGCGAAGTGGTTGCCTCCACGTTCGATGAGCCGCCAACCCGCCACGTGCAGGTTGCCGAAATGGTGATCGAGAAGGCCAAGCGCCTGGTCGAACACAAGAAGGACGTGGTGATCCTGCTCGACTCCATCACCCGTCTGGCCCGTGCCTACAACACCGTGATCCCGAGCTCCGGCAAGGTATTGACCGGTGGTGTCGATGCCCACGCCCTGGAGAAACCGAAACGTTTCTTCGGCGCCGCGCGCAACATCGAAGAAGGCGGCTCGCTGACCATTATCGCCACCGCACTGGTTGAAACCGGTTCGAAGATGGACGAAGTGATCTACGAAGAGTTCAAGGGTACCGGCAACATGGAACTGCCCCTGGACCGTCGCATCGCGGAAAAACGCGTGTTCCCGGCTATCAATATCAACCGTTCCGGTACCCGCCGCGAAGAGTTGCTGACCGCTGACGACGAACTGCAGCGCATGTGGATCCTGCGCAAGCTGCTGCACCCGATGGACGAAGTAGCTGCCATCGAGTTCCTGGTCGACAAGCTGAAAACCACCAAGACCAACGACGAGTTCTTCCTGTCGATGAAGCGTAAGTAATACGACGTTTCAGGTCCTGAAGAATGGCGCCCCCAGGGGCGCCATTTTTTTGTGCCCATTTTTTAAGCGCTCCTGGCAGGCAAACGCACCCTGGAGCAGGTAGGATGTACGCCTATTTTACGGGTGGCATGGTTAATGAAATTCAAGGATCTTCGGGATTTCGTGCAGCAACTTGAGCAGCGCGGAGAGTTGAAACGTATCCAGATGCCGATTTCCCCGGTGCTGGAAATGACTGAGATTTGCGACCGCACCCTGCGCAACAAGGGCCCGGCGCTGCTGTTCGAGAACCCGACCGGCTTTGATATCCCGGTGCTCGGCAACCTGTTCGGTACGCCCGAGCGCGTGGCTTTTGGCATGGGCGCCGAGTCGGTCAGCGAACTGCGCGAGATCGGCAAGCTGCTGGCCTTCCTCAAGGAGCCCGAGCCGCCCAAGGGCCTCAAGGACGCCTGGTCGAAGCTGCCGATCTTCCGCAAGATCATTGCCATGGCCCCCAAAGTGGTCAAGGACGCGGTGTGCCAGGAAGTGGTCATCGAAGGCGATGACGTCGACCTCGCCATGCTGCCGGTGCAGACCTGCTGGCCCGGCGACGTCGGCCCGCTGATCACCTGGGGCCTGACCGTCACCAAAGGCCCGAACAAGGACCGCGAGAACCTCGGCATCTACCGCCAGCAAGTGATTGGCCGCAATAAGGTCATCATGCGTTGGCTGAGCCACCGTGGCGGCGCACTGGACTTCCGTGAGTGGTGCGAAAAGCACCCCGGCAAACCGTTCCCGGTCTCCGTGGCCCTTGGCGCCGACCCCGCCACCATCCTCGGTGCCGTGACGCCGGTGCCCGACAGCCTGTCCGAGTACGCCTTCGCCGGTCTGCTGCGCGGTAACCGCACCGAACTGGTGAAATGCCGTGGCAACGACCTGCAAGTGCCGGCCACTGCCGAAATCATTCTTGAAGGTGTGATTCATCCGGGCGAAATGGCCGATGAAGGCCCTTACGGCGACCACACCGGCTACTACAACGAAGTCGATAGCTTCCCGGTGTTCACCGTCGAGCGCATCACCCATCGGATCAAACCGATCTACCACAGCACCTACACCGGCCGGCCGCCGGATGAGCCGGCGATTCTCGGCGTGGCGCTTAACGAAGTGTTCGTGCCGATCCTGCAGAAGCAATTCCCGGAGATCACCGACTTCTATCTGCCGCCGGAAGGCTGCTCGTACCGTATGGCCATCGTGACCATGAAGAAGTCGTACCCAGGCCATGCCAAGCGGGTAATGCTCGGTGTGTGGTCGTTTTTGCGACAGTTCATGTACACCAAGTTCGTTATTGTCACCGACGACGACATCAACGCCCGCGACTGGAACGACGTGATCTGGGCCATCACCACGCGCATGGACCCCAAGCGCGACACGGTGATGATCGACAACACGCCGATCGACTACCTCGACTTCGCCTCGCCGGTGTCGGGCCTGGGTTCGAAGATGGGCCTGGATGCCACCCACAAATGGCCGGGTGAAACCACCCGCGAGTGGGGCCGAGTGATCGTCAAGGATGAAGCCGTCACCGCCCGTGTCGATGCGATCTGGAAAGAATTGGGAATAGATTGATGCGTGTAACCCTGCAACCTTCCGGCGCCGTGCTGGAGCTGGTCCCTGGCGAGCGAATCCTCGAAGGCGCGCGCCGCCTGGGCTACGAGTGCCCACAGGCCTGCCGCAACGGCGTGTGCCATGTGTGCGCCGCGCTGTTGGTGGAAGGCCGCGTGCAGCAGGCCGGTGAGGTGCGTGATCACGGTGAGTTCTACACCTGCATTGCCGAGCCGCTGGAAGATTGCATTGTGTTGTGGGATGGCGTGCTGGCGCCGGGAGAGTTGCCGTTGCGCAAGTTGTCGTGCCAATTGAGTGAATGCGTAGAGGTCGGTGGCGACGTGTGGCGTGTGCGCCTGCGTGCGCCGGCCGGCAAGGCGGTGCGTTACCACGCCGGGCAATACCTGATGATCGAGCGCGAGAACGGCGAGAAATCGGCCTTCTCCCTGGCGTCGGCGCCTCATGCCGGACGTGAGCTGGAGTTACATGTACTGGCCCGCGAGGACAGTGCCCGCACTTTGCTTGCGCAACTGCAACGCAACCAGATGGCCCGTGTCGAACTGCCGTTTGGTGACACCCACCTGGCCGAGTTGCCGGACGGGCCGCTCGTGTTGATCGCCGCCGGCACCGGCATGGCGCAGATGCACAGCCTGATCGAACATTGCCGCGCCTCCGGCTTCAAGCACCCGGTGCACCTGTACTGGGGCGTGCGCCGTCCGGAAGATTTCTACGAGATCGAACACTGGGACCAGTGGTTGCAACTGCCCAACCTGTTTTTGCACAAAGTCGTCAGCGATCTGTGCGGTTGGGAAGGGCGCTGCGGGTTGTTGCATGAAGCGGTGTGCGAAGACATCGCCGACCTCAAATCGGTGCACGTCTACGCCAGCGGCTCACCGGCCATGATCTATGGCACCCTGGATGCGTTGGTCGAGGCGGGCATGGATGCGCATCAGATGCGGGCTGATGTATTTGCCTACGCGCCGCGCTGAGAGGCCTGCCGGGGAATGCTTTTGTAGTAAGCAGGCTTGCCCTGCGTTGGGCTGCAAAGCAGTCCCAGTAAAGGCACCGTGCAGTTTCAGTTAAAGCGAGTCGTTTGTTTTGGGGCTGCTTCGCAACCCAACGCAGGGCAAGCCTGCTCACCACAGAGTCAAAAGCGTACGCCGGTCGTCACCATCGCCGCATTGAACCCCAGCAACACCAATTCCGCCGCCACCGGCCCGTAATGGGCGCCAACCGACGGAATGATCACCGGCGCCACGCCGAAACGGTTCAAGGGGATCTTATCGCGGTACTTGCCGCGATAACCCTGGATCGCCCCGCCCGTCAGTTTCAAATACACCGGATAGTCGGCCATGTCGTAGCGTTTACCCGCGTATGCGTAGTACGAGCGCTGGCTGAACGAGTTGCGAAACGTCGCCCCGCCATACACAAAGCCTGAGGCATCATTGCGCTCCAGGCCGATCAGGTCCTGGTTGTTGTTGTGGTCCGGGTCCGGCGCAAAGTGCCGGGTGTAGACGCTGGTCTGCGCGTACCAGAAACCTTTGTCGTCCTCGGTGGCCGGTGTTTCGCCCGCCAGGGCGGTGGTGGCCTGGGCCAGGAACAGCAGGCCAGGCAGTCGGAATTTCTTCATGGGTGCGACCTCGATAGTCGGTTTGATGGGCGGCTAGGTGGGTCGTGATGTGTGCGCTATTTTGACGGCTTGGCGCATTCCCAGGCTGAACCGGGGCTGAAACTACCGGGATTGGCCTGCGCAATCCTGATGAATGGGCGAATTTGCTTATGCAATCGCTTATGCTTTAAAGGTATTTAATTTGTTACATAAATATCCATAAGCTATATCGCAACGGACTACCGATTCTTTCACAACCACCAATCACTGACCGCCACCGCCCGCCAGCCGGATCGATCGTATGAACTCAGAGCGCCACGCTCTGGTTTTTGATTCAAGGGGAGCGGTATGGGGAGCTATAAGCAACACGCGCTGTACACGGCGATTTTGTCAGCCAATTTGCTGACCGCCGTGGGTTTCAATCCTGTCTTCGCGGCCGAAACGTCGGCCACCGATACACCCAAGCTCGACACCGTGATCGTCACCGGCACCCGCGCCCAGGAGCGTACGGCCAGTGCTTCGCTGTCACCCATCGATGTGATTTCCGGCGACACCCTGCGCAGCACCGGCTCCGATGAGCTAGGCGCAGTGCTGGCGCGGCTGATCCCATCGATCAACTTCCCGCGCCCGAGCCTGGTGGACGGTGCTGAGCTGGTGCGTCCTGCGCAGTTGCGCGGCCTGTCGCCGGATCAGGTGCTGGTGCTGGTCAACGGCAAGCGTCGCCATACCAGCGCGTTCGTCAACCTGGGCGGTGCGGTGGGACGCGGCTCGGCGCCAGCGGACCTGAACGCGATCCCGCTGTCGGCGGTAGACCATATCGAGGTGCTGCGCGATGGCGCTTCCGCGCGCTACGGCTCGGACGCCATTGCCGGGGTGATCAACGTGATCCTCAAGCACGCCGACCATGGCGGCTCGATCTCCACCAAGTTCGGCGAATACAAGAAGGGCGACGGTATCCAGCGTAATGTCAGTGGCAACACTGGCCTGGCGCTGGGCGATAACGGCTTCATCAACCTCTCGGCCGAAGGTGCCGATAACGATTACACCAACCGTGCCGGCAATGATTACCGCCCAGCCAGTGTCGGCTCCACCACCTACGGCCAGCGCGTGTTCCGCCAGGGCGAACCGGCCACCAACGAAGGCAAGTTCCAGTTCAACTCGGAATATTCGTTCAACGATGCCGCCGAGTTCTACACCTTCGGCGGCTACAGCAAGCGGCGCGGCGAGACGGCGGCGTTCTACCGGGCGAGCAACGCTTCCAACAACATTGCGGCGCTCAACCCCAACGGCTACCTGCCGTTGATCAAGGGCAACCTGGAGGACACCTCGCTGGTGGTGGGCCTGCGCGGGCTGCTGGCCTACGACTGGCACTACGACCTCTCGGCCAACTACGGCAAGAACCAGTACGAGTTGAGCACCGAAACCATCAACACCTCCCTGGGCCTGGCCACGCCGCGCAAGTTCGACAACGGCACCCTGAGCAACGACCAGAAGCAAGTCAGCCTCGACCTGTCCCGTGAGTTCGACGTGGGCTTCCTGCCATACCCGGTCTCCGTGGCCTTTGGCGGTGAATACCTGCGCCAGGGTTATGAGATTGAAGCGGGTGAACCGGCGTCCTACTACCAGACCGGCAGCTCGGGCCTCGGCGGCTTCCGTGATGCCGACGCCGGCAGCAGTTCGCGCCACAATTGGGCCCAGTACCTGGACCTGGAAACCAACTTCACCGAAAAACTCAGCGCCTCGGCCGCCGTGCGGCATGAGGATTACAGTGACTTCGGTTCCAACGTCAGCGGCTCGTTGTCGGCCCGTTACGACTTCACCCCGCAGGTGGCCTTGCGCGGCAGTATCTCCAACGGTTTCCGCGCACCGTCCCTGGCCCAGCAGAACTTTGCGTTTACCTCGTCGCAGTTGATCGGCAGCGACATCCGCGAGGCTGGCACCTTCCCGGCGTCGAGCCAGGTGGCCCGCCTGCTGGGCGCGGAAGACCTCAAGGCCGAGAAGTCGCGCAACTACAGCCTCGGTCTGGTACTGGAGCCTGCCGACGACCTGACAGTGACCGTGGACGTGTACCGCATCGATATCCGCGACCGTATCAGCCTGTCGTCCAACCTCAACCTGGACCCGGCCACCCAGGCCTATCTGCGCGCCAACGGTGTCGGCAACATCAACTACACCACCGCCCGCTACTTCACCAATGCCACCGACACCAGCACCGACGGCGTCGACCTGGTGGCCAACTATCGCTATCAGTTCGATAACGGCATCCGCTGGAACAGCACCGTGGGCTACAACTACAACCACACCCGGGTGACGGACGTGAAGCCCAACCCGGCCATCCTCGACAGCCTGGGTGCCAACCTGGTGCGGGTGGACCGTCGCGAGAAGAGCGGCTTGCTGGGCGATACCACGCCTGAGCACAAGCTGAGCCTGGGTAACGACTTCACGTTTGGCAATTGGGCGCTGCACAGCAACCTGGTGCGCTATGGTGAATTTACCAGCTACCAAACCGACAAGGTCAACGACCAGACCTTCAAGGCGGCCTGGGTGCTGGATTTGTCGGCGGACTACAAGCTGAAGAACTGGACCTTCACCCTGGGCGGCGACAACGTCACCGATAAATACCCGGAGAAGGTCAACGCGTTCGCCAGCAGCGGTGGCAATTTGGCCTATAGCACTTTTTCGCCGTACGGTTACAGCGGCGCGTTCTATTACGGTAAAGTTGCCTACAACTGGTAAAGCACAGGAGACCTAAGCGATTTGCCATGACCGTTATTGAATCCGATCTTTTGCAATTGGCTTACCCTCCGCGGCTCGATCTTGGGCCGCAACTCACTCACGAACAGTTGATGAGCTCGATGCAGGCCACCATGGCGCGGCATAAGGGTGGGCCGGTCTGGTTATTCGCTTACGGTTCGCTGATCTGGCGTCCTGAATGCTCCTCGACGGAGCGGGTGCGGGCACGGGTCCACGGTTATCACCGGGGCCTGTACCTGTGGTCCCATGAACATCGGGGGACGCCGGAGCTGCCGGGGCTGGTCTTTGGCCTGGATCGCGGCGGCTCCTGCAGCGGGTTTGCCTACCGCTTGCCGGAAGATCAGCTGGAGGCCTCGCTGTACGCCTTGTGGCAGCGCGAGATGCCTTACCCGTCCTACCGGCCCCACTGGCTCAGCTGCCGTCTGGAAGATGGCAGTACCGTACAGGCACTGGGTTTTGTGTTGGAGCGGCACTTGCCCAGCTACGCCGGCAACTTGCCCGATATCGTGCTGAACCATGTGCTGCAAAGCGCTTGCGGGCGTTACGGCACCACTCGCGATTATGTCGAGCAGACCGTCAACGCCCTGCGCAGCCACGCCATGCCAGATAAGAACCTGGAGGCGCGGCTCAAGCGCTGTGCGAAGGACTGTTCAGGCGGTTAGCGCGCCGAGCTGACGCTGTTGGTGTGCCACAGCGTTGGGATCAGGAAGGCGATTGCCAGCAGGCACGCGCCGATCAGCAGCACGAAACCACCGTCCCAGCCGAAATGGTCCACGGTGTAACCCATGGCCGCACTGGCGGCCACCGAGCCGCCCAGGTAACCGAACAGGCCGGTGAAGCCCGCAGCGGTGCCGGCGGCTTTCTTTGGGGCCAGTTCCAGCGCCTGCAGGCCGATCAGCATCACCGGGCCGTAGATCAGGAAGCCGATGGAGAACAGCGCGATCATGTCGATCATCGGGTTGCCCGGCGGGTTGAGCCAGTACACCAGGGTCGCCACGGTCACCAGCGCCATGAACACGATGCCGGTCAGGCCGCGGTTGCCACGGAAGATCTTGTCTGACATCCAGCCGCACAACAGCGTGCCCGGGATACCCGCCCACTCATAGAAGAAGTACGCCCACGACGATTTATCCACCGTGAAGTGCTTGGCTTCTTTCAGGTAGGTCGGTGCCCAATCCAGTACGCCGTAGCGCAGCAGATAGACGAACACGTTGGCGAAGGCGATGTACCACAGCATTTTGTTGCGCAACACGTACTTGACGAAGATTTCCTTGGCGCTGAATTCATCTTCGTGGCTGGCGTCGTAGCCTTCCGGATAGTCGTTCTTGTACTGCTCGATTGGCGGCAGGCCGACCGATTGCGGGGTGTCGCGCATGGTGATGAAGGCAAACGCCGCCACCAGCAACGCCACGGTGGCCGGTACGTAGAACGCCGCGTGCCAGTCGTTGAACCAGGCCATGCCGAGCAGGAACAGCGGGCCGATCAGGCCGCCGCCGACGTTGTGCGCCACGTTCCACACCGACACCACGCCGCCACGTTCTTTCTGCGACCACCAGTGCACCATGGTCCGCCCACTTGGCGGCCAGCCCATGCCTTGGGCCCAGCCGTTGATGAACAGCAAAATGAACATCATGGTCACGCTGGACGTCGCCCAAGGTGCGAAACCGAAAATGAACATCACACCCGCCGAAACCAGCAGGCCGAAGGGCAGGAAGTAGCGTGGGTTGGAGCGGTCGGACACCAGGCCCATGAGGAACTTGGACAGGCCGTAGGCAATCGCGATGGCCGACATCGCCAGGCCCAGTTCGCCACGGGTATAACCCTCGTCGATCAAGTAGGGCATGGCCAGTGAGAAGTTTTTGCGCAGCAGGTAGTACCCGGCGTAACCGAAGAAAATACCGGCGAAGATCTGCCAGCGCAGGCGTCGGTAAGTGCTGTCTATTTTTTCTTCAGGCAGGGGCGCCTGATGTGCGGCAGGACGAAAGAAAGCAAACATTCAAGAGCTCCAGATTTCTTGTTTTGACTGCGGATGCGAATGTTACAGTTTCGTTACCGAAAATAGCATCGCCTCTTATCTATAAACAACCAGAAATGAACGCTAATGAATGTTCCCTTACGAACACCGGAGATCGAAAAGTGGGAGGGGGCTTGCCCCCGATAGCTGTTTATCAGTCTGTATATCTGTGACTGACACACCGCTATCGGGGGCAAGCCCCCTCCCACATTGACGGTATTTCAAATTTTTAGCGGGTTTGGACGACGACCTTTCCAACCGCCTTGCGCTGCCCAAGGTCATTGATCGCCTGGGCGGCCTGTTCCAGCGGATACACCTGCGACACCAACGGCTTCAACTTGCCCTCGCCATACCACGTGAACAACTGCTGGAAATTCGCCGCATTATCCTGCGGCTGGCGCTGGGCGAACGAGCCCCAGAACACCCCAACCACCGCCGCGCCCTTGAGCAGCGCCAGGTTCACCGGCAGCTCGGGAATGCGCCCGCTGGCAAACCCCACCACCAATAAGCGGCCGTTCCAGGCGATGGCGCGGATGGCCTGGTCAAACAGGTCGCCGCCCACCGGGTCGTAGATCACATCGGCACCGTTACCGTCGGTGAGGCGCTTGATCTCGTCTTTCAGGCTGGTTTCGCTGTAGTTGATCAACTCATCGGCGCCGGCGGCCTTGGCCACCGCGAGTTTGTCGGCGCTGCTGGCGGCAGCGATCACACGGGCGCCCATGGCCTTGCCGATTTCCACGGCAGCCAGGCCCACGCCACCGGAAGCGCCGAGTACCAGCAGGGTTTCGCCGGGTTGCAGGTTGGCCCGTTGCTTGAGCGCGTGCATCGACGTGCCGTAGGTCATGCTGAAGGCAGCGGCGGTGTTGAAATCCATGCTTGGCGGGATCGGCAGTACGTTATAGCCCGGCACCGCGACTTGTTCGGCAAAGCTGCCCCAGCCGGTCAGCGCCATGACCCGGTCACCGACTTTCAGGTGGCCGACTTTTTCGCCCACTTCACTGACCACGCCTGCCGCCTCGCCACCCGGCGAGAACGGAAAGGGCGGCTTGAACTGGTACTTGCCCTCGATGATCAGCGTATCCGGGAAGTTGACCCCGGCCGCGTGCACGTCCAGCAGGATTTCGTTCTTCTTGATCGCAGGGCTTGCGACATCTTCCAGCACCAGGGTTTCGGCAGGGCCGAAGGCTTTGCACAGCACAGCTTTCATCGGACTATTCCTTTTGGCGTCGTGGCCGATAAGTGTAGGAGGGTACGCCCGTGGGTCAACGAGCATGCCCAGGCCTGATAAGCCGCCATAAGCTTGTGCTCTGCCTTGCTAGCGTTATGCTACCCGGCAACCGAATGTGAGGAATGAACTGTGAAAGCGTGGATCCTGTTGATGCTGGCCCTGACCTTGCCGATGGCGGCCCAGGCCGAAGAAGCCAAAGAAGGCGAGGCGCCGAAGGTCAGCTATATCAGCCTGAGCCCGCCGTTCGTGGGCAACTACGGCCTGGACGGCACGGCGAAACTCAAGGTGTTCAAGGCCGATATCGCCTTGCGCGTGACTGGCACCGAAGCGGCCGCCGCCGTCAAAGCCAACGATGCGTTGATCCGTAATCAACTGGTGGCGCTGTTCACCCAGCAGACCAACGAGGCGATGAGCACCGTCGAGGGCAAGGAAAAACTGCGCCAGGAAGCCTTGAAGCAGACCCAGCAAGTGATGAACGACGAAACCGGCAAGCCGGTGGTGGAAGACCTGTTGTTCAACAACCTGATCATCCAATAAGTCGCTACGCGACTATCGGGGGCAAGTCGAATCGTCGCACCGCCCCTCCCACAATTGGAATGCGATCAAATGTGGGAGGGGCGGTGCGACGATTCGACTTGCCCCCGATGACGGCGGGACAGGCGCCTCAGGACGCCAGGCTTTTCCTGAACCGCGCCAACGCCACCGCAAAAAACACCAACCCAATCCCCGCCAGCGCCAGCAAGTCCGGCCACACCACGCTCACCCCCGCATCACGAAACAGAATCGCCGCACTCAAACTCACAAAATGCGTCGACGGCGACCCCTGCATCACCCACTGCAACCACTCGGGCATGCTGTCCAGCGGCGTACTGCCGCCCGAAAGCAGCAGCATCGGGATAATCACCGGAATCGCCAGCAGGCCGAATTGCGGTGTCGAGCGCGCCAGCGTCGCGAGGAAAATCCCCAGCGCCGTGCTGGCAAACAGGTAAAGCGCTGTCACGAACAGGAACAACCCCAGCGATCCGGCCAGCGGCACCCCAAGTAAGCCTTTGACCACCACCTCCAGCGACAGCCAGGTACACAGCACCACCACGAGCATGTTGCTCCAGATTTTCGCCAGCATGATTTCCAGCGCCGTCAGTGGCAGCACCAGCAAGTGGTCGAGGGTGCCGTGCTCGCGTTCACGCAGCAGGGCGGTGCCGGTCAGGATAATGGCGAGGATGGTGATGTTGTTGACGATCTGGATAACCGCCAGGAACCAGCCGCCTTCAAGGTTGGTGTTGAACAGCGCTCGGGTAGTGAGCTGCGCGGGTGCCCGGCTGGCGGCATCGGCTTGTCCGCTGTAGGTCAGCAGTTCGCGCTGGAAAATCCGCCCGATGTAGCCCGCCCCCATGAACGCCTGGCTCATCGCCGTGGCATCCACATTCACCTGCACCCCCGGCTGGCGCCCGGCCAACAGGTCGGCCTGGAAATTAGCCGGCACATTGATTACGAAGGTGTACTTGCCGCTGTCCATGACCCTGTCCAATTGGTCATAGGCCAACGGTGCAGGCGCCTGGAATTCGGGCGGTTGCAGCGCTTCGGCCATCTGCCGCGAGAGGGCGCTGTGGTCTTCATCGACAAACGCGACGCTGGCGTTGTGTACACCGATCACCGAACCGGCGGCGGGCATATAGATGGCGACAGTGAAGGCGTAGAACAGAAACAGCAGTAACACGCTGTCATGGCGAAGGCTGGTCAGTTCCTTGATCCCCAGCCGCAGAATGTGCGCGAACTTATGCATCAAGCCTCCTGCTTCTTGAGCATGACCAGGCTCAGCCCGGTAAACCCGACGAAGAACCCGAACAGCGCCAGGCACTGGGGCCACAACTGGCGCAGGTCCAGGGCCTTGGTGAAGGTGCCCACGGCAATGTCCAGGAAGTGCCCGGCCGGAAACAGCATGCCCATCAAGGCCGCCGCGCCTTCCAGGGAAGAGCGCGGCACGATAAGCCCGGAGAACTGGATGGTCGGCAGGCTGGTGATGATCATGGTGCCGAGGATCGCCGCGATCTGCGTACGGGTGAAGGCCGAAATCAGCAGGCCCATGCTGGTGGTCGCCAGCACGTAGAGCAGGCCGCCGAACGCCAGCGTGAGGGCGCTGCCCTTGAAGGGCACGCCGAACAGCCAGCGGTTCATCGCCACCAATACCGTCAGGTTGACCAGGCTCACGGCCAGGTACGGCGCCTGTTTGCCGAGCAGGAATTCCAGGCGGGTCAGCGGCGTGGCGTAGAAGTTGGTGATCGAGCCCAGCTCCTTTTCGCGCACGATACCGAGCGCGGTGAGCATCGCCGGGATAAACGCCAGGATCAGCGCCATCACGCCGGGGCCGATGGCGTTTACGCTGACCACGTCCTGGTTATAGCGAAAGCGCGTTTCCAGCTTGGCGGCGGCCGGGGTGTTGCGCGGTAGGCTACTCAGTTCGGCCAGTTGCTGCAGGTTCTCCTGATGCACGGCCTCCACATAGTTACGGCTGGTTTCCGCGCGAAACGGCATGCCGCCGTCCAGCCACGCGGCCACCGTGGGCTGGCGCCCGGCGTAGAGGTCGCGGCCAAAGCCGGGCGGGATCTCCAGGACCAGTTTGATTTCTGAACGTTGCAGGCGCCGGTGCAGTTCAGTCGGGTCCTGGATGGACGCCTGCTCGGCGAAATAGCGCGAACTGCGAAACGCCTCCAGGTAGGCACGGCTTTGCGGCGTCTGGTCCTGGTCGTAGACGGCAAAGGCGAGGTTTTCCACATCCAGGGAAATGCCATAGCCGAAGATCACCATCATGAACATCGCCCCCAGCAGGGCGAAGGCCATGCGCACTTTGTCGCGCAGCAGTTCCTTGCCTTCGCGGCTGGCCACGGCTACCAGACGGGCCAGGCTGAAACCGCGTTTGCTCAGCGGCGCCGCGCTGGTTTCGCTGACGGTCTTGGCCGGCGCGGTGGGTTCGGCTTCACCTTGGGCCTGTTCCAGGCACGTGACGAACGCGGCTTCCAACGTATCGCCGTGGAATTGCCGTTGCAGCGCATCCGGCGTATCGCAGGCCAGCACCTTGCCCGCGTGCATCAGGGAGATGCGGTCGCAGCGCTGGGCTTCGTTCATGAAGTGGGTGGACAGGAAGATGGTCACGCCTTGTTCGCGGGACAGCTCGATCAGCAATCGCCAGAAGTCATCCCGTGCGGCTGGGTCGACGCCCGAGGTGGGCTCATCAAGGATCAACACTTCCGGGCGATGCAGCACCGCCACCGCCAATGACAAACGCTGGCGCAGGCCGAGGGGCAACTCGCCGGACGGTTGCTCGGCGACGTCACCCAGGTCGAAACGCTGGATCAGCTCATCAAGGCGCGGGCCGCTGTCGGCCTTGGGCAGGTCGAACAGTTGCGCATGCAGCACCAGGTTCTGGCGCACGCTGAGTTCGCCGTACAGCGAAAAGCTTTGCGACATGAAACCCACGCGCTTGCGCGTGGCCAGGTCCTTGGCGTTCACCGGGTTGCCCAGCAGCGTTGCGCTGCCCTCGGTGGCCGGCATCAGCCCGGTGAGGACTTTCATGGTGGTGGTCTTGCCGCAACCGTTGGAGCCGAGGAAGCCGAAGATCTCGCCGCGACCAATCGCAAAGCTGACCTTGTTCACCGCAGTGAAATCGCCGAAACGCAGGGTCAGGTCATGAGCTTCGATGGCGATATCGGTGTTGTCGCTTTGCCTCGGCGGGATCACCAGCGGTTGGTTGTCGCGGGCGCTGTCACCCTGGAAGTGGGTGAAGGCTTCGTCCAATTTGCCGCTGGGTGTCGCGGCGGCCAAGTCGCTGCTCAGACCATCGGCGATCAGCTTGCCGCGATCGAGCATCAGGCAGTGTTCGAACTGTTCGGCTTCTTCCATGTAGGCCGTGGCCACCAGCAATGTCAGTTGCGGGCGTTCGCTGCGTACGCTGTCGACCAGTTCCCAGAAGCGCCGACGTGACAGCGGGTCGACGCCGGTGGTGGGTTCGTCGAGGATCAACAGGTCCGGGTCATGGATCAGCGCGCAGCACAGACCAAGCTTCTGTTTCATGCCGCCGGAGAGCTTGCCAGCCGGGCGCTCGGCAAAGCGCGCGAGATCGGTGGCCAGCAGCAGGTTGTGCATACGCTGGTCGCAATCGGCTTTGGACAGGCCGAACAGCGTGGCAAAGAAACGGATGTTTTCGCTGATGGACAGCTCGGGGTACAGGTTGCCGCCCAGGCCCTGGGGCATAAAGGCAATGCGCGGATACAGGCTGTTGCGGTGGCGGCGATCGTCGATGGCGCCGCCGAGCACCTGCAACTGGCCGTCCTGGAGCTTTTTAACCCCGGCGATCAAACCCAGCAGGCTCGACTTGCCCGCGCCATCCGGCCCGATCAACCCGCAGCGCGTACCGGCCGGCAGGCCGAACGTGATGTCGACCAGTGCCGGTTGCTTGCCGTAGCGGTGGTTGATCCCCGTGGCCTGCAGCGCCAGGGCGGTCATTGCAGGTTGGCCGGCCAGTCGATGTCAGCCGTGCGCACATAGCCGGCGCCGGGCATGCCCGGTTTGGCCTGGGGCACGGCGCTGGGTTGGGTCAGGCGCAGTTTGACGCGAAATACCAGTTTCTGGCGTTCGTCGCGGGTTTCCACTTCCTTGGGGGTGAACTGGGATTTGGCGGCGACAAAGCTGATCTTGGCCGGCAGCGGCTGGTCGGGCAGGGCATCAAGCAGGATGCGTGCGTCGCTGCCGACGGTGAGGCGGCCGGTCACGGAAGCGGGCAGGTAGAGGTTCATGTACTGATCATTAGGATCGATCAGTAGTAACACACGGCCACCCGCGCCGAGCACTTCGCCGGGTTCGGCCAGGCGCAGCTGGATAATGCCGTCGATGGGCGCCCGGAGGCTGCTGTCGTCGATCTCGCTGGTGAGCTGGGCGACCTGGGCCTCGGCGGCGCCAATGGCGGCCTTTACCGAATTAACCTGGGCCTGCGCGGCAATCACGGCGGCGTTGCCGGTGTTCTGTCGCGCCTGCTGCTGATCGATCAGCTGGCTGCTGGCGAAGCCGCGCTTGTACAGCTCCTGGGTGCGCTTGAGTTCCTGGTTGGCCAGCAGTTGTTCGCTCTGGCGCAGTTGCACGTTGGCTTCGGCGGCGGCGAAGTTTTCCTTGGCGCGCAGCACTTCGGCTTCGGCCTGGGCGCGTTGGGCTTCGAGGGTGCGCGTGTCCATGCGTGCGAGCAGTTGGCCCTTGAGCACCTTGTCGCCTTCGTCCACGCGCACTTCGGCCAGGCGTCCTGGGATCTTGGCGGCGATCTGCACTTCGGTGGATTCCAGGCGGCCGTTGCCCATGCTCAGGCCTTCGGGCAGGCGGTCCTGGGTGGAGCGCCAGTAACCGAAGCCGCCAGCACCCAGCAACAGGGCGATAAGCGCAACGGCGAAAAGGCGGGAGGTGTGGTGATTCGTCGACATGGCTGCTTCCTGCGGCGTTAGCGTCCTAGTGTGAGCGGTTTGCCCCAGCGGGGTGTTGATGCCGGTCAGTCAAATCAAATGGATTACGGCCGCCCATTGCTCGGGCGTGACGGCCATCACCGACAACCGGCTGCCTTTTTGTACCAGGGGCAGTTCGGCAAGGGCCGTTTGCTGTTTGAGGTAGCCCAGGCCGAGCACCTTGGGAAAGGTCCGGACATGGGCAACGTTGATCGCGCTCCACGGATTTTTCTCCGGGGTGGCCTTGGAGTCGAAGTAGTGGCTTTCGCGCTCCAGCGCAGTAGGGTCCGGATAGGCCGCCTCGATGATTTTGCCGATGCCGGCAATACCCGGCTCCGGGCAACTGGAGTGATAGAAGAAAAACTCGTCACCCACCGCCATGGCCCGCAGGAAGTTACGCGCCTGGTAGTTGCGTACCCCGTCCCAGCGGGCTTCGCCAAGCTTTTCCAGGCCTTTGATGGAGAGTTCGTCGGGCTCTGATTTCATCAGCCAATAGGCCATTGTTGGGCTCCTGAAATAAGCAGTGGGCAAGTTGTCCTGCAATTTAATGACAAACCGACAGTCGGTTGGCGCCAAGGTTTGCGTGTTGGTTCACGTTACCGCAGAATGCCGGCTTTTAAAGCTTGACGCAGCTGCAACGGACTACTTTGGAACGTTGTTGTCATCGTGTACGAGGTGCCTGCAGGGGGGCAATCGATGCAACGTAAACCGGATTTACTATGGATTTTGGTGATTTTGTTTGGTCTGGGCGTCGTGACCACCGGGTATGCCCAAAGCTTGTGGTCGAACAAGACCGATGCGCCCGTTGAACTGGCTCAACAGCAGCCGCAACCGTTCAAACGCTGACCCTTCTCTACTAAGGCGCCGCTGACTCCAGTGGCGTCTTCGCAATATACCAACGCTTATCGGTGACGGTGCCCGCCAGCGGCACATCCCAGCTGGCCTGCGCCAATCGTTCGACCTTCTGACACTCATGGGCCAGGCCCAGCAGCGTTGGCTTGCGCCAGCTCTGGCGGCGCGTCAGGTAAGCCAGGCTGCGGTCGTAGAACCCGCCGCCCATGCCCAGGCGTCCGCCGACATCATCAAAGCCCACCAACGGCAGCAGCACCAGGTCCAGCGCCCAGACTTTGCGTTGGCGGCTGATGTTCACCCGTGGTTCCAGGATGCGAAAGCGATTGGGCAGTAGCTTCTCACCCGGCCTGACCCGTTGGAACACCATCTTGGTACGCGGCCAGGCGCTGAGCACCGGCAGATAGGTGGCCTTGCCCCGGCGCTGTGCTGCACGCAGCAGCAAGCGCGGATCGATTTCACCGTCCGTCGGTAGGTATAAGGAAATATGTTTGGCCCGGCGAAACAGCGGGTGCTGTGCCAGTTGCCGATACAGGCCCTGGGCGGCCTTGCGCTGCTCGCTCGGCGTGAGGGCGCGGCGGGCCTTGCGCAACATGCGTCGAAGTTGCGGACGGGAAAGCGGCGCAGGTTCGGTCATGGTTTCGGCTCATAAAACAATGCCAGTCCGAGGACTGGCATTGAGTTTGGGAATTCAGGCTCCCCGACAGAGCCGCTGTCGACTTAGCCCTTGAACCCGAAAGTTCAAGGTGGAAGATGCAGTAGGCTTTAAGGCTTTCCGTCTAGCGGACATGCACACCAGCCCAACGTGCAACTTCCAGGGTAGTGCGAATCGGCTCAGGGACATCGCCGACTGGCAAACACGCCAGGGAGTGGGGCGAGTATACCTTAAACAGACGCGGCAATCAGCCCTTGGGTGCTTCCGGATCGCTGGAAAGCACCAGATCGACACGCTCCAGCAAGTCACGCACCTGCTCACGCGTCGAGCCGCTGGCCTGCACGTCAGGGCGTTCCTGCTTATGCAGCAGATCGTGGGTAATGTTCAGGGCGGCCATCACGGCGATGCGGTCGGCGCCGATGACTTTGCCGCTGCTGCGGATTTCACGCATCTTGCCATCCAGGTAGCGGGCGGCGCTCACCAGGTTGTTGCGCTCTTCCTGGGGGCAGATGATCGAATATTCTTTGTCGAGGATCTGCACGGTGACGCTATTGCTTGAACTCATGAGTCTTGCTCCAGGGCCTTCAGGCGCGAAATCATCGATTCGACCTTACGCCGGGCGATTTCGTTTTTTTCAATGAGGTGAGCGCGTTCCTCGCGCCAGGTCTTTTCCTGAGCTAATAGGAGTCCGTTTTGACTCTTAAGTTGCTCGACCCGAGTAATTAGCAATTCGAGTCTGGCCATCAGCGCTTGCAGGTCGGTGTCTTCCATTGGGTTCCACTGGATTTGTCTGATGAATGGCAACTGCAGGATAAACGATCTGACGCCCTTGATAGTCTTGGTACGTCTGCCGGTGCTAGGATACAGCGCTCCATTCTAGACATTGCGCCGTCTGGCGCCTAGCTCACCATGCCTATTCAGAACTCCCCGTACGATGCTTTCTCCAAACTGCTGAGCGCCAGCGGCCACCCCTGCTCGCCAGCCGAACTGCACGGCGTGTTGCTGGGCCGTAGCTGCACCGGCGTCGGCTTCGACGCCGACAACTGGCTGGCCGACGTGGCCGAGCTGCTGGAAACCGAACCGACCGACAACGTGCGCAATGCGTTGATCGGCCTGCAAGAGATGGTCAAGGGCGAGCTGACCGGTGATGACGTCACCGTGGTCCTGCTGCTGCCGACCGACGACGCGCCGCTTACCGAGCGTGCCGCCGCCCTGGGCCAATGGTGCCAGGGCTTCCTCCACGGCTTCGGCGTGAACGCCGGCGGCCTGGAACTGAGCACCGACGCCAAGGAAGTGCTGCAGGACCTGGCAGCCATCTCCCAGGTGCAAGACGCCCTGGAAGAGTCCGAAGACGGCGAGGGCGATTACATGGAAGTCATGGAATACCTGCGCGTCGCGCCGCTGCTGCTGTTCACCGAGACCAAAAAATCGGCTGAGCCGGCTGCACCCAAGCCGTCGCTGCACTAAGAAAGGAAGCCCATCTGCCCATGATCCATATCCCCAAAGCGGAATACACCCGGCGCCGCAAGGCGCTCATGGCGCAGATGGAACCCAACAGCATCGCGATCCTGCCGGCCGCCGCCGTGGCGATCCGCAACCGTGATGTCGAGCATGTCTACCGCCAGGACAGCGACTTCCAATACCTGAGCGGCTTCCCCGAGCCGGAAGCGGTGATCGTGCTGATGCCCGGTCGCCAGCACGGCGAGTACGTGCTGTTCTGCCGCGAACGCAACGCCGAACGCGAACTGTGGGACGGCCTGCGCGCCGGCACCGAAGGCGCGATTCGTGACTTTGGCGCCGACGATGCCTTCCCCATCACCGATATCGACGACATCCTGCCCGGCCTCATCGAAGGCCGCGACCGGGTGTACTCGGCCATGGGCAGCAATGCCGAGTTCGACCGGCACCTGATGGAGTGGATCAACGTGATCCGCTCCAAGGCCCACCTGGGCGCCCAGCCACCGAACGAATTCGTTGCCCTGGATCATCTGCTCCACGACATGCGCCTGTATAAATCGGCGGCGGAAGTGAAGGTGATGCGCGAGGCGGCGCGAATCTCTTGCGCGGCCCACGTGAAGGCGATGCAGGCCAGCCGGGCCGGCCTGTATGAGTTCAGCCTGGAAGCCGAGTTGGATTATGAATTTCGCAAAGGCGGCGCGAAAATGCCGGCCTACGGTTCCATCGTCGCCGCCGGGCGCAACAGTTGCATCCTGCATTACCAGCAGAATGACGCGGTGCTCAAGGACGGCGATCTGGTGCTGATCGACGCCGGTTGCGAGATCGACTGCTATGCCAGCGACATCACCCGCACCTGGCCGGTCAATGGCAAGTTCTCGCCGGAACAGAAAGCGATCTACGAGATTGTGCTGGCCTCCCAGGAAGCCGCCTTCGCGGAGATCGCCCCGGACAAGCATTGGAACCAGGCCCATGAGGCGACCGTGCGGGTGATCACCGCCGGGTTGCTCGAGCTGGGGTTGTTGCAGGGTGACGTCGACGAACTGATCGCCAGCGAAGCCTATAAGGTGTTTTACATGCACCGTGCCGGTCATTGGCTGGGCATGGATGTGCATGATGTGGGCGAA
Organism: Pseudomonas allii; assembly: GCF_055380095.1. Lineage (NCBI taxonomy): Bacteria > Pseudomonadati > Pseudomonadota > Gammaproteobacteria > Pseudomonadales > Pseudomonadaceae > Pseudomonas > Pseudomonas allii. Next base: position 6,283,043 of record NZ_AP039450.1, on the reverse strand, counting down.
TACAAAGTGGGCGGTGAATGGCGTGTGCTGGAAGTCGGCATGGCGTTGACCGTGGAGCCGGGGATCTACATTTCGCCGGACAACCAGAACGTGGCAAAGAAATGGCGTGGCATTGGCGTACGCATCGAGGACGACGTGGTAGTGACCAAGCAAGGCTGTGAAATCCTGACCGGCGGCGTGCCCAAGACCGTCGCCGATATCGAAGCGCTGATGGCGGCTGCCCGATGAGCCGGGTCAACCTGGCGATCATCGGCGGCGGCCTGGTGGGCGCCAGCCTGGCACTGGCGTTGCAGGCCGGGGCCAAGGCCCGGGGCTGGAAGATCGTGCTGATCGAACCCTTCGCGCCGGGCGACAGCTACCAGCCGAGCTACGATGCGCGCTCCTCGGCGCTGTCCTTCGGCGCCCGGCAGATCTACCAGCGCCTGGGCCTGTGGCAGGACATTTCCCGCCGCGCCGAGCCGATCAAGCAGATCCATGTGTCCGACCGTGGGCGTTTCTCCACTGCGCGTCTGTCTGCCATGGAAGAGGGCGTGCCGGCCCTCGGTTACGTGGTGGAAAACGCCTGGCTGGGCCAATGCCTGTGGCAAGGCCTGGACAAAGACGTGGTCAGCTGGCGTTGCCCGGCCGAAGTCACGCGCATGGAGCCGCTGCCCGATGGCTACCGCCTGACCCTTAACGATGAAACCGTGTTGGAGTGCGATCTCGCTGTACTGGCCGACGGCGGCCGCTCCGGCCTGCGCGAGCAATTGGGCATTGGCGTGAAAACCCGCCCGTACAATCAGAGCGCGCTGATCGCCAACATCACCCCGAGCGAAGCCCACAACGGCGAGGCATTCGAGCGCTTCACCGATGAAGGCCCGATGGCCTTGCTGCCGCTGCCAGACAACCGCTGCGCGCTGGTCTGGACGCGCATCGGCATGGACGCGCAGCGCCTGGCCAATCTCGATGAACGCAGTTTCCTCAGTGAATTGCAGGGTGTGTTCGGCTATCGCCTGGGCACCCTCAAGCAGGTTGGTGCCCGTCACCTGTATCCGCTGACCCTGGTGGAAGCCGAGGAGCAAGTGCGCTCCCATCTGGCGATCCTCGGCAATGCCGCCCACAGCCTGCACCCGATTGCCGGGCAGGGTTTCAACCTGTCCCTGCGTGACGCGAATGCCCTGGCCGAGGCCTTGCTGGCCGGGCCGCAGGTGCCGGGTGATCTGGCCACCTTGCAGGGCTACCGCGAGCGCCAGCGCCTGGACCAGAAACTCACCGTGGGCTTCTCCGACCAAGTCACCCGCCTGTTTGGCAGCGCCCAACCGTTGGTCGCCCTGGGCCGAAACATGGGGCTGCTGGGGCTGGATTTGTTGCCCCCCGCCAAACGCTGGTTCGCCCGGCAGGCCATGGGCCTGGGCACGCGTCCCGATGCGTAAGTGGTTGATCGCGCGCCTGGGCAAGGCGCGCTTGTTGCGTTGGGTCATGACCCTGTATCCGCCGTATCTGGGCGCGGGGGTCAGCGTACAGCACATGAGCGCCGATTTTCGTCACGTCAAAGTGCGCATGGGCCTGGGCTGGTACAACCGCAACTATGTCGGCACGCAATTCGGCGGCAGCCTGTATTCGATGGTTGACCCGTTCTACATGCTGATGCTGATGGAGAACCTGGGCCGCGACTACATCGTGTGGGACAAGGCCGCGAGTATCGATTTCATTTCGCCCGGCAAAGGCCCGGTGTATGCCGAATTTTCCATCGACGAGGCCTTGCTGGACGAGGTCCGTCGACACACCGAAGGTGGCGAGAAGTACCTGCCCCACCTCAAGGTGCAGATTCATGACGGCTCCGGCACCCTGGTGGCGCGGGTCGACAAAACCCTTTACGTGCGGCGCAAGCCGCCAGTGAGACAGGCTTAAAGCATGGACATGCGCGCAGATGTGCTGATTGTCGGGGCCGGAATGGTCGGAAGCGCCCTGGCGCTGGCGTTGCAGGGCAGCGGGCTGCAGGTGCTGCTGCTCGACGGCAGCCCGCTGAGCGTCAAGCCGTTCGACCGTGACGCGGCGTTCGAACCCCGCGTGAGCGCTTTGTCGGCTGCCAGCCAGCGCATCCTCGAACGCCTGGGCGTGTGGGACGGCATCCTGTCGCGCCGCGCCAGCCCCTACGGCGAAATGCAGGTGTGGGACGGCAGTGGCACCGGGCAGATCCACTTCTCGGCGGCCAGCGTACATGCCGAGGTGCTCGGGCATATCGTCGAGAACCGCGTGGTGCAGGATGCCTTGCTCGACCGTTTGCACGACTGCGACCTGGGCCTGCTGGCCAATGCTCGCCTTGAACAGATGCGCCGTTCCGGCGATGACTGGCTGCTGACCCTGGCCGATGGCCGCACATTGCGCGCGCCGCTGGTGGTGGCCGCCGATGGCGCCAACTCCGCCGTACGCCGCCTGACAGGCACCGCGACCCGTGAGTGGGATTACCTGCATAACGCCATCGTCACCAGCGTGCGCAGCAGCCAGCCGCATCAGCGTACGGCGTGGCAACGCTTTACCGATACGGGTCCGCTGGCGTTTTTGCCGCTGGAGCGGGATGGGCAGGAGGATTGGTGTTCGATCGTCTGGTCGACCACGCCGGCCGAGTCCGAGCGCTTGATGGCGCTGGATGATGAAAGCTTCTGTCGCGAGCTGGAGCGCGCCTTTGAGGGACGACTCGGCAACGTGATCAGCGCCGACCCACGGGTATGCGTGCCGTTGCGTCAGCGTCACGCCAAGCGCTACGTGGCCGAAGGCCTGGCTTTGATTGGCGACGCGGCCCACGTCATCCACCCATTGGCGGGGCAGGGCGTGAACCTGGGTTTCCTTGATGCGGCGACATTGGCTGAAGTCTTGTTGGCGGCGACCGAGCGCGGCGAGCGCCTGGCGGACGTGAAGGTGCTGAGCCGTTATGAGCGTCGGCGCATGCCGCATAACCTGGCGCTGATGGCGGCGATGGAAGGCTTTGAGCGGTTGTTCCAGGCCGATCAACTGCCGCTGCGCTGGTTGCGCAACGCCGGGTTGAAGATGGTCGACCAGATGCCCGAGGCCAAGGCCGTGTTCGTACGTCAGGCTCTCGGCCTGACTGGCGATCTCCCGGACCTTGCGAAACCCTGATATTGAAATGCGATCCCTTGTGGGAGGGGGCTTGCCCCCGATGAGGCCATCAGCCCACAACCAATCTCCGTCATGCAACATCTGGTAACGCCTCTACCAAGCACTACCAAATGTGAGTCCTTATCATTTGCCCTCTTTTTGCAAATGAGAGACCGCACCCATGTTGGCACCCAAGCGCCTCCTGACTGCCCTGGCACTCACCCTGATCGGCAGCACTACCGTGCAGGCCGCCGACGAAGTGGTGGTCTACTCCTCGCGCATCGATGAACTGATCAAGCCGGTCTTCGATGCCTACACCAAAAAAACCGGCGTGCAGGTGAAGTTCATCACTGACAAGGAAGCACCGTTGATGCAGCGCATCAAGGCCGAGGGCGCAAACGCCACCGCCGACCTGTTGCTCACCGTGGATGCCGGCAACCTCTGGCAGGCCGAGCAGATGGGGATCCTGCAACCGTTCACCTCCCCGGTGATCGACAAGAACATCCCCCTGCAGTATCGCTCGTCAAAACACACCTGGACCGGCTTGAGCCTGCGCGCACGCACCATCGCCTATTCCACTGACCGGGTAAAACCGGGTGACCTCACCACCTACGAAGCACTGGCTGACAAACAGTGGGAAGGCCGCCTGTGCCTGCGTACGGCGAAAAAGGTCTACAACCAGTCGCTGACCGCCACCCTGATCGAAACCCACGGCGCGGCCAAGACCGAAGAGATCGTCAAGGGTTGGGTCAACAACCTGTCCACCGACGTGTTCTCCGATGACATCGCCGTGCTCGAAGCCATCAACGCCGGGCAGTGCGACGTGGGTATCGTCAACACCTACTATTACGGCCGCCTGCACAAGCAGAAACCGGACCTGGCCGTGAAGCTGTTCTGGCCGAACCAGGGCGACCGTGGCGTGCACGTGAACCTGTCGGGTATAGGCCTGACCCAGCATGCGCCGCATCCGGAAGCCGCCAAGGCGCTGGTGGAGTGGATGACCACGCCTGAGGCGCAGAAGATCTTTGCCGACGTGAACCAGGAGTTCCCGGCCAACCCGGCGGTGCCACCGTCAGCCGAAGTGGCGACCTGGGGCAAGTTCGTGGCGGACACCTTGCCGGTGGAAGTGGCGGGCAAGCGCCAGGCTGAGGCGATCCGCCTGATGGATCGCGCCGGCTGGAACTGACACACTACGAGTCAAAATGTGGGAGGGGGCTTGCCCCCGATAGCGGGATATATCAGTTCACTCATCATGGACAGATCCACCGCCATCGGGGGCAAGCCCCCTCCCACATTGGATCGAGTTGAATTAAAGACATTCATTGAGAGCTGACTTTGGCCCACCCCGCCCAACGCCGCTGGTACCTGCCGGTCTTTACCGTCGCCGCCCTGGTGCTGCTGCCGCTGAGCGTACTGTTGCTGTCCTGGCAAAGTATCGACAACCAGATCTGGTCCCACCTGTGGGAAACCCAGATGCCGCGCCTGCTGGGCAATACGCTCACTCTGGTGCTGGGCGTCGGCATTGGCGTAACCCTGTTGGGTGTCAGTCTGGCCTGGCTGACCAGCCTCTGCGAATTCCCCGGACGACGCTGGCTCGATTGGGCACTGATGTTGCCGTTCGCCATTCCCGCCTATGTGCTGGCCTTTGTATTTGTCGGCCTGCTGGACTTCTCCGGTCCCGTGCAAACCCTGTTGCGCGAATGGTTCGGCACCGGGCTGCGCCTGCCACGGGTGCGCTCCACCAGCGGGGTGATCATCGTCCTGGTGCTGGTGTTCTATCCCTATGTTTATCTCTTGGCACGCACCGCGTTCCTGGCCCAGGGCAAAGGCCTGATGGAGGCTGCGCGGGTGCTGGGGCAATCGCCATGGCGAGCGTTCTGGCACGTGGCCCTGCCCATGGCGCGGCCGGCGATTGGGGCTGGAGTCGCCTTGGCGCTGATGGAAACCCTGGCGGATTTCGGCGCGGTCTCGGTGTTCAACTTCGACACGTTCACCACCGCCATCTACAAGACGTGGTACGGCTTCTTCAGTCTTTCCAGCGCCGCCCAACTGGCCAGCCTGTTGCTGCTGGTGGTGATGCTGGTGCTGTACGGCGAGCGGCGCGCCCGGGGTGCCAGCCGGCCAGGCAATGAGCGGCCAAGGGGCAAGGCGCTGTACCACCTGCGCGGGTTCAAGGCGGCCGCGGCCAGCAGTTGGTGCGGGTTGGTGTTCGCCTGCGCGTTTGTCATCCCGATGCTGCAACTGGTGGCCTGGTTCTGGCAGCGCGGCCGCTTCGATCTGGATGAGCGCTATTCGGGCCTGATCCTCCATACGCTTTACCTGGGCGGCATCGCGGCCTTGATCACGGTCAGCGTGGCGCTGGTACTGGCGTTCGCCAACCGCCTGGCGCCGACACGGGCGATCCGTTCCGGTATCAGCCTGGCCAACGTTGGCTATGCCTTGCCGGGCTCGGTGCTGGCGGTATCGATCATGTTGGCGTTCAGCTATCTGGACCGTGAACTGGTGGTGCCGCTGTCCGGCTGGCTCGGCGGGGCGGGCAAGCCGTTGTTGCTGGGCAGCCTGTCGGCGCTGGTGCTGGCGTATCTGGTGCGTTTCCTGGCGGTGGCCTATGGGCCATTGGAAAACAGTCTGGCGCGTATCCGTCCGTCCCTGCCGGAAGCTGCACGCAGTCTAGGTGTGAGTGGCCCACGACTGTTTTGCAAAGTGTATCTGCCGTTGCTGCTGCCGGGGACTTTGAGCGCAGCACTCCTGGTATTTGTCGATGTGCTCAAGGAAATGCCTGCCACCTTGCTGATGCGTCCGTTTGGCTGGGATACGCTGGCCGTGCGGATCTTTGAAATGACCAGCGAAGGCGAGTGGGCGCGGGCCTCTTTGCCGGCGTTGACCCTGGTGCTGGTGGGCCTGTTACCGGTGATTGGGCTGATCCGACGCTCCGCCCGGCAAATCGCTTAGGTGCCAGTCCCACGGCTTGCGGCTACAATGCGCGGCATTCGGTGCGCTTCGTCTTTCGGAGCGGGTCGCTGGACGTGGCTGCAGGCCTTTTAAATCAAGGTGTTCAGCGCGGACAGTAGCTCCGCGCACCTTCGCCAAGCCCGGAAGGAGAAACCCATGGGACAGCGTACGCCTCTGTATGACCTGCATCTCGCCCTTGGCGCGAAAATGGTCGATTTTGGCGGTTGGGATATGCCTCTGCACTACGGCTCGCAAGTTGAGGAGCACCATCAGGTGCGACGCGACTGCGGGGTGTTCGATGTATCTCATATGACCGTGATCGATGTCAGCGGCCCCCAGGCCAAGGAATGGCTCCAGCACCTGCTGGCCAACGATGTCGAACGCCTGCATGACTGCGGCCGAGCGTTGTACAGCGCCATGCTCAACGAACAGGGCGGCGTGGTGGACGATATGATTGTCTACCGCACCGAGGCCGCTTATCGGCTGGTGGTCAACGCCGCCACCCGCGACCAGGACATGGCCTGGATGCACGCGCAACTGGCCGCTTATCAGGTGCAACTGCATGAGCGCCCCGAGTTGGCGATGCTCGCCATTCAAGGCCCCCACGCCCGGCAGAAGATCGCCGAACTGGTCACGCAATCGCGCAGCACCCTGATTCATCAGCTCAAGCCCTTCGAAGGCCACGCCGATGGTGACTGGTTTATCGCACGTACCGGGTACACCGGTGAAGATGGCCTGGAGATCGTCCTGCCCGCTGATCAGGCTCCGGGCTTTTTCAATGACCTGGTGGGCGCGGGTATTTCACCTATCGGCCTTGGCGCCCGCGATACCCTGCGCCTTGAAGCGGGGATGAACCTGTACGGCCAGGACATCCACCAGGAGGTTTCGCCCCTGGCGTCGAACATGGCCTGGAGCATCGCCTGGGAGCCTGCCGAGCGTAACTTCATTGGCCGCGCCGCGCTGGAAGCAGAAAAAGCAGCCGGAGTGCAGTTCAAACTGGTCGGGCTGGTGCTGGAAGAACGCGGGGTTTTGCGTGCTCACCAGGTGGTTCGTATCGCCAATATTGGCGAAGGGGAGATCACCAGTGGTAGTTTCTCTCCTACGCTAAGCAAATCCATTGCCCTGGCGCGTGTACCGACGGCAACCGCTGATCGGGCCGAAGTGGAAATCCGCGGCAAGTGGTACCCGGTTCGAGTGGTCAAACCGACCTTCGTGCGCCATGGCAAAACCTTGATCTAACCTATTTCCGGCAGGCTAATGGCCGCTGACATTACTTCTTGAGGACACAGATTATGAGCGATATCCCTGCCGACCTGCGTTTTGCCGAAAGCCACGAATGGGCACGCCTGGAAGCTGACGGCACCGTGACCGTCGGTATTTCCGACCATGCCCAGGAAGCGTTGGGTGATGTGGTGTTTGTTGAGTTGGCCGAAGTGGGCGCCCAGTTTGACGCTGCTGGCCAGGCGGGTGTGGTGGAGTCGGTCAAGGCCGCCTCGGATATCTACGCCCCGGTTGCAGGCGAAGTGATTGCCGTCAACGAAGAACTGAGTGGCAGCCCGGAGCTGCTGAACTCTGATCCTTACGGCGCTTGGATCTTCAAGCTCAAGCCAAGCAACCCAGCTGACCTGGACAAATTGCTGGATGCTGCCGGCTACAAAGCCGCCATCGGCGAGTAAACACAGGTAGTTGAAACAGTACAAATCAATGTGGGAGCTGGCTTGCCTGCGATGCAGGCACCGCGGTGTATCAGTTACGCCGCAGTGATGCCATCGCAGGCAAGCGCCAGCTCCCACAGTCGATTGCGGTGAGCCGGATTTTTCAGCCTGCTGCCAGTACCGCTTTTACGGCCGCCACCGACCGCTCCACATCCGCCTCTGTCATCGCCGTAAACATCGGCAACGATACGATCAAGCGCCCCACTTTCTCTGCCACCGGGAACATGCCTTCCTTGAACCCCTGCGCCCGATAAAGGCTCAGCAGGTGGATCGGTGGGTAGTGATAGCCAATGCCGACGCCATGGGCCTGCATCTGCTCCATGAAGGTGGCGCGGGCTGGCAGGCCGTCCTGACGTTCCGGCAGCACCAGTTGAAACAGGTGCCAGTTGCTGTTTTCGAAGTCTGCCGGCGGCAGTTGTGCGCCGTACTGCTCTTCAAAGTCACTGCCAAAGCATTTGAAGTAGTGCCGCGCCAGGTTCTGGCGGTGAGCAGTGATCTGCTCGATATGGGCAAATTGCCCCAGGCCAATGGCGGCGGCGATGTCGGTCATGTTGAACTTGCCGCCCAATACATCCACGTCGAGGCCGTCGAAGCCGGTGCGGGTAACGCCCTGCAGGCGGTATTTTTCTGCCAGTCGCGCTTCTTCGGCGTTGTTCAACACCAGGCAGCCGCCCTCGGAAGAGGTGATGTTCTTGTTGGCCTGGAAACTGAACGACGCAAAATCCCCAGTGGCGCCGATACGTTCGCCATCCCAGCTGGAACCCAGCGCCTGCGCCGCATCTTCGATAATGCGCAGGTTGTACTTGTTCGCCAGTGCATACAGCATCGGCATATCCAGGGGCAGGCCAGCCAGGTAAACCGGGATGATCGCCTTGGTGCGCGGGGTAATCACCGCTTCCACCTGGGACAGGTCGATATTGCGGGTCACCGGGTCAATATCGGCAAACACCGGCGTAGCGCCCACTTCCAGAATCACGTTGGCCGTGGCGACCCAGGAAATCGGCGTGGTGATGACTTCATCGCCTGGCCCGATGCCGGCAATGCGCAAGGCAATCTCCATGGTGCAGGTGCCCGAGTTGAAGGTGCGCACCGGCCGACCGCCAAAGTACTCCGACAACTGAGCTTCGAAGGCCTGCACCTTCGGCCCGCTGGTGATCCAGCCCGAGCGCAGTACATCGCCGACCGCAGCAATGGTGGCTTCATCGATGGTGGGTTTGGAAAACGGCAGGAAGGGCAGTTGGCTCATGACGACGAAGGCATCCGTTTCAGGTTGGCGATGAGTAAGCGAAGTATCAGTACCGGCATGGTTGCACGGGTTGACTGAATATAGCCTGTCATCTGTGAATGAATCGTCACCATTGAGCCGAAGAATGCCACGTCGAAGGTGGCATTCTTCTTGGAAGATCAGAAGGCAAGCCGCGCTTCCAGGAACATGTTCTGCTCCTTCAGTTTGCCTTTGAGTTGCTCATCCCGCGCATTTACACGGTTGGCAAAGGTGTTGTAGCCAGTTTCGAGGTCGCCGAGGGCGGTGTAACGATAGCCAGTCCCTAGAGTGAGTCGCTCGCTGGCCTTGGCTTCCAGCCCAATGCCCAGGCTGTAGGCAAGGTTATGTTGGCGGTTGCTGGCGAAACGACGGGTCTCAATGGTTTGATAACCTTCGGACTCAATGCGTGCGATGCCCACACCGGCCATACCGTAAAACGATAGCCACTGGTTGATCGGGATGTCTTTATAGCCGTTGAGCATCAAGCGCTGGCTCTGCACATGCAGGCTGTTGACGTTGGCATTGAAGGGGGCCCAGTAGGATTTGAAGGTCGAACTGTTTGGCATCGTGTACTCCCCTTCCAGGCGCCAGCCACTGTCAAAGGCATACCCCAGGGCGAAGGACGCGACAAATGACTTGCTGCTATCCGGGGCATCCACCCTGTCGGTGACGCGCGGGCTGGTGAGCAGTGCGCTGGAGAGGTTCTGGCGAGCGCTGTTGAATTTGGCTGATCCGTACCAGCTTTCTGCCTGGGCGTAGGCGGTGGCAAATGCAGAGAACAGCAGCGCGTAGGCAATCTTGTGCATGGGCAGTGAGTCGCTTTATTAAAAAAGGAATCCTTAGCTTGCTGCCCTGCAGAGAGAGGCTCGACAGGACTTCTCTGTATTCAGTTGGGAAAACAGCAATGCTTGCGTAGTGCCCCCGTGACGATGACTGTAGGAATTGAGGACAAAAAAATGCCGCTGTTAACAGCGGCATTTTTTATTGGGCTCGAGTTATTCGGTGACTGCGTTTTTCGCGAGGATAGCGTTGGCCAGTTCCATATCCGTGGCCTGCAGGCCAGGGTTGTCGGCGCGGACTTTCTGCATCGCGGCTTCCAGGTATGGGCCACGGATGCCGCCGTCGCTGGCAACGAAGCTGCCGGCGTCGTCTTGGGCGGCGACCACCAGCTTGTGGTCCTTGAAGGTCAGGTACGTCGAGCCGGTAGTGGCGCCCGACGAGATGACATTGCGCCAGAAACTGTCGGCCATGGCTGATCCGACAGGGAGGGAAAGCACAGCAAGGGTTGCGACAGCATATTTGAGACGCATGATGGGTGACTCCGGGTGGGTTATCTGTACTTTATGATTGTAGTTAGCCCAATCGAGTTCCATCACTGACTAAACAGTTTCAACCCTTAACACCACGCCTTCCTGGCCAACCACCCGTACTTGGGCACCTACGGGGCTGTCCGGGCCGGTCACCATCCACACGCCATCACCGACTTTCACCTTGCCCCGGCCATCCACAATCGCCTGGTGTACCACGAAGGTGCGGCCGATCAGCTCGGAGCCGCGTTCGTTGAGCCCCGGCTGGTCGCTGGCCTTGGCGCTGCTGCGCTGACGTTTCCACCAGTACACCGCCGTCATTATCGACAACACGGCAAACAGCAGGAGTTGCCATTCCAGCCCCAGGGGTGGCACCAGAAACTTGATCACGCCTACGGCGGCCGCGGCGATACCCATCCACAACAGGTAACCGCCAGCGCCGAATACCTCAAGAATCAGCAGTACCGTGCCCAGTGCCAGCCAATCCCAGAACGACAGATGCTGCAGGAAATCCCACATGGCGCTGGCCTCAGCCTTTCTTGTTGTCGAACGTTGCCTTGACGATCTCGCCGATACCACCCACCGCGCCGATCACCTGGCTGGCTTCCAGCGGCATCAGGATGACCTTGCTGTTATTGGCCGAAGCCAGCTTGCCCAGGGCGTCGATGTATTTCTGTGCGACGAAGTAATTGACCGCCTGCACGTTGCCCGACGCGATTGCTTCCGATACCACCTGTGTGGCGCGGGCTTCGGCTTCGGCCTGACGCTCACGGGCTTCGGATTCAAGGAACGCCGCCTGGCGGCTACCTTCGGCCTCGAGGATCTGTGCCTGCTTCTTGCCTTCGGCCGTCAGGATCGCCGAGGCGCGCAGGCCCTCGGCTTCGAGGATCTGCGCACGCTTGATCCGTTCGGCTTTCATCTGGCCCGACATCGCGGCCATCAGGTCGGCGGGCGGGCTGATGTCCTTGATCTCGATACGGGTGATCTTGATCCCCCACGGCGCGGTGGCTTCGTCCACGGTCTTCAGCAGTTTTTCGTTGATGCCGTCACGCTGGCTAAGCATGGCATCCAGTTCCATGGAGCCGAGCACGGTACGGATGTTGGTTTGGAGCAGGTTGCGGATGGCGTGTTCGAGGTTGTTGACCTCGTAGGCGGCCTGGGCGGTGTTGACCACCTGGAAAAAGCACACGGCGTCGATCTGCACGGTGGCGTTGTCGGCGGTGATGACTTCCTGGGGCGGGATATCCAGTACGCTTTCCATCACGTTGATCTTGCGACCGATGCGGTCCATGACCGGGATGATGATGTTCAAGCCAGGCTTGAGGGTATTGGTGTAACGGCCGAAACGCTCGACCGTCCATTGGTAGCCCTGGGGGACCACCTTGAAGCCCATGAACAGGATGGCGATGGCCAGCCCCACGAAAAGAAGCAGTACGGTTCCGATCTGCATAGCGATTCCCTATCTGATGGTGTCAGTGAAACGACGTTGGGCCGATTGTAACGGTGTTGTCACCGATAAGAACGGTTTCACTGCTTAACAAACAAAGGATTTGTTACCGAATCCCCGGGAGTCACCCGCAAGACTTCCGCCACCGTGGTGAGCCCCGCCGCGACCTTCTGCATGCCGGCCATACGCAAGCTGCGCATGCCGTGAGTCACTGCTGCCTGGCGCAGGGCCTGCACATCGGCCCCAGGCGTGATCAAAGTCCTGAGCGCTTCGTTCAGAACCATGATTTCGTAAACGCCGGCCCGCCCCTGATAACCGCTGTGTCGACATTCGACGCACCCGACCGCTTCATGGGCGTCACCCAACGCACGCTTGCAGTGGGGGCACAGAACCCGCACCAAACGCTGCGCCATTACGCCGAGCAAGGTGGCTTTGATCAAATAATGCGCAATGCCCAGCTCCTGCAAGCGGCTGATGGCGCTGGGCGCATCGTTGGTATGCAGGGTCGACAGCACAAGGTGCCCGGTCAATGCGGCCTGGATCGCCATTTCGGCGGTCTCCTGGTCGCGGATCTCGCCGATCATGATGATGTCCGGGTCCTGGCGGAGCAGGGCGCGGATGCCGCTGGCGAAGGTCAGGTCGATATTGTGCTGCACCTGCATCTGGTTGAACGCCGGCTCGACCATCTCGATCGGATCTTCCACCGTGCACAGGTTGACCTCGCGCGTGGCCAATTGCTTGAGCGTGGTGTATAGGGTGCTGGTCTTGCCTGAACCGGTAGGGCCGGTGACCAGGATGATGCCGTTGGTCTGGCTTGTCATGGCTTGCCAGCGTTGCTGGTCATCGATGGATAAACCAAGCTGGTCAAAGCCCTTGAGCAGCACCTGTGGGTCGAAGATCCGCATCACCAGCTTTTCGCCAAACGCCGTGGGCAAGGTGGACAGGCGCAGCTCCACTTCCGCTCCGGTCGGGCTTTTGGTCTTGACCCGACCGTCCTGGGGCCTGCGCTTTTCCGCCACATTCATGCGGCCCAGGCTTTTGAGGCGGCTGACGACTGCCATCGTGACCTGGGGCGGGAACTGATAGACGTCGTGCAACAACCCGTCGATGCGAAAGCGCACACGGCCCTGTTCACGGCACGGCTCAATGTGGATATCGCTGGCGCGCTGGCCGAAAGCGTACTGCAACAGCCAGTCGACGATGTTGACGATATGCGCGTCGTTGGCATCCGGCTCCTGGTCGCTGGCGCCGAGGTTGAGCAGTTCGTTGTTGCCCGGTGCCGCAACTTTTTGATCGGCGCCGCTGACGGACTTCGCCAGCCGATAGAACTCGCCGATACAGCGCGTTATGTCCTGGGGGTTGGCCACAACGCGCTTGATCGAGCGCTTGAGCACCTGCGCCAGCCCGGCTTCCCAACTGCTGACGTAGGGCTGGGCGCTGGCGACGGTGACCGTCTGTGCGTCCACCGCCACCGCAAGGATCGAGTGGCGTTGGGCGAACGCATGGGACATCAGCGGCACCACGGCCGCCACATCGATCTTCAACGGGTCGATACGCAGGTAGGGTTGCCCGGCATGCTGGGCCAGCCATTCGGTCAGGGTCTCCAGACTGGGGCCAAGGGCTGCGATGCTCTCGAGGGGATGCACGGTGTTGCTGGCCGGCAGCGCCGACAACTGCTGTGCAACTTCAGGGGGGATCAGTCGCCCTTCGAGCAGAGCCGGCAGCAACTGATGCAGTTCCAAGCGTTGATCAACCGGCATGAAGGTTTTCCTGAGGGCCGTGGGCGTAAACCCCAGGCTAGCCAGCCCCTGAATATCTTCCTCCCGACGTGTATTGCAGGGTCTTACTGAGCAACCGCCATCACTGACTGAGGCCCCGCGGAATCAGCCGACCACACCTCCAGCGTGCACACGCTGATCAGGTTTCGAATCTTTTCACCGATCACCTGCGCACGGTGCCGGCTCAGGCCGTCCATGACGATGTCGATGTTCAGAAAGTCCCCCTCCCGGGTCACCGTGACCTGGCGTGGCGTGAGGAATTGCAGCGCAAAATAGTTGAGTACCCGGCACACCACGTCGGGCTCCGCCTCGGCGACGATCTGGTAATGCGCCTGGCAATGGGCGCTGTTGACGGCCCACGCATCGACGCGGGTAGCGGGGTGGTTGGTTTCGACGGCGTGCATGGGAAAGCTCCAGATTCGACTGGAGAAATTTTTACATTCGCCACCAGAGATTTCTTATCTAAGATGGGCCTGTTTTGTAAAAAATCGAATCAATCAATTCAGAATAAGTGCAATGGAGGGTATTTATATGCACAGCCAGTTGGACGCCTACGACCGCCGTATCCTGGCCCTGTTGCAAGAAGACGCTTCTCTCTCCAGCGCGCAGATCGCCGAACAGGTGGGCCTTTCCCAGTCGCCTTGCTGGCGACGCATCCAACGGCTCAAGCAAGAGGGCGTGATTCGCGGCCAGGTGACCTTGCTGGATCGCAAGAAAATCGGCCTCAACACGCAGATATTCGCCGAAGTGAAACTCAACGCCCACGGTCGTTCCAACTTCACCGAATTCACCGACGCGATTCGCGGGTTTCCGGAAGTGCTGGAGTGCTATGTGCTGATGGGGGCGGTGGATTTTCTGCTGCGCATCGTCACCTCGGACATCGAGGCGTATGAGCGGTTTTTCTTCGAGAAACTGTCGATGGTGCCGGGGATTCAGGAGGTTAATTCGATTGTGGCTTTATCCGAGATCAAATCCACCACCAGCCTGCCAGTATTGCGCTGACAGGGATGGCCTCATCGCGGGCAAGCCCGGCTCCCACATTGGATTGGGTTCACAGATTTCTATGTGTGAACCCAGTCAGTGTGGGAGCGGGCTTGCCCGCGAAAGCGGCCTTACAGGCGCAGCAAGGTCTTCCACGCCCGGTTCTGATACACCGCAATCGCCTGATGCATCCGCGCGTCCAGCGACTCATCGGTGATCGGCTGGTTGGCCAGTTGCACCAACTTGTTCAGCTCGCCGTACAGACGGTCCAGTTCGGGAATGTCGACCACCTGACGCGCATGGTGCAGCCAGGCCTGGATGCGCTCGATGCGTGGCAATTGCTCAGCCAGGTCTTCCGGCTGTTGCTGGTAGCGCGGCAGTTGCAGGGCGACGGCATCGTCGGCCAGCAGGCGCGGCAGCCAGTTGGTGATTTGCGCGGCGCCCTGGCGGTTGCCACGCACGTTGCGGTCGGCGGTCCAGGTGCGCGCGAGCAGCCAGCGCGAAGCATTCAGTGAGAACAGGCCCCAGCGTACGTCGTCCAGTTCTTCGGCGAACTGCTCCGGCGCGGCTTTGCGGATATCTTCGTCGTCATCGCCGGCCTGCACCAGTGGGCGCCAGTCTTCCAGCAGGGCATCGAGTGCGCTGCGCAGTTCGCTGGTTGACTGACGCGGTGCCGCCTGGCCGAGGCTGCCGACCAGGGCACGCAATTCGCCGAGGTTGTCGACCCAGTCTTGCAGCAGGCGCCAGTGGCCATTGAAACGGTATTGCTCGGCCAGGCGCTGGCTGCTGCCCAGCAGGTGCCACATGATCGCGGCGAAGGCGTCATCCAGCGGCATTTCGGCGTGCAACTGTGGTGCCGGCAGGCTCAGGGAGTAGCTGCTGGAGTCATATAGACGGTAGCCGCGCTCGGCCTTGCTGATATCGCACGGCATCAACGCCAGGGTCGCGGCCAGTTCGACGGCCAGTTCCAGCAGGGCAGACGGTTCGCCTTCGCGCAGTTCCAATTCCAGCTCGCAGATTTCTTCTTTCTGCTTGCCGACCACCACGTGGCCCAGGTCCAGGGCGGCTTCGATCACCACCTTGGCCTTGCCACGGCCCCAGGCGATTTCGGCGCGCTCACGCACGAAGTCGGTGGTGAAGATCGGCTTGAGGGTCTTTTTGTCCAGCTCGGCCAGTTGCTCGGGCCAGCATTCGCCGTCGAGTTTCTTTACGTCGAGCTTGGCTTTGGGCAGTTCCCAGTTGTATTCATTACGTTCCGACAAGCCGGCGACGCTCTGGCCACGGGTCTTGAGGGTCTGGATGATGTCGTCACCGTCCTTGCGCAGGCGCAGGGCGACTTTGGCCTGGGCCAGGTCGCGCTCGGGGGTGTCGAAGTACTGGTTCATCAACTCACGGCGTTCCCAGCCACTTTTGTTGCGTTTTTTCAGGAGCGGGTGCTCACGCAGCGCGGCGAGGGTCTCGCGGCTGACGCGGAGCTTGATTTCAGTTTCTTTTTGCATGGCCGGAACATCCAGGATCGGGAGCGCAGCCGGGGAAAAGAGTGGCTGCCAAGGTCGTGCAGTGTACAGGACTGAGCCCGGCAACGCGCCGCAACGGTTTATTGTGTTGTGCAGATGGCTCTATAGTGAGGCTCATCCGGGAAGTCGAGAGGCCGAGCATGCCGTTACCGTCCATGAAAGAGCAGTTTGCCGCGCTGATTGCTGCGCCATCCGTGAGCTGCACCCAGGCCTCTCTCGACCAGACCAACCGCCCGGTGATCGACTTGCTCGCCGCTTGGCTGGGGGATCTGGGTTTCGCTATCGATATCCAACAGGTCAGCCCTGGCAAGTTCAACCTGTTGGCCAGTTACGGCAGTGGGCCCGGTGGCCTGGTGCTGGCGGGGCATAGCGATACCGTCCCTTATGACGCAGCGCTGTGGAAGACCGACCCGCTCAAGCTGACGGAAGTTGACGGTCGTTGGGTAGGATTGGGCAGCTGCGACATGAAGGGCTTTTTCGCGCTGGCCATCGAAGCGGTGTTGCCGCTGCTGGATCAGCCGTTCAAACAGCCGCTGCTGATTCTCGCCACGTGCGACGAGGAAAGCTCCATGTCCGGCGCCCGCGCACTGGCCGAGGCGGGCCGTCCATTGGGCCGCGCAGCGGTGATCGGCGAGCCGACTGGCCTCAAGCCGATCCGCCTGCACAAAGGCGTGATGATGGAGCGCATCGATATTCTTGGCCAAAGCGGCCACTCGTCGGACCCGAGCCTGGGCCACAGCGCGCTTGAAGCCATGCACGACGCCATCGGCGAACTGCGCGGCCTGCGCCTGGCCTGGCAGCGCGAGTACCGCAACCTGCAATTCAGCGTGCCGCAACCGACCATGAACTTCGGTTGCATCCATGGTGGTGACAACCCCAACCGCATCTGCGGCCAGTGTTCCCTGGAGTTCGACCTGCGCCCACTGCCGGGCATGGATCCCCAGGTGCTGCGCGACGCCATCCGCCAGAAGCTCCAGCCGTTGGCCGAGCGCCATCAGGTCAAGATTGACTTCGCGCCGCTGTTCCCCGAAGTACCGCCCTTCGAGCAACCGGAGGACGCCGAACTGGTGCGGGTGGCGGAACGATTGACCGGCCATCGTGCCGAAGCAGTAGCGTTCGGCACCGAAGCGCCTTATCTTCAGCGCCTTGGTTGTGAAACCCTGGTGCTCGGCCCCGGCGACATCGCCTGCGCGCACCAGCCGGGCGAATACCTCGAAATGTCACGCTTGACGCCTACAGTGCGTCTATTGCGGGAACTGATCGAACATTACTGCCTGAAACCTGCATAAATTAACCCCTGCCTGTTCGTACATAGAAGGAGAGTGAGCGTGTCGCCAAGCCTGTTCCGACGATAACCATCAGCCCGCCGTGCGCTTTCACGATTCATCCTTTTTCGGCTGCTTTTTATTACAGGCCCAGGTTCTATGCCCGACTACGTTAACTGGCTTCGTCACGCGTCCCCCTACATCAACGCCCACCGCGACTGCACCTTTGTGGTCATGCTGCCCGGCGACGGTGTGGAGCATCCCAACTTCGGCAATATCGTCCACGACCTGGTGCTGTTGCACAGCCTCGGTGTGCGACTGGTGCTGGTTCACGGTTCGCGTCCACAGATCGAAGTGCGCCTTGAAGCGCGTGGCCTGATCCCGACTTACCACGAAGGCATGCGCATCACTGACGCGGCGACGCTGGAGTGCGTGATTGACGCGGTCGGCCACCTGCGCATCGCCATTGAAGCTCGCCTATCGATGGACATGGCCTCGTCGCCGATGCAGGGCTCGCGCCTGCGTGTAACCAGCGGTAATTTCGTGACCGCACGTCCCATCGGTGTATTGGATGGCGTGGACTACCACCACACCGGCGAAGTACGCCGCGTAGACCGCAAGGGCATCAACCGCCTGTTGGACGAACGCTCCATCGTGCTGCTGTCGCCGTTGGGCTACTCGCCGACCGGGGAGATCTTCAACCTGGCCTGCGAAGACGTCGCCACCCGCGCCGCCATCGACCTGGGCGCCGACAAGCTGCTGTTGTTTGGCGCCGATATGGGCTTGATCGATGAAAACGGTCGCCTGGTACGCGAGCTGCGCCCGCAACAGGTGCCGGCTCACCTGCAACGCCTGGGCAAAACCAACTACCAGGCCGAATTGCTCGATGCCGCCGCCGAAGCGTGCCGGGGTGGAGTAGGGCGCAGCCATATTGTCAGCTACGCCGAAGACGGCGCCTTGCTCACCGAGCTGTTTACCCGGGACGGCGGCGGTACGCTGGTGGCTCAGGAGCAATTCGAGCAGGTGCGCGAAGCGGCGATTGAGGATGTCGGCGGTTTGCTCGACCTGATCAGCCCGCTGGAAGAGCAGGGCATCCTGGTACGCCGTTCGCGGGAAGTGCTGGAGCGTGAGATCGAGCAGTTCAGCGTGGTGGAGCGCGAAGGCATGATCATCGCCTGTGCGGCGCTGTATCAGATCGCCGATTCGGACGCGGGTGAGTTGGCTTGCCTGGCAGTGAACCCGGAGTACCGTCATGGCGCACGTGGCGATGTGTTGCTGGAGCGCATCCAGGCCCGTGCCCGGGCGCAGGGGTTGAAGACCTTGTTTGTCCTTACCACCCGCACCGCCCACTGGTTCCGTGAGCGGGGGTTTGAGCCGAGCAGTGTTGACCGTCTGCCGTCTGCGCGGGCGTCCCTGTACAACTATCAGCGTAATTCGAAGATTTTCGAGAAGGCCCTGTAACCCCATTCTGCAGGAGCCGGCAAGCCGGCTCCTGCAAGGGTCAGGGCTTGACGAATTTATCGGACACGAAAGCCGAGTAGTCCGGCAACACGGCTTCAACCTTTCCCTGTTCCTTCAAGAACTTCGCTGTTTCCCCAATCGCCTTCGCCGTGCCGCCTTTAAGCAATGCGTCGGTTTGCTGCGCCTGGGCATCCGGGAATGTCGTGCCGGCCAGCAGCTCAGGAATGTCCGCAGCATTTGAACCTGTCAGTTTCGCGATTTTCTGCACCGGCTCGGAATCCACGGTCCAGCCGTCTTTATGCGCCGCATACTCGGCGAACGAATCCAGCGTGACCTTGGCAAACTTGGCCACTACGTCAGGATATTTTTCCGCAAAATCCTTGCGCGCTACCCACACCTCAAACGTCGGCGCCCCCCACTGAGCCACCTGGGCCGCGTCTGTCAGGGTCTTGCCGGTCTTGCGGATTTCTCCCAGGGCGGGTGACCACACGAAGGCACCGTCGATATCGCCACGTTTCCACGCGGCGGCAATTTCGGCGGGTTGCAGGTTGACGACTTTGACTTGTTTCGTATCCAGGCCCCAGTGCTTCAGCGCGCCGAGCAGGCTGTAATGAGAGGTTGAGACAAACGGCGTGGCGATGGTTTTGCCGATCAAATCCTTGGGTGCGTCAATATGGCTGCCGTTACGCACCACCAATGCTTCAGAACTATTGATCTGGGCCGATACGATGAACGCAACGATGGGTAGATTGCGTGATGCCGCTGCGGCGAGGGGGCTGGAACCGAGGTTGCCGATTTGCACATCGCCCGAAGCGATGGCAGTTACGACTTCCGGCCCACTGTTGAACCGGCGCCAGGCAATTTTCTCGCCAATGGCCTTCTCATAGAGGCCGTCGGCCTGTGGGACTTTGCTGGGATCGATGCCGGTTTGGTAGCCGATGGTCAAATCGGCGGCTTTGACACCAAAAGAAAGTATTAGTGACACAAAAACTGTAACAAATTGACGGGAGGATGTGCGTTTGGCCATGATGGCGTCGCCTTTTTGATCGTGGGTGACGTATGCAACAGTACGGCCACACTAATCGATCTAAAAAAGCGCTAACAAATACCTTTTAGGCATTAGCTTATGGAGTGGGTCGTCTACCCTGACGGGTCCGCGTCATGAAAAGGCTTATTCCCGAATCGTATGAAAAAGAATGAAACAATTCTTTTTGGGTGTATGAAAAACTCATTACCCTGCAGGGACCAAATCAACTGCGATTAGACGAAGGTAGTAGACACACAAGGTTACGATTGACTTGGTAGTCACTATCTGGCGCTAATCGCGCATCTGTGGATCGAGGGCGTCAGACCCGAGACCAAAGAAATACAAAAATTAGAAATGAGAGGAGCGGTACATGAAGAAGTCAACATTGGCGTTGGCCGTAGCTTTGGCTGCGGTTGCCCAGCAGGCAAACTCCGCCGGTTTCATCGAAGACAGTAAGGCAACACTGGGGCTGCGTAACTTCTACATCAACACTGATAACCGTGACGGCCACCCTAACGCCACGTCCAACACACGTAGCAAAAACGCTGAATGGGGCCAAGGCTTCGATCTGCGTTTCATCTCGGGTTACACCCAAGGTACCGTTCAGTTCGGTGTTGACGCGATCGGCCTGTACGGCGTGCGTCTGGATTCGAGCCGTGCTGATCACGGTAACTACACCGGCACCGCTTCCGGCGGCACCATCTTCCCAAGCGACGGCAACAAAGCCGTCCACGATTACGCCAGCCTGGGCGTGACCGGTAAGGTGAAGATCTCCCAGACCGAACTGAAGCTGGGTACCCTGCAGCCAAAACTGCCGGTTATCGTGACCAACGATGGTCGTCTGCTGCCGCAAACCTTCCAAGGTGGCCAGATCACTACCAACGACATCAAGGATTTGACCTTGGTGGCCGGTCAGGTGGAAAAGGCCAAGGGCCGTAACTCCAGCAACAACGAAAACCTGTCGATTGGCGGCGCCAACGGTAGCTCCAACTACAACGCCGGCAAGTTCAGCAACAAGTTCTACTACGCCGGTGGTGACTACAAGCTGACCAAAGACCTGACTGCCCAGTACTACTACGGCAATCTGGAAGACTTCTACAAGCAGCACTTCCTGGGTCTGACCCACAACTGGGCAATCGGCCCGGGCGTTCTGAAGTCTGACCTGCGTTATTTCAACAGCTCGGACGATGGCAAGAACGGCGACACCGCCGCTTACTACTCCAGCGGTAACTACAACAACTTCAACGCCGGTAAAGGCAAGGTCGACAACAACCTGTACAGCGGCCTGTTCCTGTACACCGTTGCCGGTCACACCTTCGGTGGTGGTTACCAAGTCAGCAATGGCAGCAGCGACTTCCCTTGGTTGAACCAGGGTGACGGCTCGTCGGCTTACATCACTACCGACATGCAGATCCAGAAGTTCGCCCGCGCTGGCGAGCGTACCTGGCAAGCTCGCTACGCCTATGACTTCGCAAAAGTCGGTGTACCTGGCCTGACCGCTGGTGTTGTTTACCTCAAAGGTAGCGACATCGACACCATCGCCAACAACAACGGCCGTGCCGAAACCACTGGTCAATCCGAGTGGGAGCGCGACATCACCGTTGCCTACGTGATTCCAGAAGGTCCGCTGAAAAACCTCGGCGTTGCCTGGAAAAACGCTATGTGGCGTACCGACCTGGCGAACACCCGTTCCCAAGACGAAAACCGCCTGATCGTCAGCTACTCGCTGCCACTGTTCTAGTAGCGTGACGCTGTTGTAAGCCTGTAAAACCCTGCCCGGTGCAACACCGGGCAGGGTGTCTTGCTTTCAAGTCGGGCCAAACCCCCGCAGGCCCTTCCTGACCCCTCTTTGTACAGCGTCTCAAGGCCTTCTCGAACCTTGAAAGCGATGTTGCTCCTCGCCTGCACCCACGTCCAATGAACAGATTTTTAATATTCCTTTATCGTCTAGATAAATCGATATTTATTCTTTTTAAATAATCCGCAATCCATGCACAGTGAGCTCCATAAGCACCCATCAGGAGCCACACCATGAGCCTAAGACTGGGCGATATCGCCCCCGACTTCGAACAGGATTCCAGCGCCGGCACGATTCGTTTCCACGAATGGCTGGGCGATAGCTGGGGTGTGTTGTTTTCCCACCCGGCGGACTTCACCCCGGTGTGCACCACCGAGCTGGGCTTCACCGCCAAGCTCAAGGACGAATTCGCCAAACGCGGCGTCAAGGCCATCGCCCTGTCGGTCGACCCGGTGGACTCGCACCACAAGTGGATCGAAGACATCAACGAAACCCAGAACACGGTCGTCAACTTCCCGATCCTGGCCGACGCCGATCGCAAAGTGTCCGACCTGTACGACCTGATCCACCCCAACGCCAGTGACACCCTCACCGTGCGTTCCTTGTTCGTGATCGACCCGAACAAGAAGATCCGGCTGACCATCACCTACCCGGCCAGCACCGGGCGCAACTTCCACGAAATCCTGCGGGTCATCGACTCGTTGCAGCTGACCGACAACCACAAGGTCGCCACGCCCGCCAACTGGCAGGACGGCGATGAAGTGGTGATCGTGCCGTCGCTCAAGGACGAGGAAGAGATCAAGAAACGCTTTCCGAAGGGCTATCGCGCGGTGAAGCCGTACCTGCGCCTCACCCCGCAGCCTAATCGTTAACGCAGGACCTAATGTGGGTGCGGGCTTGCTCGCGAATGCACACGTTCAGTTGATGCATCTTTTCATGACACACCGCGTTCGCGAGCAAGCCCGCTCCCACAGGTGTCCGTATTTCAAGTCTCACATAGCAGGGGTTTTCAGGCCGTTTCGACGGCCTTTTTTTTCGCCTGGAGATCTATAAGTCTCATATGCATTTAGAGAATAAACAAATGAAAAAATAAGATTTATAGATATATGAATCTGCTGATAAGGTCTGTTCCATCTTGGCGCCATCGCCACACAGCGAACCGCCGACACCTGCTCAAGGAATTCCTGCATGTTGGTTGTAACACTTGGAGGCAGTCCCAGCCAGCGTTCCCGCTCCGGGGTGTTGCTGGATAAAACCCGTCAGTGGTTGCAAGACAAAGGCGTAGAAGTGGTGAGTTACCAGATACGGGACTTCCCGGCTGAGGACCTGCTGCATGCGCGCTTCGACAGCCCCAAGGTCATCGACCTGCTGCAGCAAGTCGCCAACGCCGATGGCCTGGTGATCGCCACGCCGGTGTACAAGGCCTCGTTCTCCGGCGCGCTGAAGACCGTGCTGGACCTGCTGCCCGAACGCGCCCTGGCCCACAAGATCGTGTTGCCGATGGCCACCGGCGGCAGCATCGCCCACATGCTGGCGGTGGACTACGCCTTGAAGCCGGTGCTGTCGGCGTTGAAAGCCCAGGAATTGCTCCACGGCATCTTTGCCGAAGACAGCCAGATCGCATACGGCGAAGGCAGTGCCCAGGCGCAATTGGTGCCGGTACTCGAACAGCGTTTGCACGAAGCCCTGGAAACACTTTATGGCGCCATGGCCCGTCGCCCGAAACCGCTGGACCCCCATGTGTTGAATGAACGCCTGTTGAGTGCTCGCTGGAGCATCTGAGCTTCACCGATATAAAAGAAACACTCACCTTACTCAGCCGCCAACGGCCAAGCAGGTGCAGCCAAAACCCCTAATCGCATTTTTGGAGAGAGCGCCATGCGCACTGTCATCTTGCGTCGTGGTCTGGTCGCACTGTTTGCTGCGGCTGTGTCCTTCGGCGCCATTGTTCAAGCTCAAGCGGCCGAGACCCTGCGGATCGGCTATCAGAAGTACGGCACGCTGGTGCTGCTCAAGGCCAAGGGCTCCCTGGAAAAACGCCTGGCCGCCCAAGGCGTCAACGTGCAATGGACCGAGTTCCCTGGCGGCCCCCAGCTGCTTGAAGGCCTGAATGTCGGCTCCATCGACTTTGGCGTGACCGGCGAAACCCCGCCGGTGTTCGCCCAGGCTGCCGGTGCCGACCTGCTCTACGTGGCCTACGAACCACCGGCACCGACCAGCGAAGCGATCCTGGTGCCGAAAGACTCACCGATCAAATCCGTGGCCGAGCTCAAGGGCAAGAAAATCGTGCTCAACAAAGGCTCCAACGTGCACTACCTGCTGGTGCGGGCTCTGGAAGACGCCGGCCTGAAATACACCGATGTGCAAACCGTATTCCTACCGCCCGCCGATGCCCGTGCCGCTTTCGAGCGTGGCAGCGTGGACGCCTGGGTGATCTGGGACCCGTACCAGGCCGCCGCCGAGAAACAACTGCAGGCCCGCACCCTGCGTGACGGCACCGGCATCGCCGACAACCATCAGTTCTACTTGGCGACCAAACCGTATGCCGAACAACACCCGCAAGTGATCAAGGCGCTGGTGGAAGAAGTGCGTGCGGTGGGCGAATGGTCCAAGGCCAACCCCCAGGAAGTCACTGAACAAGTCGCACCCCTGCTCGGCCTGCCGGCTGACATCACCCTGACCTCGGTGAAACGCCAGGGCTACGGCGCACTGTTCCTGACCCCGGCAGTGGTCGCCGCCCAACAGAAAATCGCCGACAGCTTCTACCAACTCAAATTGATCCCCAAACCCTTGAGCATCAAGGACGTGATTTGGACGCCACCCGCCGCCGTAGCCAAAGCGCCGTAATCCGACTTCTTCAGGAGACAACTCCATGAGCCTCAATATTTTCTGGTTCCTGCCTACCCACGGCGACGGCCACTACCTTGGCACCGCCGAAGGCGCTCGCGCCGTTGATCACGGTTATTTGCAACAAGTGGCCCAGGCCGCCGACCGCCTGGGCTTCGGTGGGGTGCTGATCCCGACCGGGCGCTCCTGCGAAGACTCGTGGCTGGTGGCCGCTTCGCTGATCCCGGTGACCCAGCGTTTGAAATTCCTTGTCGCGCTGCGCCCCGGGATCATTTCCCCGACGGTGGCCGCGCGTCAGGCCGCGACCCTGGACCGTCTGTCCGGTGGCCGTGCATTGTTCAACCTGGTCACCGGCGGTGATCCGGAAGAATTGGCTGGTGATGGCTTGTTCCTCAGCCATGAGGAGCGCTACCAGGCCTCGGTGGAATTCACCCATATCTGGCGGCGTGTGCTGGAGGGCGAGACCGTGGATTACGACGGCGAGCACATCAGCGTCAAAGGCGCCAAGCTGCTTTATCCGCCGATCCAGCAACCGCGTCCGCCGCTGTACTTCGGCGGTTCCTCCGAAGCGGCCCAGGACCTGGCAGCCGAACAGGTGGAAATGGTGCTGACTTGGGGCGAGCCACCGGCCGCTGTCGCGGAAAAAATCGAACAGGTACGGGCCAAGGCCGCCAAGCTCGGGCGCACCGTGCGCTTCGGTATTCGTTTGCATGTGATCGTGCGTGAAACCAACGAAGAAGCATGGAAGGCCGCCGACAAACTGATCTCCCATCTGGACGACGAGACCATCGCTCGTGCCCAGGCGTCTTTGGCACGCTTTGATTCCGTCGGCCAGCAACGCATGGCGGCGTTGCACGGAGGCAACCGTGACAACCTCGAAGTCAGCCCCAACCTGTGGGCGGGTGTCGGCCTGGTACGCGGTGGTGCGGGTACGGCGCTGGTCGGCGATGGCCCGACCGTGGCGGAGCGCGTGAGGGAATACGCGGCGCTGGGTATCGATACGTTCATCTTCTCCGGTTATCCACACCTGGAAGAGTCGTATCGCGTTGCCGAACTGCTGTTCCCGCACTTGGATATCGAGCGCCCCGAGCTGCCGAAAAGCGCGGGTTATGTCAGCCCGTTCGGCGAGATGGTGGCCAACGACATCCTTCCCAAAGCTGCATCGCAGAGCTGAGGCAGCGCTATGAACTACGAAAAACTAAGCCACCGTGTGGCGCCCTGGGTACTGCCGGTGTTATTGCTCGCGATCTGGCAGTTGTCGGTGTCGGCGGGGTGGTTGTCGACCCGCATCCTGCCGGCGCCCAGTGCCGTGATTGCAGCCGGTGTGCATCTTGTGGTCAGCGGTGAAATCTGGACGCACCTGGCTATCAGCGGCTGGCGTGCGGGTCTGGGGTTTGTGATCGGTGGCAGCATCGGCCTGGCCCTGGGCTTTATCACCGGCCTGTCGAAGTGGGGCGAACGCCTGCTGGACAGTTCGGTGCAGATGATCCGCAACGTGCCGCACCTGGCGCTGATTCCGCTGGTGATCCTGTGGTTTGGCATCGATGAGACGGCGAAGATTTTCCTGGTCGCCCTCGGCACGCTGTTCCCGATCTACCTGAATACCTACCACGGCATCCGCAACGTCGACCCGGCGTTGGTGGAGATGTCGCGCAGCTACGGCTTGTCCGGGTTCAGCCTGTTTCGCCAGGTGATCCTGCCGGGCGCGCTGCCGTCGATCCTGGTGGGCGTGCGCTTTGCCCTGGGCTTCATGTGGCTGACGCTGATCGTGGCGGAAACCATCTCGGCCAGCTCGGGCATCGGCTACCTGGCGATGAACGCCCGGGAATTCCTGCAAACCGACGTGGTGGTATTGGCCATCGTCATGTACGCCATCCTCGGCAAACTCGCCGACCTGGCCGCTCGTGGCCTGGAGCGTGTGTGGCTGCGCTGGCACCCGGCGTATCAAGTGAATAAAGGAGGTGCGGTATGACAGCTCAACAACCCCCGCGCCTGCTCAAGGGAATCCCCCTGGCAGTACGCAAGTTGCGCAAGGCCTTTGGCACGCGCGAAGTGCTCAAGGACATCGACCTGCATATTCCAGCCGGCCAATTCGTGGCGGTGGTCGGTCGCAGTGGCTGCGGTAAAAGTACCTTGCTGCGTCTGCTGGCCGGGCTGGACAAAGCCAGCGGCGGCGAGCTGCTGGCCGGCTCCGCACCACTGAGCGAAGCGATTGAAGACACGCGGTTGATGTTCCAGGAAGCGCGCCTGCTGCCGTGGAAAAAGATCATCGACAACGTCGGCCTGGGCCTCAAGGGCGACTGGCGCCCCAAGGCGTTGGAAGCCCTGGAAGCGGTCGGCCTGGCCGAGCGTGCCAACGAGTGGCCGGCGGCGCTGTCCGGTGGGCAGAAACAACGCGTGGCCCTGGCCCGCGCGTTGATCCACCAACCGCGCCTGCTGTTGCTGGACGAGCCGTTGGGCGCGCTGGACGCCCTGACCCGCATCGAGATGCAGCAACTGATCGAAAACCTGTGGCAGAAGCACGGTTTCACCGTGTTGCTGGTGACCCATGACGTCAGTGAAGCCGTGGCGATTGCCGATCGGGTGATCCTGATCGAAGACGGCGAGATCGGTCTCGACCTGATCGTCGACCTGCCACGCCCGCGTGCCCGGGGCTCGCATCGCCTGGCCGCGTTGGAAGCTGAGGTGCTCAACCGTGTGTTGTCGTTGCCCGGCTCGCCACCGGAACCCGAACCTGTTTCACCGCTGCCTACGCAATTGCGTTGGGCTCAATAACTCACTCGTCCCCTGAAGGAAGAACACCATGACTATTAAAGCCATCAACGTGCGTAACCAATTCAAAGGCACCATCAAGGAAATCGTCGAAGGCGACGTGCTGTCGGAAATCGACGTGCAGACCGCGTCCGGCATCGTCACCTCCGTGATCACCACCCGCTCGGTCAAGGAGCTGGAATTGGTGATTGGCAGCGAAGTGATTGCCTTTGTTAAGTCCACTGAGGTGTCGATCGCCAAGTTGTGATCGCGCTTGAGAGCGCCATCGGGGGCAAGCCCCCTCCCACATTTGATAGGCGGCGCGGTCAACATGTGGGAAGGGGGCTTGAACCCCCGATGAGGCCGGCCCAGCCCCCACAAAATTAACGCTTGGGCAGATAGGGCGGCAGGTACAGCCCCACATACGCATCAAACACCCGCATCCCTTCCTCCGCCATGCGCGGCGTGATCAGCCCATGCTGATGCACCGAGCGCGCATACACGCGGTCGCTCAGCTCCAGCGCCAGGGCAAATACGTCCACATCCTTTGGTAGCGTCGGCACTTCAAAGTGACGGTTGAATACGGTGAGCATCAGGTCGCCCAACTCCAGATCATGCTGACGATCCGCCTGGGTCACTTCGGTCAGCCCATGCTGGGCCAGGATCAACTGACGCGCCGCGGCGTCGTGCTCGTAGATGCTGAGCATGCGCTGTTCGACGATGCAGGACAGGTCGCGCCAGTGCTTGAGTGAGTCATGCTCGATGGGCGCCTGAATCGCCGCCCGGAAAGCGGCGTGTACATCGGCGGTCAGGGCTTCCAGCAGCGCCGGCACACTGGCGAAAAAGTGATACACCGACGACGGCGGAATCTGCGCTCGCTCGGCCACGCCGTAGATCGACAAACCCGCCACGCCTTCGGCGGCCAGCAAGGTGCGGGCGGCGTCAAGGATCGCATCGATCCGGGCCTGGCTGCGGGCGCGGGGTTTGCGGAGGGGGGCGGGGCGGGTGGTCATGGAAGTCTCCTACAAGGCAGCGGGCATTGTATGAGCAGGAAAGTTTGTTGTCTGCCAAACCGCCATCGGGAGCAAGCCCCCTCCCACATTCGACCGAGTTCCAACATTAGAATGCAGTCAACTGTGGGAGTGGCTTGCTCCCGATGAGGCCAACTAGGTCCTCAGGAAGAGACCCATAAAAAAACGCCACAGGCCCAAAGCCCGCGGCGTTTTTTCAATGCCGCAATCGCTTACACGGTATGCAGGTACCAGTTGTACTCAAGGTCGGAGATGGAGTGTTCGAACTCTTCCAGCTCACTTTCCTTACAGGCGACGAAGATATCGATGTATTTAGGATCGATGTACTTGGCCATCACCTCGCTGTCGTCCAGCTCGCGCAATGCATCGCGCAGGTTGTTCGGCAGGCTCTGTTCGTTCTGCTCGTAGCTGTTGCCTTCCACCGGTGCGCCAGGCTCGATCTTGTTGGTCAGGCCGTGGTGCACGCCTGCCAGGACCGAAGCCATCAGCAGGTAAGGGTTGGCGTCGGCGCCGGCCACGCGGTGTTCGATACGTACGGCATCGGACGAGCCGGTCGGTACGCGAATCGCTACAGTGCGGTTGTCCAGGCCCCAGCACGGCGAGTTCGGCACGTAGAACTGTGCTCCGAAACGACGGTAGGAGTTGACGTTGGGGCACAGGAACGCCATCTGGGCGGGCAGGGTCTCGAGCACACCGCCGATCGCGTGACGCAATGCGGCGTTCTGCTCGGGATCCTCGCTGGCAAAAATGTTCTTGCCGTCTTTGTCCAGGATCGAGATGTGTACGTGCAAACCGTTGCCTGCCTGGCCTGGGTAAGGCTTGGCCATGAAGGTGGTGTCCATCTCATGGTCGTAGGCGATGTTCTTGATCAGGCGCTTGAGCAGTACCGCGTAGTCGCAGGCCTTGATCGGGTCGGCCACGTGGTGCAGGTTCACTTCGAACTGCGCCGGGGCACTTTCCTTGACGATGGCGTCGGCCGGGATGCCTTGCTCTTTCGCACCTTCCAGGATGTCCTGGAGGCAGTCGACGTATTCGTCGAGGTCGTCGATCAGGTAGACCTGTGTCGAGTGCGGGCGTTTGCCGGAGATCGGCGAGCGGGGCGGTTGTGGGCGGCCGTTCACGTTCTCCTGGTCGATCAGGTAGAACTCAAGCTCGAAGGCGGCGCAGATGGTCAGACCGAGGTCGTCAAATTTACTTACAACTTGGCGGAGCACTTCGCGCGGATCGGCGAAGAAAGGTTCACCTTCCAGTTCGTGCATGGTCATCAGCAGTTGCGCGGTGGGGCGCTTTTGCCAGGGTTCATTGCACAGGGTGTCGGGGATCGGATAACAGATTCGGTCAGCATCACCGATGTCCAGGCCCAGGCCGGTGCTTTCCACCGTAGAGCCGTTGATATCCAGGGCAAATAAAGAGGCAGGCAGGTTAATGCCCTTCTCGTAAACCTTGTGGAGGCTGGTGCGTTCGATGCGCTTGCCGCGCACCACACCATTCATATCCGCAATTAGAAGGTCTACGTACAGAACCTCAGGATGATCCTTAAGGAACGCGTTCGCTTCGTTAAGCTGAACGGCACGCGGGGGTACCGACATGATGCAACACCTTTGTTGTTAAAAATATCAATCATTGATCTTTTCTGGTTTCAGTCAACCCGAACGGCATGCCGAAGTCAAGCAAGGCCTTTTTTGCCCTAAAAAAGCGCCACGAAGGCTTTTTTGGGGCCTTTTGGGGCGGTTTTTTGGGTTTGAACGGCTTGGGACTCGCAGGCTTGAGCGGGCCGTGTTGTATTTTTTACGGGGGTGTTGTGTAAAAAAATGAACAAGGCTAAGCTCGATTCAAACCCATAACAGCAATAATACCGGGGTGCTTCATGTTTCACCTGCCGCCCAACGGCGTCTTGGCCTGCTTCAGCCAGGCTGTGTCATCCGTACATTCCTCCCGCGTGATAGCGCGCTCCCCGGCCAATATTCTTGACGCCCGGGCCGACCTCTTTTTTGCCTCTTCATCTGCCACCGAACGGCGTGCGAGCCGCGTGCTGCTCAAGATTGCGCACAACTTTGGCGTGAGGAATGCAACGCAGCAGCAAATGGCAGGTAAGCTCCTACCCTGAACGAAAAAACGACGCGGATGCTGCGTCAAACAACGCCTGGCCTTTAATGGGTGCCAGGAAACCCAGCCCAGAGGCATTTATGAGTAACAACCTCGACCAGCTCACCGATTGGTTGAAAGACCACAAGATCACAGAAGTCGAATGCATGATTGGCGACCTCACCGGTATCACCCGGGGCAAGATCTCGCCGACCAACAAGTTCATTGCCGAAAAGGGTATGCGCCTGCCCGAAAGCGTTCTGCTGCAGACCGTGACCGGCGACTATGTCGAAGACGACATCTATTACGAATTGCTCGACCCGGCCGACATCGACATGATCTGCCGCCCCGACCAGAACGCCGTGTTCCTGGTGCCATGGGCTATCGAGCCGACCGCCCAGGTGATTCACGACACCTACGACAAGCAAGGCAACCCGATCGAGCTGTCGCCGCGCAACGTGCTCAAGAAAGTCCTCAAACTCTATGCCGACAAAGGCTGGCAGCCCATCGTGGCGCCGGAGATGGAGTTCTACCTGACCAAGCGCTGCGAAGACCCGGACTTCCCGCTGCAACCGCCGATTGGCCGTTCCGGGCGCCCGGAAACCGGTCGCCAGTCCTTCTCTATAGAAGCGGCCAACGAATTCGATCCGTTGTTCGAAGACGTTTACGACTGGTGCGAACTGCAGGAGCTGGACCTCGACACCCTGATCCACGAAGACGGCACGGCCCAGATGGAAATCAACTTCCGTCACGGCGATGCCCTGTCCCTGGCCGACCAGATCCTGGTGTTCAAGCGCACCATGCGCGAAGCCGCGCTCAAGCACGACGTGGCCGCCACCTTCATGGCCAAGCCGATGACCGGCGAGCCCGGCAGCGCGATGCATCTGCACCAGAGCATCATCGACATCGCCACCGGCAAGAACGTCTTCTCCAATGAAGACGGGACCATGAGCCAGCTGTTCCTCAACCACATTGGCGGCCTGCAGAAATTCATCCCTGAACTGCTGCCGCTGTTTGCCCCCAACGTGAACTCGTTCCGCCGCTTCCTGCCCGACACCTCGGCGCCGGTGAACGTGGAATGGGGCGAAGAAAACCGCACCGTAGGCCTGCGCGTACCGGATGCCGGCCCGCAGAACCGCCGGGTGGAAAACCGCCTGCCGGGCGCCGACGCCAACCCGTACCTGGCGATTGCCGCCAGCCTGTTGTGCGGCTACATCGGCATGGTCGAAGGCCATAACCCGAGCGCGCCGGTGGTGGGCCGTGGTTACGAGCGGCGCAACCTGCGCCTGCCGTTGACCATCGAAGACGCCCTGGAACGCATGGAAAACAGCAAGACCATCGAGAAATACCTGGGTCAGAAATTCATCACAGGCTACGTCGCGGTCAAGCGGGCCGAGCATGAAAACTTCAAGCGCGTGATCAGTTCGTGGGAGCGGGAATTCCTGCTCTTCGCCGTCTGATGCGCCGGGCGCACGGGGCAACCCGCGCGCCCTTAACTGAAAAGTCTAGGAGATTGGTATGTCCAGCAACAACCCGCAAACCCGTGAATGGCAAGCCTTGAGCAGTGATCACCACCTGGCGCCGTTCAGCGACTTCAAGCAATTGAAAGAGAAAGGCCCGCGCATCATCACCAAAGCCCACGGCGTTTACCTGTGGGACAGCGAAGGCAACAAGATCCTCGACGGCATGGCCGGCCTGTGGTGCGTGGCGATCGGTTATGGTCGCGATGAACTGGCTGACGCCGCCGCCAAGCAAATGAAAGAACTGCCGTACTACAACCTGTTCTTCCAGACCGCACACCCGCCGGTGCTGGAACTGGCCAAGGCCATTTCCGACATCGCACCCGCCGGCATGAACCACGTGTTCTTTACTGGTTCCGGCTCCGAAGGCAACGACACCATGTTGCGTATGGTCCGCCACTACTGGGCGATCAAGGGCCAGCCAAACAAGAAAACCATCATCAGCCGCAAGAATGGCTACCACGGCTCCACCGTGGCCGGCGCCAGCCTGGGCGGCATGACCTATATGCATGAGCAGGGCGACTTGCCGATCCCGGGCATCACCCACATCGCCCAGCCGTACTGGTTTGGCGAAGGCGGCGACATGAGCCCGGAAGAATTCGGCGTGTGGGCCGCCAACCAGCTGGAAGAAAAGATCCTGGAGCTGGGCGTGGACAACGTAGGTGCGTTTATTGCGGAGCCGATCCAGGGTGCCGGTGGCGTGATCGTGCCGCCAGACACCTACTGGCCGCGCATCAAGGAAATCCTCGCCAAGTACGACATCCTGTTTATTGCCGATGAGGTGATCTGCGGTTTCGGCCGTACCGGTGAGTGGTTCGGTAGCGATTTCTACGACCTCAAGCCGCACATGATGACCATCGCCAAGGGCCTGACCTCGGGTTACATCCCCATGGGTGGCCTGATCGTGCGCGATGACGTGGTGGCGGTCCTCAACGAAGGCGGTGATTTCAACCACGGCTTCACCTATTCCGGTCACCCGGTCGCCGCTGCGGTAGCGCTGGAAAACATCCGCATCATGCGCGATGAAAAAATCGTTAACCGTGTTCACGACGAAACGGCACCGTATTTGCAGAAACGTCTGAGGGAATTGGCGGACCATCCGCTGGTGGGCGAAGTGCGCGGCGTGGGCATGCTCGGTGCCATTGAACTGGTGCAGGACAAGGCCACCCGCAAACGCTACGAAGGCAAGGGCGTCGGCATGATCTGCCGCACGTTCTGCTTCGAAAATGGCCTGATCATGCGCGCCGTGGGCGACACCATGATCATTTCGCCGCCGCTGGTGATCAGCAAGGCAGAAATCGACGAGCTGGTGACCAAGGCTCGGCAGTGCCTGGACCTGACTTTGGCGGCATTGCAGGGCTAAGTGCTAGGCTCAGAACGCAGCAGCTTTCGGGCGCTGCGTCCCTGGGCAGTTATAAGTGAGGCTTTGGTTGAAAGCCGGCCTCGGAACTTGCCAGACTGTCGCCCTGTTTTGTTGCCCTTTGGCTGGGCTACTCAACAATGAAAGCTTGTGGCCCAAAAAAGAAAAAATCGGAGCATCACCAAATGAAGGCATTAGGTTTGAAGAACGCTGGCAAGACCCTCCTCGCCTTGTCCCTGATGGGCGCAATGGCGGGCGCGGCCCAGGCAGACGATAAAGTGCTGCACGTCTACAACTGGTCCGACTACATTGCACCGGACACCATCGCCAACTTTGAAAAAGAGTCGGGCATCAAGGTGGTGTACGACGTTTTTGACAGCAACGAAACCCTGGAAGCCAAGTTGCTGGCAGGCAAGTCCGGTTACGACATCGTCGTGCCGTCGAACAACTTCCTCGCCAAGCAGATCAAGGCCGGCGTTTACCAGGAGTTGGACAAGTCCAAGCTGTCCAACTACGACAACCTGAACAAATCCCTGCTTAAAGCCGTGTCGGTCAGCGACCCGGACAACAAGCACGCCTTCCCGTACATGTGGGGTTCGATCGGCATCGGCTACAACCCGGAGAAGGTCAAGGCCGCGCTGGGCGTGGACAAGATCGATTCGTGGGACGTGCTGCTCAAGCCTGAGAACATCGCCAAGCTGAAAAGCTGCGGCGTGAGCTTCCTCGATTCGCCAACCGAAATGCTGCCGGTGGCGCTGCATTACCTGGGCCTGCCGACCGACACTCAGAAGAAGGCTGACCTGAAACAGGCCGAAGACCTGTTCCTGAAGATCCGCCCTTCAATCGGCTACTTCCACTCGTCCAAGTACATCTCCGACCTGGCCAACGGCAACATCTGCGTCGCCGTGGGTTACTCGGGTGACATCCAGCAGGCCAAGTCCCGTGCGGCTGAAGCCGGTGGCAAGGTCAAGGTGGCCTACGACATTCCGAAAGAAGGCGCTGGCAGCTTCTACGACATGGTCGCCATCCCTAAAGATGCCGAGAACGTCGACGCGGCCTACAAGTTCATGAACTACCTGCTCAAGCCGGAAGTCATGGCGTCGATCACCAACAGCGTGCGTTTCCCGAACGGTAACGAGAAAGCCACTGCACTGGTCGACAAAGACATCACCAGCGACCCGGGCATCTACCCGCCAGCGGATGTGCAGGCCAAGCTCTACGCGATCGCCGACCTGCCGGCTGCAACCCAGCGTGAAATGACACGCAGCTGGACCAAGATCAAGTCCGGTAAATAACCGGTCTTTGTTAACCACCGCGCCTGGCGCGGTGGTTATCGAAACAATTAAATGACAGAAAGTTTTGCCGGATCGGTTTATCGAGGGTAAGTTGCGCGCCGGTTTTGTTGCCGGGCAACAACTTTAAGGCCCAACTATTTAAGAGGACCTCCACTTGCCAATTTCTTTATTTCGCAAAGCCTTGCTGGTGGGTGCAGGTATCACGCTGACGTTGAGCGTGCAGGCCGCACCGACCGTGCATATTTATAACTGGTCGGATTACATCGGCGACGACACCCTGGCCAACTTTGAAAAGGCCAGTGGCATCAAGCCTGTGTATGACGTGTTTGACTCCAATGAAACCCTGGAAGGCAAGCTGCTGGCCGGGCGTACCGGTTACGACGTGGTGGTGCCGTCCAACCACTTCCTGGGCAAGCAGATCAAGGCCGGGGCGTTCCAGAAGCTCGACAAGTCATTGCTGACGAATTACGCCAACCTCGACCCGGCGCTGCTCAAGCGCCTGGAAAAGAACGACCCGGGCAACCAGTACGCCGTGCCGTACCTGTGGGGCACCAATGGCATCGGCTACAACGTCGATAAAGTGAAGGAAGTGCTGGGCGTGGACCATATCGATTCCTGGGCCGTGCTGTTCGAGCCTGAGAACATGAAGAAGCTCGCGACCTGCGGCGTGTCGTTCATGGACTCGGCGGACGAAATGCTGCCGGCAGTGCTCAACTACATGGGCCTGAACCCTAACAGTACGAACCCGGATGACTACAAGAAGGCCGAAGAGAAGCTGCTGAAAGTGCGGCCCTACGTGACCTACTTCCATTCTTCCAAGTACATCTCGGACCTTGCCAACGGCAACATCTGCGTGGCCGCCGGGTTCTCCGGCGATGTGTTCCAGGCCAAGGCTCGCGCAAGCGAAGCGGGCAAGGGCGTGAACATCGCCTACGCGATTCCGAAGGAAGGCGGCAACCTGTGGTTCGACGTGCTGGCGATCCCCAAGGATGCCACCAACGTCAAGGAAGCCCACGCCTTCATCAACTATTTGCTGCAACCTGAGGTGATCGCCCAGGTCAGTGATTACGTCGGTTACGCCAACCCTAACCCAGGGGCGGACAAACTGATGAAGCAATCGATACGCACGGACGAAGCGGTTTACCCACCGCAGGCGGTACTCGACAGGACCTTCGTCAACTTCGAGCTACCCCCGAAAGTGCAACGCTTGATGACCCGTAGCTGGACCAAGGTCAAGACGGGCAAGTAAGGCTCAAACTATCCAAGGCAGGCCCGCATTGGGTCCGCTGCACTCTTTTTTTCTGGGAGTTTCGTAAATGGCAGTTGCCTCCGGCGCCTATAAGAAAGCCCTCGAAGGGGACCAGACACCGAAGAAGGTGCTGGTCAAAATCGACCGGGTCACGAAGAAGTTCGACGAGACGATTGCCGTGGACGATGTGTCCCTGGAAATCAAGAAGGGCGAGATCTTCGCCCTGCTCGGCGGTTCGGGTTCGGGCAAGTCCACCTTGCTGCGCATGCTTGCAGGTTTCGAGCGCCCGACCGAGGGCCGCATCTACCTCGACGGCGAGGACATCACCGACATGCCGCCCTACGAGCGGCCGATCAACATGATGTTCCAGTCCTACGCCCTGTTCCCGCACATGACCGTGGCGCAGAACATCGCGTTCGGCCTGCAACAGGACAAGATCCCCAAGGCCGAGATCGACGCCCGCGTGGCCGAGATGCTCAAGCTAGTGCAAATGAGCCAGTACGCCAAGCGCAAGCCGCACCAGTTGTCCGGCGGCCAGCGTCAGCGTGTGGCCCTGGCCCGTTCCCTGGCCAAGCGCCCGAAACTGCTGCTGCTCGATGAGCCCATGGGCGCCCTCGACAAGAAGCTGCGTTCGCAGATGCAACTGGAGTTGGTGGAGATCATCGAGCGTGTGGGCGTGACCTGCGTGATGGTGACCCACGACCAGGAAGAGGCCATGACCATGGCCGAGCGCATCGCGATCATGCACCTGGGCTGGATCGCCCAGATCGGCAGCCCGATCGACATCTACGAGACGCCCACCAGCCGCCTGGTGTGCGAGTTCATCGGCAACGTCAACATCTTCGACACTCAGGTAGTCGATGACGCCGAAGGCCACGCGGTGCTCAAGTGCGCCGACCTGGACCGCGACATCTATGTGGGCTACGGCATCGCCACGGCGGTGGAAGACAAGTCGGTGACTTACGCGATCCGCCCGGAAAAACTGCTGGTCACCACCGAAATGCCGACCTGCGAGCACAACTGGTCCAGCGGCAAAGTGCACGACATTGCCTACCTGGGCGGCCATTCGGTGTTCTACGTCGAACTGCCGAGCGGCAAGCTGGTGCAGTCCTTCGTCGCCAACGCCGAACGCCGTGGCCAGCGGCCGACCTGGGGTGACCAGGTGTACGTATGGTGGGAAGACGACAGCGGCGTGGTACTGCGCTCATGAACATGAAGAAGCTCAAGCGCCGCCTGCAACGAATAACGCCCAGTGGCCGTCATGCGGTCATTGGCATTCCCTTCCTGTGGCTGTTCCTGTTCTTCATGCTGCCGTTCTTCATTGTCCTGAAGATCAGTTTTGCCGAAGCCGACGTGGCGATCCCGCCGTACACAGAGATCTACACCTTCGTTGAGCAGAAACTGCAATTGGTGCTCAACCTGGGCAACTACGCGATGCTCGGCGACGACGAGTTGTACATCGCCGCCTACCTGGGCTCGCTGAAAATGGCGTTCTTCAGCACGTTGCTGTGCCTGTTGATCGGCTACCCGATGGCCTACGCCATTGCCAGCGCGCGCAAAGAGATGCAGACCGTGCTGGTGCTGCTGATCATGATGCCGACCTGGACCGCGATCCTGATCCGCGTGTATGCGTGGATGGGCATCCTCAGCAACAACGGTCTGCTCAATGGCTTCCTGCTGTCCATCGGGTTGATCAACGAGCCGCTGCAGATCCTCAACACCAACATCGCGGTGTATATCGGCGTGGTCTATTCGTACCTGCCGTTCATGATCCTGCCGCTGTACGCCAACCTGGTGAAACACGACCAGAGCCTGCTGGAAGCCGCATCCGACCTGGGTTCGAGCACCTTCAACAGCTTCTGGAAGATCACCGTGCCGCTGTCCAAGAACGGCATCATTGCCGGCTGCATGCTGGTGTTCATCCCGGTGGTGGGCGAGTTCGTGATCCCGGAACTGCTCGGCGGCCCGGAAACCCTGATGATCGGTAAAGTGTTGTGGCAAGAATTCTTCAACAACCGTGACTGGCCGGTGGCCTCTGCCCTGGCGGTGGTGATGCTGGCGATCCTGATCGTGCCCATCATCCTGTTCAACCGCAGCCAAGCCAAAGAGATGGAGGGCAAGATATGAAGCGCTTCAGTTTCTCGAGTTTCATGCTGGTGGCGGGGTTGTTGTTCATCTACCTGCCGATGCTGATCCTGGTGATCTACTCGTTCAACGAATCCAAACTGGTGACGGTGTGGGGTGGTTGGTCGATCAAGTGGTACGTGGGCCTTTTGGACAACACCCAGTTGATGGGTTCGGTGGCGCGCTCCCTGGAAATCGCCTGCTACACGGCGGTGGCGGCGGTGGCGCTGGGTACGTTGGCGGCCTTCGTGCTGACGCGCATCAGCCAGTTCAAGGGCCGCACGCTGTTCGGCGGCCTGGTGACCGCGCCGTTGGTGATGCCGGAAGTGATCACCGGTCTGTCGCTGTTGCTGCTGTTCGTGGCCATGGCGCAGATGATTGGCTGGCCCCAGGAGCGTGGCATCGTCACCATCTGGATCGCCCACACCACGTTCTGTGCGGCGTATGTGGCGGTGGTGGTGTCGGCGCGCTTGCGTGAGCTGGACCTGTCGATCGAAGAAGCCGCGATGGACCTCGGCGCGCGGCCGTGGAAGGTGTTCTTCCTGATCACCATCCCGATGATCGCGCCGTCGTTGGCGGCGGGCGGCATGATGTCGTTCGCGTTGTCCCTGGATGACCTGGTACTGGCCAGCTTCGTGTCGGGGCCGGGTTCGACGACCCTGCCGATGGAAGTGTTCTCGGCGGTGCGCCTTGGGGTCAAACCCGAGATCAACGCCGTGGCCAGCCTGATCCTGCTGGCGGTGTCGCTGGTGACCTTCCTGGTGTGGTTCTTCAGCCGGCGTGCCGAAGAGATGCGCAAAAAGGCGATCCAGCAGGCCATCGAAGAAGCAGCGGCGGATGGCTGGCAGCAGCCGGACAAGCGCCGGGCGGCTGCACCGGTCTAAAGACTGGTGTGGAGCAATGTGGGAGGGGGCTTGCCCCCGATAGCGGTGTATCAGTCAATTGATTGGGTGACTGACACACTGCCATCGGGGGCAAGCCCCCTCCCACATTTGATTGCATTTCAAGTCAACTATGCGACCCACGGCGACTTGCGGATCACCTCCACAAAATTCATCGGCTTGAACCCCGGCTCCTGATCCACCAGCACATCCGTCTTCACGTTGCCGAACGTGGTC
This sequence comes from Pseudomonas allii, assembly GCF_055380095.1. Taxonomy (NCBI): domain Bacteria; kingdom Pseudomonadati; phylum Pseudomonadota; class Gammaproteobacteria; order Pseudomonadales; family Pseudomonadaceae; genus Pseudomonas; species Pseudomonas allii. Next base: position 6,244,055 of record NZ_AP039450.1, on the reverse strand, counting down.
TGCGGGCGATGGCGCAAGCCGTCGGCAAACGCGCAGATGATGCACTCCTTGAACCCTTCACCGCGTGGATGCGCATGCACCACGGCTTCGCGCTGCACGCTGGAAAACGCGGCATAGTCCATGCCCAGCACGTCCATTTCAACGCCGGCCGTCACCAGTGCCACGGTCGGGCGCAAATGTTGCGGCACACCCGGTGTGGTGTGCAGGGCGATGGACAGCCACACCTGTTCGATATCGTCATCGCTCAGCCCGTACGGCTTGAGGAACGCGGCCGCAGCGTTGGCGCCGTCGACTTCGAAGCGCTCGTTGTCACTGCGATGGCCTTCCACCAGGCCCAGGTCATGGAACATCGCGCCGACGTAAAGCAGCTCCGGGTTGTAGGCCAGTTGCTTGCGTTCACCGCTCAAGGCGCCGAACAGGAACACTCGGCGCGAGTGATGGTAGAGCAGGTCGGATTCGACGTCGCGGATGTACTCTGTGGTGGCCTTGGCCAGGGCGCTGTCCGGGATCTGGATGCCGGCGATGGTGGTGCTCATGGTGGTTCTCCTCTGGAAAGATTCCAGTCTGGTCGCGTGCCAGTGATGGGGCTATCGCGGTGAGGGCGCGATCCCGGCCAATGTGGTTGTACATCGTGCCAAAGGTGTACTCGGTCAAATGTGGGAGCTGGCTTGCCTGCGATAGCATCGACTCGGTATACCTGAATGATCGAGGCGTCTGCATCGCAGGCAAGCCAGCTCCCACAGGGGTTCTGTGTTTATCCAGTTAGAGAAGGTGTGCCTGCTCATGAGCAAAACCGTCGCCATCCTGATCTTCCCCGGCGTCCAGTCACTGGATGTGACCGGTCCCATGGACGTGTTCTGCGAAGCCAACCGTTTTCTGCCGCCGCAGGACCATTACCAGCTGGAGGTCATTGGCGTTGGCCACGGCAGCATGGCCGCCTCCAACGGCCTTTCATTGCAGGCCCACCGGCATTACAGCGAAGCCCTTCAGCCCCATGACCTGCTGCTGGTCGCGGGCGGCCCGCAGTTACCCTTCGACGACTTTGGCGCCGAATTTGATGATTGGTTGCGTGGCGCCACGACGCGTGCGCAGCGCTTCGGTTCGATCTGCAACGGCGCCTTCATGCTGGCCCGCGCCGGGCTGCTGGACGGGAAAACCGTCACCACCCACTGGAACGATGCCGCTGACCTGGCGCGCCTGTGCCCCACGGCCCAGGTCGAAGCCGACCGTCTCTACGTGCAGGACGGCAATCTCTACACCTCGGCCGGGGTGACGGCGGGCATCGATCTGTCGTTGTATCTGCTGGCCCAGGACCATGGCCCGGAAGTCGCATTGAGCGTGGCCAAGCACCTGGTGGTGTTCACCCAGCGGTCGGGCGGGCAGTCGCAGTTCAGCCCGTTTCTGACGCCCCATGCCGAAACCACCTCGGCGGTGGCGTTGGTGCAGTTGTACGTGTTGGCGAACCTGACCGGGGACCTGACCATTGCCGACCTGGCCAAGGCCGCCAACATGAGTGCGCGCAACTTTTCCCGGGTGTTTGCCCGTGAGGCGCGGATCACGCCGGCGGAGTTTGTCGAGCGGGCGCGGGTAGACGCGGCGCGGGTGATGCTCGAAAGCAGCCCCACACCGCTGAAGACCGTGGCCTATCAATGTGGCTTTCGTGATGCCCAGCACATGCGCAGTGTGTTCAACCGCCGGCTGGGCGTGACGCCGCAACAGTTCCGGCTTAACTTTGCGGCGCCGGTTTGAGCGTGTCGTAGGCTTCCAGCGCGCGCAGCGAGTAGATGTACGCCGCGCCGGCATTCAGCGAAATTGCGGTGGCCAGCGTGGCAGCGACTTCCTCGCGGGTGGCGCCAGCCTTGATGGCCGCGTCGGCATGCACGCCGATGCAACCGTCGCAGCGGGTGGTGATGGCCACGGCGATGGAAATCAGTTCACGGGTCTTGGCATCGAGGACGTTGTTTTCCTCGGCAGCTTCGCCCAGCGCCATGTAGGCTTTGACCATCTTCGGGTTGCTCTTGCCCAGCGCGCCAAAGGCTTTCTTCACGGTAGGCAGCAAGTCGGACCAGTTATTGAACATTGCGGTAACTCCTCAACGGGTTGGGTGGTGTGGAGCCAGTGTCTTCCGTTCGGGGGCGGCGTTATTGTTCAATCCGCTCATGTTTTTGACCGATGCTCGCAAATGAATTCGATCGACACGCTTATCGCACTGGCCAACCTGCGCGGCAGCCTGGATCTGCGCTGCCAGTTCCAGGGCGACTGGGCCTTGGATCATGCGCCGGAAAGCCTGGGTATCGCGCCCTATCACATCGTGCTCAGTGGCACCTGCCGCGCCGAGTTGTCGGGTGGGCAGCAAGTGACCCTGGAGCAGGGCGATATTTTGCTGATGCCCGGCGGTGCCACGCATTTGCTGCGCAGCCAGGGCGCGCGGATCCGGCCGATGCAGCCCAAGGTCATCGAAGGCGGTGTGCTCACGGTGCACCGCCTGGGCGGTGACCAGCGGGACCTGGACATGCTCTGCGGCAGCTTTCACTACAACCGTCAGTCGCTGCTGCTTGGCGCGTTGCCGGAGTACCTGGTGGTGTCCAGTCGCGAGTGGCAGGGCGACGGGCAACTGGCGGCGTTGATCGCGTTATTGCGCAGCGAAGCGGACGGCCAGCAACTGGGCGCCCGCGCGTTTATCGATGCGTTGTCATCGGCGCTGTTCACCCTGATCCTGCGCGCCTGGCTCGCCCGTCAGGCCCCGGTCGCCGGCACCTTCGCGTTGCTTAACGACAAGCGCCTGAGCAAGGCCTGGCAAGCCATGCTGGCCGATCCAGGGCATGAGTGGACCATCGATAGCCTTGCGGCCGCCGCGACGATGTCACGCGCCACCTTCACGCGGGCCTTTGTGAAAGTCGCGGGCGTATCGCCGTGGGTGCTGCTGACCCAATTGCGCATGGAGCTGGCGTTCAACCTGTTGCGCCAGTCGCACCTGAGCCTGCTGGATATCGCCGCCCAGGTGGGTTACCAGTCCCAGGCGGCGTTCAGCAAGAAATTCAAGGAAACCTACGGCGAGGCGCCGGGGCGTGTGCGGGCACGGTAGCCGCTGTAGCGTATATCCAATGTGGGAGCGCGTTTTAAGCGGTTATCTGGCGGGCAACAGCTTTAGCGTCCCGCGCGTATTGGCCGTCACTTCCTCATCGGTGAAGTGCGCCTGTTCGTAGCCACCTTCGATGTAGGTTTCGGCCTGGTCGCTGTAGTGTCGGTCAAACGGCACGCCACTTTGCCCGACCGGGTTGATGGTCAGTGCGTGAGCCGCATCGGCGAAGTCGATCAAGCGGCGGGTCGAGGGGCCGTAGGTGACCGGCCACGGCGCCGGGCTGATCATGGCCGACTGGTTGTTCGGCACTTCATGGCTGCCCGGCGCAGGGAACGGGCCGACGTTGAACACCTTGTCCAAAGGCTTCTGCATGCCCAATGGATGGCCGTGGGTCAGGGTATGCGCGGTGCCCCACTGCCATTGGCTCGGGTCATCGACGAGGGTGGCCTTGAGGTGCGCGAGGCTGTTGTCCCAGGCGAGCTTGACGGTGTCAGCGCGCTTGCCGTCCCACCACGGCGAATCCGGCGTGGCGGCCAGGCGTGGCAGGGCGGCGTCGATCACGCGGGTGGTGAGCAGGGTCTTGAACATGCCGTCGCCGAGTTTCGGGTGGAAGGCCGCGTCGGTCAGGTTGAACAGGAACTGGTTGAACAGCGTGGCGCTGGTGGAGTCCAGCGGGTAGTCACCTTTCCAACGTGCAAGCTGCTCCACCAGTTTCAACTGTGCCGGGTCCTTGACCACCTCACGCAGTACCGGCAACAGCGGCGCCAGCAGGCGCGGGCCGAAAGCGGTGGTGGTGCCCAGTTGCAAGGCCTGGCTGTTGTTCACGTCCCATTTCACGCTCTTGTCGCTCAACTGCGCATTCAACTGCTGACCACGGTCGGCCAGGTTGTAATAGCCGGGGATCTCCATACCGGTGGGCGACGCGGGCTGAGCATTGGCCGACACCACATAGCCGCGTGCCGGGTTTTCTTCCTGCGGATTGGCGCTGAAGGGGTAGAAACCCGGTTTATCGGCCTGTTCGGTACTGCCATCGAGGATGAAACCGGGGTTGACCCCGGCCGGGCGAATCGGCAATTGCGCCGCCGCCCACCAGCCGATATCGCCCTTGGCGTTGGCCCACACGATATTCAGGCCCGGCGCGGACACCTTGGCTGCAGCGGCTCGGGCCTTGGCCAGGGTGTCGGCGCGGTTGAGCTGGTAGAAGCCTTCGAGGATCGGATTCTGGGTGTCGAGGAACGCCCACCACATGGCAATCGGGGTCTTGCCGGCGTTCTCGCCGAGCACGTCATTGATGATCGGGCCGTGGGGCGATTGGCGCAGGGTCAACGTCACCGGCGCCTGGCCCTTCACCGCGATCTGTTGCTCGGTGCGGGTCATGTCGACCCACTGGCCGTGGTACCAGACCTGGTTGGCATTGTCCGGGTTGACCTTCTCGGCGATCAGGTCGAGGTCGTCGTTCTGGAACATGGTCAGGCTCCAGCCGAAATCCAGGTTGTGTCCCAGGAATGCCATCGGCACCAGTGCGTTGTGATAGCCATACAGCTCGAAACCCGGCGCCGACAGCTGCGCTTCGTACCACACCGACGGCACCGAGAAACGAATATGCGGGTCACCCGCCAGCAACGGCTTGCCGCTCTTGGTACGGTTGCCGCTGATGGCCCAGGCGTTACTGCCTTCGAACTGCGGCAGGCCGTTGTCGGCCAGGGCCTGTTCGCTCAGTGAGGCGAGGGCGCCGAGGGCCTGCCAGTCGCTGGCGGCGAGGTTGAGGGCGCCCTTGGGCTGCCAGTCGAGGTCGAAGACTTTCAGGTAGTCGCTGCCCAATTGGTCACGTACGTAAGTCAGCAAAGGCTCGGTGCGAAACGCGGCGGCAAAGCTGTAGGCCATGTACCCGGCGACGCTGATGGTGTCTTCGGCGGTGAACGGCCGTTTGGGGATGCCCAGCACGTCGAACTCCATCGGGCGGGCGTGGCTGTCCTGATACTGGTTGATGCCGTCCAGATAGGCTTGCAGGGCCTTCCAGTGCGCAGACTCATGATCCAGTTGCGCCACATAGGTCGCGGCGCGGTCGCGAATGCGCAGGCTGCGGAACAGCTTGTCGGTCTCCAGCACTTTGGGGCCCAGCACCTCGGCCAGTTCACCACGCGCCAGGCGCCGCATGATCTCCATCTGGAATAGACGGTCCTGGGCATGCACATAGCCGAGGGCGCGATACAGGTCGGTTTCGTTCTCGGCGCGGATATGCGGCACACCACGGTCGTCGTAGCGCACCGTGACCGAGCCTTGCAGGTTGGCCAGCGTCACCGTGCCCTGGCGGGTGGGCTGTTTGCTATAGACGTACGCGCCTGCGCCAAGGGCAGCCAGCACGACCAGAACCGCGAACACCTGCAAGACGCGCTTCATGAACATTCCTTACCAAGAGAGAGGCGGGCTACGAGCCTTTTGGCCACGAACAATAGCAGCCCACTGCCAGGGTGTGAGTAGCATTTATTTCGCGCCCCGCTTCAAGGGCCTTGAGGATCGGCTCAATAAAGCTGTTGCTGGAATTGCACGTGAGGCCCTCGCTGTAGGGGCCGAAATACGCGAGCTTGCCTGTGCGATCCCAGATCCCCACGGCCGGGCTGACCGGCACCTGGTCGGCGCCGGGCAGGGCGGCGAGGGTTTTCATCGTGCGCAGGTTGTCGGGCAGTTGGCCGTGGCTGCCGGGCTTTTGCAGGGCGTAGAACTCGACGCCTTGGGGCGCGTATTGCTCGATCAGCTCGCCCAGGTGCTGCTGGTTGCCGACGTTGCACGGGCAGGCCGGGTCCCAGAAGTGCACCAGGCGGATCGGGCCGGGGCCGGCGAGGTCGGCGGGCAGCTTCAATGGGTCGCCGGAAAACACCGCCGTGTGTTCGCTGAAGGCACGCAGGTAGCGGCCCTGGAACCAGTCATATGCTGCCCACAGCACGCCGGCGCAGATAACCAGGACCAGGCTGGCGAATAGGGCGGTGCGGTAGGGCTGTCGCATTCAGATGTATCCTCGAAGGTCGCGTAGCTTGCCATGCTTGTCCTGACAGATGAATATCGCAGCTCGATATTCATCTTCGCCGCCAGTCTGGAAGCCTTTATGCCCGTCACCTTTGACCCCGATCATCTGCGCGAAAGCTTGCGGCCCCTGGTGGATGCGCAACCGCTTTCAGCCGAGGCACGGGTCTACCAGCGTTTCTACGGGCTGGACCAGGCCGTGAGTCGCCTGGGGCGCTTCGAGGTGGACGGTTTCGAGGTGGTCGCGCAAGTGTGGTGGCCATCCAAGCCTGTGGCGACGCTGTTCATGTTCCACGGCTTCTATGACCACATGGGGCTGTACCGCCATGTGGTGAAGTGGGCGCTGGACCAGGGTTTTGTGGTGATCGCCTGCGATCTGCCCGGACATGGGCTGTCCAGCGGTGCGCGTGCCAGCATCGATGATTTCGCGGTGTACCAGCACGTGGTGCAGGCGCTGTTTGCCCAGGCCGAAGCATTGCAGTTGCCGCAACCCTGGCACCTGTTCGGGCAAAGCACCGGCGGCGCGGTGGTGGTGGACCACCTGCTCAACCACGGCGCCGACAGCCCGGCCCAGGGCAAGACCTTCCTGCTGTCCCCCCTGGTGCGCCCGCGTGCCTGGGGCTGGTCGCAAGTCAGTTATTACCTGCTGCGCCCCTTCGTCAAAGGCATTGCGCGACGGTTCAGCGAAAACACCCACGACCCCGCGTTCAAACCGTTCCTTGAAGCCGACCCGCTGCAGCCGCGCCAATTGCCGACTGCCTGGGTGGGGGCCCTGGCGCGCTGGATCAAACGCATCGAAGCCGCACCGCGCAGTCCGCGGCGGCCGGTGATTGTGCAGGGTGAAGAGGATATGACTGTTGATTGGCAGCACAACCTGCAGGTGTTGCGCAGCAAGTTCGACCAGCCGGAGGTGTTGATGCTGCCGCGTGGCAGGCATCACTTGGCCAATGAGATTCCGGAGATTCGCGAGCAGTACTTCAGCTATCTCACCCAACACCTGAACTAACGCGATCCAAATGTGGGAGGGGGCTTGCCCCCGATAGCGGTGGATCAGTCAGCTTATCTGTAGCTGACCCACTGTAATCGGGGGCAAGCCCCCTCCCACATTTTTTACTGCGTAAGGCTGGAAGTGCTTTGCCCGACCGCCAGCCCGGCGCGAATAGCGGCAAGGGCTGCCTGGTAATACGCCTTACCCTCCGGCGACTCCGCAAACGTCGCGAACTCTTCCAGCTCCGGGTCGGACAAATCCCGATAGACGTACAGCAGCGTGTTGTTCAGGTCCTTGTCGATCTGCTGCATCAACCGCTCACGTTGACCATTCAACATGCCCTGGGCCTGGCCGCCGCCCAGCAGGCCGGGGATCATCTGGCTCAGGCTGTCGGCCGCCACGCCGGCAATCGCCAGGCTGACTTCCGCGCCGGCTTCACGGGCCGGCAGGGCCTGGGCCAGGTGGCCGATGATCAGGCTGCGGGTGGCGTCGGCTTCGACTTTCGGCAAACCCTGGGCGTTTTTCGCCAGTTGGTCGCGGCGGGTGGCGAGCAGTTCGGCGGCAACAATCTTGCGGCCCAGGGGCGATTGAAAAAACGCCAGGGCAGGCTTCGGGTCCGGCAGGTGCTTGCGCAGCTGTGCTTCGGCACGCTGGTCCACCGCCTGGGCGGCAAAGCGTTTACTGCTGTTGTCCACCAGCGCCTGGTACACCGCCGGCGGCAGGCTATTGCGGTAGCGTTGCTGGGCGGCACTGAGGGCGTCATTGAAATGCGCACGTTGTTCGGCCCAGCCGGCGACCTTGTACAACTGGTCATGGCCGTCTGCCCAGGCGGGCAAAACGCAGAACATCAGCAAGGAAAAAAACAAACGACGCATAGGGACTCCTGTCAGTCGGCCACTATTGTCCGTGTCGGGCGTAGGATTTGTCGAGAAGTCCTATCAGTCACCTGACTAAAGTGCATTCAGACGCTCGGCGGCTCTGTCGGATTCACAGGCGTATGGATACTATGCGCGCCATGCAAATACCCCTCGATCACCCCTTGCTGCAACGTATTGTCGACGACCTGGCCGAAAAGGGCTGGTCGCGACAGGACGGCTTCCTGCCCCAGGTACTGACCCTGGAGCTGGCGGCTGAGTGCCGTAAACGCAAGGCCGAAGGTGAGCTGGCCCCGGCGGCGGTAGGGCGCGGCCCGGCCCAGGAGATCCGCGAAGGCATTCGCGGTGACCACATCCAGTGGCTGGAAGAGGGCGATGCGGCGGTTTGCGACACTTACATGGCGGTGATGGATAGCCTGCGCCTGGCGATGAACCGTGGTCTGTTCCTTGGCCTGGAGGACTTCGAAAGCCACTTCGCGATGTACCCGCCGGGGGCGTTTTACCTCAAGCACCTGGACCGTTTCCGCGACGATGACCGGCGCATGGTCTCGGCGGTGATCTACTTGAATGACGCCTGGCTGCCCGAACATGGCGGCCAGTTGCGCATGTACCTCAAGGACGGCGTCGAATACGATGTGGTGCCCACTGGCGGATGCCTGGTGGTGTTCCTGTCGGGCGAGGTGCCCCACGAAGTGATGCCCGCCACGCGCGAACGCCTGTCCCTCACCGGCTGGTTTCGCCGGCGGGGCAACGAGCCGTTTTAAGCATCATGCCTTTCAAGGTCTTTGAAAAACCGGCCATATCTGGCTGATACCATCCCATTAAGTGCGAACACTGCACTGTGGCGAGCCCGCTCGCCACAGGGTACCTATCGCCTGTTTTACCTAAAGGCTGGTTTTAAGCATGCAAAAGATTCTGATCAGCCGCTGCCTGCTCGGGCACAGGGTGCGTTACGACGGCGGGGCCAGCGGGCCGTTCGACCAATTGGCGGCGTGGCAGGCGGAGGGGCGTGTGGTTGCGATCTGCCCGGAAGTGTCGGGTGGTTTGCCAACGCCACGACCTGCTGCCGAGATCCCCGGCGGGCAGGGCGTGGATGTGTGGGAGGGGCGTGCCCAGGTGCTGACGGCTGAGGGCGAAGATTTCAGCGCAGCGTTCCTTGATGGTGCCCGCCAGGCACTCGTGCTGGTGCAGCGCCACGACATCCGTATCGCCGTGCTCAAGGCCAACAGTCCGTCCTGTGGCAGCCTGCTCACCTATGACGGCACGTTTACCGGCGTGAAAGTGAGTGGCGAGGGCGTAACCGCGGCGCTGCTCAAGCGCCACGGCGTTCAGGTGTTCAGTGAGCTGGAGTTGCCTGAGGCTGCGCGGGCACTGGCGCAGCTGTAGTCGGGGCTTCTGCGTCAAACCACTTCTGCGACAGCGCCTTTAATCGGCCATCCTCCTTCAGCCGTTTCAGCGCGCCGTCCAGGCTCGTCTTGAACGCGGGGTTACCCTTTTGGAACGGGATCACCAAATCGGGCTTCTCGCGATAAGCCGCACTGAAATCGAACTGATCCTCAAGGTCGGCAGTCTTAGCGATATGGTTGATGGCCACGTCGTACTTGCCGGTTGCCACCCCTGGCAGCAAGTCGGCGTCATCGGTGGTGATGAACGAGGAGCGCACGTCCATTTCCTTGGCCAGCAGTTCACCCAGTTCCACTTCAAAACCGGTGAGTTTGTCGCCGTCCTTGAAGTTGAACGGTGGCGTATTGGCTTCAAGGGCGATGCGCAGTTCGCCACGATCGAACACATCATCGACCAGTTCGGCGTGAGCCAGGGGGCTCAGAAGGGGAAGCAGCAGTAACAGGCCAGGCGAAAAGCGCATGGTCACTCCTAGAGAATTTTTATGTGCGAGGCGCCGGTCAGCATCGCTTTGCTATGGTGTCGAGTGCCTTGGACAGCAATTTGTCGCGAAGTTGTCATAACCCTACAGATTTCACAGAAAAACTGGAGAAGCGAATGAAAGCCCTTTTGTCCCGTGCCACCCTGGCCTCCCTGATGCTGGGTGCTTCGATGTTGGCGAATGCTGCTGATGTTCCGCGCACCCCCGCCCCCAAAGGCGCCGAGGTGTTTATCGTCTCGCCCAAAGATGGCGCGACCGTCGACAAGACCTTCACCGTCAAGTTTGGCGTGAAGGGTCTGGACCTGGAACCGATTGACAAGCAGGTGCCCGGTGCCGGTCACCATCACCTGCTGGTCGACCAGGACGTGACGTCGCTCAAAGCAGACGAGGCGATCCCGGCCACCGCCACCTCGATTCATTTCGGCAAGGCGCAAACCGAAACCGAGCTGACACTGGCCCCAGGCAAGCACACCTTGCAGCTGGTAGCGGGCGATAACGTGCACCGCCAGTTCGAGCCCACTGTAGCCTCGAAAGTGATCACGGTTAACGTCAAGTAAGATTTGTTCAGATGCAAAAAAGGGAGCCCCGAGGGGCTCCCTTTTTCGTGGTGCGGTTGAAACCTTAGAACAACACGCGGCTACGAATCGTGCCGTTGATGTGCTGCAGCTTCTCTTGCGCCAGGTCCGAGTACTCGGCGTCGACGTCGATCACCACGTAGCCGACCTTCTCGTTGGTCTGCAGGAACTGACCGGAGATGTTGATGCCGTTTTCCGCGAAGACCTTGTTGATCTCCATCATCACGCCAGGGATGTTCTGGTGGATGTGCAGCAGACGGTGTTTGCCAGGGTGAGCCGGCAGGGCCACTTCCGGGAAGTTCACGGACGATACCGAGGTACCGTTGTCGCTGTACTTGACCAGCTTCTCGGCCACTTCCAGGCCAATGTTGGCTTGGGCTTCAGCGGTGGAACCGCCGATGTGCGGGGTCAGGATCACGTTGTCCAGGCCACGCAGCGGGCTTTCGAAGATGTCGTCGTTGGAGCGAGGCTCGACCGGGAACACGTCGATGGCGGCGCCGATCAGGTGCTTGTCCTTGATCGCATCGGCCAGGGCGTCCAGTTCGACCACGGTACCGCGTGCCGCGTTGATCAGGATGCCGCCCTTCTTGATGGCGCGGATTTCCTTCTCGCCCATCATCCACTGGGTCTCAGCGGTTTCCGGAACGTGCAGGGTCACGATATCGGACATGCCCAGCAGCTCGGTCAGGCTGGCCACTTGGGTGGCGTTGCCCAATGGCAGCTTGGTCAGGGTGTCGTAGAAGAACACCTGCATGCCCAGGCCTTCAGCCAGGACCGACAACTGGGTACCGATCGAGCCGTAGCCGATGATGCCCAGCTTCTTGCCACGGATCTCGAAGGAGTTGGCCGCGCTCTTGATCCAGCCGCCACGGTGGCAGGAAGCGTTCTTCTCGGGAATGCCGCGCAACAACAGGATGGCCTCGGCCAGCACCAGCTCCGCCACGGAACGGGTGTTGGAGTACGGTGCGTTGAACACCGCGATGCCACGCTCGCGCGCAGCAGACAGGTCGACCTGGTTGGTGCCGATGCAGAAACAGCCGACCGCCACGAGTTTCTTGGCGTGATCGAAGATTTCTTCGGTCAGCTGAGTGCGGGAGCGAATGCCGATAAAGTGCGCGTCGGCGATCTTTTCCTTGAGCTGGGCTTCCGGCAGAGAACTGGTGATGTACTCAATGCTGGAGTACCCGGCGGCCTTCAGAACTTCGACGGCCGATGGGTGGACGCCTTCCAGAAGAAGGAACTTGATCTTGCTCTTATCGAGAGAAGTCTTGCTCATCTGCGTAAACCTGTATCCCGGAGAAAAATGGCAGGGAATCGGATCACATAAGCTGACCCGGACGGCAGGAAAGCCGTCACCGCAGAAACGCCCTTGGGCTCTGTCCTGCGGGGGCGGTATGCTAGCATACGCGCCCCGCTAAACACTCATTCCTGCGACGTGAAGCGTTCTCAGGATGACCATGAATTGTTCGAGAGTTCTGTCGATGACCCATCCTGCCCTGATTGATGAGCTAAAGACCCTGGTTGAGCCCGGCAAAGTGCTGACCGATGCAGACTCCCTGGAGGCTTACGGCAAGGATTGGACCAAGCACTTCGCACCCGCGCCGACCGCCATCGTCTTCCCCAAGACCACTGAGCAGGTCCAGGCCATTGTGCGTTGGGCCAATATCCACAAGGTCGCGCTGGTGCCATCCGGTGGGCGTACTGGCCTGTCGGCCGCTGCCGTGGCGGCCAACGGCGAAGTGGTGGTGTCGTTCGACTACATGAACCAGATTCTCGATGTGAACCTCACCGACCGCACCGCCGTGTGCCAGCCGGGCGTGGTCACCAAGCAATTGCAGAACGTCGCCGAAGAAAAAGGCCTGTACTACCCGGTGGACTTCGCGTCGTCGGGTTCCAGCCAGATTGGCGGCAATATCGGCACCAATGCCGGCGGGATCAAGGTGATTCGCTACGGCATGACCCGTAATTGGGTGGCCGGCATGAAGGTCGTCACCGGTAAGGGCGACGTGCTGGAGCTGAACCGCGACCTGATCAAGAACGCCACCGGCTACGACATGCGTCAACTGTTCATCGGCGCCGAAGGCACCCTGGGCTTTGTGGTCGAGGCCACCATGCGCCTCGACCGTGCGCCGAAGAACCTCACTGCCATGGTGCTCGGCACCACTGACTTCGACTCGATCATGCCGGTCTTGCACGCGTTCCAGAGCAAACTGGACCTGACCGCCTTCGAATTCTTCTCCGACAAGGCCCTGGCCAAGGTCATGGGCCGTGGCGACGTGCCGGCGCCGTTCGAAACCGAATGCCCGTTCTATGCGCTGCTGGAATTCGAAGCCACCACCGAAGAAGTCGCCAACCACGCGCTGGAAACCTTCGAGCACTGCGTGGAACAGGGCTGGGTGCTGGACGGCGTGATGAGCCAGAGCGAAACCCAACTGCACAACTTGTGGAAACTGCGCGAGTACATCTCCGAGACCATTTCCCACTGGACCCCATACAAGAACGATATTTCGGTGACTGTCTCCAAAGTACCGGCGTTCTTGAAGGAAATCGACGCGATCGTCGGCGAACACTACCCGGACTTCGAGATCGTCTGGTTCGGTCACATCGGCGACGGCAACCTGCATCTGAACATCCTCAAGCCGGAAAACCTGAGCAAGGACGAGTTCTTTGCCAAGTGCGCCACCGTGAACAAGTGGGTGTTCGAAACCGTCGAGAAGTACAACGGTTCGATCTCCGCCGAACACGGCGTGGGCATGACCAAGCGCGATTACCTGACCTACAGCCGCTCGCCGGTTGAAATCGAATACATGAAGGCAGTGAAAGCGGTGTTCGACCCGAACGGGATCATGAACCCTGGCAAGATCTTCGCTGTTTAACCGCCCTGAAGGAGTCGTTCCATGAGCTACCAGCATAAGTATGTCGACGGCACCAACATCCACTTTCCGGTGGGGAAAGTGGTGTGTATCGGGCGTAACTACGCCGAACACGCCAAGGAACTGGACAACCCGGTGCCAACCGAGCCGTTGCTGTTCATCAAGCCAGGCAGCTGCGTGGTGTCGTTGGGCGACAGTTTCACGATCCCCACCGAGCGCGGTTCGGTGCATTACGAGGCGGAAATCGCGGTGTTGATCGGCAAGCCATTGTCGAACAAGCCCAGCCGTGAAGAAGTACTGGACGCCATCTCCGGCTTCGCCCCGGCCCTGGACCTGACCCTGCGTGACAAGCAGGCCGAGTTGAAAGCCAAGGGCCTGCCGTGGGAAATCGCCAAGTCCTTCGACGGCGCGGCGGTGATTGCACCGTTCGTGGTGGGCAGCACCTTTGCCGACGTGACCGACATCGGCATCCGCCTGACCATCAACGGTGAAGTGCGCCAGGACGGCAACAGCGCGCAGATGCTCAACCCGATCATCCCGATGATCCAGCACATGGCCGGCTGCTTCTCGCTGCAGGCCGGCGACGTGATCCTCACCGGCACCCCGGCCGGAGTGGGCCCGCTGAATGTGGGGGATGAGTTGGTGCTGGAATTGGCGGGCCAGAATCGCTTTGAAAGCGTTGTTCGTTAAGCACTGACAAAGCGCGGTCAACATTGTGGGAGGGGGGCTTCCCCCCGATAGCGGTTTATCAGTCAGACATCTGTTGCCTGACACTCAGCAATCGGGGGCAAGCCCCCTCCCACATTGGGTCCGAGTACATTTCACCTGCGGGCTTTTGCATTTTTTTCACACGCCATCCGGATAATCCTCAGCCTCGTGCGCGCAGGCCTGTTGTTCCTGTGCTATCACCTAACGCTGACTTTCCGGAAAAAGCGCCCAATGGCCGTGTCCCAGCCCTCCGCTACACCCAAGCCGCGTTCCCGTTTTGCCATGCGCTGGTATTCCTGGCTGTTGCTGACAGGGGTGATCCTGTATGGCGTGGCCTGGGCCATGCACTGGGACGACCGCGGTGTGCTGTGGTTGCTGGAGCGCTTTGAAACACCTGCCGCGCGCCAGCAGAGTGTGTGGCTGCCGGACTACCATGCGGTCATCGATGGCAAGCTCTTGCCGGGGATGGAGAAGGACGAAGCGTCTGACGTCGCCTACAACCCGCAGACCAAAACCCTGTTTTCCGTGATGGGCAAAAACCCGTTCCTGGCTGAGTTGAGCCTGCAAGGCGATGTGCTGCGCAAGATGCCGCTCAACGGCTGGGACAACCCGGAAGGCGTGACGGTGATGGAAAATGGCCTGTTGGCGGTGGTCGACGAGCGCCAGCACACCCTGACCGTCGTCAAGGTCGATGCGAGCACCACCCAACTGAACAAGGCCGACTTCACCAGCTATGACCTCGGCCCGTCCAAGGACCAGAACAAGGCCTTCGAAGCCATCACCTGGGACAAGCGCAACCAGCAGTTGATCCTTGGCGAAGAGCGCCCGCCCGCGCTGTTCACCTGGAAAAGCGACGGCGGCCCGACCCTGGCGGGCGATAAACAAAAGCTGGCGAGTAAAGAACTGGACATGCGCAACCTCTCCGCCCTGGCCGTCGACCCGCGTACCGGCCATTTGCTGGTGCTGTCGGCCGACTCCCACCTGCTGCTGGAGTTGGACGAGAAGGGTGAGCAAGTGAGCTTCATGACCCTGCTCGGCGGCTTCAATGGCCTTAAACACACCATTCCTCGGGCGGAAGGCGTGACCATGGACGAGGACGGCACGCTGTACATCGTCAGTGAGCCCAACCTGTTCTACCGGTTCGAAAAGCAGAAATAGCACACCGATTACGTCAGATAGGTCTCTGTGAGCGGCATCTGCCAGACATCCGGGCGTGTTTAAGTTTAAATTCAGACGGGCGTGATATTCATTCGCCACTTTTGAATTTGAGTCCGCCCGATGCAACGACTAGCCCGTCCCAAACCCCTGTTCATCATGCTTGCGCTGATCGCCCTGGTCAGCGCCGGGGCCGTTGCGCAGCATTTTCGCCTGTTCGAACGTGCCTGGTTCAATTGGCAAGTGTGGCGCCAGCCGGCCGATGAACGTTCGATCGGCCTGGCGGACTACCAAGTAACGCTGGAAGCCAAGGTCATCGAGGGGCTCGACGACGATGTCTCGGCCCTGACCTACGATCCGGTGCGCAAAAGCCTGTTCACCGTCACCAATAAAAACGCCGAACTGATCGAACTGTCCCAGGAGGGCAAGATCCTGCGGCGCATCCCCTTGATCGGGTTTGGCGATGCCGAAGCCGTGGAGTTCATCAGCGACAACATCTATGTCATCAGCGATGAGCGCCAGCAGCGGCTGATCAAGGTGCACGTGGACGACGACACCCAATTCCTCGACGCCGCCGATGCGGAGCAGATGACCCTGGGTGTGCATGTCGGTGGCAACAAGGGCTTTGAAGGCCTGGCCTATGACTCCGTGGGCAAGCGCCTGTTCGTGGCCAAGGAGCGCGACCCGATGCTGATCTACGAGGTGCACGGCTTCCCGCATTTCAAGCCGGAAAAAACCTACTCGGTGCACGTGATCAACAACCCCAAGCGGGATGCCGGGTTGTTTGTGCGTGACCTGTCGAGCCTGCAATACGATGAGCGCAGCGGCCATCTGGTGGCGCTGTCGGATGAGTCGTTCCTGGTGCTGGAACTGGATATCGACGGTCGCCCGCTGAGCAGTCTGTCACTGCTCAACGGGCGCCATGGCCTGACGAAGCGGGTGCCGCAGGCCGAAGGTATCGCCATGGATGACGAGGGCGCGTTGTACCTCGTCAGCGAGCCGAACCTGTTCTACGTCTTCAAGAAAACCAGTCCCTGAAAACATGGCATAACCAATGTGGGAGGGGGCTTGCTCCCGATAGCGATGTATCAGCCAACTATCTGTTGACTGACACGCCCTCATCGGGGGCAAGCCCCCTCCCACATTAGCTCAGCGGTGTGCTCAGGCTTTGAGGGTTTTCACGCCTTCCGAAGTGCCCAGCAGCAGCACATCGGCCGGACGCGCCGCGAACAGGCCGTTGGTGACCACGCCGACAATCGCGTTGATCTGGGTTTCAAGCTCCACCGGGTTGGTGATCTGCATGTTGAACACGTCGAGGATGATGTTGCCGTTGTCGGTCAGCACGCCTTCGCGGTACACCGGGTCGCCGCCCAGCTTGACCAGCTCGCGGGCCACGTGGCTGCGGGCCATCGGGATCACTTCCACCGGCAGTGGGAAGGCGCCGAGTACCGGCACCAGTTTGCTGGCGTCGGCGATGCAGATGAAGGTCTTGGCCACGGCGGCGACGATCTTCTCGCGGGTCAGGGCTGCGCCGCCGCCTTTGATCAGGTTCAGGTGTTCGTCGCTTTCATCGGCGCCGTCGACGTAGAACTCCAGGTCGCTCACGGTGTTGAGTTCGTACACCGGAATGCCATGGCCCTTGAGGCGTGCGGCGGTGGCTTCGGAGCTGGCCACGGCGCCATCGAATGCGCCCTTGTGCTGGGCCAGTGCATCAATAAAGCAGTTGGCGGTGGAGCCGGTGCCGACACCGACGATGCTCTTGTCGTCGAGTTTAGGAAGGATTAAATCGACGGCGGCCTGGGCCACTGCCTGTTTGAGTTGATCCTGGGTCATGCGGGCTCCGGAACGGGCGGGGAGTTATCGAGGGGCGCGAGTATAACCCAACAAAACCTCTGGATTCGTGTGGTCGCCCGCCCAAACGCTGGGTTAGACTCCTTGGCCCTGCCCAACCCGCCCAGTGATATCCGCCGATGCTTGAACAGTACGTCAAAAAGATCCTCACCTCGCGCGTTTACGACGTTGCCGTAGAAACCCCGCTGCAGACCGCCCGCCAGCTCTCCGAGCGGCTGGGCAACCAGGTCTGGCTCAAGCGTGAAGACTTGCAGCCGGTGTTCTCGTTCAAGATTCGCGGCGCCTATAACAAGCTGACCCAACTGAGCGCCGAAGAACGTGCGCGCGGCGTGGTCACCGCGTCGGCCGGCAACCATGCCCAGGGCCTGGCCCTGGCGGCCAAGGTGCTGGGGGTCAAGGCCACCATTGTGATGCCCAAGACCACGCCTGAAATCAAGGTTGAAGGCGTGCGCTCCCGTGGCGGTAAAGTGGTGCTGCATGGCGATTCGTTCCCGGAAGCCCTGGCCTACTCGCTCAAACTGGTCGACGAAAAAGGCTACGTGTATATCCACCCCTACGATGATCCGCACACTATTGCCGGGCAGGGCACCGTGGCGATGGAGATCCTGCGCCAGCACCCTGGGCCGCTGGACGCGATTTTCGTACCGGTGGGCGGCGGCGGGCTGATCGCCGGTATTGCGGCGTACGTGAAATACCTGCGCCCCGAGATCAAGATCATCGGCGTCGAGCCGGACGACTCCAACTGCCTGCAAGCCGCCATGGCTGCTGGCGAACGCGTGGTGCTGCCGACCGTGGGCATCTTTGCCGATGGCGTGGCGGTGGCGCAGATCGGCCAGCACACCTTCGACATCTGCAAGGACTATGTGGATGAAGTGATCACCGTGAACACCGACGAGATCTGTGCGGCGATCAAGGACATCTACGACGATACCCGTTCCATCACCGAGCCGGCAGGGGCTTTGGGCGTGGCTGGGATCAAGAAGTACGTCGAGACCCGTGGCGTCACCGGGCAGACCCTGGTCGCCATCGACTCCGGCGCCAACGTCAACTTCGACCGCCTGCGCCATGTGGCCGAGCGCGCCGAACTGGGTGAAGGTCGCGAAGCCATCATCGCCGTGACCATCCCCGAGAAGCCCGGTAGCTTCAAGGCGTTCTGCGAGGCCGTGGGCAAACGCCAGATCACCGAATTCAACTACCGCTACCACTCCGGCAGCGAGGCGCACATCTTTGTCGGCGTGCAGACCCACCCGGAAAACGATCCGCGCAGCGCACTGATCGCCAGCCTCACCCGCCAGGGTTTCCCGGTGCTGGACCTGACCGAGAACGAACTGGCCAAGTTGCACATTCGCCATATGGTCGGCGGACACGCGGCCAAGGTCAGCGATGAAGTGGTGTTGCGCTTCGAGTTTCCGGAGCGTCCGGGGGCGTTGTTCAACTTTCTTAACAAATTGGGCGGGCGCTGGAACATCTCGATGTTCCACTATCGCAACCACGGCGCAGCTGATGGCCGTGTAGTCGCCGGCCTGCAAGTGCCGGCGGATGAACGTCACCTGGTACCGGCCGCCCTGGAAGCCATCGGCTACCCGTACTGGGATGAAAGCGATAACCCGGCCTACACACTGTTCCTCGGTTGAGCGACTACGCTGATGGGGGCGGCCTTTAAGGAAAACGACACATGGAAACCCTGACCACCCTGAAAGTTATCCACATGGCAGCCACCGTGGTGTTGCTGCTCAGCGGCCTTGGCCTGGCATTGCTGGCCTGGCGCAAACGCAGCGCCGGCCCGGCGGTGACCGTGCGGCGCCCGTGGGCGTTTGTTTGGCTACTGATGGGCGTATGCGTGGTCAGCATGCCGTTTACCGGCTGGTGGCTGGTGCACTTGGTCGGCTGGCCGCTGGGCCAGACCTGGATCCTGGGTTCCAGCATCCTCTATACCGTGGCGGCGTTGGCCTGGTTCTGGCTGGTGGCGCGGCTCAATCGCTTGCGCAAAGGCGAGGGCGGTAGCCTGAACTTCACGCTGGTGCTGGCGGTGGTCAGTCTGGTGGGGTTTGTGGCAATTGCCGGTCTGATGGGCGCCAAGCCGGTTTAAGGCTTTGGACCGAGTCGTCTGCATCGGGGGCAAGCCCCCTCCCACATGTTGACCGTGTGAACCCGATCAAGTGTGGGAGGGGGCTTGCCCCCGATAGCTTCATCAGCTGCGCAGCGTGATCACCGGCCAGCCGCGCTTCTCGGCCTCGGCCCGCAGGTTCGGATCCGGATCCACCGCCACCGGGTGAGTCACCTGCTCCAGCAGCGGCAGGTCATTCATCGAGTCGCTATAGAAGTAGCTGTCTTCCAGGCTGTACCCGGTTTCTTCCAGCCAGCGGTTCAAGCGCGTTACCTTGCCTTCACGGAAGCACGGCACATCGGTGCTGCGCCCGGTGTAGCGGCCGTTTTCCATCTCGCACTCGGTGGCGATCAAGGTTTCAACGCCCAGGCGTGCGGCAATTGGCGCGGTGACGAAACGGTTGGTGGCGGTGATGATGACCAGCGTATCACCGGCGGCGCGGTGCTTGGCCAGCAGCTCAATGGCCAGCGGCAGCACGATCGGCTCGATGCAGTCGCGCATATAGTCGTTGTGCCACTCGTCCAGCTGGGCCATCTCGGTGCGGCCGAGGATCTCCAGGCAGAAGTTCAGGTAGGCGGCATTGTCCAGCTTGCCGGCCAGGTAGTCCTGGTAAAACTCGTCGTTGCGGGCCTTGTAGGCAACCGGGTCGAGAATCCCGCGTTCACAGAGGTAATCGCCCCAGGCGTGATCACTGTCACCGCCGAGAAGGGTGTTGTCCAAGTCGAATAAAGCCAGGCGCATTGCAGTTACTCGCTGAAAAGTCTGTAAAAAGGCGTCCAGAATACGGTCTTTTCACAAGAGTGCACATAAGGTACGAAGCCTCGTTGCCGCTTCATCAACCTTTGTGGAACAATGCGGCGACATGCGTTTGCGAGGTTGTTGCCGTGATCGACCCCGATGGTTTCCGTCCTAATGTCGGGATTATTCTTACGAATGATGCCGGACAGGTGCTATGGGCTCGCCGAATCAACCAAGATGCCTGGCAGTTTCCTCAAGGTGGAATCAACCCCGACGAGACCCCTGAAGACGCCTTGTACCGCGAGTTGAACGAAGAAGTCGGCCTTGAGCGCGAAGATGTGCAAATTCTGGCCTGTACCCGTGGCTGGTTGCGCTATCGTTTGCCGCAACGCCTGGTGCGTACCCACAGCCAACCGCTGTGTATCGGCCAGAAGCAGAAATGGTTTCTCCTGCGCCTGATCTCCAACGAGCAGCGGGTGCGGATGGATTTGACCGGTAAACCGGAGTTCGATGGCTGGCGCTGGGTCAGCTATTGGTACCCGTTGGGCCAGGTGGTGACATTCAAGCGCGAGGTTTATCGTCGCGCGCTCAAAGAGCTTGCCCCGCGCCTTTTAGCGCGCGACTGACGACGGAGTTCGACCCCGAGCCATGCTCAATACGCTGCGCAAGATCGTCCAGGAAGTTAACTCCGCCAAGGATCTCAAGGCGGCGTTGGGGATTATTGTGTTGCGCGTCAAGGAAGCCATGGGCAGCCAGGTCTGCTCGGTTTACCTGCTGGACCCCGAGACCAACCGTTTTGTGCTGATGGCCACGGAGGGCTTGAACAAGCGCTCCATCGGCAAGGTCAGCATGGCGCCCAATGAAGGTCTGGTGGGCCTGGTGGGGACGCGTGAAGAACCCCTGAACCTTGAAAACGCGGCCGATCACCCGCGTTATCGCTACTTTGCCGAAACCGGTGAAGAGCGCTACGCCTCGTTCCTCGGTGCGCCGATCATTCACCACCGCCGCGTCGTCGGCGTGTTGGTCATCCAGCAGAAAGAGCGCCGTCAGTTCGACGAGGGTGAAGAGGCCTTCCTCGTGACCATGAGCGCGCAGCTCGCCGGGGTTATTGCCCACGCCGAAGCCACCGGCTCGATTCGCGGCCTGGGGCGTGAGGGCAAGGGCATCCAGGAAGCCAAGTTCGTTGGCGTGCCGGGTTCACCGGGCGCGGCGGTCGGTACGGCGGTGGTCATGTTGCCACCGGCAGATCTGGACGTGGTGCCAGACAAGACCGTCACCGACATTGACGCTGAAATCAAACTGTTCAAGACCGCCCTGGAAGGCGTGCGCGCCGACATGCGCAACCTGTCGACCAAGCTGGCCACACAACTGCGCCCCGAAGAGCGCGCGCTGTTCGACGTATACCAGATGATGCTCGACGACGCGTCGCTGGGTAATGAAGTCAAGACCGTGATCAAGACCGGCCAGTGGGCCCAGGGCGCGCTGCGCCAGGTGGTCACCGATCACGTCAACCGTTTCGAACTGATGGACGACGCCTACCTGCGCGAACGGGCCTCGGATGTGCGCGACCTTGGTCGCCGTCTGCTGGCGTACCTGCAGGAAGATCGCACTACCAACATGGTCTTCCCCGCCAAGACTATCCTGGTCAGTGAAGAACTGACGGCGACCCAGCTGGGCGAAGTGCCGGAAGGCAAACTGGTGGGCCTGGTCTCGGTGCTGGGTTCGGGTAACTCCCACGTCGCGATCCTGGCCCGAGCCATGGGCATCCCGACGGTGATGGGCCTGGTGGACCTGCCGTATTCCAAGGTGGATGGTATCGACATGATCGTCGATGGCCATCGCGGTGAAGTGTTCACCAACCCCAGCGAAGTACTACGCAAGCAATACGCCGAAGTGGTTGAGGAAGAGAAGCAACTGGCGCAGGGCCTTGATTCATTGCGCGAACTGCCGTGCGTGACGACTGATGGCCATCGTGTACCGTTGATGGTCAACACCGGCCTGCTGGCTGACGTGGCCCGTGCGCAACAGCGCGGCGCTGAAGGGGTGGGGCTGTACCGCACTGAAGTGCCGTTCATGATCAACCAGCGTTTCCCGAGTGAGAAGGAGCAGCTGGCGATTTATCGCGAGCAACTGCAGGCCTTCCACCCGTTGCCGGTGACCATGCGCAGCCTGGACATCGGCGGCGACAAGTCACTGTCGTATTTCCCGATCAAAGAAGACAACCCGTTCCTCGGCTGGCGCGGCATTCGCGTCACCCTCGACCACCCGGAAATCTTCCTGGTACAGACCCGCGCCATGCTCAAGGCCAGCGAAGGCCTGAACAACCTGCGTATCCTGCTGCCGATGATCTCCGGCACCCATGAGCTGGAAGAGGCGTTGCATCTTATCCACCGCGCCTGGGGCGAAGTACGCGACGAAGGCGCCGACGTACCGATGCCGCCGATTGGTGTGATGATCGAAATCCCGGCGGCGGTGTACCAGGCCAAGGAGCTGGCACGGCAGGTGGACTTCCTGTCAGTGGGTTCCAACGACCTGACTCAATACCTGCTGGCTGTGGACCGTAACAACCCACGGGTGGCCGACCTCTACGACTACCTGCACCCGGCTGTGCTGCAAGCCCTGCAACACGTTGTGCGCGACGCCCATGCCGAAGGCAAGCCGGTGAGCATCTGCGGTGAAATGGCTGGTGACCCGGCGGCGGCAGTGTTGTTGATGGCGATGGGCTTTGACAGCTTGTCGATGAACGCCACCAACTTGCCGAAGGTGAAGTGGATGCTGCGCCAGGTTGAACTGAGCATGGCCAAGGAGCTGTTGGCGGAGTTGATGACCATCGATAATCCGCAAGTTATCCACAGCTCGTTGCAGTTGGCCCTGAAGAACCTGGGGCTGACCCGGATGATCAACCCGGCTTCTGCCAAAACCCTTTAAAAATGTGGGAGGGGGCTTGCCCACGATTGCTGGGTATCAGTCAAAAGACATTTAACTGATACATCGCTATCGGGGGCAAGCCCCCTCCCACATTGGGTTTCGGTGTGGTTATAGGTTGATTTCGACTTCGCCCAGCCGCCCGCCATGCGGCCCGAAACTGCGCTCCACCATTCGCCGCGTCCCGTCGGCATTCACGATCAATGCCGTACTTGCCCGTGTCCCGTAACTCGGGCTGGCAATAAACACGCTCGACAGCAGGCTCTCCGTCGCCAACCCCACGCCGGTATCCGGCAAATCGGCAAACGGTGCCGTCTGCGGATCGTTCAGGATTTCCAGCAAGGCCTCCGGCTGCGGGTCCGCCAATACTTCGCTCAACGCCGCCTTGGCCTTGAGCAACTTGGGCCACGGCGTATCCAGCCCCGCATTGGATAATCCATATACCCCGGCCGCCAGCCGCGTCGGCTCGTTGTGATTAGCGTTGTAATGCCACAACTCATCCCGCGTGCCCACCAGCAGATTGAACCCGGCATACTCAATCGAACGGCCGTTAACGTCGGCTAAATATTCTTCAACCGGCAGCGAACCGTTGAGAAAACGCGCCACCAACTCCCCCCGTGACCTACGGGCCGGCGGCTGATGCGGGTCGCGGATATTGGTCAGGGCGGCAAAGCGCCCTTCGGCATTCACGCCCAGCCAGGTGCCACCGGCTTCCTGGTCACGGCCGGCGTACACCTCTGGCGCATCCGGCCACTGGGCCAGCGGCAGGCTGGGGCGGGCATAGAACTCATCACGGTTGGCCGCGACGATCAGCGGCTGGGCGTGGCCCGGCCGCCAGGCAAAAACAATCAGGCACATCAGGCGATCCCTTTTGTGTTTTTTGTCACTCTACTCATACAGCGGCAGGCGTTCCATCGTATCGAAGTTGGGCGGCACGCCTTCCATCCGTTAACATGCCTGGCGTTTCGGTGCGTGTGAACTTCTTAATTTGAAACAGCGGCTGTAACGCAGGCTTAATCGCACACCGGCATGGTCCGCACGCCTAACGAATGATTTAACGAGGAGTCGCAATGCTGCCTTACCCGCAGATCGACCCGGTGGCCCTGGCCATCGGTCCGCTGAAAATCCACTGGTATGGGTTGATGTACCTGATCGGCATCGGCGGTGCCTGGTTTCTGGCCTCCCGACGCCTGAACCGGTTCGACCCGACCTGGACCAAGGAGAAACTCTCCGACTTGATTTTCTGGTTGTCGATGGGGGTGATTGTCGGTGGGCGACTCGGCTATGTGCTGTTCTACGATCTTTCGGCGTATATCGCCAACCCGACACTGATCTTCGAAGTGTGGAAGGGCGGCATGGCGTTCCACGGTGGGTTCATCGGTGTGATGATCGCCGCCTGGTGGTTCGGTCGCCGTAACGGCAAGTCGTTCTTCCAGTTGATGGACTTCGTCGCGCCGATGGTGCCGATCGGCCTGGGCGCCGGGCGTATCGGCAACTTCATCAACGCCGAGTTGTGGGGCAAGCCGACCGACGTACCGTGGGCCATGGTGTTCCCGCCGTTCAGCGACCCGGCGCAATTGCCGCGCCACCCATCGCAGCTTTACCAGTTCGCGTTGGAAGGCGTGGCACTGTTCCTTATCCTCTACATTTTCTCGCGCAAACCGCGCCCGACCATGGCGGTTTCCGGCATGTTTGCGCTGTTCTACGGGATCTTCCGCTTTATCGTCGAGTTCGTGCGCGTACCGGATGCGCAACTGGGCTACCTGGCGTTCGGTTGGGTGACCATGGGCCAGATCCTCAGCCTGCCGATGATCATCGGCGGCCTGGGCTTGCTGTGGTGGGCGTACAACCGCCCGCAACCTTTGAAGAACACCGCGCTTTAAATTCGAATGCCCGGGCCGTATGGTCCGGGCTTCAACGATACGGGTACCAACATGAAGCAATATCTCGAACTACTGAACGACGTCGTGACCAATGGATTGACCAAGGGCGATCGCACCGGCACCGGCACCAAGGCCGTATTTGCCCGTCAGTATCGGCATAACTTGGCCGACGGCTTCCCGCTGCTGACCACCAAGAAGCTTCACTTCAAAAGCATCGCCAACGAGCTGATCTGGATGTTGAGCGGCAACACCAACATCAAGTGGCTCAACGAAAACGGCGTGCGCATCTGGGACGAGTGGGCCACCGAAGAGGGTGACCTTGGCCCGGTGTACGGCGAACAGTGGACCGCCTGGCCAACCAAGGACGGCGGCACGATCAACCAGATCGACTACATGGTCCACACCCTCAAGACCAACCCCAACAGCCGCCGCATCCTGTTCCACGGCTGGAACGTCGAGTACCTGCCCGACGAAACCCAGAGCCCGCAGGAAAACGCGCGCAACGGCAAGCAAGCCCTGCCACCGTGCCACCTGCTGTACCAGGCGTTCGTGCACGACGGTCACCTGTCGATGCAGTTGTATATTCGCAGCTCCGATGTATTCCTCGGCCTGCCGTACAACACCGCCGCGCTGGCGCTGCTCACCCATATGCTGGCCCAGCAGTGCGACCTGATCCCTCACGAGATCATCGTCACCACCGGCGACACCCACGCCTACAGCAACCACATGGAACAGATCCGCACCCAACTGGCGCGCACGCCGAAGAAGCTGCCGGAACTGGTGATCAAGCGCAAACCTGCGTCGATCTACGACTATAAGTTCGAAGACTTCGAGATCGTGGGTTACGACGCCGACCCAAGCATCAAGGCCGACGTCGCCATCTGAAGGCTGTCCTGGGCTTAAGGCGTGGGCTTGTGTGGGAGGGGGCTTGCCCCCGATAGCGGTGGATCAGCTAGGTATTGGGTGGCGGGAGCCCCCCATCGGGGGCAAGCCCCCTCCCACATTTGAACCGTGTTCGCTGAGTTAATGGCCGTGGCTTCTGCCCACATGTGAGGGCTCGGCCTCGCTGGCGGCAACACCTCCGCTGACCTCCAGTTGCTGCAAAATCCCACAATGGTCCCCGCCGCCACAGCGTTGGCGCAAGTCCAGCAATTGCTCCTGCAACGCCAACAGCCCATCGATCCGCGCTTTCACATGGTGGATATGCTCGTCGATCAACGCATTCACGTTTTCGCACTGGTCCTGGGGGCTGTCCCGAAGCCCCAGCAGGCTGCGGATTTCTTCCAGGGTCATGTCCAGGCTGCGACAATTGCGGATAAACACCAGCCGCTCGGTGTGCGCCTGGGTGTACACGCGGTAGTTGGCATCGGTGCGCGCCGGCGGCGGCAGCAGGCCTTCCTTCTCGTAGTAACGGATGGTTTCCACCGGGCAGTCGGTCAGTTTGGCCAGTTCGCCGATTTTCATCGTAACAATCTCCAAATGGGTGCTTGACCCTATAGTGGCTACAGGGTCTTTACTTGGCAACAGGCACCTTTACGGACGCGACAGAATGAGCGATTCCATCCACACCCCGCATAAACACGAGCATGATCACGACCACGACCATGGTCCGAAAAAACTCACGCCTGTGCATGACCACGGCCGCGGCGGCTCCTGCTGTTCCGGCACGCCGGCCCCGGCGTTGGTGCAATTGAGCGAAGCGCCCACTGCCGGCTCGCGGCTGAGCACCTTCCGCATCGAAGCCATGGACTGCCCCACCGAGCAGACGCTGATCCAGAACAAACTGGGCAAGCTTGCGGGTGTGCAGCAACTGGAATTCAACCTGATCAACCGCATCCTCGGCGTCACCCACGTCCTGCCGACGACCGCACCGATCATCGACGCCATCAAGTCCTTGGGCATGCAGGCCGATCCCATCGAAGAAGGCACCCCCGCCGCCGAACCGCCCGCCAAGAAACGCTGGTGGCCGCTGGCGTTGTCCGGCATCGGCGCGTTGGGGGCGGAAGTGCTGCACTTCACCAACGCCGCACCGACCTGGGTGATTGCCATCGTTGCGCTGGTGTCGATCCTCAGCGGCGGCCTCACCACCTATAAAAAGGGCTGGATTGCCCTGAAAAACCTCAACATGAACATCAATGCCTTGATGAGCATCGCGGTGACCGGTGCGATCCTGATTGGCCAGTGGCCGGAAGCGGCGATGGTGATGTTCCTGTTCACCGTGGCTGAGTTGATTGAGGCCAAATCCCTGGACCGTGCGCGCAATGCGATCAGCGGCTTGATGCAGATGACGCCCGAGCAGGCCACCGTGCAGCAGGCTGATGGGTCTTGGGCTGAACAAGAGGTCAAGAGTATCGATCTTGGCGCCATCGTGCGGGTAAAGCCTGGCGAGCGCATCGGCCTGGATGGCGAAGTCACCGCTGGCCAATCCACCATCGACCAGGCGCCGATCACCGGTGAAAGCCTGCCGATCGAAAAGACGGTGGGTGACAAAGTCTTCGCCGGCACCATCAACCAGGCCGGCTCCCTGGAATATAAAGTCACTGCAGCCGCCAACAACTCCACCCTGGCGCGCATCATCCATGCCGTGGAACAGGCCCAGGGCGCAAGAGCTCCGACCCAGCGGTTCGTCGACAGCTTCTCGAAGATCTACACCCCGGCGGTGTTCCTGTTTGCCCTGGGCGTGGCGTTGATCCCACCGCTGTTCATGGCCGGCGCCTGGTTCGACTGGATCTACCGTGCACTGGTGCTGCTGGTGGTCGCCTGCCCGTGTGCATTGGTGATTTCCACCCCGGTGACCATCGTCAGCGGCCTCGCGGCAGCGGCGCGCAAAGGCATCCTGATCAAGGGCGGCGTGTACCTGGAGGGCGGTTACAAGCTCGACTACCTGGCCCTCGACAAGACCGGCACCATCACCCACGGAAAACCGGTGCAAACCGATTACCTCGCGCTGTTCCCCAACGTCGAAGACAGCGCACCGGCATTGGCCGCCAGCCTGGCGGGGCGTTCCGATCACCCGGTGTCACTGGCCATCGCCAACGCGTCTGTGGATAAAAACCTGCCCACTCACGTTGTGGATAACTTCGCGGCGCTGGCCGGTCGCGGCGTACGCGGCGAGATCAACGGCGAAACCTACCACCTGGGCAACCACCGCCTGGTGGAAGACCTGGGCCTGTGCTCGCCGGAGCTGGAAGAGAAACTCTTCGCGCTGGAAAAACAAGGCAAGTCCGTGGTGTTGCTGCTCGACAAATCCGGCCCGTTAGCGCTGTTCGCCGTGGCCGACACGGTCAAGGACAGCAGCCGCGAAGCCATCCAGCAGTTGCACGAACTGGGCATCAAGACCCTGATGCTCACTGGTGACAACACCCACACCGCCCAGGCGATTGCCGCCCAGGTCGGCATCGACCAGGCCCAGGGTGACCTGTTGCCCACCGACAAGCTGCAAGCCATCGAAACCCTCTACGGCCAAGGCCACCGCGTTGGCATGGTTGGCGACGGCATCAACGACGCCCCGGCCCTGGCCCGCGCCGAGATCGGCTTTGCCATGGCCGCAGCGGGCACCGACACGGCCATCGAGACCGCTGACGTGGCGCTGATGGACGATGACTTGCGCAAGATTCCGGCTTTCATTCGTCTGTCGCGGCAGACGTCGAGTATCCTCAAGCAGAACATCGCCCTGGCGCTGGTGATCAAGGCGATCTTCCTGGCGGTCACGTTCCTGGGCATGGCGACCATGTGGATGGCGGTGTTCGCCGACATGGGCGTGAGCCTGCTGGTGGTGTTCAATGGCCTGCGCCTGTTGCGCAAATAGAGATGAGAGGGTGGTGTGCTGAGTGCCGAGTTAAAGGCCTTTTTCATGGTCGCCCGCCTGGGCAGCATTACCCAGGCGGCGAAAAAACTCGGCCTGAGCCAACCCACGGTCACCACCCAGATCCGTAACCTGGAAAGCCAATACGGTGTTGAGCTGTTCTACCGTGGCGGGCGTCGCCTCACCGTCAGCGACGAGGGCGCGCGGCTGCTGCCGATGGTCAAGGCGCTGTTGCAGCAGGAAGCCGACATCGAGTTCTTCCTGCGCAACAACGGCCAGGTTCAGGGCGCCCTGAGGATCGCCGCGACGGCGCCGTACTACATCCTCGACCTGGTCAAAGCCTTTCGTGAACGCCTGCCGCAGGTGGAAGTGTCGGTGGAAATCGGTAACTCCCAGCAGGTGCTCGAAGCCTTGGACGATTACCGTGTTGACGTCGCCGCCTCCTCGCAACTGCTGGAGGACCCACGGCTGATTCGCCGTGTGCTGGGCACCGACCCGCTGGTGCTGGCGGTGCACCGCAACCATCCCCTGGCCAAGCTCGATCATGTGCCGCTCAGCGCGTTGGCCGGGCACACATTGTTGATGCGCGAGGCGGGCTCAACCACGCGGCGCCTGACTGAAGAACTCTTGCAAAGCGCCAACGTGAGCTACGGCCCCTTGCTGGAAATTGGCAGCCGCGAGTCGATCCGTGAAGCGGTGTTGCGCAACATTGGCATCAGTATC
This sequence comes from Pseudomonas allii, assembly GCF_055380095.1. Classification (NCBI taxonomy): domain Bacteria; kingdom Pseudomonadati; phylum Pseudomonadota; class Gammaproteobacteria; order Pseudomonadales; family Pseudomonadaceae; genus Pseudomonas; species Pseudomonas allii. The sequence continues at coordinate 6,214,864 of NZ_AP039450.1, read as the reverse complement.
ATCGCTCGCCAGGAAGTGCCCCATGACCCGCAATTGCGCGTGCTGACTATCGAGAATGCGCCGCAGATTCCGGAGTATCTGTACTGCCTCAAAGAACGGAAAAGTGCTCGCCTGCCGGCGGCGTTTCTGGGGTTGGCGCGGGAAATGTCGCCGCTCTGAAGCGTGGTGATCGCCTTGAGGGTCAATCGGGGGCAAGCCCCCTCCCACACTTGACCGAGTTCCAACATGAGAACGGGGTCTAATGTGGGAGGGGGCTACACCCCGATAGCGATAGACCAGGCAACTCACCGCTGAGAGCCCTACCCAAATCCACGAATACCACTATCACCGGGTTTTGCCTTTCTGCCACACCAGGGACGCATTGCCCCCCTAGCATGGCCTTCATCCGTTCGATGAGGTGCCTTGCATGAACACAGCCCTGACCCAACCCGGCGCGCCCATGAGGGTGCGTGGTATCCAGAAACGCTTCGGCGCGTTTACCGCGCTGGATAACGTATCGCTGGACGTCGCCGCCGGCGAGCTGGTGTGCCTGCTGGGCCCGTCCGGTTGCGGCAAGACCACTTTGCTGCGCTGCATCGCCGGCCTGGAACGCCAGGACAGTGGCGAGCTGTATTTGGGCAACCGCGATGTGTCCCGGCTGCCGCCTCAGGCCCGGGACTACGGCATTTTGTTCCAGTCCTACGCGTTGTTTCCCAACCTCACCGTTGAAGCGAACATCGGCTACGGCCTCACCGGCAGTGGTCGCGATGAAGTGCGCCAGCGCGTCGGACAGATGCTTGAACTGGTGGGCCTGGTCGGCAGCGAAAAGAAATACCCCGGCCAGTTGTCTGGCGGCCAGCAGCAGCGCGTCGCTTTGGCGCGTGCCTTGGCGCCCGCGCCTTCATTGTTATTGCTGGACGAACCGATGTCGGCCCTCGACGCCCGCGTGCGTGAGCATCTGTGCACCGAGCTGCGCCAACTGCAACGTCGTCTGGGCATCACCACGCTGATGGTCACCCACAACCAGGACGAAGCCATGCTGATGGCCGACCGCATCGCTGTGATGAACAACGGCAAGGTCGAGCAATACGCCACGCCGCAGGAGATCTACGACCGCCCGGCCACGCCGTTCGTGGCGGAGTTTGTCGGCCAGGGCAATTGGCTGCCGTTCAGCCGCAACAGTGCCAGCCACGCCCAGGTCGGCGGGATGAACATGCGCCTGGCCGAGGATGCCGGCGTGGCCAAGTCCGGCCGCCTGTTCTGCCGTCCGGAGGCGATCAGCGTCAACCCGGTGGTGCATGAAGAAAACCTGTTCCCGGCCAAGGTCCGCGAGATCACCTTCCTCGGCAACCGCTGCCGTATGAGCTTTGAGCTGGAGCAATTGCCCGGCCACCCGCTGCTCGCCGAACTGGCCCCGGAAGCCATGCCGCGCCTGGGTGCACAGGACATCTGGGTGGCCTTGCCGCCGCGCAGCCTGCAGGTGTTTGCCTGAGATGGCCGCTGTGATGACGCTGCCACGCCAGGTTTCCCGGGCCGAAACCGGCGACCGCATTTTTGTCGTCGGCGGCAAACTGCTGTGGCTGTTGCTGCTGGGCCTCGCTGTCTTGATGCCGTTGCTGGCGATCTTCTGGCGCGGTTTCAGCAGCGAGGCCGGGCAGGGCGGTGGCCTGGTGGCGGCGCGGGAGCTGGTGACCAGCGCCAACTTCCATTGGCTGCTGGGCAATAGCCTGAAAGTCTCTCTAAGCGTTGCGGCCCTTGTCGTACCGCTGGCTTACCTGTTTGCCTACGCCCTGCAACGCACCTTGATTCCCGGCAAGGCGATCTGGCGCGGCATGTCGCTGCTGCCGCTGATGGCGCCGTCGATGCTGCCGGGCATTGCGCTGGTCTACCTGTTCGGCAACCAGGGCATGTTGCGTGGGTTGCTCTCGGAGAATATCTACGGTTTCTGGGGCATTGTGCTGGGGGAGGTGATCTACACCTTCCCACATGCCTTGATGATTCTGCTGTCGGCGCTGTCCCTGGCGGACGCACGCCTGTTCGATGCCGCCTCCAGCATGGGCGCCAGCCCGGCCCGGGCGTTTCGCAGCATTACCTGGCCGGCCACGCGCCAGGCGGTATTCGCCGCGTTTTGCCTGGTGTTCACCCTGACCATCACCGACTTCGGCGTGCCCGTGGTGGTGGGTGGCGATTATCAGGTGCTGGCCCTGGAAGCCTACAAGGCCGTGGTCGGCCAGCAGCAGTTCGGGCGCGGTGCGCTGATCGGTATGGTGTTGCTGCTGCCGGCGCTGTTCAGCTTTGGGGTGGATGCCTGGCTGCGCCGCCGTCACGGCGATTCGATGAGCGGCCGTGCACAAGTGTTTCAACCGGTGCCCTCGCGCCTGAGAGACGCCTGTTACCTGGCCATCGTGCTGCTGATCTGCGCGGTGTTGCTGCTGGTGTTCGGCATGGCGGTGTACTCCTCGCTGGTGAAATTCTGGCCGTACAACCTGTCGCTGTCCCTCAACCATTACCAGTTCGAAGACACGGCGGGTGGCGGTTGGCTGGCCTATCGCAACAGCCTGACCCTGGCCCTGTGCACCGCGTTGATCGGCAGCGTGCTGATCTTCACCGGCGCCTACCTGATGGAAAAAACCAAGGGCCAGAAGGGCCTCAACCTGGCCCTGCGCATGCTCAGCTTCGTGCCGATGGCCGTGCCGGGCCTGGTGCTGGGCCTGGGCTACGTGTTCTTTTTCAACCTCAACGGCAACCCGCTGCATGTGTTCTACGGGACCATGACCCTGCTGGTGGTGTGCACCATTGCGCACTATTTGACCACCGCCCAGATGACCGCCACCACGGCGCTGCGCCAGCTGGACGCCGAGTTCGAAGCCGCCGCGCTGTCGCTCAAGGCGCCGCTGTACCGCCACTACCTGAAAGTGACGGTGCCGATCTGCCTGCCGGCGCTACTGGACATTGTGCGCTACCTGTTCGTGTCGGCGATGACCACCGTGTCCGCCGCGATCTTCCTCTACAGCCCCGACACCATCCTCGCCGCCGTTGCCGTGTTGAACATGGACGATGCCGGCAACGTGGGCGGTGCGGCGGCGATGTCGACCCTGATCCTGTTCACTTCGGCCGGCGTCTCGCTGCTGCTGGCGTGGGCCTCACGTGGCGCACTGCGCCGCTCCCAAGCCTGGCGCCAGACCGCGCCCGGCCAATAATCCTGAAGGAGGTGTTCCATGTTCAAGCCCCTGGCGCTGGTCGCTGCCGTACTGACTGCATTCAGCCTGAATGCCTTCGCCAAGACCGAGTTGACCGTGTACACGGCCCTCGAAGCCGAGCAATTGAAGACTTACAAAAAGGCCTTTGAACAGGCTAACCCCGACGTCGAGATCAAGTGGGTGCGCGATTCCACCGGCATCATCACCGCCAAGCTGCTGGCCGAGAAAGACCGCCCGCAAGCTGACGCAGTCTGGGGCCTGGCCGCGTCCAGCCTGGCGATCCTCGACCAGCAAGGCATGCTGGACAACTACGCGCCGAAGGACCTGGACAAGATCGGCAAGCACTACCGCGACGCCGCCAACCCTCCGGCCTGGGTCGGCATGGACATATGGGCCGCGACCCTCTGCTTCAACACCGTCGAAGCCGAGAAACAGGGGCTGACCAAGCCGGTGAGCTGGCAGGACCTGACCAAGCCTGAGTACAAGGGCAAGATCGTCATGCCCAATCCGGCCTCGTCCGGGACCGGTTTCCTGGATGTCAGCGCCTGGTTGCAGACCTTCGGCGAGAAGCAAGGCTGGCAGTACATGGACGACCTGCACCAGAACATCGGCCAGTACGTTCACTCCGGCTCCAAGCCGTGCAAGCTGGCGGCTTCTGGTGAGTTCCCGATCGGCATTTCGTTTGAGTACCCGGCTGTACAGCTGAAACGCCAGGGCGCGCCGTTGGACATCATCCTGCCGAAGGAAGGCCTGGGCTGGGACATCGAAGCCACCGCCGTGATCAAAGGCACCGCGCACAAGGACGCCGCGCAGAAGCTCGCCGACTTCTCGGCCAGCCCGGCGGCCATGGACCTGTACAAGGACAACTTTGCCGTGCTCGCCCAGCCGGGCATCGCCAAGCCGCAAACCGAATTGCCGGCCGACTACGAGCAGCGCTTGATCAAGAACGACTTTGCCTGGGCGTCGAAGAACCGCGACAGCATCCTGACTGAGTGGCGCAAGCGTTATGACGGCAAGTCGGAGAAGGTTGCCGGTCAGTAAGGTTTTTCGTTAGGGCTACTGGCCTTATCGGGGGCAAGCCCCCTCCCACATTTCGATTTGTGAATGCCGTCAGCGTGGGAGGGGGCTTGCCCCCGATGGCGGTCTGCAAAACAGGACATCACGATATGACACACCACAGCGACCTGCTGATCATCGGCGCCGGCATCCTCGGCCTGTCCCACGCCTTTGCCGCCGCCAGGCGCGGCCTCAAGGTCAAGGTCTTCGAACGCAGCGCCACGCCCCTGGGCGCTTCGGTGCGCAACTTCGGCCAGGCGCTGGTGACCGGCCAACCGCCGGGGCCGATGCTCGATCTGGCGCGTGAAAGCCGCGAAATCTGGGGCCATTGGGCGCAGGTGGCCGGGCTGCAACTCAAGCGCAACGGCGCCTACCTGTTCGCCCGCACCGAAGCCGAAGAGCATCTGCTGGAAGCGTTCTGCGCTGGCCGTGCGCAGGAACACGGCTACAACGTCGACCTGTTGCAAGGCGCAGCGATGAAGGACCTGTACGGCGGCCAGTTCCGCCATCACCGCGCTGCGCTGCACGGCAAGGATGACCAGCAGTTGTATTCGCGTGAAGCGGTCCCGGCGCTGATCAACTACCTGGCGCAAGAGCTGAACGTGGAGTTCTACTTCTCCACCCTGGTGCGCGACGTTGAACCAGGCCAGTTGCATAGCACAGCGGGCAGTTTTCGCGGTGAGCAGATCATCGTGTGCTCCGGCCACGACTACCAGACCCTGCTGGCCGAAGCGATGGCCGAACTCAACCCGAGCATCTGCCGCCTGCAAATGCTGCGCGCCAGGCCCGCGGCCAACTTGAACCTGCAACACGCCTTGCTCACCGGCTTGAGTTGCGTGCATTACGGCGCCTTTGCCGACTTGCCGGAAGCCGCGCCGGTGCAGGCGCAGATCCTGCGTGAAGCGCCACACCTGCACGAACACGGCATCCATCTGCTGATCAGCCCGACGCCCCATGGCGAACTGATCATCGGTGACTCCCATGACTACGGCAGCGATGCATCGCCGTTCAATGCCGAGCAGGTCGATGACTGGATGATCGAGTTGGCCGAGCAGACCCTTGGGTGCAAGATCCAGGTGGTGGAGCGCTGGCAGGGTGTGTACGGCTCGCGCGGGCCGGGGCCGTTTTCGTTCCTGCGGGCGGCGCCGGGCGTGAGCGCAGCGTTGATGCACACGGGTGTGGGCATGAGCGTGGGGCCGGCGATGGCCGAACGCAATATCACCAGCCTGTGGGGCGCCGCGCGATGAACCTGGAACAGACCATCGCCGAAGTCTTCGGCTTGTACGAACAACGCGGCACAGCGGATTACATCGGCGAACCGGTGTCGCAGATCGAGCACATGTCCCAGGCCGCGCAGTTGGCCATGGCCGAAGGCTTCGATGATGAAGTGGTGCTGGCGGCGTTTTTCCACGATATCGGGCACTTGTGCGGCGAGGGCAGCGACAACATGGGCGGCTATGGCGTGGTCAGCCATGAGCGGCTCGGCGCCGATTACCTGCGTCGTGCAGGCTTCAGCGAACGCATGGCCAAGCTGGTGGAATATCACGTGCAAGCCAAGCGCTACCTGACCTTCAGCCAGCCGGGCTATTACGCCCGCCTGAGCGAAGCCAGTCGTCGTACGCTCGAGTACCAGGGTGGTGTGATGACGCAAGAAGAAGCCTTGGCGTTTGAGCAAGATCCGCTCTGCGAGATCAGCCTGCGCATGCGTCATTGGGACGAGCAGGCCAAGGAAGTGCACGTGCCGGTGCTCAACCTGGGAGTGCTAAAGACCAAGGCTGCGCGGCTACTGGCTGAGTAGATTGGCCTTACGCCAAACGCAGATACGCCGCCTAGAGCCTCACCAGGCGTGTCACTAAGGTGCTTGCTTCTTCAATTAAAGGAGCAACGCTGATGCGCTACTTGAAAGCGACTGCACGGGACATGTGCGGCAACGGCCAGCCGGACACGGTGATTTTGCACTTCTATCAACATCAGGCCGGGTGCCCTGACGTGCTGATGCACGAAATGATCGCCCTGGACATGACGGCGGATAGCAAGGTCGACGTGCAATGGGCGGGGCACAACGAACCGGATACGCTGGATCTGGATAAACGCACGCTGGCGGCGTTCGCCAACAGTTTCCTGGCGCTCAACTGGTTCAATCCAGCCTGCCATCTGCGACGCTCACTGACGCTGTATGTCGACCACCTGGGCAAAACGGGGCGCCCGAATGCGGTGAAGCTGGAGTTTCATGAGCGCACAGCAAAGGGGCACGTAACGTCGCTGATGTTCAAGGCGGCGTCCTATGACGGCGACAGCGACGGGGTGCTGGAATCGTTTACCAACAGCGATGTAGACCGCAACGGTGTGGCCGACAAGGCGGATAAAGAGCTGATCCGCTCGATATGCACAGCTTTTCTGGCCTTGAACTGGCACGACTTGTAATTACTTCACGTCTCATCGAGCCGGGTTGCCAGAGCTTCGACCAGTTCCTGGCGCTCAGCCTGGCTGAGCTTGGGGTGAGGGTTGAGCGACGACCATTGCGGATGGGCGCGGGCTTTGTGCAACGCGTCCGGCAACTTGCCCTCGCGCCAGGTTTTGTCCTGGGGCGTGTCGACCTTGATGCTGTGCATCGCCGCATGGCCGCGCAGGTCCAGGGCCTTGAGCAACTGGCGTTGGCGCAGGGCGAGCAGGCGCAACACGCTGTCGTCGACGGTGAGTTCGCGTTGGCCTTTGATCTTGCCCAGCAACCGGCTGCCATAGCTGCGCGCGGTTTGCAGCGCGCCACCGGCAATGGCGCCGGCCAGGGCGGCGGCGCCCAAGGTCAGACCGCCGACCAACAGATCCACACCGGCACCCGCCGCTGCGCCTGCAGCGATCCCGCCACCGACGCGCACGCCGAGTTGCTTGAGGGTTTCCGGGTTGAACAGGTCGTCGCCCCAGCGCCCGTCCAGCAGCGGCAAGTCACTGGCGGCGGCATCCTGCGGGCGGAAGCCGAATAGCTTGAGCAGCGCTTCCACACACTTTTGTTCACGTTGGCGTACGGCTTTGCGCAGGTCGCCGATGGCGTGTTGCTCATCTTCGGTGACCACACTGCGGCGGCAGGCGGCGCAGTCGATCAGCAATTCGGCGATCAGCCGGGCGGCGCTTTGCTGACGGGCCTGGCGCTGCGCCTCTTGATCCAGGATCAGCCGTTCCAATTGCGGCCGTGCGTTTTCCAGCAGCAGGGCCAGGCTTTCATACAGGCGCCGTTCGCCGTCTTCCGGTGGTGCCACGCTGTCGAAGCGCACCAGCGCGTGCAGGCCAAGCCGGGCCAGGGCCTCGCGCCAGTCCGGCTCGCGGTGGTCGCTGCTGCTGACAAAGTTGAGCACCGGCAGCAACGGTTTGCCGCAGCTGGCCAGCACTTGCAGCTCATCGCGGTACTTGGCCAGTACCGGCTCGCGGGCGTCGATCACATACAGGCCGGCGTCGGAGGCCAGCAGTTGGCGCAGCACCTTGGCCTCTTGTTCGAAACGCTGGCGCGCTTCGCTGCCTTCCAGGAACCGCGCCAGGCGGGCCGGGCCGTCGAGGCGTTCGCCTGGGCGATCCAGGCGCTCCAGGTAATCGAGCAAGGCGATGGCGTCTTCAAGGCCAGGGGTGTCGTACAGCTCCAGCAAGGCTTCGCCGTCGACCGACAAGCGCGCGCCTTCCACATGCCGTGTGGTGCTGGGACGATGGGAGACTTCGCCGAAACCGACGTCTCGCGTGAGGGTGCGCAGCAGCGAGGTCTTGCCGACATTGGTGTGGCCGACCACGGCGAGTTTCAGGGGCTTAGTCATGACCGGTCTCCAGCCAGTTCAGTGGCGCGCAGTCGGCAAAGGGCAATTCAAGCTGTTGCAGCGCGGTATGCCAGTCGCCCAGGCGTTCGGCGTCCAGGGCCTGGCCGGGCGGCGCTTGCAGCAGCCACACGCGGGTGGCGGTGGCGCTGCGGGCGAGTTCGGCGATCAGCGCCAGGCTGCCGCGATCCGGCGAGCGGCGCGGATCACAGGCGATGGCCAGGCGTGCGGGCGGGAAGCGCGTGAGTTGTTCCAGCAGTTTGTTACGCGATTCGCGGCTGTCGAGGATACCGGCGTTCTTCACGTTGTGCGCCAGTTTGGGCGGCCAGGGGTGCTGGTCGTCCAGTTCGATGGCCACCAGCAGCGCGCCGTCGCTCTGCAGTTCGCTGACGCCGCCGCTGACGTGATGCAGTTGTTCGGGCGCGGCATCGTTGACCCCAAGGCGCTCGCTGCTCGGCATCAGGCGCTCGCGCAATTGGCTGTAGCCGGGCAGGTTGAGGTCCAGGCGCAGCGCGGCGCGCCCACGCTTCCAGCGCCATAGGCACAGCAGGGCGAGGATCAAGCGGGGCAGCAGGCCATAGACCAGCAGCACGCCCACCAGCCAAGCGGCCCAGGCTTGGCGGGCGCTTTCGATATTCAGCGCGGAGTCGCCGCTGGCGCGGATCATCTCGACGCTCGGTACATTGAAGCCCAGCAGCGCGGGCAGGGCGCCGAGGGCCTGGGTCACGGCGACGAAGGTGTCGGCGCCGAGGATGGTGGTTTCCCAAACGAAGCCGTAACGGCGGGTGGCGAGTAGCGTAAGAAGAATCACCAGGGCGCTGAGCAACGCCAACAACCACAGGCTGTTGACCAGCACACCCACGGCCCAACGATTGAGTTTCTGGCGTTGCAGCAATAGCAGGAGTGCGGGCGCCAACTGCGCAGCCTTGGCGTCACGGGCGAGTTTTTCGCTGAGCCATAACCACAGTCGCCCGAGGCTGGCGCTGTGTTCGCCGGCATACAGCAGGCCCAAGGCCCAACTGATCAGCAGGATCAGGTTCAAGCCGAGCAAGCTGCCCAAGGCCCAGAACACATTCACCGGGACCAGCCCGTTGCCCAGCGCAGCAAAGGCCAGGCCCGCGCCGCTGATCACGGCGATGACCGCCAGCAGCACCAGCGCCAGGCGTGCGCCTTGCAACCAGCGGGTGAGGGCGGTCGTGAGCCCATCGCGCTCGGCCAGGTGCAGGGCACGCTGCTGGATACGCGTCGGCAGATCGCCACCTGCCGAGCGGGCCAGGCGATTGGCTTCCAGGTCTTCCAGGGGGCCGGCGTGTTCTTCGCGCAGGCGCACGGTTTCTGTCAGCCAGAGAGAGTGCAGAGGAGTCACGCGTAGTCCTGTTGTGTTTGTGAGCCTGGAGCATAACCCCTGGCTCGGGGCTCTGGTATTCTCGTCGCCATGAAAAAAACTCTCCCTTTAAGCCTGATCGCAGCCCTCGGTGAAAACCGTGTGATCGGCGTCGACAACAGCATGCCCTGGCATTTGCCGGGGGATTTCAAATACTTCAAGGCCACCACGCTCGGCAAGCCGATCATCATGGGGCGCAAGACCTGGGACTCTCTGGGCCGACCGTTGCCGGGGCGCTTGAACTTGGTGGTTAGCCGTCAGACCGGTCTGGCGCTGGAAGGTGCGGAAGTTTTTCCGTCCCTGGAGGCTGCGGTTGAACGCGCCGAGGCGTGGGCGCTGGCGCAGGGCGTGGATGAGCTGATGCTGATCGGCGGCGCGCAGTTGTATGCGCAGGGGCTGGAGCAGGCGGATCGCCTGTATTTGACGCGGGTGGCGTTGAGCCCGGAGGGGGATGCGTGGTTTCCGGAGTTTGATCGGGGCCAGTGGAAGTTGGTTTCCAATCTGGAGAATCCAGCTGAAGGTGATAAGCCTGCTTACAACTTTGAAGTCTGGGAAAAAGCCTAGTCGGAACCGGACAAGCCGTACTTGCAGAAGAAGCCATTATGCGTCACCGTAATGACTAATGTCTTTACAGTGAGAGCTACCCCATGGCCTCTATTAACGTACGTATCGACGACGACCTTAAGGCTCGCGCTTATTACGAGTTGGAAAAGCTCGGCGTCACCCCATCGGAATTGATGCGCCAAGCATTGCAGTATGTGGCAGAGCGCGGCCAGTTGCCCTTCAAACCTGTGCTCATGACTGAAGATGATGAGGCTTTGTTCGTAACCGTCCGGGAGCGGTTGGCTGCGCCTCAGCGAGTGAAGGTCTCACTGGATGACCTATGAACTTGACTTCGATGCACGCGCTTTAAAGGAATGGCACAAACTTGGCGACACCGTTCGCCAACAGTTTAAAAAGAAGCTGGCTGAGATATTGATCAACCCACGTATTGAAGCCAGCCGTCTACATGGCTTGCCCGATTGCTACAAGATCAAGCTTCGCAGCAGCGGCTATCGGTTGGTGTATCAAGTGATTGAGCAGGAAATTACGGTATTTGTCGTTGCCGTCGACAAGCGTGAGCGTGAAGACGTTTACCGGAAGGCTGCCGATCGGTTGAGCTAGCAGGGAGCTAGATCCCTGCTAGCTGATTTCGTTATGACGGCGCTAATTCCGCATGCTCATCGGCATTCAACAGCGCCTTATCCGTCTGCCCCATGACCTGGCTGGTGATCGCACCGGCCGTCATCGAGCCATTTACGTTCAGCGCCGTACGGCCCATGTCGATCAGTGGCTCTACGGAAATCAGCAGCGCCACCAGTGACACCGGCAAGCCCATGGCCGGCAGTACGATCAGCGCGGCGAAGGTTGCGCCACCGCCCACGCCGGCAACGCCTGCCGAACTCAAGGTCACAATTGCCACCAGGGTCGCGATCCACAGCGGGTCCAGCGGGTTGATGCCCACGGTCGGCGCGACCATCACCGCCAACATCGCCGGGTAGAGACCGGCGCAACCGTTCTGGCCGATGGTCGCGCCAAACGAGGCGGCGAAACCGGCGATGGACTGCGGGATGCCCAGGCGGCGGGTCTGCGCTTCAATGCTCAGCGGGATCGCCGCCGCGCTGGAGCGGCTGGTGAAGGCAAAGGTCAGCACCGGCCACACCTTGCGGAAGAAGCGCAGCGGGTTGATCCCGGCCAGGGACAGCAGCAGGCCGTGCACCACGAACATCAGGCCCAGGGCCAGGTACGACACCACCACGAAACTGCCGAGCTTGATGATGTCCTGCAGGTTGGAACCGGCGACCACTTTGGTCATCAGCGCCAATACGCCGTACGGCGTCAGCTTCATTACCAGGCGCACCAGGCGCATCACCCAGGCTTGCAGGGTGTCGATGGCGTTGAGGACTTTCTGGCCTTTTTCCACGTCATCCTTGAGCAGTTGCAGCGCGGCGACCCCCAGGAACGCAGCGAAAATCACCACGCTGATGATCGAGGTCGGCTTGGCTCGGGCCAGGTCGGCGAACGGGTTGGCCGGCACGAACGACAGCAGCAGTTGCGGGATATTCAGGTCGGCGACCTTGCCCGCGTAATCGCTCTGGATCACTTGCAGGCGCGCCATTTCCTGGGTGCCGGCCACCAGGCCTTCGGCGGTGAGGCCGAACAGGTTGGTCAGGCCGATACCGATCAGCGCCGCAATCGCAGTGGTGAACAGCAGTGTGCCGATGGTCAGGAAGCTGATCTTGCCCAGGGACGAGGCGTTGTGCAGACGGGCGACGGCGCTGAGGATCGACGCGAATACCAGCGGGATCACGATCATTTGCAGCAATTGCACATAACCGTTACCCACCAGGTCAAACCAGCCGATGGAGGCCTTGAGTACCGGGTTGCCGTCACCGTAGATCGTGTGCAGCACGGTGCCGAACACCACGCCAAGGACGAGGGCAAACAGCACCTTCTTGGCCAGGCTCCAGTTTGTGCGACGGGTTTGTGCCAGGCCCAGCAACAGGGCCACGAACACCAGTAAGTTGAGAATCAGGGGCAGATTCATTGAAGCTCCGTTGAGAAGGCAGCCAATCGCGCGAGCCTGCGATTGCGAACCGGAAAGCCTAACAGCTTGAAATATATTGATTTAATACCGATATGGAATGGTGACTGTCGTTTTTGGAATAAGCCTTTGACGCTCAGGCACATGCCATTGGCGCGATCACGACGCAAGCGGTCGTGCTCGGGCGATAACTGTCACAGGGATTTGTTAGCGTCGATGTTTTTCACTCAGGGAGAAACGCATATGAAGCTCGCTTCGAGATTGTTTGCCGCCGCGTTGTGCATTGGCCTTGCCGGACCAACCATGGCCGCCACCGAGTTGAAACACTGGCCGGCCCCGGCCGCCGAGCAACTGAACAAAATGATCGCCGCCAACGCCAACAAGGGCAATTTCGCGGTGTTCGACATGGACAACACCAGCTACCGCTATGACCTCGAAGAGTCCCTGCTGCCCTACATGGAAAACAAGGGCTTGATCACCCGTGACAGCCTTGATCCGTCGCTCAAGCTTATGCCGTTCAAGGACACCGCTGACCATAAGGAAAGTCTGTTCAGCTACTACTACCGCCTCTGCGAAGTGGACGACATGGTCTGCTACCCGTGGGTCGCCCAGGTGTTCTCGGGGTTCACCCTCAAGGAACTCAAAGTGCAGGTTGATGAGCTGATGGCCTCCGGCAAGCCCGTGCCCGTCACGTATTTCGAAGGTGACGCGGTTAAGAAGTCCGAGGTGCAACCGCCGAAAGTCTTCACCGGTCAGGCTGAGCTGTACAACAAGCTGATGGAAAACGGCATCGAGGTGTATGTGATGACCGCCGCTTCCGAAGAGTTGGTGCGCATGGTCGCCGCTGATCCGAAGTACGGCTACAACGTCAAGCCCGAGAATGTCATCGGCGTGACCACCTTGCTCAAGGACCGCAAGACCGGCGAGCTGACCACCGCACGCAAACAGATCACCGCCGGCAAGTATGACGAGAAGGCCAACCTCGGCCTTGAACTCACGCCCTACCTGTGGACCCCGGCGACCTGGATGGCCGGCAAGCACGCGGCGATCCTCACCTACATCGACGAATGGAAAAAGCCGGTACTGGTGGGTGGTGACACCCCAACCAGCGATGGCTACATGCTGTTTCACGACGTGGACGTGGCCAAGGGCGGCATTCACCTGTGGGTCAACCGCAAGGACAAATACATGACCCAGTTGAACGGCATGATCGCCAAGCACGCCGCGGCGCAGGCCAAGGAAGGGTTGCCGGTGACGGCGGACAAAAACTGGGTGATCGTGAAGCCTGACGAAATCCAGTAACACCGCGCCGCTTGTTATCGGGGGCAAGCCCCCTCCCACAGTTGACCGTGTTCCAACATGAGAATGCAGTCAGTGTGGGAGGGGGCTTGCCCCCGATAGCTATCTGATTGACACCCCAAAGGTCACAGCAAAAATAGATATCAATTGCGAACAAATCTCATCCTCTGCTAGCGTGCGCACTTCCTGAACCCTCCGTTCTTCTCAAGGTAGTGCTGTGTCCTCCTGGAATTCGCAGATCGCGCGCCTGTTCGCGGAGCAGAAGAAAGCCCTCGAAGCCTTCGTCACCCGCCGCACCGGCAGCGCCCAGGTGGCCGCCGACCTGACCCAGGAGTCGTTTCTGCGCCTGGCACGCCTGGATTCCGGCGAGAAGATCGACAACCTGCCAGCCTTCCTCTTCACCATCGCCAGCAACCTGGTGCGCGACCACCAGCGCCAGGCCATCCGCCGTGAGCGCCTGGATGCCGGCGAGCCCAGCGAAGAGCTGCCGTGCGGCAACCCCGGTGTCGACGAACAACTGGCCGCCTACCAGCGTGAGCAACTGATGCAGGACGCTATCCTGGCGTTGCCCGCAGCGACTCGGCAGATCTTCCTGCTCTATCATGTCGACGAACTTTCCTACCGCGAGATTGGCGAACGCCTGTCGATCAGCCCGCGCAGCGTGGAATACCAACTGCGTCGCGCCTTGATTGAATGCCGCGCCTACATCAAGACGCGGCTCGCCTGCGACACACAAGGACGTCGGTCATGACTGCTTTACCCACTGCCGACGTGTTGTTCGAAGAAGCGTCCGCCTGGTACTTCCGCTTGCAGGCCGAGGACGTGACCCCGGCCGAGATGGACGCCTTTGCCGCCTGGCTCGGGCAGGGCCAGCCCCAGGACGACGCGTGGCAGGAAGTGCAGGCGATGCTCGGCGGTTTGCGTGAACCGGCACGGGTGATCCGCCGCGCCGAGCAGGCCGCGTGGCGCAAACCCGCCAGGCGTTGGGCCTGCGCCGCCGCCGTGTTGCTGGCGGTGGGGTTGACCGTGCAGAACACACCCTGGCTGGATCGCCTGCGTGCGGACTACGCCACCGGCACCGGCGAATCGCGCACGGTCGAGTTGGCCGATGGCTCCCAGTTGCAACTCAATACTGACAGCGCCGTTCAGATACGCATGAGCGGCGGTGAGCGTCAGATCCGCCTGTTGCGCGGGGAAGGTTTTTTCAGCGTGACCAAAGACCCGGCGCGGCCTTTCGTGGTGCAGTCCGGCGAGGGCTGGGTGAAGGTGGTCGGCACCCAGTTCAGCGTGGCAAGGCGGGATGCGCAGACGCGGGTGCAAGTGGCGCAGGGCAAGGTGCAGGTCAGCGCGGGCGCCGGTGAGCCGGTCTACCTGGAGCCGGGACGGGCGGTGGAATATCAGGGCCAGCACCTTGCCGAGGTGCACGGTTTCGATGCGGCCAGCGGTTTCGCCTGGCGCCAGCGACAACTGGTGTTCCGCCAACAACCGCTGTCGGAAGTGGTCAGCGAGTTGAACCGCTACTGGCCCGGCAAGACCCTGGTGCTGGGCGATGCGCTGCGCAATCGCGTGGTGTCTGGCGTGTTCGAGATCGACAAACCGGAAGCCGTGATCAAGGCGCTGGAATACACCCTCAACCTGCGCGCTGAGCACTACACCCCGTATTTACTGGTGTTGCGCGAAGGCAAAGCGTCCTGATCGCAACTTTCTCAAAATATTTTCAGGGTTTCCCCGCAAGCCATCGTCCTTGATCACTGAGGCGTAAATAGTAAGCACTCTCAAGTAGTGCGGCGCCGATCACAGACTTTTTTGCACCGGGGAGCACCATCCATGGCACACCGATTCGCCGCACGGCCCTTGCTGGCACTGGCCATTTCCATGGCCTGCGGCACTGCGCCGCTGTACCTGCAGGCCGCCGAAACCACCCAGGCCCAGACCTACCGATTCGACATTCCGGGGCAGAGCCTGGACGGTGCGCTGGCGGCATTTTCGGCAGTGACACGGGTGCAGGTGCTGGTGAACGGTGAGTTGACCCAGGGGGTGGTGTCGCCGGGGGTAAAGGGCAACCTAGGGCAGCGTGAAGCCTTGGGCCAACTGCTCGGCGGCACGGGGTTGAGCGCGGCGTTTATCAACGCCGATACCGTCACCCTGGAAAAGCGCGTGGATGGTGGTGGCGCCCTTGAAGTCGGCGCCACCACCATCAGCGCCGAACGCCTGGGCGTCACCACCGAAGGCACCGGCTCCTACACCACGGGTGCCGTGGCCATCGGCAAGGGCGAGCAGAAACTCAAGGACATCCCGCAATCGGTCAGCGTCATGACCCGCAAGCAGATGGACGACCAGAACACCACCAAGCTGTCCGACGTGGTCAAGCGCACGCCCGGGCTGACGGCGACCAAATCTCCCGGCCCTGGCATGTTCATCTTCTCCCGTGGCTTCGAAGTCGGCACCCTGCAATATGACGGCGTAGGCATACCGCGTAACACTTACACGCTGGGCAGCTACCTCACGGAAAACATGGCGATCTACGACCGCGTCGAAACCCTGCGCGGCCCGGCCGCCTTGCTGCAAGGCGCGAACAGCCCCGGCGGCACCATGAACCTGGTGCGCAAGCGCGGCCAGCAGGCGCCCACAGTGACCGTCACCGCCAAGGCCGGCTCGTGGGACCACTACGGCACCCAAGTCGATGCCGGTGGGCCGCTCAACCCGGAAGGCACCTTGCGCGGCCGGTTTGTGGCGGATTACGACACCACGAACTCTTTCGTCGACTACGCGGGCGGCTGGAACCAGACCGTCTACGGCGCCGTCGACTACGACTTCACGCCAGACACCACCGTGGGCGTCGGCATCAGCAACCAGAAAGGCCACTCACGCCCCAACTTCATGTCGCTGCCCCGCTACGCCAATGGCAGTGATATCGGCCTGCCGCGCTCGACCTTTGTCGGCGCCAGCTGGAACCGTGCAGTCAACAATCAGACCCAGGTGTTCGCCGACCTGGAGCATCGTTTCAACGATGACTGGAAAGTGAAGGCTGCGCTGGTGGCAATGGACGAGCACAACGACGCGACTTACCAGGCGACGTGGGACACCGTCCCCAACCCCGGCGACACGGGCAATGTGCGCTACATCGACTGGGTGACCGACTTCAATACCAAAAGTCGCGGCGCGGATGTGTATGTCAACGGCAAGTTCGACGGCCTGGGTTTCCAACAGGAAATAGTCCTGGGCGCCAACTATTCCAAACTCACCACCGACGACCAGTGGGCGCGGGCGGCAACGAATGGCGCGGATATTTTCAACATCGACCACAACCGTGTGCAGCGCGACAAATACCAGTTGTTCCAGGCCGGGAACGCCTCGAAGAGCTGGTATGACATTCGCCAGAAAGGCCTCTACGGCACCTGGCGCGTCAAGGTGCTGGACCCGCTGACTCTGATCCTCGGCGCGCGCACCAGTTGGTACGAATACTCCTACATCGGCCAGAGCGGTCGCCAGGGCGTGTACGGCGCCGCCGAGGAAAGCACCACGCAAACCTCCGGCAAGGTCACCCCGTATGCCGGCCTGGTCTATGCCCTGAACGATCAGTGGTCGGCTTACGCCAGCTACGCCGATGCGTTCGAGCCGCAAACCAACCTGACCACCTCCGGCTCTCTGCTCAAGCCTATCGAGGGCAAGAACTACGAGCTGGGCATCAAGGGTGAACTGGCCGATGGCCGCCTCAACACCTCGTTTGCGATCTTCCGCTACGACCAGGAAAACCGTGGCGTCCAGGACCTGCAAGGGCCGATGAACTGCAATGGCTGGTATTGCTCGGTGGCCTCGGGCAAGGTCCGCAGCCAGGGTTTTGAAGCCACATTGGGCGGTGAAGTGCTGCCGGGTCTGCAACTGGTCTCCAGCTATACCTACAACACCACCAAGTTCCTCAAGGACGACACCTACGAAGGCAAGGTCTTCAGCACCTGGACGCCCAAGCACCTGCTCAAGGTGTGGGGCGACTACCAATTGCCAGGGGACTGGCAGAAGGTCAGCGTCGGCGCTGGCGTGACGGCGCAAAGCAGCACCGTTGCCTACGATCGCACCTTCAGCGTGCCGGGCAATGCACTGTGGGATTCGCGGGTGGCCTACAAGATCAACCAGGAATTCACCGTCGCGGCGAACCTGAACAACATGTTCGACAAGAAGTACTACATCCCGGCTTACAACGCGAACTGGGGCAGTAACTACTATGGCGACCCGCGCAATGTGATGTTCACCATGACTTACACGCCGCAGTTCTGAGTGCCACTGGAATAAAAATGCCCCGCACGTGGCGGGGCATTTTCATGGGCTCAAACAACCCACGCTATCGCGCGTCACTTCACCGATTTCAAATGCCAGTTCCATTGCGCAACCAACGCGTTCTCATGCAGTTTGATGAACAGCCCATAGTCGCTCAGGTAGGCTGCCTGATAGGTCCAACCTTTCATCTGAACGCAGTCGAGTACCTTGGCTTGTCCCTTCAGGTCCGGGGTGAGGGTGGCAGCCGGGATTTCCCGATCGACCTTGCAGGTCACGGTTCTTGGCTCGCTGTTCTCCGGCGAAGGACTGCCATCGGGGTTGATGGATTTTGACCACGTTTGGGTGTAGCTCACCTCACTGGCGAGGGGCAAGTTACGCCAATCGCCTTGAAAGCTCAGGCCAACCAAGAGGCGGGTCTTCACCTTGTCACTGCCGGTTTTGCGGTCGAGACCTTGGCTGTCCAGATCAAACAGGCCTTGGAAGGTCAGCTCCTGGTTAAAGCCAAGTGCCGAGTCGCGTGTTTGTACCAGCGTCTGACCCGATGCGTTGTCGACACTGATGAATGTCTGCTTGGTCTGGTCGCCCACGCGGGTGTTGTTGAAGAGCACGGCGTCATAGTCGTAGGCCAGCTCGCTCAGGGTGCGGGTTGGCGCAGGCAGGCCGAGCGCTCGGATGGCCGCCAGTACGGCTGGGTTGGCATTGGTTGCGCTGGCAGCGGGTGGCAATGCCTGGCGCGCCTTGAAAGCGGGTAACTGGGCCAGCTCCACCGGCGCCTGGCACAGATCCTTGAAGAGCTGGGCATGTTCGCCGGAAGCTTGATCCAAGGCTTGCGGCTTGAATTGTCGACGGATTTCGCCGTTGATCATCTGGCGCGTTTCATCGAGGTTGAACTGGCTCATCAACGTAATGGTGCGTTGTGTGCAATCCAGGGTCAGCCGCTCCTGCCGTTGAGTAAACAACGATGCGGTCTTGGCGACCTGATAGTGCAGGTAATCCTCTGCGGCCCAGACGGATATCTGACTGCCTTGCTGCTGCACGCTGTTACGGTCGATCAGCAGCCAGCCCTGATCGGCAGAGGTTTGCAGCACCCGCCAGTCGGGCACGGGGCGTGCCTTGCATACGCTCTGCAATTGAGCGCTTTGCCGCAGTTGTTGAGCCTGTGCCGTCGGCAGGTCGACCCCTGTTACCGGTGAGGGAGTAAAAGCCCGCAGGCCCGTGCGCGTGGGGTAGAGCATCCTTCCAGGACCTTGTGTGCAATAGGCGTCGAACTGCACAGAGATCGGGTTTTGCTGCAAATCGACGGAGTACGCGACCCTGTCGCCGTTGCGCAGGATGGTGTAGTCGAGCGCCGGCAGTGTCATGGCTTCGTTGAAGAGTGCCAGGCCTGGGTCCACCTGAGGCTTTTGCAGCGAGCTGCAACCGGCCAACGCCAATAGGGAAAGCGCCCATGCAGCTGGGCGTAGAGCGGTAGAGCGGGCATCCATGCGGGTAAGTTCCTTGAGAATACAGATGCGCCTGTTATCGGCCGGCGTATGAAAAACTACAGCGTCAGAACGCCAGGCAAAAAAATGCCCCGCACTGGGCGGGGCATTTTCATGGGCGAAGCTTACAGGCCGTCGAGCATCGCCTTGTTACGCACCGCACCCTTGTCGGCACTGGTGGCTAGCAGGGCATAGGCTTTCAATGCGGTGGTGACTTTGCGCGGACGCTTCTCCACCGGCTTCCAGCCTTTCTTGTCCTGCTCGACCCGGCGTGCCGCCAATTCTTCATCGCTGATCAACAGGTTGATCGAGCGGTTCGGAATGTCGATCAGCACCTTGTCGCCGTCCTGCACCAGGCCAATCGCGCCACCGGCTGCGGCTTCTGGCGAAGCGTGGCCGATGGACAGGCCCGAGGTGCCGCCAGAGAAACGACCATCGGTCAGCAAGGCGCAGGCTTTGCCCAGGCCCTTGGATTTCAGGTAGGACGTCGGGTACAGCATCTCCTGCATACCTGGGCCGCCTTTCGGGCCTTCGTAGCGGATGATCACGATGTCACCGGCCTTCACTTCATCGGCGAGGATGCCGCGTACCGCGCTGTCCTGGCTTTCGAAGATCTTCGCGTTGCCTTCGAACACGTGGATGGACTCATCCACGCCGGCGGTTTTCACCACGCAGCCGTCCAGGGCGATGTTGCCGTACAGCACGGCCAGGCCGCCTTCTTGGGAGTAGGCGTGCTCGACACTGCGGATGCAGCCGTTTTCACGGTCGTCGTCCAGGGTGTCCCAACGGGTCGACTGGCTGAACGCGGTTTGCGTCGGGATACCGGCCGGGCCAGCCTTGAAGAAGGTGTGCACGGCTTCATCGTCGGTTTGGGTGATGTCCCACTTGGCGATGCCTTCGGCGATGGACTTGCTGTGCACGGTCGGCAGGTCGGTGTGCAACAGGCCACCACGGGCCAGGGAGCCTAAGATCGAGAAGATCCCGCCGGCGCGGTGGACGTCTTCCATGTGGTACTTCTGGATGTTCGGCGCGACTTTGCACAGCTGTGGCACGTGACGGGACAGGCGGTCGATGTCGCGCAGGTCGAAATCGATCTCGGCTTCCTGGGCGGCAGCCAGCAAGTGCAGGATGGTGTTGGTGGAACCGCCCATGGCGATGTCCAGGGTCATGGCGTTTTCGAACGCCTTGAAGTTGGCGATGTTACGCGGCAATACCGACTCATCGTTCTCGCCGTAGTAGCGCTTGCACAGCTCGACGATGGTGCGGCCGGCCTGCAGGAACAGCTGCTCGCGGTCGCTGTGGGTGGCCAGGGTGGAACCGTTGCCCGGCAAGGCCAGGCCCAGGGCTTCCACCAGGCAGTTCATCGAGTTGGCGGTGAACATGCCGGAGCACGAACCGCACGTTGGGCAGGCGCTGCGCTCGTATTCCGCGACCTTCTCGTCAGAAGCGCTGGAGTCGGCGGCGATGACCATGGCGTCGACCAGGTCGAGGCCGTGGGAGGCGAGCTTGGTCTTGCCGGCTTCCATCGGGCCGCCGGACACGAAGATCACCGGGATGTTCAGGCGCAGCGCGGCCATCAGCATGCCGGGGGTGATCTTGTCGCAGTTCGAGATGCAGACGATGGCGTCGGCGCAGTGGGCGTTGACCATGTACTCCACGGAGTCGGCGATGATCTCGCGGCTCGGCAGGGAATACAGCATGCCGTCATGGCCCATGGCGATGCCGTCGTCCACGGCGATGGTGTTGAATTCTTTTGCTACACCGCCGGCGCGTTCGATCTCGCGGGCGACCAGTTGGCCCAGGTCCTTGAGGTGGACGTGGCCGGGTACGAACTGGGTGAACGAGTTGGCAATCGCGATGATCGGCTTCTTGAAGTCGTCATCTTTCATCCCCGTGGCGCGCCACAGTGCGCGCGCGCCGGCCATGTTGCGGCCGTGGGTGGATGTTTTCGAGCGGTAATCTGGCATGGAGCACTCCGGGCGGCTAATCACTTACTAATCAGGTGCAAAGGGGAGTGAGCTTCTATTGACGTCTGGAACACTCAGAAATGGCCGTGTGTCCGGAAGTTGCCACTCGCGTCGCGGGATCGCCGCTTGCTTGGGCCTCGAGCTCATAAACCCGCCGGGGGATGACTGGCGATGAATAGGGCCGATTCTACACCGCTGGCGGCTGGAGGGAATGGCCGAAACCGTGAAGATAGCGGCTACGGGACGTGCGGGCGGGTCAGCCTCCGGTTCTGGCATTGGTCAGCCATCCCCACAGGCTGAAGACGATGAAGCTCAGGGCGATGCTCATCAATAGGTTGGATCCGGTTTGCGCCAGGGCGGCACTGCTGAGGGCGGCGGTCAGGAACATGATGCTGTTCCCCGCCGAGGCAGCAGTGCCCGCGCTGCTTGAGAACAGCAGCATCGCCGCAGAAATCGCCGCGGGGCGAACCAGGGTCACGGCCAGGGCGCTGATCAACATCGGGATGAGCAACGTCACAGGGGTGATGGCGTCCAGGCTGACGATCAGCGTTAGCAGCACGCCGGCGACCAGTAGCAGCCCCAGGCCGATATTGATCTGCCGGGACAGCGCAATGCGCTTTTGCAGGTGAGAGGCTGCCACGCCGCCCAGCAGATAGGCCACGCCGTACACCATCAGCACCAGCGCGTACTGGTATTCGGAGAGCTTCAGCGCATCCATGAAAATCAGCGGTGTCACGCTGATCAAGGCGAAATAACAGGCGAATACCAATGCGGCGATCCACCAGTAGCGCAGGAAGTCGCGATTGCGCGCGACGGCTTTCAGCGTGCCGATGATCGACACTGGCGTGCGGTGCGGGCTGGCGGACTTGGACGGCAGGATGCAGAGGGCATGGATCAACATGCCCAGTGCCATCACGGCGAACCCATAAAAGCTGCCTTGCCAGTCGAAGGTGGTTTGCAGCCAGGAGCCGATCAACGGCGACAGCGCGACGAATGAACCGCTCAGGGTCATGTAGTAAAGGCGTACTCGAGCGCGGTCCTGCTCCTCGAACAGGTCTTCCACCAGTGCGTGGCCTAATACAAAAAAGCCGCAGCCCATGGCCTGGACTGAGCGAAACAGCAGGAAGGTCAGGTAGTCCGTTGCCATCGCGCAACCGATCGCACCCAGGATCGACAACGTGATGCAGCCGAGCAGGACTTCCTTGCGGCCCCACTTGTCCGACAGCGGGCCGGCGATCAGTTGGGAGATGGAAAAGACCAGGGTGAACAGGCTGATGGACAGCGCGACCTCTGCGCTTGGCGTGTCGAATCGGGCCGCCAGGGCAGGGAATGAGGGCAAGAGAATATTGATCGGAAAGAAGCTGATCAATGAAATGCAGGTGATGAGGATGAAGCGGGAGAGGTAGGGCCGAGACATTGTTTTTGTTTTCCGGAGTAAAACCAGAAACGGATACTAGTCTGCGAAAAGTGGAATTCAATCAAAAGCGTTGAGAGAAACTTCCTGAATTGACGTGGCTTGCTTGGGTAGGAAAAGCTTTTACGGCAACCACAAAACAAATGTGGGAGGGGGCTTGCCCCCGATTGCGTAGTGTCAGCCCCATATTAGCTGGCTGACACACGGCTATCGGGGGCAAGCCCCCTCCCACATTTTTATCTGTGCTTGGCTTTAGCTGTTTGGCAACAACCGGCACGTAATGCTCTTGATATACCGCGTCTCGGCAATCGCCGGGTGCACCGGATGATCCGGACCCTGCCCACCACGTTCGAGCATCTGGATATTGCGGTCCAGGTGACGGGCGCTGGTCAGCAGGATGTTTTGCAGGTCGTCTTCCGGGAGGTGCATGGAGCACGACGCGCTGACCAGGATGCCGTCCTTGCTGAGCAGGCGCATGGCTTGCTCGTTGAGGCGGCGGTAGGCGCCTTCGCCGTTTTTCATGTCTTTCTTGCGTTTGATGAAGGCCGGAGGGTCGGCGACGATCACGTCGAAGCGTTCTTCGCTGGCTTTCAGTTCTTTCAAGGCTTCGAACACGTCGCCTTCGATGCAGGTCATTTTCTCGGCAAAGCCGTTCAGCGCGGCGTTGCGCTCCACACCGTCGAGGGCGAAGGCGGAAGCGTCGACGCAGAACACTTCACTGGCGCCGAAGGCAGCAGCCTGCACGCCCCAACCGCCGATGTAGCTGTACAGGTCCAGCACGCGCTTGCCTTTGGCATACGGGGCCAGGCGGGCGCGGTTCATGCGGTGGTCGTAGAACCAGCCGGTTTTCTGGCCCTGGATCACCGGGGCTTCGAATTTCACGCCGTTTTCTTCCAGCGCCACCCACTCCGGCACCAGGCCGAACACGGTCTCCACGTAGCGATTGAGGCCTTCGGCGTCGCGTGCGGCGGAGTCGTTCTTGAAGAGGATGCCGCTCGGCTTGAGCACTTGGGTCAGGGCGGCGATCACGTCTTCTTTATGGGCTTCCATGGTCGCCGAGGCGATCTGCACCACCAGGATGTCGCCGAAACGGTCGACCACCAGGCCCGGCAACAGGTCGGAATCGCCGTAGACCAGGCGGTAGAACGGCTTGTCGAACAGGCGATCGCGCAGGGACAGGGCGACGTTCAGGCGGTGCACCAGCAGCGACTTGTCCAGCGGCAACTTGATGTCGCGCGACAGCAGGCGGGCGCAGATCAGGTTGTTCGGGCTCATGGCCACGATGCCCAGGGTCTTGCCGCCGGCCGCTTCGAGGATGGCCTGGTCGCCCGCCTGGAAGCCGTGAAGTGGGGTGGCGGCCACGTCGATTTCGTTGCTGTAGACCCACAGGTGGCCGTTGCGCAAACGACGATCGGCGTTGGCTTTGAGACGCAGGCTTGGCAGGGACATGACGTCGCTCCGGAAAAAAGAGCGGGAGTATACCTGTTGCGGCGCGGTTGATGTGGGAGTGGGCTTGCCCGCGATGCAGGCGGCGCGGTGTATCTGACGTACGGCGGTGATGCCATCGGGAGCAAGCGCCCTCCCACATTTAGTCCGGTTTCAATCGGGCATTTGGGTGTCGGTCAGGTTTGCTTAGGGGTTAGAATCCTCGCCTAGCCCAGAGTGTGTACTTATGTCCCAAGAGCTTTCCGCCGAACAGATCCAACAGGCCCTGCAAGGCATCAGCGTGCCGCCCCAGCCGCAAATCATGGTGGATTTGCAGATGGAGCAATACATGCCCGATCCGGACCTGGAAGTGATCGCGCGGCTGATCTCCCAGGACCCGGGCCTGTCCGGCGCGTTGCTGAAGATCGTCAACTCGTCGTATTACGGCCTGAGCAACAAGATCGCCTCGATCCAGCGCGCGGTGAACCTGCTGGGCAGCCGCTCGATCATCAACCTGATCAACGCGTTGTCGATCAAAGGCGAGATGAGCGACGACACCATCGTCACCCTCAACCGCTTCTGGGACACCGCCCAAGATGTGGCCATGACCTGCCTCACCCTGGCCAAGCGCACCGGCGCCCAGGCGGTGGACGAGGCCTATGCCCTGGGCCTGTTCCATGACTGTGGCGTGCCGCTGATGCTCAAGCGCTTCCCCAACTACATGTCGGTGCTGGAGCAGGCGTATGCCAATGCCGGTCCCGATTGCCGCGTGGTCGACACCGAGAACAACGCGTTCAACACCAACCATGCCGTGGTCGGCTATTACACCGCCAAATCCTGGCGCCTGCCGCAGCATGTGACTGACGCCATCGCCAACCACCACAACGCCCTGGCGATCTTCAGCGATGAGTCGTCGCGCACTCCGCAGCTCAAGAACCTGCTGGCGATCCTGAAAATGGCCGAGCACATCTGCTCGTCCTACCGCGTGCTGGGCAACCAGGCGGTGGACCATGAGTGGAACGCCATCGGCCACCTGGTGCTGGATTACGTGGGGCTGTCGGACTACGACTTCGAGAGCATGAAGTTGTCGATCCGCGAATTGGGCGCCCACTGACCCTTCCTTAAAGAGGCACACATGCCCGAGTTACCAGAAGTCGAAACCACCCGGCGCGGGATTGCGCCGCACCTGGAAGGCCAGCGGGTCAGCCGCGTAGTGGTGCGCGAACGACGCCTGCGCTGGCCGATCCCGGAAGACCTCGATGTGCGCCTGTCCGGGCAGCGCATCGTGTTGGTGGAGCGGCGGGCCAAGTACCTGTTGATCAATGCCGAAGTGGGCACCTTGATCAGTCACTTGGGCATGTCGGGAAACTTGCGCCTGGTGGAGGTGGGCATGCCGGCGGCCAAGCATGAACATGTGGATATCGAACTCGAATCCGGCCTGGCCCTGCGCTACACCGACCCTCGGCGGTTTGGCGCGATGCTCTGGAGCCAGGACCCGCACAACCATGAACTGCTGATCCGACTGGGGCCGGAGCCGCTGACCGACCTGTTTGACGGCGAGCGTCTGTTCCAGCTGTCCCGTGGGCGGTCGATGGCGGTGAAGCCGTTCATCATGGACAACGCGGTGGTGGTGGGCGTGGGCAATATCTATGCGACGGAAGCGCTGTTTGCGGCGGGGATCGATCCACGTCGCGAGGCGGGCGGTATTTCGCGAGCGCGTTATTTGAAGCTGGCGATCGAGATCAAGCGCGTGCTGGCTGCTGCCATCGAGCGCGGCGGCACCACGTTGCGCGACTTTATCGGCGGCGACGGGCAGCCTGGGTATTTCCAGCAGGAACTGTTCGTCTATGGCCGGGGCGGCGAGGCGTGCAAGGTCTGCGGGAGCGAGTTGCGCAATGTGGTGCTGGGGCAGCGGGCGAGTGTGTTTTGCCCCAAGTGCCAGCGCTGATCTTGTGTGATGGCTGATGCCACCTTCGCGAGCAAGCCCCCACATTCGACCGCATTCTCATATTGGAACTCGGTCAACTGTGGGAGCGGGCTTGCTCGCGAAGAGGCCCTTAAGCCTTACCGGTAATCTTCCGGTATTTCTCCATTAGCTGCTCTTCCGTTTCCGGATGGGCTTCATCCAATGGAATGCAATCCACCGGGCACACTTGCTGACACTGAGGCTCGTCGTAGTGGCCGACGCACTGGGTGCACAGGTTCGGGTCGATCACGTAGATCTCTTCGCCTTGGGAGATCGCGGCGTTCGGGCACTCGGGTTCGCAGACGTCGCAGTTGATGCAATCGTCGGTGATGATCAGGGACATGGAAGCTCCTGCCAGGGCTGTCAGCCAAGGCATCTGAAAACTAATGCGCGCAATTGTGCCGCATTGGCGCCCGCAGTGCGAGCGTACATGACCTATGGACAGTCGCCATTTATTCGTCGCAGGTAACTTGTGGCGAGCGGGCTTGTCCCGCGTTGGGCTGCGAAGCGGCCCCAGTAAAGGCACCACGTAGTTTCAGGCAGAAACCTCATCGCCGGGTTTTAGGGCTGCTTCGCAGCCCAACGCGGGACAAGCCCGCTCGCCACAGAAAACCCTTCAGCAAAATTACTTCTTGAAACGCAGGGTCAGCGCATCGGCCACGGCCGGGTGCACGAACTTGGTGATATCTCCGCCCAAAGCGGCGATTTCACGGACCAACGTCGAGGAAATGAACGAATAGCGCTCCGACGGCGTGAGGAACAGGCTTTCCACGTCCGGCGCCAGTTGGCGGTTCATGTTGGCCAGCTGGAATTCGTATTCGAAGTCCGACACTGCACGCAGGCCGCGCAGGAACACATTGGCGTTCTGCTCTTTGGCGAAATGCGCCAGCAGTGTGGAAAAGCCCACCACTTCCACGTTGGGCAGGTGTTTGGTGACCTCACGCGCCAGCTCCACGCGCTGTTCCAGGGGAAACAGCGGGTTTTTCTTGGGGCTGGCTGCGACCGCGATGATCACATGGTCGAACAAGCGTGAGGCACGTTCGACCAGATCGCCATGGCCTTTGGTAATCGGGTCGAAGGTACCTGGGTACAACACTCGGTTCATCGCGTCGTCCTGGCGGAGTCCGTTGGGGAACCGGATGGTATCGCAGCCGTCCCGGTCGGGAAAGTCAACTTATGCAGAAGAAAGCACTATAGACACAGCGAATACCGTGTTTTTTCACGCTGTTTTCAGACGTTCGGCCAAGGCTGTCGCCAGTTGGGCGGTCAAACCGTACACCGATAATTGTGGATTGGCCCCAATGCTGGTGGGGAATAGAGAGCCATCGTGGATCGACAAGTTGCGCAACTGATGATGGCGCCCCAGGCTGTCGGCCACTGCATTTTTCGGGTCTTCACCCATGGCGCAGCCGCCCATCACATGGGCGCTGCCGAGCGTGGTTCGGTGCAGTTCCAGGTTCAACCCGTCAATCACGCGGCGTGCCTCGGCCAAAGTGTTCACGAATCGCGCGTCGTGGTGCAGCGGCTTGACCGACTTGGCGCCCGCCGCGAACTGGATCTCGGCCATGCTGTGAAACGCCCGGCGCAGGCCGTCCCAGGCATAGGGTGAGACCTGATAATCGAGCACCGGCGTACCGTCACCGCGTAAATCCACGCTGCCGCCCTGGCTGTCGGGGTGAAAACCGTCACGCAACAGCGCGAGCATGGCGTGGGTATGAGGCAATTGGCTCATGTCCAGGGCGTTCTGCGTGCCATAGCCGCCAAACAAGGTGCTGGCTAAGCCTGGATGCAGGGGCGGTGCTTCCAGCTTGTAGGACATTTTTCCGGTCGTCCCGTCCTGCCATTGGAAGTGATCGGAATAGATCGACTGCGGCGCGCCGTAGAACGGGTTGATCACCTCGTCGAACAGCCCGGCGGAGAAGTTCACCAGATGTAGAAAGGTACGCTTGCCCAGCCGCGAGTGCGGGTCGGGTGCATCCGAGCGCATCAGCAGCGCCGGGCTGTTGATGCCGCCGCCGGAGAGCACGTAATGCCTGGCCTTCACCGTGATCTTGCGTCCGGTAGGCGCCACGCAACGCTCGTCCATCGCCACGCATTCCAGGCTACTGATAGCGTCGCCTTTATAGATGAGGCGCTCGGCACGGGCCAGGTACAACAGCTCGCCGCCTTTTTCCAGGGTGGACGGGATGGTGGTTACCAGCATCGACTGCTTGGCATTGACCGGGCAGCCCATGCCGCAATAACCCAGGTTGAAACAGCCGCGCACATTGCGTGGGATCACATGCCAGCTATAACCGAGCTTTTCGCAGCCTTTGCGGATGACATCGTTGTTCGCATTCGGGGGGATGGCCCACGGTGCGATGCCCAGGCGCTGCTCCATCTGTTCGAACCACGGTGCCATCTCGGCGCTGCTGTGGCCCTTCACCGCGTATTCGCTGGCCCAGTGGGCGAGGGTGGCGTCCGGGGTGCGAAAGCTCGACGTCCAGTTGATCAGCGTGGTACCGCCTACCGCCCGGCCCTGCAGGATGGTGATGGCGCCGTCCTTGCTCATGCGGCCGATGCCTTCCTGGTACAGACTGGCGTAGGCCTCGTCTTCCAGCAGTTTGAAGTCGCTGCTGGTCTTGAGCGGGCCTTCTTCGATCAGCAGCACCTTGTAGCCGACGGCGCTGAGAATCTCGGCAGTGGTGCCGCCTCCGGCGCCGCTGCCGATGATCGCCACATCGGCTTCCAGGGTCAGGTCGTTATCGAGCGCGGCGCCATTGTGGGTTTTCCAGCCACGGGCCATGCCGTCGCGGAACAGGTCGGGTACGGGCATCAGGGTCGTCTCTTGTTTTTATGGGAGGGCGGCGAATCAAATCTTTGGCGGGCCGGGGTAACCGCAATGCGCCCAGGACGCCGGCTGGAAATACCAGGCCATGATCACCAGCTTGAGCAGCGAGCCCTGGCCCATGCGCAGCAGGTTCAGGTAGCTGTTTTCCCAGCGGTGCAGGAAGTTGCGGATCTGTTCCCCGCTGGCGTTTTCCCAACTGCCCCAGATCCCCGTCAACGGCCCACGGGTGACGCCCATGCCCAATACGTCGAACAGTTGCTGGGTGAGCTTGAACATCTCCGGCGACAGGTGTTGCAGGCTGAAATCGAGCTTTTTAAGGGTGTCTTCAATCCCGCTGGCGACTTCCTGGACGCTGGCCACGCCTTCAAGCAGCACCGGGATGACCGCGCGCAGGAACGGCAAGTCACTGCTGCGCAGCATGGCAAAACCGCTGGCCGGGGTGCTGCTGGAGCAACCGCTGAGGCTGGCGCCCAACCCGGCGGTAGCCAGGAAGGCGCTGGCGCACAGGCCAATCTTCAAGACGCCGCGCCGCGACAGTGCGGGTGAATCAGTCAGGCTAGGGTTCATTGTTATTGTTATCCCGTGGGTGGCGGTTTCAGCGAACGAACAGCTTCTGGATCAACTTCTGGATAGCTTTGCCGTAGGGCGGGTAGATCAGCTTCGCCGCGTTCAGGCGCTGTTTCACCAGCACGCCCTTGGCTTTGCTGAACGTCAGGAACCCTTCATGCCCGTGGTAGTGGCCCATGCCCGACGGGCCGATGCCGCCAAAGGGCATGTCGTCCTGGGCCACGTGCAGCAGGGTGTCGTTCAGGCATACGCCGCCGGAGTGGGTTTCGTGGAGCACGCGGTCCTGCTCGCGCTTGTTGTAGCCGAAGTAGTACAGGGCCAGTGGGCGAGGGCGTTGGTTGATGTAGGCAAAGGCCTGGTCGATGCC
The DNA here is from genome assembly GCF_055380095.1 of Pseudomonas allii. Classification (NCBI taxonomy): domain Bacteria; kingdom Pseudomonadati; phylum Pseudomonadota; class Gammaproteobacteria; order Pseudomonadales; family Pseudomonadaceae; genus Pseudomonas; species Pseudomonas allii. The sequence continues at coordinate 6,185,276 of NZ_AP039450.1, read as the reverse complement.
GCGATACGGCACGATCGGCAGCACCGGGCCGAAGATCTCGTCCTGCATCACCGTCATGTCATCGCTGACATTCAGCAACAGGCTGTGGGCCATGCGCCGCGCCTGACCCTGGTCGTACAGCGGGATCAGGGTGGCACCTTTGTCGGTGGCATCCTTGACGTAGGCATTCAGCCGGGCCAGTTGCCGTTCGTTGATGATGGCGGTGTAGTCCGGGTTGTCGGCCAGGGTCGGATAAAACCCGCGAACGGCCTGGGTGTAGGCCTCGACGAAGCCGTCGACGCGGTCTTCCGGCACCAATACATAGTCGGGCGCGACACAGGTCTGTCCCGCGTTCAAGGCTTTACCGAAGGCGATGCGCTCGGCGGCGTCCTTGAGCGGTACATCCGCAGACACGATGGCCGGCGACTTGCCGCCCAACTCCAGGGTGACCGGCGTGAGGTGTTCGGCCGCCGCACGCATTACATGCTTGCCGATGCTGGTGGCGCCGGTAAACAGCAGGTGGTCGAAGGGCAGCTTGGAAAACGCCATGCCCACCTCGGCTTCACCCAGCACCACGCACACCAGGTCCTCGGGGAAGATTTTCGCCAGCAGCGCCTTGAGCAATTCGCCGGTAGCGGGTGTGGACTCACTGAGCTTGAGCATCACCCGGTTGCCGGCAGCGAGGGCGCCGACCAACGGGCCGATGGCCAGGTACAGCGGGTAGTTCCAGGGCACGATCACCCCGACCACGCCCAATGGTTGATAGATGACTTTGGCCGAGGCCGGTTGGAACGCAATGCCTACAGCCCGCCGCGAAGGTTTCATCCAGCCCTTGAGGTGTTTGCTGGCATAGTGAATGCCATGCAGGCTGGGCATCAGTTCGGCGAACAGTGTCTCGTCGGCACTGCGGTGGCTGAAGTCCTGGCTGATCGCGTCGATCAGCGCCTGGCGCTCGTCGCTGAGCAGATCGCGCAGGGCCTTGAGCCATTGCTGGCGCTGCGCGGCTGGCGGCATCGGGTTGGCGGCGTAGGCGCGGCGCTGGGTATCGAACAGGTGCTGGAGCTGGTCCAGTGCCTGGGAATCTTGCAGGTAGGCAACGTTGGCAGACATGGCGGCGTTCCCGATTGTTATAGGTCTGCCTGGATTTTTAGAGTCATTACTCTAAATTGTCAAATAACATTGCAGCAACATCCGGTTTTATCCGTGCAAGGATAGGCCGTAAGATGCCTTATCACGTGTACAGAAGCTGATCCCCTATGGCACCACGAGTAAAGACCAGCGAGCGCATTGTGCAAACCAGCCTGGAGCTTTTTAACCAGCAGGGCGAGCGCAGTGTGAGCACCAACCACATTGCCGCCCACATGGAAATTTCGCCGGGCAACCTGTACTACCACTTCCCCAATAAGCAGGCGATCATCGCCGTGTTGTTTCGCGAATACGAAGCCCTGGTGGACAGTTTCCTGCGCCCGCCCCAAGGCCGCGCCGTCACCGTCGAAGACAAGCGTTTCTACCTGCAGGCCGTGCTGGCCGGCATGTGGCGCTACCGTTTCCTGCACCGCGACCTCGAACACCTGCTGGAAAGCGACCCGGAACTGGCCACCGGCTACCGGCGCTTTTCCCAGCGCTGCCTGACCCAGGGCGGCGCCATTTACCAAGGGTTTGTCGACGCCGGCATCCTGAATATGGATCCGGTGCAAACCGAAGCCCTGACCCTCAATGCCTGGATCATCCTCACCTCCTGGGTGCGCTTTCTGTGCACCACCAATGAAAACTCCGCCCACCTGAGCGCCGAGGCGATCAAGCGCGGGGTGTATCAGGTGCTGGTGCTGGAGGCGGGGTTTGTCACGCCCCAGGCGAAGGACGCCGTGGATGCCTTGTTCAAAGAGTTTTATGTGCCGTTGAATCAGGCATTGGAAGAAGTGAAGTAGGACCTTTCCCGAATCTGTTCATAGGAGTCCGTCATGCCGCTTGCCCAACTGATCAGCCCCCAGCAATTGGCCGAGCGCCAGAAGGCCGGCGGGTTGGTGATCCTCGATTGCCGTTTTGCCCTGGAAGACCCTGACTACGGGCTCTGCAGCTATGCCGAAGGGCATATCGAGGGCGCGCAGTACGCTGACCTGGAACGCCACCTCAGCGGGCCGGTGACCAAGGGCGTGACCGGTCGCCATCCGTTGCCGGCGGCAGATACCTTCGCCGAGCAATTGCGTGCCTGGGGGATCAACACCGACACCGATATCGTGCTGTATGACGACGGCCCCGGTGCCTATGCCGCACGGGCCTGGTGGTTGCTGGCGTGGCTGGGCAAGCGTGATGGCGTCTTTATTCTGGATGGTGGCCTCAAGGCCTGGCATGCGGCCGGTTTTCCGCTGAGCCTGGACGCACCGGTGGTTGAGCCAGGCACCTTCGTCGGTACGCCGGACAATCACCTGGTGCTGGATGCCGAGCACCTGCAAAAACTCCTGGGCCAACCCGGCCTCACCCTGATCGATGCCCGTGCCCAACCACGCTTTCGTGGTGAAGTGGAGCCGATCGACCCGATTGCCGGGCACATCCCTGGGGCGCAGTGTGCGGCGTTTAACGAAAACCTGGGTGCGGACGGCCGCTTCTTACCCGCCGAGCAGCTCAAGCAACGCTTCGCCGAAAAATTGCAGGGGCGCTCGCCGGATGAACTGGTAGCGTATTGCGGTTCAGGGGTGACTGCGTGCCACAACCTGTTCGCCCTGAGCCTGGCCGGTTACCCGTTGGGCAAGTTGTATGCAGGGTCGTGGAGCGAGTGGATCACCGATCCGGCGCGTGCCATCGCTACTGGCGACTGAGTTATCCGTCGTGTAAACCCAATCCAAATGTGGGAGCGAGCAAGCCCGCTCCCACATTATTAACCGCGCTGTGTCAGCAGCCATTCGGGGATGCGGCGTTCCAAGTAGTAACTTGGGCGTTTGAGTGAGCCGTCGACAAACCCCACATGCCCACCCTTGGCCAGCAGCTCAAATTCCGTATTCGTCGACAGTTCACTGGCCTCGGGCAGGCTGTGGGTAAACACAAACGGGTCATCAGCCGCCTGGATGATCAGGGTGGGCGTACGGATGCCACCCAGGTAATAGCGGCTCGAAGCTCGGCGGTAGTAGTCCTCGGCACTCAAGAAACCGTGCAAAGGCGCGGTGACCCGGCCGTCGAAGTCCCAGAACGTGCGCATCTTGTCCAATGAGCCCAGGGCCTCAAGCGTCTTCAATCCCTCCGCCCGGCCGTCCTGTAGAAAGCGGCTTTGCTTGATGCGGATATACGCCAGCATTTCCCGCATGAAATGCTTCTGATAGACCCGCGAAAAGCCCAGGCCGATGCGGTCTGCGCATTGGTCCAGGCGAAACGGCACCGACACTGCCGCCGCGCCTTGCAGCCCCGATGCCTCGCCGGTTTCGCCCAAATGCTTGAGCAGCACATTGCCGCCCAGTGAGTAACCCACCGCATACAGCGGCGCCAGCGGTCGCTTGGCCCGCAGATGGGCAATCGCCGCGGCCAGGTCTTCGCTGGCGCCTGAGTGATAGCTGCGCGCCAACAGGTTCGGCTCGCCCGAGCAGCCACGCCAGTTCAACGCCGCGCTGGCCCAGCCTTGCGCGGCCAGGGCTTTTTGCAGGCCGGCCACGTAGGGCGAGTTGGAGGAACCGGTCAACCCATGCAGCACCAGCACCAACGGCGCTTGTGCATCATGGGGGCCATGCCAGTCGAGGTCGAGGAAGTCGCCGTCGTCCAGCCACAGGCGTTCGCGTTGGCGTTCGATGTGGGTGGTGGGGCGCCACAGCGGCCCCCACAGTGTTTGCAGGTGGGGGTTGCCGAGGCCGAAGGCGGGGGTGAACAGGTCGACGGTAGGCTTCATGAAACTCTCTGTTGTGGCGGGCAGGCTTTCTGTGGCGAGCGGGCTTGTTGTGGCGAGCGGGCTTGCCCCGCGTTGGGCTGCGAAGCGGCCCCATCAATAACACCGCGAATAGTCAGTTAGAACATCATTGCTGGTTTTGGGGCTGCTGCGCAGCTCAACGCGGGGCAAGCCCGCTCGCCACAAACAGAGGTCAGGCGGCGCTACGTTGCCACAACGCGTAATACACCCGTCCGGACTTCTGTTCCCGGTGCAAACGCCAAGTGGCCGGCAAGCCCAGGGTAGAAGGGGCGGTCTCGCTTTCAGTGTAGATCCACGAATCCGCCGCCAGCCATTGGCGTTCTTCCAGCAACGCACACACGGTCGGCAGCAGGTTCTGGTTGAACGGCGGGTCGAGGAACACCACGTCGAATTCGCTGGCCGGCTGGGTCTCCAGGTAGCGCAGGGCGTCGGCGGTTTGCACCTGGCCGGTGGTGCAGCGCAGGGTGCCCAGGTGTTCCTTGAGGCTGGACACCGCCACATTGCTGGCGTCCAGCGCCTGGCCCAGGGCGGCGCCACGGGACAGCGCCTCCAGGAACAGCGCACCGCTGCCGGCGAACGGGTCCAGCACCTTGGCGCCTGCGATGTACGGGGCCAGCCAGTTGAACAGGGTTTCACGCACGCGGTCCGGCGTCGGGCGCAGGCCTACGACGTCGGGGAAGCTCAGCTTGCGGCTGCGCCATTCGCCGCCAATGATGCGCAGTTGGCCCACACCGTTATGCACGTTGTGGACAGGTTTTTTCGGGCGAGATGAACTGGCCATTAATGCTCCGGAACCCCGAGCGGCTGCTCGGCGGGTTTATCAGTGGGGGGCGGTAGTGGCTTTTGCGCAATCGTCGGGCCGGCGGTCACGATGACCATCTTGTCGGCGCTCAAGTGTTTGTTCATTGCAGCCTTGACCTGCTCTACGGTCAGGGCCTGGGATTGTTTCACGAAATCTTCCAGATAGGTCAGCGGCAGGTTGTAGAAACCCATCGCGCCCAACTGCCCGACGATATCGGCATTGCTCGCGGTCGACAGCGGGAAGCTGCCGGCCAGCTCGCGCTTGGCGTCATCCAGTTCCTTTTGCGTCGGGCCGGTCTTGAGGTAATCGGCCACCACGTCCTCGACCAGGCGCAGGGTGCCGCCGCTCATTTCTGCGCGGGTCTGCAGGTTGATCATGAACGGGCCGCGTACCTGCATCGGCGAGAAGCCGGAGTACACGCCGTAGGTCAAACCACGTTTTTCACGCACTTCGCTCATCAAGCGAGTGCCGAAACCGCCGCCGCCGAGGATCTGGTTACCCAGGGACAAGGCTGCGTAGTCCGGGTCGGCACGATCGATGCCCAGTTGCGCGAACAACAGGTGGGTTTGCTTGGAGGGGAACTCGATACGGCTCAGGCCCGGTTTGGGTTCGGTCGGCTGGGCGATCTTCGCCAGCGCCGGGCCCTTGGGTAGCGATGCAGAAACCTTGGCCGTCATGGCCTCGGCTTCGGCGCGGGTCAGGTCACCCACCACCGCAATCACCGCGTTGCCCGCTGCGTAAGCCTTGGCGTGGAACGCCTGCAACTGCGCGAGGGTAATCTTCGGCACGCTCTCGGGCGTGCCTTCGCTCGGGTGCGCGTAAGGGTGATCGCCGTACAGACGCTTGAACAGTTCAAGGCTGGCCAGCTTGCCGGGGTTCTGCTTCTGGTACTCGAAGCCGGCGAGGATCTGGTTCTTGATCCGGGCCAGGGAATCGGCCGGGAAGGTCGGTTTGCCGATCACTTCATCAAACAGGCTCAGGGCCGCGTCGCGTTTACTGCTGTCGCTGAGGCTGCGCAGGGACACCAGCGCCATGTCGCGGTAAGCGCCATTGCCGAAGTCTGCGCCCAGGCCTTCGAAGTCACGGGCGATCTGGCTCACATCCTTGCCCGGCACGCCTTCGTTGAGCATGGCGTTGGTCATCAGCGCCAGGCCCGGTACGTTGCCGTCCTGGCTGCTGCCGGCGGCGAACAGGATGCGCATGTCGAACATCGGCAGTTCATGGGCTTCGACGAACAGCACCTTGGCGCCTTCGGCGGTGGTCCAGGTCTGCACGTCGAGCTTGCGGTTGGTCGGCGCCTTGCCGTCCAGTTCTGCCAGGGATTGCAGCTGGTTGCTCGATTGGGCTTTTTCCAATGCCGGGCTGGCGACGGAGTCGCTGGGGCGCAGGAAGTACACGGCGCTGGCGGCGATCAGGGTGACGACGACCAGGCCGGGGAAGATCAGGCGGCTGCTTTTGCGATCACTCATGAGCGGTCTCCTCGGGCAAAACATGGGCGACGCTCAGACGTTCGCGGGTGAAATAGGTGCGCGCGGCTTTCTGGATATCTTCCGGGGTCACGCTTTGCAGGTCGGCGAGTTCCGTGTCCATCAGTTTCCAGGACAGGCCGACGGTCTCCAGGGAGCCAATGGCCGTGGCCTGGCTGGTGATGGAGTCACGCTGGTAGACCAGGCCGGCAATGACCTGGGCGCGGATGCGTTCCAGTTCTTCGGTGCTCGGCGGCTTGGCCTTCAGCTCTTCCAGCAGGCGCCACAGGCCGGCTTCGGCCTGGGCGACGGTTTTCTTCTTCTGTTGATTCGGCGTGGCGCTCAGCATGAACAGGGTATCGCCACGGGTGTAGGCGTCGTAGTTGGTGGAGGCGGCGGAAACCAGCTCTTCACCACGCTCCAACTGTTCGGAGATACGGGCGCTGTAGCCGCCGTCCAGCAAGGCCGAGATCAGGCGCAGGGCCTGCACCGAACGTTTGTCTTCGGCGGTGGCCAGGCCCGGCACGTTAAAGCCCAGCATCACGCTCGGCAACTGGGTTTTCACATGCATCGTCAGCAGGCGCTCGCCGGGCTCGGCCAGTTCCATCGGGATCTTGGCCGGAGGCACATCACGCTTGGGGATCGGGCCGAAGTAGCGCTGGGCCAGGTTCTTTACCTCGTCCGGGGTGACATCGCCGACTACCACCAGCGTGGCATTGTTCGGGACGTACCAGGATTGGTACCAGTGGCGCAGCTCTTCGACTTTCATGCGGTCCAGGTCGGCCATCCAGCCGATGGTCGGCGTGTGGTAGCCGCTGGCCGGGAAGGCCATGGCCTTGAAGCGCTCGTAGGCCTTGGACATCGGGTTGTCGTCGGTGCGCAGGCGGCGCTCCTCCTTGATCACCTCGATTTCGCGGCTGAACTCGTCGGCCGGCAGGCGCAGGCTGGCCATGCGGTCGGCTTCCAGCTCGAAGGCGACGCCCAGGCGGTCGCGGGCCAGCACCTGGTAATAAGCGGTGTAGTCATCACTGGTGAAGGCGTTCTCTTCGGCACCCAGGTCACGCAGGATCAGCGAGGCTTCGCCGGGGCCAACCTTGGCGCTGCCCTTGAACATCATGTGTTCCAGGGCGTGGGACAAACCGGTCTGGCCCGGGGTTTCGTAGCTCGAACCGACCTTGTACCAGACCTGTGAAACCACCACCGGCGCGCGATGGTCTTCACGTACGACCACCTTGAGGCCGTTGTCCAGGGTGAATTCATGGGTGGGTTGTGGGTCGGCAGCCAAGGCTGAAAGAGGCAGACAAACTGTACTGAACAGCAGGCCTGCGGCGCGGCGGGCTAGAGCATTCATTCGTTTTTAAACCTGTTGGGCTGCCCGCTTGGTCTTAGCGTCGGCGGGCGAGGAGGTGCTAGGATACTGATCCGACTAAGGGACGGTCACTGCGGCTGTCTTGTTGAGGCCCTATTTTGGCCTTCAAAATGTTGCGCATGAACGAGCTGGCTTAAAAACAGTCTGTTACGCATCGAATTTTATTTACCGACGCGCCCCTTGGCGCGTCGCTACCTTGAGATAGCCGTCTCCATGTTTGGTTCCAACGACGACAAGAAGACCCCAGCTGCGGCTGGCGAGAAGAAAGGCCTGTTCGGATGGCTGCGCAAAAAGCCGCAGGAAACCGTCGACAAACAGCCGCCGGTTCAACCTGAACCTATCCCAGAACCCATAGTAGAAGCCGAACCGGTTGCCGAAACCCCGGCGCCGGTGGTGTTGCCGATGGCCGAGCCGGTGTTGCAGCCGGTCGTCGAGGCTGCGCCGGAACCCGAGCCGGAACCCGAGCACAAACCGTGGCTGGAACTGCCGGTGGCCGAAGAACCCGTGGCGCTGGTTGAAGATGTGCAGGCTGAGCACGTCACCCCGCCGATTCCGGTTGTGGCCGAGGTGGCTGTGCCTGCGGTGATCGAGCCGGAGCCCGTCGTCGCCCCTGCCGAAACCAGCAAGACCGGCTTCTTCGCCCGCCTCAAGCAAGGCCTGAGCAAAACCAGCGCCAGTATCGGCGAAGGCATGGCCAGCCTGTTCCTCGGCAAGAAGGTCATCGATGACGAACTGCTGGAAGACATCGAAACCCGCCTACTCACCGCCGACGTAGGCGTTGAAGCCACCGCCGTGATCATCCAGAGCCTCACCCAGAAGGTCGCGCGCAAGCAACTGACAGACGCCGACGCGCTTTACAAATCCCTGCAGGCCGAGCTGGCCGCCATGCTCAAGCCGGTGGAAGCGCCGCTGGTGATCACCCCGAAGAAGCCGTTCGTGATCCTGGTGGTGGGCGTCAACGGCGCCGGCAAGACCACCACCATCGGCAAGCTGGCCAAGAAGCTGCAGTCCGAAGGCAAGAAAGTCATGCTGGCCGCCGGCGATACCTTCCGTGCCGCCGCGGTGGAACAACTGCAGGTGTGGGGCGAGCGCAACAAGATCCCGGTCATCGCCCAGCACACCGGCGCCGATTCCGCCTCGGTGATCTTCGATGCCGTGCAGGCCGCCAAGGCCCGTAACATCGATGTGCTGATCGCCGATACCGCCGGTCGCCTGCACACCAAAGACAATTTGATGGAAGAGCTGAAAAAGGTTCGCCGCGTGATTGGCAAGCTCGACGCAGATGCGCCACACGAGGTTCTGTTGGTGCTGGATGCCGGCACCGGCCAGAACGCCATCAGCCAGGCCAAACAATTCAACCAGACGGTACAGCTGACCGGGCTGGCATTGACTAAGCTCGACGGCACGGCCAAGGGCGGTGTGATCTTCGCCCTGGCCAAACAGTTCGGGTTGCCGATTCGTTATATCGGCGTTGGTGAAGGCATCGACGACCTGCGCACCTTTGAAGCCGAACCCTTTGTACAGGCACTGTTTGCCGAGCGGGAGCGTTCATGATTCGATTCGAACAGGTCGGTAAACGCTATGCCAACGGGCATGTCGGCTTGCATGAGCTGAGCTTTCGAGTGCGGCGCGGCGAGTTTCTATTTGTAACCGGTCACTCCGGCGCCGGCAAAAGTACGTTGTTGCGCCTGCTGCTGGCCATGGAACGCCCGACCACCGGTAAGCTGCTGTTGGCGGGCCAGGACCTGGCCACCATCAGCAATGCGCAGATCCCGTTCCTGCGCCGTCAGATCGGCGTGGTGTTCCAGAATCACCAGTTGCTGTTTGATCGCACCGTGTTCAATAACGTGGCGCTGCCGTTGCAGATCCTCGGGCTGTCCAAGGCCGAGATCATCAAGCGTGTGGATTCGGCCCTGGAGCGCGTGGCGCTGTCGGACAAGACCGACCTTTACCCCGGCGACCTGTCCACCGGCCAGCAACAACGCGTTGGCATCGCTCGCGCCATCGTCCACCGCCCGGCCCTGCTGCTGGCGGACGAACCCACCGGTAACCTCGACCCGCGCCTGGCGGCCGAGATCATGGGCGTGTTCGAAGACATCAACCGCCTGGGCACCAGCGTGCTGATCGCCAGCCACGACCTGGCACTGATCGCGCGCATGCGCCATCGCATGCTCACTCTGCAACGCGGCCGCCTGATTGGTGACGGGGAGGCCGGCGTATGAGTGCAACACGCAGCCCTAAAGTCTCCGAGCGCGTGGCGCCGAAACCGGCCGACCCGCAACCGCAGAAGAAAAAACACGACCACGATGACGACGGTCCGGACTTCAGCACCTTGCTGCGCGCCTGGATCGAAAGCCATCGCGCCAGCCTGGTCGACAGCCTGCGCCGCCTGGGCAAGCAGCCGATCGGCAGCTTTTTCACCTGCCTGGTGATGGCAGTGGCCCTGAGCCTGCCGATGGGCCTGTCGCTACTGCTTAATAATGTGGAGCGCCTGGGCGGTTCCTGGCAGCGCGCAGCGCAGATTTCGCTGTACCTGAATATCGACGCCAGTGCCAAAGATGGCGAAGCGTTACGCGACGACATCAAGAACATCCCCGGCGTGGCGGATGCCGAGTACATCAGCCGCGATCAGGCGCTGGAAGAGTTCCAGCAACAATCCGGCCTGGGCGAGGCGCTCAAGGAGCTGCCACAGAACCCGCTGCCGGGCGTGGTCCTTGTGACGCCGAACGAGGTGGACAAGCCGGCGCTGGAAGCCCTGCGACAAAAACTCGCAGAGATGCCCAAGGTGCAACAGGCGCAACTTGATCTAGTCTGGGTAGAGCGCCTGGCGGCGATCCTCAAGCTGGGCGACCGCTTTGTGTTCGGTCTGACAGTGCTGTTGGTGTCTGCATTACTTTTGGTGATAGGTAATACCATTCGTCTTCATATTGAAAACCGTCGCACCGAGATAGAAGTGATTAAACTGGTCGGCGGCACGGACAGCTATGTGCGTCGGCCTTTTCTGTACATGGGCGCGCTTTATGGCTTTGGTGCCGGGATTTTGTCCTGGGGCGTGCTGGCTTTTGGCCTGGACTGGCTGAACGACGCGGTTGTCGGGCTTGCCGGACTCTACGGCAGTGATTTCGCCCTGGCTGGCGTGCCGGTAGCCGATGGTCTGAGTCTCTTGCTTGGCGCGGTATTGTTGGGGTATATCGGTGCTTGGATTGCGGTCGCTCGTCATTTACGTGAGCTGGCACCGAAGTAGTTAATGTCAGATTAATGTGGTTTCGTTTGTATTGACCGTATTGGTGGTTTAGGGAACTTGTCCTACGGTTCCCGGTCAATTTTCGCAGTGCTTCACTGCACGAGTTATGTGAGTCGGAGGTTTTTTCGTATGACCACTTCTTTGCAACCTGCTTATGCCTTGGTCCCGGGTGCGAACCTGGAAGCCTATGTGCACACGGTCAACAGCATTCCATTGCTGACGCCCGAGCAGGAGCGTGAACTGGCCGAGAGTCTCTACTATGAGCAGGATTTGGGGGCGGCTCGGCAGATGGTGCTCGCCCACCTGCGTTTTGTCGTACATATCGCCCGTAGCTATAGCGGCTACGGCCTGGCCCAGGCTGACCTGATCCAGGAAGGCAACGTCGGCCTGATGAAGGCTGTAAAGCGCTTCAACCCCGAAATGGGTGTGCGCCTGGTGTCGTTTGCCGTGCACTGGATCAAGGCTGAAATCCACGAGTTCATCCTGCGCAACTGGCGCATCGTGAAAGTCGCGACCACCAAGGCCCAGCGCAAACTGTTCTTCAACCTGCGCAGCCAGAAGAAACGCCTGGCGTGGCTGAACAACGAGGAAGTGCACCGCGTGGCCGAAAGCCTCGGCGTGGAGCCGCGTGAAGTGCGCGAGATGGAAAGCCGCCTGACCGGCCATGACATGGCCTTCGACCCCGCTGCTGAAGCGGACGACGACAGCGCGTTCCAATCGCCGGCCAACTACCTGGAAGACCACCGGTACGACCCGGCGCGTCAACTGGAGGATGCGGACTGGAGCGACAACTCCAACCACAACCTGCACGAAGCGCTGGAAGTGCTGGACGACCGCAGCCGTGACATCCTCTACCAGCGCTGGCTGGCAGAAGATAAAGCCACGCTGCATGACCTGGCGCAGAAGTACAACGTGTCGGCCGAGCGGATTCGTCAGCTTGAGAAAAGCGCGATGAACAAGCTGAAACTGTCCATCGCCGCCTAAAAATGTGGGAGGGGGCTTGCCCCCGATAGCAGAGTGTCAGTCAACATCAAGGTGACTGATCCACCGCTATCGGGGCAAGCCCCCTCTCACATTTGTTTTTGTGTTGTGTCAGTCGGACCAAGGCGCCTTGCGCGAGTTGTTCAACTCCACCAGATACCCATCCCCACCCAACTGCCCCATCTGCTGACGAATCCACGCCGCCCGCCTTGCCACATACGCCGTCGGATGACTGGCACTCCACACCCGTGGATTGGGCAAAACAGCCGCCAGATAGCTGGCCTGCTGCCGCGATAACCCCTTGGCACTCACCCCAAAGTGATGCCGCGCCGCCGCTTCCGCGCCAAACACGCCTTCGTCCCACTCCACGCTGTTGAGGTACACCTCAAGAATCCGCTGCTTGGGCCACAGCACCTCGATCAACCCGGTAAACCAGGCTTCCAGGCCTTTGCGCAGATAACTGCGGCCGGCCCACAGGAACAGGTTCTTCGACACTTGTTGGCTCAACGTACTGGCGCCGCGAATCGAGCCGCCGCGCTCGTTGTGCAGGATCGCCGCCTGGATCGCACCGAAATCAAAGCCCCAATGCTGCGGGAAGCGCTGGTCTTCACCGGCCATCACCGCCACTTTGAGGTCATCGGAGATCTCGTCCCACGGTACCCAGGTGCGCTGCAGGTCAATGGGCTCGCCGTCGAACCAGGACTCGACCTTACGCTCCACCATCAGCGCGGTGAAGGGCGGCGGGACGACACGAAACAGCAGCACCAGCAGCACGCTGCCAATGGCAAACCATTTGACGACGTTGAGAAGGCGTTTGAAGAGGAGACGCAGCATAAGAGATGGCTTGGCCGAACCCGTTGAGCGGGCCATTATACAGACCCTGCCCTATGAGTCTGACTGGAGTTCCTCATGCTGCGTGGCTTTCTGATGTTGGCTGCCTTTTTCGGCTTCACCGGTGTCGCCCTTGGCGCCTTCGCCGCCCACGGCCTGAAAAACCGCCTGAGCGCTGAGTACCTGGCGATCTTCCACACCGGCGTGACCTACCAGTTGGTGCATGCCCTGGCACTGTTCGGCGTGGCGCTGCTGGCGGCGCATATTCCTGGCCGATTGGTCAGCTGGGCAGGCATCTCGTTTACCGTTGGCATCCTGCTGTTCTCCGGCAGCCTGTATGTGCTGACCCTGACCGGCATCAGCAAGCTTGGGATCATCACGCCGTTTGGCGGCCTGGCCTTCCTGCTTGGCTGGTTCTTCCTGGGTCTGGCGGCGTGGCGCTTGCAGGCGGCCTGACCAAGGGACTTGGGCCGGCAACCTCAATCGGGCTAGAATGCCGACCCCTAAAAACGATGGCGGCCCGTGGCATGCGCATTCAGTTGAACGGCGAATCCTTTGAACTGCCCGACGGTGAAACCGTTGCGGCCCTGCTGACCCGCCTGGACCTCACCGGGCGCCGTGTCGCAGTGGAACTCAACCTGGATATCGTCCCGCGTAGCCTGCACGCCGAGACCGCACTCGCCGAAGGCGACCAGGTCGAAGTGGTCCACGCCATCGGCGGCGGCTGATCGCGCAGTTTCCTGAATTCTGCAGAACCTCACCCCATTCCGAGGATTTCCCATGAGCATCGTTCGTAGCGACAAGCCTTTCGTCCTGGCTGGCCGTACCTACCAGTCCCGCCTGCTGGTCGGCACCGGCAAGTACCGCGACATGGAAGAAACCCGCCTGGCCATCGAAGCCTCGGGCGCCGAGATCGTCACCTTCGCCGTGCGCCGCACCAACCTCGGCCAGATCGAAGGCGAGCCGAACCTGCTCGAAGTGCTGTCGCCGGACCGCTACACCTTCCTGCCGAACACCGCCGGTTGCTACGACGCCATTGAAGCCGTGCGCACCTGCCGCCTGGCCCGTGAGCTGCTCGACGGCCACAACCTGGTGAAGCTGGAAGTGCTGGCCGACCAGAAAACCCTGTTCCCCAACGTGATCGAAACCCTCAAGGCCGCCGAAACCCTGGTCAAGGAAGGTTTCGACGTGATGGTCTACACCAGCGATGACCCGATCATTGCGCGGCAACTGGCGGAAATCGGCTGCATCGCGGTGATGCCACTGGCGGGTCTGATCGGTTCCGGCCTGGGTATCTGCAATCCATACAACCTGCAGATCATCCTCGAAGAAGCCAAGATCCCGGTGCTGGTGGATGCGGGCGTGGGCACGGCCTCCGACGCAACCATCGCCATGGAACTGGGCTGCGACGCGGTGCTGATGAACTCGGCCATCGCCCACGCCCAGCAACCGATCCTGATGGCCGAAGCCATGAACCACGCCATCGTCGCGGGCCGCCTGGCCTACCTCGCCGGTCGCATGCCGAAAAAACTCTACGCCAGCGCCTCCTCGCCGCTGGATGGTCTGATCAAGTAAGAGCCATTGATGACTGAATCAAACGAAACGCCGAACACCCTGGAAGCAGGCGACGAGTCCAAGCACCGCCGCATCAAGAGTTTTGTGATGCGCGCCGGTCGCATGACCGAAGGCCAGCAAAAGGGTCTGGAGCAAGGCACGCCGCTGTTCGTGTTGCCATTGGCCGACGCGCCGGTGGACTACGACCAGGTGTTTGGCCGTTCGGCCCCGCGCTCCCTGGAAATCGGCTTCGGCATGGGCCACTCCCTGCTGGAAATGGCCGCCGCTGCGCCGGACCAGGATTTTATCGGCGTGGAAGTCCACCGCCCGGGTGTAGGCGCGCTGCTCAACGGCGTGTTGACCCAAGGCCTGACGAACCTGCGGGTCTATGACTGCGACGCGATCGAAGTGCTCAACCGCTGCATCGCCGACAACAGCCTCGACCGCCTGATGCTGTTCTTCCCGGATCCATGGCACAAAGCCCGTCACCATAAGCGCCGCATCGTCCAGGCCTCCTTTGCGGAGCTGGTGCGCAGCAAGCTGAAAGTGGGCGGCATCCTGCACATGGCCACCGACTGGGAGCCGTATGCGGAATATATGCTGGAAGTGATGAACGTGGCCCCCGGCTACCGCAACCTGGCTGAAGACGGCAAATGCGTGCCACGCCCGGCCGAGCGTCCGATCACCAAGTTCGAGCGTCGTGGTGAGCGGCTGGGGCATGGCGTTTGGGATCTGAAGTTCGAGAAGTTGGCGTAACCGGCCCCTGATTTCAAATGCAATCAAATGTGGGAGGGGGCTTGCCCCCGATAGCGGTGGATCAGTCAGCTTATCTGTAGCTGACCCACTGTAATCGGGGGCAAGCCCCCTCCCACATTTGTTTTTGCAGTGTGCTTTGGATCAGCGACGATCTGCGACTACGCCGATCAGTACCAGAACCACAATCAACACCGGTGCCAGGCTGTAGTTATTGAATTGGCTCAATCCCCGCACAATCCACGGCGTGGCATAGATCAACGCCGCGCCGCTGCCGATCATGCACACCAGCGCCATCAACGGCACGCGCAACGCACCCGCGATGCCGCCCAGGCGTGCTTCGATCCAGCCCTTGATGTCGGCGCCAAACAGCACCAACAGGCAGCCCACCAGGGCCAGGGAGATTTCCGACAGGTTGCTACGGCTCCAGCGGGACACGGTGGCGAGCAGGTCGAGTACCAAATCCATTCGATTTCCTTAAGAGCGTCAGCTCAAAAACTTCTGCAACAGATCATTGAGAAAGAGTTGCCCGCGGTCGGTCGCCGCCAGGCGTGACGGTTCGACCTGCATTAAGCCACTTTGTTCTGCCTCGCGGCGGCCTTCATCGAGGCTCGCCAGCTCCAGGCCGGTACGCTCGGCGTAGAGCCTGGCCTCGACGCCTTCGGTGAGGCGCAGGGCGTTCATCAGGAACTCGAATGGCAGCTCTTCGTTAGTCAGTTCCTTCGCGCCGGCCTGGAAGCTTTTGGCCGGGTTGAGGTAGTCCTTCGGTGCCCGCGTCTTCCACGTGCGCACGATGCGCCCGTCCGGGTGGCTGAGCTTGCCGTGGGCGCCGGCGCCGATGCCGATGAAGTCACCGAAGCTCCAGTAATTGAGGTTATGCCGCGCCGGGCGACCCGGTTGGGCATAGGCCGACACTTCATATTGCGCATAACCGTGCTCGGCGAGCAGCGCCTGGCCGGCTTCCTGGATATCCCAAAGGGTGTCATCTTCCGGCAGCGCAGGCGGCTGGTTCCAGAATACGGTGTTGGGTTCCAGGGTCAGCTGGTACCAGGACAAGTGCGTCGGCTTCAGCGCGATGGCCTGGCGCAAGTCGCTCAAGGCGTCGTCCAGGGACTGATCGGGCAGCCCGTGCATCAAGTCCAGGTTGAAGTTATCAAAGCCAGCCTGGCGTGCCATGCCGGCGGCGCGTACGGCTTCGTCGCCATTGTGGATGCGGCCCAGGGCCTCTAGCTTTTCCTGCTGGAAGCTCTGGATGCCTATGGACAGGCGATTGATCCCCAGCTTGCGATAGGCCACGAACTTTTCTTGCTCGAACGTCCCGGGGTTGGCTTCCAGGGTGATCTCGATATCGCCGGCAAACGGGATGCGGGCTTCCACACCCTTGAGCAGCCGCCCCAGCGCTGCGGCGCTGAACAGGCTTGGCGTACCGCCGCCGAAGAAGATCGAACTCAGCTCACGGCCGTAAACCGCATGCAGGTCCTGATCGAGGTCCGCCAGCAGCGAGTCCACATACTCTTCTTCCGGCAGCACTTGGCTGGCGGTGTGGGAGTTGAAGTCGCAATAAGGGCATTTGCGCACGCACCACGGGATGTGGATGTACAGCGCCAGGGGCGGCAGCACAGGCAAGGCCGCCCGAGGTGTTTGCGCGCCGCCGTGGATCAGCGGCTGCGCAGAGGTGTTCTGGGTCATTTCAGGCTCAGGCGTTGGCGCAGCAAATCCATTGCGCGAGCACGGTGGCTGATCTGATTCTTGTCGGCCGGGCTCAGTTCGGCACTGGAAACGTTACGCTCCGGTACCCAGAACAGCGGGTCATAGCCAAACCCATGCTCACCACTGGCGGCATGCAGGATGCGCCCGTGCCACAGGCCTTCGCACAGGATCGGCAGCGGGTCATCGGCATGCCGTACCAGGGCCAGCACGCAGACGAACTGTGCGCTGCGTTCGGCGTCCGGCACGTCCTTGAGGGCGTCCAGCAGCTTGGCGTTGTTGGCGGCGTCGCCCTTGCCGTCGGCGTAACGTGCCGAATAAATGCCCGGTGCGCCGCCGAGGAAATCGACGGCCAGCCCCGAGTCATCCGCCAGCGCCGGTAGGCCGGAGATACGTGCGGCGTTGCGTGCCTTGAGGATGGCGTTCTCGACGAACGACAGGCCGGTCTCTTCCGGTTCCACCTGGCTGAACTCGCCGATGGAGCGCAGTTGCACGGAGTCACCGAGCATTGCCTGGAGTTCTTTGAGTTTGCCGGCGTTATGGCTGGCCAGTACGAGTTGGGTGAGGTTCATTATTCCGCCGGAAACAGTTCCTGGTTGAACTGGAAGCTATGGGCTTTGCCGCCGGTTTCAACGTTGATGGTAAACGTCTTGTATTCGCGCTGCGTCACGGAGTAGGGCGCCAGGTAATTGATGCCGCCTTTCTCGTTGATCTGCTTGAACGTCAGGACTTCGCTCTTGCCGCCCAAGTCCTTGATGGTGCCGGTCACTTGCGCGGCCACCGGGGTCACGCCCTTGATCACGGTCACGTTGATCAAGCCCTTCTCCTTGCTGCGCACCACGCCGACGGCCTGGGCGGTTTCCGGTTGCAGGAAGCTGGAGGTGAAGGTGTTGTAATGCACGGTGATGTCACCGAAGTCTTTCTTGCGATTGGCGTCGATAGCGTCGGCGGCCATGGCGCTGGCGCCCAGGCACGCGGTCAATAGAAATACAGCCAGGCGTTTCATGAGCGTCCCTCTTGAAGATGATTAGACGGCAATCTTGTGATCCGTCAGGCCAGGACTGCTGACCCGGTAAATACCGATTTCGCCCAACAGGTTGGGCCATAGTTTACTTGCCCAGCCGTGACGATGCTGTTGATCGACGGCAAGGCGGTTGATCACCTTGGCTTCACGCTCACTGCACAGGGCTTCGAAGTCTTCGAAGGTGCAGAAGTGGATGTTCGGCGTGTTGTACCAGGTGTACGGCAGGAAGTCCGACACCGGCATGCGGCCCTTGGTGGCCAGGTACCAGCGGCAGCGCCAGTGCCCGAAGTTGGGGAAGGTGATGATGCACTGGCGGCCGACGCGCAGCATTTCGTCGAGGATGCGGTCCGGGTAGTGCACCGCCTGCAGGGCCTGGGTCATCACCACGATGTCGAAGCTGTTGCTGGCAAAGTTGCCCAGGCCCTTGTCCAGGTCCTGCTCGATCACGTTGATGCCCTTGGCCACGCACTGGGCGATGTTGTCCGGGTCGTTTTCCAGGCCGTAGCCGGTGACTTGCTTGTTGTCGCGCAGCCAGCTCAGCAGTTCGCCATCGCCACAGCCCAGGTCGAGCACGCGGCTGCCGGCGGGGATCCAGTCTTGGATGATTTCCAGGTCGGCTCTCATGGCGTTCTCACACAGTAATCCGGTTCATGTAATTGCCGAACGCCTGCAAGTAACGCGGGATCGGGATCAGGAAGGCGTCGTGGCCTTGCGGTGCATCGATCTCCAGGTAGCAGACGTCTTTGCGTGCCGCCATCAGCGCGTCCACCAGCTCACGGGAGCGCGCCGGAGAGAAGCGCCAGTCGGTGGTGAACGACATCACGCAGAACTTGGCCGTGGCGCCTTCGAAGGTTTTCGCCAGGTCGTCGTCGTGGTTGGCGGCCGGGTCGAAGTAGTCCAGCGCCTTGGTCATCAGCAGGTAGGTGTTGGCGTCGAAACGTCCCGAGAACTCCTCGCCCTGGTAGCGCAGGTAGCTTTCCACCTGGAACTCGACGCTGTGGAAGTCGTAGTTGAGCTTCTCGCTCTTGAGGCCACGGCCGAATTTCTCGCCCATGGAGTCATCGGACAGGTAGGTGATATGCCCGACCATCCGCGCCAGCATCAGGCCGCGCTTGGGAATCACGCCGGCTTCCTGGAACGAACCACCGTGGAACTCCGGGTCGGTGAGGATGGCCTGGCGCGCCACTTCGTTGAAGGCGATGTTCTGCGCCGACAGCTTGGGGGCCGAGGCGATTGCCAGGCAGTGTCGCACGCGGTCCGGGTAGGTGATGGTCCATTGCAGTGCCTGCATGCCGCCCAGGCTACCGCCGATCACCGCAGCCCACTGGCTGATGCCCAGCCGGTCGGCCAGGCGCGCTTGGCTATGCACCCAGTCTTCCACGGTGAGCACCGGGAAGTCGGCGCCGAATGGCTTGCCGGTTTCCGGGTTGAGGCTGCTGGGGCCGGTTGAGCCGTTGCAGCCGCCGAGGTTGTTCAGGCTGACCACAAAGAACTTGTTGGTGTCGATGGGCTTGCCGGGGCCGATGCAACTGTCCCACCAGCCGGGCTTGCGCTCGTCGACCGAATGGAAACCGGCCGCGTGATGATGGCCGGACAGGGCGTGGCAGATCAGCACGGCGTTGCTCGCCGTGGCGTTCAGTTGGCCATAGGTTTCATAGATCAGGTCGTAGGCGGGCAGCGAACGGCCGCAGGCCAGGGCCAGTGGTTCGCTGAAGTGCACCACTTGGGGCACGACCAGTCCAACAGAATCGGGGGGAAAGGCAGCTGGCATCGACCCTGCTCTCGTTTAAATGAGGCGTAAGTCTAAAGACCGCTGCACCTAGCGGCAAGCAAAGGCCTGCGCGGATTGAATTCAGTGTGCAGTTTGAAAATGTGGGAGCGGGCTTGCTCGCGAAGGCGGTGTGTCAGTCAACTTGTGTAGCGACTGAACCACCGCCTTCGCGAGCAAGCCCGCTCTCACATTTGATCCGTGTCAGATCAGCAGACGCAGAATGTCCGGCATCATGGTCATGGCCGCCAGGTTGTTGATCACCAGCATGTCCAGCAACTTGAGCACCATGAACGCCAGGATCGGCGAGATATCCAGGCCGCCGAGGTTCGGCAGCAGGCGGCGGAACGGCGCCAGGGCCGGCTCGCAGATCTGGTTCACCAGCTCTGCGCCAGGGTTGTGGCTACCGGGGGCGACCCAGGACAGGATCACGCTGATGATCAGGGCGAAGAAGAAGATCTTCAGGAACAGCGCGGTCACGCCGATGATGGCCCAGATCAGCAACTGTACGAAATTTCCGGTGGTGCCGTAGGTCAGCAGCAGGGTCAGCGCCATCAAGGCCAGCTGCACCAGGATCGCCAGTACCAGCGACGACATGTCCAGGCCGAACAGGCTCGGGATGATCCGGCGCAACGGCTTGAGCAGCGGCTGGGTGGCCTTGACGATGAACTGGCACAGCGGGTTGTAGAAGTTCGCACGCACCAGTTGCAGCACAAAGCGCATCAGGACGATCAGCAGGTAGAGGCTGCCGAGGGTTTGCAGCACGTAGACGGCTGCGGTGTTCAAACCAATCATGTTGGCTCCTTATTTGCCCAGTTGTTCGGCGAGTTCCGCCGAGCGGTGCGCAGCGGCACCCAATGCTTTTTCCACCAGGGCTTCAAAGCCCCCGGCCTGGAACGACTCGATGGCCGCCTGTGTGGTGCCGCCAGGGGAGGTCACGCGACGGCGCAACTCGGCGGCGTCCACATCGCTGGCCACCGCCATACGTGCGGCGCCGAGGGCAGTCTGCTCGGATAGCTGTTTGGCGATGTCCTGGGGCAGGCCCAGTTTCACGCCGGCGGCAGTCATGGCTTCGATCAGCAGGAAGAAATACGCCGGGCCGCTGCCGGATACGGCGGTGACCGCGTCCAGTTGCTGCTCCTGTTCCAGCCACAGGGCGAGGCCCACGGCGGACAGCAGCTCTTGCGCCTGGTCGCGTTGTTCGGCGCTCACTTCGGCGGTAGCGTACAAGCCGCTCACGCCCTGGCTGACCAGGGCCGGGGTGTTGGGCATGCAGCGCACGATCGGCTGGGCGCCGAGCCAGGTGTTCATGCTGGCGCAGGTGATGCCGGCGGCGATGGACACCACCAGTTGCTGCGGCTGCAGGCTTGGGCGCAGGCTTTCGCACACGGCCTTCATGGCCTGCGGCTTCACTGCCAGCACGATCACATCAACGCCCTGGATGGCCTCGGCGTTGTCGGCAAAGGTTTCAATACCGTGCTCGGCGCTGACGCGGGCACGGGTGTCTGCGCCCGGGTCGCTGGCGCGGATCTGCGCGGCATCCAGGCCCTTGGCCCGCAGGCCACCGATCAGGCTGGCCGCCATGTTACCGGCGCCGATAAAGGCTATACGCGTGTCTTTCATGACAGGTCCTTAGCTAAATGGAAGTCAGCCATTTCATGGCTGGCCGTAGTCGCGGGCGCCAAACAGGGCGGTACCGATCCGCACCCAGGTGGCGCCTTGGGCAATGGCCGACTCAAGGTCGTGGCTCATGCCCATGGAAAGTGTGTCCAGCGGCAGGTTCAAACTGGCTTGCAGCTCGCGCACGGTGGCGAAGGCTGCATCTTGCGCGGCGCGCTCTTCGGTCGGCTCGGGGATTGCCATCAGGCCACGCAGCTTCAGGCGCGGCAGGGCGCTGATAGCGTTGGCCAGGGCTGGCAGGTCGGCGGGTGTACAGCCGGACTTGCTGGCTTCGCCGCTGACGTTGACCTGGATGCAGATGTTCAGCGGTGGCAGGTCGGCCGGGCGTTGTTCGGACAGGCGTTGTGCAATTTTGAGGCGGTCCACGGAATGCACCCAGGCGAAGTTCTCGGCGATAGCGCGCGTCTTGTTCGATTGAATGGGGCCGATGAAGTGCCAACTCAAGGGCAGGTCGGTTAATTCGGCCTGTTTGCCAAGGGCTTCCTGCAGATAGTTCTCGCCAAAGTCGCGCATGCCGGCGGCATAGGCTTCGCGCACTGCCTGCGCGGGTTTGGTTTTGCTCACGGCCAGCAGGTGGATGCTGCTTGTGTCACGTTGCACAGCCTCGGCTGCGGCGCGGATGCGCTGGCTAACCTGGCCGATGTTGTCTGCTATCGTCGACATTCAAGATGCGCCCGTGGATATGGAGTCCGCGGCATTCTACTGGAAATGGAAAGCCCTATGGATATCACTGAATTACTCACGGCCAGCGTGTGCCGTGGTGCCTCCGACCTGCATTTGTCCGCCGGCCTGGCGCCGATGCTGCGGGTGGATGGCGAGGTCTGGCCGCTGGATGGGCCGGTGCTTTCACCCCCGCAAGTGGCGGACTTGTTGAGCCCATTGCTCAATCAGCACCAACAAAAGGATTTCGAAACATCTCTTGAAACGGATTTTGCCTTCGAACTGCCCGGTGTAGCACGGTTCCGGGTCAATGTGTTCCGGCAGGACCGTGGCATGGGCGCGGTGTTTCGCACCATTCCGTCCGAGGTCCAGAGTCTGGAGCGTCTCGGCCTGGGGGAGGTGTTCCAGCGTATTGCCCAGCTGCCGCGCGGCCTGGTACTGGTGACCGGCCCCACCGGCTCGGGCAAGTCCACCACCCTGGCGGCGATGATCGATTTTCTCAATCGGCATCGACGCCAACATATCCTGACCCTCGAAGACCCCATCGAATTTATCCACACGCCGAAAATGGCGTTGATCAACCAACGCCAGGTGCATCGCGATACCCACAGCTTTTCCGTTGCCCTGCGCTCGGCGCTCCGGGAAGACCCGGACGTGATCCTGGTGGGCGAACTGCGCGACCTGGAAACCATCCGCCTGGCCCTGACGGCGGCTGAGACCGGGCACCTGGTGTTCGGCACCTTGCACACCTCGTCGGCGGCAAAGACCGTGGACCGGCTGGTGGACGTGTTCCCGGCGGGGGAAAAGGCCATGGTCCGCTCGATGCTGTCGGAGTCGTTGCAGGCAGTGGTGTCCCAGGTTCTGGTGAAGAAGATCGGCGGGGGGCGGGTGGCGGCCCATGAAATCATGTTGGGTACGCCGGCTATTCGCAATCTGATCCGTGAGGACAAGGTGGCGCAGATGGTCTCGGCGATCCAGACGGGTGGGGCGCTGGGGATGAAGACGCTGGATATGAGCTTGAAGGCGTTGGTCGGGGAGGGGGTGATCAGTCGGGAAGAGGCGCAGCAGAAGGCGAGGGTGCCTGGGGAAATATGAAGGTCCAAATGTGGGAGAGGGCTTGCCTCCGATAGCAGTGGATCAGTTAGCTTATTTGTAGCTGACCCACTGTAATCGGGGGCAAGCCCCCTCCCACATTGTTCACCCACCGCATTCCAGCCTGGAATCAGCGCTGGACCACCCGCAGGTTGTTCTGCTCTTTGGGCAATACCCGCTTGGCAATCACGTAGTTCTTGTCCCAGAACGGTTTTTTCAGCGTGTCGATGCTGACCGCCTTGCCACGGCGTGGTGCGTGGATGAAGCGGTCGTTGCCCAGGTAGATGGCAACGTGGTTCACCTGGCGACTTTTCAGCTTGAAGAACAGCAGGTCACCCGGTTTCAGGTCCTTGCGATCAACCTTCTGTCCGTGGCCGGCGGCCATGGCGTTGGAAGTGCGCGGCAAATCCACGGCCGCGACGTCGTTGAAGGCATATTTCACCAAACCGCTGCAGTCGAACCCTTTACTTGGGCTGCTGCCGCCCCAACGATAAGGAGTACCGAGCACGTTGACGGCGCGGCTGAGCACAGTGCTGCTCTGCTTGGTGTTGACGCCTACCAGGCCAGCCGTGGCTTTACCGTGGGCCTTGCTCAGTTGAGTCGGGCGGTTGACGGTCAGCTTGACCGACTTGGCGGTGCTTGGCGTGCTGTGGACTTTAGGGGTGAAACCGTTAACGTTGGGAAGTCGTTGCTCACGATTGGTGGCGTGGGCGGCCAGTGGCATTAATAGGCAAATGGTTAGCCATGTCTTGAAAAATGGTCGCATTAGGCGTGGCTCTTATGGGTTTGCGCGCAACTTTATAACAGCTTTTTGTGTCGTTCTCAGGCCGTTTGTCGACTGAACCTTGACGTCAAAATCAGGAAAAACGCGACGATTCGCCGCAATTGTCCTACACAAGTCAGGTGGCATAAGGCTTTCAGGGCAGGGAAGATACCATTTGCCGTACGTCGGGCGCCCGTAAAAAAGTCACAAAGAAAATGAAAAAATTTATCTATCGAGGCAAAAGAGGTACGCGATGAACACCTATCAGCAGATTGGCGAGCAGCAAGACACCCACAGCAAGGTGATCGGTTACCTGCTGTGGATTTTCGGTTTTACCGGGGCGCATCGCTTCTATTACGGCAAGCCGGTGACCGGCACGATCTGGTTTTTCACCTTTGGCTTGCTGGGTATTGGCTGGCTGATCGACCTGTTCCTGATCCCGGCCATGGACCGTGAAGCGGACCTGAGGTTCACCGCCGGGCCCATCGAATACAACGTGGCCTGGATCCTGTTGGCGTTTCTCGGGGTATTTGGCGTGCACCGCATGTACCAGGGCAAATGGATCACCGGCCTGATCTACCTGCTGACCGGCGGTTTGTTCCTGGTGGGGGTGCTGTATGACTTCTGGACGTTGAATACGCAGATATCGATCCGCAATGCCGAGCGCAACAGCGGCCGCTGATCTTTAACTTCTGGATGTGGGAGGGGGCTTGCCCCCGATAGCGGTGGATCAGTCAGCTTATCTGTAGCTGACCCACTGCAATCGGGGGCAAGCCCCCTCCCACATTGATCATGCCCACATTAGATGTGGGATTTTTCAGGCCTGGTAGGTGATACGTCCATCCACCAGGGTGTAACGCACCGTCGCCGGCAGGCTATGGCCGATGAACGGGCAGTTTTCACCTCTGGACAGCCACTGCTCCCCGGCAACCGTGGAGCTGGCCGGGTCGAACAGCACCAGATCCGCCGCCGAACCCACCGCCAACTTGCCCGCCGGCAGGCGCAGGGCCTCGGCCGGGCCGCTGCTCAGGCGTGCCAACAATGTCTGCAAGTCCAGCAACCCATCCTCTACCAACGTCATCGCCAACGGCAGCAACAGTTCGACACTGCTGATACCCGGCTCTGTCGCGCCAAACGGTGCCAGCTTGGCATCCCGTTCATGGGGCTGGTGATGGCTGGAAATCGCCGAAACCACACCGGATTTCACCGCTGCGCGCAAACCGTCGCGGTCAGCCAGGGTGCGCAGGGGCGGCTGCACGTGGTAGAGGCTGGAGAAGTCGATCAGCGCTTCGTCCGTCAGAATCAGCTGATACAGCGCCACATCCGCTGTCACCGGTAAGCCACGGGCCTGGGCCTGGGCGATCAGGGCGACGCCCCGCGCGCTGGTCAGCTGGCTGAAGTGCGCGCGCACGCCGCTTTGTTCCACCAGCAGCAGGTCACGGGCCAGGGCCACGGTCTCGGCGGTTTCAGGGATGCCCGGCAGGCCGAGGAAGCTGGCCACGGCGCCTTCATGGGCCAGGCCGCCTTCGGCCAGGTCGCGGTCCTGGGAATGGAAGATTACCGTCAGGTCGAAAGTGGCCGCGTATTCCAGGGCACGTAACAGCGTGCGGGTGCTGCGAAAGCTTTCCAGGCCATTGCCAAAGGCTACGCAACCGGCGTCGCGCAGGGCGATCAGCTCGGCGAGTTGTTCGCCTTCCAGGCCCTTGCTCAGTGCGCCGATAGGGAACACTTTGCAGTTGCCGGCTTCACGGGCGCGGTCGAGGATCAACTCGGTCACGGCCGAGGTGTCCAGCACCGGCTTGGTGTGCGGTGGGCAGCACAGGCTGGTCACTCCACCGGCGGCGGCGGCGCGGGTTTCGCTGGTGATATTGCCCTTGCGGCTGTAACCCGGCTCACGCAGGGCGACGTTCAGGTCGACCAGGCCAGGCGCGGCTACCAGGCCTTTGGCGTCGATGGTCTCGCTGGCGCTGAAGCCTGCGGGCGCGGCGCCAAGGGCGATGAGCTTGCCGGCTTCAAGGTGAAGGTCGGTAACTTGATCCAGGCCACTGGCCGGATCGATGACACGGGCGCCGAGGATGCTGAGCTTCACTGGGCGTTCTCCTGCTCGAATTGACGTTGCGCGGTTTGCCCGCTCATGGCCATGGACAGCACGGCCATGCGTACGGCGATGCCGTAGGTCACTTGGTTGAGGATCACCGACTGCGGACCGTCGGCCACCGCCGACTCAATCTCCACGCCACGGTTGATCGGGCCCGGGTGCATCACGATGGCATCCGGCTTGGCGCCGGCCAGGCGTGCGGTGGTCAGGCCGAACAGGCGGTAGAACTCGCCTTCGCTCGGTAGCAGGCCACCGGCCATGCGCTCGCGTTGCAGGCGCAGCATGATCACCACGTCCACGTCCTTGAGGCCTGCGGCCATGTCGGTGTAGACCTTTACGCCGTACTGTTCGATACCGATGGGCAGCAGGGTTTTCGGTGCGATCACACGGATATCCGGGCAACCCAGGGCTTTGAGGGCCAGCATGTTCGAGCGCGCGACCCGCGAATGCAGGATGTCGCCGACGATGGCCACCGAGAGATTCTCAAAGCTGCCTTTGTGCCGACGAATGGTGAGCATGTCGAGCATGCCCTGGGTCGGGTGGGCGTGGCGGCCGTCACCGCCGTTGATGATCGCCACCTGCGGGCACACGTGTTCGGCGATGAAGTGCGCGGCGCCGGAGTCGCCGTGGCGTACCACGAACATGTCGGCGGCCATCGCTTCCAGGTTGCGCAGGGTGTCGAGCAGGGTCTCGCCCTTGCTTGCCGACGAGGTGGACACGTTCAGGGTGATCACATCGGCCGACAGCCGCTGGGCGGCCAGTTCAAAGGTGGTGCGGGTGCGGGTGGAGTTCTCGAAGAACACGTTGCAGATGGTTTTGCCGCGCAACAGCGGGACCTTCTTCACCGCCCGGCCACCGACTTCGAGGAACGAGTCGGCCGTGTCGAGGATTTCGGTGAGCAGTTCGCGGGGCAAACCGTCGAGCGACAAGAAGTGTCGCAACTGGCCCTGAGCATTGAGCTGCAGCGGGCGCTTGGCATCTAGAGGCGTCATCGCGGGGACTCTTTACAAGGCGGTTTAAAGGGCGAGGTCTTGCAGTTCGAGTACGAGCGGCGTGGGACCGAGCAATTTTACCCGTTGATGGGCTTCTAGCGACAGGGTGGCGCCGACCACATCCGGGCTGATCGGCAATTCGCCGGCGTCCAGGTCCAGCAGGCACACCAGGGTCACGCTGGCCGGGCGGCCATAGTCGAACAGTTCGTTCATGGCGGCACGGATGGTGCGACCGCTCATCAGCACGTCGTCGATCAGCACCAGGTGCTGGCCTTCGATCTCGAAAGGCAGGGCCGACGGACGCACTTGTGGGTGCAGGCCGTTCTGGCTGAAATCGTCGCGGTAAAAGGAGACGTCCAGGGTGCCCAAGGGCGAATCGCTGCCCAGTGCTTCCAACAACGCCTGGGCCACCCACACACCGCCGGTGCGAATACCGATGAAGCGCGGCTCGCTGATGTTGCGGTGTTGCAGATGGGCCGTGAGGCTGGTGGCCATCTGGCTGATCAGTTCGGCGGGGTTCGGCAGGCTCATGCAGGCTCCTTCAGGACCTTGGCGCAGGCAAGGTCCGGGCTCAAACGTAAAAAGACGCGGCAAGCCGCGTCTGTCAGGATTCAAATAAAGCGGTGTTTTCATCCAGCCAACCCTGCAACAGCAGGGCGGCGGCGATGGCGTCTACCGGGTTGTCGCGGTAGCTGCCTTTCTGCCCGCCACGGTCGCGTCGCTCGCCTTTGGCTTCAAAGGTGGTGAGGCGTTCGTCGTGGGTATAGAAGGGCAGGTTGTAGCGGCCATTGAGGCGGCGGGCGAATTTTTCGGCACGCAGGCACATGTCGCTGGGGGTGCCGTCCATGTTCAGGGGCAGGCCGACCACGACCGCGTCGGGCTTCCACTCTTTGATGAGGGCTTCAACCTGGTTCCAGTCCGGCACGCCGTTCTGGGCTTTCAAGGTGCACAGCTCACGGGCCTGGCCGGTGATCACCTGGCCTACCGCTACGCCGATCTGTTTGGTGCCGTAGTCAAACCCGAGGATCAGACGCAAAGCCATCAGGCGTGTCCCGCCTGGCTGGTCAGCAGGTTGAGGTTGATCCCCAGCGTCGCCGCAGCAGCGTCCAGGCGCAGTTCGCTGGCGGTGTTGAACAGGATGTCGGCGTCGAACGGGCAGGTCAGCCAGGCATTGCTGGCCAGTTCGGCCTCCAATTGGCCGGCCTCCCAACCCGCGTAGCCAAGGGTGATCACGCTTTGCTCGGGCCCCACGCCGTCGGCGATGGCGAACAACACGTCCTGGGAGGTGGACAGCGATACGCCGTCCAGATCGACCGTGGCCTGGAACTTCGGCCCAGTGGGATGCAGCACGAAGCCGCGATCGGTCTGCACCGGCCCACCGATATAGATCGGCACACCCTGGCAACGGCCTGGCGGGTCGATTTCGGGGCGCAGTTGCTCAAGGATATCCGCCAGGTTCAGCGCTTGCGGGCGGTTGACCACCAACCCCATGGCACCCTTGGCCGTGTGCTCGACGATGTAGGTCAAGGTCTGCGCAAAGTTCGGGTCGGCCATATGGGGCATGGCGATCAGGAATTGATGCTTGAGGTAGGTCGGGCTGACGTTTTTCATGTTCGATAGTGTGGCGGTGGAGGGGCGAACTGACAAGCTGGTGATGTGCCACAGCTGGTAATTGTCATCAATTGCTCGACAGCCGATCGCCCTTGGCAAACTTCCAGGTGCGGATGATTTCCAGGCGGTCGACGTCGTTTAAGTCGCCGCTGAACGGCGCAAAGGGCGCAGCCAGGCGCACGATGCGCTGGGCGGCCTGGTCCAGCAGTGGCTGGCCGGAGGACTCCAGCACTTGCACTTCATACAACGTACCGTCGCGGTTGATTGACACCAATAGTCGCAAATTCCCATAAATCTGCTGGCGTCGCGCTTCCTCCGGGTAATTGAGATTGCCGATACGCTCGACCTTCTTGCGCCATTCGTCTTTATACCAGGCGCCTTTGTCGCGCATGGTCGAGGCGGCATTCAGCCGGTAGATGCGCGGGCGCTTGGCGTACAGCTGCTGTTCATTGGCCAGTTCGGCTTCGAGGCTGGAAATTTCATCGCTCAGCGTTGAGCTGTCGAAGGTGGGCGCCGGTTTCACGGGCTCGGGCACCGGTTCGGTCTTGGTTTTTTCGCGCTGGGCCGGGGCTTTCTGCGGTTTGGGGGCGATGGTGGTCACGGCGGGCTTGGGCGCAGCCTGCTTGATCTCCGGCTTGGGCGCCGGTGGCGGGGTGACTTTGTTGACCTTGTTGTCCTGGAACGGAGCGACTTCGGTGGTCTTGGGCACGGCTTTCTTGTCGAGGGTGCCGCTGCCTTGCTGGTTGTCCTGGGCGAGGAAGTCGGCCTTTTCGGGCTTCTTTTCGCTCTTGAATGTGGCGAGGGTGATTTCCAGGGTCTGGGTGATTTGCTTGGGCTCGACCATGGTGAAACCCACGCCGAGGATCAGCGCCAAGTGAATCAACGCTGCCAGGAACAGGGTAAATCCGAGCCGATCAGCCGGGCGCACGCCGCTGTGGGAGAGTTCGGGGGGAAGTTCGGACGGGAGTGTCATGACAAAAAAACCAACATCGCGCGTTTCACAGGTGGGGCATGATAGCGCAATGTTGGTGCGTGTCCGGCTGTTCTATATCACTTGGCTTGCAGCTTGCGCTCAATGGCGGCCATCAACATTTCGCCGATGTTCGTGCCAAATGCGTTGTCGATCTCGCGAATGCAGGTGGGGCTGGTGACGTTGATTTCGGTGAGGTTCTCGCCGATGACGTCCAGTCCCACGAACAGCAGGCCTTTTTCGCGCAGGGTCGGGCCAACCTGGGCGGCAATCCAACGGTCCTTGTCCGACAGAGGGCGGGCTTCACCCCGACCACCGGCCGCCAGGTTGCCACGGGTCTCGCCGGCGGCCGGGATGCGCGCCAGGCAGTAATCCACCGGCTCGCCGTCGATCATCAGGATGCGCTTGTCGCCATCCTTGATCGCCGGCAGGTAGGCCTGGCCCATGATCTGCTGGGTGCCCAGGGCGGTCAGGGTCTCCAGGATCACCGACAGGTTCGGGTCGCCGGCGCGGTGGCGGAAGATCGAGGTGCCGCCCATGCCGTCCAGCGGCTTGAGGATCACGTCACCGTGCTTGGCAGCGAACTCGCGCAGCACGTCGGCACGGCGGCTGACCACGGTCGGCGGTGTGCATTGCGGGAACAGGGTGGCGAACAGCTTTTCGTTGCAGTCGCGCAGACTCTGCGGCTTGTTGACGATCAGCACGCCGGCGCGCTCGGCCTGCTCCAGCAGGTAGGTGGAGTAGACAAATTCCATGTCGAACGGCGGGTCCTTGCGCATCAGGATCACGTCCAGATCGCTCAGCGGGCTGTCGACTTCGTCTTGCAGCTCGAACCACTTCTCCGGGTTGGCAAACACCTGCAGCGGACGCATGCGTGCGCGGGCCTCGCCGTCGCCCTGGTAAAGATCGCGCTGCTCCATATAGAACAAGGTCCAGCCGCGGGCCTGGGCGGCCAGGAGCATGGCCAGCGAGCTGTCCTTTTTATAGGAAATGCTGGCGATAGGGTCCATGACAATGCCGACGCGAACGTTCATGGGGGATTTCCTCTAGCAAATTAGGGCGCATAAAAGTGGCGTCAGAGTGGCGCTGTGGCTGTTGTGGGTCAAGGAAAAACCACCCGGCCGGTTGCTCGATAGATTGCGCCCGGAGACTGTGCTAAAAAGACTGCCACGGTGCAGCAGCCCTTGAATTCCAAGGCTTGCGGCGCTCATCCTGTGCAACATCAGGCAGTACACACCGAAAACCGATTCGCTGTGGCGATGGCAGAGCAGATATGGAACAGCATTCCAACGCCTTGAGAGTGATGGTGATCGATGATTCGAAGACGATCCGCCGCACCGCCGAGACTTTGTTGAAGAACACGGGGTGCGATGTCATCACGGCCATCGACGGTTTCGATGCCCTGGCCCGGATTGTGGATCATCACCCGCACATTATTTTTATCGACATCATGATGCCGCGCCTAGATGGCTATCAGACCTGCGCGCTGGTGAAGAACAACCCGGCGTTCAAGTCGATCCCGGTGATCATGCTGTCGTCCAAGGACGGCTTGTTCGACAAGGCCAAGGGGCGCATCGTGGGTGTCGATCAGTTTTTGACCAAGCCTTTCAGCAAGGAAGAACTGCTGGGCGCGATCAAGGCCTACGTGCCGGGGTTCGCCGCAGTAGAACAAGCACACTGACGCCGCCTCACAAGGGCCGACGTCCACCTATGTAGTGGGGAAAATCATGGCACGTGTTCTGATCGTCGACGATTCGCCGACCGAAATGTACAAACTGACCGGCATGCTGGAAAAGCATGGCCACCAGGTCCTCAAGGCCGAAAACGGCGCGGATGGCGTGGCCCTGGCTCGTCAGGAACTGCCCGATGCGGTGCTGATGGACATCGTGATGCCGGGCCTCAATGGCTTCCAGGCCACCCGCCAGTTGTCCAAGGAGCCGGAAACCAACGGCATCCCGATCATCATCATCACCACCAAGGACCAGGAAACCGACAAGATCTGGGGCGCGCGCCAGGGCGCCAAGGACTACCTGACCAAGCCGGTGGATGAAGAAACACTGATCGCCACCCTGAACAAGGTGCTGGCCGGCTGACGGGTCGCCATCATGACCGAGTCGCAAACCGCCTTTGAGCTGTTGTTGGACATCGACCGACGTTGCCGTCTGCTGGCCGCTGACCTGCCGTCCCAGGAAGCCCGCCTGCAACGCTGGAGCGGGATTGGTTTCCGCCTGGGGCAGCATTGGTATGTGGCGCCCATGGGCGAAGTCGCCGAAGTCCTGCATGAACCGCGCTGCACGCTGATGCCCGGGGTCAAGGCCTGGGTCAAGGGTGTGGCTAACCTGCGTGGGCGCTTGTTGCCGGTGATGGACCTGGGCGGGTTCCTCGGCCTTGAGCTGTCCAAGGCACGCAAACAGCGGCGTGTATTGGTAGTGGAATTCAACGATTTGTTTGTCGGGCTGCTGGTGGACGAGGTGGTGGGAATGCAGCATTTCGCACAAGACGCACTGCTGGCGAGTGCCGCTCCCGGTGCGCCGTTTATCCAGGGCCAGTTCGATGGCGACCAGCAATGGCAGGTCTTCAGCCCCTTCGCCCTGGCCCAGGCCCCAGGCTTCATGGATGTTGCCGCATGACCACCGTTACCCCGCCAAAACCCCAGGCCGCGTCGCGCAGCCGTTCCCAGATCGTCGTGCTGTTCATTGCACTGATCGTGTTCATCATGTTGCTGTTCGCCAACTTTGCGTACCTCAACACCCAGTCCACCTATGACAAGCAGTACATCGGCCACGCCGGTGAGCTGCGCGTGCTGTCCCAGCGCATTGCCAAGAACGCCACCGAAGCCGCCGCCGGCAAGGCCGCTGCATTCAAATTGCTGGGCGATGCGCGCAACGACTTCGCCCAGCGCTGGGGCTACCTGAAAAAAGGTGACCCGCAAACTGGCCTGCCGGCTGCGCCCAGTGCGGTACGCGCCGAAATGCGTGCGGTGCAGACCGACTGGGAAGCGCTGCTGAAAAACACCGACGCGATCCTCGCCAGCGAACAGACCGTGCTGTCCTTGCACCAGGTCGCGGCGACCCTGGCCGAAACCGTTCCGCAGTTGCAGGTGGAGTCGGAAAAGGTCGTCGACATCCTCCTGCAACGCGGTGCCCCGGCCAGCCAGGTCGCCCTGGCCCAGCGCCAGTCGTTGCTGGCCGAGCGTATCCTGGGGGCGGTGAACACCGTACTGGCCGGCGACGAAACCGCCGTGCAGGCCGCCGACGCCTTTGGCCGCGATGCCAACCGTTTCGGCCAGGTGCTCAACGGCATGCTCCAGGGCAACCCCGGCCTGCGCATTACCCAGGTCGAAGACCGCGATGCCCGCGCGCGGCTGGCGGAAATCGCCGAGCTGTTCGAGTTTGTCTCAGGCTCCGTGGATGAAATCCTCGAAACCTCGCCGCAACTGTTCCAGGTGCGTGCCTCGGCGAGCAACATCTTCAACCTGTCGCAAACCCTGCTCGATGAAGCTTCGCACCTGGCCACCGGTTTCGAAAACCTGGCCAGTGGGCGCAGCTTCGACACCATCGGCGGCTATGTGCTGGGCCTGCTGGCGCTGGCGTCGATCATCCTGATCGGCCTGGTGATGGTGCGCGAGACCAACCGCCAACTGCATGAAACCGCCGAGAAGAACGAGCGCAACCAGAACGCGATCATGCGCCTGCTGGATGAAATCGAAGACCTGGCCGACGGCGACCTCACCGTGACGGCCTCGGTGACCGAAGACTTCACCGGCACCATCGCGGACTCCATCAACTATTCCGTCGACCAGTTGCGCGACCTGGTTGCCACCATCAACCTCACCGCCGGGCAAGTCGCCGGTGCGGTGCAGGACACCCAGGCCACTGCCATGCACCTGGCCCAGGCCTCGGAGCACCAGGCCCAGCAGATCGCCGAGGCCTCGACGGCGATCAACCAGATGGCTCAGTCCATCGACCAGGTATCGGCCAACGCTGCCGAGTCCTCGGCGGTGGCGGAGCGCTCGGTGGAAATTGCCAACAAGGGCAACGAGGTGGTGCACAACACCATCCACGGCATGGACAACATTCGCGAACAGATCCAGGACACCGCCAAGCGCATCAAACGCCTGGGCGAGTCGTCCCAGGAAATTGGCGATATCGTCAGCCTGATCGACGACATTGCCGACCAGACCAACATCCTCGCCCTCAACGCCGCGATCCAGGCGAGCATGGCCGGGGATGCCGGACGCGGCTTTGCGGTGGTGGCCGATGAAGTGCAGCGCCTGGCCGAGCGCTCGTCGGCGGCGACCCGGCAGATTGAAACCCTGGTGCGAGCGATCCAGGCCGACACCAACGAAGCGGTCATTTCCATGGAACAGACCACCACCGAAGTGGTGCGCGGCGCACGCCTGGCCCAGGACGCCGGGGTGGCGCTGGAAGAGATCGAAGGCGTGTCGAAAACCCTGGCAGCGCTGATCCAGAGCATCTCCAACGCGGCGCAGCAGCAGACGAGTTCGGCGGGGCAGATCTCCCTGACCATGAACGTGATCCAGCAGATCACCACCCAGACCTCGTCGGGTTCCACGGCCACGGCCGAGAGCATCGGCAACCTGGCGAAAATGGCCAGTCAGTTGCGCCGGTCGGTGTCGGGGTTCACGTTGCCGCCACCGAAGCAGGTCGATGATTGAAATGCAGCGCCAATGTGGGAGGGGGCTTGCCCCCGATAGCAGTGGGTCAGTCACCCAATCTTTGACTGATGCACCGCCATCGGGAGCAAGCCCCCTCCCACATTTGATCTCTATCTGTCTTGAGATCTCGCACCACCAGCAACCCATGAATTCTAAGCGGAGCAGTTATGGTTGATCGGCACGACTACGTGGCCCTCGAATGGGTCAAGGGCGACATTGCCGAAACCCTGAAACAGGCCCGTTCGGCGCTGGACGCCTTTGTCGAAACCAGCGACAGCGATGCCATCAGCGAGTGTCTGGCTGGCATCCACCAAGTACACGGCGCGCTGCAAATAGTCGAGTTCTATGGCGCAGCCCTGCTGGCCGAAGAAATCGAAGCACTGGCCCTGGCCCTGCAAGCCGACCGCGTGAGCCAGCGCGACGAAAGCATCCGCCTGCTGCAACAGGCCCTCAACCAATTGCCGCTGTACCTGGACCGTGTGCACAGCGCCCGGCGTGACCTGCCGCTGGTGGTGTTGCCATTGCTCAATGACCTGCGCAGCGCGCGCGGCGAAAGCCTGCTGTCGGAGACCAGCCTGTTCAGTCCGCAACTGTTGACGATCGCCCCGTTGCCCGACGAAGCCCTGGCCCAACGCGCCGTACCCGACCTGAAAGAGCAACTGCGCCAGTGGCACCAACTGCTGCAACAGGCCTTGGCCGGGTTGCTGCGTGAAGACCATGGCCCCAGCAACCTGGAAGACATGGCGCGGGTGTTCGCGCGCCTCGAAGCCTTGTGCCAGGGCGCGCCGTTGTTACCGCTGTGGCAAGTCACCTCGGCGTTGGTCGAAGGCATGCTCACCGGTGTGATCGCCAACAGCCCGGCCTTGCGCAGCCTGCTCAAGGCCAGCGATAAACAGCTCAAGCGACTGCTGGCCCAGGGCATCGGCGGGATCAACCAGCCGGCGCCTGATGAACTGCTCAAGAGCCTGTTGTTTTACGTCGCCAAGGTCACTCGGCCGACGCCGCGCATGCAAAGCCTCAAGGAACGCTACGGCCTGGATGAAGCCCTGCCCGACAGCGCGGTGGTCGACGCCGAACGCGCGCGCCTGGCCGGACCGGACCGCAATGCCATGGGCTCGGTACTCGGTGCCTTGTGCGAAGAACTGGTACGGGTCAAGGAGCGCCTCGACTTGTTCGTGCGCAGCGACCGTCAACACACCAGCGACCTGGATACGCTGCTCGCACCGCTGCGGCAGATCGCCGACACCCTGGCGGTGCTGGGTTTCGGCCAGCCGCGCAAGGTCATTATCGATCAACTCGCGGTGGTACTGAGCCTGGCACAGGGCCAACGCGAGCCCAACGACCCGGTACTGATGGATGTCGCCGGCGCCTTGCTCTACGTCGAAGCCACACTGGCCGGCATGGTCGGCACCGTCGAGCCGGAGAGCCGCGAAGAAAGCCGCCTGCCCACCACCGACCTGACCCAGATCCACCAGTTGGTGATCCGCGAATCCTGCCAGTGCCTCAAGCAAGCCAAGGAACTGGTGATCGACTGCATCGAAGCCGATTGGGACCGTCAGCGCCTGGAGTCCCTGCCCGAGCTGCTGAGCCAAGTGCGTGGCGCCCTGGCGATGATCCCGTTGCCCCGTGCGGCAAGCCTGATGCGCGGGTGCACGAATTTCGTCGACGAACAGTTGATGGGCAACGACGCGCCGCCGTCCGAGATGCAATTGGCGCATTTCGCCGACGTGATCAGCAGCCTGGAGTACTACCTGGAACGCATGCTGCAGGACCCGGATGCGGCCGGTGAGCGTGTGCTGGAGCTGGCGACCCAGGGTTTGGCGGCACTGGGTTACCTGCCCGCCGAGAAACCCTGGCGCCAGGCGCTGGTTGCACCGGATGGCGCACTGCCGGCCGAACTCGCGCCGAGCCAATCCCAATTCGACGCCTTGGCCAGTCCGACGTCGCGCCTCAACCCGCCGGCCCTGCAACGCCCCGGCAGCCTGCTGCCGCCGCCCGCCGACGAGGAGCCCATCGACGACGAACTGCGCGAAGTCTTCCTCGAAGAGACCGACGAAGTCCTCGAGGTGCTGCACCGTTACCTGCCCAACTGCGCGGACAAAACCGCCCAGGGCGAAATGCGCCGCGCTTTCCACACCCTCAAGGGCAGCGGCCGCATGGTGCGCGCCCTGGTCCTGGCCGAGCTGGCCTGGGCCATGGAAAACCTGCTCAACCGTGTGCTGGAGCGCAGCGTGGTGCTCGGCCCCGAGGTGCAGCAGGTGCTGGATGAAGCGGTGGCCCTGCTGCCGGAATTGATTGCTGACTTTGCCATCGACGACCAGCGCCAACGCGATGAAGTCGACGCCCTGGCCGCCCGCGCGCACGCCTTGGCCAGTGGTACATCTGTGCCGGCCGCCGAACCCCATGATCCGATGTTGCTGGAGATCTTCCGCAACGAAGCCCAGAGCCACCTGGACAGCCTCAACCACTTCCTGCAACAGGCCGCCGAGCATGTGCCGCTGCAAGTCAGCGATGAGCTGCAACGTGCCTTGCACACCCTCAAGGGCAGCGCCTACATGGCCGGCGTGCTGCCCATCGCCGAACTGGCGCGCCCGCTGGACCACCTGACCCGCGAATACAAGGCCCACCGCCTGCCGCTGGACCTGGATGAAGTGGAGCTGCTGCTGGAAGCCGAAGGCCTGTTCCAGCGTGGGCTGCGCGACCTGGACAGTGATCCCTTGGCTCCGATCAACGGTGCAGAGGACCTGATCAAGCGCACGCAAAGCCTGCTGGATCAGCAGCTTGAAGCGCTGCTCGACGTGCGCATCAAGCGCGATCCGCAGCTGATCGCCAACTTCCTGGCCCAAGGCATGGACATCCTGCTCGACGCCGAGAGCCTGCTGCGCCGCTGGCAGCAGCATCCCGGCGAGCGCCAGGAGTTGACTGCGCTGCTGGATGAACTGACCACTCTGGGCGAAGGCGCGCACGTCGCGGATCTGCACGCCATCGACGAACTCTGCGAAGCCTTGCTGGATTTGTACGGGGCGGTAGAAGAAAGCAGCCTGGCGGTGAGCGAGCGGTTTTTCCACGAGGCCGAACAGGCCCATGAAGCGCTGATCAGCATGCTCGACCAACTGGCCGCCGGCCAGGAAATCAGCCCGGCGCCGGCCCGTGTCGAGGCCTTGCGCGAGCTGCTCGATGAAGCCCTCGACCCGTCCGCCACCGGCTTGATCAAACGCGATGGCAGCCAAGTGCTGAGCATTGCCGAACTGGGCGCCGCCACCCAGCAGTTGGATCACGAAATCACGATGGACGACGAAATCGTCGAGATATTTCTCGAAGAAGCCGTGGACATCCTCGACAGCGCCGGCCAGTCGCTCAAGCGCTGGTTGCTGGAACCTGACAACGCCGCGCCGTTGTCGTCGTTGCAGCGCGACCTGCACACCCTCAAGGGCGGTGCACGCATGGCCGAGATCGGCCCGATTGGCGACCTGGCCCATGAGTTGGAATGCCTGTACGAAGGGTTAGTGGACCGTCGCTACAGTTACTCCGCCGAATTGTCCCAGGTGTTGATGGCCAGCCATGAGCGCCTCGCCTTGCAGCTTGAAGAGCTGCAGCATCACCAACCCTTGAGTGACAACGCAGAGCTGATCGCCAAGGTGCGGGCGTTGCGCCAAGGCAACGCGCCTGCCGCACCGGCCGCTGCGCCAGCGGCGTCGGGCGCGGACCCTGAACTGCTGGATATCTTCCTCGAAGAGGCGGCTGACATTCTCGACAGTTCCAGTGCGGCGCTGTCGCGCTGGCAGGCCGAGCCCGGCAATCGCCAGGAGGTGGAAACCCTGCTGCGCGACTTGCATACCCTCAAGGGCGGCGCGCGCATGGTCGAGATTGCGCCCATTGGCGACCTGGCCCACGAACTGGAATTTCTCTACGAAGGCCTGTCTGCCGGCCTGCTCGCGCCGTCGCCCGAGCTGTTTGCGTTGCTGCAAGGTTGCCACGACCGCCTGGCACAGATGATCGACGCCGTGGCGGACGGCCTGCCGGTCGGCTCGGTGGACAAGCTCATCGAACGCATCAAAAGCCTGGTGCACCCCAGCCAGGAGCCAGTGACGCCGGTGGCGTTGCCGACGGGCAAGGCGGAGGCCGTGGTGGATCCGGCTGCCGACATGGTGAAGATCTCCGCCGAGCTGCTGGATGATCTGGTCAACCTGGCCGGTGAAACTTCGATCTTCCGTGGACGTATCGAGCAGCAGGTCAACGACGCACGCATCGCCCTTACGGAAGTGGAAACCACTCTCGAACGCATGCGTGACCAACTGCGGCGTCTCGACACCGAAACCCAGGGCCGTATTCTCAGCCGCCAGCAGGCCGAGGCCGAGCGCCTGGGCTACGAAGAGTTCGACCCGCTGGAGATGGACCGCCATTCGCAGTTGCAGCAACTGTCCCGCGCATTGTCCGAATCCGCTTCCGACCTGCTCGACCTCAAGGACACCCTGGAGCGCCGCAACGAGGACGCCCACGGCCTGCTGCAGCAACAGGCGCGTATCAATACCGAGTTGCAGGAAGGCCTGATGCGTACGCGCATGGTGCCGTTCGAACGCATGCTGCCACGCCTCAAGCGCATCGTGCGCCAGGTGGCGGGCGAGCTGGGCAAGGACGTGGAGTTCATCGTCGGCAACGCCGAAGGCGAGATGGACCGCAACGTGCTGGAGCGCATGGCGGCGCCGCTGGAGCACATGTTGCGCAATGCCGTTGACCACGGCCTGGAGTCCCGCGATGCGCGACTGCTGGCCGGCAAGCCGGAGAAAGGCCGCATCACCCTGGACCTGACCCACGAAGGCGGCGACATCGTTTTCGACATGCGCGACGACGGCGCCGGCGTCCCGTTGGAAGCCGTGCGGCGCAAGGCGATCAAGCGTGGCCTGCTCGCACCCAATCAAGAGATGAGCGATCGCGACGTGTTGCAGTTCATCCTGCAGCCGGGCTTCTCCACCGCTGAAAAGATCACGCAGATTTCCGGGCGCGGCGTGGGCATGGACGTGGTGCATGAAGAAGTGCGCCAGCTCGGTGGCTCGATGGTCATTGACTCGACCCCGGGCGAGGGTGTGCATTTCCGCATTCGTTTGCCGTTCACCGTGTCGGTCAACCGGGCGCTGATGGTCCAATGCGCGGACGATCAATACGCGATCCCGCTCAACACCATCGAAGGCCTGGTGCGGGTGCTGCCCCATGAACTGGCCGGGCATTACCAGCAAGATCCGCCGTGTTATGAATACGCCGGCCAGCGCTACGAGCTGTTCTACCTGGGCGACCTGCTGCACAGCGTCAGCCGCCCGAAACTGCTGGGCCAGTATCAACCGGTGCCGGTACTGCTGGTGCAGTGCAATGAGCGGCATGTGGCCATCCATGTGGATGCCATGGCCGGTACGCGGGAGATCGTGGTCAAGGGCCTGGGGCCGCAGTTTGCCGGTGTGCAGGGCTTGTCCGGCGCGACGATCCTGGGCGATGGACGTGTGGTGTTGATCATCGACTTGCTGGCGCATATCCGTGCCCGGCAGCCGGCATTGCCGGCTCGGTCGGTGGATGCGCCACTGATCCTCAACGACCCCCTGAAAAAGCGCCCGTTGCTGGTGCTGGTGGTGGACGACTCGGTCACCGTGCGCAAAGTCACCAGCCGCTTGCTGGAGCGCAACGGCATGAACGTGCTCACCGCCAAGGACGGCATCGACGCGCTGGCAGTGCTGGAAGAACACACCCCGGACCTGATGTTGCTCGACATCGAAATGCCGCGCATGGACGGCTTCGAAGTGGCGACCCAGGTGCGCAACGACCCCCGGCTGATGCGCCTGCCGATCATCATGATCACCTCGCGCACCGGCCAGAAACACCGCGACCGCGCCATGGCCATCGGCGTCAACGACTACCTGGGCAAGCCGTACCAGGAATCGGTGCTGCTCGAAAGCATCGCCTACTGGAGCAAGTCCCATGCTTGACCACCGCACCAGCCAACTCACCGGCCTGCTGCTGCCCCTGGCCGACCGCCACCTGGTGCTGCCCAACGTGGCCATCGCCGAGCTTATCGACTTCCAGCGCGGCGAACCGGCCAGCGATGCTCCGCCGTGGTACCTGCGGCAAGTGACCTGGCGTGATCGGCAAATCCCGCTGATCAGCTTCGAAGCGGTGTGCGGCGAAGCGAGTGTGACCGGCGAACGCTCGCGCATCGTGGTGTTGAATGCGTTGGGTGGGCGGCCGACGTTGAAGTTTATTGCGCTGG
Organism: Pseudomonas allii; assembly: GCF_055380095.1. NCBI lineage: Bacteria > Pseudomonadati > Pseudomonadota > Gammaproteobacteria > Pseudomonadales > Pseudomonadaceae > Pseudomonas > Pseudomonas allii. The sequence continues at coordinate 6,145,112 of NZ_AP039450.1, read as the reverse complement.
TGATCCAGGGCATTCCACGGTCGTACAAGCTCGATAGCGAGTTGAGTTACGTGGACGTGCCGCTGTGCCCGCTGGAACTGGCGGCGGTGCAGGTGGGCGAGCATGTGGCGAAGGTGCCGGATTTGCTTGGGCTGGAGGCACTGCTGGTAGAGTCCGGCCTGGCCTGAGCCCTCATTCTCAATCCCAGTGAATATCAAAATGTGGGAGGGGGCTTGCCCCCGATGGCTGACTGTCAGTTGATACTTCTATACCTGACCCACCGCAATCGGGGGCAAGCCCTGTCTTACATTTGATCCTCTGTGTTTGACAGGCCGTCGCGACCCAAGCCGCCCAAAAATGTCGGAACTGAATGTTATTTGTGTAAGTAATTTCTTTAACTGGATTGGGCCGGTTTTCTGGCCTGAGTGGGATGCTAGGTTCGGCGCTTCCCTTTGCCAGTAAGGACACGCAAATGGCTGTGCCGTTAATGCCTCCCGGTGTTTCAATGTTTGAAAATATGGCGATTGCCAAGTGCAAGCGCATCCATCTCAGGCCGGGTTCGGCGTTTGCCTATTCTTGGTTTTATTCGCAGGTCAGAGCTGCAGGGCCGTGGAACTACAAGAAGCAAGGGCGTCAATACGAGGCTTTTGGTAATTTCAATTACGGTGCCACGGGCACGGTGTTAGGCATTCCCGATCATGTGTTACTGCGGGCTGCAGGAGTTGCTCAAACCATCGCCAAAACCACCCTGCCGGATTTTGGCTCATGGTGGGGAGATGATCCTTTTGGTGATGACCCGCGAGATCAATATTGGATAAGGAGAGGTATCGAGTATGCGATTTCACAAGGCTACTGAAGGCCTCATACCGATCCTGCGTAACTGCCTGCTGGTGGGCTGCCTGATTTATATCGCAGGCAGTTGGTTACTATCACCCGGAACACCGGATTTGGACGAAGTGGTGTTGAAGCATTCTTTGGGCAACGGCTCCTCGATCTATGGCGCGCGGGATGGCCAAGGCGGTGCGACGGTGGGCTTTTCATACCGCTACTACGTGCATAGGAACTTGAGTAACGATCGGGAAATACTCACCACATTGGTGTCGGCGCATCCTTTTCTGAAAACCAAGGAACCCAATGTTCAAGTGAGTGAGCATGAGGGCGTGCTTACATTGGATATTCAGGGGCGAGTGTACGAGTACAACAGCTATGCCCTCGAAGGTCTTGGCCCGATCAAGGTGGTGATGGGGCTGTGATGGACTGGGCTTCGGATTTTTCCTGCAAGATTTTGGGCTGTGCATGAACTTGTCGGGCGCGGACAGCGCGCCTAGTCTTCGTCCCGTCATCGCAAAAAACGGTGACACGGACGTGCAAGTCCGGTTACATGTCGGCGCACAAACGCCCATAGCCATTCAACGGGCGTTTTTTATGCCTGCTGTACTCGTTATGGCGGCTGTGCGTGGGAGATCCCTCGGGGTCTGCCGGGGTCCGATATGCCCGGTCTTGCACACCTGCGCACAGCTGCCACCTTTATTCGCGTGCAAGCGGAAGAGGGCAGTCTCCATCACATATCGGAGCTGTAGATCATGATCAAACCTATCCCCAATCCGCCCCTCTTCACCGTAAACCCTCACCAAGACACCGAAACCCTGCTGGTCAACGCCAGCGAAACCCTGTCCTCCCTCAACGCACTCACCTGCAACCTCGCCTTCGACCTGGACACCTCCCAGCGCGCAATCATGCTCGGCATCCAGCAGATGGCGGAGCTGGGGCAGTTGCTGGTGGATCGTGCCCTGGAACAGATTTCCCCTTCTCCAGTCGCTTAAAACTTGATCGTTCCCAAAAAGGGACCTATCGTTCCCTTTTTGGGACTCTTTGGCCGCTGCCATGCACACCTTGCCGCTCAGCACTGCGCTCTTCACTGTCACCCAGCAAAAAGTGCTGGGCCTGCTTTTCGGCAAGCCCGACCAAAGCTTCTTCACCAATGAAATTGCACGCTGGGCCCAAGTGGGCAAAGGCAGTCTCACCCGTGAGCTTGAACGGTTGCAGTTGGCAGGCATCTTGAGTATGACGCGCCAGGGCAACCAGACCCATTACCAAGCCAATCCTCAATGCCCGATCTACTCGGAATTGTTAGCCATCGTGCGCAAGACCCTGAGCCTGGACGAGCCCTTGCGTAATGCACTGGCACCTTTCGCCGAGCAGATAACCTGGGCCTTTGTCTACGGTTCCATCGCCAAGGGCGAAGCGCACTCATCCAGTGACATAGATCTCATGTTGATCGGCGAAAGCCTCAACTACAGTGAAGTCATGGAGCAGCTCATGCCGCTGGAAGAGCAGCTGGGCCGCACCATCAACCCGACGCTTTACACCCCTGAAGACTGGATCGGCAAATGGAATGCCGGGAACAGTTTTGTGCAGCGGGTCGTGCAGCAGGACAAGATCAATCTGATTGGGGGCAACCCTCTGGAATCCACGGATGGACAGCAAGGTAAACCTGGAGAATCTGCAACGTAGCGGCGGTTTGAAGGCTGAGCCGCCGGATCGCAAAGAGTGTGATGGGCTGATGCGTTCAGCCAGGGATCGGCTGAGGGATGCCGGCAAGGTGCAGGTGAGGTTGTTGGCGCTGTGTCATGAGCGTCGGAACCTGGCGGAGTACGAAGGGTATATGGATGAGGACGAGCCGCTCTTAGCCCAGTTGATTGACAGCACGACCACGTTGCGGGGAAACGTGGAGGGCCTGTTGGCTGGCTATCAGTGGGCATGACTCGATCAAAAATGTAGGAGAGGCGTCCTGGTGAATTGTGACGGGTTGCGGATCACTTGTTCCTTTCCCATCGTAAAGATCCCCACCCCACTGCCGATAGCCAAGGGAATTTTTCGACAGAAGTATCGACGCAATGTGGCTTTTGGATGGGTTTGCCTGGCTGTACGACCTCAACCGGTTTACCGGCACGCTTCTGATGTGGTTTGGCGTGCTGGTGCTCACGGCAGCGGTGACCATGAACGTGCAGTCCAATCGTGGGAAGCTGTGGGGGTTCATGATTACCACCGCAGGCGCGGTGTTTATCCTGATGTACCTGGAAAGCCTCAAGCTGATCGGTGCCGATAAGGCAATCAGGGGCGTCGTGAGTAATTTTGTGGTCATGACCCTGGGCGGTCTTGGCTCGGGCCTGCTGGCGGTGGCGATAACCCAAGGGCCCACCCCCGAAGAAGACAGACAGGCCCGAGGGTTTATCCGTGATCGTCTGCTGGACGCGCTTGAATACGCCTTTGTGTACGTCGCGATTTGCGCGTTCACCGTGTTCGCGGTGTGCTTGCCACTCAACCTGCTGGGCTGGCCGCACGTCGACGAGCATGACTTGCTGAGCCTGCTGGTGGTGTGCCTGGGTGCCCTGCTGGGTTACGCGATAACCTCCCGTCCCAATCGCTTGAGAAACTGGGAGCAGCTGGGCGGCTGCGCGCTGGTGGCGCTGCTCTTGCTGCTGTCGCCGGTTTACGCCCAGGCGCTGTCGGGCCTGTGGGAGTGGAGTTGGGCGGCTGTGTTGGGGCTGCACGGTTTTGCCGCGTTGGCGTTGTTCAGGACCGTATGGTTCCACCGCACCGAATGGCACCGCACCTGAGCGCCCGTGTTCATTGAGCCATCATTAACCCAGGCGTAACAGTCCAACGCCCAGCTTGATTGATGGCTCCCTCAATCACTCCTAAGGTAAGCCCCACGACAGCAACCCCGTGGAGCGACCATGACAACAACAATAACCCCCGACTCACGCTGGACGCGGCGGCGCGACGAGAAGCAGCGGCGGCTCGGGCTGGTCAAACAATACGCAGACGGCGCGGTGCTGCCCAGCGACAGGATCGTCGAGGCGCTTGAGGCGCTGATCCTCCCCGGCGACCGCGTGGTGCTGGAAGGCAACAACCAGAAACAGGCTGATTTCCTCTCGCGCTCCCTGGCCAAGGCCGACCCGGCCAAGCTCCACGATTTGCACATGATCATGCCCAGTGTCGGCCGCTCCGAGCACCTGGACCTGTTTGAAAAAGGCATCGCGCGCAAGCTCGACTTCTCCTTTGCCGGCACCCAATCCCTGCGCATCAGCCAGTTGCTCGAAGACGGCCTGCTGGAGATTGGCGCGATCCACACCTACATCGAACTCTATGCGCGGCTGGTGGTGGACCTGATCCCCAACGTGGTGCTTTCCGCCGGCTTCATGGCCGACCGCGCCGGCAATATCTACACCGGCGCCAGCACCGAAGACACTCCGGCGCTGATCGAGCCAGCCGCGTTCAGCGATGGCATCGTCATCGTGCAAGTCAACCAGTTGGTGGACGACGTCACCGACTTGCCTCGCGTCGACATCCCCGCGAGCTGGGTGGACTTTGTGGTGGTGGCCGACAAGCCGTTTTATATCGAGCCGCTGTTTACCCGCGATCCCCGCCACATCAAGCCGGTGCATGTGTTGATGGCGATGATGGCGATCCGTGGCATCTACGAAAAACACAACGTGCAATCCCTCAACCACGGCATCGGTTTCAACACCGCCGCCATCGAGTTGATCCTGCCCACGTACGGCGAATCCCTCGGCCTCAAGGGCAAGATCTGCCGCAACTGGACCCTCAACCCGCACCCCACGTTGATCCCCGCGATTGAAAGCGGCTGGGTCGAAAGCGTGCATTGCTTCGGCACCGAACTGGGCATGGAGAACTACATTGCCGCACGGCCGGATGTGTTCTTTACCGGCCGCGACGGCTCGATGCGTTCCAACCGCATGTTCTGCCAGCTCGCCGGGCAATACGCGGTGGACCTGTTTATCGGCGCCACCCTGCAGGTCGACGGCGACGGCCATTCCTCCACCGTGACCCGTGGCCGCCTTGCCGGGTTTGGTGGCGCGCCGAACATGGGCCATGACCCGCGCGGTCGCCGTCACGGTACGCCCGCATGGCTGGACATGCGCCACGACGATACCCCGGAAGCGCTGCTGGAACGCGGTAAAAAACTCGTGGTGCAAATGGTCGAGACCTTCCAGGAAGGCGGCAAACCCACCTTCGTCGACACCCTCGACGCCGTGGAAGTCGCACGCAAAAGCGGCATGCCTCTGGCGCCGATCATGATCTACGGCGATGACGTCACCCACCTGCTCACCGAAGAAGGCATCGCCTATCTGTACAAGGCGCGCTCCCTCGAAGAGCGCCAGGCGATGATTGCTGCCGTCGCAGGCGTCACCGCCATCGGCATGCGCCACAACCCCAAGGACACCGCACGCATGCGCCGCGAAGGCTTGATCGCCTTGCCCGAAGACCTGGGGATTCGCCGCACCGACGCCACCCGTGAGCTGTTGGCCGCCAAGAGCGTGGCCGACCTGGTGGACTGGTCCGGTGGCTTGTACAACCCGCCCGCCAAATTCAGGAGTTGGTAAATGCGCGCCCTCAAACTGCATGAACTCAGCCTCGCGGATCACCTGGCCGACATGGCTGTCGATGCGCTGATCGATGAAGCCGACCTGTCGCCCAAACCGGCCCTGGTGGACCGGCGCGGCAACGGCGCCCACAGCGATTTACACCTTGGCCTGATGCACGCCTCGGCGCTGTCGCTATGGCCGATGTTCAAGGAAATGGCCGAGGCGGCGATTGAAATCGGTGAAGTCGGCTTGCCCCTGCGCGAAGCCCTCGGACGTCTTGGCCGTGAAGGTGAGCAAGCGATGCTTATCACCACCAACGGGGTGAACACCCATCGCGGCGCGATCTGGGCCCTCGGTTTGCTCACCGCCGCCGCCGCGCTGGAACCACGGGCCGTGACGCTGACTGCCGCCAAACTGGCCCTGCTCAACGACCGCTTCGCTCCGCAACCCCTGAGCCACGGCGCCCAGGTTGCCCAACGCTACGGCGCACGCGGTGCCCGTGAAGAAGCGCAGCTCGGCTTCCCCTCGGTGGTGCAACGTGGCCTGCCGCAACTGCGCAAAAGCCGCCTGCAGCATGCCGGCGAACAGAATGCGCGCCTGGATGCCTTGCTCGCGATCATGACCGAGCTGGCCGACACCTGTGTGCTCTACCGCGCCGGCACCGAGGGCCTTCAAGCCATGCAGCACGGTGCCCAAGCGGTGCTCGACGCTGGCGGCAGCGCAACCCTGGCCGGTCGTCGGCAACTGCATGAGCTGGACCAGCAACTGCTGGCCCTGAATGCCTCCCCCGGCGGCGCCGCCGACCTGTTGGCCGCCTGCCTGTTTATCGACCGCCTCGACGGAGCGTTGTGATGGAAACCTTATCCTTTGAATTCCCCGCCGGGCAGCCGCCAAAAGGCCGTGCGCTGGTGGGCTGCGTCGGCTCGGGCGACCTGGAAGTGCTGCTGGAGCCGGGCACGCCGGGCACCCTGACCATCCAGGTGCAGACCTCGGTGAACGGTGCCGAGCAACGCTGGCAGCATCTGTTCGAGCGGATCTTCCAGGAGCAGACCCCGCCGGCGTTGAAGATTGATATCCACGATTTTGGCGCCACCCCCGGCGTGGTGCGCTTGCGCCTGGAGCAGGGTTTCGAGGAGGTCGGCCATGACTGACTTACTCACCAAACACAGCTTCGTTGAACTGGGCGCTCGGCAGCGTGCCAAGGCCTTGCTGGATGCCGGCTCCTACCGCGAATTGATCGACCCGTTCCAGCGCGTCATGTCGCCGTGGCTCAGCCGTCAGGGCGTGGTGCCCCAGGCCGATGACGGTGTGGTGATCGCCAAGGGCAGCATAGGTGGTAAACCGGTGGTGATTGCCGCCATCGAAGGAAACTTCCAGGGCGGCAGCCTTGGCGAGGTGGGCGGCGCGAAAATCGCCGGCGCGCTTGAGCTGGCGGCCGAAGACAATCGCAAGGGCATTCCAACCCGCGCTGTGTTGCTGCTGGAAACCGGCGGCGTGCGCTTGCAGGAAGCCAACCTGGGCCTGGCGGCCATCGCGGATATCCATGCGGCAATTGTCGACCTGCGCCAGTACCAGCCGGTGATCGGCGTGGTGGCGGGCAGCGTGGGGTGCTTTGGCGGCATGTCCATTGCGGCTGGGTTGTGCAGTTACCTTGTCGTCACCCGCGAAGCACGCCTTGGCTTGAACGGCCCGCAAGTCATCGAACAGGAAGCGGGGCTTGAAGAGTACGACTCCCGCGACCGGCCCTTCATCTGGAGCCTCACCGGCGGCGAGCAGCGCTTCAACAGCGGCTTGGCCGACCGTTATGTAGCGGACGATGTGGCCGAGATTCAACAGACCGTCAGCGCATTGCTGCAACAGGGCCTGCCCACCCAACAACGCAGCCGCCAATCCGAATACTACCTGGCGCGCCTGGCCGAACTGGATGCTACGCCGCAGATCGACCCGGCGACGGTGCGCGCGCTGTATCAAGGAGAACGCTCATGAGAGGTTTGCAGTGGTTCAACGCATTGAGCGCCGGCGCCACGCCTGTCGAGGGTTTGCCGAACTCCGTGAAAGTGGCCGACGGCCTGCTGGGCGAACAAGCCGTACGCTTTATCGCCGTGGTCACCGACGCCCAAAACCGTTTCCCCCGCGCACGCAATGGCGAAGTCGGTTTGCTCGAAGGTTGGGGTTTGGCGAAGGCTGTCGATGAAGCCATCGCCCGAGGCGACAAACGCCCGATCATTGCCATTGTCGACGTGCCCAGCCAAGCCTATGGCCGGCGCGAAGAAGCCCTCGGTATCCACCAGGCCCTGGCCGCCGCCGCCGACAGTTACGCCCGCGCACGGCTGGCCGGGCACCCGGTGATCGCGTTGCTGGTGGGCAAGGCCATGTCCGGCGCGTTCCTCGCCCACGGTTACCAGGCCAACCGCCTGATCGCCCTGCGCGATCCCGGCGTGATGGTGCACGCCATGGGCAAGGCCTCGGCGGCGCGGGTGACCCTGCGCAGCGTCGAAGAACTGGAAGCCCTGGCCGCCAGCGTGCCGCCGATGGCCTATGACATTGACAGCTATGCCAGCCTCGGCCTGTTGTGGGAGACCTTGACGGTCAGCCAGATCGAACAGCCCACGGCGCAGGATGTTGCGCTGGTCAACGAGTGCCTGGTGAGTGCGATCAAGAATGTTGGCACGCCTGATTTGAGCAGTCGCCTGGGCGCGTCCAACCGCGCCGCTTCCAGCCATGTGCGCCAACTGCTGCGGGAGCAATGGTGAACGCCCACGACCTGCTCTGGGGCATGACCCCGGCGCACCTGCCCGCTGACGCGCCGGCGTGGGCGAAGGATGCGGTTGGCACGGTGGTCGTACGCCGCGCCATCGTCGCGCCGGGCTTTGTCGCAGTGGGTGTGCGTGGGCGTTTGCGCGAGCAGCGGTTTGCCGCGTTGATGCCGATGGCAGCCGTGCAGCGACGGGTCGCGCCGGAAGCGTTGCGCGATGTGGTCTCGACAAGGGATCTCCCCGCGTTGCACGCCCTCGATCAACTGCGGCCGGTGCTGGCGTCATTGAGTTGGGGCGTCACGGGCAGCGCAGGTTTTGAGTTGGCAACGGGCATTGAAGCCCTGCATGCCCAGAGCGACCTGGACCTGATTCTGCGCACACCCGAGCCGCTGGGTCGCAACGATGCACGCGACCTGCTGGCCACCCTGGACAACGCCGCGTGCGCAGTGGATATGCAATTGCAGACACCTTTTGGTGCTGTCGCCTTGCGCGAATGGGCCGGTCCATCACGGCGGGTGCTGTTGAAAACCGCCAACGGTGCGCATTTGGTCATTGATCCCTGGCAGGCCGTGGCATGAGTAGCCTTCTGGTGTTCCCGGGGCAGGGCGCCCAACGGCCGGGCATGCTCCAGGCGTTGCCGGCCGATGCGTTGGAGCAGGCCAGCGATGCCTTGGGTGAAGACGTGCGCACCTTGGATTCTGCTGAGGCCCTGGTCAATACCCGCGCTGTACAACTCTGCCTGCTGATCGCCGGCGTCGCCCACGCCCGCCAGCTGCAACACATCCCGGATTACGTCGCAGGCCTGTCCATCGGTGCCTACCCGGCAGCGGTGATCGCCGGTGCGCTGGACTTCAACGAGGCAATCAAGCTGGTCAGCCTGCGCGGTGAGCTGATGCAGGACGCTTATCCACAGGGCTACGGCATGACCGCGATCATCGGCCCCGAGTTATCCACCGTCGAAAACCTGCTGGCCGAAGTCCACAGCCCTGAAACCCCGGTGTATCTGGCCAATATCAATGCTGATAACCAGACCGTCATCGCCGGCAGCGACCAGGCCATGAAACGTGTCGCCGACCGCATCAAGGGCAACGGCATCGCCAAACGCCTGGCCGTCAGCGTGCCATCCCATTGCGCATTGTTGGACCAACCGGCCCAGGCCCTGGCCCAAGCCTTCGTTACGCTCAAGACGCCGCGCATCACCTACCTGAGCAGCACCCGCGCACGGCCGATTCACAACCCCGAGCAATTGCGCGACGACCTGGCCTTCAACATGTGCCGCGTCGTCGACTGGCGCGGCACCGTGCAAAGCGCCTACGAGCGCGGCGTGCGCCTGCAAATCGAACTGCCACCGGGCGCGGTGCTCACCGGCCTGTCACGCCGGGTGTTTGAGCAAGGCACGGTGATCGCCTGCGAAGGCGCACGCCTGGACACCCTGCAGGCCCTGCTGCAAGAGGAGGAGCGCCGCCACCGATAAAGCACTGCCCAAGGCTTTCGAAGCACAAAAACAACAATTTCGATCGAGCACTTTGAGGACAACAACAATGATTATCTACGGTGTGGCATTACTGGCGATCTGTACGCTTGCGGGCGTGATCATGGGCGACATGCTCGGGGTGTTGCTGGGCGTCAAATCCAACGTGGGCGGGGTGGGGATCGCGATGATCCTGCTGATCTGCGCCCGCCTGTGGATGCAAAAGCGCGGTGGCATGACCAAGGATTGTGAAATGGGCGTTGGCTTCTGGGGCGCGATGTACATCCCGGTGGTGGTGGCGATGGCTGCGCAACAAAACGTGGTCACCGCCCTGCACGGCGGCCCGGTGGCGGTGCTCGCCGCGATCGGTTCGGTAGTGGTATGCGGTTGCACGATTGCCCTGATCAGCCGCACGCACAAGGGCGAACCGTTGCCCGATGAAGAACCGCTGATCGCACCCGTGGGAGGCCGCTGATATGTGGGATCTCATTGAAAAAGGCTTGGAACATAACGGCCTGATCACCGCGTTTGCCTTCGTGGGTGTGGTGATGTGGATTTCCGTGGTGCTGTCCAAGCGCCTGACCTTCGGGCGCATTCATGGCTCGGCGATTGCCATCGTCATCGGCCTGGTATTGGCCTGGGTCGGCGGTACGATCACCGGCGGCCAGAAAGGCCTGGCGGACCTGGCGCTGTTCTCTGGCATCGGGTTGATGGGTGGGGCAATGCTGCGCGACTTTGCCATCGTCGCCACGGCGTTCGAAGTGCAGGCCACCGAGGCGCGCAAGGCTGGGATGATCGGCGTGATCGCGCTGCTGCTGGGCACGATCCTGCCGTTTATCGTCGGCGCGAGCATGGCCTGGGTGTTTGGTTATCGCGATGCGATCAGCATGACCACCATTGGCGCAGGGGCCGTGACCTACATCGTCGGCCCAGTGACCGGCGCGGCGATTGGCGCGACCTCGGATGTGATGGCGTTGTCGATTGCTACCGGTTTGATCAAGGCGATCCTGGTGATGGTCGGTACGCCGGTCGCGGCGCGCTGGATGGGCTTGGATAACCCGCGCTCGGCGATGGTGTTTGGTGGGTTGGCCGGGACTGTCAGCGGTGTGACGGCGGGGCTGGCGGCGACGGATCGGCGGTTGGTGCCGTATGGCGCGCTGACGGCGACGTTCCACACCGGGCTGGGCTGCCTGCTTGGGCCTTCGTTGCTGTATTTCATTGTGCGCGGCCTGGTTGGGTAAGGGGTCTATCAGGGCCTCATCGGGGGCAAGCCCCCTCCCACATTTGGAACGCATTTCAAGTGTGGGAGGGGGCTTGCCCGATAGCGGTGTGTCAGGCCGGCACCTGGCGATTGGCATACATCCGACACTCCGCCAACAACGCCAGCAGGTTTGGGTCCCTTTCCTTGGCCTTCAGGAACACCACTCCAATATGCTGCTGCAACCGATACCTGGGTTGCAGCGGTATGAGCTTCACGCGGTTCTCATACACCGCCGCAATCCGCCCCGGCAGTAACGCATAACCCACGCCCGAGCTGACCATGCTCAGCAGCGTGAAGATGTCATTGACCTGCATCGCCACCTTCGGCTCGAACCCCGCCTGCTTGAACACACGGCTGCCATCCTGGTGCGTGGCGAAGCCTTGGGTGAGGGTGATGAAGGTCGCGTCGCGCACGTCGGCGAGGTCGATTTGCTGTTCGCGGTCGAAGGGCGAGTCGGCCGGGGTGGCGAGGAAGATGTCGTCGGAAAACAGCGCAATCTGCTCGCAGTCCGGGTCGTTGGCGTGCTCGTCCAGCGAGATGAGGATCGCATCCACTTCCATGTTCTTGAGCTTGTAGAGCAGGTCGAAGTTGGAGCCCAGGATCAGATCGATATTGAGTTCGCTGCGGCGGATCTTCAGGCCCATGATCAATTGCGGCACGGTCTTCACCGTCAGCGAATACAGCGAGCCGAGCTTGAAACGTTCGGCGGAAAAACCGGCGGCTTCGCGGGTCAGGCGTACGCTGTCGACCACATCGGCCACCAGCTTCTGTGCACGCTCTTCCAAGACGTAGGCGCTTTCCAGCGGCGTGAGGTTGCGCCCTTCGTGTTTGAACAGCGGGCAGCGCAGGGCGTTTTCCAGGGAGTGGATGGCGCGGTGCACGCTGACGTTGCTGGTTTGCAGTTCTGCGGCGGCGCGGGCCAGGTTGCCGGTGCGCATGAACGCCAGGAAGATTTCCAGTTTCTTGAGGGTGAATTCTTCGTCGATCAGCATGGCCGTGGCTCTTGTTCGAATGCCGTCGATTGTGCCCGCAAAACCGTTCGGCGTCGCCGGAACGTCATAAGCCGCTTGCACTCTTATGCGCAAGGCTGGACGCTTGCCAGCCAGTTCTAACGGTTACAGGAGGTCAGTGGCACATGTACCACGGGGAACGATTCAACGCCTGGAGCCATTTGCTCGGTGCTGTCGCGGCGTGTATTGGCGCCGTGTGGATGTTGGTAGTGGCAAGCCTGGACGGCAGCCCCTGGAAGATCGTCAGCGTGGCGATTTATGGCTTTACCTTGATGGTGCTGTACAGCGCCTCGACCGTGTACCACAGCGTGCAGGGGCGCAGAAAAGAGATCATGCAGAAGGTCGATCACTTTTCGATCTACCTGTTGATCGCCGGCAGCTACACGCCATTTTGCCTGGTGACCCTGCGCGGGCCGTGGGGCTGGACGCTGTTTGGGATTGTGTGGGGGTTGGCGGTGATCGGGATTTTGCAGGAGATCAAGCCGCGCTCCGAGGCGCGCATCCTGTCGATCGTGATCTATGCGGTGATGGGCTGGATCGTGCTGGTGGCGGTCAAGCCGCTGCTGGCAGCATTGGGCACGGCCGGGTTTATCTGGCTGGCCTCGGGCGGGGTGTTGTACACCGTCGGCATCATCTTCTTTGCCTTGGAGGATCGCCTGCGGCATTCCCATGGGATCTGGCATTTGTTTGTGATCGGCGGCAGCCTGCTGCATTTTGTGGCGATCATGCATTACGTCTTATAGCCGCTCCAGAAGCTCCCTGGCACGGTGGCCAAAGATCTTCAGCAGATTGGCCAACATATGCGGCGGCGGTTCGTCGGCGCGGGTCAGGGCGTACAGGGTGATCGGCAGCGGCGGTGTGAGGGGGCGGATGCAGGTGGTGGCCGTTGATGCCCCCAGCGCGGTGAAGGGATCGATCACCGTCAAACCGGCGCCGGATTCCACCATGGCGCGAGCCAGGGAATAGGTTTGCACCGAGATCGTCACCCTGGGCGGTGGGTCGACGTTTTCCAGGTAGCTCTCCAGCTTCGCCGCCAGCGGGTCGGCGCTGGAAAGGCCGATCAGCGGTGCGCCCGCCAGATCAGCCAACGGTAAGGGCTGGCTCAGTTCGGCTGGCGGCCAATAGCCTTTGGACGCCAAGGCCACCAACACGCCGTTGGCCAGCACCTGTGTGGTCAATCCCGGATGGCCGGAAAAATTGAGCGTCAGCGCCAGGTCAATCTCACGCATCAACAGCTTCTGCACCAGCTCGCGGCTATGGTCGCTGGACAGCTCGCAGGTCATGTCCGGGTAGTCGTTTTTCCACTCCAGAATCGCCGGCGGTAGCAGCGACAGCGCCAGCGCCGGGATCGCGCCGATGCGCACACTCTGGCCCGGTTCACGGCGCAGGCTCTTGGCCAGGCGTCGCACGCCTTGCAGGCTATCGGTGACTTTCTCCACTTCGCGTTCCAGTGCCAGGGCTTCCGGGGTGGGCAGCAACTTGCCGCGCACCCGCAGGAACAGCGGGAAGCCCAGCTGCAATTCGGCGTGCTGCAACACCTTGGTCACCGCCGGTTGCGAGACATGCAGCAACTGCGCGGCGGCGCTGACCGAACCGGTCTGGCGAATGGCCTGGAAGATTTCGATATGACGCAAGCGCATGGCAAGTCCATAACCTTTGTTTATAGGTGGCCCATTTTTATTCATTGTCGGTGGCCTGTCACCTGCCCCTAGGCTTGAGACCTCTTGATTCAACGGTGGGCGGCAAAGATGGTGTGCATCATTGGCGGTGGGGTGATTGGTCTGGCCAGCGCCTATGCGTTGGTGCGGGCAGGTCATGAGGTGACGGTGATCGATGCGCGCGAGACCCTGGGCAGCGAGACCAGCTTCGCCAACGGCGGGCAATTGTCCTATCGCTACGTGGCGCCCCTGGCCGATGCTGGCGTGCCGCTGCAAGCCATTGGCTGGTTACTGCGCGGTGACTCGCCGCTGAAGCTGCGCCCTCGCCTTGACCCCCGGCAATGGCGCTGGATGACGGCGTTCCTCGGCGCCTGCCGTGGCTCGGTGAATAAGCGCAATGCCGCGCACCTGCTGCGCCTGGCCTGCCTGAGCCAGGACACCTTGCAGCAGTGGCGCGAGGACGACCACCTGGACGGTTTCGACTGGCGGCGCAACGGCAAGCTGGTGACCTTTCGCAATGCCGGCTCCTTTGAGCATGCCCGCAGCAAGGTCACCGATATCCTGCAACAGCAAGTGCTCTCGGCCGCTGATTGCGCGCGCCTGGAACCGGCGTTGGTGGGCGGTGGGTTTGTCGGCGGGATCTATACGCCGAATGAAGAGGTCGCCGATTGTCATGCCTTCTGCCAGCGCTTGGCGGCGCGGCTGGAGGCATCGGGACGTTGCACCTTCTTGTTGGGGCGCAAGGTCACCGGGATTTGCCATGCTGAGGGCGCAGTGCAGGCCATCGAGATCGGTGATGAAGTGATGCCGGTCGAACACCTGGTGCTGGCGGCCGGGTATCGCAGCGCCGAGTTGGGCGTGTCGCTGCCGCTGTACCCACTCAAGGGTTACAGCCTCAGCGTGCCGATTGGCGCCCGGCACCAGGCGCCGAACGTGAGCATCACCGACTATGACCGCAAGATCGTCTACGCGCGTATCGGTGAACAACTGCGGGTCGCCGCCATGGTCGATATCGTCGGTTTCGACGCCCGCGTCGAACCCAAGCGCCTGGCGCTGATGAAACGCCAGGCCGTGGAGACGTTTCCGCTGGCAGGGGATTACGCACACGCAGTGGAATGGGCTGGCATGCGCCCGGCCACTCCGACCGGTGTGCCGCTGATCGGCGCTGGTGTCTACCGCAACCTGTGGCTGAACCTGGGCCACGGCGCACTCGGTTTTACCTTGGCCTGTGGCAGCGGCCAGGTACTGGCTGAATTGATCGGCCAGCAAACGCCTTCCATTGATATGCAGGGCCTTTCGCCCCGCGCTGCGTGAAGACTCACAACCCGAAAACCAACGGAGAATAACAATGAAAAAGATCCTGTTGACCGGCTGCACCCTGGGGCTTTTGCTGGGCGCGCAGGCCCATGCCACTCAAACGCCGTTGGACGGCACGCTGGGCAAGATTGCCAACGCCAAGTCCATCACCCTGGGCTATCGCGATGCGTCGGTGCCGTTTTCCTACGTGGGCGATAACAGTGGCAAACCCATGGGCTACTCGGTGGACCTGGCAAACAAGATCGTCGAGCGCATCCAGCAGAAAATCGGAGTGCCCACGCTCAACGTGAAGTACAACCTGGTGACGTCCCAGACCCGTATCCCGCTGGTGCAGAACGGCACCGTCGACCTGGAATGCGGCTCCACCGGGGTGACCGCCGAGCGGCAGAAGCAGGTTGGGTTTTCCTACGGGTTTATCTATGTGAAGGGGCAGTTGCTCACGGCAAAAGACAGCGGCATCCAGGGTTTCGCCGACCTTGCAGGCAAGAACGTGGTGACCACGGCCGGCACCACCAACGAACGTTTCCTCAAGCGCTACAACGCCGAGCACAAGGCCAATATGTTTGTGATCAGCGCCAAGGACCACGGCGAGGCGTTCAAGATGCTCGAGACCGGCCGCGCGGCGGCGTTTTACATGGACGACGCGTTGCTCTACGGCGAACGCGCCAAGGCCAAGGACCCGCACAACTGGGTGGTGGTGGGCGAGGAGCAATCGCGGGAAATCTACAGCTGCATGGTGCGCAAGGACGACCCGCAGTTCCTGGCGGTGGTCAACGAGACACTCGCCGACCTTTATCGCAGCGGGGAGATCAACGGGATTTACCAGCGCTGGTTCGAACAGCCGATTCCGCCCAAGGGCTTGAACCTGGAATTCCCGATGACCAGTGAGTTGAAGGCGATCATTGCCAAGCCGATCAGCGATCCGGTGGAGTAACCCCTAGAAGTCGCCCCACAGCTGTTGGGCGACGGCCAGCGCCACCACCGGCGCGGTCTCGGTACGCAACACCCTTGGGCCGAGGCGGGCGGCGTGGTAGCCGGCGCCCTGGGCGGTTTCGACTTCGTGGTCGGTCAGCCCGCCCTCGGGGCCGATCAGAAAGGCCAGGCTGGCAGGCTTGGCATGGCTGACCATCGGCTCGGCCACCGGGTGCAGCACCAGCTTCAAATCCGCTTCGGTATGCTTCAGCCAGTCTGCCAGCAACAGTGGTGGGTGGATCACCGGCACCGTCGAACGCCCGCACTGCTCGCAGGCGCTGATCGCCACCTGGCGCCAGTGCAGCAGGCGTTTGTCGGCGCGTTCGTCCTTGAGGCGCACTTCGCAGCGCTCGCTGAAAATCGGTGTGATCTGGTTGACGCCCAGTTCGGTGGCTTTCTGGATCGCCCAGTCCATACGCTCACCCCGGGACAGGCCCTGGCCGAGGTGGATATGCAGCGGCGATTCGGCCTGGCCTGCGAAGCACTCGGTCAGTTGCACAGTGACGCGTTTTTTGCCGACCTCCAGCAGCGTGCCCAGGAACTCCTGGCCGGAGCCGTCGAACAATTGCACGGCATCGCCTTCGCCCATGCGCAGCACGCGACTGATGTAGTGCGCCTGGGCTTCGGGCAGTTCGTGGTCGCCGATGCTCAGCGGGGTGTCGGTGAAAAAGCGGGACAGTCTCATTTCTGTTCTCTGGAAAAGGAGTGCGGGCAATCAGCCCGGATCACGGAAGCCTGGGTGGAAATCCTTTGGCACCGCCACGCTGACCTTGCTGTTGGTGGCGATATCGATGCCTTCGCTGGCGACTTCGGCGAGGAAGTCGATCTGCTCCGGGGTAATCACATAGGGCGGCAGGAAGTACACCACACTGCCCAATGGCCGCAACAGCGCACCGCGTTCCAGCGCATGCTCGAATACCTTCAAACCTCGGCGCTCCTGCCACGGGTAGGCGGTCTTGGTGGCTTTGTCCAGGACCATCTCGATGGCCAGCACCATGCCGGTCTGGCGCACTTCCGAGACATGAGGGTGGTCCACCAGGTGCGCAGTGGCGGTGGCCATGCGCTGGGCCAGGGCCTTGTTGTTCTCGATGACGTTGTCTTCTTCAAAGATATCCAGGGTCGCCAGTGCCGCCGCACACGCCAGCGGGTTGCCGGTGTAGCTGTGGGAATGCAGGAACGCGCGCAGGGTGGGGTAGTCGTCGTAGAACGCGCTGTACACATCTTCGGTGGTGACCACGGCCGCCAGCGGCAGGTAGCCGCCGGTGAGCGCCTTGGACAGGCACAGGAAATCCGGGCGGATGCCGGCCTGCTCGCAGGCGAACATCGTCCCGGTACGGCCGAAGCCCACGGCGATTTCGTCGTGGATCAGGTGCACGCCGTAGCGGTCGCAGGCTTCGCGCAATAGCTTGAGGTACACCGGATGGTACATTCGCATGCCACCGGCGCCCTGGATCAGCGGTTCGATAATCACAGCGGCCACGCTGTCGTGGTGCTCGGCGAGGGTCTGTTCCATCACCTGGGCCATCGTGCGCGAGTGGTCTTCCCAGCTCACGCCTTCGGGGCGCAGGTAGCAATCGGGGCTTGGCACTTTGATGGTGTCGAGCAGCAGTGCCTTGTAGGTCTCGGTAAACAGCGGCACGTCGCCCACCGACATCGCGGCGATGGTTTCGCCGTGGTAGCTGTTGGTGAGGGTGACGAAGCGCTTCTTGTTCGGCAGGCCGCGGTTGAGCCAATAGTGGAAGCTCATTTTCAGCGCGACTTCAATGCACGACGAGCCGTTATCGGCATAGAAGCAGCGGGTCAGGCCTTCGGGCGTCATCGCCACCAGACGCTCGGACAACTCGATCACCGGCTGGTGGCTGAAGCCGGCGAGGATCACGTGTTCGAGCTGATCGACCTGGTCCTTGATGCGCTGGTTGATGCGCGGGTTGGCGTGGCCGAACACGTTGACCCACCAGGAGCTGACGGCGTCGAGGTAGCGCTTGCCTTCGAAGTCTTCGAGCCACACGCCTTCACCGCGCTTGATCGGGATCAGCGGTAGTTGCTGGTGGTCTTTCATCTGGGTGCAGGGGTGCCACAGCACGGCGAGGTCGCGTTGCATCCACTGGTTGTTCAAGCCCATCGGTGATCTCCTCGAAGCGGTCCTGCGGCCGGCGCAGGTGAAACAATCGCGCAAGCCTATGCAATGGGCGGCTGTGTCACAAGCCATTACCGGTGAATTCGCGGTAAACACAGGACGGTCTGTCACGTTTCTTCTGGATAGTCCTTAATCCGTTGTTAATTTACTCTTCATACCCTCAAGATCGTATTTCTCGATATTTCAAAGCGAAATTTTCCGCTTTAATTCGATAGGTAAATCGCTAGTCTTGGGCACAGCTCTTACGGGATTAAGTACATGCAGCTACGCAATTCACCGGCCCGCTATGGTTGGGTCAGCATGGTTTTGCACTGGGGCGTGGCCCTGGTCGTGTTTGGCTTGTTCGCCCTTGGGTTGTGGATGGTCGGCCTCGACTACTACAGCGCCTGGCGCAAAGAAGCACCGGATCTGCACAAGAGCATTGGCATCACGCTGTTCGCCATCATGCTGGTGCGTATCGTCTGGCGCCTGGTGAGCCCGCCGCCGCCACCGCTGGCCAGTTACAGCCGCATGACCCGTATCGGCGCGGCCTTTGGTCATGCGTTCCTTTATCTCGGGCTGTTTGCCGTGATGATCGCCGGTTACCTGATTTCCACCGCGGACGGTGTCGGTATCCCGGTGTTTGGTCTGTTTGAGATTCCTGCCGTGGTTTCCGGGCTACCGGACCAGGCAGATAACGCGGGCCTGGTGCACCTGTACCTGGCCTGGGTGCTGGTGGTCTTCGCCGGCTTGCACGGCGTGGCTGCGTTGAAACACCACTTTATCGATCGTGATGCGACCCTCACGCGAATGCTGGGGCGCAAAGCCTGATGTTCAACCTCGACTCACAAGGAATAGAAAGCATGTTGAAAAAGACCCTCGCTGCTCTGGCAATCGGTACTGCCCTGCTGTCCGCAGGCCAGGTGATGGCTGCTGACTACAAGATCGACAAAGAAGGCCAGCACGCCTTCATCGACTGGAAAATCAGCCACCTGGGCTACAGCTTCATTCACGGTACCTTCAAGGATTGGGACGGTACCTTCAGCTGGGATGCCGCCAAGCCAGAGGCCAGCAAAATTGCCGTCGACGTGAAGACCGCCAGCCTGTGGTCCAACCACGCCGAACGTGACAAGCACATCGCCAGCAAAGACTTCCTGGACGTTGCCAAGTTTGCCGATGCCAAGTTCGTGTCCACCGCAGTCAAGTCCACCGGCGACAAAACCGCAGACGTGACCGGCGACCTGACCTTCCACGGCGTGACCAAGCCGGTGACCTTCAAGGCCACTTTCAACGGCGAAGGCAAAGACCCGTGGGGTGGCGAACGTGCTGGCTTCAACGCCAAGACCACCGTCAACCTGAACGACTTCGGCATCAAGGGCCCAGGCCCGTCCTCGCAGACCGTGGACCTGGACATCTCGCTGGAAGGTGTCAAGCAGAAGTAATTTCTGCCTGCACAAAAAAAGCCCCGCATCGAAAGATGCGGGGCTTTTTCATGGGGCTATAAAAACTCAGCGATTGCGCGTCAGCAGCGCTGGCTTTTCACCACGAGGACGGCCTGGCAGTTGATCCAACTGCTCGGGTGTCGGGAAGCGATCAGCTTTCGACTCCTTGTGGATGATCTTCGGCGCCGGGCCACCGCGCGGGTTTTGCACGGCGGGTTCGGACAAGCGTGGCTGGTCGTCACGGGCCGGGCGGCGGTTGTTGCTGCGCGAGTCTTCGCGGCGGGCCTGACCGTC
Source organism: Pseudomonas allii (assembly GCF_055380095.1). Lineage (NCBI taxonomy): Bacteria > Pseudomonadati > Pseudomonadota > Gammaproteobacteria > Pseudomonadales > Pseudomonadaceae > Pseudomonas > Pseudomonas allii. The sequence goes on along the minus strand of NZ_AP039450.1, from coordinate 6,125,443 downwards.
ACGGGGGGCGCCATTGCGCGGGCCGTTGCGCTTGGCAGGCGGCGTACCGGTGGTACCGCCGCTGCTGTTGCGTGGGCCATTCTGGCGACCGCCCTGTGGCTGGCCGCCACGTGGAGCACCTGCACCTGCACCCTGCGCCGGAGCGCCAGGACGACGGCCACGGCCTTGGGCCGGTTTGGCCTGGGGCACATAGTCAACGCGGTTGCCGAAGTTATCCACATCGTCATCCAGGAACTCGTCCGGAGCACGGTCGGCAGCGGCGCGTGGTGGCTGGCTCGGCTGGCGCTGTTCGCGGGCCGGGGTGCCTTCACGGGGCTTCTGCTCACGGGCCGGGCGTTCGCCACGGCCGCTGGTGGCGGATTTTTCCTTGCCCTTGTCTTTGCCCTTGTCGCGACGACCACCGCCACCCCCGCCGCCGTTCGGGCCATCGCCCTTCGGACCGCGTGGGTTGCGTGGGTTGCGTACGTCCGGACGCTCGCGCGCTTCGGGCTTCTCGGCCTCCACGGCGCTGGCATCAAAGCCCATCAGGTCGCCATCGGCGATTTTCTGCTTGGTCATGCGCTCGATGCTTTTCAGCAATTTTTCTTCGTCCGGCGCGACCAAGGAGATGGCCTCGCCCGAACGACCGGCACGGCCGGTACGGCCGATACGGTGTACGTAGTCTTCATCAACGTTCGGCAGCTCGAAGTTGACCACGTGCGGCAGTTGGTCGATATCCAGGCCGCGAGCGGCGATATCGGTGGCCACCAGGATGCGCACCGAGCCGGCCTTGAAGTCGGCCAGGGCCTTGGTGCGCGCGTTCTGGCTCTTGTTGCCGTGGATGGCGACGGCGGTGAGGCCGTGCTTGTCCAGGTACTCGGCCAGACGGTTGGCGCCGTGCTTGGTGCGGGTGAACACCAGCACCTGTTCCCAGGCGCCTGCGGTGATCAGGTGGGCCAGCAGCGCACGCTTGTGGCTGGCAGCCAGGCGGAAGACGCGTTGCTCGATACGCTCGACCGTGGTGTTCGGCGGTGTGACTTCGATGCGCTCCGGGTTGTGCAGCAGCTTGCCAGCCAGGGCGGTGATGTCCTGGGAGAACGTGGCCGAGAACAGCAGGTTCTGGCGTTTGGCCGGCAGGCGGGCGAGGACCTTTTTCACGTCATGGACAAAGCCCATGTCGAGCATGCGGTCGGCTTCGTCCAGCACGAGTATTTCCACGTGGGACAAGTCGACGCTGCCTTGGCCGCACAGGTCGAGCAAACGACCGGGGCATGCCACCAGCACGTCTACGCCGCGGGACATGGCCTGAACCTGTGGGTTCATGCCGACGCCGCCGAAGATGCAGGCGCTGACGAACTTCAGGTCGCGGGCATACAGCTTGAAGCTGTCATGCACCTGGGCGGCGAGTTCGCGGGTTGGGGTCAGGACCAGTACGCGCGGTTGGCGTGGGCCGTGACGCTGGGATTTGTCCGGGTGACCGTTGGGGAACAACCGCTCCAGAATCGGGAGGGCGAAACCGCCGGTTTTACCAGTACCTGTCTGAGCCGCAACCATCAGGTCGCGACCTTGCAACACGGCGGGAATGGCCCGCTGTTGCACCGGAGTAGGCTCGGTATAGCCCGCTGCCTCGATGGCGCGGACTAAAGCCTCGGAGAGACCGAGGGAAGCAAAGGACATGAGTAATCCTGTTTTAGTTAGGGCTTGGCCCAAAGGGATAATCTTGCCGGGCGTGAATGGCGCTTAGGGGAGCGCAACCCCGTCCGGTCCTGCTGCGTCTGGCGGGCACTCCACCGGCTCGCGCGGGCTGAAAGCTGCGCTGTAGCGGGGTTGGGTGCCTTTTTCAAGACCTCAGCGGCCGGGCGTGAGCCTGGCGGAAAGGCCGGAGTATAACAGAGCAATCACTGTGCGCTGCTTTCCTGCTGCTCAACGGTGCGTTCAGAGGCCGTAATGGCTTGGATTCCACCATATTTGGCACTCAAGGCGCTATAGGCCGGCTCTTGCTTGAAGCGTTTGAGCTCGGCGGCAAAGCGCTGTACCAGGAGGTCCATGCCTGCGCCACGGCGTACCGCGAGAAATTGCTGTTGGCGACTGACCACGGCCGGCGCCTGGCTGACCTTGCCTTCCAGGCCCAGCGCCTTGATCAAGTGCTGGCCTACTCGACGGTCGGTGATCACCAGGTCGATGCGTCCCAGCATCAATTTGCCGAAGTTGGCCTCATGGCTCGGTGCCGGTTCACGATTGAACAGGGGGGAGTCGCTGAACGCCGTGCCGTACAGGTAGCCTGGCGACGTGCCGACGGTCAGGCCGCTCAGGTCTTCGAGGTTATGCACGGGGTGGGGACGCTCATTGGCGTAGAACAGCGTGAACTCCACATCCGACAGCGGCTCGCTGGGGTACAGCAGCAGGGCGTCGCGCTCATGGCTATGGAAAATATCCAGCGCTCCGTCGGCATGGCCCTGGTCCAGCATGGCCAGGCAGCGCTTCCAGGGCAGGAACTGCCATTGCACGTCCACACCCAGGCGCTGGAACACGATCACCGTGGTTTCGTAGTCCAGCCCCCGCATGCTGCCCTGGTCCTCATACACGTAGGGCGCCCAGGGTTCGGTGACAATGCGCAGTTTCTCGCCATAAGCGGCGAGGCTCAGGCAAGTGAAGACGGCGGCAGTCAACAACTTCAGAATGACGGGCATGCCCTGAGGTTACGACGCTCCCGCACTAAAGAGAAGCTCTGGCACGCGCATCCGCGGGCGCGGCTATTTGCCCGGAGAGGTCATCAAGTGTTCGTAGATCGCTGCCCGTCGCTCGCCGAGGATCAGGCGTACCACGGGGTTGGAAAACCAGTGCTCCAACTGATGAGTGTCGATCGGGCGCTTCTGGCGTTCTTCCAGGTTCTGCCGGGCCTTGTCCCACCAAACCGGGCCACACGCCTGGTCGAACTCGTTCTCATGCTCGTAGCAGCCGTAGAGAATTTCACGGATGAATTGCTGCTGGTGCTTGGGCAGCACCAGCGTGATCAGCTTGTACAGAAGGCGCTGCAGGCGGGGAGGGCGTGGCAGGTGCGAGGACACCTTGCGAGTGTCGGCCAACGCCAGTGCGCTGGTGGGCGCGGCCGCATGCTTGGCGATCCAGGCCTTGACCTTGGCGCGAAACAGCTGCTTGCGACTCCAGTAGTGGTGGATCAGGTCCGGGCATTCGCGCACGTTGACGGTGCGATAGGCGGCGATCGACAGGCAGAACTCTTCGAGGGTGTACGCGCCTTGGGCATAGGGGAACAGTTCGTCCATCAAGGCGATGGAGCGGTCGAGGATGTGCGCATCCTGTTGCGTCAGGCCCATGACCCCGGAGTTGAGCGTCATCATGTCATCGTCGGCCACGCCCATGTCCAGCAGGCGCTGGCGCAAGGCGGTGTAGAGAATGCTCTCGTGGTTGTCGCCGTACTTGCTGTAGAAGGCATTGCACAGCAGGGTGCCGGGTTGCACGCGCTCGAACAGGTCCATCGGTGAGTGATGGAAGAAGGTATCGGTGTCGATCAGCATGGCCACCGGCGATTCTTCCAGCACTTGGCGCAATACCACATGCTTGGTACGGAAGTGATAGCCGTGGGGTTCGCTCCAGCGTTTGCGGGTAGCTTCGTCCAGCGGGCGTACGCGTACCGGCAAAAGGCGATAGGGCTCGGGGTTGTCGCTGAATACCTGGATATCCACGGCGGCTTCCGGGGTTGCCTGCAGGAAAGCCAGCGCACTGGCGATGCTGAACACCGCTTCCTGGTGGTAGGTCTCGGAGCCGAAGACCAGGTAGACCAGTTGTGGGCGGGACGGCGTGGGCACTGTATTCATGGACTGCTGGGTTCCGTGGGCATGTAAAACGACAAAGGCCCTCGTAGACGAGGGCCTTGGCACCGCCGGGCAACCTTCAGCGTGGCAGCTTGAGGTTGTTCCAGATTGCAAGGCTTGGTTCAGCCTGGTTCAGGGTATAGAAGTGCAACCCTGGCGCGCCACCTTGCAACAATTCTTCACACATTGTGCTGATGACCTGTTCGCCGAACGCCTGGATGCTCTTGACGTCGTCGCCATAGGCTTCCAGTTGTTTGCGCACCCAGCGTGGGATCTCGGCGCCGCAGGCGTCGGAGAAGCGCGCCAGCTTGCTGTAGTTGGTGATCGGCATGATGCCCGGCACGATGGGGATGTTCACGCCCATGGCTCGTACACGCTCGACGAAGTAGAAGTAGCTGTCGGCGTTGAAGAAGTACTGGGTGATTGCGCTGTCGGCGCCGGCGTTGGCCTTGCGCACGAAGTTCTGCAGATCGTCTTCGAAATTGCGCGCTTGTGGATGCATCTCCGGGTAAGCCGCCACTTCGATATGGAAGTGGTCGCCGGTTTCTTCACGGATGAAGCTCACCAGGTCGTTGGCGTAGCGCAACTCGCCGCTGGCCATGCCCATGCCGGACGGCAGGTCGCCACGCAATGCGACGATGCGCTTGATGCCGGCAGCCTTGTATTGAGTCAGCAGGCCGCGCAGGTCGGCCTTGCTGTCGCCCACGCACGACAAATGCGGAGCGGCGGGAACTTTGACTTGGCTTTCCAGCTGCAACACGGTGTTGATCGTGCGATCACGGGTCGAGCCGCCGGCACCGTAGGTGCAGGAGAAGAAGTCGGGGTTGTAGCTGGCCAACTGTGTGGCAGTCGCCATCAGTTTTTCATGCCCAGCATCGGTCTTGGTCGGGAAGAACTCGAAGCTGTAGCGACGGTCTTGGGACATGGTAATACCCTTTGAAACTCAGAATGCCGGAGTGTGTACACCGTCAATGTGGGAGCGGGCTTGCTCGCGAATGCGGTATGCCAGTGAAGAATAAGTTGACTGAAACACTGCATTCGCGAGCAAGTCGAATCGTCGCACCGCCGCTCCCACATAAAGCCCGCTCCCCTTTAGATAGAGAGCGGGCACAGGCTTATCAGTAGCGGTAAGCGTGCGGCTTGAACGGACCTTCGACGGTCACGCCGATGTAGTCGGCCTGGGTCTTGGTCAGTTGAGTCACCACGCCGCCGAAGCCGCGGACCATTTCCAGGGCCACTTCTTCGTCGAGCTTCTTCGGCAGTACTTCCACGGTCAGGCGCTCGGCTTTCTGGGCCGGCGACAGGTCGGCGTACTTCTGGCCGAACAGGAAGATCTGGGCCAGAACCTGGTTGGCGAACGAGCCATCCATGATACGGCTTGGGTGGCCGGTAGCGTTGCCCAGGTTAACCAGGCGGCCTTCAGCCAGCAGGATCAGGTAGTCGTCGTTCTGTGGGTCGAAATCACCTGCGCCGGTACGGTGAACCTTGTGCACCTGAGGCTTCACTTCTTCCCATGCCCAGTTCTTGCGCATGAAAGCGGTGTCGATTTCATTGTCGAAGTGACCGATGTTGCAGACCACGGCACGTTTTTTCAGGGCGGCGAGCATGTTGGCGTCGCAGACATTCACGTTACCGGTGGTGGTGACGATCAGGTCGATCTTGCCCAGCAGCGCCTTGTCGATGCTGGCGGCGGTGCCGTCGTTGACGCCGTCGATGAACGGCGAAACCACTTCAAAACCGTCCATGCAGGCTTGCATGGCGCAGATCGGGTCGACTTCGGAAACCTTGACGATCATGCCTTCCTGACGCAGGGACTGGGACGAACCCTTGCCCACGTCGCCGTAGCCGATCACCAGGGCTTGCTTGCCCGACAGCAGGTGGTCGGTGCCGCGCTTGATGGCATCGTTCAGGCTGTGACGGCAGCCGTACTTGTTGTCGTTCTTGCTCTTGGTCACCGAGTCGTTGACGTTGATGGCCGGAATTTTCAGCTCGCCCTTGGCCAGCATGTCCAGCAGGCGGTGCACGCCGGTGGTGGTTTCTTCGGTCACGCCGTGGACGCGGTCGAGGATCTGCGGGTACTTCTTGTGCAGCAGCTCGGTCAGGTCGCCGCCGTCGTCGAGGATCATGTTGGCATCCCAAGGTGCGCCATCTTTGAGGATGGTTTGCTCCAGGCACCACTCGTACTCTTCTTCGGTCTCGCCTTTCCAGGCGAACACCGGGATACCGGCGGCAGCGATTGCGGCAGCGGCCTGGTCTTGAGTCGAGAAGATGTTGCAGGAGGACCAGCGCACTTCGGCACCCAGGGCAACCAGGGTTTCGATCAGCACGGCAGTCTGGATAGTCATGTGGATGCAGCCGAGGATCTTCGCGCCTTTGAGCGGCTGCTCAGCGGCGTACTTGCGACGCAGACCCATCAGGGCAGGCATTTCGGATTCGGCGATAAAGGTTTCGCGACGGCCCCAGGCAGCGAGGGACATGTCGGCGACTTTGTAGTCGTTGAAATCTGCAGGCGTGTTGACAGCGCTCATGAAGAGCCTCCATTCGTAGTGTGCGAATGGGCGCCGTTGTGCGTTTAGTATCAGGCCAGGTGGTACCTGTCCGGACAACGCCCCATCCGAGCCTGACAGGTTGAACCTGCTGCAGCGCCCCTCGGACAGGTGGCGGGAGAACGGTATCAACCGAAGATGACCGTTTTGAAGCGGGGGCGATTATAGCCGTGTGCGCCAGACTTCCCAAGCCTTTCTGTCGGCCATATGAAGATCGCTCATGGGGTTGATAGGCAATGGCGCGTAGAGCTTGGGGCGGGCCTCTGCCATGATGTTGCCCATCATTCGGCAACACGCTTTGGAGTGAACATGAACTTCCACACCCGCAAATGGGTAAAACCCGAAGACCTCAACCCCAACGGCACCCTGTTCGGTGGCAGCCTGCTGCGCTGGATCGACGAAGAAGCGGCCATCTACGCCATTGTCCAGCTGGGCAACCAGCGCGTCGTCACCAAGTACATCTCCGAAATCAACTTCGTCAGCGCCTCGCGCCAGGGCGACATCATCGAGCTGGGTATCACCGCCACTGCGTTCGGTCGTACCTCCATCACCCTGACCTGTGAAGTGCGCAACAAGATCACCCGCAGCAGCATTCTCACCGTAGAAAAAATGGTCTTCGTCAACCTTGGTGAAGATGGCCTGCCAGCGCCTCATGGTCGCACTGAGATCAGGTACGTGAAGGACCAGTTCAAGGACGACACTCCTCCACAGTAATCGCGGGCCGGGTCGATTTGCTTTACCAAATCATTCCGGATGGACCTGTCCCAGGCTCTCGCGTCACTCAGGATGACATCCTGTAGAGAGTGGCGCGTATGAATATGAAAGTGTCCAGCCCACATGCCAGTGCTCAACCTCAGCCGCCTGACAATGCTGAAAAAAATGTAAAGACATTGCTGGTCAAAGGCATAGGCGAACGCAAGGTGAGCCTTGAGCACTCAAGCGATGGCCGGGTGGGGGTGGTTTTGTCACCGCCACCGCTCACACATCTGGTATTGAGTGGGGGAGGGGCCAAGGGCGTTGCGTTCCCAGGCATGGTCCAGGCGCTTGAAGACCACAACGTGCTGGTGGGCGTCAAAGTGATCTCCGGCTCATCCGCGGGCGCAATTTCTGCTGCGTTACTGGCCAGTGGCATGGACGGCAAAACCTTTGCACACCTGTCGAACAGCCTCAACTTGCCTGAATTGCTGAACAGCAAGACTCCTTTGATTGCAAAGCTGCAGAATGCCAGTACTGAAATTGGAAAATTGGCAGGGCGCTTGCCAGGAGCGGCTGGAAACATCGCGCAATTGTTATTCACCCTGATACCGCGCCTGCAAACCGAAGCGCAGCCCCTGGAAGACCTGATCGGCAACGAGGCGCGCAAGTTGCTGCTGGTGAAGATCGCCGGGACCCGGCGGGAAGACCGGCCTGCCGACGTCATGAAGATTGCGGACCGGCTCAGTGCAGGCAAAGGGCCGACTTTTCGCGACATTGAGGTGTTGAGTCGTCACATTCCTGCGGTCAAGCAGCTCAACATCACGGGAACCGGTCTGTTCGATGGCCGACCGCAGTTGGTGGTGTTCAATGCAAGCACCACACCGGACATGGACATTGCCCGGGCGGCTCATATATCCGGCTCTTTGCCTGGCTTGTTCAAAAGCCCGAAAGAGCAAGGCCATGCCTTTCAGGAGCACGCTGAGCAAACGGCATTTCTGGATGGTGGACTGCTGGTCAATACGCCGTCTTCTGCGGTGATTGACTCGCCTTTTCCAGAAAGCCCCCTGAGCAAGACCGAGTCGCTGATCGTCAAGTTCGAGTCTGAAAACCCGGCGCCTGCCAAGGCCGGCAGCGTGCGGAGCGGCGTGGTCGATACGATCATTGGTGTCCCGCATGCGGCTGCCGAGGGGTATCAGGAATACAAGCTCAAGGCGCAAGCGGATCAGACCGTCGTGTTACCGCTGAAGTCAAAAAAGGGTGACTTTCGTGATCTGTTGGGTGGCACGGTTAATTTCACCATGACCGGTGATCAGAAAAAGCACTTGCAAGCGTCGGCGCGTACGGCGGTAAGCGCGCACCTGGAAAAGCGTGCCGTGTTGCGTGAGCGTTACCCGTTCCCGTCATTGGACGATGCCGTGTTGGCCATGGACGATAAAATGCTGGCGAGCGTGGAGAAGGATCTGGAGAAGGAGCCCGCCGCCAAGGATGTGCTGATCTTTCGCAAAAGCGCGCAGCAAGCGATGCAGACGCTGGATGCCGCCATTACCGAGGCCAACCAGGTCAGTGACAAGCTGACGGTGACTCCCGGGCTGGCGGCGGCGTTGCGTAACCTGGATGCTTTGGCGCGTCGTCCCGAGCATGTCGACTGGCTGGGGCGGCGTCTCAATGCAGCCGGCAGGCCCAATTTTCAGCAACTCCTGCAAGTGATGAGCAGGCAGTCTCCTGGCAACGAAGTGGCGATATCGAAGGTCATGGCGAGCGCGGTTGCGCAGATGAAGAGGCATGATCTGGCGGTAAAGGCCGAAAATTACACGCGGGAAGTCAATTACCCGTCGCTCTATCGGCCAGGCCAGCGGCTGGACAACGTCGAGCTGCTGCTGCCTGTGCCCCGTTACTTGGCGGATGCCACGACGCCACAGGCGTTCAACAGCGTGCTCGACGGTATCGTCAAGCACTACAAGGCGCGCAATAAACCCTGGAACACCCCATTCAGCTCTACCACTGTGGAAGCCGCCAAGGCCTGGCGCATACCGCTTTAATCGCCAGGCCACTGAACAGCCATCGTCGGGACGTGTCGTAGCTACAGGCACCCCTCGGACTCTGGTACATCATGGCCACTCAAGCAGACGGCAAGACCCCCAACCTGTCGCAGGAAGAGCAACAGGACGTGGACAAGAACCAGCCGCCCCGCGCGGCGGTACTGCATGAAATCATCCGCACCCAGGGCGACCAGGAGCTTGAGCGCAGCGTTGCCGCCCTGTGGTGGTCGGCGCTGGCGGCCGGGTTGACCATGGGGCTGTCCCTGATGGCCATGGGGTTGCTCAACTCCCGCCTGCCGGAGGGTGAAGCCTTCAAGGTGATCGCCAGCTTCGGTTACTGCGCGGGCTTCCTCGCGGTGATTCTCGCGCGCCAGCAGTTGTTCACCGAGAACACCCTGACCGCCGTGTTGCCGGTGATGAGCAAGCCTACCCTGGGCAATGCCGGTCGCCTGTTGCGGTTATGGTCGGTGGTGCTGGTGGGTAACCTGTGCGGCACCTTGCTGGTGGCGTACGTGATGCTGCACTTGCCGATCTTCGATACCAGGACCGACATGGCCTTCCTTGAGATCGGGCGCAAGATCATGCAGAACGACCCCGGCCAGATGTTCGCCAAGGGCATCGTTTCCGGCTGGATGATCGCCACCATGGTGTGGATGATCCCGTCCATGGAGAGTGCCAAGATGTGGATCATCATTCTGATCACCTACCTCATGGCATTGGGCGACTTCACCCATATCGTCGTCGGCTCGGCGGAAGTGTCGTACCTGGTGTTTGCCGGCGAGTTGCCGTGGAAGGACTTCTGGCTGGTGTTTGCCGGGCCGACCCTGGCGGGCAATATCATTGGCGGCAGCTTTATCTTTGCACTGATCAGTCACGCACAGATTCGCAGCGAAAGCAGCCTGCCGGGCAAAAAAGCTGCGGACCCGAGGCATCCGCAGCGGATCAACAAGGATCAGTGAGTGTCAGGCGTGGCCTGGGGCTCGTCCCGGGTTACGCGCTTGACCAGCTTGCCGATGCTCAACCCCTGCAACAGGATCGACGACAGCACCACTATATAGGTGATGCTCAGCAGCAAATCGCGCTCCGGGCCCAGCGGCAGGGCCAAGGCCAGTGCCACTGAAACCCCGCCGCGCAAACCACCCCAGGTCAGGATGCGGATGGTCCCGCGTGGCACCGTGCGCCAGCGGCGCAGCAACAGAATGGCCGGGGCGACCGTCAGCAGGCGCGACAGCAGAATCGCCACGGCCAGCAGGCTGGCGGCGAACACATGCAGCCAGTTGAACGGCAACAGCAACAGCTCCATGCCGATCAGTGCAAACAGCAGGGCGTTGAGCATGTCATCGAGCAGCTCCCAGAAGCCGTCCAGATAGCGACGGGTCATGTCGTTCATCGCCAGCTTGCGCCCCAGGTTGCCGATGATCAGGCCGGCAACCACCATCGCGATCGGTGCCGAGACGTGCAACTCGGTGGCCATTGCCGAGCCGCCGATCACCAGGGCCAGGGTCAGCATCACTTCGATCTGGTGTTGCTCGATGCTTTTGATCATCAGGTAGACGAGGTAGCCGATCAGGCCGCCGAACACCACGCCGCCGATGGCCTCATGGGCAAACAGCATGGCGGTAGCGCCCACGGTTGGCGTCTCGCCTAGCTGCGCGATGCCCAACAACACGGTAAACACCACCACTGCCGTGCCGTCATTGAACAGTGACTCGCCGACGATGGTGGTTTTCAGGGGTTTGGAGGCGTTGGCGGTACGTAGCACACCCAGTACCGCAATCGGATCAGTAGGCGAGATCAGCGCGCCGAACAGCAGGCAGTAGAGGAAGCTTACATGCCAGCCAAACAAGGCAAAGATGTAATAAGCCAGGCTGCCGATCACTACGGTGGCGATCAACACGCCGAAGGTCGCCAGCAGGCCGATGGGCCAGCGGTAGCTGCGCAGGTCGTTCAGGTTGACGTGCAAGGCGCCGGCGAACAGCAGGAACGAGAGCATCCAGTTCATCAGCAAATCGCCGAAGTCGATCTGGCCGATCAACTGCTGGATACGTTCTTCCAGGCCGGGGTAGCCGATAAAACTCAGGCCTTGCAGGATCAGTGAAAACACCAGCGCCGTGACCATCACGCCGATGGTGGGTGGCAGGCCGATAAAGCGAAAGTTCACGTAGGTGAGCAGGGTGGTAAGGCAAATAAAAGCGGCGACAAGTTCAAGCATCCGGGGTCCTTGGAAGTTGGGGAGAGGGTGTTGATGGGGGATGGACCGCAATCGCGGCATGATGTTGCAGGGGTGGGGGCAAATCACCGATAGAACCTTTCCGGGCTTGGCGGTTCATAGCGGTGGGTGCGGTTTTGCAGGTTTAGTGCTAAAACTCTAATTTCTGTTTAAAACTTAAAACAAAATTAAAAAAGGAATCAGTGATGACGGTGGCCTTCTGGTGTGTGTTGATCGCAATTTTCCTGCCTTATCTGTGCACAGGCGTGGCCAAGTTCAGTGGTGGCAAGTTCGGGCCACGGCAGAACCACGACCCCCGCGCTTTCCTGGACACCCTCGAAGGGTTTGCCAAGCGGGCCCACAGTGCGCAACTCAACAGCTTTGAAGTCACGCCGGCGTTTGCGGCGGCCGTGATTATCGCGCACCTGGCCGGTACGGCCGAATTGGTGACCATCAATGTGCTGGCCGTGCTGTTTATCACCAGCCGCCTGTTGTACATCATCTGCTACCTGGCGGACTGGGCGATGCTGCGTTCGCTGGTGTGGTTTGTGGGGATGGCGTTGATTGCGAGTTTCTTCTTCGTCTCGATCTGACGGTTGAAGCAGATTCCTTGTGGGTGTGGGCTTCCCTGGTGAGCTTGCTTGTTGTGGTGAGCGAGCCTGCCCACTAGCAAGCCTGCTCACCCCACTGAACCAAGTTGGACAGACCGCTTTCAGGTCCCGGCAGGTGCATCCGGCACCTGCGGCAATGCTGCGCCCTTGGGCCACAACATCCATATCTGCCCCTGCTGTTTCATGTTGCCCGCCAATTCTCCCGCTGCCTCACCAGTGCCCCAGAACAGGTCCGCACGCACTTCGCCCGTGATCGCACCGCCGGTGTCCTGTGCGGCCACAGGCCGGGTGATTGGCGAACCATCCGGCTTGGTGGTCGACAGCCACAACAGGCTGCCCAGCGGAATCACCTTGCGATCCACAGCCACGCTGTAGCCGGCCGTCAACGGCACGTTCAGCGAACCCCGCGGGCCTTCGTTACTGTCGGGGCGGGCGCTGAAGAAGACGTAGCTGGGGTTGCTCGCCAGCAGTTCCGGGATGCGCTGCGGGTTGGCCTTGGCCCAGGCGCTGATGGTGCCCATGGTCACCTCTTCTTTCTTCAACTGACCTTGCTCCACCAACCAGCGGCCGATAGGGCGGTAGGGGTAGCCATTCTGGTCGCCATAACCGACGCGCAGTTGGCGCCCTCCGGCCAGTTGGATCCGGCCTGAGCCCTGGATTTGCAGGAATTGCAGGTCCATCGGGTCAGTCAGCCAGGCGATCGGTTTGGCCGTAGAGCCCTGACCGTTGATGGCGCTGGCATCGTCGTAAGGTTTGAGCATACGGCCTTCCAGGCGACCGCGCAGGCGCTTGCCCTTGAGTTCTGGGTAGATGCTTTCCAGGTTGACGATTATCAGGTCGTCCGGCACGCCATACACCGGCACATTGGCTTTGGCGGTTTTGGTCAGGCTGCCGGGGTAGACCGGTTCGTAGTAACCGGTGATCAAGCCGTTCGGGGTGTTGTCGGCCGAGCGCAGGCCGAACACATCCAGACGCTCCTTGAGAAACCCGCGCACGGCCACGGCATTGCCGGGCACCGTAGCGGCGGCTGCGCAGGTCGCGCCCCAGATCGGGTCGGCCTTGAGGCGCTGGCAGGCGCTGCGCCAGGATTCAAAACCGGCCAGCAGGTCGTTGTCAGACACCGCCGGCAACGCCTCCCACGGCGCACTGACATAGGTGGCGACGGCGTGGGGCTTGGAAGTTTCATCTTTGGCTGCTTCTTTGCCCGCGTCGCAGCCGGCCAGCAGCGCGATCATCGGCAGAGCCCACGCCAGGCGGCGGCTCCAGGGTTTAAAGGTGACATTCATACAAACACTTCCTGAAGCGATTGCCCGCGCTGTAACACCTTCGGGCAACCCTTATTATTAATAGGGCTATTGGTCTTTATGGGCGGGGCGAGGATACTGGCCGCCGTTTCCCGTGACCTCGAAGCCACCATGACTTTTAAACGACTGACTGTTGTACTGCTGGCCTGCCTGGCCCTGTCCGCCTGTGGCGGTGTTGATCCGAATTCGCCGCTGGGCCAGCGCAAGGCAATCTTCAAACAGATGCTCAAGACCGGCGAAGACCTGGGCGGCATGTTGCGTGGGCGCATCCCGTTCGACGGCGCTAAATTTGCCGAAGGTGCGGTCAAGCTGGACGCCTTGTCCCATGAGCCTTGGAAACATTTCCCAAGTGTGCGCGAAGAAGATCACACCAGCGCCAAGGACGATGTCTGGCAGAAACAGGCGCAATTCCAGCAACTGGCCCGCAACCTTGAAGCGGCCACCGGTGAATTGGTGATCGCCAGCCAGGTGCAGCCCTACAAGGCCAGCAACCTGGGGCCGGCGGTGCAGAAAGTCGAAGATGCCTGCAGCGCCTGCCATAAACAGTTCCGGGACCACTGACCGGTTTTACTGGTCGAGTTCTTCCACCGCGTCCTGCAGTTCCTTGCGAGATTCGGCAAGTTTGTCCTTACGCTTGTTTATCTTGTCCGCGTCACCTTTTTTCATCGCCTTGTCGAGGTCGGCCTGACGGCGGCTGACTTCGTGCTTGGCGTCGAGCACCTTGTTTTCACGTTCCTTCTTCAGGGACGCGTCGGTGCAGTTGGCGGTGACTTCACTCAGGGCTTTTTCCAGGCCGGCTTGTTGCGCGCTGTTGCCGTGGGCCTTGGCTTGTTCGATCTGGGTGCTGATGGCTTGGCGTTTGGCGGCGCAGCCGGTGAGGGGGGCGGCTTGTTCAGCGGCCAGCAACGGTGTGGTCATGAAGCTTGCGACGGTCAGCAAGGCAAAAGGGGCTAGAAATTTCATGTGGGGCTCCAAAGTCGCAATCTGATGGCGGGGGCAGCGGGGTTCAAAACCCGTCTATCCCCGCCATGTGTAATGTTTCAGCCAAGGCCTGTACGTGCGGGTCGCGAAAAAAAGCGCTCAGTTGCGCTGCGCGGCCCGGGCCGATGCCATCAATGTTCAGCCAGGCCTGGGTGTCTCTGGCGACCAGTGTCTGCCAGTCGCCCTCCAGGTTATTACGTGCCGCAGGCGGTACACCCAGGGCCTTGAGCCATTGTGCAAAGGGCCGCTGCCGAGCGCTGTGAAGGCTTTCGAGCACGCGTTCGCGGCTGCGATCACCGAAGCCATCAATGTTAGCAAGCTCTGCCGCGTCCAGGGTTAACCAATCGAGAAAGCCTGCGATTAGACCGGCCTGGATCAATACGTTCCAGGTCTCGCGACCTATGTGTGGCAACGCGAGGCCCTGGTTACCGCTGAGCCAGGTAAGGCGTGCCAGTAATTGTTCCTCGCAATCGGGGTCCAGTTGCCAGCAGCTCATCGCATGGAATTTGCCAGGGTTGGGCACAGGCAGATCCACCCTGGTGGTACTGCGCAGAATGACCGCGTCCAACCGAGGAATCACCTGGCCCGCGAGGCTGATGGAGACCTGGTCGCCAGGTCGGATGTCCAACGCTTGCCAGCGCGCGAATGAGCCGACACTTACCCGGCTGATGTTCCGGTCGTCCAAGCGTACCGGCTCCAGTTCCAGCATGGGAGTGATGCGTCCGGTGCGCCCGATCTTGAACTGCACGTTGCGCACCAGTGCCAGGGCTCTGGCCGCCGGGTACTTCCATGCAGTCGCCCAATACGGCGCAACGACCTGCCAACGTTCGGCGGGTGCGCGCTGCGCCTGGTGCAGCACCACGCCATCGCTGGCGAACGGCAGTGGATGGTTATACCAATAGGTGCGCCAATGCGCGGCTTCGGTGATGTTTCGAATGGGATGGCTGTAGCGTCGGCTATCGGTGAAGCCCCAGCGCTCCAGTGTGGCCAGGCGCTCGCTAAACGCTGCCGGCCCTTTCGGCCAAGCCCAGACGAACAGGCCAATGCCTGCGGCGTCGGTGTCGCTCAATTGTTTGCGGTTCATCAACCCGGCCACCTTGCTGCGAGCATTGAGCCCGCCGGTTGCCGACTGCACATGGTCGTCGAGGCG
The DNA here is from genome assembly GCF_055380095.1 of Pseudomonas allii. NCBI lineage: Bacteria > Pseudomonadati > Pseudomonadota > Gammaproteobacteria > Pseudomonadales > Pseudomonadaceae > Pseudomonas > Pseudomonas allii. The sequence continues at coordinate 6,110,095 of NZ_AP039450.1, read as the reverse complement.
CCAATAAAGTTCACCGTGCAGCAGCAGGTCGATGCGCTCGGGCAACTGCTGGACTATGCCGGGGATTTTGTGCGCGGAGGCAGACCAGTCGTGGCCCTTTGCTCCATCGCCGCGGCTGATGACTTGGCTCAGGCGCCCCTTGCGATACACCAGGGTCACCGCCACACCGTCCACCTTCGGTTGAATCCAGACATCCTCGCGGGTGGCCAGCCAGGCAGCGACTGCCTGTTCATCCAGCAGTTTCTCCAGGCCGGTATGGGCAACGGGATGCGGCCGGGTACCGCGTGCACTCGCCAGTGGGTTATCGGGCGTCAAAGTGGCGTTGGGGAAGCACTGGCGCCAGTGGGCCAGGCGCAGGCGGGCCTGGTCGTAGAGTTCATCGCTCACAGGGGATTGGCCTAGCCGGTGGTAGCTGTCATCCCACTGGCGCAGTTGTTCGGCCAGGGTGCTGACCTGGGCCCGAGCATCGTCGGGGCACTCTTCAGCCCACAGGCTGAACGGTAAAATACTGAGTAAAAGGGCCATCAGTAGACGCATCATGAGCATCCTTGCTCGAAAAGGGTGCCCAGCCTAATGGAACTCTGCGGCCACAAAAAAGCCCCGGCAGTGCGGGGCTTTTTACCGGGTGTTTCTGTTTACTTGAACAGGCCGCCCAGGGCTTTCACCGCGTCAGGTTTATCGGCCTTGGCTTCCTGTGTTTGCTGCTTGGCATCGGCTTTGGCCTGCGCTTCGGAAAGTTTGTCACAGCCTTTGTTGATCTGGTCTTGCGCGGCTTTGAAGGCCTTCACTTTCAAGGTGTCCTTCTGGGCTTCGGCTGCATCGATCTTGGTTTGCAGGTCTGCGGCTTGCTTCTGGCAGTCGCCGGAATTGCCGCCACCGAGCTGCGAGCTCAGGGCGCCGCTCAGCGCGCTCAGGTCGGCGGCGTGGGCCGGCAGGGCGAACAGGCTGAGCAGAAGGGCGGCTGGGGCGAGCGTGGAGATGCGCATGAAAAACCTCAATGTTCGATTGCCTGCACGCTTGGGACTCCCGGGCTGGCGCAGGGCAATATCCAAATAAGGTGAGAGGCCCGAGAGGGCGCGGATTCTAGAGGGCCATCATTGGGCCTGCAAGCATTGGATCCAAAAAATGTGAGGGGCGTCGCGCAACGTGCGGTGCAATAAAAAGCCCCGCCGGGCGAACCCGGCGGGGCTTTTGTGCACCTTGAGCGGTTACAGGCCGGCGGCGGTACGCAGGTCGTTGGCGCGGTCGGTTTTTTCCCAGGTGAAGGTGGTGAAGGTGTCGTCGCCGACAGTCTTCTGCGCAGGTGTACGACCGAAGTGGCCGTACGCTGCGGTTTCCTGGTACATCGGGTGCAGCAGGTCGAGCATGGTGGTGATCGCGTAAGGGCGCAGGTCGAAGATCTCGCGCACCAATTTGACGATCTTGTCGTCGCTGATCTTGCCGGTGCCGAAGGTATTCAGCGAGATCGACGTAGGCTGGGCCACGCCGATAGCGTAGGAAACCTGGATCTCGCAACGCTCAGCCAGGCCAGCCGCGACGATATTCTTCGCCACGTAACGACCCGCGTAGGCTGCCGAACGGTCAACCTTGGACGGGTCTTTACCCGAGAACGCGCCGCCGCCGTGACGGGCCATGCCGCCGTAGCTGTCGACGATGATCTTGCGACCGGTCAGGCCGCAGTCGCCCACCGGGCCACCGATGATGAACTGGCCTGTCGGGTTGATGTGGAACTGGGTGTCCTTGCTCAGCAGTTCGGCCGGCAGCACGTGCTTGACGATCAGCTCCATCACGCCTTCGCGCAGGTCGGCGTAGGACACGTCAGGGTTGTGCTGGGTCGACAGTACAACCGCGTCGATACCCACGACTTTGCCGCCTTCATAACGGCAAGTCACCTGGGACTTGGCGTCCGGGCGCAGCCACGGCAGCAGGCCGGATTTGCGGGCTTCTGCCTGACGCTGCACAAGCTGGTGCGAGAAGGTGATCGGTGCTGGCATCAGCACGTCGGTTTCGTTGCTGGCGTAGCCGAACATCAGGCCCTGGTCGCCAGCGCCCTGGTCTTCTGGCTTGGCGCGGTCGACACCCTGGTTGATGTCCGGGGACTGCTTGCCGATGATGTTCATCACGCCGCAGGTCGCGCCGTCGAAGCCGACGTCGGAGCTGGTGTAGCCGATGTCGGTGATCACGTCACGAACGATCTGCTCCAGGTCAACCCAGGCGGTGGTCGTCACTTCGCCAGCGATGATCGCTACGCCGGTTTTCACCAGAGTCTCGCACGCCACACGGGCGAACTTGTCTTCAGCAATGATGGCGTCCAGCACCGCATCAGAAATCTGGTCGGCGATTTTGTCCGGATGCCCTTCAGACACGGACTCGGAGGTGAAAAGGGAGTATTCGCTCATCTCGATGTTTTCCTGATATTTACCGATGGTGAGTGTCGCCAGCCGGCCGCTGAAAATGGCGGACCTGGATCTGGAAACCATTGCGTAAACCTACATAGAGGCTATCCCCGGGAACGAGTCCCGCAGCGGTGGCCCAACGGGCCAGATCATCCTGTTCAAAACCCAACCAGAGATCACCGCAGGCCTCCCTGGCCCAATTTTGGTTGTGGCTGCATAAATCCGTAACCAGCAGGCTACCGCCGGGGTGCAGCAGCCCGGCCATTTGCTTGAGGGCCTCGGCGGGGGCGGCGAAATGGTGCAAGACCATATTCAGCACCACGCAGTCGGCCTTGATTGTTGTGCTGCTCAGTGCGTCGGCCAGTTGCAGGCGGACATTGCCCAGCGACTCGCGCTCGCAGAGCTGGCGTGCCTGGTCGAGCATCGCCGGGCTGTTGTCCAGTGCCGTGACCTGGTGAAAGCGCCGCGCCAGTTCCGGCAGGAAACCGCCATCGCCCGGGCCGACTTCCAGCGCCGTAGCCTCGTCACTGAAGCTCAGCTTGTCCAGCAGCGCCAGTACGCTGTCGCGGTATTGAGCCAGGCCTGCGATCAGGTCCTGCTGGGCACGAAACTTCTCTGCTACCCGCGCGAAAAAGTCCTGGCTGGCGGCGGCGCGCTGCCCGTGGACCTGGCCGATGCGCGATTGCACGTCGACCGGCAGGCTCAGGCTGTCCACTTCTTCGAGCAGCGCGGCGTGCAGCTTGCCGCCCAGCAGCTCGGTGTGGGGCAGGGCGCGCCGATAGAAAATCGCATTGCCTTCACGGCGGGTCGCCACCAGCTCGGCCTGGGCCAATACCTTCAGGTGGTGGCTCATGCCGGACTGACCGATGGCGAAGATCTGCGCCAACTCAAGCACGCCAAAGGAATCGTTGGCCAGTGCGCGCAACACGTTCAGACGAAACGGGTCGCCAGCGGCCTTGCACAAGGCTGCCAGTTCATCGCCGTCGTCGGGACGCAGTGAGGGCATGGGTAGATTCATAAGGCCAGCAGTCTAGTGACGGGTGGGTATCCCTGCAAGGCCAATATCAAAAAGTTTTGATATTGGTCGATAAGTGGCGGTTATAAGCGGCCGCTATAACCTTTAGACGAACCGGTTAAAGGTTTCTGCAAGCGATTGGTGCCCAAAGCACAGGAAAAACACCCTCAAGTGACTATCTGTCATTGCCCGCAGGCGGTGGCTGAGGGAAAATGCCGGTCCTTTTTTCCGTTTCTTTTATATTCAAACCTCAGGAGATCAGCGATGCCCAGCCGTCGTGAGCGTGCCAACGCCATTCGTGCCCTCAGCATGGATGCCGTGCAAAAAGCCAACAGCGGCCATCCCGGTGCCCCGATGGGCATGGCGGATATCGCCGAGGTACTTTGGCGTGACTACCTGAAACACAACCCGAGCAACCCGTCGTTCGCCGACCGTGACCGCTTCGTGCTGTCCAACGGCCATGGCTCGATGCTGATCTATTCGCTGCTGCACCTGACCGGCTACGACGTCACCATCGACGACCTCAAGAGCTTCCGCCAACTGCACAGTCGCACCCCGGGCCACCCGGAATTCGGCTACACCCCAGGCGTCGAGACCACCACCGGTCCCCTGGGCCAAGGCCTGGCCAACGCTGTTGGCTTCGCGCTGGCTGAAAAAGTCCTGGGCGCGCAGTTCAACCGCCCTGGCCACGACATCGTCGACCACCACACTTACGTGTTCCTGGGTGATGGCTGCATGATGGAAGGCATTTCCCATGAAGTCGCTTCCCTGGCCGGCACCCTGGGCCTGGGCAAGCTGATCGCCTTCTACGACGACAACGGCATCTCAATCGATGGCGAAGTCGAAGGCTGGTTCACCGACGACACCCCGAAGCGTTTCGAAGCCTACAACTGGCAGGTGATCCGCAACGTCGACGGTCACGATCCGGAAGAGATCAAGACCGCTATCGACACCGCTCGCAAGAGCACGCAGCCGACCCTTATCTGCTGCAAGACCACCATCGGCTTCGGTTCGCCGAACAAGCAAGGCAAAGAAGACTGCCACGGCGCCCCGCTGGGTGACGCGGAAATCGCCCTGACCCGTGAAGCCTTGAAGTGGAACCACGGCCCATTCGAAATCCCGGCCGACATCTACGCCGAATGGGATGCCAAGGAAAAAGGCCTGGCCACCGAAGCCGAGTGGGACCAGCGTTTTGCGGCCTACTCTGCCGAATTCCCTGAGCTGGCCAACGAGCTGGTACGTCGCCTGGCCGGTGACCTGCCTGCCGACTTCTCGGAAAAAGCCTCGGCCTACATCGCCGAAGTCGCGGCCAAGGGCGAGACCATCGCCAGCCGTAAAGCCAGCCAGAACACCCTGAACGCCTTCGGCCCGTTGCTGCCAGAGTTCCTCGGCGGTTCGGCTGATCTGGCCGGTTCCAACCTGACCCTGTGGAAAGGCTGCAAAGGTGTCTCGGCTGAAGACGCCAGCGGCAACTACATGTACTACGGCGTCCGTGAGTTCGGCATGAGCGCCATCATGAACGGCGTGTCCTTGCACGGCGGCCTGGTGCCTTACGGCGCGACCTTCCTGATGTTCATGGAATACGCGCGCAACGCCGTACGCATGGCTGCGCTGATGAAGAAGCGCGTGATCCACGTGTACACCCACGACTCCATCGGCCTGGGCGAAGACGGCCCGACGCACCAGCCGGTGGAGCAACTGACCAGCCTGCGCACCACGCCGAACCTGGATTGCTGGCGCCCAGCCGACGCGGTGGAGTCCGCCGTGGCCTGGAAGCACGCCATCGAGCGCAAGGACGGCCCTTCGGCGCTGATCTTCTCGCGTCAGAACCTGCAACACCAGGTACGTACCGACGCACAGATCGCCGACATCAGCCGTGGCGGCTACGTGCTCAAGGACTGCATCGGCGAGCCGGAGCTGATCCTGATCTCCACCGGTTCCGAAGTGGGCCTGACCGTGCAGGCGTACGACAAGCTGACCGCCCAAGGCCGCAACGTGCGTGTGGTGTCGATGCCGTGCACCAGCGTGTTTGAAGCCCAGGACGCCGGCTACAAGCAGTCGGTATTGCCGTTGCAGGTCAGCGCGCGTATCGCCATCGAAGCGGCTCACGCCGACTACTGGTACAAGTACGTGGGCCTGGAAGGCCGCGTGATCGGCATGACCACCTACGGTGAGTCGGCGCCGGCGCCAGCGTTGTTCGAAGAGTTCGGTTTCACCCTGGAAAACATCCTGGGCCAGGCTGAAGAGCTGCTGGAAGACTAAGTCAGTCTGCGTTGTCTGTACTGGCGCCATCGCGGGCAAGCCCGCTCCTACATTTGGATCGCGGTCTAATGTGGGAGCGGGCTTGCCCGCGATAGCGATGGTGCTTTCAACACCGAACTCACCTTGATCGAGAACCCCATGCCTCAACCGCGTCCCTACAAAGTTGCACTCAACGGCTACGGCCGCATTGGTCGTTGCGTCTTGCGTGCTCTGTTCGAGCGAGGGGCGGCGGCCGGGTTTGAAATTGTTGCGATCAACGATCTGGCCGACATGGCTAGCATTGAATACCTGACACGCTTTGACTCCACCCACGGCCGGTTCCCCGGCGAAGTGCGGGTCGAGGGCGACTGTCTGCATATTAATGGCGCTTGCGTGCAGGTCTTGCGCAGTGCCACCCCCGAAGGCATCGACTGGAAGGCATTGGGCGTCGACCTGGTGCTGGAATGTTCCGGTGTCTACCACACCCGTGCCGATGGCCAGCGTTTCCTCGACGCCGGCGCACCGCGTGTGCTGTTTTCCCAGCCGATGGCCAGCGAGGCAGATGTCGACGCCACCATCGTCTACGGTATCAACCAGGATTGCCTGACCGGCAATGAACTGCTGGTGTCCAACGCCTCCTGCACCACCAACTGCAGCGTGCCGCTGTTGCGTCTGCTGGATCAGGCGATCGGCCTGGACTATGTGTCGATCACCACGATTCACTCGGCGATGAACGACCAGCCGGTAATCGACGCCTACCACCACGAAGACCTGCGCCGTACGCGTTCGGCGTTCCAGTCAGTGATTCCGGTGTCCACCGGCCTGGCCCGGGGCATCGAGCGACTGTTGCCGGAACTTGCCGGGCGAATCCAGGCCAAAGCCGTACGGGTGCCGACGGTGAACGTGTCCTGCCTGGACATCACCATGCAGACCGTCAGTGATACTGATGCGACGGAGGTCAACCGCATCCTGCGCGACGCCGCCACCAGCGGCCCGCTCAAAGGCTTGCTGGCCTACACCGAGTTGCCCCACGCCAGCTGCGATTTCAACCATGACCCGCATTCGGCGATTGTCGATGCCAGCCAGACCCGCGTTTCCGGCCCGAGGCTGGTGAACATCCTGGCCTGGTTCGACAACGAATGGGGTTTTGCCAACCGAATGCTGGATGTTGCGGAACATTATCTGCACATCGCCTCTAAACAACCTCATCAACAGTAATTCAGGAACTGCGACCCATGACCGTGTTGAAGATGTCCGACCTCGATCTGCAAGGTAAGCGCGTACTGATCCGCGAAGACCTCAACGTCCCAGTCAAGGACGGTGTTGTCACCAGCGATGCGCGAATCCTGGCCTCGCTGCCGACCATCAAGCTGGCCCTGGAAAAAGGCGCGGCCGTGATGGTCTGCTCCCACCTGGGTCGCCCGACCGAAGGCGAGTTCTCTGCCGAAAACAGCCTCAAGCCTGTAGCCGACTACCTGAGTAAGGCTTTGGGCCGCGACGTGCCACTGGTGGCTGACTACCTCGGTGGTGTGGACGTGAAGGCCGGCGACATCGTGCTGTTCGAGAACGTGCGCTTCAACAAAGGCGAGAAAAAGAACAGCGACGAACTGGCCCAGCAATATGCGGCGCTGTGCGACGTGTTCGTGATGGACGCATTCGGCACGGCTCACCGCGCTGAGGGTTCGACCCACGGCGTGGCCAAGTTCGCCAAGGTCGCGGCTGCTGGCCCACTGCTGGCGGCTGAACTGGACGCACTGGGCAAGGCCCTGGGCGCGCCGGCGCAGCCGATGGCTGCCATCGTGGCTGGCTCCAAGGTGTCGACCAAGCTGGACGTGCTCAACAGCCTGAGCCAGATCTGCAACCAGCTGATCGTCGGCGGCGGCATTGCCAACACCTTCCTGGCGGCTGCCGGTCACCCGGTGGGCAAGTCCCTGTATGAGCCGGACCTGCTCGACACCGCACGTGCCATCGCCGCCAAAGTCAGCGTGCCGCTGCCGGTGGACGTGGTAGTGGCCAAGGAATTCGCCGAGAGCGCCGAAGCCACCGTCAAGCTGATCGCTGACGTGGCCGCCGACGACATGATCCTGGATATCGGCCCGCAAACCGCGGCCAACTTTGCAGAACTGCTGAAAGCCTCCCAGACCATCCTGTGGAACGGCCCGGTCGGCGTGTTCGAATTCGATCAGTTCGGCAACGGCACCAAAGTGCTGGCCAAGGCCATCGCCGAAAGCTCGGCGTTCTCCATCGCCGGCGGCGGCGACACCCTGGCGGCTATCGATAAATATGGCGTTGCTGACCAGATCTCCTACATTTCTACCGGTGGCGGTGCGTTCCTCGAGTTCGTCGAAGGCAAGGTACTGCCAGCCGTTGAAGTGCTGGAAACCCGAGCCAAAGGCTGAGGCTCGTGATCCGGAAAAGGAGTATTCCCATGATCAAGTCGTTGGCATTGGTGATCGCAGCGGGCCTGTTGGCCGGCTGCGGCAGCACGCCGAACGCGAAGTCTGCGGCAGATGAACCTGCCCCCGGGCAGAAAAAGAGCTGCTACCAGGCCGACTGGCAAGCCGAGACCATGCCGGTGATCAACAAGCGCATCGGCAACGAACGGCTGGAGAAATACGACTCCGCGCCCAACGGTCAGGAACAGGGTTGCCCTTGACGGGTCTGATCAACTAACCGACAGCAGCGGCGGCTTTGGTCGCCCTGTGAGGATTGGCAATGAAAGGCGTTTTCGCCCTGGCAGCCCTGGCCTTGTTGGCCGGCTGCAGCAGCATGGACATGTTCAACAGCAAGGCCGAAACGGCCGACAAGTGGACCACTTGGACCTGCGACAGCAAGGCCGAGGTTAACTGGCGCTTTGCCAACCAGGCTAAATCCGAGGTGGATGTACGCCTCGGCGGTTCTGATCAGGTCTACCGCCTGAAACAGGAGGTTGCCGCCTCGGGCGTGCTGTATGCCAACGACCAATTGGCGTTTCACACAAAAGGTGAGGAAGGCCTGGTTTACTGGGTCGCCACCGATGATTTGATCGGGCGCGGCTGCAAAGCGCAGTAAGACCACGATCTCACGACAAATGAGGTCCAAATGTGGAAGGGGGCTTGCCCCCGATAGCAGTCTGTCAGTGATGAATCTTTTGACTGATCCACCGCGATCGGGGGCAAGCTCCCTCCCACATTAGATTCGGTTCCAAATTGGGTTCTGAGTCAGCAATAACGATTCAGCAAGTCAGGCATGCAAACCCTGACCGGCAATAACTTGAATAGCAGCCGCCGCTACGGCAGGCTTGCACGATTAACGACCCTCGACCGGGAGAGACAACACAATGGCACTTATCAGCATGCGTCAAATGCTGGACCACGCAGCCGAGTTCGGCTACGGCGTCCCAGCCTTTAACGTCAACAACCTTGAGCAGATGCGCGCCATCATGGAAGCCGCTGACAAGACCGACTCCCCCGTGATCGTCCAGGCTTCGGCCGGTGCCCGCAAATACGCCGGCGCGCCGTTCCTGCGTCACTTGATCCTCGCCGCGATCGAAGAATTCCCGCACATCCCGGTGTGCATGCACCAGGACCACGGCACCAGCCCTGACGTGTGCCAGCGTTCCATCCAACTGGGCTTCAGCTCGGTGATGATGGACGGCTCCCTAGGCGAAGACGGCAAGACCCCGACCGACTACGAGTACAACGTACGCGTCACCCAGCAAACCGTCGCCATGGCCCACGCCTGTGGTGTTTCGGTTGAAGGCGAACTGGGCTGCCTGGGCTCCCTGGAAACCGGCATGGCCGGCGAAGAAGACGGCATCGGTGCCGAAGGCGTACTGGATCACAGCCAGATGCTGACCGACCCGGAAGAAGCCGCCGACTTCGTGAAAAAGACCCAAGTCGACGCCTTGGCCATCGCCATCGGCACCAGCCACGGCGCCTACAAGTTCACCAAGCCGCCTACCGGCGACGTGCTGGCCATCGACCGCATCAAGGAAATCCACAAGCGCATCCCCAACACCCACCTGGTGATGCACGGTTCTTCCTCGGTGCCGCAAGAATGGCTGGCGATCATCAACCAGTACGGCGGCGACATCAAAGAAACCTACGGCGTACCGGTTGAAGAAATCGTCGAAGGCATCAAATACGGCGTGCGCAAGGTCAACATCGACACCGACCTGCGCCTGGCGTCCACCGGTGCGATGCGTCGCCTGATGGCCACCAACCCGAGCGAATTCGACCCACGTAAATTCTTCGGCGCCACCGTGACCGCGATGCGTGATGTGTGCATTGCACGTTATGAAGCCTTTGGTACTGCCGGCAATGCTTCGAAGATCAAGCCGATCTCGTTGGAAGCGATGTATCAGCGGTATTTGAAAGGTGAGTTGAACGCTAAGGTGAATTGAACGAAAGTGTTCACCACGCGCGGCAGTCAAATCGTGTGAAAACGCTGCCTACGCTTGTATAAGATAATAAATGCCCCGCTTGCCGGGGCATTTTTTTGTTAGCCATAAAGGGGTGAGATGATATAGGGGGTATGTAATGTGATGTTTTTATTATGACCAAGTGCCGTTCCAAGTTATAAGTTTTCGTGGTATTTGCGCGTACCTGACGCCAGCGTTCCAAAGCCATCCGCCACACGCATGGCAGAGGTCGGATATAGCTCCCGTGCTGCCGTTACCCAGATAGACAGTAAATGGTAGGCTGGCGCCAGTCGTAGTGATGGTGACGGCAGCATAATATATGATGGGCCCGATAGGGTTTATAGCTTGACCGTTAGCGTATCCCACAGCTTGGGTGTCCGGTATGAATGTGCTGTTAAGAATAAATCGTTGATCCCAAGGAATAGTGAAGGTTACTGGGGTTGGAATGGCATTGCTGGTGGGCCTTGCATGTGTCCATGTATTGGGACTAGGGACCGCTGGCGGAAGAGGGTATCTAAATATTTGGCCTGAGCTGTTCGGTGTTCCAGGTGGTCTGAGGCTTGGCGACTCCCATGGACCTGATATGAATTGTACGGTGGGGGTTGTCATGTTGTTCACCAGTTAAAGTTAATAAGCGGGAAGGGTGCTTCGCTTATATTGTCAGTCGTTGATGAGGGTAATACACCTGTTAAACTTGACAGGTCTATAGAGTTTTAGGTTATTACGGTTATTCAAATTTAATTTGGTTTTATGTTTTTTGATATTAAAGTGCGTGATGCTTATTTCGTTGTGGGCGGATACGGCCCTAGTTCATTGAGCCGTATTGGGAAAGAGTACCCTACATTTTCACTTCAATCGTTCAATGCCCGGCATTGACTTGAATGCGAAGCCAGAAAAAAACCTAGTCGTGATCAATATCCAACTTCGCAAACGTCACCTTCGCCCCCTCTTTGCTGTCCCCACTATTGTCCTGCACATACGCCCCCGCCTTGAAATACAACGGCTTGGCGCCCCACGCCGCGCCAATGCGTTCATTCCACTCGCCATCCGCGGCATACACACTGAGTAGCCCGGCCTTATTCAGGTTGATCACATAGGTAAAGCTCTTCTCCAGCGGCACATTCGACGCGACGATCACCACCCGCCCTTCATCTTCATCCGGGCGCATGCGCACCTTGGCGACGATATTGCCGGTCTGGGTCTTTTCCTTGAACTGATATTCCAGCTTGATCAGCGGTTTCTGGCTGTCATAGGCGTGGATCTGCCCGATCACGATTTTGCCGGAGGACGGCACTTGGTTGACGGCCAGGGTGGCACGCAGGAAGTTGTCCGCATCCGGATAGGTCCAGTTGCGCAGGCGCCCATCGGCGTAGGTCTCGCGCAGTTCGCTGCGCGGGTAAATGGCGTTCTCGGTACGGGTGCCGGTGACCGGGGTCCAGAATTGGACGTTGCTGCCTTCGGCCTGGAAATATTGGTCGTTGAAGCCGCTCATCAGTCTTGGGGTTTCGATGGTCGCGGGCGGAGAGCCGACAGGGATGCTGAGGTTCCAGGTGGATAGGTCGATCATGGCGTAGGCCTTTTTACAGAGGGGTGTAGGCTATGGCCCTTGGGCCAGACAGGTTCTTTATAGGTGGTGTTAACCGTCTTGTTAAATCATTGCTGGCGATTTATTGGCGCCAAAGGAATGCCAAAAAGCCATGTTTCCCATGGTTCGTGGCTTGTAGCGGTTGACCGTTAGTCGGCTTCCTGAACTTTGGCGCAATGATGGCACTGAGGTTACTTCTGCTTTTTCAGAACCGGGGCTAGAGTGAGGCCTCAGTGTTTGTCCGGGTTTTCTGTCAGAAATGACCGGAGTAGTCCTAAGGAAGAGACGTAGCATGGAATGCGCTCCACACCACGGCGATGGTCGTTCGGTTCTACTTGTGGTCGATGACTACCCGGAAAACCTGCTCAGCATGCGTGCGCTGTTACAGCGTGAAGACTGGCATGTGGTGACCGCCGCGTCCGGTGTGGAAGCCCTCGAATTGTTGCTCAAACACGAAGTCGACCTGGTGCTGCTGGACGTGAAGATGCCCGGCATGGATGGCTTTGAGGTGGCGCGCCTGATGCGCGGCAGCCAGCGCACGCGCATGACACCGATCATTTTCCTCACCGCCCATGCCCAGTCACCCGCCGCAGTGCTCGAAGGTTATGCCAATGGCGCCATCGACTACCTGTTCAAACCGTTCGACCCGCATATCCTCAAACCCAAGGTCCAGGCGTTGCTGGAGCATCAGCGCAATCGCCGGGCCTTGCAGCGCCTGAGTCATGAGCTGGAGTCCGCACGGGCGTTCAATGCCTCGGTGTTGGACAACGCCGCCGAAGGCATCCTGGTGGTGGGCGAGGGCAGTGTGATCGAGTATGCCAACCCGGCCATTTCACGGCTGCTGAACGCCACCCTGGCCGAATTGCGAGGCGAGAGTTTCCTGAGCTTCCTGCAAAAACCCCATGTGCCGGCCTGGCTGGGGTTCGAGATGCTCCTCGCCTACCGCCAGGGCCAGACCTGGCGCTTGCACGATGCGATCCTGCGCACCAGCCGCGGTCAGCAGGTGCCGGTGGCGTTGTCGTGTGCGCCGCTGCCGGCCGAACAGAAGGCTATGGTGGTGACCGTGCTGGACATGTCCGAAGTGCGTCACCTGCATCAACAATTGGAGTTCCAGGCGGTCACCGACCCGCTGACCGGACTATTGAACCGGCGCGGGTTTTATCAGGCGGCGGAAAACAATTTGCTGCGCAGCGAGCGTAACGAGCAGTCTCTGGTGCTGCTGTACCTGGACCTTGATGGCTTCAAGCGGGTCAATGATTCCCTCGGCCATGACGCCGGCGACCGTGTGCTGCGCTGGGTGTCGGAGCAGTTGCAGGGCTGCCTGCGTTCCTATGACATTCTGGGGCGCATGGGCGGCGATGAGTTCACCGCGCTGCTGGAGCTGGAGTTCCCCGAGCAGGCGGCGAAAATTGCAGAGAAACTGATCGAACGGGTGTCTATCTGCCAGCAGGTTGACGGTTTGGATGTGATGCTCGGTGTCAGTATCGGTATCGCTACCTTTCCGGATTGCGGCTCGGACGTTAACGGTCTGTTGCGCGCGGCAGACATCGCCATGTACGAAGCCAAGCGCGCAGGCCGTCAGCAATATCGCTATTACGACCAGGAAATGAATGGCCGCGCCCGTTCGCGCCTGATGCTGGAAGACAGCGTGCGCACGGCGATTCAAAACAAGGAGTTCACCCTGGTGTACCAGCCGCAGGTTGCGTTGGCGGATGGGCGTGTGCGTGGCGTAGAAGCCCTGTTGCGCTGGCAGCACCCGAGTGTCGGCGATGTGCCGCCCGGTCTGTTTCTGCCGTTGCTGGAGGAAGCCCGGCTGATCAGTCAACTGAGCACCTGGATTTACCAACAAGTCGGCGCCCAGCTCCAGGCCTGGCACGCCGGCTTCGATGATGAACTGGTGCTGAGCGTGAGCCTGAGCAGCAACCAGTTCAACATGCCCAACCTGGCCAGCCAGCTGCAGCAGGTGCTCGAACGACATGGGTTGCAGGGGCGACAATTGGAGGTGGAGATCAGTGAAGACTGCCTGATGAGCAACCTTGAAGAGTCGATCAAGCAGCTCAAGTTGCTGCGCCAGATCGGCGTGCGCACCGCCCTGGATGACTTTGGCCTGGGCAACTGTTCCCTGGCGCATCTGCGCGACCTGGCCTTCGACACCCTCAAGCTCGACCCGCAATTGGTCGCTCGCCTGCCAGGCTCAGCGCGGGATGAGGTGATGGCGCGCAGCATTATCGAGCTGTGCGGGCATTTTGATGTAGTGGTGGTGGCTGAGGGGGTGGAAACCCAGGAGCAGGCCCAATGGCTGAAGGCCAATGGCTGCCCTTTCATTCAGGGGCCGATGGCGGCGCAGCCGTTGGTGGCTGAGGAAGTGGCACACTGGTGCCACGCTCGGCTGCGCTGAATTCGTTACACTGGCGTCTATCCGAATCTGTTGCAGACCCCATGACCGCGCTGAAATACCTCCAGGCCTATCCCGCCGCCCTCCAGGAACAAGTGCGCCAGCTGATCGCCAAGGATCAGTTGGGTGCCTACCTGGAGCAACGTTACCCCGAACGCCACGCGGTGCAGAGCGACAAGGCCCTGTACGCCTACGCCCTGGCCTTGAAGCAGGAACACCTGCGCAATGCGCCGGCCATCGACAAGGTACTGTTCGATAACCGCCTGGACCTGACCCACCGCGCCCTTGGCCTGCACACCACCATCTCGCGGGTGCAGGGCGGCAATCTGAAATCGAAGAAAGAGATCCGCATTGCTGCGCTGTTCAAAGAGGCCGCGCCGCAGTTCCTGCGCATGATCGTGGTCCACGAACTGGCGCACTTCAAGGAATCGGACCACAACAAGGCGTTCTACAAACTCTGTGAGTACATGATGCCGGGCTACCATCAGGTGGAATTCGACCTGCGGGTGTACCTCACGTACCGCGACCTGCTGGGCAAACCCTGACCGCACAAGGCAACCGACCATGGATGTGAGCAAGACCAAGAGCAGCTTCTATCGCCGCCTGTACGTGGCCTACCTGATCGACAGCGGCCAGGCCAGCAGCGTCCCGGCCCTGACCGACGCCACCGGCATGCCCCGGCGCACGGCGCAGGACACGATTGCGGCATTGGCCGACCTGGATATTGTGTGTGAGTTCGAGCAGGAAGACGGTGCCCGCAACCATGCCGGGCACTATCGGGTTCGCAGCTGGGGCGCGATTGACCGGCGCTGGATCGAGGCGAACCTCGGCCAGGTCAAGCAGGTGCTGGGTTACCCCTAGTCCTTTCGCATGCCGATGTGTGGAATATCATCCTCAAGGTATTCCTCACCTGCCACCACAAAACCATACCGCCCGTAGTACCCCTGCAAATGCGCCTGGGCTGACAGGAATATTGGCGTCCCGGGCCAGATATCGGCAATCTGCTTGAGCGTCTCTTCCATCATCCGGTGCCCCAGCCCGGTGCCGCGCGCCACCGGCGCTACGATCACGCGGCCGATCACCACGTCGCCGCCCTGGGATTCCGGGTCCAGCAGGCGCAGGTACGCCACCAGTTGGTCGTCCTGCCACGCCATCAGGTGGTGGGTGTCGCCCGATAAATCCTGCCCATCGAGATCCTGGTACACACATTTCTGCTCGACAACAAACACCTCGTTGCGCAAGCGCAGGATCGCGTAAAGCTGCTCCTTGCCCAGGTCATCGTGGTGTTTGCACACCCATTCAACGGTCATGGCGAGTTCTCTTATCAATGTCTGTTGCGGATAGTAAGCGCAGCGGGCAGCGCTGTCTAAATCAGCTATTTTTGTGAGTGAAATCAATTTGCCATCATTGAGTGCGTTCGGCGCCGGTTTCTTTGTGTAATCTGAGCTACTGTTAGAACCTCGGGCCGCGCCTGAGCCAAGGCCACCGCCTGCCTGCCAAGGACTTTGAGCATGCCGCGATTCTCTCGTGCCGTTGCTTTGATTGGAGTGTTGCTGCTGGCCCAGCCGGCATTCGCGCAGCGTCTGCGCCTGGTGGCGGATGCCTGGCCGCCCTTTACCGATGCCACCTTGATCAATGGCGGGCTGGCCACCGATATCGTCAGTACCGCCCTGGCCCGTGCGGGTTATGCCAGTGACTTCGAGCAAGTGCCCTGGGCCCGTGCGCTGATGGGGGTGGGAGACGGGCGCTATGACGTGCTGGTCAACGCCTGGTACGACGATGCCCGTACGAAACTGGGCCAATTCTCAGGTGAATACCTGCTCAACCGTGTGCGTTTCATCAAACGCCGCGACGATCCCATCGAATTCCAGAACCTTGCGCAGTTGCACGACTATCCCATCGCCGTGGTGCGTGGCTATGCCTATTCGGCGGCGTTCGATGGGGATGCGCAGTTGCAGAAAGTCCCTGTGCACAACTTCGCCATGGCCGTGCGCATGCTGGCGGCGCAGCGGGTGCGGTTGACGGTGGAGGATGAGTACGTGGCGCGCTATTACCTGTCGCGTGAATCGGCACGGGTGCGCAATGCGGTGGAGTTTTTACCCACGCCCCTGAGTGAAAACAGCTTGCATATCCTGGTCAGCCTGAAGCACCCGGAGCATGCGCAGATCGTGGCCAGCTTTGATCGGGAGATTGCCAAGATGAAGGCGGATGGCAGCTATGAGCGGTTGATGAAGGCCCATGGCATGTAGTGCCTGTGCGGACCTCATCGGGGGCAAGCCCCCTCCCACCTGTTGACTGTGTTCACAAATCAAAACTGTGGGAGGGGGCTTGCCCCCGATAGCGACCTAAGCCACGCTGGTGTCTTTGATCAGATGCGCCGCCAACGTGCGCAACGGCCCCAGTTGCCGGCAAATCAACGCCAACTGCGTCTGCACCAACCGCTGCCCTTCATCGATCTCATCCGGCATCTGTTCCAGGTCCGCCGCCAGCGCTTCCTCGGCATCGCTCTGGATCGCGATCGGCTGCTTATTGGCCAACCCCGTGGCGATTTCATCGATGCTCGCTGCCAGGGTCTTGCCGGCGCCATCGATCAGATGCTCACGCACTTCGGCCGGCAATTGGGTTTCCCGGTGCGCGCCCAGCCCTGACAAATAACTGAGCAAGGTGTGCGACAACACCAGGAAACGAAAGCCCACGTCCGCTTCCTTACGGAAATGCCCCGGCTCCATCAGCATGTTCGCCAGGGTAGTGGACAGCGCCGCATCGGCGTTGTGCGCGTTGCGCCGGGCCAGGCGGTAGGCCAGGTCGTCGCTCTTGCCGGCGGCGTACTGCTGCATGATCTGGCGCAGGTAGATGCTGTTGCAGGTCAGGGTGTTGGCCAGCACTTTGTTCAAGCGGCGGCCTTGCCAGTCCGGCAGGAACAGGAACACCGCGAGGCCGGCGATCAGGCTGCCGAGCAAGGTATCGAACAGGCGTGGCAGGAACAGTCCGTAGCCATCGCCGACCTGATTGAAGCAGAACAACACCATCAAGGTGATGGCGGCGGTGGCCAGGGTGTATCGGGTGGTGCGGTTGATAAAGAACACCAGGCCGGCGGCGATGGCGAACATCGATTGCACCAGGGGGCTTGGGAACAGGTCGAACAACGCCCAGGCCACGGTCAGGCCGATGGCCGTGCCAATGATCCGCTGGCCGAGCTTGCGCCGCGTGGCGCCATAGTTCGGCTGGCACACAAACAGCGTGGTGAGGATGATCCAGTAGCCCTGGGACGCGTGGATCGCATGCAGCATGCCGTAGCCGACGGTCAGCGCCAGCGACAGGCGCAGCGCATGGCGGAACAGCAGCGACGTCGGCGTCATCTGCGTGCGCAGGCGCGTCCACATTTCCTTGAGGTTGCGCGGGGCGCGGTCCAGCAGGTTGCTGTCGGTGGCGTCCGCCAGGCTGTCGGGGTTGCTGGCGTCGCCGAGCAGGCGGTCCAGGGTCGACAGGTTGGCCGCCAGGGCGCGCAACGAACGCAGCAGGCCGCGCCAGGCCGGGTTGCTCTGGATGCGCAGGTGTTCCAGGGACGCGTTGAGGTCGCCCAAGGCTTCGGCGAAGCTGTCGTCATAGATGAACGGCTGGCGCATCTGGATCGACTCGGCCAGGGTCTGGCAGGCCTTGCCTTGCTGGCGCAACAGGCGCTGGCAGCGGAACAGCACGTCGCTGTGGAAGAAGGCCTCGGCCAGGGCGTTGTACGGGTAATGCGACGAGCTGGCGCGTTCGTGGATGTCCTGGGCCAGGAAATACAGCTTCAGATAACGGCTGACTTTCGAACCGGGTCGACCATTGCCCACACGGTGCAGGATGATTTCCTTCGCCGCATTGAGCGCCGCCACCACCCGGCCGTTCTGCTGGGCCAGTTCCAGGCGCCGTGCTTCCACGTCCAGTTGGCGGATCGGCTCGAACAACGACGACTTGAGCTTGAGGTACCGTCCCAGTTCACGGAACAACCGCGCCAGGCTCTGCTGCACCGGCTGGTTGGAAAACAGCGCCTGCCACAGCACCGACAGCGCGCCATACCAGGCGGCACCGGCCACCAACAGCAGCGGCTCGTGCCAGAAATCGCTGACGGCGCCGCCGCGCTGGTCCACGCCGATCATGGTGTACACCGACAGGATCAGCGTCGCTGAGGCAATCGCGCCATAGCGTTCGCCCAAGGCGCCGAGCATGGTCAGGCAGAAGGTGGCCAGGGCCAGTGAGACCGCGAAGACCAAGGGATAAGGGAACAGCAACTCCACCGACAGCGCGGCAATGCTGAAACACACCAGCGTTACTGCCAGGGCGTTGAGGCGGCCTTGCCAACTGTCATCGGTCTCGGCCAGGGCGCTGGCGATGATCCCCAGGAACAACGGGATCAGCAGTGTCATTTCATCCTGGTACCAGCACAGCGCCATGCTGCCGGTGAGGGCGATGAATACCCGAATGCTGTAGCTGAATTTATCCAGCGCCCACAGGCGCCGCAGGGACTGCTTGAACGAGGTCGATGACATGAAGTCTGGAGTCTTCCGGGACGATGCCGCTAAATTGAGCTATCAGTGACGTCACGGCAAGCGTGGCGATCACATCTAATCGCACTATTTTCAGGATCACCACTAAACCCATGTGGGAGGGGGCTTGCCCCCGATAGCGGCGTGTCAGCAACCGATGTACTGGCTGACCCACTGCCATCGGGGGCAAGCCCCCTCCCACATTTTTACCGCTGTGTGTCAGGCGTACTGCGCGGCCGCATAGCCCGAAGCCCACGCCCACTGGAAGTTGAACCCGCCCAGGTGACCGGTCACATCCAGCACTTCACCGATAAAGTACAGGCCTGGGCTTTTCAGGGATTCCATGGTCTTGGACGAGACTTCCCGCGTGTCCACTCCCCCCAGCGTGACTTCGGCCGTGCGATAACCCTCGGTGCCCGCCGGCACCAGCTGCCAATTGCCGAGTTTTTGCGCGATGTCGGCAATTTCGGCATGGGTGTACTGCTTCATCGGCTTGGACACGAACCATGTCTCGGCCAACAGGTTGGCCATCTTCTTGGTGAAGATCTCGCCCAGCAGGGTTTTCAACTCGCTGTTGGGGCGCTCGACCTGTTGCTGTTGCAGCCAGGTGTGGGCGTCGTGGTCGGGCAACAGGTTGATTTCAACCGTATCGCCGGGTTCCCAATACGACGAAATCTGCAAAATCGCCGGCCCGCTCAGGCCGCGGTGGGTAAACAGGATGTTCTCGCGAAAGCTCTGGCCGTTGCAGCTGACCAGGCAATCCACCGACGTACCCGACAACTCGCCACACAACTCCTTGAGCTGGTCAGTGATGGTGAACGGCACGAGCCCGGCGCGGGTCGGCAGCAGTTCGTGGCCGAACTGTCTGGCCACCTGGTAACCAAAACCGGTCGCGCCCAGGGTCGGGATCGACAGGCCGCCGGTGGCGATCACCAGGGATTCACAGCGCAACTCGCCCAAGGTGGTCTGCAACTGATAGCCGCTGTCCAGCCTGGCAATCTCCTGGATCGAGGTGTCCAGGTGCAGGCTCACGCCGGTCTGGATGCACTCATCGAGCAGCATGCCGAGGATGTCGCTGGATTTGTTATCGCAGAACAGCTGGCCGAGTTTTTTCTCGTGGTAGGGCACGCCGTGCTTGGCCACCAGCCCGATGAAATCCCACTGGGTGTAGCGAGCCAGCGCGGACTTGCAGAAGTGCGCGTTGTGCGAGAGGAAGTTGGCCGGCTCGGTGTACAGGTTGGTGAAGTTGCAGCGGCCACCGCCGGACATCAGGATCTTCTTGCCGGCCTTGTTCGCATGGTCGATCAACATCACCTTGCGCCCACGGCCGGCGGCGGTCAGTGCGCACATCAAGCCTGCGGCGCCGGCGCCAATGATCACAACTTCGGTCGAGCGCAAAACGGTGTCCTCATACAAGTTCTGATTTGGAATACAGTCAAATGTGGGAGGGGACTTGCCCCCGATAGCAGTGTGTCAGTCAGTGCATCGGTAACTGATAGATTGCTATCGGGGGCAAGCCCCCTCCCACATTGGATCTCCATTGAAGGGGAGATCGTGTTACAGGATGCGCACGCGCAACGAACGGCCTTTGATCTTGCCGTCATTCAAACGCTGCAACGCCTGCTTGGCGATCCCGCGCTCCACGGCCACGAAGGCCTGGAAGTCAAAGATCGCGATCTTGCCGACCTGGGCACCCGGGATGCCGGCTTCACCGGTCAGCGCACCGAGGATGTCGCCTGGGCGAACCTTGTCTTTACGGCCTGCGGCGATGCACAGGGTGCTCATCTGCGGCAGTAATGGGCCACCGCTTTGCGGCTTGAGGTTGTCCAGTTGGTCCCAGTTCAGCGGCGACTTCTGCAGTTGCTCGATGGCCTGGGCGCGATGCGCTTCGGACGGGGCGACCAGGCTGATGGCGATGCCGGTCTCACCGGCACGACCGGTACGGCCGACGCGGTGGATGTGGATTTCCGAATCGCGGGCCAGTTCGACGTTGATCACCATGTCCAGTGAGTCGATGTCCAGGCCACGGGCAGCCACGTCGGTGGCTACCAGCACCGAGGTGCTGCGGTTGGCGAACATCGCCAGCACCTGGTCACGGTCGCGCTGTTCCAGGTCGCCATGCAGGCCAACGGCGGAAATGCCCTTGGACGTCAGGTGATCCACGGTTTCCTGCACTTGCTGCTTGGTGAAGCAGAAGGCTACACAGGAGGCAGGGCGGAAATGCGCCAGCACCTTGGTCACGGCGTCCATGCGCTCTTCCGGTGAGATCTCGAAGAAACGCTGTTCGATCTGGTCATCGGAGTGGAACGCTTCGGCTTTAACTTGCTGCGGCGCGCGCATGAACTTGGAGGCCAACTGCTTGATGCTCACGGGGTAGGTGGCCGAGAACAGCAGGGTCTGGCGGCGCGGTGGGGTCTTGCTGATGATGTCTTCGATGGCGTCGTAGAAGCCCATGTCGAGCATGCGGTCAGCTTCATCGAGGATCAGCGTGTTCAGCCCGTCCAGTACCAGCGAACCTTTGCGCAAGTGCTGCTGGATACGGCCCGGCGTGCCGACAATGACGTGGGCGCCGTGCTCCAGGGAGGCGATCTGCGGGCCGAGGGACACGCCACCACACAGGGTCAGTACCTTGATGTTGTCTTCGGCACGGGCCAGGCGGCGGATTTCCTTGGCGACCTGGTCGGCCAGCTCACGGGTCGGGCACATGACCAGGGCCTGGCAGCCGAAGTAGCGTGGGTTGATCGGGTTCAACAGGCCGATGCCGAAGGCGGCGGTCTTGCCGCTGCCGGTCTTGGCCTGGGCAATCAGGTCCAGCCCCTTGAGGATCACCGGCAAGCTTTGCGCCTGGATCTGCGTCATCTCGACATAACCCAGCGAGTCGAGGTTAGCCAGCATGGCGGCGGACAGGGGCAAAGTATTAAAAGCGGTGGCGATGGTAGTCACGGGACTGGCTCTGCAAAACAAAATGTCGCGCAGTGTACCAGTCCCGTGGGAATTTCCCTGCAAGTTCTAGACGAGAAGCCTGTTAATGCTCGATGTCGTGCTCGCGGCTGACTACTCGTTTGCCGTCGGTCGGCGACAATTGCAGGAAGATCGCCGCCGCCAGCATGGCCATGATGCCCACGGTGAGGAAGGTCAGTTGGAACGCGCCGAGTACGCTTTCCACCCCGTCATTGCCGGTTTCGGCGGTAAAGCCGCCGAGCAGCGCACCGGCGCAGGCCACGCCGAGGCTGAGGGATAACTGCGCCACCACCGACAGCAAACTGTTGCCGCTGCTGGCCTGGGCGTCGTCGAGATCGATCAGGGTGACGGTGTTCATCGCGGTAAATTGCAGGGAGTTGATCGCCCCCAGTACCGCCAGCATGCACAACAGCAGCGGGTAGGGCGTGTGCTCGCTGACCAGGCCCATACTCGCCAGCATGATGCCCAGCGCCAGGGTGTTGCCGGTGAGCACGATGCGGTAGCCCAGGCGTTCGATCAGCGTGCGGGCGACTGACTTGGCAAACATCGCTGCCGCCGCCAGGGGCAACATGCTCATCCCCGCTTCAGACGGTGAGTAACCCAGCGCGACCTGCAACAGCAGCGGCACCAGAAACGGCAACGCGCCGCTGCCCAAGCGTGCAAACAGGTTACCGAGGATGCCCACGGCGAAGGTGCGGGTTTTGAACAGCACCGGTGAAAACAGCGGGTTGTCGATATGCCCGGCGCGTAGCCAATACGCCGCCAGGCACGCCAGCCCGCCGAACAGCAGCAACATCACCCGCAGGTGCGGCAGGTGCAGTTCGCCCAGGCCTTCCATGGCGATGGTGATCAACACCATCGCCGCGCCAAACAACAGAAACCCCACGCCATCAAAGCGCGTGCGTTCGCTGCCGCGCAGGTCGGGGATCAGTTTCCATACGGCGTAACAGCCGACCATGCCCACCGGCAGGTTGATCAGGAAGATCCAGTGCCAGGTCAGGTATTGCACCATCCAGCCGCCCATGGTCGGGCCGAGCAGCGGGCCGAGCAGGCCGGGGATGGTAATGAAGCCCATGATGCGCACCAGTTCGGAACGCGGATATGCGCGCAGCACCACCAAGCGCCCGACCGGTAGCATCAGCGCACCGCCCAGGCCCTGGATCACCCGGGCGCCCACCAGCATGGTCAGGCTGCTGGACAAGGCGCACAGCAGCGAACCGATGCTGAACAGCATGATTGCGCCAAAGAAGATTTTCTTGGTGCCGAAGCGGTCGGCAATCCAGCCCGAGGCCGGGATGAGCAAGGCGACGGTGAGCATGTAGGCGATCACCACCCCTTGCATGCGCAGCGGGTTTTCCGCGAGGTCCCGGGCCATGGCCGGCAATGCCGTGTTGAGGATCGTCCCGTCCAGCGACTGCATGAAGAAGGCAATCGCGACCACCCAGGGGAGCCAGCGGGCGGTCTTGGCATCGAGCGGGACGCGATTGGGCATAGAGAACCTTTTTTGTTAGCCGGCTATGTGTTGGCGATTATGCGCCAACCGTCGGGCTTTTTCCCACCAGGAAATCCAGCAGTTCACGGTGCACCGCGGTGGCCGCTTCGTTGGATTCGAGGTCGAGCAAGTGGCCGGTGTGTTCGGCCACGGCAAAGCTGCTGCGCCCCACATACTGCTTGAACAATTGCGCCTCGGCGGCGGGGGTGTATTCGTCGAGCGCGCCGTTGAGGAAGTGCACCGGTGTTTCAATCTGCTTGAGTGCCGGCAGGTAATTGCCGTCGCCCAAGGCCAGCACCTGGTGGATATGAAAACGCGCCTGGCGGTATTCGGTGGTGGCCATGCTCGACAGGTGCCGGTGATTGTTGCGCTTGAGCCGGGGCGAGAGGTATTTGCCCACGGTCTCGTTAAGCAGGTGGCCAACGGCCGACTTATCGTCCGCTTCGATCAACACGCGCACGCGCTCCACATAGTCGAGCATGGCCTGGTTGAGGTTGGGCGCCAGGGCCATCACCACCGAGCTTTCGATGGAGGGGGGGTTATGGGCCAGGGTCAGCAGCGTCGAGATGCCGCCCCAGGAGGCCGACACCAGGTGGTTGACTTGGAAGCGCTCCACCAGGGCACGCAGCATGTGCACCTCGTCGTCCTTGGTGACCAGGTCCAGGTCGGTGTTGTGTTCGCGGGAATAGCCGGAGAACGGCAAGTCGAACAGCAGCACATTGAAATGCTCGGCCAGGCATTTGCTGGTGCGGGCGAAGGAACGCGTGGTGGACAGCGCGCCGTTGACCATCAGGACGGTCTTTTTTTCCGAATCGTTTCCTAGCTGCTCAACATGAACGTTGTAGTGCTTGAACAGCTTTTCTATGACAAAACTTCCATGGTTCATGTCAACGCTCCAGCTTGCCCTTCCCGGGCAAGGTCATGCTCTCGTGGGTGGGGTGGCGGGGTGCCACTAACCCTTATAACGAGGTTTTTTGCAGGCGACAACAGGCTGCCCGTGCAGGTGGGGAAGACAAGAATTAACCGTAGGAAGGGGCGAAACAGAGATGTCTGAACTCAGCACAATTCAATGTGGGAGGGGGCTTGCCCCGGTACAAACCGGGGACATCGTTTACATTTCTAACCGGGGACATGGTTTACAGGTTAATACGCATGATCAGGAGGTAACTGATCATGCCCTGGAACCAAGAGTCCCCCATGAACCAACGAATCAAGCTGGTTGCTGACTGGCTTTCGGGTAACTTCACGAAAAGCCAACTGGCCCGCCGCTTCGGTGTCAGTCGACCTACCGTAGACAAATGGATTGCTCGGCATAACGGCGATTTGAAGTCGTTAGCCGAGGTTTCTCGTCGACCCCACAACAGCCCCAACAAGACCGACGATAAGATCCTCGCTCGCGTAGTGGCCATGAAGGAAGCCCACGATAAATGGGGGCCAAAGAAGCTCATTGAGCTATTGCGAATTGAAGATCCCTCTATCGATTGGCCGTCTCCCAGTACAGCCGGCCAATGGCTTGACCGACTTGGGCTGGTCAGCAAACGGCGGTTCAAGCGTCGGCACGGTACCTCGCATATTGAAATGCGAGAGGCCAATGACCCCAACAAAACCTGGTGCGTGGACTACAAAGGGCAATTCAAGATGCTCAACGCCCAGATGTGCTTCCCGCTGACGGTTACAGACCATGCATCCCGTTTGATTCTGGCTTGCAGGGCTCATCCTAAAATCATGACCCAGCCTGTAAAACAAACCTTTGAGCGGCTTTTTCAGGATTACGGCATGCCGGAAGTCATTCGTTCTGACAACGGAGTCCCTTTCGCCTCTCCTGGCCTGGCGAGGATATCCACACTGGCCGTCTGGTGGATCCGTTTAGGTATCTATCCCGAGCGAACCATGCCGGGAAGACCTGCCCAGAATGGTCGACACGAACGAATGCATCGCAGCCTGAAACTTGAGCTACCGCTAGGGAGCAACTTGGTGGAGCAGCAGCTTTTGCTGGAGCACTTCCGGCATGAGTTCAATTACGTACGCCCTCATGAAGCGCTTGGTATGAAACGTCCGGGAGATGTGTACGTGCCGTCTACTCGGCTTTACCCAGGGTGCTTGCCCGATGTGGAGTATCCGGCAGAAATGCGGGTGCGAAGCGTCAGGCAGGATGGATCGATCAAGTGGAACGGCAAGTTGGTATTTGTCAGCGAGGCCCTATCCGGAGAAAGGATAGGGCTTAAAGAAGCTGAGGATGATGCCTGGGATTTGTACCTGTGTGATTATCCCTTGGGGAGGCTTGGACGAGGTATGACCCGCGTCCAAGCCTCAAATGTGTAAACGATGTCCCCGGTTTCAGATGTAAACGATGTCTACGGTTCTACACCCCGATTGCAGCGTGTCAGCTGATGAATACTTGGCTGATACACCGCTATCGGGAGCAAGCCCCCTCCCACAGGGGAACTGCTGTGTTTAGAGGGTGAGGGTCAGGCGTTTGACCAAGGCGCCCGGCAACAGGTTGGAGGCGGTGTTGCGCTGGCTGTAGGTGCTGGCCGAGAGCAGTAATTCCCGCTCAGCGGTCAGGGCTTCCAACTGCGAACCGAGCAGGTTGTACACGCTGTCATCAAAGCGCATGGTGCTGACCGGGGCCTTGATCTCGCCGTTCTCCACCCAGAACGTGGCGAAGCGTGTCATGCCGGTCAGGCGCGCCGCCGGCAGGTCGGAGTAGTTCAAGTACCACAGGTTGCTGATGTACAGCCCGGTGCCCAATTGCTTGAGGATATCGGCCTGGGCCAGGTTACCGGCGGCCATCTGCAAGGCGCTGGGGGATTCGTCGCTGCTGGCGCCGTTGGTGCTCAGGCCATATTCGGCGGCGCTGCGCGAGTTGATCAACTGGCCTGCGCCTTTGCCCGCGTTGATCAACGTGACGTCGCCGCGCGGGTAGCCTTCGGTGGAGAACGCCTGGCTCAGGGAGCCGCTGATCTGTTCGTCCACGGTCACCAGCGGGCTCAGGGACTGTTCACCGGCATACAGCTTTTGCAGCGAACTGCCTTTGCTGGCGATGGCCTGGGCGGAAAAACCACCCCAGGTGATGAGGCTGATGATTTCTTCCAGCGCTGCCGGGGCGAGGTAGGCGCGGTACTGCCCGGGTGCCAGCTTATGCAACGGGCGGCCGAGGAACGCCAGTTGTTCGCGGGCTTGCTGGAAGCGCGCGGCAAACTCGGCACTGTCCCAGGTGTGCCCGGCATAGCTGGCCTTGACCGCTTCGCCATTGGCGTGGAATAGGCTGAAATCGAAGTTGAAGCTGTTGGCGCGGTGCCAGCCGAACGCGCCGTCCGAGCTGGCAAAGCCGCGACTGATCGGGCCAGCGGCGTAGAACCCGACCAGATCAACACCTTCAGCCGACTGGCTGATGTCTTCCAATACCCGGGCCAGGTCCGGCAGCGGTCGCGTTTGTTCGTTGTTGCTTTGCCAGGCGTTGTGGTTGAGCAGCAGGTAGGGGTCCTTGGGTAGCAACGGCAAGGTGTCGCGCAGTTGTTGCAGGCCGTCGGCCAGGCGTTGGCGGTCCAGCTCCGCTGCGCCGGACAAGGTGATGCCCAGGTCGGCATGGCGGCCATCGTTGATCAGTTTCAGGGTGAGGCTGGCTTGTTGCACCTGGCCGGCCTGGCGCACCTTGGCGTGGTTGAAGCGTACGAATTCGGAGGCTTCATCCGCATAGCCGAGGTGGAATTGTTCGTTGTCGGTGATGGCCTGCTTGAGCCACTCCACCAGTGCCTTGAAGTTGTTCATCAGGCATCTCCCCCAAATACGTCGACATCGCTGAATACGCAGGCCGGCGATGCATGGCCGACGCGAATCACCTGGTTGGGTTCACCTTTGCCGCAGTTCGGCGTGCCCAGCACCTTGAACGTACTGGCATCGCCGACCGCGCTGAGGTTGCGCCAGAAGTTCGCGGAAATGGCCCGGTAGTTGGGGTTTTTTACCACGCCTTTCAACTCGCCATTTTCGATCAGTTGGCCCCATTCGCAGCCGAACTGGAATTTATTGCGCGCATCGTCGATGGACCACGAGCGGTTGGTCGACATCAGGATGCCGTTTTCGATGCCGCCGATCAGTTGCGCGAGGCTCTTGTCGCCTGCTTCGATATTCAAGTTGGCCATGCGATCGATGGGCGCGCGGTTCCAACTGCTGGCCCGGCTGTTGGCCACGCCTTGCATACCGGAACGGAATTGCGACAGCGCTCCACCGAGGGGTTTGAGCAGCAGCCCCTCACGGATCAGGAATTGTTTGCTGGCTTGGGTGCCTTCGTCGTCGTGGCCGTAGCTGGCGAGCTGCTCGGGAATGTCCGGGTCGAAGGTCACGTTCAGCAGCGGGGAGCCGTATTGCAGGTGGCCGAAGTCGCTGGCCTTCACAAAACTGGTGCCGGCGTAATTGCGCTCGTCGCCGAGGATGCGGTCCAGTTCCAGGGGGTGGCCGATGGACTCGTGGATCTGCAGGATCATCTGATCGGGCATCAGCAGCAGGTCACGCGGGCCGCTGGGCGTGTTCGGCGCGGCCAGCAGTTGCAGGGCCTCGTCGGCGATACGCGGCGCGGCGCCGACCAGGCCGAAGCGGCTGATCACGTCGAACCCGCCTTGCTGGCCGAAGTTGCTGCCGCCGAGGGTGCGGGTCTGGCTGTCATTGCCGTCGTAGGCGGTGACGTTGACGCCGGGGAACACAAAGCGCTGGGCCTGGCGCAACTCGGCACCGGCACTGTTCAGGTAGATCTGCTCGACGTGGGTCAGGCCCAGGCTGACTTCCCAGCTCACCAGGCGCTCGTCCTTGGGCACGGAGGCCGATTCGCTGCCGAGCAACTGGTAGCAATCGCTCAGGGATGGGAAGGGCTGTTGAAGGTTGGGCGACAGGTAATCGGCGACGTCACTGGAGACGTGTTGCTCGCGCAGGTCGAGCAGGGCGTGGGGCAAGATCTGCCGGGCTTGCTGTTCGGCACGCTCAAGGGCGGCTTGCAGGCCGGCAAGGGAAATATCGTTGGTCGCGGCGTAGGCTTCCACGCCGTTGAGACGCACGGTGAGCATGGCGCCCTCGTCGTGGCTCAGGTGCGGCGGTTCGGCGACGTTCTTGCGTACGGCCAGGTACTGGCCGGATTCGCGTACGTAGCGCAGCGAGAAGAATTCGGCACGGGTGCGCAGGGCACTGAAATGCTGTTTGAGTGTGGCGTGGTGATCGAACATGGGGCCTTCCTTGTGGGCGGCTCGTCGCGGGCAGGCAGACAGAGTAGCTGATCAAGGAGGGGTTTTGCAGTGACTGGTCGGGCCTCTTCGGGGGCAAGCCCCCTCCCACACTTGATCGGGTTCACACGGTCAAAAATGTGGGAGGGGGCTTGTCGAGTCGTCGCACCGCCCCGATGGGAACACCCCGGTGTATCCGTTACTGCGCGGTAGGGCCCACTTCACGCAGCGGCTTGCCACGCACCGGAGCATCACCCGCCACGTAGTAGTCAGCGGTGCTGCGCGGCAATGGCTGGCGGCCACGGATCTTGTCGGCGATTTTCTCGGCGATCATGATCGTCGGCGCGTTCAGGTTGCCGGTGGTGATGATCGGCATGATCGACGCATCGACCACACGCAGACCCTGCATGCCATGCACGCGGCCTTCGCCATCGACTACAGCCATCTCGTCGGTGCCCATCTTGCACGAGCAGGACGGGTGGAACGCCGTTTCGGCGTGCTCACGGATGAACTTGTCCAGTTGCTCATCGGTTTGCACGTCGATGCCCGGGCTGATTTCGCGGCCACGGTACGGGTCCAGTGCCGGCTGCTGCATGATTTCACGGGTCAGGCGGATGCCGTCGCGGAACTCCTGCCAGTCCTGCTCGGTGGCCATGTAGTTGAAGAGGATGCTCGGGTAGTCCCGTGGGTTCTTCGACTTCAGCTGGATACGGCCACGGCTTGGCGAGCGCATGGAGCCCATGTGCGCCTGGAAACCGTGCTCTTTCACACCGTTGCTGCCGTTGTAGTTAATCGCCACCGGCAGGAAGTGGTACTGGATGTTCGGCCATTCGAACTCTTCACGAGTGCGGATAAAACCGCCCGCTTCGAACTGGTTGCTGGCGCCGATGCCGGTGCCGTTGAACAGCCACTCGGCACCAATGGCCGGTTGGTTGTACCAGAGCAGCGATGGGTACAGCGACACCGGTTGGGTGCAGGCGTATTGCAGGTACAGCTCAAGGTGATCCTGCAGGTTTTCGCCGACGCCTGGCAGGTCGTGGACCACCGGGATGTCGAGGCTTTCCAGCAGCTTGGCCGGGCCGACACCGGAGCGTTGCAGCAATTGCGGCGAAGCGATTGCGCCGCTGCACACCAGCACTTCCTTGCGGGCGCGGGCTTCGACGCGCTCTTCGGCGGCGCCGATCAGGTAACGCACGCCAACGGCACGCTTGCCTTCGAACAACACTTTGTCGGTGAGGGCGTGGGTGACGATGGTCAGTGTGGAACGCTTTTTGGCGGTGTCCAGGTAACCGCGCGCGGTACTGGCGCGACGGCCGTTCGGCGTGACGGTACGGTCCATCGGGCCGAAGCCTTCCTGCTGGTAGCCGTTCAAGTCTTCGGTACGCGGGTAACCGGCCTGCACGCCGGCTTCGACCATGGCGTGGAACAGCGGATTGTTGCCGGCCTTGGGCGTGGTCACGCTGACCGGGCCATCGCCGCCGTGCCAGTCGTTGGGGCCGATGTCGCGGGTTTCGGCCTTGCGGAAATACGGCAGGCAGTCGAGGTAGGTCCAGTCTTCCAGGCCTGGCAGCTTCGCCCAGTTGTCGTAGTCCATGGCGTTGCCACGGATGTAGCACATGCCGTTGATCAGCGAGGACCCCCCCAGGCCCTTGCCGCGACCGCATTCCATCCGGCGGCCGTCCATGTGCGGCTCTGGATCGGTCTCGTAGGCCCAGTTGTAGCGGCGGCCTTGCAGTGGGAAGGCCAGGGCGGCTGGCATTTGCGTGCGGAAGTCGAAACGGTAGTCCGGGCCGCCGGCTTCCAGCAGCAGGACGGTGACGCCTTCGTCTTCGGTCAGACGGGTCGCCAGGGTGTTACCGGCGGAGCCGGCACCCACAATGATGTAGTCGTATTCTTGGGACATTGGATGCACCCTCTTTGATGTGTGGTCAGGTCGGGCCTCATCGGGGGCAAGCCCCCTCCCACATTTGATCGGGTTTACACAGTCAAAGGTGGGAGGGGGCTTGCCCCCGATGGCGGCCTCAAAGGCAGCACAAAGCTCGGGATTTAGAACACCGAGGCGTAATCGCCCAGCTCAACCTGTACCGATTTGATGCGAGTGAAATTGTTCAGCGAGCTGATGCCGTTTTCACGGCCCACACCCGATTGCTTGTAGCCACCGACCGGCATCTTCGCGTCGGATTCGCCCCAGGCGTTGATCCAGCAGATACCCGCTTCCAGTTGGTGAATCACGCGGTGGGCGCGGTTCAGGTCTTTGGTCACCAGGCCGGCGGCCAGGCCGAAGTCGGTGTCGTTGGCGCGGCGGATCACCTCTTCTTCGGTTTCGTAAGTGAGGATGCTCATCACTGGGCCGAAGATTTCCTCACGGACGATGGTCATCTCGTCGGTGCAGTCGGTGAACACGGTTGGGGCAACAAAGGCGCCTTTGGCGAAGTCGCCGTCGGTCAGGCGGTCGCCGCCGCACAGTACGCGTGCGCCTTCTTCCTTACCTTTGGCGATGTAGCCCAGCACGCTTTCCATGTGGGCGAAGCTGACCAACGGGCCGAAGTTGGTGGTGTCGCCCTGCGGGTTGCCAACGCGGATGCGCGCAACACGCTCGACGATCTTGGCTTCGAACGCGGCTTGCAGGTGCTTGGGCACGAACACGCGAGTGCCGTTGGTGCAGACCTGGCCGGAGCTGTAGAAGTTGGCCATCATCGCGATGTCGGCCGCACGATCCAGGTCGGCGTCTTCGAACACGATCAGCGGCGACTTGCCGCCCAGTTCCATGGTCACTTCCTTGAGCGAGGAGCTCGACGCGCTGGCCATGACTTTCTTGCCGGTGTCGGTGCCGCCGGTGAACGAGACTTTTTCGATGCGTGGGTGCTCGGTCAGCCAGGTGCCGACTTCACGGCCACTGCCGGTCAGCACGTTGAACACGCCCGCCGGAACACCGGCTTCGGTGTAGATCTCGGCCAGTTTCAGGGTGGTCAGCGAGGTGACTTCGCTGGGCTTGAAGATCATCGCGTTGCCGGCGGCCAGGGCCGGTGCGGATTTCCACAGGGCGATCTGGATCGGGTAGTTCCACGCGCCGATACCGGCGACCACGCCCAGCGGCTCGCGGCGGGTGTAGACGAACGAGGTGTCGCGCAGCGGGATCTGCTCGCCTTCGATGGCCGGTACCAGGCCTGCGTAGTATTCCAGCACGTCGGCGCCGGTGACGATGTCGACGTATTTGGTTTCGGAGAAGGCTTTACCGGTGTCCAGGGTTTCCAGGGCGGCCAGCTCATCGTTGCGCTCGCGCAGGATGTCGACGGCGCGACGCAGGATGCGCGAGCGCTCCATGGCGGTCATCGCGGCCCAGATTTTCTGGCCTTTTTCGGCGCTGACCACGGCACGTTCAACGTCTTCTTTCGTTGCGCGTTGCACTTGGGCGAGAACTTCACCGTTAGCCGGGTTGATGGCTTCGAAGGTGGCATCGCTGCCAGCGTCGCTGTAGCCGCCGTCAATGTAGAGTTTTTGCAGGTCGAAACGGGCCATAAAGTCCTCGCAAGTGCATAAGTGGTTGGCGTTACCCGCCGTCGGTGGGCCATGAGGGTGTGGCAACACTGAGCGGCAGACGTTCAGGGGTTGAGCGGTTTATGTGTGCTCTAACTCACCTGCTTGGCCAATTGGAAATCCATGTATTCGTAAGCGATCCGTTGCGCCTGTGCCGTGTCGAAAGCGTCTCCCGACAGGGCGCCGCGCAACCACAAACCGTCGATCAGGGCCGCCAGGCCGCGGGCTGCTTTGCGTGCGTGCGGCAGCGGCAGCACTCGGCGGAACTGGCAGCACAGGTTGGAATACAGACGTTGATCGTTGATCCGCTGCAACCTGTGCAATGACGGGTGGTGCATGCTGGTGGCCCAGAAGGCCAGCCAGGTTTTCATTGCCGGTCCGTTGACCTGGCTGGCGTCGAAGTTGCCCTCGATGATCACCTGAAGGTGCGCCCGTGGGCTGTCGTCCGTCAGCGCCTGCCGGCGTTCATGGACGTTGTCGATCAGCGCGTTCATCAAGTAGCGCATCGTCGCTGCAATAAGGCCGTTCTTGTCCTTGAAGTAGTGACTGATGATGCCGTTCGAGACGCCGGCCAAACGGGCGATCAGCGCAATGCTGGCATCTCCCATTCCGACCTGATCGATGGCCGTCAACGTGGCTTCGATCAATTGCTGGCGGCGTATGGGTTGCATACCGACCTTGGGCATGTAGCACCTCTCCTTAGGCCTGCCGTGGGCGATAAACGTCCGTCGGCTTGATGGCCAGTCTATTTTGTTTTGATTGAACGTTCAATCAACAAAGAATAAGATCTGCGACAAATGGTCGCTGCCTACAGGTATTTCCTACCTGGGAGCCGCGACATCTGACACCTGCAAAAATCCTTGAAACAGGCCGTATCAGGGCCTGTAAACCGCTTCGGCGGGGTTCAGGAATTTTCGGGGTGTCTTTATAACACCCGTCCGTCGACTGCCGAAAAATCGATGTCCCGGGATAACCGTTGCCTTGTGTTTCTCTCTCGCACTGCCCGGAGCATCTGCGCCATGAGTTCTGCCTCTCTTATAAAAACCCCACCGGAAAAGGTGCGGGTCAACGGTTGGGTGTTCTACACCTCCACCGCGCTGATTCTGTTGTTGACTGCCATTCTGATCATCGCCCCGCAGGAGGCCGGGCGCATGCTCGGTGTTGCCCAGGCGTGGCTGTCGAAAAGCTTCGGCTGGTACTACATGGTGGTCATCGCCGCCTACCTGGTGTTTGTGGTGGGCCTGGCGTTTTCGTCCTACGGCAAGTTGAAACTGGGCAGCAAGGACGATACCCCGGACTTCAGCTACGGCGCCTGGGCCGGCATGTTGTTCTCGTCGGGCATCGGCATCTCGCTGCTGTACTTTGGCGCCTCGGAGCCGTTGGATCACTACTTCAACCCGCCCGAAGGCGCAGCCGCCAGCAACGGCGCCGCCCGCCAGGCGCTGCAACTGACCTTCCTGCACTGGGGCCTGCATGGCTGGGCGATCTACGCCCTGGTCGGCCTGGCCGTGGCGTACTTCGCGTATCGGCATAATCAGCCGCTGGCCCTGCGTTCGGCGCTGTATCCGCTGGTGGGCGAGCGTTGGGTGAAGGGCGCGGCCGGCCACGCGGTGGACGGTTTCGGCATGTTCGTGACCCTGCTGGGCCTGGTGACGAACCTGGGGATCGGTTCGATGCAGGTGTCGTCCGGGTTGGAAAACCTGTTCGGCATGCAGCACAGCAACACCAACCTGTTGATCGTGATCATCGTGATGAGCACCGTGGCGACCATCGCCGCCGTGTCGGGCGTGGAGAACGGCATTCGCCGTCTGTCCAACCTCAACATCGTGCTGTTCAGCGGCCTGTTGATCTTTGTGCTGTTGTTCGGCCCGACCCTGCATTTGCTCAATGGCCTGGTGCAGAACACCGGGGACTACCTCAACGGCATCATCCTGAAAACCTTCGACCTGTACGTGTACGAAGGCGACGCCGACAAGACCGAACGCTGGATGGGCCTGTGGACCCTGTTCTACTGGGCGTGGTGGATTTCCTGGGCGCCCTTCGTGGGCATGTTCATTGCGCGGATTTCCCGTGGTCGCACGGTGCGTGAACTGGTGGCGGGCGTGCTGTTGATTCCGCTGGGCTTCACCCTGGCGTGGTTGTCGATCTTCGGTAACTCTGCCCTGGACTTGGTGCTGAACCACGGTGCGGTGGAGTTGGGCAAGACCGCACTGGAACAGCCGTCGATGGCCATCTATCAACTGCTGGAACATTACCCGGCGTCGAAAATCGTCATCGGCGTGTCGATCTTCGTCGGCTTCGTGCTGTTCCTGACCCCGGCGGATTCCGGTGCGGTGATGATGGCCAACCTGTCGTGCAAAGGCGGCAATGTGGACGAAGATGCGCCGCACTGGCTGCGGATCTTCTGGTCGGCGGTGATTACCCTGGTGACCATCGGCTTGCTGTTTGCCGGCAACTTCGAAGCTATGCAAACCATGGTGGTGCTGGCCGGGCTGCCGTTCTCGGTGGTGCTGATCTTCTTTATGTTCGGCTTGCACAAGGCGATGCGCCAGGACGTGGCCATCGAACAGGAGCAGGCGCAATTGGCCGAGCGCGGGCGTCGTGGTTTCAGTGAGCGTTTGACCGCGTTGGACCTGCAACCGAGCCAAGGCACTGTGCAGCGCTTCATGGACAAGCACGTGACGCCTGCGCTGGAAGAGGCGGCGACGGCGTTGCGTGATCAGGGCTTGGAAGTGCAGACCTTGCTCGGCAAGTCCAAGCGCTGCATCGGTGTGCGCATCGAGATGGAAGAGGGCAACCCGTTTGTCTATGAAGTGAGCCTGGATGCCTACTCGTCGGCGCCGAGCGACCTGCCCGAAGAAGAGCGCACTCGCTACTACCGTGCCGAGGTGTACCTGCACAACGGACCTCAGGAATACGACCTGATGGGCTTCACCCAGGAACAGATCACCCGGGACGTGCTCGATCAGTTTGAAAGCCATCGGCAGCTCCTTGGCCGGGTCTATAGCTGAAGCCTGGTAGTGTTTTAAATGTGGGAGGGGGCTTGCCCCCGATTGCAGTATGTCAGTCAGTACATTTATTACTGATCCACTGCTATCGGGGGCAAGCCCCCTCCCACATTGACCCCGTTTCTACAGTGAGATGTGCAGTGTCAGCCCAGGTTCTTGCCCAGCAGGGCGTGGTACAGCTCACTGTCTCCCAGAATCCCCACCACCTGGTTGTTGTCATGCAACACCAGCTTGTTCCCGGTGTGATAACGGATCTGCAACGCATCGCGCATGCCGATATTCGAGTCCACCAGCGTCGGTAACCGCCCCAGGCCTTCCACCGCTTGCCCCGGTGCCCAGTTCTGCAGGTTCATCACCGCGCCATTCTGGCGGGCGCCCTTGATGGTGTTGCCTTCGGCCAGGTCCAGCCACGAGTCGCCGCCCGGGTCCAGGCATACCGAACCGTTGACGCGCTTGCAGTTGTCCAGGGTGCGCATCAGGCTGCGGCCGCACAGTACGTTCAGCGGGTTGGTGTGGGCGACGAAGGTACGCACATAGTCGTCCGCCGGGTTCAGCACGATCTCTTCCGGCACGCTGTACTGGATGATCTTGCCGTCTTTCATGATCGCGATACGGCTGCCCAGCTTGAGCGCTTCATCGAGGTCGTGGCTCACGAATACGATGGTCTTGCTCAGCTTGCGTTGCAGTTCCAGTAACTCGTCCTGCAAGCCTTGGCGGATCAGCGGGTCGAGGGCGGAGAAGGGTTCGTCCATCAGCAGGATATCGGCGTCCATCGCCAATGCACGGGCCAGGCCGACGCGCTGCTGCATGCCGCCGGAGAGTTCGTCCGGCTTCTTGTTGCGCCACTGGGTCAGGCCCACCAGTTCAAGCTTTTCATCCACCAGCTTGCGCCGGTCTTTCTCCGGGCGGCCCTGCATCTCCAGGCCGAAGCTGATGTTTTCGCGCACCGTCAGCCAGGGCATCAGGGCGAACTTCTGGAACACCATGGCGATGCGCTTGGTGCGCATCATTTTCAGCTCGGCGGGCGTGCAGGAGGCGATGTCGATCTGGCGACCTTCATGCTCCACGAACAACTGGCCTCGGCTCACGGTGTTGAGGCCGTTGATGCAGCGCAGCAGGCTCGACTTGCCGGAGCCCGACAGGCCCATCAGCACGCAGATTTCGCCTTTCTCGATATCCAGGCTGGCTTTTTCCACGCCGACAATCTGCCCGGTCTTTTTCAGGATCTCGTTACGGCTCATGCCCTGGTCCAGCAGCTTGAGCGCTTCGCGTGGGTCTTTGGAGAAGATCACGTCGACTTTGTCGAATCGGATAATGCTCATGCATCACCCCCTACTTTGGCGTCGGGTTGTTTGCAGATGCGGTCGAGCATGATGGCCAGCAGGACGATCGCCAGGCCCGCTTCAAAGCCCAGGGCGATGTCAGCGGTGTTGAGCGCGTTGACCACCGGCTTGCCGAGGCCGTCGGCGCCCACCAGAGCCGCGATCACCACCATCGACAACGACAGCATGATGCATTGGGTAATGCCGGCGGCAATGCTCGGCATGGCGTGGGGCAGTTCGATGCGCGAGAGCAGCTGACGGCGCGAGCAGCCAAAGGCCTTGCCGGCGTCCATCAACTCTTGCGGTACATCACGGATACCCAGGTAGGTCAGACGGATCGGCGCGGCAATCGCGAACACCACCGTGGAAATCAGCCCGGGCACCACACCCAGCCCGAAGAGGGTCAGGGTAGGGATGAGGTAGACGAAGGTCGGTACGGTCTGCATCAGATCGAGTACCGGCCGCATCATGGTGTAGAACAACGGCTTGTGCGCGGCAACAATGCCCAGCGGCACGCCGATGACCACGCAGACCAGGGTGGCGAACAGCACCTGCGCCAGGGTCTCCATGGTTTCCTGCCAGTAACCCAGGTTGAGGATCAGCAGGAAGGAGGCGATGACAAAAACAGTCAGTCCCCATTTACGTTGGATAAAGTGAGCCAGCAGCGCAATCAGACCGATCAATGCCAGCGGATTGAACCAGGTCAGCGCAAACGTCACGCCGTGGATCATCGTTTCCAGTGTCGATGCGATCGCGTCGAAATAGTTGGCGCCGTGTTGGGTCAACCATTCGACGAAGGCAGCGATGTACTGGCCTAGTGGGATTTTCTGTTCAGTCAGCATGGTAGTGAATGTCCACATGCGAAGAGGGAAAACATCCCGGGGCAGCGCACCGCCCCGGGGTCAGCGGTGATTACTTGGCGAGATAGGCTTTCACGGCGTCCAGGCCAGGTTTGCCATCAATGGTGGTGACGCCGGCGAGCCAGGTGTCGAGTACTTGCGGGTTCTTCTTCAGCCAGGCTTTCGCCGCGGCGTCGGGTTTCATCTTGTCGTCCAGGACATTACCCATCAGGGTGCTTTCCATGTTCAGGGTGAACACCAGGTTCTTCAGCAACTGGCCCACGTTGCTGCATTCCTGGGTGTAGCCCTTGCGGGTGTTGGTGTAGATGGTGGCCTGGCCGTAGTTGGGGCCGAAGGAATCATCACCCCCGGTCAGGTACTTCATCTTGAAGCGGGTGTTCATCGGGTGCGGTTCCCAACCGAGGAACACGATGGCCTGGTCGCGCTTGGTGGCGCGTTCGACCTGGGAGAGCATGCCGGCTTCGCTGGACTCGACGACTTTGAAGCCGGCGGTTTTCAGGCCGAAGGCGTCTTTGTCGATCAGCGTCTGGATGGTGCGGTTGCCGTCGTTGCCCGGCTCGATGCCGTAGATCTTGCCGCCCAGTTCATCCTTGAATTTGGCGATATCGGCGAAGTCCTTCAGGCCTTTGTTGTACAGCGCTTCCGGGACCGCCAGGGTGTACTTGGCGTTCTCCAGGTTGGCACGCACGGTCTCCACGGTGCCGGCATCACGGTACGGCTTGATGTCGTTTTCCATGGTCGGCATCCAGTTGCCGAGGAAGATGTCCATGTTCTTGCCGTCGGCCAGGGACTTGTAGGTCACCGGCACCGAAATCATCGTGGTGCGCGGCTTGTAGCCCAGGCCCTTGAGGATTTCGCTGGTGGTCGCGGTGGTGACGGTGATGTCGGTCCAGCCGACATCGGAGAAGTTGACGGTCTGACATTGTGCCGGTTCTGCAGCGTGCGCCAGGACTGGCAGACTCAGCATGGCGGCCAACAACAACGAGGGTGAAGCTTTCATGGGGCTAGACTCCTGTGTTTTTTCTGGCGGCGTTCGCCGCGCTTTATAAGTGTTGCGGTTGGAGCGTGCGACAACAGCTCTGGCACGGTGCCTTGCAAACGAGTCGAGACTGATCATGTACCAGTGAAAATCTGACGCCTACAGGGGGCGTCGTATCCAGTACAGGGAGGGTCGTATCCAGTGTCGGTGACGTCGCTTACAGGTTTTTCCCAAGGCAAAACTGCAGTTTTTGCCCATCTGCACCGCTAAAAACGGCCAAAACCGGTGATCGCACAGACGCGACGCTGGTGAGCATGGGTGCGTCGGTGTGAGACGCCGTGACGGCAAACAAAAGCTTGATGATGCCGCCATCTGGGCGATCTGAGCGTAGCCGCTCGTTCAAGCCTGGCCCGTGCTTATCGAGGAGTTCTACGGCAATGGCTATCAGTGTTTTCGACCTGTTCAAGATCGGCATCGGGCCTTCGAGTTCTCACACCGTCGGCCCCATGCGCGCCGCGGCGTTGTTCGTTCAAGGCTTGCGTGAACGTGAAGTGTTGGAACAGGTGCGGCGCGTCGAAGTTCAGCTGTATGGCTCGCTGTCGGCAACCGGCATCGGCCACGGCAGTGACACCGCGACCATCATGGGCCTGATGGGCGAATGGCCGGATGCCATCGACCCGTCGCAGATCGGCCAACGCATCCACACCCTGCGCGAGACCGACACCTTGCTGCTGGACGGGCGCCTGCCGGTGCCCTTCGTCTGGGCCCGGGACATGCGCCTGCTCGACGAAAACCTGCCGTTCCATCCCAACGCCATGACCCTGGTGGTGTCGGGTGACAACGGCGAGCTGCACCGCGACACCTACTACTCGGTGGGCGGCGGTTTCGTGGTGGATGAGGCCCAGGCGCAAAGCGGCGTGGCCGACATGGACCGTACCGAGTTGCCTTACGATTTTTCCAGCGCGGTGGAGCTGTTGCAGCTGTGCAAGACCCACAACCTGCGCGTGGCCGAGTTGATGATGGCCAACGAGAAGGTCTGGCGCTCTGAAGATGAAATCCGCAGCGGCCTGATGAAGCTCTGGCGCGCCATGCAGGATTGCGTGGAGCAAGGCCTCAAGCACGAAGGCATCCTGCCCGGCGGGCTCAACGTGCGCCGGCGTGCCGCCAAGCTGCACCGCAGCCTGCAGGAGTTGAACAAGCCCAATGTAATTGGCTCGACCCTGAGTGCCATGGAGTGGGTCAACCTGTTTGCCCTGGCGGTGAACGAAGAAAACGCCGCCGGTGGACGTATGGTCACCGCACCCACCAACGGCGCGGCCGGGATCATCCCGGCGGTGCTGCATTACTTCATGAAATTCAGCGAAGAAGTCACCGAGGCCAACGTGGTCGACTACCTGCTCGGTGCGGCGGCGGTGGGCATTCTGTGCAAGAAGAACGCGTCTATCTCCGGCGCCGAAGTCGGCTGCCAGGGTGAAGTCGGTTCTGCCTGCGCCATGGCCGCCGCCGGGCTGGCCGAGATCCTCGGCGCCACCCCGGAGCAACTGTGCAACGCCGCCGAGATCGGCCTGGAACACAACCTGGGCCTGACCTGCGACCCAGTGGGCGGCTTGGTGCAGGTGCCGTGCATCGAGCGCAACGCAATCGCGGCGGTGAAGGCGATCAACGCGGCGCAAATGGCGCTGCGCGGCGACGGCCAGCACTTTATCTCCCTGGACCGGGTGATCCGCACCATGCGCGATACCGGGGCGGACATGCATGACAAGTACAAAGAGACCTCGCGCGGTGGGTTGGCGGTCAGCGCGGTGGAGTGCTGAGACCGCGTTGCCTGCATCGGGGGCAAGCCCCCTCCCACCTTTGACTGTGTTCACCCATCCAAATGTGGGAGGGGGCTTGCCCCCGATAGCAATCATCCAGGCACCGCTGCGCAAAAAGTGAACACCCCAACCAAAAGCGCCACCTTTTAGCGCGTCGCAAATAGATAAGTAGCTTGCGAACGATTTCCGACCTGACCACTGGTCTCCCGCGCGTTGGGTGACAGACTTCTCCCACGCCCGCAAAGCGCCTTCCCACAAGTGCTACCGATCTGCTCACACACCTTGCCCGGGCATGTTCCTACGGCCAATTCCAGCCATAACCCTACTTGCGGCGCGGGCTTGTTTAGACGCGTCATGAGGTCGTTTTTAGGAGTTATTGGACGGCCATTCAAATTTAGGCATGGCATTTGCTCTATCAATTCAAAGCCTCTCTCCTCGCCGGATGAAGAGCGCAATAACAAGAGCCTCGCCTGAGGCCATCACCCGCTTTGTGTGAGGAGATACCGCGATGACGTCGTTCAACTCCGGGGCCCAACCCCAGAACCGTGCGCCTCAATCCATCGGCTTTTTGCTGCTGGACAATTTCACGCTGATTTCCCTGGC
This sequence comes from Pseudomonas allii, assembly GCF_055380095.1. Taxonomy (NCBI): domain Bacteria; kingdom Pseudomonadati; phylum Pseudomonadota; class Gammaproteobacteria; order Pseudomonadales; family Pseudomonadaceae; genus Pseudomonas; species Pseudomonas allii. The sequence continues at coordinate 6,069,749 of NZ_AP039450.1, read as the reverse complement.
CTCCGCAGTCGAACCGCTGCGCATGGCCAACCAGCTTTCCGGCCGCGAGCTGTATCGCTGGACGACCTTGAGCGTCGACGGAAACCAGGTGTGGGCCAGCGACGGTCTGCAAATCACTCCCGACGCCTCCATGCACAAAGCCCCGGCCCTGGACACCGTGATCGTGTGCGGCGGCGTGGGTATCCAGCGTACGGTGACCCGTGAGCATGTGTCGTGGCTGCAAAGCCAGGCACGCCAATCGCGCCGCTTGGGCGCGGTATGCACCGGCAGTTGGGCCCTGGCTTGTGCCGGTCTGCTCGACGGTTTTGATTGCAGCGTGCACTGGGAATGCCTGGCCTCGATGCAGGAAGCCTTCCCCCGCGTGGCCATGAGCACACGCCTGTTTACCCTCGACCGCAACCGCTTCACCAGCTCCGGCGGCACCGCGCCGCTGGACATGATGCTGCACCTGATCAGCCGCGATCACGGTCGCGAACTGTCGGCTGCCATCTCCGAGATGTTTGTGTACGAACGCATCCGCAACGAGCAAGACCACCAGCGCGTGCCGCTCAAGCACATGCTCGGCACCAACCAGCCGAAATTGCAGGAAATCGTCGCGCTGATGGAAGCCAACTTGGAAGAGCCGATCGACCTGGATGAACTGGCGGTGTACGTCGCCGTCTCACGTCGCCAGCTGGAGCGGTTGTTCCAGAAATACCTGCACTGCTCGCCGTCGCGCTACTACCTCAAGCTGCGCCTGATCCGTGCACGGCAGCTGCTCAAGCAAACGCCGATGTCGATCATCGAAGTGGCGTCGGTGTGCGGGTTTGTGTCCACGCCGCATTTCTCCAAGTGCTACCGCGAATACTTCGGCATTCCGCCACGGGATGAGCGTGTGGGTTCCAACACCACCCAGCAGGTGGCAATGATGCCGATTCCGCAGGCGCTGGTGTTGTCACCGTTGTCGGGGCCGATGTCGGCGTTGAGTCAGGCGCGCAACGAGTCGACGTTTGCCAGTGTAAGGCTCTAAACCGAGGGGGCTTCATCGCAGGCAAGCCAGCTCCCACATTTTGATCTGTGAATACATTCAAATGTGGGAGGGGGCTTGCCCCCGATAGCAATCTATCAGGCGCCGGAGTTCTGCTTGAACTGCACCAACGCCGGCAACAGCTGCTTATCGATCGCCTGGCGCACGGCCGGCAGAATCGTCGCACTGCCGGTGTACATCTGCTCCACCATGCCCTTGAGCGCCTTGGCCCGCGCCTCGCTCAAACCACGCACCGCGCACTCGCAGGCCTGCTCGGCGGTGGCGCCGCTGGAGACTTCGAAACCCAGCGAGCGCAGTTGGCCCAGCAGGTCATCCTGGTCAATCAAATCCGCGTGCATCATGACGTTTATCCTAGTGTAGGGAACGGGGATTGACTGGGATTCTGGTAGGCCACCGGCCGGTCGGCAAGGGCAGAATCCGCGCATGCCTCAGATGGCTATGAGCATGTCGTTTTCGGGCCATTTACCGGCGGCGGTAATGGGCACACTGAGTACCAGCAAACAGCTTGAAGGTTTGGTCACCCTCGGGATGTCACGCTCACACAAGGCCCTCTGCCTCGATCCAGTCACGGCTGGCTCGGGGCTTTTTTGTGGGAGCGGGCTTGCTCGCGAAAGGCGCGCCACGGTCTACCGTTGCAACACCAAAATGCGCGAGAGCAACTCATCCCTATCGATATAACACCCTTGAAAATGCCGAGCCCCGGAAGCAGGGTCGAAGGCATTGCGCGCATGCAACGTGCGGCGGTTATCGAAGCACCACAGCTCACCGGGGTTCAGGCGCTGCACCACACGAAAGCGATCTTCCCGCGTCATGGCGATAAAGCGCCGATAGGCGCGATACAGCAACGGCATCTGTTCCACACTCGTCTCAAACGGCCCGCGTAGAAAATTGGCCATGCGGATCTCCGCGATATCGCCCAAGGCATCCAGCGCAATGATCGGCGCCAGGCGGCGGTAGTCGCTGTGACGGTCCTTGTTGCGAAACTCCACCGGGATGTCGCACAGCGCCAGGAACGCTTCGGGGTCTTCGGTACGCAGGGCGCAGGCGATGGCAAACCCATCGACAAAAATACTTTCGCCACCGTCGGCATCGTTCACCAGGCAATGCAAAAACTGCAGGCCCGGTTGCAGCTCCCGGGTTGGCAAATCACTGTGCAACGGCAAGTTGAAAGCGGTGTAGGCATTGCTGTCGGCATCGGCCTTGGATTGCACGTTGAACAGCACGCCGAAGTTGCTCTCGCGGATGAATGAAATGCGCTTGGCGACCAGCGCCAGGGCGCCGGGCTCGGTGGGCACACCGCGGATTTGCGTGAGGCCGCAGTCACGTAGCGCCAGCAGCCACTGCAACAATGCGTGGGGGTCTTGCATGACCGCTGAATAGTCGAACACCGGCAGTTGGAAGCGGCTGTCCCACAGCTGGGGTTTGGGCTTCGCCGCCCAGCGTTCGGCGCGGGACTCATCGTCGTAGGCATGCGCCCGCAGCCAGCCGGGGTCGTACTGGCTGCGGTGGCCGCCGCTCCATTGCACGCTCAACAAGCCTTGATCGATGCGTGCGTCGACAGCGCTGAGGTGCTCGTCCACATCGACAATCTCCAGCACCTGCTCGCGGGTCACGCTGTACACGCATTCCGCGCAGGGGCAGTTGTCCCGCAGCCACTGATGATGAAACGGACTGACCCGCCCATCGGCCCATTGCACACGAATCTGATCATTTAGCACCCGCACCTGCGCAAGGTCGCAGATCTTCGGGTAGGTACGGAAATCGGCAACAGCGGCGGCGGTTTGCATGGTGTCTCCTTATTGTTTTTTGGGTGGCAGTCCAATCACTCGGCCGAGCAGGGCGGGGCGAGGCAGGTCAGCCTGCTGGGCGCTGATGGCAGTGAGTCTTTCCAACGTGGCATCGGTGAACGGCGCGGCATGCGGACCGGCCAGGTCAACATGCAACAGCATCTGTTCGTTGCCCGCAAGTTCCTTCTCATCCCCCACCAAGTGCAGGCTGTGATAGAGGTGCAGGCGCTTGGCGTCATGGGCGATCAGCTGGGTATGCACCTCCACGTCGGCGCCGAGTTTCACCTCGTGCAGGTAGTTCAGGTGCAACTCCAGGGTGAACAGCGAATGGCCGCTGGCTTCGCGGTTCTCACTGTCCAGCCCGAGGGTGTCCATCAGCGCGTCGGTGGCGTAGCTGAAGATCAGCAGGTAGAACGCGTCGCGCAGGTGGCCGTTGTAGTCCACCCAGTCGGGGTGGACCTGGGTGGTGTAGGTGGTGAGTGCGGGCATGTCAGGGCTTCCGTTATTCGGCGAAGGTCATGCCGTGCTTGGCCTTGGTGGTTTTCACCGCTTCCAGCACCGCCAGCAGGCAATCATCACGATAGCGCTCCAGCGCCGAAATGCTGTGCTTGCCCAACTGGTCGCTGGTGCCGTCGACCACGTCATCGATCAGCTTGTCGGTCAGCTCCGGCGCCGGCAGGTAGGTCCACGGCAACTGCAATGCCGGGCCGAACTGCGCCATGAAGTGCCGCATGCCGGCATCGCCACCCGCCAGGGTATAGGTGAGGAACGTGCCCATGAACGACCAGCGCAGGCCGGCGCCAAAACGGATCGCGTCATCGATCTCGCCGGTGGTAGCGACGCCGTCATTGACCAAGTGAAGTGCTTCACGCCACAACGCTTCGAGCAGGCGGTCGGCGATGAACCCCGGGACTTCCTTGCGCACATGCAGCGGGCGCATGCCGAGGGATTCATACACTTTGATCGCGGCCTGGATAGCCTCTGGCGCGGTGTTCTTGCCGCCAACGACTTCCACCAGCGGCAACAGGTAAACCGGGTTGAACGGATGGCCGACCACACAGCGTTCCGGGTGGGTCGAACCTTCGTAGAACTCACTCGGCAACAGGCCCGAGGTGCTTGAGCCGATCAGTGCATTCGGCTTGGCTGCTGCGCTGATCTTGCTGTGCAGGTCGAGCTTCAGCTCCAGGCGTTCGGGGGCGCTTTCCTGGATGAAGTCGGCATCTTTCACGCACTCTTCGATGGTCGCGACAAAGCGCAGGCGCGCTTGCGACGCACCCGGCGCCAGCCCTTGTTTCTCCAGGGCGCCCCAGGCGTTGGCGACGCGCTTGCGCAGCGCAGCTTCGGCACCGGGTGCCGGGTCCCAGGCGACCACATCCAGGCCATGGGCCAGGGCGCGGGACACCCAGCCGCTGCCGATGACACCGCTGCCGAGGGCGGCGAAGGTTTTGATTTCGGTGATAAAGCTCATGGCAAATTCCTATGGATTTCGGTGGTCCAGTGTGGGAGGGGGCTTGCCCCCGATAGCGGTGTGTCAGTCGATACATTCGGTACTGATGCACCGCTATCGGGGGCAAGCCCCCTCCCACATTTTTTGATTAGCGGCGTTTGGTGAGGCCCATTTTTATGCGTCCTTCGGCGGGGGTCATGACCCGTGCGCCGAGGCGGCTGAGGATTTCACTGGCCCGTTCCACCAACTGGCCGTTGGTCGCAAGCACACCCTTGTCCAGCCACAGGTTGTCTTCCAGGCCGACCCGCACGTTGCCGCCCAGCAGCACCGCTTGCGCCGCCATCGGCATTTGCATGCGGCCGATGCCAAAGCCGGCCCACACGGCGTCGGCGGGCAGGTTGTCGACCATGGCCTTCATGGTGGTGGTGTCGGCCGGTGCGCCCCATGGGATGCCTAGGCACAGTTGGAACAGCGGGTTGTCGAGCAGGCCTTCCTTGATCATCTGTTTGGCGAACCACAGGTGACCGGTGTCGAAGATCTCCAGCTCGGCCTTTACGCCCAGCTCCTGGATGCGTTTGGCACCCGCCCGCAGTTGTGCCGGGGTGGACACGTAAATGGTGTCGCCATCGCCGAAGTTCAGGGTGCCGCAGTCCAGGGTGCAGATTTCCGGCAGCAGCGCTTCGACGTGGGCCAGGCGGGTCAGCGGGCCGACCAGGTCGGTGTTGGGGCCGAACTCCATCGGGTTTTCGCCGCCACCGATCTCCAGGTCGCCGCCCATGCCGGCGGTGAGGTTGACGATGATGTCGATGTTGGCCTCGCGGATGCGCTCCATCACTTCGCGGTACAGGGCGACGTCGCGGCTGAACTTGCCGGTTTGCGGGTCACGCACGTGGCAGTGCAACACGGTGGCGCCAGCCTTGGCGGCTTCCACCGCAGCGGCGGCGATTTGCTTAGGGGTGACCGGCACGTGTGGGCTTTTGCTGGTCGTGTCGCCAGCACCGGTGAGTGCGCAGGTGATGATGACGTCGTGGTTCATGAGGCAGGTTCCTTACAGGCGGGCGTAGTGATGCCGTGCGCAGCCGGGAATGGCTGCGACACGGTGATTCGAATCAGGTTATTGGCTGGTCAGTTGCAGGTTGGCCGCAGCCGGCTTGCCGTCGAAGGTGGTCACGCCTTCCAGCCAGCGGGCCTGGTCTTGCGGGTGATCCTTGAGCCACTGTTTGGCGGACTCGATGGCGTCCTTGTGATCCAGCAACGGCTGCATCATCCGGCTCTCGTCGGCGGCGGTGAAGGTCAGGTTGGTCAGCAGTTTGTGCACGTTGGGGCATTGTTCGGCGTAGTTCGGTGCGGTGACGCTCCACACGGTGGCCATGCCTTCGTTCGGGCCCAGGGCATCGTCGCTGCCGGTGAGGTAGGTCATGGCGACGTTGACGTTCATCGGGTGCGGCGCCCAGCCGAAGAACACCACGGCTTCCTTGCGGCGCACGGCGCGGTCGACGGCGGCGAGCATGCCGGCTTCACTGGACTCGACCAGCTGGAATTTGCCCAGGCCGAACTGGTTCTTGGCGATCATCGCCTTGATCTGGGTGTTGGCCCCCGAGCCTGGCTCGATGCCGTAGATCTTGCCGCCCAGCTCTTTCTCGAACTTGGCGATGTCGGCGAAGGTTTTCAGACCCTTGTCTGCCAGGTAGGTGGGCACGGCGAGGGTGGCGCGGGCGTCTTCCAGGCTGGGCTTGTCGAGCACCTTGACTTGTTTGGCGTCGACGAACGGCGTGATGGTCTGGGTCATCAGCGGGTTCCAGTAGCCCAGGAACAGGTCCAGGCGCTGGTCGCGGATGCCGGCGAAGATGATTTGCTGGGAGGCGCTGGTCTGTTTGGTCTTGTAGCCGAGGCCGTCGAGCAACACTTGGGTCATGGCGCTGGTGGCGATTACGTCGGTCCAGTTCACCACGCCCATGCGCACGTTCTGGCAGGATGCCGCGTCGGCAGCCAGTACGTTCGTGCTCAAGATGGCGCTGGCGCTGAGTGCGAGCACGCAGCGGCTGATCAGTCGGTTCATGGTGGATCCCTCGGCAGGTCGTTATTGTGGGGGCCGGCGTCTTTGTGCGCCGTGGGATCAAATTACGCAGCTTGAGGGCCGACAAAACGCACGGCGGCGACCAGCTCTTGCACTGCAGCGACCTGTGCTCTTGAATGGCTCGTTGAACTGGCGTATCACAGTGAGCACGCTGCCCGTCCGACGAGAGCGCCACCATGTCCCAGGATTTCTACTTTCTGCTGATGCCGGGCTTTTCGGCCATCGGCTTTATCTCTGCGCTGGAGCCGCTGCGGGTGGCCAACCGCTTTCGTGGCGAGCTGTACCGCTGGCATGTATTGAGTGCCGATGGCGGCGCGGTATTGGCGAGCAATGGCATGTCGGTCAACGCCGACGCCGCGCTGGAACCGTTGAAAAAGGGCGCGACGTTATTGGTGGTGGCGGGCTTCGAACCGTTGCAGTTCGCCACGCCTGCGTTGGAACACTGGCTGCGTCGCCTCGATCACGATGGCGTGACCCTCGGCGCCATCGACACCGGCGCTTGTGTGCTCGCCGAAGCCGGGCTGCTCGACGGCCACCGTCTCACCCTGCACTGGGAAGCCATCGACGCGTTCAAGGAATCCTATCCGCACCTGACGGTCACCCAGGAACTGTTCGAAATCGACCGCCGCCGCATCACCTGCGCTGGCGGCACCGCTTCCATCGACCTGATGCTCGACTTGATTGCCCAGGCCCACGGCCCCGAACTGGCGATCCAGGTCTCCGAACAATTCGTGCTTGGCCGCATCCGCCCACGCAAAGACCACCAGCGCATGCAGATCGCCACGCGCTACGGCATCAACAACAAGAAACTGGTGCAAGTGATCGGCGAGATGGAACAGCACACCGAACCACCGCTGAGCACCTTGGCCCTGGCCGAGGCGATCAAAGTCACCCGGCGCCAGTTGGAGCGCCTGTTTCGCCTGCACCTGAACGACACCCCAAGTAACTTCTACTTAGGCCTGCGCCTGGAGAAAGCCCGGCAGCTCTTACGCCAAAGCGGTATGAGCGTGCTGGAGGTGAGTATTGCGTGCGGGTTCGAGTCGCCGTCGTACTTCACCCGCAGTTATCGGGCGCGGTTTGCGAAATGTCCGAGGGAGGATCGGCGACGGGAGGTGGTGTAATGGGCAATTATAGTCAATTATACTCACGACTATAATTTATAGTCCTTTCCATAATTGAGTATAAAACCATGTCCAAGCACAGCGGCTTTGTATTCCGCCGCCCCACCCTGGCTAGCAGCATTGCCGACGGCCTGGTAGGCGCCGGCATCCAGGATTTCACCTCTGGCCTGTTTCTCGCAGCGCCGCGTCGTACGGGCAAAAGTACTTTTTTACGTGAAGATCTGATCCCGGAGTGTCAGCTTCGAGGTTGGCTTACCGTGTATGTCGATCTGTGGGCCGACAAAGAGAAAGATCCCGCGGAGTTGATTGCCAGTGCTATTGCTGCCGCGCTGGTGCCCTATGAAAAGGGCATTCGCAAGCTGGCCAAGCACATTGGAATCGAGAAACTGAGCTTTCTGCGTACCCTGTCCTGGGACTTCAGCAAGCCTCAATTGCCGGTTGGCGCGACGTTGACCCAGGCCTTGGAGTTGCTCCACCGCGCTGCGGAAAAACCGGTCGTCCTGGTGATTGACGAGGCCCAGCACGCCTTGACCAGTGATTCGGGCATCAATGCGATGTTCGCCCTCAAGGCTGCCCGGGATCAGCTGAACCAAGGGCGTGACGAAGACGGCAGCGGTTTGCATCTGGTGTTCACCGGCTCCAATCGCGACAAGCTGGCTCACTTGGTACTGGGTAAAAGCCAGCCGTTCTTCGGCTCCAGCATCACGCCGTTCCCGCTGCTGGGTAAAGAGTTCACCCAGGCCTACACCGCGCACCTCAACGCGCATCTGGCCAAGACCAACCAATTCAACGCTGCCGATATTGATGAAGCCTTTGAATTGGTAGGCCGGCGTCCCGAGATGTTGCGCACGATCATCGGTGAAGTGGCGCTGGAGCTGGGTGAGGCCAGCAACCTCGGCCAGTTGCTGCACAGTCGTGCCGAACTGCTGCGTGCCGGTGTGTGGACCGAATTCGAAAGCGCCTGGAACAACCTCACCATCCCCCAGCGCGCCGTGCTGGAAGTGATGGTGCAGCGCTCGCAAAACAACGAACCCTTCGCGCCGTTCACCGACAGCACCCTAACGGCGGTCAGCAAGGCGCTGGAGGACATGGGCAGCGACGTGGTGCCGGGCACTCAGACGATTCAGGCCTGTATCGATGCCCTGCGCGACAAGGAGTTGGTGTGGAAGTCGAGCCGGGGAGGGTATGCCCTGGAGGACAAAACCTTCGGCGATTGGCTGCGGAACAAGCGCTGACATGTGGGAGGGGGCTTGCCCCCGATGACAGGCTGTCAGTTGACACAACGTTGGCTGACCGACCGCTATCGGGGGCAAGCCCCCTCCCACAGTAGATTAATGATGTGGCCTATTTCTTCAGCAGCGCCGAACACGCCGCCTTGTAAGCCTCATGCTGATACTTGTTCAGCGTCGCCGGCAGTTCGAAGTTGTGCTTCTTATTCTGCGCATTAAGGGTCTGCGGCGACAGCAAGGTCACCTCAACCCCGTCCAGCAACTGAAACACGCCTTCAATCTTGAACGTGGTCGGGCCACCGGCGAATTCACCTTTCTTGCTGCGCTTCTTGATCGCGATACGCTCGATGGCGTTTTCCTGCACAAATGCCTTTACCTGTGCGGCGAAGGCTTTGACGTTGGCGGCCTCGTCATCGTCTTCCAGGGCAATTTTCTTGGTCGCCAGGGTGACGTGGGCCAGTGCCTGATTGTCCAGAGAGGCGACGGCGATGATGGCTTCGCTGCCTTTGATTTCGATGCCGCAAGTCTTCATGAATAGCCTTGGTTCAGAGAAAAAGTGGCGGAGATTGTCGCTTATTCCTGCCCAATCGACTCCAAAAACTCCGACCGCTCATCACTCATCCGTGCCAGGCAGTCATTCTGTGCAATCGCATAGGCCTTGGTGCCGGTCACCGCCGGGAAGGTGTCCACGGCGCAATCGGCATCACGCAATTTTTCCCACTTTTGCTGGGCATCCTTCAGACGAGCGGTAATATCCGCCAGCTTGGTCTTGTCGCTGCCGTAGGTCGACGCCATGCGTTCAAGCAGGCCTTGATAGTTGTCTTTGAGCAGTTGCTCGGCGGTGGTCTTGTTGTAAGTGGCGCATTCCAGGGTTTGCTTGTCGTTTTCGATGCCGTCGCACGGCGTGCTGTCGGTGTCTTCAGCCGCGTGGACGCCGGTTGCGATGAGTGCCAAAGCCAGGAAAATCGATTTCATTGCGCCGTCTCATATCAGGTAATGCCCGAATTCTGGCTCAAGCGTAAGACAAAGAACAGCCGCGAGTCAGACCTCTCTTAACAGCCTTTGTCGCGGATTGACGCTTTCGGCAATTCCCCTGTCGTTTTTGCACCCGGCTCTGTCGGCCCCTGGGCATATGCTGGCCCCAAAGCGCCGGCAGACGATTCGGCGCATGAATCGCCAATAAGGGGACGCCTGATGAGCCCAGCCGAATTGCACGCCGACAGCATCGTTATCGACGGGCTGATTATTGCCAAGTGGAACCGCGACCTGTTCGAGGACATGCGCAAAGGGGGGCTCACCGCCGCCAACTGCACGGTGTCGGTGTGGGAAGGGTTCCAGGCCACCATCAACAATATCGTGGCCAGCCAGACCCTGATCCGTGAGAACAGCGACCTGGTGATCCCGGTGAAAACCACCGCGGACATCCGCAAGGCCAAGGAACAGGGCAAGACCGGCATCATCTTCGGCTTCCAGAACGCCCATGCCTTCGAAGACCAACTCGGCTACGTCGAGATCTTCAAGCAGCTCGGCGTCGGCGTGGTGCAGATGTGCTACAACACCCAGAACCTGGTCGGCACCGGTTGCTACGAGCGCGACGGCGGCCTGTCGGGCTTCGGTCGCGAGATCGTCGCCGAGATGAACCGCGTCGGCATCATGTGCGACCTGTCCCACGTGGGTTCCAAGACGTCCGAAGAAGTCATCCTCGAATCGAAAAAGCCGGTGTGCTACTCCCACTGCCTGCCGTCGGGCCTTAAAGAACACCCGCGCAACAAGTCCGATGAAGAGCTGAAGTTCATCGCCGACCACGGGGGGTTTGTCGGTGTGACCATGTTTGCGCCGTTCCTGGCCAAGGGCATCGATTCGACCATCGACGATTACGCCGAAGCCATCGAATACACCATGAATATCGTCGGCGAAGACGCCATCGGCATCGGCACCGACTTCACCCAGGGCCATGGTCAGGATTTCTTCGAAATGCTGACCCATGACAAGGGCTATGCGCGCCGCCTGACCAGCTTCGGCAAGATCATCAACCCGCTGGGCATCCGCACCGTGGGCGAGTTCCCCAACCTCACCGAGACCCTGCTCAAGCGCGGCCACCCTGAGCGTGTGGTCCGCAAGATCATGGGCGAGAACTGGGTCAACGTCTTGAAAGACGTCTGGGGCGAATAAGCCTCCGCCACCGCATCTTCTTCCCCGGCCACCCGCGCCGGGGCACTACACAAGAATTTTCTGGAGTTAAGTTTCCATGGCCAAGATCGCCCCGCAATTGCCTATCGAAGTCGACAGCGAAACCGGTGTCTGGACCTCCGACGCCCTGCCGATGCTGTACGTGCCACGCCATTTCTTCGTCAACAACCACATGGGCATCGAAGAAGTGCTGGGCGCCGAGGCTTACGCCGAAATTCTCTACAAAGCCGGCTACAAATCCGCCTGGCACTGGTGCGAGAAAGAAGCCGAATGCCATGGCCTGGAAGGCGTCGCGGTGTTCGAGCACTACATGAAGCGCCTGTCGCAACGCGGCTGGGGCCTGTTCAAGATCCAGGACATCGACCTCGACAAAGGCACCGCCAGCGTCAAGCTCGAACACTCGGCGTTCGTCTACGTGTACGGCAAGGTCGGGCGCAAGGTCGACTACATGTTCACTGGCTGGTTTGCCGGCGCGATGGACCAGATTCTTGAGGCCCGTGGCAGCAAGATCCGCACTGTGGCCGAACAAGTCTACGGAGGCTCCGAAGAGGGCCATGATGACGGCCTGTTCACCGTCAAGCCGTTGTAAGCCGAGGACCGTGCCATGGCTTTCGAAGCAATGTTCCAGCCGATCCAGATCGGCAAACTGACCATCCGCAACCGCGTGCTCAGTACCGCCCACGCCGAGGTGTATGCCACCGACGGCGGGATGACCACTGACCGCTATGTGAAGTATTACGAAGAGAAAGCCAAGGGCGGTATCGGCCTGGCAATCTGCGGCGGCTCCTCGGTGGTGGCCATCGACAGCCCGCAGGAATGGTGGAGTTCGGTGAACCTGTCCACCGACCGCATCATCCCGCACTTCCAGAACCTGGCCGACGCCATGCACAAGCATGGCGCCAAGATCATGATCCAGATTACCCACATGGGCCGCCGCTCGCGTTGGGACGGCTTCAACTGGCCGACGCTGATGTCGCCGTCCGGCGTGCGTGAGCCGGTGCACCGCGCCACCTGCAAGACCATCGAACCGGAAGAAATCTGGCGCGTGATCGGCAACTACGCCCAGGCCGCGCGCCGCGCCAAGGCCGGTGGCCTGGACGGGGTGGAACTGTCCGCTGTGCACCAGCACATGATCGACCAGTTCTGGAGCCCGCGGGTCAACAAGCGGACCGACGAATGGGGCGGCAGCTTCGAAGGCCGCATGAAGTTCGGCCTGGAAGTGCTGAAGGCCGTGCGTGCCGAGGTCGGTGACGACTTCTGCGTGGGCATGCGCCTGTGCGGTGACGAGTTCCACCCGGACGGTTTGTCCCACGAGGACATGAAGCAGATCGCCAAGTATTACGACGACACCGGCATGCTCGATTTCATCGGCGTGGTGGGCTCGGGTTGCGATACCCACAACACCCTGGCCAACGTGATTCCGAACATGAGTTATCCACCGGAGCCGTTTTTGCACCTGGCCGCCGGTATCAAGGAAGTGGTCAAGGTTCCGGTACTGCACGCGCAGAACATCAAGGACCCGAACCAGGCTACGCGCATCCTGGAAGGCGGTTATGTGGACATGGTCGGCATGACCCGCGCCCACATCGCTGACCCGCACCTGATCGCCAAGATCAAGATGGGCCAGATCGACCAGATCAAGCAGTGCGTCGGCGCCAACTACTGCATCGACCGCCAGTACCAGGGCCTGGACGTACTGTGCATCCAGAACGCCGCGACGTCCCGTGAATACATGGGCGTGCCGCATATCATCGAAAAAACCACCGGCGTCAAACGCAAGGTCGTAGTGGTCGGTGCCGGTCCTGCCGGGATGGAAGCCGCGCGCGTGGCTGCCGAACGTGGCCATGATGTGACTCTGTTGGAGAAGAAAGAATTTATCGGTGGGCAGATCACCACCGCTTCGAAAGCGCCGCAGCGTGACCAGATCGCCGGCATTACGCGCTGGTTCCAGTTGGAACTGGCGCGCCTGAAAGTCGACCTGCGCCTGGGCGTGGCGGCGGATGCCGACACCATCCTGGACCTGCGCCCCGATGTGGTGGTGCTGGCGGTGGGCGGGCACCCGAATGTGGAGCAGAACGAACACTGGGGCGCCGCCGAAGGTTTGGTGGTGAGCAGTTGGGACGTGCTCGACGGCAAGGTAGCACCGGGCAAGAACGTGCTGGTGTACGACACCATCTGCGAATTCACCGGTATGTCGGTGGCGGATTTCCTCGCGGACAAAGGCAGCCAGGTCGAGATCGTCACCGACGACATCAAGCCGGGTGTGGCCATCGGCGGTACGTCGTTCCCGACCTACTACCGCAGCATGTACCCCAAGGAAGTGATCATGACCGGCGACATGATGCTGGAAAAGGTCTACCGCGAAGGCGACAAGCTGGTGGCGGTGCTGGAGAACGAATACACCGGCGCCAAAGAGGAGCGGGTGGTCGATCAGGTCGTGGTGGAGAACGGCGTGCGTCCGGATGAAGCCATCTACTACGCGCTCAAGGAAGGCTCGCGCAACAAGGGCCAGATCGACGTCGAAGCCTTGTTCGCGATCAAGCCGCAGCCGTGCCTGAGCGAGGCGGGCGATGGGTACTTGCTGTTCCGCATCGGTGATTGTGTGGCGCAGCGCAATACCCACGCTGCGATCTATGACGCCCTGCGCCTGTGCAAGGATTTCTGAGCCAGCCTTGAACCAATGTGTACTCGGTCCAAATGTGGGAGGGGGCTTGCCCCCGATGGCGGAGTGTCAGTTGATACAGCTGTAGCTGACCCACTGCCATCGGGGGCAAGCCCCCTCCCACATTAAGGCCGGTTTCACAGTAGACCTGTGTGGTCTGTGGGAGCTTCACCATGTTGAACACCTTGCTGCCTATTCTCTTGTTTGCCGCCCTGGGCCTTGCCGTCCTCGGCGCGATGCGGCGCGTCATGATGTGGCGCCGTGGCCGCGCGTCCAAAGTCGACCTGCTGGGCGGCCTGCTGGCCATACCCAAGCGCTACATGGTCGACCTGCACCACGTGGTCGCCCGTGACAAGTACATCGCCAACACTCACGTCGCCACCGCGCTGGGCTTTGTGCTGTCGGCCTTGCTGGCGATCCTGGTCCACGGTTTCGGCCTGCACAACCGTATCCTCGGCTATGCCTTGCTACTCGCCTCGGTGCTGATGTTTGTCGGCGCCACCTTCGTCTACCTGCGTCGGCGCAACCCGCCGTCGCGCCTGTCGAAAGGCCCGTGGATGCGCCTGCCGAAAAGCCTGATGGCGTTCTCGGTCAGTTTCTTCCTGGTGACGCTGCCGGTGGCCGGGATCCTGCCGGCGGACTTCGGCGGCTGGCTGCTCGCCGCATTGCTCAGCGTCGGTGTGCTGTGGGGCGTGTCCGAGATGTTCTTCGGCATGACCTGGGGCGGCCCGATGAAACACGCCTTCGCCGGTGCCCTGCACCTGGCCTGGCACCGCCGCGCCGAACGATTTGGCGGTGGCCGTTCCACCGGTTTGAAACCGCTGGACCTCAGTGACAAGACTGCGCCCCTGGGTGTGGAGAAACCCAAAGATTTCACCTGGAACCAACTGCTCGGTTTCGACGCCTGCGTGCAGTGCGGCAAGTGTGAAGCCGCGTGCCCGGCGTTTGCCGCCGGCCAACCGCTGAACCCGAAAAAGCTGATCCAGGACATGGTGGTCGGCCTGGCCGGCGGCACCGATGCCAAGTTCACTGGCAGCCCGTATCCGGGCAAACCCGTGGGCGAGCACAGCGGCAACCCGCACCAGCCGATCGTCAACGGCCTGGTGGACGCCGAGACCCTGTGGTCGTGCACCACCTGCCGCGCCTGCGTGGAAGAGTGCCCGATGATGATCGAGCACGTAGACGCCATCGTCGACATGCGTCGCCACCTCACCCTGGAAAAGGGCGCCACCCCGAACAAGGGCGCCGAAGTCCTGGAAAACCTGATCGCCACTGACAACCCTGGCGGCTTCGCGCCGGGTGGTCGCCTGAACTGGGCAGCGGATTTGAACCTGCCATTGCTCAGCGAAAAAGGCAGTGCCGAGGTGCTGTTCTGGGTCGGCGATGGCGCGTTCGACATGCGCAACCAACGCACCTTGCGCGCCTTCGTCAAAGTGCTGAAAGCGGCCAAGGTCGACTTCGCTGTACTGGGCCTGGAAGAACGCGACAGCGGCGACGTCGCCCGGCGCCTGGGCGATGAAGCGACCTTCCAACTGCTGGCTTCGCGCAATATCCAGACCCTGGCCAAGTACAGCTTCAAGCGCATCGTCACCTGCGACCCGCACAGCTTCCATGTGCTGAAAAACGAGTACGGCGCCTTCAACGGTAACTACGTCGTGCAGCACCACAGCACCTTCATGGCGGAGTTGATCGACGAGGGCGCGCTGAACCTGGGGCAGCACAAAGGTAACAGCGTGACCTATCACGACCCTTGTTATCTCGGCCGCTACAACGGCGAATACGAGGCGCCGCGCCAAGTGCTGCGGGCGCTGGGCATCGAGGTCAAGGAGATGCAACGCTCGGGCTTCCGTTCACGCTGCTGCGGCGGTGGTGGCGGCGCACCGATCACTGACATTCCCGGCAAGCAACGTATCCCCGATATGCGCATGGAAGACATCCGCGAAACCGGTGCCGAACTGGTGGCTGTGGGTTGCCCGCAATGCACCGCGATGCTGGAGGGCGTGGTCGAGCCGCGCCCACTGATCAAGGACATCGCCGAGCTGGTGGCCGACGCATTGCTGGAAGACGCTGCACCAGCCAAAGCCCCACTCAAGCGTGAACCTGCGGAGGTGCACTGATGAGCGACATTATCCGCCGCGACCCACGGGCCGAATGGATCGCCCGCAACCGTCTGCACCCGCTGCATGCGGCGATGCAACCGGTGCAGCACAGCTGGATGGGCCCCAACGGCGTCATCCGCAAGAATGTGCACGGCGTCGGTTTTATCGGCCCCAACGGCATCAAGCGTATCGACCGCAGCGGCGCCCAGCAGGGCGGCGCGGCCAAGCGTACGGCAGCGGTGGAAGTGCAATTACCGCTGCATCAGATTGCAGCCCCCGCGTTCTACATCAACGTGGTACCGGACATGGTCGGCGGCCGCTTGAGCAGTCACGACCGCGACCTGCTTGGCCTGGCCCGGCAACTGGCCGGCAGCGACGGCGCGGTGCTCGCGGTGGTGTTTGGTGAACACAAGGAAAGTGCATTTGCCACGGCGGGGGTCGACCGCCTGTTGGTGCTGGAGGGGCACGAATTCGACGGTTATTCACCGGAGCAACGCGTCCAGGGCCTGCGGGCTGTGGACAACCAGTTCAACCCACGGCACTGGCTGCTGCCGGACTCCCGCAGCGGCGGTGGCGAGTTGGGTCGGCGTTTTGCCGCCAGCCTCAAGGAACGCCCGGCCACACGGGTGTGGCAGATCAAGGGCGACGAGTGCATCGGCCGCGCCGGTGCCGGCCAGGAAGACTTGGCCCGGCCACTGCCGCGCCTGATCCTGGCGGCTGCCGAATGTGCCGACCCGGTCAGCGAGACCCGTCACGAAGTGTTGCCCGTGGAGTTATCCACACCTCTGGCGCGCAGCCTGCCACGCATCGAAGACCTCGGCGCGGTGGCGGTGGACCCGGCGGCGATTCCGATGGCCGAGGCGGAGTTCATTTTCTCCGGCGGCAACGGCGTGAAGGACTGGGCGCTGTTCCACCAGACCGCCGCAGCCCTTGGCGCCACCGAAGGCGCCTCGCGGGTGGCGGTGGACGATGGCTTCATGGCGCGCGATCGCCAGGTCGGCGCCAGCGGCACCTGGGTCACGGCGCGGGTCTACGTGGCCGTGGGCATTTCCGGGGCGATCCAGCACCTGCAAGGCATCGGTGCCTGCGACAAGGTGGTGGCGATCAACCTCGACCCGGGTTGCGACATGATCAAGCGTGCCGACCTGTCGGTGATCGGCGAAAGCGCCGCGATTCTGCAAGCCTTGATCGCGGCGGTCGAGGCCTACCGCAACGGCGCCAAGCGCGATGCAGCTTAAGGATATGGCCATGACAACGAATGTAATCAGCCTGGTGTCTATCGGCGCCCACCCTACCTCCGGGCGCCCGCGCCGTGCCGAGCAGGATGCCCGTGCCGTGGAACTGGGCCTGCAAATGGCTGGGGATAAGTTGCAGGTGCTGCACGCGGGCAACATCGCCGAACCGACCTTGCGCAGCTACCTGGGTATGGGCCTGCCGCAATTGCATGTGCTGGAACAACCGCCCGGCAGCGATGCCTTGCCGGTGCTCAGTGAGTACCTGCGCGATGCCGGTGCCCAAGTGGTACTCGCCGGCAGCCAGGCGGAAACCGGTGAAGGCTCGGGCATGTTGCCGTTCCTGCTGGCCGAGCAACTGGGCTGGCCGCTGATCGTCGGGCTGGCGCAGGTGGAGTCCATTGAGGGTGGCGTGGCCCATGTGCTGCAAGCCTTGCCCCGTGGTCAGCGGCGGCGCTTGAAGGTGCGCCTGCCGTTCCTGGCGACGGTGGACAACGCTGCGCCCAAGCCACGGCAAAGCGCCTACGGCCCGGCGCAGCGCGGCGAGTTGGCGGCCCATGACGTCCAGATTGAAGAGGATGAGCTGTTCAACGCGGCGGTGTTGCAGCCGGCCAAGCCACGGCCCAAGCGTCTCAAGGTGATCAAGGCCAAGAGCGGCGCCGACCGGATGAAAGCCGCCACGGCCAAGGCCAGCGGAGGCGGTGGGCAAGTGCTCAAGGGTGTAAGCCCGGAAGAGGGCGCCCAGGCCATCCTCAAATTGCTGGTTGAGGAAGGCGTGGTGCGCTAACTGCCCGTTGGCGGAGTTGCCTGCGCGGGGGGCGGAACGGGTTTGGGGACCAACTCCGGCAACGGCAACGGCGGCGGCAAGGGTTGCCAGTTCCTCTCCTGCGGTTGCTGCATCGGCGGCAGCAAGGGGGGATTAGAGTCGCCGCTGCCGGTGGACTTGAGCACCATGTTGCTCGTGGTATCGCGCAGGATCATGCCCTCTGTCGAACTGCGTGCCTCGGTGCCGCTGTGGAAGGTGCTGATCTGTGAGATTGGCAGATCCAGGTTGCGTTCGATCCGGGGCGTCAGCAGCAGGATGATCTCGGTTTTCTGCTGGGTGTTCTGGTTGGTGCCGAACAGCTTGTTGCCGAGCCATGGGATTTTGCTGAGCAACGGCAAACCCGAGCCTTCGTCGATGTCTGCGGTGCGGATCAGCCCCGACACAACTTGCGTTTCATTGTCGCGTGCCGTGAGCAGGGTCTTGGTGGAGCGTGAGCCCAGTTCAAACATCGGGGGCGCAGAATCAGTACCGGGGATGCGCTTGGTGATATGGCTCATCTCCACATTCAGTTCCAGGTTCACCTCCCCGATCAGGCTTATGTTGGGTATGACTTTGATTAGCAACCCTACGTCCTGGTAGGACACCGAGGCGGTGGTGACGGTGTTGGCGGTGGTGGATGTCACGATGGGAACCTTGTCACCAATCTTGACCTCGGCTTCCTCACGGTTGCGCACCCGGACCCTGGGGTTGGCCAGGGTGACCGTGTTGCCGCTGCGCTGCAGCATATTGATGCGTGCCGAGGTGCTGGCGGAATCGAGCAGGATGTTATCGCCGTTGATCCCGCGTAGTGCGCTGATGGGGGTACCCACCAGGCCGGCAGGGACGTTGCTCAGGTTGCCTACCGACAGGCCGATGCCCTCAGGGTACTGGATGCCCAGGTTCAGCTCGTCCGCCAGGCTGACCTCTAGCACCTGAATGTCGATGGTCACCTCCGACTGCGCGATATCAATGGCCTCCACCAGTTTTTCCACCGCGCTCAGGGTGTCCAGCCCATCACGCACGATCACCGCATTCAGCCGTTCATCCACCAGCACTTCCTTGGGCTTGAGAGTCTGCTTGATCTCGGCGGCGACAATTTTGGCGTCGCCATGGCTGAGGTAAAACGTACGCACGGCCAGCTCGCGGTATTCACGCTCTTTGTCCGGCCGCCGGGGGTAGACCAGGATGGTGTTGTTGTTGAGGATTTTCTTCTCCAGCCCCTGGGTCGTCAGCAGCAGGTTCAGTGCATCTTCGGCGGTGGTACGGCTGGCGGTCATGCTGGCCGAGGCGCTGGGGTTGACGTCCTTGTCGATGACAAAGTTGACCCCTGACAAGCGCGCAATAGTTTCGAAAATCGTGCTCAGGCTCTGGGAACTGAACTCCAGGCTCAAGGGCTTGCGCATGGCCTCCGACAGGTTGGCGCTCAAATAGTCGGCGCTGACCAGTTCGCGGGTCAGCGCGTTGCGAAAATCCAGGGCCTCTCGGTAGTTGGGTTTCTGGGCGATGATCTGGCGCACCAGGTTCAGCGCTTCCACCGGGTTGCTGCGTTTCATCTCATAGGCTCGCGCCAGTTGCGGGCGCAGGTGTTTCATGGCCTGGATGCTCTGGATCTCCTGGCGGGCGCCCAGGTTGCTGGGGTCGTACTTGAGGATGGTTTCCAGGGCGCGGATGGCGGCGGCGTCATCGCCACGCATCAACGCAGTGCTGGCTTCGCGGCTGTATTGGGCGACCAGCAGTTCCAGCTTGCTGAACTGGGCGGTGCGCAGTTGGATATCGTCGGGATCTTCCTTGGCTTCGGCTTGCAGTACCTCCACCGAACGCACGATATCGCCTTTCTGGCGCAGTTCATCACTCTGCTTGATTGCCCGTTGGGTTTCGCAGCCGCTGGCCAGCAGCAGCACCAGGCCCAGGGGAATCAGTGTACGCGTCGTCATGATCCTTTCCTTCCCGAGTCAGTGTTTGTCCAGGCGCAAGGTGCTTGCCTGTTTGAGCGGCATGTAGGTCAGCACCACGGTGGTGTCGGTGAGTCTGTCCAGCCGGTAGTGGGCGTCGAGCATCTTGCCCGGCATGATCCGCCCCGGCACCGAGCAGCGGTTGCACAGGGTGTACTGGCGGCCATTGCCGCTGAGCACGACGATTTTTGCCTGGTGCTCGTAGCGCCATTGCGCACTGACGCTGAAGGGCAGCGGCGGCGCCTTGGGTGGCGAGGTGTCCACCGGTGTTGGCAGCGGTGGTGGGGTCCAGCTCTGGGTGGGGAATAAGTCAACCGTCTCGACCGACGCCTCTGTGGCGGGCACCGGTAGCGGCTCTGTGACGACCGGTCTGGGACTCGCAGGCGCTGGGGTGTGCCCGGGACTCTCGGGTGTGTCCTGCCAGAACAGCCAGGCGCAACCGATCAGGGTCAGCAACAGCAACGCACGCAAATACAACGGCAGCTTCATTCCTCCACCCCCAGCAGGCTTAGCTTGAGGCTGATGTCCAGCAGTCCGCTGGTGATTTCCTTGCGCTCCAGGGTCAGGTGTTCGATGCGCACCGCCGGCTCGCGCACCACTTGCGCCAACGTATCGCGCAGCAGGTGGTAGGGGCCGGTGAGGGGGATTTCGACGTCCAGGCGTTGCAGCCCGGTGTCGCCCGGCGCGGAATAGGCCAGGGTGGTTTGCGCGATGATGAAGCCGCGTTGAGTGAACAGGCCCAGCAGGTGTTCCAGGCGTGGCGCGAAGTCTTCGGCACTGGGCATTTTTTCGACCACCGCCGGCTCGGTCACTTGAACGTCCTGGGGCTGTTCGGCGATACCGGTTTGCAGTTCGCTGCGTCGCTGACTGTCGGCGACATTTGCCGGATGAATCACCGCCCCTTCGATCAGCAGCGCTGTCGCCATCACCCCCAGTGCCAACAGCCCCCAGAAGCCCAGGCGCTGCTGCCATTGCATCAGGTGCCAACGCAGGCGTGGCAGGTGGCGGGTGAGGCTGTCCATCGGCAGCTACCCCTCGATCACGCTGAGCTTGACCTGCACCGGATGCTGCGGGTCGCTGGACTTGAGTGCACTTTGTTGCAAGTTCACGTGCACCCCGGGCTGGGCCTGGAGGCGTTCCACAAAGCGAAAGGCATCCCTCAGTTGCCGGGCTTCCAGATCCAGGTGCAGCACATTGGCCTGGGTGTTGACCTCCACGCGTGTCAGGGCGACGTCAGCGGACCAGGCCCGGGCCACGGCGTCCATCAAGGGGAATGGGGTGGACGTTTGCCGGGCGAAAGCCGCCACCTGTTGTTTTTGTCGGGGTGACAGGCGAATGGCCGCCTGGATCAATTGTTCCTGGCGACGGGTCAGCTGGATGAATTGCTGTTCCAGTGCGTCGGTCTGCTGTTGCTGGTGTTCCATGCGTTGCCAGTGTTGCCAGGTGCCGACCATGAGCACCGCTGTGATCAGCCACAACAGCGCCACCAGGGGACGGTGGGCAGCGTTGGGGCGCTGGAAATCAACCCCGGGCGCCTGGGGCCTGCGCATGTGCTGCCAGGTGGAAGCGAGTCTGGCTTTCATGGGGGACTTGCCTCCAGCCACGGATGCAGGGGGCCCAAACGGTTTTCCGCCAGGGTGTTGGCCACAACCACCGTGGCGGGTGCACGCCGTTCAACCAGCAGGTCGGCGGTGAACAAGTTGTCGCTCAAGTCGCTGTCGGGGTGGGTGGGTATCACGCACACCTGGTCGATCACGCCGTGTTGGCGGTAGAGGCAACTCAGGCTGTCCGCTTCGGGAACAGCCAATACGCAATCGTCGGGCAAGCGCTGCCAATAGCGCTGGGCGACCGAGGTCAGCAAGGGCGAGCAGGTGACCAGGGGCAAGCGGTGCAGCTTGAATAGCTCGCGCAGGTCGTGCAGCCACTCCCGTGGGGTGGCCACCGCCAGGCGTCGCTGGCCGAACCGGCTGCTGGCGACCTGGATGTGCCAGTGTTCGGCGTCCAGGCCTGCCTGTTGGCTGAACGTGGCTTCGGCGAAAGCCTGCCAGTCGGCCTGGCTGTACAGGCCGTCTTGCCACGCCAGCATCAGGTAGTGCACGTGGGGAAATCCGAGGAGCACCGTGGCGCGGTCCAAGAAACGCAAACGGCCACGGGGTGCTTGCTCCAGCAAGGCCGCGCAGGCACTCAACGGCTCGCCCGCTTGCTCGGCACGCCACACAGTTGCACCGCGCCAACGTGGGCGGGCAGCCCAGACGGTACCGCTGCTGTGCAGCCACACCACATGCTCAATAAAGGGAAATGACACGGTGGATCTCCTTGAGCGTGGTGTCGCCCTGTGCGGCGTGGGCCAGGGCGATATCGCGGATGAACACGTGGCCGGCTTCGCGCGCCAGTTCGCGCAGGGTGGAGGCTGAGCTGCGAGTGAGCAGGCCTTCCTTGATGCGATCGGTCAGGGTCAGTACTTCTGCGAGGGCGAGCCGGCCGCGATAGCCGGTGTAGCGACAGGCTTCGCAGCCTTTGCCTTCACGGTAGTGACCGTGCTTGAGTTGTGCGTCGGGCAGGTGGGCAAGCCGGGCGATCTGCGGGTCGGGCTCGGCGTCTTCGCCGCAGTCCGGGCAGACGCGTCGCACCAGGCGTTGGGCGACCACCCCGTTAAGCGCTTCGACAACGCTGTGGGTATCCACTTCCATATGCCTGAAGCGCTCCAGGACACTGAAGGGGTTATTGGCGTGCAGCGACGTGAGCACGCGGTGGCCGGTCAACGCGGCTTGCACGGCAATCCTCGCCGTTTCGCCGTCGCGGATTTCCCCGACCATAATCGTGTCCGGGTCATGGCGCAAAATGGAACGCAGGCCGCGGGCGAACGTCAGGCCTTTTTTGTCGTTGACCGGTATTTGTGTCACCCTGGCCAACTCATATTCCACCGGGTCTTCGATCGTGATGATTTTCTGCTCCCCGGTGTTGAGCTCTGACAGGACGGCGTACAGGGTGGTGGATTTGCCGCTGCCCGTCGGCCCGGTGACGACCAGCATCCCGTAGGGCTCACTGGCCAAGTCACGAATGCACGCGATGGTGTCGGGGGCCAGCCCGAGATTGACCAGGTTCAGGGACTCACCCCGTTGTGACTTGTCGAGAATCCGCAGCACCGCATCTTCGCCATGAATGCTGGGCATGATCGACACACGAAAATCCACCTCACGGCCCTGTATTTTCATCTTGAAGCGCCCGTCCTGGGGCACGCGCCGCTCGCCGATATCCAGCTCTGACAGCACTTTGATACGCGACAGAGCCTGCTCGGCCATGTCCAGGCCATTGGCCTTGCCCATCCTCTGCAAGACCCCGTCGATGCGGTACTTGATCTCCAGGCTTTCGGGGTTTGTTTCCACATGGATATCGCTGGCGCGGCTTTGCAGGGCGTCGAACAGCATGGAGTTGACCAGCCGCACCACCGGGTTGTCGTCGCGGGCGATGCTGCTCAGGGATATTTCCTGGGCGGCCTGGCTGACGCGGGCGTTTTCGTCGTCCTCGCCAAACGGTTGCATCACCCGTTGGCTGGCTTCGGCCAGGGCCAGTTGGGCCTTGACCGCGCCGGGCAGACTCATGGCCAGGGGGAGCTGGCGCAAAGTCCCGGACGATTGCAGCCAGTACCGGATGGCCAAGGCGAATGGGTCCCCCAGCACCAGATACGTCTTGCCTTGATAGTCCACCGGCAGCACGTTGTGGATCAACGCCTGGGGCAGTGCGAGCCGGTCGAAGCGCCAGTTTTCAACGAGGTTGTCCGGCGCAATTGCCTGCAGGCCCAAGGGGTGCGCGATGGCAATTAACTGGTCGGGCGCCTTATCCAGCACGTCCAACAGGTAATCGGCCAGGGTCACGCCGCGTTTGGCTGCCAGCGCTTGCCATTTCTGCGTCAGCTCGCTCATCGCGCTACCCCTGGATAGAACCCGCCAGCTCGAAAATCGGCATGTACAGCATGAACACGATCAGCCCGATCAACCCGCCCACCACCAGCATCAGCACCGGCTCGAAGACCTTGCTGAACAGCTCGATGGCGCGTTCCAGGGCTTCATCGTGAAACTGCGCGATGCGCTCGCACATGGCGGCCAGCTCGCCGCTCTGCTCGCCGACCCGCAGCAGGCGTTCGGCCACGGCGGTGGTCAGCTGATGGCGGGCCAGTGAGGTGGAGAGTGGCTGGCCGGCCTGGATATCGGTCATGGCGTGGCGCAGGTCGGCCTGACGCTCGGGTGGCAGCAGGGCACCGGACAATTCCACCGCCGTGACCACCGGCATCCCGCCCATCAGCAACATGCCGGCGGTGCGGTAGAACCGGGCAAGGATGAACAGGGTGCGCTGGGCGCCCAGGCTGGGGATTTTCCAGAACAGATTGGCAGCGCGGCGCTTGAACCCGGCACTGCGAAACAACAGGATCAGCGCGACAATCGCCAGCACCAGGCCGATCAGCAGCTCCATGCCGCGTGTGTCCACCAGTGCCCCCCACCACACCATGAACCGCGCCGTGGCCGGCAGATCGGCCACTGCATCGAACACCGAGGCGAAACGCGGAATCACGAAAAACAGCAAGAACAACAGGATGACCGCGCCAACGCTGAGCACTACCAACGGGTACATCAGGGCGCCGCTGACGCGCTTTTTCACCGTCTCCAGATGCGCTTCGAAATGGTGATAACGACGCAGCGCCACGGCCAATTGGCCGCTGTGTTCCGAGGACGCCACGGTGGCGATCAGCAGTGCAGGAAAGGTCTGCGGCTTGAGTTGCATGGCCTTGGACAATGAGTTGCCTTCGTACATCGAGGCGAGCAAGTCGCTCATGACCTGGCGGTTGATGCCAGGTGGCGCCTTGTCTCGCAGGGTTTCCACGGCCTCCACCAGCACCAGGCCGGCGTCCAGCAGCACCACCAGTTCCTGGATAAACAGGCCCAGGGCAAACCTGGCGCGGCGGGTGGGCAACGTCAGTTGGCGCCGCGCTTTCAGCGAGATGACCTGGGCACCGTCTGCCAGCAGATGTTGGCGTGCCTGGGCGAGATCCAGCGCTTGCACACGCAGGGTCTGCAAATGGCCGTCGCGGATGATGCGGGCGTCAATCTCGATCATGGTGTCTGCCTCGCCAGTCGCTGACGCTGTTGCAGCAACTCGCCGTAGTAGCGCCAGACCGCCAGTGCATAACGTGCGCGGCGCTGCTCCCTGCCGGGTTTTGCTCCCGCGTTGTAGGCGCCCACCGCTTGCCAGCCGTAGCCCTTTTCTTGAATGAACCCGGCCAGAATCCACGCGCCCACCATCACGCTGGTGCAGGGCTGGGTTATCAGGTGCTGTTCGGTGATGCCAAAGCGGGCGAGGGCGGGCAAGTGGCGGCTGTTGATCTGCATCAGGCCGATGTCCTGGCTGCCGTCGCCGTTGATATTGCGTGCGCGGGGGTTGAGGTTGGATTCGACCTTGGCGATGGCGTACAGCAACAGCGGATCGACGTGATAACGGCTGGCCGCCAACTGCCAACAGTCGGCCTGGGCGGTGCCCACGAGGCACAGCAAGGTCAGGGCGATCCGCAGCGTGTGCATGTCAGAGTCCGTAGACGATGTCGGCGTAGGTGTTTACACCGCCGGCCTTGCCATCGCGGCCCAGCGAGATGATCTCGGCATCGTTGGGCGGGGTGCCGGGGTTCTTGAAAATGTACGGGTTGCCCCAGGGGTCTAGCGGCAGCGTTTTCAGATACGGCCCCTGCCAGTTCGCTGCGTTGGCGGGGGGGGTAGTGAGGGCGTTGAGGCCGAGGGTTTCGTCGGGGTAGTTGCCGTTGTCCAGGCGGTACTGGTTCAAGGCATCCGCCAGGGACTTCATCTGGCCCTGGGCGGTCTGGACTTTGGCCAGTTCCAGGCGGTCGAACATCTTGGGGCCGACGTAGCCGGCGAGCAGGGCGATGATCAGCAGGACGACGAGCAGCTCCAGCAGGGTGAAGCCGCGTTGGGGACTGTGGATAAACGAGTGTGCGCGCATGGGGATACCCTGTTGGGAGTGCCAAGGTACGGCGGTTGTGTATAACTCTCCCGGCCCGCTGTTTGAGCGAGCACCGCCGGTAGGACTTCGTCAGCGATGAATCAATAATGTTGAAGACTGCGGAAATAACGTTAATGACTGGATCAACTATAGCGTTAGTTGTTCTAGTGTGTGGGGACTCTATATAACTTTTGGCTCTTCAAGTTAGGAGCCAAGTGAATAATTTCGCCATGAAAAAAACGCCGCACAGACAGTGCGGCGTTGTGTTCTTGCCGAGAGGTTTGATCGTTAAAGTTTGTCCCAAGCCTCAGCCCAGGCCAGACCTGCACCAGGTTCGTAATACTGAGGCGAACCTGAGCACCACGACGTGTATTTACACTTATAGTTCACACCGTTGTGGGAGTAGATTTGACCTGCTTCATGCTGCCCACCGGGCACATAAGGCGGGTACTGCTCGCCACTTCCAGGTGGGCTCACGGTGAATTCAAATTCCGCTTGGTCGGTTTTGCCATTCTCTTGGTCGCGGACATTCAGTCGCGCCTTGAACACTGTCTGCGTGGTTACAGTGTAGGCCTTGCCGCTTGCGGTGACTCCGTTTGGCGCGCTTTCTAATCCTGGAATTACCCATTGACGAAGCAGGGGACCGTTGTACCCGGTCGATGCGGCGCTTGTGAACGTATAGGCTTCTCCGGACTTCAGAGCGGTAGGGCCCGAGATACGTGCTACCGGTGGTGTGGGATTGACCGGTGTTGTGCCTCCTCCCTGAATAATAGACATGGCTTGGGTGTAATCCCGTTGAGCTGCGTAAGTCGAGTTGATCAGGGGGTTTACGGGATTGAACGTGATGGAATCGTTCTCCTTTTCGCCAATCTTGGCGACGGCAGGATCGACTTTATCCGCTATTTGCGCACCCCATCGGCCCGGTGCCAAATTGTCTCGGCTGATTTTATGGACGATATCGACCAGCTCTTTTCTCGCAGTGTCATTCCCGAAAATCCGGAAGTGCACTGCGTCGCCTGGCTTAAGTGCCTCCATGTCGGCGTTGATGAACTGGCCGATATTGGTAAGCGGATCAGGTACCCCTCCCCCCTGGAATTTCACATCCGAACAGGAGATGAAAAACTCGCCGGCGGGATCATTCCTTGCCCAAATGCCCACGATCAATCCATTGCCTGAAGCGTTGCTGGGGATGGGACGAGTGATCAGGAAATACCCCGAGGCTGATATGGCGGGTGGAGTTTGCCAGCTTGTGTTCGCTACCGTGAAGTTTTCGGGTTGCCCCAGGGGGATCAAGTCACTCCATTTCAGGGCATCAGTGGCGGTGTCAAAGCCTGGGCGTGTAATAAACGGATAGAACTTGCTCGGTACATGAGGCGCGGTACCGATAAGGCGCATTGTCAGTGATTGCCCCGGCACAACATTCGCCTTGGTCCAATTAGGGGTCGGGTAATCCAGGCTGGCTTTTTTCGGGTCATTCGCAGCGCAGATCTGGCCATCCTTGATGATCCCCTGGATCTGAGCCAGCGTCGGGTTGTTGATATGTGGGATATGGGCGACTTCATGCCATTGCTGGGCAGGAAATGCCCATTCCGCAGGCGTGCGAAACGACGCCAATGACGCTTCTCGACAGCCCTTGTCCACGATGGCCGAACCGTCCTGAGACTGCCAGAACCCTCCAGTCACCTGGCAGTTGACCGCCCGTGAAGGCGGTGTGTCCAACGCCCCATGTGCCCACCCCAAGGCCGGCGCCAGGCATGCCGCCGCCAATGTCCACTTGATAAGTCCTTGCGTGAATGTATTCATGCTCTAGTCCACCTTCAATTCAGATAAACAAGTTCCGAACTGCTGGAACGATCAGTGTGCTTGTTCAATTGGCATCATCGGTTCAGCTGATCTCCCATGGGAGCGGTGCGGGTTGCAGGGTTACTCTGCACAGAGCCATGCAGAAACACCCACCCTTGATAACTACCTTGCCCTGTAAAACCTTGATTAATGACCGCAAAGTTGCCTTGTTTGAAGGGCGTGCCCCTGGCCTTGCTGAACACGCCCATGATGGTTTCACCGGGGCCCTCGACCACGCCCCAATCCTTATCGCCGGTGAGCGGGTCAGCGTAAGCCTTGCGCAGGTAGCGCTGGGTGGTTGGTTGGCGGCGGTCGAGCACCATGTCTTCGAGAGACTTGGGGTAGGTGTTGCCTGCGGCGTAGTACAGGCCGATGGCCCGGCGGATTTCATTGCCGCGTGCCAGCAATTCCAGCTCGCGCTCGCGCTGCAACACGCTGGACCACAGGGTGCCCACTTCCATCAGCGTCACGGCCACGATTGCCACCGTTACCAACATCCCCATGAACACCGAGCCATGCTGGCGCTGTTTACCAGTCTGCATAGGCGCTCCCGTCTTTCGCGTTGCCGGGGGCGCCGCTGCGCACGTCGCCCACGCCTTGTTCGTCGGAAGGTTGCAACTGCCAGGTGTCGCGTTTGCCGGTGACCGGGTCCAGCGGGATTTCGCGCAGGTAGCGGCGGTCCACCAGGGCCTGCAGGGATTCGGGGTTGCCACCGTGGTCTTCGCGGTATTGGTCCAGGGCCTGGCGGATAGTGGAGAGGTTATGGCGCAGCACGGTCTCCTGGGCCTTGGCGTGCTGACGGAAGTATTGGGGGGTGACCAGGGTCATGAGGGTCGCGATGATGGCCATGACCACCAGCAACTCGATCAGGGTGAAACCCCGATCACCATTGGTTGTATGGCGTTCCATTCAAACTCTCCCGGGTACTGCGGGATGAAACGTCAAATACATCTTCTCCCTCTTGTGGGTTGTCGGCAGTGCTCTTGTAGCTGCGCAGTTGCCAGGTGTCTGCGGACGCACGCTCAGGGCACTCGCAGAACGGGTCGCGAGGTATACGTCGCAGGAAATAGAGTTAGTTTGTTGCCCTTCAGGTTGGTTCTATCCGTGACGCCTTCGACCAGTACTTGCAGGGAGGGGGGATAGCCGCTGTCGCTGACGCTCTTTTCGATGCGGCCGTCGTCGGCCGCTTCCTTGTAGGAATCGATGGCGCGGCGGATTTCCCGCAACGAACGTTGCAAGTCGAGTTCCCGATCGCGTTTACCCATCAATGCTGTCAGCGGATAAGCCACTGTCGCGAGTGTGGCCAGCAAGGCCAGCGTCAGTAGCAATTCAATCAGCGTAAAACCTTTGGCGCAGTGATGGCTGGGCGTACCCTGCCACATCACCGGTTTACCTCCTCGTTATCCCGCCAAGGACTTCCGCGTTAACCCAGGCATGTGAAATTGACTGCACAGGTGAGTGTAGATGTTGACTGTTTTTTGTACAGGCGCTGGGTTACTCACAATCGCTGTGCGCCTGGCTGTGGATAAGGTGTTCGTGGTTGTCCGCAGGCCATGCAGATCAAGGGCTGTAGGGGGTTGTATGAAAAATGACCAGGCTAAGTCACGGTTTTTACGGTGTTTTTCAGGTCATCAGGCGCAGCGACACACCATGACTTGCCCCCAAAGTCTGTTGGCGCTTCTGTGGATAAGATGTTCGCTATCAGCTGTAGCCCTTATAAATAAAGGCTTTGGTGGGGGTGAGCAAAATTTGATCAATTTGGCGAGAATGGCATAAAAATGCCGGTGGAAGCCTTGATTTTCATGGTCTTTATTGGGTTTTCCACAAAGGATTAAAAGTTGCCCCCAAAGTCTGTTGGCGGTTATGTGGATAACATGTTCGCTATCCGATAAAAGGCCCGTAAACACAGGGTTTGATCGGTGTGATCAAAAAATGATCGATTGTGCCTATTCTCGAATTACCTGGGGTCACGGCGAGTTTTCCACAGTGCGCAGCACAGTTGCCCACAAAGTCTGTGCGCGGTTCTGTGGATAAGATGTTGGTGCTGCTTCACAGCCCAGGTAACACCTGGCTTACAAGGAAGTGATCAAAAAATACCCAGCTTGCGGCATGGGCAGATTATTTGTAGTGAGCGGGACAAGCCCGCTCACTACAAAAAGCGGTTTATCCCTGTACAGGCACGCCTTTGAGGTACGGTGCCGGTGCTGCCCCCAGGTTATTCAGCATGCGCTCGCTGTACCAATCCACGAAGTTCACCACGCCGAACTCATAGGTCTTGGAATACGGGCCTGGCTGGTAGGCGGTGGAGTTGATGCCGCGCTGGTTCTCTTCGGCCAGGCGACGGTCCTGGTCGTTGGTGGCGTCCCACACTTCGCGCATGCGCGCTACGTCGTAGTCCACGCCTTCGACGGCGTCCTTGTGCACCAGCCACTTGGTGGTGACCATGGTTTCCTGGGCGCTGATCGGCCACACGGTGAACACGATGATGTGGTCGCCCATGCAGTGGTTCCAGGAGTGGGGCAGGTGCAGGATGCGCATCGAGCCCAGGTCCGGGTTCTTGATGCGGCCCATGAGTTTGGCGCAGCCCTGCTTGCCGTCCATGGTCATCGACACGGTGCCCTTGAGCAGCGGCATGCGTACGATACGGTTACGCAGGCCGAAGCTGGCGTGGGCGTAAGGGATCTTCTCGGCATCCCAGGCGGCGGCGGAGGCGGCCACATGGTCCTTGAACGCCTGGTCGGCGCGTGGGTCGGTGACGTCGTCCCATTCCAGCAGGGTTTTCAGCAGTTCCGGGTGCGACGCGTTGCAGTGGTAGCACTCGCGGTTGTTTTCCAGCACCAGCTTCCAGTTGGCTTTTTCCATCAAGGTGGTTTGCACCGCCACCTTGGTGTTCTCCATGTCGTAGGGTTCCATGTAGTGGTTCAGCGTCGACAGGAAGTCATCGATGGCCGGCGGGTTCTCGGCCAGGCTGATGAAGATGTAGCCGCCGGCGGTCTTCACGTTGACCGGCTTGAGGCCGTACTGTTTCATGTCGAAGTCGGCGCCCATCTCGGTGCCGGCGAACAACAGGCGACCGTCCAGTTCGTAGGTCCACTGGTGGTAGTGGCATACGAGTTTGGCGACCTTGCCCTTGTCGCTGGTGCACAAGCGCGAGCCCCGGTGGCGGCACACGTTGTGGAACGCATGCACCACGCCTTCGGCGCCACGGATCACGATGATCGGGTTCTTGCCTACTTGCAGGGTCAGGTAGTTGCCCTTGGTGGGGATCTCGCAGGTCATGCCAGCGATCAACCACTCTTTCTGGAAGATCTCCTGCATGTCGATATCAAACAACCGCTCATCAGAGTAGAACGGCTGTGGCAGCGAGAAAGTGCGCTCGCGCTCTTGCAGCATCTGCGCGGTGGCCTTGCGTGCGGGTTCCAGCGGATCGCCCAAGCTTAAGGTTGCGGTGACGTCCATCGTGTGTGTCCTCATGGCCATTCTGTGTGGCCGGCGAATAGTGGCTACGGTTGTACTACGCAAGGCATAAAGAAAGCGTCGTTGTTGGGAGCGAGTGTGGGGCCGCGCAACGTCAGAACCTTATCCATGGGCGACATGGCCCAATCTGTTCCCGACGCGCAACCCTAGGTCGTTGGGGGCTGGTCGCGATAAGTATGTGAATGTCGCAGATAGGTAAATGGGTGGTTCCGGCGTTACGCAGAATCGCCACCATAAGGCCGACGTCGGCGGTGGAGAACAACATGTCCAATAATTTCCTGAATCCGGTAACCACCCAGACCTGGGCCAATGGTCGGCACATTGTCCGGTGCGTCAAAGTCATCCAGGAAACCTGGGACGTACGCACCTTCTGCTTCATGGCTGATCAGCCGATCCTGTTCTTCTTCAAGCCAGGGCAATTCGTCACCCTGGAGCTGGAGATCGAAGGCCAGCCGATCATGCGCTCCTATACCATTTCCAGCTCGCCGTCGGTGCCGTACAGCTTCTCGGTGACCATCAAGCGCGTGCCGGGTGGCAAGGTTTCCAACTGGCTGCACGACACGTTGCACGAGGGCCAGGAGCTGGCGGTGCACGGACCGGTGGGCCTGTTCAATGCCATCGACTTTCCGAGTCCGAAAGTGTTGTACCTCAGCGGTGGCGTCGGCATCACGCCGGTGATGTCCATGGCCCGTTGGTTCTACGACACCAACGCCAACGTCGACATGACGTTTATCCACAGCGCCCGCTCGCCCAAAGACATCATTTACCACCGCGAGCTGGAGCACATGGCGTCGCGGATCGACAACTTCAGCCTGCACCTGATCTGCGAGAAACACGGGTTGGGTGAGCCATGGGCCGGCTATCGCGGTTACCTGAACCACAAGATGCTCGAACTGATGGTGCCGGACTTCCTCGAGCGCGAAGTGTTCTGCTGCGGGCCTACGCCTTACATGAACGCGGTGAAGCGCCTGCTGGAAGTGGCGGGTTTCGACATGACGCGGTATCACGAGGAGTCCTTCGGCGCCACCCCGCCGGAAGCTCGTGCGGATGCGGTGGAGCAAGCCGAGCAGGCCGCCGACGCACCGGAAATCGACCTGGCGGATCTGCACCAGGTGGAGTTTATTGCGTCGGGCAAGAGCATTCGCGTGGCGCCTGGCGAAACCGTGCACGCAGCAGCAGCCAAGCTTGGCCTGTTGATTCCAAAAGCTTGTGGCATGGGTATCTGCGGGACGTGCAAGGTACTGAAGCTGGGCGGCGAGGTCGAGATGGACCACAACGGCGGGATTACCGAGGAAGATGAGGCCGAAGGCTACATCCTGTCGTGCTGCAGCGTGCCGAAGGGTGATGTGCGTATCGAGTTCTGACTAACGAAACCGGTCTAAATGTGGGAGGGGGCTTGCCCCCGATAGCAGTGTGTCAGTCAGCGCATTGGTTAATGCTCCACCGTCATCGGGGGCAAGCCCCCTCCCACAGTCAGTGGTTAGCGGACGAACAGGTTGATGATGTACGCACCGGATGCTGTCATTTCAAACTCTTTACCGGTGACGGTAAAGAGCCTTGAAGGCTCGATGATAGTGTCACCGACGTTCGCCAGTTTCCTCAGGTCGTCCAGGCCGACGAGGGTGGCGTTGGTCTCGGAGCGGAGCTGAGAATCAGTCGTGTAGCATTGAATTTCCATGATGTTGCCCTCTGTGGGATTTCCATTTCCAGCCGACTATTCGGCAGGCAGTCAGCCCCGAAACAACGCGTCCGTTGGTTCGGGGTGACGAGATCTTATCCAGGGCAGGGGCTAGATAGATACTGTCAGAAATACGTACAAACAGTCTCTGAAATTGGGCTCAAACGCCCGTCGCATCAGGCTTCCATCACTTTCCGAATATCCGCCGCCAGTTCTCTTACACGTTCTTCCTCGGTATCCCACGCACACATGAAGCGCGCGCCGCCTTTGCCGATGAAGGTGTAGAAACGCCAGCCCTTGGCCGTCAGCGCGGCGATGGCCGGCTCCGAGAGTTGCAGGAATACGCCG
This sequence comes from Pseudomonas allii, assembly GCF_055380095.1. Classification (NCBI taxonomy): domain Bacteria; kingdom Pseudomonadati; phylum Pseudomonadota; class Gammaproteobacteria; order Pseudomonadales; family Pseudomonadaceae; genus Pseudomonas; species Pseudomonas allii. Next base: position 6,036,770 of record NZ_AP039450.1, on the reverse strand, counting down.
TTGGCCTGCACCGGGAACATCAACTCCACGCCGGGAATATCCGCCACCAGGCTGCTCAGCAATTGAGCGCAGTGGTTGGCGTGGCGTGCGTGCTTGAGCCAGGCGTCGTTTTCCAGCAGGCCCACCCAGGGCGCGGAGAGGAAGCGCATTTTCGAGGCCAATTGGCCTGCCTGTTTGCAGCGGTAGTCGAAGTCTTCGGCGAGCTTGTGGTTGAAGAACAGGATCGCTTCACCCACGGCCATGCCGTTCTTGGTGCCGCCAAAGCACAGTACGTCCACGCCGGCTTTCCAAGTCAGGTCGGCGGGCGAGCAGCCGAGGAACGCGCAGGCGTTGGAGAAGCGTGCGCCGTCCATGTGCAGGTTCAGGCCCAGCTCTTTGCAGGTGGCGCTGATGGCGCGGATTTCTTCCGGGGTGTACACGCTGCCGACTTCGGTGGCTTGGGTCAGGGTGACCACGCGTGGCTTGGGGTAGTGGATGTCCTGGCGCTTGAGGGCGATCTCGCGGATCGACTCCGGGGTCAGCTTGCCGTTTTCGGTGCGGGCGGTGAGCAGTTTGGAGCCGTTGGAGAAAAACTCCGGCGCGCCGCATTCGTCGGTTTCGACGTGGGCGGTTTCCGAGCAAATCACGCTATGGTAGCTCTGGCACAGCGAAGACAGCGCGAGCGAGTTGGCGGCGGTGCCGTTGAAGGCGAAGAACACTTCGCAATCGGTTTCGAAAAGGTTGCGGAAACCGTCGGCAGCGCGGTGGGTCCATTCATCATCGCCGTAGGCGCGCTGATGGCCCTGGTTGGCTTGTTCCATGGCGGCCCAGGCTTCCGGGCAGATGCCGGAATAGTTGTCACTGGCGAATTGTTGGCTCTTGTCGGTCATGGCCCATTCCTGTGGTCGATGTTGGTGCGCACTGTAACCAAGATTGTCGCGGGTGCGCACGTTCTGTAAATGCAAAGTCACTGGGGAATTATGCACGGTACTGGAACGATGCCTGTCGGACGTGTCCGCGATGGCGCCTTGGATCTGCTCAAGTGGCTGGCGCTGTTGAGTATGGTGCTGGACCACCTGCGCTATGTCGGTTTAAGCCTGGATGGTTTGTATGTGCCGGGGCGCCTGGCGTTCCCATGGTTTTGCCTGGCGATTGCGGCGAATCTGCATCGGGTCAGAAACACGCCTGTGAGGGGGCAGTGGCGTTACCTGGGATGGCTACTGCTGTTCAGTGTGATCAGCGAAGTGCCGTACCGGCTGTTTATCGAGGATGCCGATACGTTGAATGTGTTGCCAACCCTGGCGCTGGGTTTGCTGGTTGCCCGAGGATGGCAGCAGAAGACGTTTTTTGATCGAGGATTGGCGGCGATTGCCGTCACGATTGCGGCGGTGTTTTCCGCGCAGTTGATGTTCGGTTTGTTTGGGGTCTTGCTGCCGCTGGCTATGCTGTTGGTGTTCAGTCGCCCATGGTATTTCAGCCTATTGCCAGGTTTGGTCTGTGTCGCCGCCAACCAATGGCAAATCCTGCTCGATAGCGGCACGCCTGTGGCGCTGTTGGGGTTGGCTGCGTGCCTGATTGCGCCATTGGCAGGCTTGGTCTTATTGCGGCATGGGCAAAACATCTCGCCACCCGCTATGCGCCGCTGGGCCTACACCCTCTATCCCCTGCATTTCCTGCTGCTGCTACTCATCCGCCAGATCATCGCGTAATCCCCTGTGGGAGGGGGCTTGCCCCCGATAGCGGTGGGCCAGCTTGCAGATGCAGTGGCTGACACTTTGCAATCGGGGGCAAGCCCCCTCCCACATTTTTTCCGCGTTGTTCCCGCTATGTCGTAAACGCACCTTTGCGTGGCGTGCGTAGGCATTTGACCTGTCTGCGCCAGCCCTACCATCGCATCAAAGGGCCCTGCACGGGCCTCAACAATACGAAAGGCTGGGAGAGACGCGATGTTCAGCAAACAAGACCAGATCCAGGGATATGACGACGCACTGCTGGCGGCCATGAATGCCGAGGAGCAGCGCCAGGAAGATCATATCGAGCTGATCGCGTCGGAGAACTACACCAGCAAGCGCGTGATGGAAGCCCAAGGCAGTGGCCTCACCAACAAATACGCCGAAGGCTACCCGGGCAAGCGCTACTACGGTGGCTGCGAGCACGTGGACAAAGTCGAAGCCCTGGCCATCGAGCGCGCCAAGCAGCTGTTCGGCGCCGACTACGCCAACGTGCAGCCGCACTCCGGTTCGTCCGCCAACAGTGCTGTATACCTGGCCCTGATCAACGCTGGCGACACCATCCTGGGCATGAGCCTGGCCCACGGCGGTCACCTGACCCACGGCGCCAAGGTGTCGTCCTCGGGCAAGCTGTACAACGCGGTGCAGTACGGCATCAACACCGACACCGGCCTGATCGACTACGACGAAGTCGAGCGCCTGGCCGTCGAACACAAACCGAAAATGGTCGTGGCCGGTTTCTCCGCCTACTCCAAGACCCTGGATTTCCCGCGCTTCCGTCAGATCGCGGACAAGGTCGGCGCGCTGCTGTTCGTCGACATGGCCCACGTCGCCGGCCTGGTTGCCGCCGGCCTGTACCCGAACCCACTGCCGTACGCCGACGTGGTCACCACCACCACCCACAAGACCCTGCGCGGTCCCCGTGGCGGCCTGATCCTGGCCAAGGCCAACGAAGAAATTGAAAAGAAACTCAACGCTGCCGTGTTCCCCGGTGCCCAGGGCGGCCCGCTGATGCACGTCATCGCCGGCAAGGCCGTGTGCTTCAAGGAAGCGCTGGAACCAGGCTTCAAGGCTTATCAGCAACAAGTGATCGACAACGCCCAGGCCATGGCCAGCGTGTTTATCAAACGCGGCTACGATGTCGTGTCCGGCGGCACCGATAACCACCTGTTCCTGGTTAGCCTGATCCGTCAGGGGCTCACTGGCAAAGAGGCGGACGCCGCCCTCGGTCGCGCCCATATCACCGTCAACAAGAATGCGGTGCCGAATGACCCGCAGTCGCCGTTCGTGACCTCGGGCCTGCGCATCGGCACCCCAGCGGTGACCACGCGTGGTTTCAAAGTGCCGCAGTGCATCGAACTGGCCGGCTGGATCTGCGACATCCTCGACAACCTCGGCGATGCCGATGTGGAGGCCAACGTGGCCAAGCACGTGTCTGCCCTGTGCGCTGATTTCCCGGTTTATCGCTGAGCGCGGTTTTGGAGTAATGACTATGCAACGCTACTCGGGCTTCGGCCTCTTCAAGCACTCCCTCAGCCACCACGAAAACTGGCAGAAGATGTGGCGCACGCCGACCCCTAAAAAGGTCTACGACGTGGTCATCGTCGGCGGCGGCGGGCATGGTCTGGCGACCGCTTACTACCTGGCCAAAGAGCACGGCATCACCAACGTGGCCGTGGTCGAGAAAGGCTGGCTGGGCGGCGGTAACACCGCGCGCAACACCACCATCGTGCGTTCCAACTACCTGTGGGACGAGTCGGCGCACCTGTACGAGCACGCGATGAAACTGTGGGAAGGCCTGTCCCAGGACCTCAATTACAACGTGATGTTCTCCCAGCGTGGCGTTTACAACCTGTGCCACACCCTGCAGGACATCCGTGATTCCGAGCGCCGCGTCAGCGCCAACCGCCTCAACGGTGTGGACGGCGAACTGCTCAACGCCAAGCAAGTGGCCGACGAGATCCCGTACCTCGACTGCTCCAAGAACACCCGCTATCCAGTACTCGGCGCCACCGTGCAACGGCGCGGCGGCGTGGCCCGTCACGATGCCGTGGCCTGGGGCTTTGCCCGTGCCGCCGACGCCCTCGGCGTGGACTTGATCCAGCAGACCGAAGTGATTGGCTTCCGCAAGGAAAACGGCGTGTGCATCGGGGTGGAAACCAACAAGGGCTTCATCGGCGCCAAGCGCGTCGGTGTGGTGACTGCCGGTAACTCCGGGCACATGGCTTCGCTCGCCGGGTTCCGCCTGCCGATCGAATCCCACCCGCTGCAAGCGTTGGTGTCGGAGCCGATCAAGCCGATTATCGACAGTGTGATCATGTCCAACGCCGTACACGGTTACATCAGCCAGTCCGACAAGGGCGACCTGGTGATTGGCGCCGGTATCGACGGCTACAACGGCTACGGCCAGCGCGGTTCGTACCCGGTGATCGAACACACCATCCAGGCCATCGTCGAGATGTTCCCGGTGCTGTCCCGCGTGCGCATGAACCGCCAGTGGGGCGGTATCGTCGACACCACGCCGGATGCCTGCCCGATCATCTCCAAGACCCCGGTGCCAAACATGTTCTTCAACTGCGGTTGGGGCACCGGTGGCTTCAAGGCCACGCCGGGCTCAGGCAACGTGTTTGCCGCCAGCCTGGCCAAGGGTGAAATGCATCCATTGGCCGCACCTTTTTCCATCGACCGTTTCCACAACGGTGCGCTCATCGACGAACACGGCGCTGCGGCCGTCGCCCACTAACAGGAGAAATTCCCTATGTTGCATATCTTCTGTCCTCACTGTGGCGAACTGCGCTCCGAAGAGGAATTCCACGCATCCGGCCAAGCGCACATCCCGCGCCCGCTGGACCCGAATGCCTGCACCGATGAAGAGTGGGGCGACTACATGTTCTTCCGCGACAACCCCCGTGGCCTGCACCACGAGCTTTGGATTCATGCCGCCGGTTGCCGCCAATACTTCAACGCGACCCGCGACACCCTGACCTACGAAATTCTTGAAACCTACAAGATCGGTGAGAAGCCACAATTCACCGCCAAGGCCTCTGGAGAGAAGGTATGAGCCAGACCAATCGCCTGTCCAACGGTGGCCGGATCGACCGTAATAAAGTCCTGACGTTTACTTTCAACGGCCAGACCTACAAAGGCTTTGAAGGCGACACACTGGCCGCCGCCCTGCTGGCCAACGGCGTCGACATCATTGGCCGCAGCTTCAAGTACTCGCGCCCGCGCGGCATCTTTGCCGCCGGCGCCGAAGAGCCGAACGCGGTGCTGCAGATCGGCGCCACCGAAGCCACCCAGATTCCCAACGTGCGCGCCACCCAACAGGCGCTGTACCAGGGCCTGGTCGCCACCAGCACCAACGGCTGGCCGAACGTCAACAATGACGTGATGGGCATCCTCGGCAAGGTCGGCGGCAAGCTGATGCCGCCGGGGTTCTACTACAAAACCTTCATGTACCCGCAATCGTTCTGGATGACCTACGAGAAGTACATTCGCAAGGCCGCCGGTCTTGGCCGCTCGCCGACCGAGAACGATCCGGACACCTACGACAACTTCAACCGTCACTGTGACGTGCTGGTCGTCGGCGCCGGCCCTGCTGGCCTGGCTGCCGCACTGGCCGCCGCCCGCAGTGGGGCTCGCGTGATCCTCGCCGATGAGCAGGAAGAGTTCGGCGGCTCGCTGCTGGATTCCCGTGAAAGCCTCGACGGCAAGCCGGCTGCCGAATGGGTTGCCAGCGTCATCGCTGAATTGAAAGCGCTGCCGGACGTGGTGCTGCTGCCACGCGCCACCGTCAACGGCTACCACGACCATAACTTCCTGACCATTCACGAACGTCTCACCGACCACCTCGGTGACCGTGCGCCGATTGGCGTGGTGCGCCAGCGTATCCACCGTGTGCGCGCCAAGCGTGTGGTGCTGGCGACCGGTGCGTGCGAGCGTCCGCTGGTGTACGGCAACAACGATGTGCCGGGCAACATGTTGGCCGGTGCGGTCTCCACTTACGTGCGTCGCTACGGCGTGGCCCCCGGCAAGAAACTGGTGCTGTCGACCAACAACGACCACGCCTACCGCGTTGCGTTGGACTGGCTCGATGCCGGCCTTGCAGTGGTGGCGGTGGCCGATGTGCGCCACAACCCACGCGGTGCGCTGGTGGAAGAAGCCCGCGCCAAAGGCATTCGTATCCTCACCGGCAGCGCCGTGATCGAAGCCCGTGGCAGCAAGCACGTGACCGCCGCCCGCGTGGCCGCGATCGATGTGAAGGCGCATAAAGTCACCAGCCCCGGCGAATGGCTGGAGTGCGACCTGGTCGCCAGCTCCGGCGGCTACAGCCCGGTGGTCCACCTGGCTTCGCACCTGGGCGGCAAGCCGACCTGGCGTGAAGATATCCTCGGTTTCGTACCGGGCGAAGCCCCGCAGAAACGCGTGTGCGTCGGTGGTATCAACGGCGTCTACGGCCTTGGCGATTCCCTGGCGGATGGTTTTGAAGGCGGCGTGCGCGCGGCCAGCGAAGCCGGTTTCGCGCCAGTGGAAGGTACCTTGCCGAAAGCGCTCAGCCGCCTGGAAGAGCCGACTTTGGCTATTTACCAAGTGCCACACGACAAGCCCACTGCACGAGCGCCGAAGCAATTCGTCGACCTGCAGAACGACGTGACCGCCGCCGCCATCGAACTGGCGACCCGTGAAGGTTTCGAGTCGGTCGAGCACGTCAAGCGCTACACCGCGCTGGGCTTCGGCACCGACCAGGGCAAGCTGGGCAACGTCAACGGCCTGGCCATTGCCGCCCGTTCGCTGAACGTGACCATCCCGCAGATGGGCACCACCATGTTCCGTCCCAACTACACGCCGGTCACCTTCGGCGCGGTAGCGGGCCGTCACTGTGGGCACATCTTCGAGCCGGTACGCTACACCGCGCTGCACGCCTGGCACGTGAAGAACGGCGCCGAGTTTGAAGATGTCGGCCAGTGGAAACGCCCATGGTATTTCCCGCGCAACGGTGAAGACCTGCACGCCGCAGTCAAGCGCGAATGCCTGGCCGTGCGCGACAGCGTCGGCCTGCTCGATGCATCGACCCTGGGCAAGATCGACATCCAGGGCCCGGACGCGCGTGAGTTCCTCAACCGCATCTACACCAACGCCTGGACCAAGCTCGACGTGGGCAAGGCGCGCTACGGCCTGATGTGCAAGGAAGACGGCATGGTCTTCGACGACGGCGTCACCGCCTGCCTGGCCGACAACCACTTCCTGATGACCACCACCACCGGCGGCGCGGCACGCGTGCTGCAGTGGCTGGAAATCTACCAACAGACCGAATGGCCAGACCTCAAGGTGTACTTCACCTCGGTCACCGACCACTGGGCAACCATGACGCTGTCTGGCCCCAACAGCCGCAAGCTGCTGGCCGAAGTCACCGACATCGACCTGGACAAGGACGGCTTCCCGTTCATGACCTGGAAAGAAGGCTTGGTCGGCGGCGTACCGGCGCGGGTGTTCCGTATCTCGTTTACCGGTGAGCTGTCGTACGAAGTCAACGTGCAAGCCGACTACGCCATGGGCGTGCTGGAAAAAATCGTCGACGCCGGCAAGAAGTACAACCTGACCCCGTACGGCACCGAGACCATGCACGTGCTGCGGGCCGAGAAGGGCTTCATCATCGTCGGCCAGGACACCGACGGCTCGATGACCCCGGACGACCTGAACATGGGTTGGTGCGTGGGCCGGACCAAGCCGTTCTCGTGGATCGGCTGGCGCGGCATGAACCGTGAAGACTGCGTGCGTGAAGAGCGTAAGCAACTGGTGGGCTTGAAGCCGGTCGATCCGAAGGTGTGGCTGCCGGAAGGCGCGCAACTGGTGTTTGATCCGAAGCAGTCGATCCCGATGAAGATGGTCGGTCACGTCACCTCAAGCTATGCCCACAACTCCCTCGGCTATTCGTTCGCGATGGCGGTGGTGAAGGGTGGCTTGAAGCGCATCGGCGAGCGGGTGTTCTCACCGCAGGCCGATGGCAGCGTGATCGAGGCGGAGATTGTTTCTTCGGTGTTCTTCGACCCGAAAGGCGATCGCCAGAACATCTGATGGACCGAGTCGCCTGTATCGGGGGCAAGCCCCCTCCCACATGTTGAAATGCATTCCCCTGTGGGAGGGGGCTTGCCCCCGATGAGGCCAGAACAGACACCACAGCATTTAGAACAGGTGCTTTATGACAGCAGCCAATGTTTACCAACAACGCCCCACCTCCGGCGCCAAGGCCGAGTCGTCGCTGCACCATGCCGACCTCGCCAGCCTGGTCGGCAAGGGCCGCAAGAACGCCGGTGTGACCGTGCGTGAAAAGAAACTCCTGGGCCACCTGACTATTCGTGGTGACGGCCACGATGCAGCCTTCGCCGCCGGCGTGCACAAAGCCATCGGCATCGAGTTGCCCGGTGCGCTGCAAGTGATCGTCAAGGGCGAAACCAGCCTGCAATGGCTCGGCCCGGATGAGTGGTTGCTGATCGTGCCGAGCGGTGAAGAATTCGCCGCCGAGCAAAACCTGCGTGCCGCCCTGGGCGACTTGCATATCCAGGTCGTCAATGTCAGCGGCGGCCAGCAGATCCTCGAACTCAGCGGCCCGAACGTGCGCGATGTGCTGATGAAGTCCACCAGCTACGACGTGCACCCCAACAACTTCCCGGTGGGCAAGGCGGTGGGCACGGTGTTCGCCAAGTCACAACTGGTGATCCGCCACACGGCCGAGGACACCTGGGAACTGCTGATCCGTCGCAGCTTCTCGGACTACTGGTGGTTGTGGTTGCAGGATGCGTCGGCCGAGTTCGGCCTGAGCGTCCAAGCCTGATTGAATGAGCACAAGAGGGCTGTTGTGGCGAGGGGGCTTGTCCCCCGTTGGAGCGCGCAGCGGTCCCCATACAGTCAGCGCATTTATCCTGAAATAACCGAGCAGCAGGTTTAAGGGCTGCTTCGCAGCCCAACGGGGGATAAGCCCCCTCGCCACAAGGGCCTGAGGATTGCATTATGAGCCGCGCACCCGATACATGGATTTTGACCGCCGACTGCCCCAGCGTGCTCGGCACGGTGGACGCGGTCACCCGCTACTTGTTCGAACAGGGTTGCTACGTCACTGAGCACCACTCGTTCGATGATCGGCTTTCGGGCCGGTTCTTTATCCGCGTGGAATTCCGCCAGCCGGACGGTTTTGACGAGCAGGCGTTCCGCGATGGCCTGGCCACGCGGGGTGAAGCCTTCGGCATGATCTTCGAGCTGACGGCGCCGAACTACCGGCCAAAAGTGGTGATCATGGTCTCCAAGGCCGATCACTGCCTCAACGACCTGCTGTACCGCCAGCGCATCGGCCAACTGTCGATGGACGTGGTGGCGGTGGTGTCCAATCACCCCGATCTGAAACCGTTGGCCGACTGGCACCAGATTCCCTACTACCATTTCCCCCTCGACCCCAACGACAAACCGTCCCAGGAGCGTCAGGTGTGGCAAGTGGTGGAAGACACCGGCGCCGAATTGGTGATCCTTGCGCGCTACATGCAAGTGCTGTCGCCGGAGCTGTGCCGCAAGCTGGATGGCAAGGCCATCAATATTCACCACTCGTTGCTGCCGGGGTTCAAGGGCGCCAAGCCGTATCACCAGGCGTACAACAAGGGCGTGAAGCTGGTGGGCGCCACGGCGCATTACATCAACAACGACCTGGACGAAGGCCCGATCATCGCCCAGGGCGTGGAGGTGGTGGATCACAGCCACTATCCCGAGGACTTGATTGCCAAGGGGCGGGATATCGAAGGGCTGACGTTGGCCCGGGCGGTGGGGTATCACATTGAGCGGCGGGTGTTTTTGAACGCCAATCGGACGGTGGTGCTCTGACTCGCGCCAATCGGGGGCAAGCCCCCTCCCACAGGGGAACGCATTTCAAAATGTGGGAGGGGGCTTGCCCCCGATGAGGCCCTCACTAACAACGCAATAACAGCATCTGTACCCGAGCACTTAACGCGCTGCCTGCCTGGGCAACGCAGTTCCATAAAAACAACAGCGAGGTGAAAGCATGTCTGGTAATCGTGGTGTCGTGTATCTCGGCAACGGCAAGGTCGAAGTACAGAAAATCGACTATCCCAAAATGCAGGACCCCCGTGGCAGGAAGATCGAGCACGGCGTCATCCTGCGCGTGGTCTCCACCAACATCTGCGGCTCCGACCAACACATGGTGCGTGGCCGTACCACTGCCCAGACCGGCCTGGTGCTCGGTCATGAAATTACCGGTGAAGTGATCGAGAAGGGCAGCGACGTCGAGAACCTGAAAATCGGCGACCTGGTGTCCGTACCGTTCAACGTAGCCTGCGGCCGCTGCCGCTCGTGCAAAGAGCAACACACCGGCGTGTGCCTGACCGTCAACCCGGCCCGTGCTGGTGGCGCCTACGGCTATGTCGACATGGGTGACTGGACCGGCGGCCAGGCCGAATACGTACTGGTGCCGTACGCCGACTTCAACCTGCTCAAACTGCCGGATCGCGACAAGGCCATGGAGAAAATCCGCGACCTGACCTGCCTCTCCGACATTCTCCCGACCGGCTACCACGGCGCCGTCACTGCCGGCGTTGGCCCAGGCAGCACGGTCTACATCGCCGGTGCCGGTCCTGTGGGCTTGGCGGCTGCTGCTTCCGCCCGCCTGCTGGGCGCTGCCGTGGTGATCATCGGCGACGTCAACCCGGTCCGCCTGGCCCACGCCAAGGCCCAGGGTTTCGAAATTGCCGACCTGTCCAAGGACACCCCGCTGCACGAACAGATCGCCGCACTGCTGGGCGAGCCGGAAGTGGACTGCGCCGTCGATGCCGTGGGCTTCGAAGCCCGTGGTCATGGTCACGAAGGCGTCAAGGCGGAAGCCCCGGCCACCGTGCTCAACTCGCTGATGGGCGTGGTGCGCGTGGCGGGCAAGATCGGTATCCCTGGCCTGTACGTCACCGAAGATCCGGGTGCCGTGGATGCCGCCGCAAAAATGGGCAGCCTGAGCATTCGCTTTGGTTTGGGCTGGGCCAAGTCCCACAGCTTCCACACCGGCCAGACGCCGGTGATGAAGTACAACCGCCAGCTGATGCAGGCGATCATGTGGGACCGTATCAACATTGCCGAAATCGTGGGCGTGCAGGTCATCAGCCTGGACGATGCGCCGCGTGGGTATGGCGAGTTCGATGCGGGTGTGCCGAAGAAGTTTGTGATTGATCCGCACAAACTCTTTAGCGCGGCTTAAATCCCTGGGATACCGCGTTCCAAATGTGGGAGGGGCAAGCCCTCCCACAGATCTGACAGTCTGCGCGCCGGGTTCCTGGCGCCATCTCACCTCAAAGTGATGCTAATTGACCCTGATACAGCACCGGCCCGGTCGGTTGGCCGGTCGGCGAGCCCCCTTGTGGCTCCAGGCTGACGGCGAGGGTCAGCGGTGTTTTCAGCAGCGCCTGCTGCGCTTTGTTCAACGCGATTCGACCTTTGCCCGCCACTGGCACCAGGCCCAGGGATATCGGCTTGCCCCCGGCAGGAATGGCCCACAGTTCCAGGGCGCGTGTCGGCTCAAGAGCGGCCAATGCCAGCGGCTCGACTTGCAGGTGGTCGGCAAACGCCTTGATCTGCAGCGCCGGTTGCTGGTTGGCGGCGACCAGCGTGGCGTTGTATTCCACCCCCAGGTCGCGCTGATACAGCACGCCCACCAGCACAGCAATGACGATGCCAAACGCTGCCGCCAGCAGGCGCAGGTTCATCCAGAACGGTTTTTTCGCCGGCACATGCAGCACTTGCGGCTCGATTCGCGCCTTGATGCCTTCCCACACATGTGCGGGCACCGGTCGCTCGGGCAAGGCGCAGGTCAGGCTGGCGAGTGCGTCCTGCCAGTGGCCGAGTTCCACGCGCAGCGCGGCATCCTCCAGCAGCAGGGCATCAAAACGCCTGCGCGCGGTGGCGGGCATCAGGCCTATGGCGTAGTCGGCGGCCAGGGCGCGGCGCAGGGCGGTGGTCTGGTAGTTCATGATTCAAGGCACCTGCGCAGGCGTTCCATGCCGCGACGAATCCAGGATTTGACCGAGCCCAGGGGCGCGGCCAAGTGTTCGGCCAATTCCGAGCACGACAGGCCCTGGAAGTAAGCCACGCTGATCGACTGGCGTTGCATGCCGTCGAGGGTGTCCAGGCAACGGTTCAAGGTGCGGGCTTGGCGTTCGCTGTCGAGTTGGTCGTGGGCGCTGGGGGCCTCATCGAGCAAGGCGTCTTGCTGACCCTCTGCCAGCGGCTGTTCACGGTGTTTGCGCAATTGGTCGATAGCCAGGTTGCGGGTGATGTTGACCATCCAGGTCATCGGCGCAGACAGGTGCGCTTCGTAGCGGGAGGCGTTGTACCAGATACGCACGAAGGCTTCCTGCAACACCTCTTCGGCCAGGTCCGGGCGGCCCATGAAACGCAGGGCTACACCGTGCAGGCGCGGCGAAACGCTGCGGTAGAGGGTTTCGAATGCCTGGCGGTTACCCAGGGCACATTGCGCCAGCAAAGGGCGCAATGGGTCAGCATCATCGGCGCTAATAGGGCTTCTCCAGACCCTCGTTCGAGGGTGACGGGACTGCACGCGGTACGCGGAGGGTAGTCCAGCCTGGGCATTCATTCCATCCAACTCCGAGTGGCGTATGCAGGCTATACGCGGGCCGAGGTGATTTGGATGCAGAGAAATCTGAACTAACCTTGGTGTGGGAACAATCGTTCCGGACTGTCAGTCAAACGCCTGCTTTTAGCTCCTACACCCAGAGGTTGTTTCGATGAAGATTTCACGCGGTTTCGCCCTTTCCTGCCTGATGACCCTGGCAGCCGGCCCGGTGCTTGCCGCAGGGTTCAGCCTTGGCGACGCGGCCAATGCCATTTCCGGCATGCAGGGTGGTAACAACAAGGCAGCGGCTGCCGCACCGTCGTCCGAGACGGCCGGCCTGTTGAGCGCCCTGACCTCGCAACTGAACATCACCCCCGAGCAAGCGGTCGGCGGTACGGGCGCCATGCTGGGCCTGGCCAAGAACAAACTGAGCGGCAACGACTATTCGCAACTGGGCAACAGCGTGCCGGGCCTCGACCAGTTGTCGGGCAACAATGCGTTGGGTAGCCTCGGGGCCTTGAGCGGGATGCTCGGCCAGGCTGGCGGTAGCAAGACCAGCGGCCTCGACGGCCTGTTGGGTAACGTGAAGAACACCAACGACCTGAACACCGCGTTCAGCGCCCTGGGCATGGACAGCGGCATGATCGGCCAGTTTGCCCCGGTGATCCTGCAATACCTGGGTGGCCAGGGTGCCAGCAGCTCGGTGCTGGGCAAGCTGGCGCAGGCCTGGGGCACCGGCAGTTAAAAATTATCCGCGCGCAGTTGTTCGATGCGTGCGTCCTTTTCCGTCCAGAGCTGGTTGACCCAGTCCTGGACGGTCTGGCGAAACGCCGGATCGTTCTCGTAATCCCCTCGCCACAACGCCGGGTCCAGCTCGCGGGTGCGGATATCGATGATCACCTTCGGCACCGATCCGCAAATCAAATCCCAGAACCCTGGAATCCTGTCTTGCGGGTAGACCACCGTCACGTCCAGCACCGCGTCCAGTTGCTCTCCCATCGCCGCCAGCACAAACGCCACGCCGCCCGCCTTGGGCTTGAGCAAGCGGGTGAAAGGTGAGCCCTGCTGTCTGCGCTTGGCCTCGCTGAACCGCGTGCCTTCCAGATAATTGACCACCGTCACCGGCTGGCGCTTGAACAGCTCACAGGCCTCTTTGGTGATCTTCAAATCCTGCCCCGCCAGTTCGGGATGCTTGGCCAGGAATGCCTTGGTGTAGCGCTTCATGAACGGGTAATCCAGCGCCCACCAGGCCAGGCCCAGGAAGGGCACCCAGATCAGCTCTTTTTTCAGGAAGAATTTGAAGAATGGCGTGCGGCGGTTGAGGGCCTGGATCAAGGCCGGGATATCGACCCAGGATTGGTGGTTACTGATCACCAGGTAACTGGTGTCACCGCGCAGATCGTCGCCGCCGCGAATGTCCCATTGGGTCGGGATGCACAGCGAGAAAATCAGTTTGTCGATCTCGGCCCAGGTCTCGGCGATCCACATCACCGCCCATGACATGTAGTCACGCAAGCGCCCCGGGGCTACCAGCTTGAGCAGGGCAAACACCATCAACGGACCGAACAGCACGAGGGTGTTGAGCAAGAGCAGCAGGGTGACGAAACAGCCGGTGAGCAGGCGGCGCATAAGTAACTCTTGGAATCTTGTGGGCGGGCCATCATAAGCAAGGTGAGTCTAGAGGCCAAATCGCAAATCACCGTACGAATGTTTCACAATGTGCCGGGTATGGTGGGGTTAGCTAACTAACCGGCGCTTTTGCGGTCTAGAATCCGCCTACTTCTTTCCGAGGACATCACTTCGTGAAACTGCTTCTTGCCTCCCTCGCCCTGGTTGCCGTGCCGGTCATGGCCGCCGAACCGACCCTCTACGGTCGCTACGAATATATCCAGTTGCCGGAGATCGGCGAAACCTTCAAGGCCAAGATGGACACTGGCGCGCTGACCGCCTCGCTGTCGGCCCGCGACATCCAGACCTTCACCCGTGACGGTGACGATTGGGTGCGTTTCCGCCTCGGCGGCAAGGACGCGTCCGATAAGGTCTACGAGCACAAAGTCTCGCGCATCAGCAAGATCAAGAGCCGCGCCGACGAAGATGAGGACAAGGACGAAGCCACCGTGGCCAAGCGCCCGGTGATCGACCTGGAAATGTGCCTGGGCGACGTCAAGCGCACCGTTGAGGTCAACCTCACCGACCGCAGCAGCTTCAACTACCCGCTGCTGATCGGCGCCAAGGCTTTGCGTGAGTTCGGCGCTGCGGTCAACCCGGCGCGTCGTTACACTGCTGACAAACCGGACTGCTGACGGACCACCATGCCCCACATCCTGATTGTCGAAGACGAAGCGGCGATAGCCGACACGCTGATATTCGCCCTGCAAGGCGAGGGCTTCACCACCACCTGGCTGACACTCGGCCAGGCGGCGCTGGAGCATCAACGCCAGACCCCGGCCGACCTGATCATCCTCGACATCGGCCTGCCGGACATCACCGGGTTTGAAACCTGCAAGCAACTGCGCCGGTTCAGCGAAGTGCCGGTGATGTTCCTCAGCGCGCGGGATGGCGAGATCGACCGGGTGGTGGGGCTGGAAATCGGCGCCGACGATTATGTGGTCAAGCCGTTCAGCCCACGGGAAGTGACCGCGCGGGTGAGGGCGATCCTCAAGCGGATTGGCCCAGGTGCTGCGCCGGCGGTGTTCCAGGTGGACCTGGAGCGCATGCAGATCATGTATCGCGGCCAGCCGTTGAGCCTCACGCGTCACGAGTTTCGGCTGTTGCAAAGCCTGCTGGAGCAACCCGAGCGCGTATTCAGCCGCGAGCAACTGTTGGATGCGGTCGGCGTGGCGGCGGATGCCGGTTACGAACGCAACATCGACAGCCATATCAAGAGCCTGCGCAGCAAGTTACGCAGCGTGGCTGCCGACGCCGAGCCGATCCAGACCCATCGCGGCCTCGGCTACAGCTACAGCCCAGGCAACAGCTGATGCGCCTGGGGCTGCGGATTTTCCTGGTGTACGCGCTGTTTATCGGCCTGACCGGCTACTTCGTGCTCAGCACCGTGATGAAGGAAATCCGCCCCGGCGTGCGCCAGTCCACCGAAGAAACCCTGGTGGACACCGCCAACCTGCTGGCCGAAATCCTGCGCGACGATGTGAAGAACGGCACCCTCGGCCAAAGCCACTGGCCTGAACTGCTCAAGGCCTACGGCAATCGCCAGCCGGGCGCGACCATCTGGGGGCTGCCGAAGAACCAGGTCAACCACCGCATCTACGTGACCGACGCCAAGGGCATCGTGCTGCTCGACTCCACGGGCGAAGCGGTGGGGCAGGACTATTCCAAGTGGAACGATGTGTACCTGACCCTGCGTGGCGAGTACGGTGCGCGCTCCACCCGCAGCGAGCTGGATGACCCCACTTCCTCGGTGATGCACGTGGGCGCACCGATCCGTGACAACGGCCAGATCATTGGCGTGGTCACCGTGGCCAAGCCGAACAGCTCGTTGCAGCCCTACGTCGACCGCACCGAGCGGCGCCTACTGTGGTACGGCGCGGGCCTGGTGGTTCTCGGCCTGTTGCTCGGCGCGCTGCTGTCGTGGTGGCTGAGCGTTGCGTTGCGTCGTTTGACGGCCTACGCCGAGGCGGTCAGCGAGGGCCGGCGCGCCGAGTTGCCGCATTACCGTGGCGGTGAACTCAAGCAGTTGTCCACCGCCGTCGAGCACATGCGCACGCAGTTGGAAGGCAAGGCCTACGTCGAACACTATGTGCACACCCTGACCCACGAGTTGAAGAGCCCGCTGGCCGCGATACGCGGCGCGGCAGAGCTGTTGCAGGGCGATATGACCCGTGAGCAACAGCAGCGCTTCGTCGGCAATATCGACAGCGAAAGCGCACGCCTGCAGCAGTTGATCGAACGCCTGCTGAACCTGGCGCAGGTCGAGCAACGCCAGGGCCTGGAAGAGCAAATGAGCATCCCGCTGGCAGCCATGGTCGATGATGTGCTCAAGGCGCAATGTGCGCGGATCGAAGGCGCCGGGTTGCACGTCGAACAGACGATTGCAGCGGATGTGAAGGTGTACGGCGAACCCTTCCTGCTGCGCCAGGCCCTGGGCAACTTGCTGGATAACGCGCTAGATTTCACACCGCCAGGCGGCACCTTGAAATTCAGCGCGCAGACCCGGCACAACGACGTGCAGGTGAGCCTGTTCAACCAGGCCGCGCCGATTCCCGACTACGCCCTGCCGCGCCTGAGCGAACGGTTCTACTCGCTGCCACGCCCGGCCAGCGGGCGCAAAAGCACCGGCCTGGGCCTCAACTTTGTCGAGGAAGTGATGAAGCTGCACGGCGGCGCGTTGCAGATCGGCAACGTGCAAAGCGGCGTGCAAGTGGTGCTGCATCTCCATACAGTCTCCACATTGCCCACATAAATCTCCCACACAGGCTGCCCAGACTCTCCCCCATCAAAACAGGGAGAGACCCATGAACCGCAGCCTGCTTTTCAAACTTGGCGCGATTGCGCTGCTGATCCTGCTATTGCTGATTCCGTTGCTGATGATCAACGGCATCATCAGCGACCGCCAGCAACTGCGCGACGGCGTCCTGATGGACATCGCCCGCAGCTCCAGCTACGCCCAGCGCCTCACCGGCCCGGTGATGGTGGTGCCGTATCGCAAGACCGTCCGCGAGTGGAAGCTCAATGAAAAGCTCAACAAACGCTACGAAGTCACCCGTGAAGAGCGCGGTCGTCTGTATTTCCTGCCGGACCGTTTTGAACTCGACGGCAAGGTGCAAACCGAACTGCGCGCACGGGGCATCTACCAGGCGCGGCTGTTCCATGCCGACAACCGCATCAGCGGGCGTTTCGAATTGCCCGCGCAGTTGGGTATCACCGAGAACTTTGCCGATTACCGCTTTGAGCCGGCGTTTCTGGCGGTGGGCATCAGCGATATTCGCGGCATCGAGAATGCGCTGAAGTTGGAGCTGGGCAGTCAGCAGCTGGAGTTCGAACCGGGCTCCCAGGTGGACTGGCTGGGTGAAGGCGTGCACGTGGCGCTGCCGGAGCAGGACAGCAAAAAGCCCTATGTCGTGGACTTTGCCTTCGACCTGCGCCTGCAAGGCACCGAGCAATTGCAAGTGGTGCCGGTGGGCAAGACCAGCCAGGTGTCACTCGCCTCCAACTGGCCGCACCCCAGCTTTATCGGCAACTTCCTGCCGGCGCAGCGCGAGGTCACCGACAAGGGGTTTACCGCCAACTGGCAGACCTCATTTTTCTCCACCAACCTCGAACAGGCCCTGCAAACCTGCCTGGACGGCCAGGGCTGCAATGACTTCAATAACCGCAGCTTCGGCGTGAACTTCATCGACCCGGTGGACCAGTACCTCAAGAGCGACCGTGCGATCAAATACGCGCTGCTGTTCATCGCCCTGACCTTTGCCGGCTTCTTCCTGTTCGAAGTGCTCAAGAGCCTGGCGGTGCACCCGGTGCAGTACGCGTTGGTGGGTTTTGCGCTGGCGTTCTTCTACCTGCTGTTGCTGTCGTTGTCCGAACACATAGGCTTCGCCCTGGCCTACCTGATCTCGGCCAGTGCCTGTGTGTTGTTGATCGGCTTCTATGTGTGTCACGTACTGCGCAGCGTGGCCCATGGCCTGGGCTTTTCGGCGGGGTTGGCGGCGTTGTATGGCTTGCTGTACGGGTTGTTGAGTGCCGAGGACTACGCGTTGCTGATGGGCTCGTTGCTGCTGTTCGGCCTGCTGGGCACGGTGATGGTGTTGACGCGCAAGTTGGACTGGTATCGCGTGGGCAAACGCAAGGCGGCCGAGCCGTTGGCGTTTGACCTGGAGGCGGTGCAATGATCGGGTTGCGCGAGGATCAGCAAATGAAGGCGAGGATCATCGACTATCTCAACCTTGCCACCGGCCAATGTGGGAGGTGGCTTGCCCCCGATTGCAGTGTGTCTGTTACTTCACCTGTCGCTGCCCCACCGCCATCGGGGGCAAGCCCCCTCCCACACCGGACTACAGTGACTGTCAAAGCGGTGGCTGGGTTTCCAGCATCGAAGGGCGCTGGCTGACCTGCGCGTACCAGGCGGCAAGCTGCGGGTTGTCCAGGCGCCATTGCATATCCGGGTGGCGGAAGTCGAGGTAACCCAGGGCGCAGGCCACGCTGATGGCGGCGATGTCGAAATGGCTGGCCAGCTCGGCAACCGTATCGGCTTCCAGCTCGGCGAGGGTGCGACGGATCTTGTTGCGCTGTTCGTCGAGCCATTGGTCCCAGTGTTTTTCTGCCGGGCGCAGGGCGGTTTCGTAGCGCACCAGCACGGCGGCATCCATGATGCCGTCGGCCATCGAGGCCAGGGTCAGGCGGCGCCAGCGGGCCGGACCGTCGCGGGGGATCAGCGCGGGGCCGACGTGCTGGTGATCGAAGTAATCGAGGATCACCCGGCTGTCGTGCAGCACCGTGCCATCGGCCAGGCGCAGGGCCGGGATCTTGCCCACGGGGTTGCCTTGCACCACCTGCGCATCCGGGTTGACCGGGGTCGGCATGCAGCCGTGCAGGGCGACGCGGTCCTGCTGGCCGGTTTCAGCCAGCAGCACGCGAACCTTACGAACGAACGGTGAAGCGGGGTTGTGGAACAAGGTCATGCTGGGAGCGGACATGGGCATTCCTCTGAATGGGCTGCGCTAATCTATCTCACCGTTTGAGCAAGGCCCAAGTACCAATTGCAGCGGGGATGCCCAGCCCGAGCCAACTGAGCGAATCCCACAGCCCATCCCCGAGCAGCGCTGCAAACAACCCGGTGGCGCTGAGCAGGCCGATGCCCAGCGGAATCCCGAAGACCTTCCAGAAACTCGACTGACGTGGCTTCATGCTCGGCGCCTTACGATCCACAGGTAAATCCCGCTCACCAGCACGATGATGGTCAGCACATCCAGCGCCGCCCACAGGATCTTCATCGGCATGCCGCCGTAGTCGCCAAAATGCAGCGGCTGGGACATGCCCATGGCGTCCATGTACCACGGCCGTTCGGCGATGGCGGTGACGGCCAGGGTGCTGGCGTCGATCAGTACCGGCGTGAGCAAATGCGAGGTGAGGTGAGTGCTACCTTTCATGAACACGGCGTAATGGTGCTCGCTGGAAAAGCGCGTGCCGGGGAACGCGATGAAGTCCGGTTCCATGCCGGGGGCGGCCTTGGCGGCAATCGCCAGCAGCTCGGTGGCCGGTGCGCGTTGGGTCAGTGGCGGGGCGTTTTTGTAGGGGGCGATCATGGCGCTGAGGCTGTCCTGGCGCCAGGCGGCGATGATCAGGTCGGCGCAGGCGCTGATCACCCCGGTCACGCCCACCACCAGCGCCCAGGTCAGGGTGACCACGCCGATCAGGTTGTGCAGGTCGAGCCAGCGCAGGCGGGTGGATTTGTCCTGGCGCACGGTGGCGAATGTCAGGCGGCGCATGAACGGCAGGTACAGCACCGTGCCGGAGATGATCGCCAGCACAAACAGAATCCCCATGAACGCCAGCAACAGCTTGCCCGGCAGGCCGGCGAACATGTCCACATGCAGGCGCAGCAGGAACAGCGTGAACCCGCCGTTGGCCGCCGGGGTTTCCAGGGCTTCGCCGGTGCGCGCGTCGAGCATGAAGGTGTGCGACGAATTGGGTTCTGTGCCGGCCGTGGCGGCCATGATCGCGATCACGCCGTTCTTGTCGTCTTCGTCCCAGGCCAGGTACTGCATAGCGTCGCCGGGGCGATGGGCCTGCGCCTTGGCTACAAGCTGCTCGAGGTTGAGCTGCGGCGTATCGGCGGGCATCTGCGCCAGCTCGGGCTCGTTGCCCAATAGATGGTCGATCTCGTGGTGAAACACCAGCGGCAGGCCGGTGAGGGCGAGCAGCAGCAGGAATACCGTGCAGATCAGGCTGGTCCAGGTGTGAATGAAGGACCAGCGGCGGATGGTTTTGCTTTTCATGTTTTCAACCTTCAGACACACCGAAGCCGCCCCTTGGGCGGCCCGGTGGTTAACTCAGCCGATTACCACTGGTAGGTGGCGCTGGCGACGACGCTGCGTTGGTCGCCGAAGTAGCAGTAGTTGCCGTCACAGGTGGACAGGTAGTCCTTGTTGAACAGGTTGGTGGCGTTCAACTTGACCGATGCGCCCTTGAGGCTGTTGTCCAGGCGGCCGAGGTCGTAGTGCACCGCGCCGTCGAATACGGTGTAGGCGTTGGCCTTGCCCAGCCAGGTGTTGGCCTGGTCGCCGTAGGTGTTGCCGGTGTAGCGGGCGCCAAAGCCGATGCCGAAGCCGTCGAGCAGGCCGGTGTGCCAGGTGTAGTCGGTCCACAGGGAGGCTTGCTGGTTCGGCATCAAGGTCAGGCGGTTGCCTTTGTAGATGCCTTTTTGCACCTCGGATTTCGCCAGGGTGTAGGCGGCGATGACCTTGAGGTTCTCGGTCACATCAGACACGGCTTCCAGCTCCAGGCCCTTGACCTTCACTTCGCCGGTCTGGCTGTTGATTTGCTGGCCGCCGGCGCCGAGGGTGGTCACCTGCACATTCTTCTGGGTCAGGTCGTAGACCGCCGCACTCAGCAGCGTGTTGGAGCCGGGCGGCTGGTACTTGACGCCCATTTCCCACTGCTTGCCTTCGGTCGGCTTGAAGGTCTTGGTGGCATTGGTGTCGGCGTTGCTCGCCGGTTGGAAGGATTCGGCGTAGGACAAGTACGGCACGAAGCCCGAATCGAACACATAGCTCAGCGCCGCGTTGCCACTGAAGTGCTTGATGCGGTCGGTGTTGGTCGCATCGTTATCGTTGAAATAGGTGGTGCTCTGGTGCACCCAGTCCTCACGCCCACCCACGGTCAGGCGCCATTGGTCCAGGGCCATCTGGTCCTGCGCATAGAGGCCGGTTTGCACGGTTTTCTGGTTGTAGTCGTAAAAAGGGCGGACGCCGGTAGGGCGCACAGTCGGCTGGGTATTGACCGGGTTGAAGATGTTGATATTCGACGCTGTACCGTAGATCGCGCGATAGGTGGTATCGGTGCGCTGGTGATCCAGGCCGAGCAGCAAGGTGTGGGTGATGTCGCCGGTGGCGAAGTCCGCCTGGAAGTTGTTGTCCAGCGCGAACTGGCCGATGCTTTCATTCACGTTGGTGGTCGACCGGCTGATATTGCCCGCCGCATCCGCTGGGGAAAAGGCATAAGAGCCCACGGTCAGCTGCTGGAAGTCCAGCTCGGACTTGGTGTAGCGCAGGTTCTGCTTGAACTGCCAGGTGTCGTTGAAGCGATGCTCGAACGCATAGCCCAGTGCGTAGTAGGTACGGTCGTAGAACTCGTAGTCCGGGTCGCCCAGGTTCTTGTGGTGGGACACCTCGCCCAGCGGCGATTTGATCTTGGTGCCCTGGATCGGCATGAACTGGCTGGTGGTGCCTGTATCGTCGCGGGTGAACTGCGAGAGGAAGGTCAGCTTGGTGTCCGGGTCGAGGTTCCAGGTCAGGCTGGGCGCAATGTTGTAGCGCTTGTTATCGATGTGGTCGACCTGGGTGCCGGCATCCCGCACCACGCCGCTGAGGCCATAGAGGAACTGGCCTTCGTCATCGATCTTGCCGGTGCTGGCGAAGTTGATCTGGCGGTAGTTGTCGCTGCCGTATTGCACCTGTACGGCATTGCTCGATTCAGCACTGGGGCGGCGGCTGACCATGTCCAGCAGGCCGCCCGGCGGGGTCTGGCCGTAGATCGACGAGGCCGGGCCGCGTAGCAGGGCGAGGCGGTCGAGGTTCCAGGTTTCGGCTTTCGGGTTGGCGTACACACCGCGTGGCAGCGGCAGGCCGTCGAGGAACTGGGTCGGTTCGAAGCCGCGCACACGCATCCAGTCGTAGCGGGTGTCGCTGCCGTAGCTGGCGGAGACGATGCCGGGCATGTATTTGACCGCGTCATCCAGGTTCTGCACGTTGCGGTCCTGCATCTGCTGGCGCGTTGCAACCGAGATCGAGCGCGGCGCCTCGACCAGCGCGGTGTCAGTCTTGGTGCCAGCGGCGGTGCGCTTGGCCAGGTAGCCGTCGACCGGGCCCCAGGCGCTTTCATAGCTGTCCTGGCCGGTGATATTGGTGGTTGGCAACGCGACGACGCCTTCCGGAACCGGCACCAGGGTATAAGTCCCCGCACTGCTTTGCTCCAACTGTAGGCCCGTCCCACGCAACGCCTCACGCAGCGCACCGGGTGCATCGAACTGGCCCTGGACCGGCGCCGAGGTCTTGCCCGATGCCAGCGCCGGGCTGAGGGTCAGTGCCAGGCCGCCCTGGCTCGCGATCTGGTTGAGGGTGGTCGCCAGTGGCGCCGCCGGCAAGTTGTAGGGGCGCACGCTGGACGCCTGCTCGGCGGCGATCAGCAAAGGGCTGACCAGCGGGGCGCTGAGAGCAATGGCCACGGCTAACAGGCTGGGGCGCAACAAGGTGTCTAGCGTGCGGGACATAGGGCGGCTCCTGAATGGAAGTAATTCGCAATTGCCTATGTGCCGAACGAGAATCAAAAAGTGATAGAGCAGGCTGAAAATATTTTTCCCCGGGGCGTAAGGTGTGCTTGCGGGCCTCTTCGCGGGCAAGCCCGGCTCCCACATTCGACCGTGTTTTTTCAGGTAGAACACGGTCAAGTGTGGGAGCTGGCTTGCCTGCGAAAGCGATAGCCAAGGCACCGCTAAAACTAAGGCTTGCCCTTAACCGTCACCCACCACGGCGTGTGCTGCTCGATCTGCACCGGCAGGGTCGGCAGCAGCGCATTAAGCGCCAGCGTGGTGTCGCGCAATGGGAAGCTGCCAGTGATACGCAGGTCGGCCACGTTTTTATCCACACCCAGGTAACCGGTGCGGTAGCGGCTCAATTCCTCGATCACATCGCCCAGGCGGGCGTTGTCCACCACCAGCATGCCGCGGGTCCAGGCGTCGGTGGCGGGGGTAACGGCCAGCAATGGGCCGAGGCCGTTGCTGCGCATCAGCACTTGCTGGCCGGCCTTGTAGATTTGCTCCTGATGCAGCGCCTCGGGCTGGGCGGCCACCGCCGATTGCAGCACGCTCAAGCGCGTGGCGTCGTCTTCGCGCTTGACGATGAACCGCGTGCCCAAGGCCCGTAGGCTGCCGTCGCGGGTTTGCACATAGAACGGGCGGGCATCGTTATGGCCGGTCTCGACCAGGATTTCGCCTTCCTGCAACACGATAAGCCGGCGCTTTTCATCAAAACGCACGTCGATGGCGCTGTGGGTATTGAGGTTGATCAGCGTACCGTCCGCCAGTTTCAGCGTGCGCTGTTCACCCGTGGCGGTGCGTTGGTCAGCCAGCCAATAGTGGATCGGCACATAGCGCTCGCCGGCAAACAACGCCAGGCCGATCACCAGTGCAATGCTCGCCAGCCCACTGCCCAGCTTGCGCACGCGTTGGCGAATACCTTCGCGCGATTGCAACAACGCTACCCGTGCCGGGCCCGAGGCCACGCTGAAGCGCTGGTCGAGCATGCCCAGTTGGCGCCAGGCGCGGGCGTGCTCTCCATTGCTGGCCAGCCATTTATCGAACTCTTCGCGCTCAATGGCGCTGCCGTCGCCTGAATCAAGGGACAGCTGCCAGGCAATCGCGGCATCCAGCACGCGGGCCGAGACTGGTTTGGAACTGATCACCGTCATTGTGGCTCGCCGTACAGTGCGATGTAGCACTGGCGAATGCCCTGGGCCAGATATTGGCGAACCCGCGGCACCGAGACGCCGAGGCGCTGGGCGATTTCCGCGTGGCCCAGGCCGTCGAGGCGGTTATAGAGGAAGGCGGCGCGGGCCTTGCTCGACAACTTGCCGAGCAAGCGGTCGATGGCCTTGAGGTCTTCGAGGATCAGTTGCTGTTCTTCCGGCGAGGGGTGTTCGCTTTCCGGGATCAGCATCAGTTCGGTGAGGTAGGCCTGTTCCAGGGCGGCGCGGCGGAAGTAGTCGAACAGCAAGCCCTTGGCGATTGCCACCAGAAACGCACGGGGTTCACGGGGTTCACGCAACTCGTCACGGCCCAGCAGCCGCATGAAGGTGTCCTGGCTCAGGTCTTCGGCGCGGCTGGGGCAGGCCACGTTACGTCGAAGCCAGGCCAGCAGCCAGCCACGATGGTCGCGATACAACGCACCAACAAGCTCACTGCGTGGGTTCTGGATCGACGACAAGGCATCACCTGGTAAACGCGATGTTTAAACTAACGAGAATTATTCGCGATTGTGTCAGAGCCGTCGAGTGTGCGCAATTGGCGTCTGTCGGTTGATCGTTCCCACGCTCAGCGTGGGAATGCCTCCCAGGACGCTCCGCGTCCGCTAGAAAGAGGGCGCGTGTTGACGCCGTTTCCATTGGCTCAAACGCTCTTGCAGCGCCTGCGGCGTGTCGATGTGTTGCGCCCGTGCGCGGCTGAACAGGATCAGCATCAGCTCAGCCGTGGCCAGGGCATCGGCGCTGGCGTGATGGCGCTCGCCCACGTGCAGGTTGAAATGGTTGATCCAGTCGTCCAGCCCGGCTTCGCGGATAGGCGCGTCGGGGCACAGCAGCGGGGCGATGTCGGCTACGTCCAGGAACGGGTGGGCCAGGCGGTAACCCAGGCTGTCCTTGAGCGCCCGGCACAGCATGTGTTGATCGAACGGCGCATGGAAGGCCAGCAAAGGGCTGTCGCCGACGAACTCCATGAAATCCAACAGCGCCTCCACCGGGTCGCTGCCGGCGGCAATGGCACTGGGGCCGAGGCCGTGGATCAGCACGCTGGGGCTGAGTCTGGTCTCGGCGCGTTGCAAGGTGCGTTCGAACATTTGGGAGAAATCCACCGCGCCGTCCTCGATCACCACCGCGCCGATGGAC
The DNA here is from genome assembly GCF_055380095.1 of Pseudomonas allii. Taxonomy (NCBI): domain Bacteria; kingdom Pseudomonadati; phylum Pseudomonadota; class Gammaproteobacteria; order Pseudomonadales; family Pseudomonadaceae; genus Pseudomonas; species Pseudomonas allii. The sequence goes on along the minus strand of NZ_AP039450.1, from coordinate 6,011,615 downwards.
AGCACCTGGTCGCGATTGAGGTTCAGGCCACTGGTTTCCAGGTCCACCACGACCCAGCGCTGGCTGCGCAAAGGTTCGTTGCCTAGAGGCGAAGGCTTGCACAGTCGCTCCAGACGCTGTTGTTGCGTGCTGTCGAGCCCCGGTTTTTTCGTACGCAGCCAGTTGAACAAACTCACAGTTGATACCGCAGGGTCAGGCTGCTTTGCAGGCGTTGGGCCTGGCGCAGGGATTCACGCAGGATGCGCCGGTCCAGATGGTTGAGGCTGTCGGGGTCGACACGGTTGGAATACGGCTGGTTCTCGCGGGTCTGCAACTGGTGCTGCTGCATGCGGGTTTGCTGGATAAAGTGGTAGGCCTCTTCATAGGCGGCGCCGTCCAGGGGCTCAATGACTTCCTTGACCACCAGTTGGCGCAGGCGCTCCAGGGTGTTGTTGGCGTGGATACCATTGGCCAGCGCCAGCAGGCGCGCGCCGTCCACAAATGGCGTAAGGCCCTGCACCTTGAGGTCGAGGGTGGCTTTCTCCCCCCCTTTACGGGTCAGCACAAACTCGCGGAAGCGTCCTACAGGTGGGCGCTGGCGCAACGCGTTCTCGGCCAGCATGCGTTGGAACAACCGGTTGTCCGCGACCTGATCCAGAATGCCCTGGCGCAGTTGCTCGCAGCCACGCTCGTCGCCCCACACCACCCGCAGATCGAAATAGATACTGGAACCCAGCAGATTCTCCGGCGTGGCCTCGCGGATAAACGCTGCGAAACGGCGCGCCCACTCAGCCCGCGACAGGCACAACTCCGGGTTGCCGGCCATGATATTGCCCTTGCACAGGCTGAACCCACAGAGCGCCAGGCTCTGATTGATCTGCTGCGCCAGTGGCAGCAGCCGACCACGCATTTCGGCCGCTTCGGCGGCGTCCTTGGCATCGAACAGGATGCCGTTGTCCTGGTCGGTGTACAGCGTCTGTTCGCGGCGGCCTTCGCTGCCGAAGCACAGCCAGCTGAACGGCACACCGGGGTCGCCTTTTTCGGCCAGGGTCAGTTCGATCACTCGGCACACGGTGTGGTCGTTGAGCAGCGTAATGATGTGGGTGATCTGGGTGGACGACGCGCCATGGGCCAGCATGCGCTCCACCAATTGGCCGATTTCACCGCGAATCGCCACCAGGTTGTCCACCCGCGGTGCGTTGCGGATGGTGCGTGCCAGGTGCACCAGGTCCACGCGTTGCAGGGAAAACAGGTCGCGCTCGGACACCACGCCGCACAGGCGCTGCTCTTTGACCAGGCACACATGGGCGATATGCCGTTCGGTCATGGCGATAGCGGCGTCGAAGGCACTGTGGTCCGGGGTCAGGAAGAACGGTGCCTGGGTCATATGGCCTTCAATGGCCCGGCTGAAATCGCTGGTGCCATCGGCCACCACCTGGCGCAGGTCACGCAGGGTGAAAATCCCCAGGGGCGCTTTGTGTTCATCGACGATCACGATGCTGCCCACCTGCTGCTCATGCATCAGCGTAACGGCCTCGCGCAGCGGCGTGGTTGGGCTGCACGTTACCGGGTGGCGCATGGCCAATTCACCCAGGCGAGTGTTCAGGGAGTATTGAGTGCCGAGGGTTTCCACCGCCTTTTGCTGCACTTGCTGGTTGACCTGGTCCAACAGGCTGCTGACGCCGCGCAGGGCAAAGTCGCGAAACGGGCTGGACAGCGCGAACAGCTTGATAAACGCCGGTTTGTTCAGTTGCAGGCAGAAGGTGTCTTCGGCGGCCTTGTGCTCGGTGCGGGTGGCCCGTTCACCGAGCAGGGCTGCCAGGGGGAAGCATTCGCCCGTCGTGATTTCAAAGGTGGTTTCGGCGCTGTCCGGCCGCTCGCCCACGACGCGACCCTGCTTGACGATGTAAAAATGCTCTACCGGGCCGCCCGACGGTTTGAGGATGCTGTCGCCGGGGCTGTAGAAGCGTAACTGGCACTGTTCCACCAAAAACGCCAGGTGCGCGTTTTCCATCTGGTTGAACGGCGGGAAACGTTGCAGGAATTGCAGGGTGCCGTGGATATTTTGCAATACGGCAGTTTTCCCCGCCTGGGCGTAGGCATCAGCTTTACTCATAACAGTGACCGCAGTTTTTTTGTCGTTATCGTCCCTCATGGTCGACTCCTGCGCAGCGGGTGCCCATTGGACGTAAGTCTAGGTCGCTGAAAACACCATAGAACTAGGGAAAAACCTTACATGACTATCGTCCAAACCCCGTAGAACACCCACTAGTCAAACTTTCCGACGAAGTGCACATTGATCGCCCTTCCGCAGATGTCTGACGAGTGTGCTGGGAGCTAGATGAGAATTGCTGAGAACTGTATGTCCGACCACGATATTTTGAGCGATGCCGAGCGCGAGGCGTTGAGCGCCGTGATGCTGGAGCCTGATTTACCGCCACAACGCGTGTTGATTGTTGACGACGACAAGGACGCGCGTGAACTGCTGGCGGAAATCCTGGGGCTGGACGGCATTCGCTGCATGACCGCCGACAGTGGTGAGGCGGCGTGGGATTTGTTGAAATCCAGCAGCTCCATCGGTTTGCTGATCACCGACCTGCGCATGGCGCCCAGCAATGGCTTGGAACTGATCCGACAAGTGCGTGAATCCACCCGGGCGGCGTTGCCGATCATCATCATGTCGGGGGACGCCGAAGCGCCGGATGTGATTGATGCGATGCATTTGAGCGTGGTGGACTTTTTGCTCAAGCCGATTGATAGCGTGAAGTTGGCGAAGATGGTCAAGCGCGAGTTGGGGATGGCGTCCTGATTCTGCGGTGTCTATAACGGCCTTATCGGGGGCAAGCCCCCTCCCACCTGTTTGCTGCGCCGCCTATCAGTTGTGGGAGGGGGCTTGCCCCCGATAGCGCCAGTTCAGCCACCACAACCCCAAAGAAAAAGCCCCGATCTCTCGATCAGGGCTTTTTCATTTACAGGCCGTTTTTAGCCTTGAACTCCCGACGCCGACGGTGCAACACCGGCTCGGTATACCCGTTTGGCTGCTGGGTCCCTTCAATCACCAACTCCACCGCTGCCTGGAACGCGATGTTGCTGTCGAAATCCGGTGCCAGCGGGCGATACAGTTTGTCCCCGGCATTCTGACGGTCCACCACCGGCGCCATGCGCTTGAGACTTTCCATGACCTGGGCTTCGTTGACGATACCGTGGCGCAGCCAGTTGGCGATGTGCTGGCTGGAGATGCGCAGGGTGGCGCGGTCTTCCATCAGGCCCACATCGTTGATGTCCGGCACTTTCGAACAGCCGACGCCCTGGTCGATCCAGCGCACGACATAACCCAGGATGCCTTGGGCGTTGTTGTCCAGCTCGTTGCGGATTTCTTCGTCAGACCAATCGGTGTTGCTGGCCAGGGGAATGGTCAGGATGTCGTCCACCGACGCGCGCTCGCGCTTGGCCAGCTCGGCCTGGCGGGCGAACACGTCGACCTTGTGGTAGTGCAACACGTGCAGCGCCGCCGCCGTAGGCGATGGCACCCATGCGGTATTGGCGCCGGCCAGTGGGTGGGCGATTTTCTGTTCGAGCATTGCCGCCATCAGGTCGGGCATCGCCCACATGCCTTTACCGATCTGCGCACGGCCTTGCAGCCCGGTGCTCAAGCCGATATCGACGTTCCAGTTTTCATAGGCGCCGATCCATTTTTCTGCCTTCATTGCCGCCTTGCGCACCATCGCGCCGGCTTCCATGGAGGTGTGGATCTCGTCGCCGGTACGGTCGAGGAAACCGGTGTTGATAAACACCACACGCTCGCTGGCGGCCTTGATGCAGGCCTTGAGGTTGACCGTGGTGCGGCGTTCCTCGTCCATGATCCCGACTTTCAGCGTGTTGCGTGGCAGCTTCAGCACGTCTTCGATACGCCCGAACAGCTCGTTGGTGAACGCGGCTTCTTCCGGGCCGTGCATCTTCGGTTTCACGATGTACACGGAACCGGTGCGGCTGTTCTTGCGGCTGCTGTTGCCGTTGAGGCTGTGGATCGCGGCCAGGCTGGTGATCAGCCCGTCGAGAATGCCTTCCGGCACTTCGTTGCCGTCTTTGTCGAGGATCGCGTCGATGGTCATCAGATGACCCACGTTGCGTACGAATAGCAGCGAACGGCCATGCAGCGTCACGTCCTGGCCATTTACGCCGGTGTACACACGGTCGGCGTTCATGGTGCGGGTGAAGGTCTTGCCGCCCTTGGACACTTCTTCGGCCAGGTCGCCCTTCATCAGGCCGAGCCAATTGCGGTAGATCACCACTTTGTCGTCGGCATCCACGGCAGCGACGGAGTCTTCGCAGTCCATGATGGTGGTCAGCGCGGCTTCCACCAGCACGTCTTTGACGCCGGCGGCGTCGGTCTGGCCGACCGGGGTGCTGGCGTCGATCTGGATTTCGAAGTGCAGGCCGTTGTGTTTCAGCAGGATCGCAATCGGCTCGGCCGCAGGGCCCTGGTAGCCGATCAACTGGGCATCGTCGCGCAGGCCGCTGTTGCTGCCGCCCTTGAGGCTGACGATCAGCGTGCCATCGACGATCTTGTAGCCGGTCGACTCCACATGGCTGCCGGCGCTGAGCGGGGCGGCCTCATCGAGGAAGGCGCGGGCGAAGGCAATCACCTTGTCGCCACGGACCTTGTTGTAGCCCTGGCCCTTCTCGGCGCCGTCGGCTTCGCTGATGGCGTCGGTGCCGTACAGGGCGTCATACAACGAGCCCCAACGCGCATTCGAGGCGTTGAGGGCAAAGCGCGCGTTCATCACCGGCACCACCAGCTGCGGGCCGGCCATGCGGGCGATCTCGTCATCGACGTTTTGGGTCGTGGCCTGGAAATCCGCGGCTTCTGGCAGCAGGTAACCGATGTCTTGCAGGAAGGCTTTGTAAGCCACCGGGTCGTGCGCCTGGCCTGCGTGAGTCTGGTGCCAGGTATCGATCCGCGCTTGGAAATCGTCGCGTTTGGCGAGTAGGGCTTTGTTCTTCGGTGCCAGGTCGTGGATGACCTTGTCGGCACCGGCCCAGAACTGGTCGGCAGTGATGCCGGTGCCGGGAATGGCTTCGTTGTTCACGAAGTCGAACAGGACTTTGGCGACCTGCAGGCCACCGACTTGAACGTGTTCAGTCATTGCTTGCCTCACTCTGCGGAGCTTATGCGCTTTTTCAGATTTTCATTATGTAGTGCACGGTTGGGCATACTACATGATGACTTGCGGTTGTGAAAATTAGACTAAATACGTCGTTTAGCGACCCACTTTGGTCGTACGGTCACAGCGGAGAACCGGATGTTCTCAAAAAACTATTGGATTGTTCCAGATAAATATAAAAATGGTACACGATTTGTTTTTGAGGGCTTCCGAGTCCACCTTGTAGATTGAATTCAGAGGGCTTCGCCATGGACCATCTTGTACTCACAATTATCGCCGCCGACAAACCCGGTCTGGTCGAGCGCATCGCACAGAACATCGCCGCCCACGGTGGCAACTGGCTGGAAAGCCGCATGGCGCACATGGCCGGGCAGTTCGCCGGGATCCTGCGGGTCAGCGTGCCTACAGAGAACCGTCAGGCGCTGGTCGGCGCGCTGGAGGACTTATCCACACATGGCATACGTGTGCTGGTGGGCGAGGGCAGTAGCGGGCAGGCCTCGGCCTCCAAGTCGATCATGATGACGCTGGTGGGCAATGACCGTGCAGGCATTGTGCGCGAGATCACGGCGCTGCTGAGCAAGCAGGGCGTGAACCTGGAGAGCCTGAGCACGGACGTGCGCCCGGCGCCCATGAGCGGTGACCCGCTGTTCACCGCCGAGGCGCTGTTGCAGGTGCCGGCAGCGTTATCCCTGGATACTTTGCAGTTGTCCCTGGAAACCCTGGCCGATGACTTGATGGTGGAGCTGCACCACGAGGAATAATCTGCCCACAGGGTTATGCATGGAAATCTTGCATGGGCCTGTGGATAACCTGTAGAGACCCGGCGCCAGACCACGCGGGCCGGGCTTCTTCGCTATTTGAGCAAAAAACGAGCAGTTTCAAGGGCTTGTGCACAAATGGCGGGGATCAGGTTGTGGATAACCTTGGGGTGGATGCCTGCAAGCCACGCAGATCATGACTTGCAGAGGTTTGTACGTTATTTGATCAGCGTTTGCGTGCGCTGAGCCAAATATCCACGCTGTACACCACCAGGCCCGCCCAGATGAAGGCGAAGGCGGTCAAGGTGCTCGGCGCCAGGTGTTCGCCGAACAGCAGTACGGCTTCCAGCAGCACCAGGGTCGGCGCGACGTACTGCAAAAAGCCCAGGGCGGTGTAGGGCAAATGCCGTGCGGCGGCGTTGAAACACACCAGCGGGATCAACGTCACCGGCCCAGCCGCCACCAGCCACCAGGCTTCAGAGGTGCTCCAGAATTCCATCTGCGCACTGTGGGCGGTCGGGTTGAACAGCAGCCATGCAACCGCAATCGGCACCAGCATCCAGGTTTCCACCACCAGCCCCGGCAGGGCTTTCACCGGTGCCTGCTTGCGAATCAGCCCGTAGAAACCAAAGGTCAACGCCAGTACCAGCGATACCCACGGCAGGCTGCCCACTTGCCACACCTGCTGCGCCACACCCACCGCAGCCAGCCCAACGGCGACCCACTGCAAACGGCGCAGGCGTTCACCCAGGATCAACATGCCCAGCACCACATTCACCAACGGGTTGATGTAGTAACCCAGGCTCGCCTCCAGCATGCGCCCGGTGTTCACCGACCACACGTAGGTCAGCCAGTTACCCGCGATCAACGAACCACTGAGGGCCAGGATCGCCAGGCGCTTGGGGTTGTCACGCAGTTCGCGGAACCAGCCGGGATGTTTCCACACCATCAACAGCAAACCGCCGAACAGCGCCGACCACAGCACGCGGTGCACGATGATTTCGGCGGCGGGCACGCTGGCGATGGCTTTGAAGTAGAGCGGGAACAGACCCCAGATGACATAGGCGCTCAGGCCCAGGATGTACCCCTTGCGGGGGTTGGCGGCGTGCATTGCAGAGTCCTTGCTTAGGCAGCTAACAAAGCGCGATTGTAAGGATATTTGTCAGTCAAAACAGCTTCAGTGGCTCTTCATTCAACGCTGAGAGCTGTTCGCGCAAGGCCAACACCTGATCGCCCCAATAACGCTCACTGCCAAACCACGGAAAGCTATGGGGGAACGCCGGATCATCCCAGCGGCGTGCCAGCCAGGCGCTGTAATGCATCAGGCGCAAGGCGCGCAGGGGTTCGATCAGCGCCAGTTCACGCGGGTCGAAGTCGTGGAACTCCTGATAGCCGTCCATCAATTCCGACAGCTGCCCCAGGCATTCCTGACGGTCGCCGGCGAGCATCATCCACAGGTCCTGCACCGCCGGGCCCATGCGGCAGTCATCCAGGTCGACGATGTGGAACATTTCGTCGCGGCACATCATGTTGCCGGGGTGGCAATCGCCGTGCATGCGGATGTTCTTGTGCGGCGTGGCCTTGTACACCTCTTCCACGCGCTTGAGCAGGTCGCGGGCTACGGACTCGTAGGCCGGCAGCAGGCTTTTGGGGATGAAATTGCCTTCCAGCAAGGTGGTGAGGGAGTCGTGCCCGAAGTTCTTCACGCCCAGTGCTTCACGGTGTTCGAACGGGCGGGTCGAGCCCACCGCATGCAAACGACCGAGCAGTTGCCCGAGGCGATAGAGCTGATCGAGGTTGCCCGGCTCCGGCGCACGGCCGCCACGGCGCGGGAACAGGGTGAAGCGGAAGCCTGCGTGTTCGAACAGGCTTTCGCCGTTGTGGATCAGTGGCGCGACCACCGGCACTTCGCATTCGGCCAGTTCGAAGGTGAAGCGGTGTTCTTCGAGGATCGCCTCGTTGGTCCAGCGCTGCGGGCGATAGAACTTGGCGATCAGCGGCTCGGAGTCTTCGATGCCCACTTGGTAGACGCGGTTTTCGTAGCTGTTGAGCGCCAGAACGCGAGCGTCGCTGAGGAAACCGATGCTTTCGACAGCGTCGAGGACCAGGTCGGGGGTAAGTGTTTCAAACGGGTGGGCCATGCGAACTCCTGCGCGCAGCAGGGCGCCGCGTCCGGCCGGGTATGGTAACGCACCGGGGCTGAGATAGGTGGTGACTGTGCCATTGCTATCGGGGGCAAGTCCCCTCCCACATTGACTGCATTCACATTTTTTGACTTGTGAACACAGTCAGTGTGGGAGGGGACTTGCCCCCGATGAGGCTTTGTCAGGCGCCGACGATACCGCCGTCATCCCGCCGAATCGCCATCACCGACGACCGCGGCTTGCCATTCGGCAGATGCTCTGGCCAGGTCGAACCGCCCGTTTCGCCTGGGTGTTGGATCCCCACGAACAACGTCTTCTGATCCGGCGAGAAGCTGATGCCCGTTACCTCACAGGCCACCGGCCCAACCATGAAACGGCGAATTTCCCCGGTGGACGGGTCGGCGCAGAGCATCTGGTTATTGCCCATCCCGGCGAAGTCACCCGCGTTGCTGTAGTCGCCATCGGTGAGAATCCACAAGCGCCCGGCCTTGTCGAAGCCCAGGCCGTCGGGGCTGTTGAACATGTTTTGCGGGTTGATGTTCGACGAGCCGCCTTTTGGCGTGCCAGCGTGCACGCCCGGATTGCCGGCCACCACAAACAGGTCCCAGCTGAACTCCGTGGAGCCATGGTTATCCGCGTCGGCCTTCCAGCGCAGGATCTGGCCGTAGACGTTTTTCTCACGCGGGTTGGGGCCGCCCACCGGCTGGCCGTCTTCACCGCGCTTGGCGTTGTTGGTGAGGGTGCAATAGACCTGGCCATCGGTGGGGCTGACCACGATCCATTCCGGGCGGTCCATGCGCGTGGCTTTCACCACACTGGCGGCCAGGCGCGCGTGGATCAGCACTTCGGCCTGGCTGGCGAAACCTGTGCTGGCGTCGATGCCGTTCTTGCCGTGGGTGAGCTCGACCCATTGGCCCTTGCCCTTGGGGTGGTCGGCGTTGCCGTCGCCCGCGTCGAAGATCGCCACGTACAAGGTGCCCTGGTCGAGCAGGTCCTTGTTGGCCTTGGGGTTGTGGTGGTTGATCGGGTCGCGGCTGACGAACTTGTAGATGAACTCGCCGCGTTCGTCGTCGCCCATGTACACCACGGCGCGGCCGTCACGGGTTTCGGCCAGGGCGGCGTTTTCATGCTTGAAGCGGCCCAGGGCGGTGCGTTTGACGGGGGTGGACTTGGGGTCGAACGGGTCGATTTCCACGACCCAACCGTGGCGGTTGAGTTCGTTGGGGTTCTTGGCGATATCAAAGCGCGGGTCGTGCGGGTGCCAGTTGATGTCTTTGCTGGCGGCCACCACGCCGTAGCGTTTCTGCCCGGCGTCGAAGGTTTGTTGCGGGTTGCTGCTGCCAAAGCAGTCGGTGAAGTTCTCTTCGCACGTCAGGTAAGTGCCCCAGGGGGTCTTGCCGTTGGCGCAGTTCTGGAAAGTGCCGAGGGCCTTCTTGCCGGTTTTGTCGGCGCTGGTTTTCACCCAGGCGTGGCCGGCGGCGGGGCCGCTGAGGTTGATCGGCGAGTTGCCGTGGATGCGCCGGTTGTAGCGCGAGTCCTGCACGAACTGCCAGGTGTCGCCCTTGCGCCGCACTTCGATCACCGACACGCCTTCGCTGGCCTGGGCCTTGCGCACGTCTTCGGCCGATTGCGGCGCGCCGCCGTGGGCGAAGAGGTAGCGGTAATTGGTGTATTCGTTGTTGATCGCCATCAGCGCACGGTTGTCGTCGCCCGGGAAGGCGAACAGGCTCATGCCGTCGTTGTTGTCACCGAACTGCTGTTCCTGGGCCTTGGCCGTGCCGTTGCCGGACGGGTCGAAGGCGGGTGCGTTCTTGCTCAGCGGTTGGCCCCAACTGATCAGCACCGAGGCGCTGTAGCCTGGCGGCAAGGTGATGGCGTCACTGGTGGCGGCGGCGATGCTGGTAAAGCCCAGCAGCGGGCTGGCGCTGGCGGCGTTGACGGCGAGGGCGCTGCGGGTCAGCAGGTTGCCGCCGAGGAACATCGCGGCACCGCACAGGGCACCGGCGCCGATAAAGCGGCGGCGGGTGAGGCCGACCATCTGTTCCAGGTCGGTGGCTTGGTTTTCTTCTAATAGGCTCATCTCAGGCTCCCTGCGGTTTTTGCAGACACCATAAGGAGCGGGCGTGACGAAATTGTTGCAGTTTGAAGGCGGGCTGCGCCTACACCGGCGTACCGAGCAGCACATTGCTGGGCGCGAACTGCACGGTGATGGGTTTACCTTCGGCGGCGCCCACGGCCTTGAGTGCGTCGGGCCGCGCCAGGGCGCATAAAACCTGGCCATTGGGCAGGGCAATGCGCACTTCGCTGGGGCCGTCGTCGGCGTCGAGAATGGCGTCGACGGTGCCGCTCATGCAATTGTGTCCAGGTGTTGCAGCTTGCCCGGATGGGAGCAATTCCAGCCAGCCGGCCTTGATCAGCGCGACCACTTCCACGCCGGTTTCCAGTTCCAGGCGTTGCGTGCTGTCGTGAGTGATCTGCGCGTCCAGGCTCAGGCCACCGGCCAGTTGCAGGCGGATCAGGTCGTTACGGCCCTGCTGCTCGATGGCGATCACCTGGCCATGCAGCTGGTTGCGCGCACTGGTGCGCAGCATCAAGCGGCCGAGCAGGTTGAAGTCGCTGGCGGCTTCATCGGAACCCAATACTTCGGCCTGCAGTACTTGCAGGCGCTGGTAAAGACGCAGCACGCGCTCACCTTCGGCCGTTAGCTTCGCGCCACCACCGCCCTTGCCGCCCACGCTGCGTTCCACCAATGGCTTTTGTGCCAGGTTGTTCAACTCGTCGATGGCATCCCACGCCGCCTTGTAACTCAAGCCTGCGCTTTTGGCCGCACGGGTGATGGAGCCCTGCTCGGCGATATGTGCCAGCAAGGCAATGCGCTGGGGGCGGCGGATGATGTGTTGGCTGAGGGAGGTTGGCAGAGACATGTGGATACGCTTCGATGGGATGAGCCGAACGTTGCGGGCAAGGTGGGCTGGAGTCAAGTCAACTGCCCGGTTTGGGCGTGCGGGCCAGGCAATACACATCGACCTGCTTCGCACCGGCATTCATCAATAACCGCGCCAGGCTGTGGGCCGTGGCACCGGTCGTCAGCACGTCGTCGACCAGGGCGAAATGCCGGCCCTGCACCTGGGCGTCGGGCGCCAGGGCGAAGGCACCGAGCAGGTTGCGTTTACGGGTCTTGGCGTCGAGTGCCTGCTGGGCCACGGTTTCATGGGGGCGTAACAACAGCTGTTCATCGTGGGGAATGTTCAAGTCGCTGCTGAGCCAGCGTGCCAACATCAACGCCTGGTTGTAGCCGCGTTCGCGCAGGCGCTTGCGGGCCATGGGCACCGGTAGCAGGCAGTCGGGGCGGGTGAGTCCGGTGTTATCGAAGCGATGGTGCAGGTGTTGCGCCAATAGCCATGCCAGCATCTGCCCGAGGGGCCAGCGTGCCTGATGCTTGAAGCGGCTGATCAGGCTGTCGATGGGAAAGCTGTAGGACCAGGGGGCGATGACCTGTTTGAACGCAGGGGGATTTTTTTGGCATTGCCCGCAAATCAAACCCTCCATCGGCAAGGGCAGGGCACACACATCGCAAGGCTCCATGAGCCAGGGCAGCTCGGTTTCGCAGACGTTGCACACACAATGGGTGGATTGTGTCGCTTCATCACAGATTAAACAGGGTTGTATGTTATTTAACCAGATGTAAACCTGGTGTTTGTATCTCGGTTGACAGTGCATGAATCTTCCTTAAATATGCCGAGCATCCGTGTCGTGCCTGTGGGTATTGCCCTTCCCGCAGCGCTTGCCAAAGCATAATCAAGGAATCGCCCATGAGCGCCAGCACCACCGCCACCTTGCGTCACGATTGGTCCCTCGCCGAAGTCAAAGCACTGTTCGTGCAGCCGTTCAATGACCTGCTGTTCCAGGCGCAGACCGTGCACCGCGCGCATTTCGACGCCAACCGTGTGCAAGTGTCGACGCTGCTCTCGATCAAGACCGGCGCCTGCCCGGAAGATTGCAAATATTGTCCGCAGTCGGGCCACTACAACACCGGCCTGGAAAAAGAGAAGCTAATGGAAGTGCAGAAGGTCCTCGAAGAGGCTGCCCGCGCCAAAGCCATCGGCTCGACGCGCTTCTGCATGGGCGCTGCCTGGAAACACCCGTCGGCCAAAGACATGCCCTACGTGTTGCAGATGGTCAAAGGCGTAAAGGCCATGGGCCTGGAAACCTGCATGACCCTCGGCCGCCTTGACCAGGACCAGACCGAAGCCCTGGCCCAGGCCGGCTTGGACTACTACAACCACAACCTCGACACCTCGCCGGAGTTCTACGGCAGCATCATCACCACCCGCACCTACAGCGAGCGCCTGCAAACCCTGGCCTATGTACGTGATTCGGGGATGAAGATCTGCTCCGGCGGCATCCTCGGCATGGGCGAGTCCCTCGACGACCGCGCCAATTTGCTGATCCAACTGGCCAACCTGCCGGAGCATCCGGAGTCGGTGCCGATCAACATGCTGGTGAAAGTGGCGGGTACGCCGCTGGAAAGCGCCGAAGACATCGACCCGTTCGACTTCATCCGCATGCTCGCCGTGGCGCGCATCCTGATGCCGAAGTCCCACGTGCGCCTCTCGGCCGGCCGTGAGGCGATGAACGAGCAGATGCAGGCGTTGGCGTTCTTTGCCGGTGCCAACTCGATCTTCTACGGTGATAAGTTGCTGACCACCGCCAACCCGCAGGCTGACAAGGACATGCAACTGTTCGCACGTTTGGGGATTTTGCCGGAGGCCCGTGAAGAGCATGCCGACGAAGTGCACCAGGCGGCCATCGAACAGGCATTGGTGGAGCAGAAGAGCAGCGAGCAGTTCTACAACGCTGTTGTTTGATTGAAATGCCAGCCAACTGTGGGAAAGGACTGGTGTGGGAGGGGGCTTGCCCCCGATAGCGATGGGTCAGTCGACACCTGCATCAACTGACAGATTGCAATCGGGGGCAAGCCCCCTCCCACACTGGATCCCCTTCACATTCTTTAGCGCGTACATCCTGTTTAATCGAGGCCTGCATGTCTTTCGATCTCGCCGCGCGCCTCGCTGCCCGTCGTGCCGAACACCTTTATCGCCAACGCCCGCTACTCGACAGCCCCCAAGGCCCGGAAGTGGTGGTGGACGGCCAGCCGTTGCTGGCGTTCTGCAACAACGATTACCTGGGCCTGGCCAATCACCCGCAGGTGATCGAGGCCTGGCGCGCCGGTGCCTCGCGTTGGGGCGTAGGCGGCGGCGCTTCGCACCTGGTGGTCGGGCATGCCACGCCGCACCATGAATTGGAAGAAGCCCTGGCCGACCTCACCGGCCGCCCGCGTGCGCTGCTGTTTACCACCGGCTACATGGCCAACCTCGGCGCGGTCACGGCGTTGGTGGGGCAGGGCGATACGGTGCTGGAAGACCGTCTCAACCATGCTTCGCTGCTGGATGCGGGCTTGCTCTCGGGTGCGCGTTTCAATCGTTACCTGCATAACGATGCGCAGAGCCTGGCCAAGCGACTGGAGAAGGCCACCGGCAATACCCTGGTGGTCACCGATGGGGTGTTCAGCATGGACGGCAACCTGGCCGACCTGCCCGCGCTGGCCCGCGAAACCAAGGCCAAAGGCGCCTGGTTGATGGTGGATGACGCCCATGGCTTCGGCCCCTTGGGCGCCAACGGCGGCGGGATCGTCGAGCATTACGGCCTGAGCCAGGAGGACGTGCCGGTGCTGGTCGGCACCCTCGGCAAGGCGTTCGGCACGGCCGGGGCGTTTGTGGCCGGCAGTGAAGAGCTGATCGAAAGCCTGATCCAGTTCGCCCGCCCGTACATCTACACCACCAGCCAACCGCCCGCCCTGGCCTGCGCCACCTTGAAAAGCCTGGAACTGCTGCGCACTGAGGATTGGCGGCGCGAGCACCTCAACCGCCTGATCCATCAGTTCCGTCAGGGCACCGAGCAGATTGGGCTGGAGCTGATGGACAGCTTTACGCCGATCCAACCCATTCTGATCGGCGACAGCGCCAAGGCCGTGCGCCTGTCGCAGATGCTGCGTGAGCGCGGCCTGATGGTGACGGCGATCCGCCCACCCACCGTGCCCGCTGGCAGCGCACGTTTGCGCGTGACTTTGACGGCAGCCCACAGCGCGGCGCAGGTGCAGCTATTGTTAAACGCGTTGGAAGCGTGTTTCCGCGTGTTAAGCAGTTCGGAGCAAGTCCATGCGTGATCGACTGATATTGCTGCCCGGCTGGGGCCTCGGTGTATCGCCGCTGGAACCGTTGGCCGCCGCCTTGCAAGGTTTGGACGAGCACCTGCAGGTGCAGATCGAGCCGTTGCCCGCACTGGATTCCAGCGACCTGAACGAGTGGCTCGACGAACTCGACGCCACGCTGCCGGACAACGCCTGGCTGGGCGGTTGGTCCCTGGGCGGCATGCTGGCTTCGGAGCTGGCGGCGCGGCGCGGCGAACGTTGCTGCGGCCTGCTGACTCTGGCGAGCAACCCGTGTTTCGTCGCCCACGCTGGCTGGCCAAGCGCGATGCCCGCCGAGACGTTCGATGCGTTCCTCGCCGGCTGCCATGCCGACTCCCAAGTCACCCTCAAGCGCTTCGGCCTGTTGTGCGCCAAGGGCGCCGAAGACCCGCGCGGACTGTCGCGCCTGCTGGTCAGTGGCGCGCCGAACACGCCGTCCAGTGTGTTGATGCCCGGCCTTGAGCTACTCGCCCAGTTGGATACCCGTGAAGCCTTATTGGCCTATCGCGGCCCGCAGTTGCACCTGTTCGCCGGCCAGGATGGGTTGGTGCCCGCCGAAGCCGCCAGCGACCTGCTGGCGCTGCTGCCTGATGTTGAAATCGGCCTGATTGAACAGGCCGGCCACGCTTTTCTTCTGGAAGACCCTCACGGTGTAGCGGGGGCCATCCAGGCTTTTTTGCATGAGTGCGTCGATGACTGATTTATCCCACGCCCCGCTGCCGGGTGCGTTGCCAGACAAGCGCCAGGTGGCGGCGTCCTTTTCTCGTGCCGCCGCCAGTTACGACAGCGTCGCCGAGTTGCAGCGGACGGTGGGCAGCCAACTGCTGGCGCGCTTGCCGGCCGATACCGCGCCGCAACGCTGGTTGGACATGGGCTGCGGCACCGGTTATTTCAGCCGTGTGCTGGGGGAGTGCTGGCCCGCCAGCCAAGGCATCGCGTTGGACATCGCCGAAGGCATGCTCAACCACGCACGCCCCCTGGGTGGCGCCCAGCACTTCATCGCCGGCGACGCCGAACGTTTGCCGCTCAAGGCTGACAGCGTGCAGCTGATCTTCTCCTCCCTCGCGGTGCAGTGGTGTGCGAATATCGAAGCGGTACTCAGCGAGGCCTATCGGGTGTTGCAACCGGGCGGTGTGCTGGCCTTCGCCAGTCTCTGCGTGGGCACCCTGGAAGAGCTGCGCGAAAGCTGGCGTGCGGCGGATGGCCTGGTGCACGTCAATCGCTTCCGCACCTTCGAGGCGTATCAACAATTGTGTGCGGCCAGCGGCCTGCGGGTGGTGAGCCTGGGGCGCCGTCCTCATGTGTTGTATTACCCGGATGTGCGCAGCCTGACCCACGAATTGAAGGCCCTGGGCGCGCATAACCTCAACCCCGGTCGCCCCGGTGGGTTGACGGGGCGCGCGCGGATTGTTGCACTGGTGCACGCGTATGAGCGGTTCCGCCAGGCCCAAGGCCTGCCGGCGACTTACCAAGTGGTGTATGCCGTACTGGAGAAACCTCTATGAGCGCCGCCTACTTCATCACCGGCACCGACACCGATGTCGGCAAGACCACCATCGCCGCCGGTCTGTTGCACGCGGCGCGGCAAGCCGGCAGAAGCACCGCGGCGGGTAAGCCGGTGGCCTCCGGTTGCCAGGTCACGCCCAAGGGATTGCGCAACGCCGATGCGCTGGCGTTGTTGGCTGAATGCTCGCTGCCGTTGAGTTATGCCGAGGTCAACCCGGTGGCCTTCGAACCGGCCATCGCGCCGCATCTGGCGGCGCGGGAGGCGGGCGTGTCGCTGACCGTGCAATCGTTGTTGAAGCCCATGCAGCAGATCCTGGCACGGCAAGCGGATTTCACCCTGATCGAAGGTGCCGGCGGCTGGCGCGTGCCATTGGCTGACCAGGCGAATCTGTCGGACCTGGCCATGGCGCTGAAATTGCCGGTGATCCTGGTGGTGGGGGTGCGCCTGGGTTGCATCAGCCATGCCTTGCTGACCGCCGAGGCGATTGCCCGGGACGGTCTGCAGTTGGCCGGGTGGGTGGCGAATATCATCGACCCCAAGACCTCCCGCCTGGAAGAAAACCTTGCCACCCTGGCCGAGCGCCTGCCTGCGCCGTGCCTGGGGCGTGTGCCGAAACTCAAGCACGCCGGGGCTGAAGCGGTTGCCGAGTACTTGCAACTGGACCTGCTTGACTGATTTTGGCTATCGACAAGGCATTATGCCATTAGTGTTTTTGACGAGCCCTTTGACGGGATATCTGCTTCAATTCAACTTCACGATTCTCTAAATGCAGGCTTACGCCATGGAAATCTCTGGAAGCAGCGCGTTTTACTCGGGCCTGAGCAGCATTCAGTCCGGGCAGAACCGTGTCGATCAGGCCGCCGGCAGAATTGCCAGTGCCGCGACCACCCAGCCATCGGACGCGCAAAGCGACCGTCTGCAAGCCAACGACCGCGCCCAGCCGTCCAACTCGGCCAGCAACATGGTTGAAATGGCCCAAGGCAAGTTCCAGGTCGAGCTCGGCGCAAAAGTCGCCAAGGCTTCCGATGAAATGCTCGGCACCCTGATCGATACCTACGCCTGATCTGCTGACGCTAAAAATGTGGGAGGGGGCTTGCCCCCGATAGTGATGGATCAGCCAATGTGTATATGGCTGACACTGCGCTATCGGGGGCAAGCCCTCTCCCACATTTTTGCTGTGTCGTCCTTCTGAACTTCTACACTCCCCCAGTTATGTGGCGTCTTGCCGCAAGCGTTGCCGTGCGCGCCATTGACCCGCGTCATGACAAACGGCATCCGGACGACGCTTGACATCCCCAGGTCGTAAACGTATGTTTCAAACACCTGTTTGACCGCCCCAACACTTCCACGCGGTTGTTCATTCCAGATACATCAGCAGAGGTTTATCGCTATGCCTGACTACAAGGCCCCCTTGCGTGATATTCGCTTCGTTCGTGACGAACTGCTTGGCTATGAAGCGCACTATCAGAGCCTGCCGGCTTGCCAGGACGCTACCCCGGACATGGTTGACGCCATCCTTGAAGAAGGCGCCAAGTTTTGTGAGCAAGTGCTGGCACCGCTGAACCGCGTGGGCGACATCGAAGGCTGCACCTGGAGTGAGTCGGGCGTCAAAACCCCTACCGGTTTCAAAGAAGCCTACAAACAATTCGTCGAAGGCGGCTGGCCAAGCCTGGCCCACGACGTGGCGCACGGCGGCCAAGGCCTGCCGGAATCCCTGGGCCTGGCCGTGAGCGAAATGGTCGGCACCGCCAACTGGTCGTGGGGCATGTACCCGGGCCTGTCCCACGGTGCGATGAACACCATCTCCGAGCACGGCACCCCCGAGCAGCAAGAGGCCTACCTGACCAAATTGGTGTCGGGCGAATGGACCGGCACCATGTGCCTGACCGAGCCACACTGCGGCACCGACCTGGGCATGCTGCGCACCAAGGCCGAGCCTCAGGCTGATGGTTCCTATAAGGTCTCCGGCACCAAGATCTTCATCTCGGCCGGTGAACACGACATGGCCGACAACATCGTCCATATCGTACTGGCCCGCCTGCCGGACGCACCGGCCGGCACCAAAGGGATCTCGCTGTTTATCGTGCCGAAGTTCCTGCCGAACGCCGATGGCTCGATTGGCGCGCGCAACGCCGTGAGCTGTGGTTCCCTGGAACACAAGATGGGCATCCACGGCAACGCCACCTGCGTGATGAACTTCGACGCGGCCACCGGTTTCCTGATCGGCCCGGCGAACAAAGGCCTGAACTGCATGTTCACCTTTATGAACACCGCTCGCCTGGGTACCGCGCTGCAAGGCCTGTCCCACGCCGAAATCGGCTTCCAGGGCGGCCTGAAATATGCCCGCGATCGCCTGCAAATGCGCTCCCTGACCGGCCCGAAAGCCCCGGACAAAGCCGCCGACCCGATCATCGTGCACCCCGACGTGCGCCGCATGCTGCTGACCATGAAGGCCTTTGCCGAAGGCAACCGTGCGATGGTGTACTTCACCGCCAAGCAAGTGGACATCGTCAAGTACGGCACCGATGAAGACGCCAAGAAACAGGCCGATGGCCTGCTGGCCTTCATGACCCCGATCGCCAAGGCGTTCATGACCGAAGTCGGCTTTGAATCGGCCAACCACGGCGTGCAGATCTATGGCGGCCACGGCTTCATCGCCGAATGGGGCATGGAGCAGAACGTTCGCGACAGCCGCATTTCGATGCTGTACGAAGGCACCACCGGCATCCAGGCCCTCGACCTGCTGGGCCGTAAAGTGCTGATGACCCAAGGCGAAGCGCTCAAGGGCTTCACCAAGATCGTGCACAAGTTCTGCCAGGCCAACGAAGGCAACGAAGCGGTTAAAGAATTCGTTGCACCGCTGGCGGCGCTGAACAAAGAGTGGGGCGAGCTGACCATGAAGGTCGGCATGGCCGCGATGAAAGACCGTGAAGAAGTGGGTGCCGCCTCGGTGGACTACCTGATGTACTCCGGTTACGCCTGCCTGGCTTACTTCTGGGCCGACATGGCGCGCCTGGCCGCTGAAAAACTGGCTGCCGGCACCACCGAAGAGGCGTTCTACACCGCCAAGCTGCAGACCGCGCGCTTCTACTTCCAGCGCATCCTGCCGCGTACCCGCACGCACGTGGCAACCATGCTGTCGGGCGCCAACAACCTGATGGACATGAAAGAAGAAGACTTCGGCCTGGCTTACTAAGCCTTACCGGGGTTCATTTGCAGAGCCGCCGCTCCCTTGCGGGAGCGGCGGCTTTTTTGTACCCGATAAAAAACCACAGCGCAGCACTCAGGGATTACTGTCGGCTGCCGTTACAGTAATGGCAATGTGATACATGTTCGACGGGTTGTGTTTAACTGTCTGCATAAGGGCATAGTGCCATCATTTTTTGCGGGTCGGAGTTTTACCCTTGTCACGCGTGTCCGCTGTACGGTTCAGTCACTTTCTTCCTTCGTTGCTGCTCTTGCTGGCCGGGCTCTCGGCTGCGTACGTCAAGGACCTCAACGTCTTCTTCACCTCGCTGTTCAATGTGTTGCCGACCCTGGTGCTGTTGCTCGGTGGTTCGTACTGCGCGGTGTACCGCCGCCAGCGTGAACTGTTCCTGATGATCACGGTGTACATCGCCTACTTCCTGCTCGATACCCAGACCGACTTCTACCGCGACAATGGCCGTGTGCGCGAAGACGCCGCCGTGGTGTTTCACCTGTGCTGCCTGCTGCTGCCGTTGCTGTTCAGCATCTACGCGCTGTGGCAGGAGAAGACCCACCTGTTCCGTGACTTCGTCGCACGTGGCGCGGTGTTGCTGGCGGTGGGTAGCGTAGCGCTGGCGTTGGAGCAGAGTTATCCCCAGGCCGTGCTCAACTGGCTGGCGGAGATCCGCTGGCCGGCGCTGCATGGCACTTGGATGAGCCTGATCCAGTTGTCTTACCCGATGTTCTTGATCGGCTTCCTGACCCTGGCAGCGCAATACTGGTACCAGCCGCGCCCGCTGCATGCGGCGCAACTGGTGGGGTTGCTGGGACTGTTCTGGATGTTGCCGCAGACGTTCATCCTGCCCTTCACCCTGAATATCATGTGCAGCCAGGTGATGCTGATGATCGCCGCCGGTGTGGCCCACGAGGCTTATCAAATGGCCTTCCGCGATGAGCTGACCGGCTTGCCGGGGCGTCGTGCGCTGAACGAGCGCATGCAGCGGCTGGGGCGCAACTATGTGTTGGCGATGAGCGACGTCGACCACTTTAAGCGTTTCAACGACACCCATGGTCATGACGTGGGCGACCAGGTATTGCGGCTGGTGGCGAGCAAGCTGTCCAAGGTCAACGGCGGCGGGCGTGCCTACCGCTACGGCGGTGAAGAATTCGCCGTGGTGTTCGCCGGCAAGACCCTGGATGAATGCATGCCGCACCTGGAGGAGATCCGCGAGATCATCGCCGACTACGACATCAAGCTGCGTCATTCGGACCGCCCCCAGGACGATCAGCAGGGTCGCCAGCGCCGTTCAGGCAGCGGTGCCTCCAGTGTCTCAGTGACCATCAGCATCGGCGTGGCCGAACGCCAGGCCGAGCAGCGCACGCCCGAAGAAGTGCTCAAGTCCGCCGACCAGGCGCTGTACGCCGCCAAGGGCGCCGGGCGTAACTGCGTGGTGGCGTCCGGGCAGACCCGGCGTGGCGCGGTGCGCATGGAGAGCGCTGCCGGTTGAGTGATGGCGGTGTATTCAGCGGTTCTACAGTGATTGTTCCGGGCGTTGGTCGGCAGTAGGTTGAAACCATCTGCTGACGGAGACATTGCCATGCCTGAGTACAAAGCTCCCCTTCGCGACATGCGCTTTCTGATCGACAACGTGTTTGATTTCCACGGCCACTACGCCGCGTTGGGTGCCACCGACGCCAGCCCGGACATGGTCGGTGCGATCCTCGAAGAAGGCGCGAAATTCTGCGAGAACGTACTGGCGCCGCTCAACCGCAGCGGCGACGAAGAAGGCTGCCATTTCGACAGTGGCGTGGTCACCACGCCCAAGGGTTTCAAGGAAGCCTTCGCCCAGTACGTGGAAGGCGGCTGGCACGGTGTGGCGGCCGATCCGGCCTACGGTGGCCAGGGCCTGCCGCAGTCCCTCGGCCTGGTGCTGAGCGAGATGATCGGCTCCAGCAACACCTCCTGGGGCATGTACCCCGGCCTGACCCACGGCGCGATGTCGGCGATTCACGCCCACGGCACTGCCGAGCAAAAAGACACGTATCTGACTCAACTCACGGCGGGCGAATGGACCGGCACCATGTGCCTCACCGAAGCCCATTGCGGTACCGACCTGGGCCTTATCAAGACCCGCGCCGTGCCCCAGGTGGACGGCAGCTATGCGGTCACCGGCAGCAAGATCTTCATCTCGGCCGGCGAGCACGACATGAGCGCCAATATCATCCACCTGGTGCTGGCCAAGCTGCCGGATGCGCCGGCGGGCACCAAGGGTATCTCGCTGTTTATCGTGCCCAAGTTCCATGCCGACACCGGCGAGCGCAATGCAGTGCACTGCGGTTCCATCGAACACAAGATGGGCATCAAGGCCTCCGCCACCTGTGTGCTCAACTTCGATGGCGCCAGGGGCTTCCTGATCGGTGAGCCGAACAAGGGCCTCAACTGTATGTTCACCATGATGAACCATGCGCGCCTGGGCACTGGCATGCAGGGCCTGTGCAATGGCGAAGCGAGTTTCCAGGGCGCGATCAAATACGCCAACGACCGTCTGCAAATGCGCGCGCTGACCGGCGCCAAGGCCCCGGACAAAGCGGCCGACCCGATCATCGTGCACCCCGATGTGCGCCGCATGCTGCTGACCATGAAGGCCTTCAACGAAGGCAACCGCGCACTGACCTACTTCACTGCACAGTTGCTCGATACCGCGCACCTGAGCAGCGACGCCGGCCAGCGCCAGGATGCCGAAGACCTGCTGGCGTTCCTCACCCCCATCTGCAAAGCCTTTATGACCGACACCGGCCTTGAGGTGACCAACCACGGCATGCAGATCTTCGGCGGCCACGGTTACATCCGCGAATGGGGCATGGAGCAACTGGCCCGTGATGCGCGGATTGCGCCGATCTATGAAGGCACCAACGGCATCCAGGCCCTCGACCTGCTGGGGCGCAAGGTGCTGGGCAGCCAGGGCAAGTTGCTGCGTGGGTTTACCAAAATCGTGCATAAGTTCTGTGCGGCGAATGCCGAGCATCCACAACTCAAGGGCTATGTGGCGCAACTCAATCAATTGAATGGGGAGTGGGGTGAGCTGACCACGCAGGTCGGCATGGCCGCGATGAAGAACCCCGATGAAGTGGGCGCGGCGGCGGCGGATTACTTGATGTACAGCGGCTACGTGGTGCTCGCGTACCTGTGGCTGCGCATGGCGATCGCTGCCCTTGAACAGCCTGATGGCGATTTTGCCAAGGCCAAGCTGGCCACGTGCGAGTTCTACTTCAAGCGTCTACTGCCGCGTACGGCTACCCATCGCGCTGCCGTGGAAGCGGGCAGCGAATGCCTGATGAGTCTGCCTGCGGAGGCGTTTGCGTTGTAATGACTTAAAAATACCAATCAGTCACAAGTGGACCCTATGTGTCTGAAAAGTTGTTCGGGTACACTCTGAGCCTGTAAAACCGACTCTTACCGAATTACTTTTCACGTTCTCACGAGGTTTGCCATGGCTGATTACAAAGCGCCGCTGCGTGATATGCGCTTCGTCCTCAACGAAGTCTTTGAGGTCGCCACCACTTGGGCCCAGTTGCCGGCATTGGCAGACACCGTTGACGCCGAAACCGTAGAGGCCATCCTCGAAGAAGCCGGCAAGGTCACCGCCAAATCCATCGCCCCGCTCAGCCGTGGTGGCGATGAACAAGGTTGCCGTTGGGACAACACCGCCGTGTTTACCCCGAACGGTTTCCCACAGGCCTACAAAACCTACGCTGAAGGCGGTTGGGTGGGTGTAGGCGGTGATCCAGCGTTCGGCGGCATGGGCATGCCCAAGGCCGTGTCGGCCCAGGTCGAAGAGATGATCAACTCGTCGAGCCTGGCCTTTGGCCTGTACCCGATGCTGACGTCCGGCGCCTGCGTGTCGATCAACACCCACGCCAGCGAAGCGCTCAAGGCCACTTACCTGCCGAAGATGTATTCCGGTGAGTGGGCCGGTTCCATGTGCCTGACCGAGGCCCACGCCGGTACTGACCTGGGGATGATCCGCACGAAGGCCGAACCACAGGCGGACGGTTCCTACACAGTCAGCGGGACCAAGATCTTTATCACCGGCGGTGAACACGACCTCACCGATAACATCATCCACCTGGTCCTGGCCAAGCTGCCGGATGCACCGGCGGGTCCCAAGGGGATTTCGCTGTTCCTGGTGCCGAAGTTCATGGTGAACACCGACGGCAGCCTGGGTGCACGCAATGCGGTGAGCTGCGGCTCCATCGAGCACAAGATGGGGATCCAGGCCTCGGCCACCTGCGTGATGAACTTCGACGAGGCCGTGGGTTACCTGGTGGGCGAGCCAAACCGTGGTCTGGCGGCGATGTTCACCATGATGAACTACGAGCGTCTGGGGGTGGGTATCCAGGGCCTGGCGTCCGGCGAGCGTTCCTACCAGAACGCCATCGAATACGCCCGCGACCGCCTGCAAAGCCGTGCACCGACCGGCGCGCAGGCCAAAGACAAAATGGCCGACCCGATCATCGTGCACCCGGACGTGCGGCGCATGCTGCTGACCATGAAAGCCGCCAACGAAGGTGGCCGGGCGTTTTCCACCTACGTGGCGACGCAACTGGACATCGCCAAGTTCAGCGACGATGCCGCCGCCCGCGAGCGCGCGGATAACCTGGTGGCGTTGCTGACGCCGGTGGCCAAGGCATTCCTGAGCGACCTGGGCCTGGAAACCACTGTGCTGGGCCAACAGGTATTTGGCGGCCACGGTTATATTCGCGAGTGGGGCCAGGAGCAGCTGGTACGTGATGTGCGCATCACCCAGATCTACGAAGGCACCAACGGCATCCAGGCCCTGGACCTGATGGGGCGCAAGATCGTCGGCAGTGGCGGGGCGTTCTACACCCTGTTTGCCGACGAGATCCGCGCGTTCATTGCCTCGGCGGGTGCCGAGCTGGCCGAATTCACCAAGCCGCTGGGCGTGGCGGTGGATAACCTGGATGAGCTGACCGCCTGGGTGCTGGACCGCGCCAGGACCAACCCGAATGAAATCGGCGCGGCGTCGGTGGAGTACCTGCATGCCTTCGGCTACATGGCGTATGCCTATATGTGGGCTCGCATGGCCAAGGCCGCGCTGGGCAAGGAATCGGAAGAAGACTTCTACGCCAGCAAACTGGGGACCGCACGCTTCTACTTTGCGCGCCTGTTGCCGCGCATCCACTCCCTGATTGCGTCGGTAAAAGCCGGTAGTGAATCACTGTTTTTGCTGGATGAAGCCCTGTTCTAAAGGCTTGGAGGGCGTGTAAGCATTCTCTTACATGACGTACTGCTATTCGTCCTCTATCGCCATATTGGATCCACGGATAATCTACTTCACATGGACGTCGCGCAGGAAGCGCAAAGCAACAACACGGACACGTAGGATTCTGCCAGGATGGCGGAGTGAAATGGATGTCAGGGAAACAGTCTGCAAAGCCCCGCTTCGGCGGGGTTTTCTTTTGCCCGCGAAAAAGTCAGGCAGGCGCCTGCGGGGCATTCATCACGTCTTCCAGCAAGGTGCGCAGCAACGCCACCGTCGCCTGCTGGCGTTGCACATCGCGGCACACCAAACCGACTTTCAGCGGCACCCTGGGTTCACTCAAGGGTTTCCACAGCAGCGCCTGGCTGTTGTGTTCGTCCTGGGAGCGCCCCGGCAGTACCGTCGCCAGCTTGGTATGAGGCAGGCTATCGAGAATCCCCGCCATGGTATTGAGCTCTGCCTGCACTTGCGGGCGCCGCCCGAGGTTGGACAGTTGGCCCTGCCAGATCTGCCGGACCTGGAATTCTTCCCCGAGCAGCAACATCGGCAACTCGGCGGCCTGCTTCAGTGAGACTTTCTTGAATTCGCGCAAGGGATGGTCTTCTGGGATGACCACCTTCAACTCATCTTCGTACAACAGCACGCCGTGCAACCCAGGCTGGCGTGGCGGCAAGTAGCTGATGCCGATATCCAGCGAGCCGTTGAGTAGCCGCCGCTCAATCTCAATTCCAGTCAATTCGTAGATCTGCACCACCAAATGTGGCTGGGCCTTGCGCACGCGCTCGAGCATCTGCGGGACCAGGCTGGTGTGCACGGTTTGCAGCACGCCGATGGCCAACGTGCGCATCGCCTGGCCCTTGAAGTTGCGCAGGGCCTCAACCGCCTGCTGCATGCCATCGATCAATGGCAGGGCGTGGTTGTACAGCGTATGCGCCGCCAGTGTCGGCAGCAGGCGCTTGCTGCTGCGTTCGAACAGGCTCACATCCAGGTTCTGCTCCAACTGGCGAATCTGCTGGGACAGCGCCGGCTGGGAGATCGACAGACGCTCGGCGGCACGGCCTACGTGGCCTTCCTCATACACCGCGACGAAATAACGCAGTTGCTTGAAATCCATAAGGCTTACTTATCGAAAAAGCTGGAAAATCGAAATGGCCGCTGGCCCCCGAGGCGCCTAGTCTAGCGCCTATTCGCAGGGCTTACAGGGCCGGATCGGGCAATGAATAGCGTTTATGTTGATAGCGTTTACATAGGCAAGGCAAAAAATCTCCAGGCGGTAATGGCGCGTCGCACCGACCAAAGTCAGGTTGCTATTGGAGGCGAGCTATGAATCTGTTCCGTCGCCCCGCGCCGAGCCTGGACGATTTAGTTCTGGAGACGCCCAGCGATAATCCTCTCAACGAATCCCTGATGCCCTCCGTAGCGCGGCCGCCGCAAGTGTTCGTGCGCGGCCAGGGTTCCTGGCTCTGGGACAGCGAAGACCGGGCCTACCTGGATTTCAGCCAGGGCAACGCCGCCAACAGCCTCGGCCACAGCCCGCAGGTGTTGATCAAGGCACTGGCTGACCAGACTCAGGCGCTGATCAACCCAGGCAACGGCTTGCATAACCGCGCTCAACTCAACCTCGCCGAGCGTCTGTGCCATCGCACCGGCAGTGACCAGGCCTACCTGCTTAACAGCGGCGCGGAAGCCGTTGAAGCCGCGATCAAGTTGGCACGCAAATGGGGCCAACTGCATCGCGGCGGCGCCTATCGCGTCATCAGCGCGAGCGGTGGTTGCCATGGCCGTAGCTTTGCGGCGATGTCGGCGTCGGCGGGCGAGAGTGCCAATCGCTTCGAGCCGCAACTGCCGGGCTTCAGTCATGTGCCCTTCAATGACTTGCCGGCGTTGCATTCCGCAGTTGACGCGCAAACCGTCGCCATCCTGCTGGAGCCGATCCAGGGCGAGGCCGGTGTCATCCCCGCGACGGAGCACTACCTCAAGGGTGTCGAGCGCCTGTGCCGTGAACTGGGGATCTTGCTGATCCTCGACGAAGTGCAAACCGGCATGGGCCGCTGCGGCACCTTGCTCGCCGAGCAGCAATACGGCGTGCGTGCCGACATCATCACGCTCGGCAAAGGCTTGGGCGGTGGTGTGCCCCTTGCGGCGCTGCTGGCGCGCGGTAAAGCCTGCTGTTTTGAAGTGGGCGAGCTGGAAGGCACCCATCACGGCAATGCGTTGATGGCATCGGCCGGGCTGGCGGTATGCGATACGCTGCTGGAGCACGGCTTTCTGGAACAGGTGCGTGAGTCCGGCCTTTACCTCGGCGAAGGCCTTGCCCGCCTGGCCTACCGCTACGACCACGGCCAACTGCGCGGCCACGGCCTGATGTGGGGCCTGACGTTGTCGGATGATTCTGCGGATGCTGTTGTAAAAGCGGCGCTGCACGAAGGCCTGATCCTCCAAGCTCCGCAACCCAACTGCCTGCGCTTCACCCCGGCCCTGACCGTGAGCAAAAGCAACATCGACGAAATGCTCCTGCGCCTGGCCCGTGCCTTCTCCCGCGTGCGTACCGCCCAACTGCAATGCCGCAAGGGTATCGCCGTTTAACCCCCTATTCCTGAACCGTCTCGCGGTCTACGCAGCGCCTCCGGCCTGATTTTTTTGGCTGGAGGCGTTTTTTTGGGCGTGTCATTTTTGGATTGAAAATGTTGATTGAGCGTTTGTGAAAACAATGGCTTTTTAGCGAGCGTCGGCAAGGACTGCCGATAGGGCACAGCGTGCTCTACTTCTAATCTATACCACTGGGTGGTATGTTTGTGGGAAGGGATATCCATGAAGCTCAGGTTGTTTAAAACCCCTAATTTCGCTGATGCAGCGAGCAGAGCCTGGATCTGTGATTCTGAGCTAAGAGAAGCTTTTGGCGAATTGCTCAAGGGCCAAGCGGATAATCTGGGTGGTGGTGTTTGGAAGAAGCGCCTCAAGGAAAACCGGCACCGCTCCATTGTGTTGGCAAAGGGCCGGCATTACTGGGTTTATCAATCTCTTTTTGATAAGCAGAGACAGAGCAATATCAGCCCTAAGGAATTGGGCAGGCTTCGAGCGTTGGCTAAGGTCTATGAAAACTTAAGCGAATTACAGCTCCGATACCTGCTGGATGCCAAGGATTTTGTGGAGATACATCATGACCAAAAAATATGAAAGCGAAGTACTTGAGTCTGTTCACCAGTCAGCCCTAGCACTGTACGCAATTGGCGCCATCAGCAAAACCACGCTTCGTGAATATGACGAGGCCTGCTTATCTGCCGTCCCTGAGCAAATCCCGGCCGACCAAATCAAGCAGCTTCGTGAAAGCAGCCATGTGAGCCAGCCCGTGTTCGCCCGCTACCTGAACACCAGCGCGTCCACCGTGAAAAAGTGGGAGTCTGGCGAGAAGCAACCCAGCGGCATGGCGCTTAAGTTGCTGAGCATTGTGAAGAAGCACGGATTGGAGATTCTTGCCTGACAGTGGCCCAACGCCAGATCCCACTGAACCCTCACGAACGCCCAAGGTCGATTAGCTACACGGCTCACACGAGCCGATTTTCTGGAGCTGATCCCATGGATTTCATTCGTATCATCATCGCCATTCTGTTGCCGCCACTGGGTGTGTTCCTGCAAGTGGGTTTCGGCGGCGCGTTCTGGCTGAATATCCTGCTGACCCTGTGCGGCTACATCCCGGGCATCGTCCACGCGGTGTACATCATCGCCAAGCGTTGAGGCTGTCAGCCTTTTGCGATGAGTTTTGAGTTGCGCTCATTGCGAAAGGCCAGTTGCTCGATGGTCTGGGTGGCGTATTCGGCTTCTTCCCGCGCTTGCAGGATGATGCCGTGCTGCTCGGACTTGCTGCACACCGGGTCGGCATTGCTCGCGTCCCCCGTGAGCATGAAGGCCTGGCAACGGCAGCCGCCGAAGTCCTTCTCTTTTTCATCGCAGGAACGGCACGGCTCGGGCATCCAGTCGTAGCCACGAAAGCGGTTGAAGCCGAACGAGTCGTACCAGATGTGCTGCATGCTGTGGTCGCGCACATTGGGAAATTGCACCGGCATCTGTCGGGCGCCGTGGCAGGGTAGGGCGGTGCCGTCTGGCGTCACGGTCAGAAAGATACTGCCCCAGCCGTTCATGCAGGCCTTCGGGCGCTCTTCGTAGTAGTCCGGCGTGACGAAAATCAGCTTGCACGGGTGACCTTCCGCTTCCAGCTTGGCGCGGTATTCGTTGGTGATGCGTTCGGCGCGCACCAGCTGTTCTTTAGTCGGCAACAACCCCACACGATTGAGCTGCGCCCAGCCGTAGAACTGGCAGGTGGCGAGCTCGACAAAGTCCGCCTCCAGCGCAATGCACAGTTCGATGATGCGGTCGATCTTGTCGATATTGTGCCGATGGGTCACAAAGTTCAGCACCATCGGGTAGCCGTGGGCCTTCACGGCCCTGGCCATTTCCAGCTTCTGTGCGAAGGCTTTTTTCGAGCCGGCCAGCAGGTTGTTCACCTGTTCGTCGCTGGCCTGGAAACTGATCTGGATATGGTCCAGACCGGCCTTCTTGAAGTCGCTGATCTTCTGCTCGGTCAACCCGATGCCGGAGGTGATCAGGTTGGTATAGAACCCCAGTTTGCGTGCTTCAGCGATCAACTCGGCCAGGTCCTGGCGCACCAGCGGCTCACCGCCGGAAAACCCCAGCTGCGCGGCCCCCATCTCGCGGGCTTCGCGGAATACCTTGAACCACTGCTCGGTGGTCAGCTCCTTGCCCTGCTCGGCAAAGTCCAACGGGTTGGAGCAATACGGGCACTGCAACGGGCAGCGGTAGGTCAGCTCGGCCAGCAACCACAGGGGCAGGCCGATGGCCGGCTTTTCAGGCAAGGATGATCCAGTGCTCAGCACGGGCGACCTCCATGAATTGCTCGATGTCTTCACCGAGCTCAGGAACACCAGGAAATTGTTTCTCCAGCTCGGCGATGATGGCCGCCACGTCGCGCTCGCCGTCGATCAAGCCACCAATCAATGCGGCGCTGTCGTTGAGCTTGATCATGCCTTCGGGGTAGAGCAACACGTGGCCTTTTTGCGCCGGCTCGTACTGGTAACGGTAGCCTGGGCGCCAGGTCGGTTTCTTGCTGCGGTCAAAGCTCATAGGGTGATCCCTTTATGCCACACCCGCTGCTCGGTCACGCTGTGATACGGCGGGCGCTTGAGTTCATAGGCCATGCTCATGGCATCGAGCATGCTCCACAGGATGTCGAGTTTGAACTGGAGAATCTCCAGCATGCGCTCCTGGCCTTCACGAGTGGTGTAGTGCTGCAGGGTGATCGCCAACCCGTGTTCCACATCGCGGCGGGCCTGGCCCAGGCGGGTGCGGAAATATTCATAGCCGGCCGGGTCGATCCACGGGTAATGCTGCGGCCAACTGTCGAGGCGCGACTGGTGGATCTGCGGCGCGAACAGCTCGGTCAGCGAGCTGCTGGCGGCTTCCTGCCAACTGGCGCGACGGGCAAAGTTGACGTAGGCATCAACCGCGAATCGTACGCCGGGCAGTACCAATTCCTGCGAGCGCAGTTGGTCGGGGTCGAGGCCTACTGCTTGGCCCAGGCGCAGCCAGGCTTCGATGCCGCCGTCTTCACCGGGGGCGCCATCGTGGTCGAGCAGGCGCTGGATCCACTCGCGACGGATCTCACGGTCCGGGCAGTTGGCCAGGATCGCGGCGTCTTTGAGCGGGATATTCACCTGATAATAGAAACGGTTGGCGACCCAGCCCTGGATCTGCTCGCGGGTGGCGCGGCCTTCGTACATCGCCACGTGATACGGGTGATGGATATGGTAGAAGGCGCCCTTGGCCCGCAGGGCGGCTTCGAATTCGGCGGTGGTCAATGGCGTGTCAGTCATCTCGTCAGCTCCTACAATTCAATGCTCATGCCGTCGTAAGCCACTTCGACATTGCGCCGCACCAGCTCCGCTCGCTCGGGGGAGTCTTCATCGAGGATCGGGTTGGTGTTGTTGATGTGGATAAGCACCTTGCGCTGCTCGGGCAACTGTTCCAGCACTTCAAGCATGCCGCCGGGGCCGTTTTGCGCCAGGTGGCCCATCTCGCGGCCGGTGCGGGTGCCAACGCCACGGCGCTGCATTTCATCGTCATCCCACATCGTGCCGTCCACCAGCAGGCAGTCGCTGCCGGCCATGATCTCCAGCAATGGCGCGTCGACCTTGCCCAGGCCCGGGGCGTAGAACAGTTTGCCGCCAGTGCGCAGGTCTTCGACGATCAGGCCAATGTTGTCGCCCGGGTGCGGGTCGAAGCGGTGTGGCGAGTAAGGCGGCGCTGCGCTGCGCAACGGCAGCGGGGTGAAGCGCAGGTTGGGGCAGGCCGGGATGGTGAAGCTGGCGTCCAGCTCGATGCGGTTCCAGGCCAGGCCACCGTTCCAGTGGGTGAGCATGGTGAACAGCGGGAAACCGGTGCTGAGGTCTTCATGGACCATGTCGGTGCACCACACCTGGTGCGGGCAGCCTTCGCGCAGGCTCAATAGGCCGGTGGTGTGGTCGATCTGGCTGTCCATCAGGATGATCGCGCTGATGCCGGTATCGCGCAGGGCGCGGCCGGGTTGCATCGGTGCAAAGCCCTGGAGTTGCGCGCGGATATCCGGCGAGGCGTTGCACAGCACCCAGTTCACGCCATCGTCGGAGATCGCGATGGACGACTGGGTACGCGCCTGGGCCCGCAGGCTGCCATCACGAAAACCCGCGCAGTTCACGCAGTTGCAGTTCCACTGCGGGAAACCACCGCCGGCGGCGGAACCTAGAATCTGGACAAACATGGTCGCTCCATCAAGCTCAAAACAAAAACGCCCCGGGCGAACCGAGGCGTTGTAGTACCCAGCGGATTAACGGCTGGCGAAGTACATGGTGACTTCGAAACCGATGCGCAGATCAGTGTAAGCAGGTTTGGACCAGGTCATATTCTTACTCCTACGAAGGGATGGGACGTTTACTACCAAGTAATACATATAGTCCACCTCCAGTCGGAGATGTTCAGATGTGTGCGTGGGAATATTACTCAATTCTTTTCAAGTTAGCGCTGCCTTGAGGGAGAAAGCCTTTTGCAGGGCCGGCAATGATCACCCTGCCGCTTGCCACGTAGTCGATATGCGCGGTCCGTTGGCCACGCAGCGCCAGCCGCCTGCGGCTTCGTTTAATTGTTGCGCGGCATGCTGCAATGCTTCGCGGGTACAGGTTTGGATCAGGGCTTGAAGTTGAACCAGGTAGTCCGACGGATGGCCTGCCAGATGGGC
The DNA here is from genome assembly GCF_055380095.1 of Pseudomonas allii. Taxonomy (NCBI): domain Bacteria; kingdom Pseudomonadati; phylum Pseudomonadota; class Gammaproteobacteria; order Pseudomonadales; family Pseudomonadaceae; genus Pseudomonas; species Pseudomonas allii. The sequence continues at coordinate 5,980,059 of NZ_AP039450.1, read as the reverse complement.
GTGCCACAGCAGTTCGGCGGCTTGGGCGTTGGGCAGCGTCTGTGCGCTGAACTGCTTGGCCAAGGCCAGGTTGCCAAAGTCGTCGCTGCGTTCGATCAGCGCCGGCAGTTGCTTCAGGAAGGTGTTCAGGTGATCGGCGATGCCTGACAGGGACAGGCCAGGGGATTGCACGCCGAACAGCAGGCCGGTCTGGCCGTTTATCTGTCGGATGCTGCTGAACACGGCGTAGCCGATTTGCAGCTCTACCCGCAGACGCTGGTAGAAGGGCGCCTGGAGCAGATGGCCGAGCAGTCGCCAGGCGGCTTCATCCGCCAGGGACTGACTGGGTGCCGGGCAAAACAGCAGCAGGGCGGCTTCGGGTGAGTCGGTTTGCACCGCATGCCAGACGCGTTGGCCGCCTAGGGATGGCGCGATGTGATTGAGGCTCGCAGGTTGCCCCGGCAGGCGGGCCGCAGCGGTTTTGATCGCGGCTTCATGGGCGGTAGAGAAACCCAGCCCCAGGCCTTGCCAACGTGCGGAGTCCCACGAGGCTGTTTCGGACGTGGTCGTGGTGCAGCAAGCGGGCAGCGCCTTGAGCAATTCGCGGATGGCGATCATGGGCGGCGGGACGGCTGGTGCGTCTTGCGGATCGCTCAGGTGTAGCGCCAACACTTCCAGGATTGCGGGGATCGGCTCTTGTAGCCCAACCATTTTCACCAGCCAGTGACTGCCCAGGTTTTCGAACGACACTTCGACGCCCGCCTGGCGGGCATTGTCGCGCAACGACTGCAGCGCGCTTTCCTGATGTGGGGGAGCTGATTGCCATTGTAGATACAACGCGCCTTCGTGGCTGTCGTCCGGCAATGCCTGGCTGAAGGCCAGTGCCGATGCATCACGACGCCCACGGGATCGATCCTGGGCAAACGTGCGCAAGCCTCGGTGGGCGCTGGTCTGGCCGCGAATCAGGCCGGCGCGTTCTTCCTTGACCGGCGGGCGCAGGAAGGGGTTGTTCGGCGGCAGTTGCCATGGTCGTTCGGAGGGTGGCAAACGCAGCGATTCAAGCAGAGCCTCAAGGGCGACGGCATCCTGTTCCGACAGGTCTTGGCGGTCATTTCGGGCCAATGCCAGGGCGCCTTGGGTCTGCTGTTGGCGAGCGGCCAGCAGAGCAAATTCTTCGCGCAACGCAGCCCAGTCGCTGTGTGCGAAAAAGCTCAGCCAGTCGTACAGCAACGCCTCGACTTGTGTCGCCGATTCAGCAGGACCACTGAGCGTAATGTCGATATCCAGTACCGCTTGCCCGGCGAAGTGATACAGCACCGACGCCTGCAGTGCGCTCGCCAAGTGTCGCGCTTTCAGTTCGGCCAGCAATCCGCCGGGTGCTGACGCGTTAAGCCAGGTGCAGAGAAACTCCAGCGCTTCACGGGGCGCATCACAGGTGATGACCTGATGCAGGTGATCCTTGGCAATGTGCTGATAGCGCTGCGCTTGCCCCTGCATCAAGGGCGGTGGCGCGCATTGCGGGTGCAGCGACCCCGAGGTCAGTTGTTCACTGAACCGCTGTGCCAAGCCTTCCAAGGCCTCCAGCGATTGTGGGCCGGCCAGGCTCAAGGTCATCTGCCCGCTCTGATAGAACTGCGTGTGAAATTCCTGCAAGGCTTGCTGAAAGGTCTCACGCTCAACTGGCAGGCTGTCGCGGTTGCCCGCATGAAAGCCACGTAGCGGATGATTCACCGCCAAACCTTCCAACAGTGCGACTTGTTGTTGCGCCTGTGCATCTTGGGACCAGGCGATAAATTCCGCGTGCAGCACCTCACGCTCACGCAATTGATCCTCCAGCGCCAGGCGCGGATGGGTCAGCATGTCGGCCAAGCGCTCCAGGCCCCCGGCAAAAGTGGCATCCGGCAGTTCAAAGAAGAAGTCCGTGGTGCGCTCACGGGTGCTGGCATTGACCTGGCCCCCATGGCGTTGCACGTAGGCCATCAACCCGTCATCCGTGGGAAAACGCTCTGTCCCGAGAAACAGCAAATGCTCCAGGAAGTGCGCCAGCCCCGGCCACGCCAACGGCACATCATGGCTGCCGGCCGCCACGCTCAGCACGGCGGCGCAGCGCTTCAACCGTGGGGCATGACGCAAGGAAACCCGCAGGCCATTGGCCAGGGTCAGGTGAAGGTGATGAGGGGGGGCCGGCGCAGGCATGGGCACTTCCGAAACATAGAATGTGCCTATGCTAACAAACCGGCTGGATCAGGGCTTGTGCAGCGCGCCGTACAACTCGGGGCGGCGGTCTTGCAGGTAGTGATTGGCGCTGCGAGCGTCAAGGAGCGATTGGCGCTCCAGCGTACCGACGATCAAGGCTTCATCCAGGCCGGCCTGGGCAATGCGCTGTCCATTCGGCGCGGCAATGCTGCTCTGCCCGCAGTACTGGATCTCGCCTTCATGCCCGCAGTAATTGGCGTAGGCCACATAACACTGGTTTTCAAAGGCTCGCGCCCGCACGGTGACATCGGCGACAAAATCGAACGGCACCATGTTGGCAGTGGGCACCAGGATCAGCTCAGCGCCAGCCAGGGCCAGGCGCCGGGTGTTTTCCGGGAACTCCAGGTCATAGCAGATCAAGAAACCGAGCTTCCAGCCGTTGAGTTCTACCAGTGGGAAATCATCGTCACCGGCGCTGAACATCGAATGGTCCAGGTCGCCAAACAGATGGGTCTTGCGGTAGTTGCACAGGCGCCGGCCGTGGGCGTCGATCAACTGCACGGCGTTGTAGATCTGACCATCCTCAGCCCGTTCCGGGTAACCGTACAGAATCGCCAGGCCGGCGCTTTTGGCCAGTTCGGCAATCGCCTGCGCCGACGGCCCGTCCTGCGTCTCGGCCAAGGCGCCAACGGCTTCGGCACCGATGTTGTAGCCGCTGAGGAACATCTCCGGCAGCACCAGCACATCGGCATCGGAGGCCTCATGCGCCAGTTGATGCAGGCGCTTGAGGTTGCCGGCCACATCCAGCGGCAGCGGCGGGCATTGGTACAGGGCGACGCGCATGTTCAACTCCTTAATCCGCCAGGGCAATCGGCCCGATTTCATCGAACACATCACCCGGCCCCGGGTTCTCGGGGTGAGTGCTGCCGCCGAAGTGGGTCATGATGCCCCACACTGCGTTCAGCGAGGTCTGCACGGCGCCTTCGACCCAGGCGGGTGTCCATGAAACATCATCACCGGCGATAAATATCCCACGTTGTTCGGCGGGCATGTCCTTCTGCATGAAGTGCGCATACATACGCTGGTTGTAGCGATAGTGTCCCGGCAACGCGCCCTTGAAGGCCCCGAGGAAGTGCGGGTCGGCTTCCCAGGACACGGTGATTGGATCGCCGATAATGCGTGCCTTGATATCGACTTTCGGGTAGATCTTTTTCAGCGCGTCGAGGGCAAGTTTCACCCGCTTGTCGATGGGCTGCGGCAGCATTTTCAGGGCGTCGCTCATCCACGAGTACGACAGGCAGATCACCCCCGGCTTGTCGTCGCCGTTATCGAACAGGTAGGTGCCACGGGTCAGGCGGTCGGTGAGGGTCATGCTCATCAGGTCACGGCCGGTTTCCGGGTCTTTGTCCTTCCAGAACGGGCGGTCGACCATCACAAAGGTTTTCGATGATTGCATGTAGCGTGTGCGGTCCAGGGCCATCCACATTTTTTGCGAGAACAGGCTCTCGTCGCATTCGATCTGGGTGGTCAGCAGCCAGCTCTGGCAGGTGGTCAGCACGGCGGCGTACTCGCGGGTGTCGCCATAGTTGTCGGTGACGGCAAAACGGCCATCGGCGGCATGGGCGATACGTTTGACGCCCGCGCGTGGCGCGCCGCGATGCAGTGAACTCAGGCTGGTGCCGGCCGGCCAGTGGGCGCAGCGCTCCGGTACATGGCGCCAGATGCCCATCGGCACCTGGGCTACGCCGCCGACCACCAGGTGTTGGTGGTCGTCGCAGTTGGTCATCACCACGCGGAAGATTTCCAGCATCGAATTGGGGAAGTCAGAGTCCCAGCCGCCGGTGCCGAAACCCACCTGGCCGAAGACTTCACGGTGCAGGAACGACAACTTGGCGAACGCCTTGGAGGTGGCGACGAAGTCGTAGAAGGTGCGGTCGTCCCACAGCGGCACCAGCTTGTTCCACAGCTCCTTGAGGCGCGGCACGTCGCGGTCGCGGATAGCCTGTTGGATATCGCCGAACTGTGAACCGGCCTCCAGCGCATCGGCCCAGGCGTCGGCGACTTCCTGGAACAGCACCGGCAAGTCGGAGAGTTTTTGGGCGTAGTGGGTCTGGCCTTCGAGGTCGATCACCGTACTGCCGGAGGCCGGGGTGAGTGGGTTGGGAAACGGTTTGGTTTCCAGGCCGAGCTTGTCCACGTAGTGATAGAACGCCGTCGACGACACCGGAAAGCGCATGCCGCCCAGCTCGGCGATGATGCCTTCGGCGCCTTCAAAGGCTTGGGAGCGCAGGCGGCCGCCCATTTTCGAGGCTTCGTACACCACCGGCTTGAGGCCCAGCTTCATCAACTCGTAGGCAGCCACCAGGCCCGCGATGCCGGCACCGACAATAGCCACTTCGGCACCCTGGTGGGCGGCGGGAATGCTGCCCAGGCCGGCGGGGTGTTCGATCCAGTCATCGAAGGCGAACGGGAAGTCCGGGCCAAAGATGGTGATGGGTTTTTTACCGTCTGCAGGGTGGCGATTGTTTTTGTTGGATGTGTTCATGGCTGACCTGGCTGATGACTCGGCGGGGCACGACCCGCTGAGTATAGGAAAAGATGGCAGCCAGTTTAGGGAGCGTGGCGTTCGTTAATAAGACGCAAAGTGTCGTCGAATTGAACTGTTTTTAGTCAGAATGACGATTGTGTTGATCAGATTGGTTGCCCGCGATCCAATTTGTTACTGAGGATGATCGACGTGGTGGTTTTCTCCACGCCGTCGACGCTGCCGATCTGGTCCAGCAGTTGGTCCAACTGCTCCGGCGAATCCGTGCGCAGCCAGGCGACGTAATCAAACTCACCACTCACCGCGCACAACTGCTGCACCTGGGCCATGGCACTCAGCCGGCGTAACACCTCTTTGCCCGAGCGCGCTTGTACGGTGATGCCCACATAAGCCTGCAAACCACCATCGACCACTCGCTGCCCGAGGCGCACGCCATAACCAGTGATCACTTGGGTTTTCTCCAGGCGCGCCAGGCGCGACGTCACCGTGGTGCGTGCGATGCCCAACTGCCGGGCGAGCATGGCCACGCTTTCGCGGGCGTTGATCTGCAGGGCGGCGATCAGTTGGCGGTCGATTTCATCTAGGGCGGGCAAGGCGAGGGCTCCGATGCGAGGGGCAATGTGTGGGCATCTTACAGGTTGGTGTCGGCGAGCAGGCAGCGGGTGAACAGTTGCGGTACGGGCAGGTGGCGTTGACTGTAGCGGCTCAGCAGGATGATTTCGCGGTAAAAGGTCCGGCTGCCCAATGGGATGATTCGCACGTTGGGCGAGCGCTCCAGCCACAACCCGGCTTGAGGAATCAGCGATACGCCCAGGCCGCATTCGACCATCTTGACGATGGCTTCCAGCTCATCCAACTCCAATGCTACCTGCACGTCGAGTTTATGTTCCTTCAGGAATCGGCTGACCAGGCGACCGCCAAAGGAAGCGCGGTCATAGCGCACATGCGGCTGCGTCGCGAGCAACTGCAACGGGTCATCACCCACCAACGTGTGAGGCACGATCAGCGCGAACGGCTCCTTGCGCAGCAGCTGCACATGCAGTTCCTTGGGCAGGTCGAAGGGCGGGCGGATGATGATCGCCGAGTCCAGTTCACCGGCGTCCACCTGGCTCAGCAGCTCCAGGGACACGCCAGGTATCAGCTTGCACTCCACCGTCGGCGCCGCCTGACGCAAACGCACCAGTGCCTGGGGCAACAAACCGGTTTGTGCAGTGGTGATGGCGCCCACCTTCAACTCACCCCGGTACTCATTTGCATCCACCGGCACCGCCATGCGGTTGAAGGTTTCCAGGATCTCCCTCGCCAGCGGCAAGGCGCGCAACCCCGCAGCATTCAACGTGGCCTGGCGCCCGGTGCGATCGAACAGCGGCACGCCGAGCGCCTGCTCCAATTGACGGATCTGCGCACTCACCGCCGATTGCGTCAACCCGATATGCATGCCCGCTGCCGCGAACGTGCCGTGGCGGGTGACGGCGATAAAGGTCTTCAGTTCACGCAGCATGGGCGTCTCGATTGATCGAAATAATTTGAGCTCGACGCAAAAACTATCGTCTTTTCATCGTTGGCAGCAAGGCTAAACTCGGGGCACTTAACGCCCATAGAGGTTTGACCTGATGACACTCGCCCCTTTCCACCTGGCAATCCCGGTATACGACCTGGCCGCGGCGCGGCATTTCTACGGTGACGTCTTTGGCCTTGAAGAAGGACGCTCAAGCGATCATTGGGTCGACTTCAACTTCTTCGGGCACCAGTTGGTGATCCACGAACACCCCAAGACCGCCTCCCAGGAGTCGGCGCACACCAACGCAGTCGACGGCCACGACGTGCCCGTGCCGCATTTTGGCGTGGTGCTGGGCTGGGAAGACTGGCATGCCTTGGCGGAACGCTTGCAGGCGCGGCAAACGCGCTTCGTGTTGGAACCGCATATTCGGTTCAAGGGGCAGGTGGGGGAGCAGGCGACGTTGTTTCTGTTTGATCCGTGCGGGAACGCGCTGGAGTTCAAGGCGTTCAGGGATATTGGGCAGTTGTTTGCGAAGTGAGGCGGCCAGACACACAAAAGCCGCGCAATGCGCGGCTTTCTTGTTTGGTGGGCCCACACGGACTTGAACCGTGGACCAAAGGATTATGAGTCCTCTGCTCTGACCAACTGAGCTATAGGCCCTGTAACAGGTCGCGGATTATAACGATGGTTTTCCCGCTGTGCCATCCGAAAAATCTTCAATGCTCATACGAAGAAACGTAGCAGCAAAAAGCTCCGGCGGCAGCGGCAGGCTGACGATGTAGCCTTGCATCTGTTCGCAGCCTTCGGCAGCGAGGAAGGCCTGCTGCGCGGGGTTCTCCACGCCTTCGGCGATGATGGTGAATTGCATGCTGTGGCCCAGGGCGATGATGGCGCGCACGATGGCGGCGTCGTGGGGGTCGTCGGGCAGGCCGCGGACGAAGGATTGGTCGATCTTCAGGTAATCCAGGGGCAGGCGCTTGAGGTAGCTGAGAGAGGAGTAGCCGGTACCGAAGTCATCGATTGCCAGTTGTACGCCCAAGTCTTTGAGTTGGTGCAGCACTTCCAGCGCTTCTTCGGCCTGGCTCATGATGAAGTTCTCGGTAATCTCCAGTTGCAGGCAGCCCGGGTCGAGTCGGTGGTCGCGCAGCAGCTGTTCGATGCGCGCCAGCAAGCCGGGGTGGCGCAGTTGGGCGCCGGCCAGGTTCACCGACAGTGGGCCGAACTCCTCGAACGTGCCTTGCCAGGTGTGCAGTTGTCGGCAGGCCTGTTCCAGCACCCAATCACCGATCTGCAGGATCATGCCGTTTTCTTCGGCGAGGGCGATGAAGTGTTCGGGCGGTACGTCGCCAAACGTGGGGTGATGCCAGCGGATCAATGCTTCGGCACCGATCAGTTCCTGGGTGATCAGGCTCCGTTTCGGCTGGTAGTACAGGGTCAGTTCGTTGCGCTCGATGGCGCGGCGCAATTCATGTTCCAGCGCCACGCGCTCGTTGGCCTGGGCGGTGAGATCGCAGGTATAGCGTTCGACCCGGTTGCGCCCCTTGGCCTTGGAGCGGTACATCGCCGCATCGGCGTTCTTGACCAGGGTGGCGACGTCGGTGCCGTCCTGTGGGTAGAGGCTGGTGCCGATGCTGGCGCTGATAAAGAACTCGTGCTCACCGGCCTGGAACGGCGGTGTAAAGCAGGCCAGCAGTTTATTGGCCAGGTTCTGGGCGTCGTTGGCGTGTTGCAGGCCGGGGAGCAGGATGATGAATTCGTCGCCGCCCAGGCGTGCCACGGTGTCGATGTCGCGCAGTTGTTCCTTGAGGCGGACGGCGATGTCTTTGAGCAGCAGGTCGCCGATCGGGTGGCCGAGGCTGTCGTTGATGTGTTTGAAGCGGTCCAGGTCAAGAAACAGCACGGCGCCCTGTTTGCCGGTTTCCTGGTGACCATTGAGGGCGGCCTGCAGTCGACTTTCGAACAGCGTGCGGTTGGGCAGGCCGGTCAATGGATCGTGATGCGCCTGGTAGTCGAGACGGGCCTGGGCCAGTTTGAGGCTGGAGATGTCGGCGAACACCGCGACGAAGTGCGTGATCAACTGGTCGCGGTTGCGCACGGCACTGATGGTCAGCCAACTGGGGTACAACTCGCCATTCTTGCGACGGTTGGAAATCTCGCCTTGCCAATGCCCCTGGGCGGTCAATTGATGCCACATCGCCGCATAAAACGCGCTGTCATGCAGCCCGGAAGCGAGTAGGCGCGGGGTATTGCCGAGGGCTTCGGCCTCGCTGTAGCCGGTGATTTCACTGAAGGCACGGTTGACGGCGCTGATGTTCTGCCGGGTGTCGGTGATCAACACACCTTCGGCTGTGCTCTCGAACACGGTGGCAGCTTGTTGCAGTTTTTCCTGCATCAGTTGGCGTTCGGTGATGTCCCGGGCGATGGTCAGCATGCAGTCGTCATCGCCAATCGGCAGTGGGCGGCTGGATAGCTCGCACAGGCGAATCTGACCATCGCTGCGGCGTATGTGGCAGATGAAGTCGCGCACAAAGCCATCGCGCTGCATCAGTTCGAGCATGTGTTTGCGTTCGTTGAGGTCGACCCAGATGCCCAGGTCCAAGGTGGACTGATCGACGGAGGCGGCGCTGTTGAAACCTGTGATCCGGCTGAAACCATCGTTCACTTCTATCAGCAGGCCATCGCGCTGGCGGCTCAACAGCAAGCCGTCGGGGGAGGCGTGGAAGGCCTTGGCGAATTTCTCCTCGGAGGTTTGCAGCTGTTGCTGGGTTTCCTTGAGTTGGGTGATGTCGCGCACCACCACCACGATGGCCTCTGTGGTGTCGAGTTGAAACGGTTCGGCGGAAATCAGCCCGGTGAAGGCTTGGCCATTGCTGCGCAGGAAGGGCATTTCCAGGTTGCGGATGCTGGTGGTCTGCAGTTGCTGCAGCAGGTCGGGGCCTACGCCCTGGATACCCCAGATGTTCAGCTCGGTAGCGGTTTTACCCACGACCTGTTCGGCTGTCAGCCCGACCTGGTCCTCGAACGCTTTGTTCACCTCCAGCAGGCAGCCGTCGGACAGCCGTGCAATCACCAGGATGTCCGGGCATTGCTGGAACACCGAGGCGAACTTCTGCTCAGACAGTTGCAGGGCCTCTTCGGTGCGCTTTGCCTCGCTGATGTCGATCATCAAGCCGCGCAGCACGGGCTCATGGCCGTGCTCGATCAGACTGACGATGTCACGCACCCACAAGCAACGGTTGTCGGCGGTGATGACCCGGTAATCAACGCTGTGGTCACGGTTGGCGCGGGTTTCGCGTTGGCAGTAGGATTCGGTGCGAATCAGGTCGGCGGGGTGAATGATGTTGCGCCAGAAGCCCGGAATCAGCCAGTGGGCCCGTGGGTAACCCAGCAGTTCCTCAGCGTGGGGTGATACGTAGCTGTAGGTGAAATCGGTGACGCTGGCTTCCCAGGCGATCGCGGACAAGCTCTCCACCAGGCCGCGATAGTGGTACTCGCTGCTGCGCAGTTCCTGTTCGAGGGCTACGCGGCGGGAAATTTCCGAGCTGAGCCGGCGATTGATCCGGATTACCACGGCCAGTACGGTGCTCAGCAGCAACACGGCGGGCAGGCCGTAAGTCAGCAAGTCGGTCCAGAAGGTGCGATGGTCGGTAAAGCTGCCGACCCAATGTTGCTGGATCGCGTCGGTTTCCTGCGGGCTAAGGTCGGCCAGTACCTTGTCGAGGATGCCCACCAGCATTTTGTTGTCGCGTGGTACGCCCATCGCCAACTGATAGCGGTAGGGCGTTTCGCCGCTGACGTACAAACCATCGAGCTTGAGTTGGCGCAGGCTCCAGACGCTTGAGGCGAGGTCGCCGACGACCGCATCCACTTCGTCCGTGGCCAAGGCTTGCAGCGTCGAACTCACATTCGGCATGGCCACCAGGTTGAGGTCGGGATGGTGCATGCGCAGCAGTTCATGGGGCGCGTAGTTTTCCACCACGGCAATCTTCAGCCCATAGAGATCCTTCAGGTTGCGCGGTTTGGCCCCGCCTTCGTGGGCCAGGACGACGATGGGGAAGTCCAGGTACGGGCGAGTGAACGCCATGTAGCCTTGGCGCTCCGGTGTGGACATGATGCCGGGCAGCAGGTCAAGCTGGTTGTTGCGGGCCAGCTCCAGCACCGCGCTCCAGTTCACCGGTTCGATCAGCTTGACCCGTATACCCAGGCGATCCTGGATCAGGCGCACGTAATCCGCCGCCAAACCTTGGTAGCGACCTTCTTCGTCACGGTACTCAAAGGGTGGCCATGACGCGTCCACCCCCAGGCGCAGCTCCTGATGGTCCGCCAACCAGCCACGCTCATCATCAGTGAGAGTCAACGCGCCAGCCGTTGCGGTCCAGGTCAGCAGCGACAGCAGTAACACAGTCGGCAATCTGGGCATAACGGTCTCGTTATGGCACGGGGAATGATTCGAGTGTAGACGGGCATTGCGGGGGAGGGGCGTTGCGAGGGATTTTATCTATACAAAACAAAACCCCCGGCCTGGGCCGGGGGGTCTGGTGTCACTCGTCGAGGAAGGAGCGCAGATGCTCGCTTCGCGTCGGGTGGCGCAACTTGCGCAGCGCCTTGGCTTCGATCTGACGGATCCGCTCGCGGGTTACGTCAAACTGTTTACCGACTTCCTCAAGGGTGTGGTCGGTATTCATGTCGATGCCGAAACGCATGCGCAGTACCTTGGCTTCACGGGCAGTGAGGCCGGACAGTACGTCGCGAGTCGCTTCTTTCAAGCTCTCAACAGTGGCGACATCGATTGGCGACTGCATGGTCGAGTCTTCGATGAAGTCACCCAGATGGGAGTCTTCGTCATCACCGATCGGGGTTTCCATGGAGATCGGCTCTTTAGCGATCTTCAATACCTTACGGATTTTATCCTCAGGCATTTCCATGCGTTCGCCCAGCTCTTCCGGGGTCGGTTCGCGACCCATTTCCTGCAACATCTGCCGGGAAATACGGTTGAGCTTGTTGATTGTCTCGATCATGTGCACCGGAATACGGATGGTGCGGGCCTGGTCGGCGATCGAGCGAGTGATCGCCTGACGGATCCACCAGGTGGCATAAGTCGAGAACTTGTAGCCGCGACGGTATTCGAACTTGTCCACAGCCTTCATCAAACCGATGTTGCCTTCCTGGATCAGGTCGAGGAATTGCAGGCCACGGTTGGTGTACTTCTTGGCGATGGAGATCACCAGACGCAGGTTGGCTTCAACCATCTCTTTCTTCGCGCGGCGGGCCTTGGCCTCACCGATCGACATGCGACGGTTGATGTCCTTGATCTCGGCGATCGTCAGACCGGTTTCGGTCTCAAGCGCAGTCAGCTTCTGCTGGCAACGGATGATGTCCGGCTGCAGGCGACCAATGGCTTCAGCGTATTTCGCCTTGCCTTTGGCCAGTGCGTCGGTCCAGCTTTCGTCTACTTCGTTGCCCGGGAACTGGCGCAGGAAGTCGGCACGCGGCATGCGGGCATCACGCACGCACAGCTGCATGATTGCGCGCTCTTGGGCACGCAGACGCTCCAGGGCACTGCGAACACGCTCAACCAGGCCTTCGAATTGCTTCGGCACCAGCTTGATCGGCATGAACAGCTCAGCCAGGGCCACCAGCTCGGCAATCGCCTGCTTATTGGCGCGACCGTGCTTTTTCAGAGCCTTGCGGGTGATTTCCATTTGATCGGAAACCGCACCGAAACGCTGGGCAGCGATGACCGGATCCGGACCGCTTTCGACTTCATCTTCGTCGTCGCTGGCTTCAGCGTCGTCGTCTTCGGAGTCGTCGTCCGCTTTCGCAGCCTTGGCATCGACAGGCGGCGGTACCTCGGCGGCAGGCGGCGCAATGCCGTCGTCCGGGTCGATATAACCGCTCAGAACGTCGGACAGGCGACCACCTTCGGTGGTGACGCGGGTGTACTCGGAGAGAATATGGTCAACCGTGCCTGGGAAGTGCGCGATTGCGCCCATCACTTCACGGATACCCTCTTCGATACGCTTGGCGATTTCGATTTCGCCTTCGCGTGTCAGCAGCTCGACGGTACCCATTTCACGCATATACATGCGCACAGGGTCGGTGGTACGACCGATATCGGTCTCCACAGCAGCCAGCGCGGCAGCCGCTTCTTCTGCGGCAGCCTCGTCGGTATCGGCGTCCGCCAGCATAAGGGAATCCTTATCTGGCGCAGCTTCGAATACGTTGATCCCCATGTCGTTAATCATGCGGATGATGTCTTCCACCTGCTCTGGATCTGAAATATCCTCAGGCAGGTGGTCGTTGACCTCCGCGTAAGTCAGGTAACCCTGCTCACGACCGAGAACGATCAACTCTTTGATACGTGACTGCTGTTGCGCTTTTCCGGACATAACACCCTATCCACTGAAGGTCTTGGCGGGCAAAAAACAAGCCGAGGATTATACCCGAGCTATGACCTCACACGCCAGCTGAGGTCGGGTTTGATGCGGAAACATTCTGTTTTAAGAGGTCGCGCATCTGTTTTGCTATCTGAATTTGCTCTTCAGCCGACAATCCCGGCTGCCTTGCTCTCTTGATGAGTTCATCGAGGGTCTGCGTGTGCTGACCCGCGGATAACCTAGTAATGGTGTCTAAAAACTGTTGTTCAAGGTTATCGCCGTCAATTAGCCACTCCTTTTCCGCGAGAGCTTTGAGCAGGCGGCCTTGTTCGGTGCCGTGCCAACGAGCCATCAATTGAATCGAGTTTAGCTTAGGATTTTTCTGTACCGCCTCGATCAGGGCGATCAGAACCTGGGCATAGGTGTTGCTTTCGTTGGCAAAGTGATCAGCGCTCTCGACCTTCTCCGCCAGCTGCGGGTGGTGGATGAGCGTGCGCAGGGCAATCAGCGTCGGCGCTTCCACGGCAACCGGGGTGCGCGGGGCGTAGGCCTCATCGCCTTCACCGCGCTTGCCGTTCTTGCTCCAGGGTTTCTTGTCCCATTTTTTGCCGCCGGCACCGGGTTTCTTCGGCGTCCACTCCTGTTGGGGTGCGTAGGCATCCTGGGGTTGGTGGAAGTCGGAGTAGTCCGGCATGGCGTCGTAATCCATGCCTGGGTCGTAGGCGGGTGGCGCTGCGTCATGCGGTGCGTTATGCACCAGCTGGCTGACGGCTTCGCCACTGAGGCCGGTGATTTCCAGCAGGCGCATGCGCATCAGTGACTTCAGGTTGGCGCCTGGCACTTTATCGATCAGCGGTGCGGCGAGGGTGGCCATATGGGCCTTGCCTTCGAGGGAGCGCGGATCTGCTTCTTCGGTCAGTTGCTGGAAGAAATAGTCGGCCAGCGGCTGCGCGTGTTGATTGATGCGCGCGCGGAATGCGTCGGTGCCTTCGGAGCGCACCAGGGTGTCCGGGTCTTCACCTTCGGGCAGGAACAGGAAGCGCGCACGGCGTCCGTCCTGCAGGCTCGACAGCGTAGCTTCGAGCGCGCGCCAGGCGGCGTTGCGACCGGCCTGGTCGCCGTCGAAGCAGAACAACACGCTGGGCACCACACGAAACAGGCGTTTCATGTGTTCTTCGCTGGTGGCGGTGCCCAAAGTGGCGACGGCATTGCGCAGGCCTTGTTGAGCAAGCGCGATCACGTCCATATAGCCTTCGACCACGATGATTTCATCGAGGTTGCGGTTGTTTTTGCGCGCTTCGAACAGGCCATAGAGTTCCTGGCCCTTGTGGAACACCGCGGTTTCCGGCGAGTTCAGGTACTTGGGTTTGTCGTCCCCCAGCACCCGGCCACCAAAGGCGATGATGCGGCCCCGGCTGTCGCGGATCGGGAACATCACGCGGTCGCGGAAGCGGTCATAGCGTTTGCCGGTCTCGGCGTTCTCCACCAGCAGGCCGGCGTCGATCATGGCCTTTTGCTGGAGGGTGTCACTGCTCAGGTGCTTGTACAGGTTGTCCCAGCCGGGCGGTGCGAACCCCAGGCCGAAGTCGCGGGCGATTTCGCCGGTGAGGCCGCGTCCCTTGAGGTAGTCGACGGCGGCCTTGCGCTGCGGATGGCTTTTAAGCGCCTGACGGTAGAAGTCGGCAGCGGCGGTCAGCAGCGGGTACAGCGGCGAATCGGTGGGTTGCCGCGGTTTGTGCGGGCGTCCGCTTTCTTCGCGAGGGATTTCCATGCCGGCGGCTTTTGCCAGTTCCTCGACGGCCTGGGGGAAGTCCAGGTTGTCGTGGTCCATGATGAAGCCGAGGGCATTGCCGCCCGCGCCGCAGCCAAAGCAGTAGTAGAACTGCTTGTCTGGGCTGACGCTGAACGACGGAGTCTTTTCCTTATGGAACGGGCAGCAAGCGGTGTAGTTCTTGCCGGCCTTCTTCATTTGCACGCGCGAGCTGACCACATCGACGATGTCGGTGCGGTTCAGAAGGTCGTCAATAAAGCTCTGGGGAATCAGCCCGGCCATGGCGTTCTCGTCATCACTGCGTGTAAATGAGGGCCCGTGAGGTGTTCAAGCGCACGTATCGAGTGCTCGAGCATCCAGCGACTGCATGGGGTGTACGGAAGTGTATCTGCCGAATATTCACTGACGTTAGTTTCTGATCAGTCTTCGGTGTGGAAATGTTGCCCCGGCGCCCGGTCTTGGCCGGTGACGGGCCTCGGAAACGCCTCGTTGGGCGCAGTCGACACGGTTGGTCGGCTGTTTACAGAATGAGTGTGCTCGTCAGTAGCCTTGATAGGCTCGTCAGAAGAGACGTGCACCGCTGGCAAAAGAGCCAGTCCTGACGTGTGAAGCAGTTGTCTCGGTCGCATGTGCGGCGTCAACGGTGAAGCATCAAGCGATATCCGCAAATGCCATTAGCCCGGCTGAGGGCCGGGCTTGGCAGAAGCTTGCTACGAACGTCTGTGTATTAGTACAGACGAACGGCGCGGCGCTGTTCGCGCTGAACTTTCTTGGCGTGACGCTTAACAGCGGCTGCTGCTTTACGCTTACGCTCAGAAGTTGGCTTCTCGTAAAATTCGCGGCTACGAACTTCAGCCAGTACACCGGCTTTTTCGCAGGAGCGCTTGAAACGACGCAGAGCTACGTCGAAGGGTTCGTTCTCTTTAACTTTGACGGCTGGCATCCAGAGCTACCTTCTTTCATTACCGGGATCAACGTTCTCGTCGCAAAAAATTCGCGGCTGAGGTCGTCGGTTTTTAAGGGTTGCGGATGTTAACCCCTCATTGCCCGGAATGCAAAGCCTCTGATCGAAAACCGCTAGTCGGGAGGGGGAGTGGCGACTATTATGCGCGCCTTCGAATTCAGCCTCTACAAGGCGCAAACCCATGCTAGTACTGGGACTTGAAACCTCCTGCGACGAAACCGGTGTCGCACTTTACGACAGTGAACGCGGGCTCCTGGCCGATGCGCTGTTCAGCCAGATCGACCTGCACCGCGCCTATGGCGGCGTCGTGCCGGAGCTGGCCAGCCGTGATCACGTCAAGCGCATGCTGCCCCTTATCCGCCAGGTGCTGGACGAGGCCGGCTGCGTGCCGACCGAGATCGATGCCATCGCCTACACTGCTGGCCCCGGATTGGTCGGAGCCCTGCTGGTTGGGGCCTCTTGCGCCCAGGCGCTGGCCTTTGCCTGGGGCATTCCAGCGCTCGGCGTACACCATATGGAAGGCCATTTATTGGCTCCCATGCTGGAGAAAACCCCGCCACAGTTCCCGTTCGTCGCTTTGTTGGTTTCGGGCGGCCATACGCAACTGGTTCAGGTGGACGGAATCGGCCAATACACCCTTTTGGGTGAATCTTTGGACGATGCTGCCGGTGAAGCCTTCGACAAGACCGCGAAGATGATGGGCCTCAATTATCCCGGCGGCCCAGAAATCGCCCGTCTTGCCGAAAACGGCGTGGCCGGCCGCTACACCTTCCCGCGCCCGATGTGTGATCGCCCAGGCCTGATGTTCAGCTTCAGCGGCTTGAAAACCTCCGCGCTGAACACCTGGCAGCAGAGCGTCAGCGCCGGGGACGACAGTGAGCAAGCCCGTTGCGACATCGCGCTGGCGTTCCAGCAGGCCGTGGTGGAGACTTTGACCATCAAGTGCAAGCGCGCCCTGAAACAGGCGGGCATGAAGCGCCTGGTGATAGCCGGCGGCGTCAGTGCCAACAAGGCTTTGCGCACTTCGCTGGAAAAAATGCTCAGTGATATGACGGGCGATGTGTTCTACGCACGTCCGGAGTTCTGCACCGACAACGGCGCGATGATCGCCTACGCCGGTTGCCAGCGCCTGCAGGCCGGGCAGCATGAAAGCCTGGCGATCAGCGTGCAGGCACGTTGGCCGATGGAGCAGTTGTTGCCGCTGTAAAGCCGCAACGTGGGTTGAAGGTATTTAAAAATGCCGTTCGCGCCCGGCAAACAGGTCGCGTAAATTGCCCCGGTGGCGCCAGACGATCAGCAGTGTCAGTACGCTCATCGGCAGCAGCGCCGCCGGTTCTTGCCAGGCCAGTAGCGGCAGGGTGAGCGGGGTGGCGATCAGCGCGGCGAGTGAGCTGGTGCGGGTCAGGTAGAACGTCAGCAGCCAGGCGAGTACAGCCAGCAACGCTGCCGGTGGGTAAATCCCCAGCAACATGCCGGCTGCGGTAGCGACGCCTTTGCCGCCGCGAAAGCGGAAGTACAGGGGAAACAGATGGCCGAGGACGGCACACACGCCGACCCAGGCCTGCTGTTGCAGGGGCAGGCCGGCGAGGCTGGCGATCAGCACGGGCAACAAGCCCTTGCACAGGTCGCCCAGCAGCGTCAGCACGGCGAGCTTCTTGCCGGCCAGGCGCAACATATTGGTGGCGCCGGCATTGCCTGAGCCACTCATTCGCGGATCGGGGTTTCCCGTCAGGCGGCTGAGCAAAATGGCGAAGGACAGCGAGCCGAGCAGGTAGGCGAAAATCGCCAGTGACCAAAACATGCTAACTATTCCGGGCGAGGACGCCCTGATTCTAACGGGGCATCGCGCCCTTGTCGTGCTGCGGAGAAGAGTGCTTGGACAGAGTGTTTATCGAAGGCCTGGAAGTCGACACCGTCATCGGGGCCTACGACTGGGAGCGCGGAATCCGCCAATGCCTGCGCCTGGACCTGAGCTTTGCCTGGGATAACCGCCCGGCTGCGGCCGGGGACGACCTCACCCTGGCGCTGGATTACGCCAGTGTATCCACGCGCATCCAGGCCTTTGCCGAGCAATCCCAGTACCAGTTGGTGGAAACCTTCGCCGAGCGCCTGGCCGAAGTGCTGATGAGTGAATTCCATATTCCCTGGCTGCACCTCAAGCTGACCAAGCCTGGCGCTGTGCCGGCTGCCAAGGGCGTGGGCGTGGAGATCGAGCGCGGATGTCGCTAACTCAGGT
Source organism: Pseudomonas allii (assembly GCF_055380095.1). Taxonomy (NCBI): domain Bacteria; kingdom Pseudomonadati; phylum Pseudomonadota; class Gammaproteobacteria; order Pseudomonadales; family Pseudomonadaceae; genus Pseudomonas; species Pseudomonas allii. Next base: position 5,962,490 of record NZ_AP039450.1, on the reverse strand, counting down.
TTACCTTGGCCTCGGCAGCAATATCGAGCGTGAGTCTCACCTGTGCGCCGGCTTGGATGCGCTGGCGAGTTTCTTGATCGATATGCGCTGCTCCGCGGTGTTCGAAAGCCAGCCCGTGGGCATCAAGAGTGGGCCGTTCTTCAATCTGGTGGTGTCGGCGTATACCGATCTGCCGCTGATGGAACTGGATCGCCGGTTGAAATTCATCGAGGCCGACAACGGTCGCTATGCGCCGGACCGCAAAGGGCTGCCGTTGGATATCGACGTGTTGTTGTTTGGCGACCTGGTAGGCAACTTTGACGGTTTGATCCTGCCAAGGGCCGAGATCCTGAAAAACGCTTTTGTGTTGTGGCCGCTGTCGTTGATGGCGCCGGAGCGCGTGCATCCCGAGGTGGGCAAGACGCTGGCCGAATTGTGGCGCGATGCGCAGATCGACCAGGTGCTGGCGCCTGTTGCTTTCGAATGGCAGGGCCAGCCACTGACACCAAACGCTCCTACATGAAGGCGTGTTGTTCCTTGTAGATTTTGAGTGCCTTGAGCCTTTCGCGCTTGAGCGCCTCCCCCAGCTCCGGGCCTTTGAAACCTTTCTCCAGCAAGGGGGCCACCGCGACGTCGCGGGCTGCTTTTGCCGCCCCGCGTAGATAATCCGCCTGTGGATAACTTCTGTGCTCCAGGCCCTTGCGACCGCGGGCGTCCATCTCGCAGGCGACCACGAACTCTTCAAAGCGCTGCGGCCGACGGTACACGTCGAAACTTTGCAGCAACTCCAGCAAGGTCGAGGCCTTCAGATCGAGCGCCCGATGGCCATGGGTGTGATATTGGCCCACCAGCAGTGCCAATTCCTGGCAATCCCTCGGCACCTTGAAGCGTTCGTTGACCGTCTTGATCAGCGTCAAGCCCCGGTGTTCGTGGGCGATGTGCTGCGGCAACTTATCCACAGGCGTCGTACCCTTGCCCAGGTCGTGGAGCAGGCAGGCCCAGCGCACAGTCAGTGGCTGTTGATGCAAAGCGGCTTGTTCTAGCACGCTGAGGGTGTGCACGCCGGTGTCGATTTCCGGGTGATGGGCTTCAGGTTGTGGCACGCCGAACAGTGCATCGACCTCAGGCATCAAGGTTTTCAGCGCCTGGCAGTCACGCAGCACCTGGATAAATACCTGCGGTTGATCTTCCATCAGCGCCCGGGAGATTTCTTTCCAGCTGCGCTCCGGCGTCAGGGCTTCCAATTCGCCGGACTCGCTGAGTTGACGCATCAGCTCCAGCGTTTGTGGCGCGACGGTAAAACCCAGGGGCGCATACCGTGCAGCAAATCGCGCCACGCGCAGTACGCGTAGGGGATCTTCGGCGAACGCCGGGGAAACGTGGCGCAAAGTACGGGCTTCAAGGTCGCGCTGGCCGTGATAGGGGTCGGTCAAGTTACCGTCATCATCTTCGGCCATGGCGTTGATGGTCAGGTCGCGACGGATCAGGTCTTCCTCCAGCGTCACTTCTGGGCTGGCGTGAAACACAAAGCCGCCGTAACCCCGGCCACTCTTGCGTTCGGTGCGGGCGAGGGCGTATTCATCGCCGTTTTTCGGGTCCAGGAACACCGGGAAGTCAGCGCCGACAGGTTTGAAACCCTTGGCCAGCATCTCTTCGGCAGTCGCGCCCACCACGACGCGGTCAATATCGGTGACGGGGATGCCCAAGAGGCGATCCCGTACCGCACCGCCGACTTTATAGATTTTCATGAAAAAGCCTCCATTAGCGGCACAGGATACCGCCTGCGCCTGACCAATGGAGGCTTTGCTGTTTCAGAGATGAACGACAGCCAGGTCCAATCGGCCGTAGTCGTTGTCGTTGTGATCGCTGCGCGGTGGCACATGGTGGGTCTTCATCACCTGATCGCCTTGCAGGGTTTCCAGGTGGATATCAAAGCCCCATAGCCGATGCAGGTGCTTGAGTACTTCCTCGGTGGATTCCCCCAAAGGCTTGCGGTCGTGCTGCTGGTGCCGCAGGGTCAGCGAGCGGTCGCCGCGCACGTCGATACTGTAGATCTGCACGTTGGGCTCGCGGTTGCCCAGGTTGTACTGCGCTGCCAGGGTTTCACGGATGGTGCGATAGCCAGGCTCGTCGTGGATGGCCGGCACCACCAGGTCATCCTTGAGGTCGTCGTCGAGGATACTGAACAGCTTGAGGTCGCGGATTACCTGAGGCGACAGGTACTGCAGGATAAAGCTCTCGTCCTTGAAGCTGCTCATGGCGAACTTGATGGTGGACAGCCAGTCGCTGCCGGCGATTTCCGGGAACCAGCGGCGGTCTTCTTCGGTGGGGTGCTCGCACATGCGGCGGATATCGCGGTACATGGCAAAGCCCAGCGCATAGGGGTTGATGCCGTTGTAGTAAGGGCTGTCGAAGCCAGGTTGGAAGACCACGCTGGTATGGGAGGTGAGGAATTCCATCATGAAGCCGTCGGTCACCAGGCCTTCGTCGTACAGGTCGTTCATCAGGGTGTAGTGCCAGAACGTGGCCCAACCTTCGTTCATCACCTGGGTCTGGCGCTGTGGATAAAAGTATTGGGCGATCTTGCGCACGATCCGCACGATTTCCCGTTGCCAGGGCTCCAGCAACGGCGCGTGTTTTTCCAGGAAATACAGGATGTTTTCCTGAGGTTCGGCGGGGAAGCGAGCATTGTCCTTGTCGCTGTTTTTTCCTGTCTTTTTAGGAATGGTGCGCCACAGGTCATTGATCTGTTTCTGCAGGTGTTCTTCGCGCTCTTTCTGGCGCAGGCGTTCTTCCTCGGCGGAAATCGGGTAGGGGCGTTTGTAGCGATCAACGCCGTAGTTCATCAGCGCGTGGCAGGAGTCGAGCAGGTCCTCTACCGCATCGATGCCGTGGCGTTCCTCGCACTGCATGATGTACTGCTTGGCAAACACCAGGTAATCGATGATCGAACTGGCGTCGGTCCAGGTGCGGAACAGGTAGTTGCCCTTGAAGAAGCTGTTATGCCCGTAACAGGCATGGGCCACCACCAGCGCCTGCATGCAGATGGTGTTTTCTTCCATCAGGTAGGCGATGCACGGGTCGGAGTTGATCACGATCTCGTAGGCCAGGCCCATTTGGCCGCGAGTGTAGGACTTTTCGGTGCTGAGGAAGTGCTTGCCGTAGGACCAATGGTGATAGCCCAGCGGCATGCCCACCGAGGCGTAGGCATCCATCATCTGCTCGGCGGTGATCACTTCGATCTGGTTGGGGTAGGTATCCAGGGCATAACCCGCCGCGATGCGGCTGATTTCCCGGTCATAGGCCTGGATCAATTCAAAGGTCCACTCAGACCCCGTGGAGATGGGTTGGCGCTTATGCTCTTTTTTGGCGGTCATGTCACTAACCTGCGCTGGAAGAGTTCACGGAAGACCGGGTAGATATCGCCGGCCGAGACCAGTTGCTGCTGGGCGAACGTGTCGGCAAAGGCTTCGCCGATGCGCTCGTATTCGAACCACAGGGCCTGGTGCTCACGGGGGGTGATTTCAACGTAAGTGTAGTACTGCACGAACGGCATGATCTGGTTGATCAAAATGTCGCGGCAGATGGGCGAGTCGTCGTTCCAGTTATCGCCGTCCGAGGCTTGCGCAGCGTAGATGTTCCATTCATTGGCTGGGTAGCGCTCGGCCATGATCTCCTGCATCAGCTTCAATGCACTGGAGACGATGGTGCCGCCGGTTTCCCGCGAATAAAAGAACTCCTCTTCGTCCACTTCCCGGGCGCTGGTGTGATGGCGGATGAACACGACGTCGATCTTGTCGTAGTTCCGCTTGAGGAACAGGTACAGCAGGATGAAGAAGCGCTTGGCAATGTCCTTGGTGGCCTGGGTCATGGAGCCGGACACGTCCATCAGGCAGAACATCACGGCCTTGGAGCTGGGGTTGGGTTGCTTTACCAGCAGGTTGTACTTCAGGTCGAAGGTGTCGAGAAATGGCACACGGTGAATACGCGCGCTGAGTTTCTCGATTTCTGCCTCGATTTCCTGGATATCGCCGAAGTTGTCCGGTTCTTCACGCTTCAAACGCGCCAACTCTTCCTTGGCCTGCTTCAGTTTGGCGCGGCTGCTGCCCGACAAGGCGATACGCCGGGCATGGGCCGAGCGCAGGGTACGGATGATGTTGATGCGCGAGGGGTTGCCCTCGTTGCTGATCCCGGCACGTACGGTCTTGAAAGTATCGGTGCCGGTCAGGTTGCGCTTGACCAGGTTAGGCAGTTCCAGGTCCTCGAACATGAATTCGAGGAACTCTTCCTGGGTGATCTGGAACACGAACTCGTCCATGCCTTCGCCGGAGTTGCCGGCCTTGCCAGGGCCTTTGCCGCCGCCACCGCCTTGGGGGCGTTGGATATGTTCGCCGGTGGTGAACTCCTTGTTGCCGGGGTGCACGACGGTCTGCTTGCCGCCCCGGCCGTGGTGCAGCACCGGTTCATCAATGTCCCGTCCGGGAATGCTGATTTGTTCGCCATGCTCCATGTCCGTGATGGAGCGGCGGCTGACGGCCTCTTCGACGGCCTTTTTGATGTGGTCACGGTAACGCCGCAGGAAACGCTGGCGGTTTACCGTGCTCTTGTTCTTGCCATTGAGGCGTCGGTCGATCACATAGCTCATGGGGAGCCCTCCGGGCAGCTTCACGTTACAAGCTTCAAGCCGCGAGCTGGAAGCTTAGAGACAAGCGGTCGGCTGCCAGGCCAGAAGCCCGGCAGCGCACGCCTGTCGCTGCCTTACTGCGATTTGCGCACCCGCAGGTACCACTCGGAGAGCAGTCGTACCTGTTTGTCGGTGTAGCCGCGCTCGACCATTCGTGTGACGAAGTCGTTGTGTTTTTGCTGGTCCTCTTTGCTGGCCTTGGCGTTGAAGCTGATGACCGGCAGCAGGTCCTCGGTGTTGGAGAACATTTTCTTCTCGATGACCACCCGCAGTTTCTCGTAGCTGAGCCAGGTCGGGTTCTTGCCGTTGTTGTTGGCGCGGGCGCGCAGTACGAAGTTGACGATCTCGTTGCGGAAATCCTTCGGATTGCTGATGCCGGCGGGTTTTTCGATCTTTTCCAGTTCCTCGTTGAGGGCCACGCGGTTGAGGATCTCGCCGGTTTCCGGGTCGCGGTATTCCTGGTCCTGGATCCAGAAGTCGGCGTACAGCACATAGCGGTCGAAGATGTTCTGGCCGTACTCGCTGTAGGACTCCAGGTACGCAGTCTGGATTTCCTTGCCGATGAACTCGATGTAGCGCGGCGCCAGGTATTCCTTGAGAAAACGCAGGTAACGTTCGCGGGTTTCCGCCTGGAATTGCTCCTGTTCGATCTGCTGTTCCAGCACATAAAGCAAGTGCACCGGGTTGGCGGCAATTTCGTGGGGGTCGAAGTTGAAGACCTTGGACAGGATCTTGAACGCAAAACGCGTCGAGAGCCCGTTCATGCCCTCATCCACACCGGCCGTGTCGCGGTATTCCTGGATCGACTTGGCCTTGGGGTCGGTGTCCTTGAGGTTTTCGCCGTCGTACACGCGCATCTTCGAGTAGATGTTCGAGTTTTCCGGCTCCTTGAGGCGCGACAGCACTGTGAACTGGGCAAGCATCTTCAGGGTGTCAGGTGCGCAATGCGCCTTGGCCAGGGAGCTGTTGAACAACAGCTTGTCGTAGATCTTGATTTCATCGCTGACCCGCAGGCAGTACGGCACCTTGACGATATAGATCCGGTCGATGAAGGCTTCGTTGTTCTTGTTGTTGCGGAAGGTGTGCCACTCCGATTCGTTGGAGTGGGCCAGCAGGATCCCGGTAAACGGAATCGCACCGAGGCCTTCAGTACTGTTGTAGTTACCTTCCTGGGTGGCGGTAAGCAGTGGGTGCAGCACCTTGATGGGGGCCTTGAACATCTCCACGAACTCCATCAGGCCCTGGTTGGCCCGGCACAGTGCGCCCGAGTAGCTGTAGGCGTCGGCGTCGTTCTGCGGGTATTCCTCGAGCTTGCGGATATCGACCTTGCCCACCAGCGCCGAGATGTCCTGGTTGTTCTCATCGCCCGGTTCGGTCTTGGCCACGCCGATCTGGTTGAGGATGGACGGGTAGAGCTTGACCACGCGGAACTGGCTGATGTCACCGCCGAACTCCGCCAGGCGCTTGGTGGCCCAGGGCGACATGATGGTGTTGAGGTAGCGGCGTGGGATGCCGAAGTCCTCTTCGAGGATCGCGCCATCTTCCGTGGCGTTGAACAGGCCCAGGGGCGACTCGAACACCGGGGAACCCTTGATGGCGTAGAAGGGCACCTTCTCGATCAGTTGTTTGAGCTTTTCGGCCAGGGACGATTTACCACCACCGACGGGGCCGAGCAGGTAGAGGATCTGTTTCTTCTCTTCCAGGCCTTGGGCAGCATGGCGGAAGTAGGAGACGATCTGGTCGATGCATTCTTCCATGCCATGGAAGTCTTCAAAGGCCGGGTAGCGACGGATCACCTTGTTGGAGAATATTCGCGACAGCCGCGAATTGTTCGAGGTGTCTATCAACTGCGGCTCGCCTATCGCCAGCAGCAGACGTTCGGCGGCAGACGCATAGGTGCTGCGATCCTGTTTGCACAGCTCGAGATACTCTTGCAGCGTGAGTTCTTCCTGCTGTGTGGATTCGAAGCGGTTTTTGAAGTGGCTAAAAATACTCATGACGTCGTCACCTCGCTCGATACGTGGAGCCGACGCCGGATCAATCAGTCGATGCTGGCAGACATTGACAGACGCCAATGGCTGTTTTCCCCCCAGAACACCCTGAAACGCTACCGATGACCCGCACGCCGGTGTACCGGCTCTCCCCTGATTCGGATGGCCTGCGCTTAAGGATAGTTCGTAATCTGAGAGGTCAAGGCGCGATGCGCAATTAGTTTGGCTGCGCCGTTCGTCAGAAACGGCGCGAGCCCAAGCGTCACGCGGGGTAGCGGGGTGTGAAAAAAATTATTGCGAATCGCCTGAGGAAATTTCTGCAGGATAGGTCGTACGCCACAGCTCAAAGCCGCCGTCCAGGCTGTAGACGTCGGAGAAGCCTTGGCTGATCAGGTAGGCCGCCGCGCTCTGGCTGGAATTACCGTGGTAGCAGGCCACGATCACCGGTGCGTCGAGGTCGGCGGCACGGATGAAGTCGGCGATGTTGACGTTGTCCAGGTGCTTGGCACCGGTGATGTGCGCGGCGTTGTAGGTCGGCTGGTCGCGGATATCGACCACCACGGCACCTTGCTCGCGCAGGGCCTGGGCTTGCTCGGGAGGGATACGTTTGAATTCGCTCATGGATGGCTCCTAGGGCCTGGCGGCAGCCGGCAGTGTAACGGGCATGGGGGATTCGCACTGGCAGCTATAACGCTCGCCGGTGTCGATGTTCATCAGGGTCATGGCGCCGCCCCACACGCAACCGGTGTCGAGGGCGAATACGCCAGGCTCATTGCACTTGCCTTCAAGTGCAGCCCAGTGACCGAAAATGATCTTGGTGTCACGGGTCTTGCGTTCTTTGTGGGCGAACCAAGGCTTATAGCCGGGAAGCGCGGTGTCGGCGCCTTCCTTGCTCTTGAGGTCCAGCTTGCCCTCGGCGGTGCAGAAGCGCATGCGCGTGAAGTAGTTGGTGATGACCCGCAGGCGCGTGACGCCGGTCAGGTCGTTGTCCCACTTGACCGGCTCGTTGCCGTACATGCCGTCGAGGTAGGCGGTGTACAGGTTGTCATCGGCCAGGGCGCTCTCGACTTCGGCGGCGCACTTGAGGGCTTTTTTCAACGACCATTGGGGCGGGATGCCTGCATGGACCATGGCCACGTTACGGCCTTCGTCGTAATGCATGATTTTCTGGCGGCGCAGCCAGTCGAGCAATTCGGCGCGATCAGGCGCTTCGAGGATTTCCCGCAAGGTATCGCCCTTTTTCAGGCGCTCGATGTTGTTACCGGCCGCCAGCAGGTGCAGGTCGTGGTTGCCCAGTACGCACACCAGGGAATCGCGCAGGCTATATAAGTAGCGCAGCGTCTCCAGGGACTGCGGGCCGCGGTTGACCAGGTCGCCGACCAACCACAGGCGGTCACTGGCCGGATCGAAGGCTATACGCTCAAGCAGGCACTTGAGCGGCTCCAGGCAACCTTGCAGGTCGCCGACCGCATACGTCGTCATCAGTGCAGGGCTCCCGGCACGGCAAGACGGAACGGCGCGATGATGGCGTCGAACAGTTGGCCGTCGGTGGCCTTCATTTGATACGAGCCTTGCATGGTGCCGACCTTGGAGGTCATCACCGTGCCGCTGCTGTAGGTGTGGCTGGCGCCGCTGTCGATCAGCGGCTGCTGGCCGACCACGCCTGCGCCGCGCACTTCTTCGACCTGGCCGTCACCGTCGGTGATCACCCAGTGGCGTGACAGCAACTTGGCCGGTACCAGCCCATTGTTTTTCACCGTGATGGTGTAGGCAAAGGCGAAGCGGTTCTGCTCAGGTTGGGATTGGTCCGCCAGGAAGCGGGTGACGACGCTGACGTCGATCTGGTAGCGAGGATCGGACATGCAAGAGGCCTTAAAAGCGGAGGACAGCAGATGCGGGTCAGTCTAGGCCAAGAGGTGGGCACTAGGCCAGACATGCTGTCTGGCCTATCCCTGGGAGGCTCTATTCCGCTGCGGGCGCAGGCTGGACAGCCAACTGGTCGGCCAGGCGCACGAACGCGGCCAGGTCCAGTTGCTCGGGACGCAGGCTGCCATCGACGCCGGCAGCTTCGATCTCGGCATTGCTCAGCAAGGCCTTGAGCGTGTTGCGCAGGGTCTTGCGGCGCTGGTTGAACGCTTCGCGTACGACGCGCTCCAGCAGGCGGTGGTCTTTGGCCGGGTGTGGCAGTACGGCGTGGGGCACCAGGCGCACGATTGCCGAGTCGACCTTCGGCGGCGGGTTGAAAGCACCTGGGCCAACGTTGAACAGGTGTTCGACGCGGCAGTGATACTGAACCATGATCGACAGACGGCCCCAATCACCACCGCCAGGGCCTGCCGCCAGGCGTTCGACCACTTCCTTTTGCAGCATGAAGTGCATGTCGCGGATGATCCCGGCGTTGTTCAGCAGGTGGAAAATCAACGGGGTGGAGATGTTGTACGGCAGGTTACCCACCACGCGCAGACTGTTGGGCGCGGCGTTGAGGGTGTTGAAGTCGAACTTCAGCGCATCACCCTGATGCAGGTTGAAGTTGGGCTTGCCGGCGAACTGCTGGTTGAGGATCGGGATCAGGTCCTTGTCCAGCTCCACCACATCCAGTTGGCCACCGCTGGCCAGCAGGCCTTGGGTCAGCGCGCCCTGGCCCGGGCCGATTTCCAGCAGACGGTCTTCGGGCTTGGCATGGATGGAGCGCAGGATGCGATCGATCACGCCAGCGTCGTGCAGGAAGTTTTGCCCGAAGCGCTTGCGCGCCCGGTGTTGGTAATGCTCAGTCATATACGGGTCTCGGCCATCTGATAGGCGGTTTCCAGGGCCACGTGCAGGCTGCCGGTATCGATCTTGCCGCTGCCCGCCAGGTCCAGGGCGGTGCCATGGTCGACGGAGGTACGGATGATCGGCAGGCCCAGTGTCACGTTGACTGCGGCGCCGAAGCCTTTGTATTTAAGCACCGGCAGCCCCTGGTCGTGGTACATCGCCAGCACTGCGTCGCAGTGCTCCAGATATTTGGGGGTAAACAGAGTGTCTGCAGGCAGTGGGCCGCTCAGGTCCATGCCTTCTTGGCGCAGACGCTCCAGGGTGGGTTCGATGATGTCGATTTCTTCGTGGCCCAAGTGGCCGCCTTCACCGGCGTGGGGGTTGAGCCCACAGACCAGGATGCGCGGCTGGGCAATGCCGAATTTCTGTTGCAGGTCGGCGTGCAGGATGCGCGTCACGCGCTCCAGTCGATCGACGGTGATGGCATCGGCAATGTCGCGCAACGGCAGGTGCGTGGTCACCAGGGCGACCCGCAGGCCATGCGTGGCCAGCATCATCACCACTTGCTCGGTGTGGGTCAGTTCGGCAAGGAATTCGGTATGGCCGGAAAAAGCGATGCCGGATTCGTTGATCACACCCTTGTGCACCGGGGCGGTGATCATGCCGGCGAAGTCGCCGTCGATGCAGCCTTGCCCGGCGCGGGTCAGGGTTTCGAGTACGAACGCGGCATTGGCCGTGTCCAGCTGCCCGGCAATCACCTTGGCCTGCAGTGGGGTGTTCCACACATACAGGCTGCCGGCGGGGGCGGGCAGATCGGGCCAGTTGCCCGGCGCCACGTCCAGCAAAGTGACAGCCACACCCAGCTGCGCGGCCCGCTCAAGGAGCAGGTCACGGCTGGTAATGGCGATCAGGGGATGTGGCTGGGGTTGCGAGGCGAGCAGCAGGCAAAGGTCAGGGCCAATGCCGGCCGGCTCGCCGGGTGTCACCGCAAAACGCTGGGGTTTCACTGCGCTGCCTGGTCGGTGCCTGTTTGACTGGCGCCTGGCAGTTTGTTTTCCACGTAGGCTTCGTCGCGGATCTGACGCAACCAGGTTTGCAGTTCTTCGTCGTATTTGCGGTTACGCAGTACGTTCAGCGCTTGTTGCTCGCGGGCTTGAGTGGTGTTGTCGGTGGCGCGACGGCCAAGGACTTCCAGTACATGCCAGCCATATTGAGTCTTGAACGGTTTGGACAGCACGCCCTGCGGGGTGTCGGCCATCACCTGCTGGAACTCCGGCACCAGGGCTTTCGGGTCGATCCAGTTCAGGTCGCCACCGTTGAGGGCAGAACCCGGGTCTTCCGAGAAGCTTTTTGCCAGGGTGGCGAAGTCTTCACCGCTTTCGATGCGGTCGTAGATCTTCTGGGCCAGTTCCTTGGTTTGCGCTTCGGTGCGGATTTCGCTTGGTTTGACCAGGATATGACGAACATGCACTTCGTCTTTAAGCGAGGTCTCGCCACCACGACGCTCCAGCAACTTCAGGATGATGAAACCACCTGGGGTGCGGGCTGGTTTGGTGATATCACCCACAGCCATGGCGCTCAGTTCACGGTCGAACGGAGGTGGCAACTGAGCGGCTTTACGCCAGCCCATGTCACCGCCTTCGAGGGCGTTGTCGCTACCGGATTGGGCAATGGCCATCTGGGCGAAATCAGCACCGGCCTTGAGGCGATCATAGATAGCCTGGGTCTTGGCGGCGGCGGCATTGAGCTGCTCGGAGTTGGCGCTGTCCGGTGTCGGGATCAGGATGTTGGCCAGGTGCAGTTCTTCGGAGAGCTGCATCTTGCCAAGGTCCGACGCCAGGAAGTTCTTCACTTCCTGCTCGGACACCTGGACCCGCTCGGCAACACGGCGCTGACGCACACGGCTGATGATCATTTCACGGCGGATCTGGTCACGGGCGTCTTCATACGAAAGACCATCGTGGGCCAGGGCCGCGCGGAATTGATCGATGCTCATGTTGTTGCGCTGGGCAATGGTGCCAACGGCCTGGTTCAGTTCTTCGTCCGAAATACGGATGCCGGAACGATCGCCGATCTGCAGTTGCAGGTTCTCGACGATCAGGCGTTCCAGCACCTGTTGGTCCAGAACACTGGTCGGCGGCACGCCACCGCCACGCTTGGCGATGGTTTGCTGGACTTCCTTGACGCGCTGGTCCAGTTGGCTCTGCATGATCACATCGTTATCGACGATGGCCACGACCTTATCCAGTTGCTGAACTGCAGCGTGCGCCGAAGCGGTACCCAGGAACAGCGCGCCCAGCACAAGCGGGCGCAGACAATCAGAAAGCTTGGTCTTCACGTTCACGATAACCTTCAATGCCTTTGTCGAGGAAGCTCTCTACCTTGGCGCCGGTCAGGCCGCCGAGTCCTTTGAGGACGATCTGGAAGAAGAGCCCGTGGTCACCCTTTTCGTTAAGCGGGGCGATCTGGCTGTATTCGTCGTTGGAAACCCAGTAACGGTTGATGACGCGCAGTTTCCAGCAGCAGTTGTCGTACTCGAAACCACCGAAGGCTTCCAGGGTACGGTTGCGGGCGTAGTCATACTGCCAGCGGGTGATCAGGTTCCATTGTGGAATGATCGGCCACATCATCGAGAAGTCGTGTTGCTGGATCTTGTAGTAATCCTTCACGAAGTTCGGATCACCTGGCTGCCCGTAGTCACCACCGAACTGCCATTTGCCGGTCAGCTGGTTGTAGACGACCTGGTCGTTGCGATAGCGATAACCGACGTTGATGATCTTGTTCGGGTTGTCTTCCGGCTGGTAGTGCAGCATCGCGCTACCGGAACGAGGGCTGTGCTCCTCGGTGTCCCAGTTGTAGTCGGCAGTGGCGCGCCAGTCACGGTTGAAGCGGAACTCGTAGTCCAGGGCGATTGGCGAAACATCGGACTGTGCGTCTGCACGGTCGGCGGCCAGGATACCTGGCAGTTGCACTTCACGATCCTTGAAGTAAACCGCCTGGCCCACGGACACGCGTTGACGCTCGAAGCCATTGTCTTCGATCCAGCGGCTGGTCAAGCCCAGGGACAGTTTGTTCTCGTCGCCGATCCGGTCGGAGCCGCTGAAACGGTTATCGCGGAACAGCGAGGCGTAGCTGAACGAGTACTCGCTGGTGTCGAAGACCGGGATATCAGCCTGGTCCTTGTTCGGTACGTACAGGTAGAACGCACGCGGCTCAAGGGTCTGGCGATAGTCTTTGCCGAACCAGTTGGTATTGCGGTCGAAGTACAGGCCGCTGTCGACGCTGGCGATTGGCACGGCTCGGTCTTGCGAGCTCTTGAATTCGCCGCCCGCATACGTGGAGCCATTTGCGACCGCTGCCGCCTGTTGCGCGATGATCTGGTTCTTGCCGATGCTGTCGAGGTCAAGATCGTACTTGGTGTAGACGTACTTGAGCTTCGGCGTGACAAAACCGTAGGTCCAGTTCATCGGGTATTCGACGGCTGGCGCAACGTTCAAACGTGTGCCGTTGGCGCGGGTCAGGCCGGTGACATAGGTGTCCAGGCGAGGCGACACAAGCCCGTCCTGATCGGTAAACGTGCCTTTTTCAAGGCTGCGTTCAAAGCGAACAGCTTCAGTCTCATAGGTGAAGTTCAGCCCGCCCGGATGGTACGGCAGGGCACCATTGAAGGTGATTTGCGGCAACCGGTCATACGGCGTTATCTGGGAGATCGTCGCCAGCTGGTAGGCCTGGACGTTCAGGCGCGCCTGGTAAGAGTCGCCCCGGTAGGTCACGGAACCCTGTTGGTTGAGAGCATCACGGCTTTCAACGCCTTCCTGGAACGATTTCAGATCTTGGAAGTAGTAAGGATCGCTGATCCGGGTGTAGTCGACCTGGGTCAGTACGCGTGAATCCAGCCCGCCCTTGTGCTGCCAGTTGAGCATGTAGCGGGTTTTTTCGTAATCGGTCTGCTTGCTGCGCTCGTTGTTGTCGTCGTTCAGGTAAGCGCCGCCGAACTGGCCTTCGCTGGATTTGGTGAGGTAGCGGAATTCGCCTTCCATCAACAAGCCGCGCTTGGTCATGTATTGCGGGTACAACGTGGCGTCGTAGTTGGGCGCCAGGTTGAAGTAGTACGGCGTGACCAGGGTGAAGCCGGTTTCGCTGCCGGTGCTGAAGCTCGGCGGCAGGAAGCCGGATTGACGACGGTTGTCGATCGGGAAATAGATGTAGGGGGTGTACAGGATCGGAATGTTCTTGATCCGCAACGTCGCGTTGGTGGCTGTACCGAAACCGGTGGCCGGGTTCAACGTGATGTTGTTGCCCTTGAGCTGCCAAGCGTTGCTGTCCGGCTCGCAGGTGGTGTACGTGCCGTCCTTGAGACGGATGATCGCGTTTTCGGCACGCTTGGCGTACAGCGCGCTGCCGCGGATACGCGACTTGTGCAGCACGTATTCGGCGTTGTCGATCTGCGCCGCACCGGTGTCGAGTTGCACTTCGGCATGGTCGCCCACGATCAGTGCACCGTTGTCGCGCAGACGGACCTTGCCGTTCAGCTCGCCACGGTTCTCGGCCTGGTACAGGCTGGCTTCCTCGGATTCCAGTTGCATGCTGCCCTGGCGCATGACGACGTCACCGGCCAGGGTTGCCACCTGTTGTTCCTGCTCGTAACGAGAAGCCTTGGCACCGATGAAGGTGGGCGCATCGCTCTTGTTCGTCTTGTCGTTCATGCCAGGACGAGTCGGCTCGATGTACGCACCGCCGCAGTAAGGGCCGGTTTCGGCCAACTGTGCTGCGGTCAGCTTGTCGCGGGGCACCCAGTCCAGGTGGCTGTAGTCGGCGCTGCGCGAACGCAGGCCACGGCCCTTGGCTTCGGTGACCAGGGCGGTCTTGGGCTCGGCCTCGGCGTTGCCGCCAGCATCGGCCTGCGCCGTGCTGTTGGCGGAGCTGACGGCTGCGCCGTCATGCACCGGGCGTGGTGGTAGTGGGGCTGCGGCGGTTTTTGGCGCGCAATCCCAGGCACCCGAAGCAGAGACTGAGCAGTCATACTGTTCCGCGGCGACCACGAATGAGGTGGCGAAGGGTTGCAGGGCCAGCAGACTGCCGGTTACCAGCAACGGAAATTTTCTACGAAACGCGGGGGATTTCAATGCCATCTTATTAGTCCGGGCTTCCTGCGTGCCATCTGCCCGCGGTTTGGGCCGCACGCCTCTCGATGGTCTGAAAAAGATGCGTGATAATAAAGCATGCCCCGCTTGACGGCTAGCGCCGTCGGAGACCCTTGTAATGCCCGAGCAAGATCTACGTTTACAACAGCTGGAAGCCTGGCTGGATGAGCAGTTGCCGATCCTTTTCAACACTCAAGGCTGGGGCGCCGTCCCCCCGGCCACATTGACCGCGGCCAGCAGCGACGCGAGTTTCAGGCGCTACTTCCGTTGGGAAGGGGGGGGCCGGACCTTTGTCGTAATGGACGCTCCACCCCCCCAGGAAAACTGCAAACCTTTCGTCGATATCGCTCATTTGCTGGCGAAGTCGGGCATAAATGTTCCAAAAATTTATGCAGAAGATTTGCCGCGAGGCTTTCTTTTGCTCAATGACCTGGGCAGAAAAACCTACCTGGACGTGATTGACGACAAAAATGCCGATCACTTGTTTGCCGATGCCATCGACGCCTTGCTGGCTTTCCAGCAGCTGCCGATGGACGCGTCGCTGCCCAGCTATGACGTCGCCCTGCTGCGCCGCGAGCTGGAATTGTTTCCCGAGTGGTACGTACGCCGGCACCTGGGTATTGAGCTGGATACACAGCAACAGGCGCTTTGGCAGCGCGTCAGTGACCACCTGATCGACAGCGCCCTGGCGCAGCCGAAAGTGCTGGTGCACCGCGACTACATGCCGCGCAACCTGATGATCAGCGAGCCGAACCCCGGCGTGCTGGATTTCCAGGATGCGGTCTACGGGCCGGTCACCTATGACATCACCTGCCTGTTCAAGGACGCGTTCCTCAGCTGGCCCAAGGCCCGCGTGCAAGACTGGCAGCGCGGCTATTGGGAGCGTGCCGCGAAACTGGGCATCCCGGTGCAGACGGATTTCGACGACTTCCTGCGCGCCAGCGACCTGATGGGGGTGCAGCGCCACCTCAAGGTTATCGGCATCTTCGCGCGCATCTGCCATCGCGACGGCAAGCCGCGTTACCTGGCCGATGTGCCGCGCTTCTTTGCCTATATAGAAGCGGTGCTGGCCGAGCGTCCGGAGCTGAGCGAGCTGGGTGAGTTGCTCGCCAGCCTGCGCCAGCCCGCCGAGGCAAGCGTATGAAGGCGATGATCCTGGCGGCCGGCAAAGGCGAGCGGATGCGTCCGCTCACCTTGCATACGCCCAAACCGCTGGTGCAGGCCGGCGGCAAGCGCCTGATCGAATATCACCTGGAGGCACTGGCCAAAGCCGGCTTCACGGATATTGTGATCAACCACGCCTGGCTCGGCCAGCAGATCGAAAGCTACCTGGGGGATGGTGCGCAGTTTGGCGTGCGCATCCGTTATTCCGCCGAGGGGGAGCCGCTGGAAACCGGCGGCGGGATTTTCCAGGCGCTGCCCTTACTGGGGGACGAACCTTTCCTGGTGGTCAACGGCGACATCTGGACCGATTACGACTTCACCCGGCTCAAGCAACCGCTCCAGGGCCTGGCCCATCTCGTGATGGTCGATAACCCGGCCCATCACCCTTCGGGTGGGGATTTCTACCTGGATCAAGGTTTGCTTCATGATGCGGCAGCCGGTGCCGATAACCTGACCTTCAGTGGCATTTCCGTGCTCGACCCCAAGCTGTTCGCGGGGTGCAGCGCGGGTGCCTTCAAGCTGGCGCCGCTGTTGCGGGCAGCCATGGCCAAAGGTCTGGTAACGGGGGAACACATGGCGGGACGCTGGATTGATGTCGGCACGCTGGAGCGCCTGGCGCAGGTTGAAACCCTGCTGACAGCGGGGCAGTAGCATGCTGTGGCCAGGGACGCTGATCGGCGCGGGGGCTGGCTTTGCCATTGCCAGTATTCCGGGGGCCATGTTGGGCGCACTGTTGGGGCAGGCACTGGATCGCCGCCTGCAACTGCACAGTTGGGCGCAATTGCGCGAGCGCCTGGGTGGGCGTCCGGCGTTGCGCAATGATGAATTGTTGTTTGTGTTACTGGGGCGCCTGGCCAAGAGCAATGGGCGCGTGGTGGATGGGCATATCCAGCAGGC
This sequence comes from Pseudomonas allii, assembly GCF_055380095.1. Classification (NCBI taxonomy): domain Bacteria; kingdom Pseudomonadati; phylum Pseudomonadota; class Gammaproteobacteria; order Pseudomonadales; family Pseudomonadaceae; genus Pseudomonas; species Pseudomonas allii. The sequence goes on along the minus strand of NZ_AP039450.1, from coordinate 5,945,877 downwards.
GCGCCAGGAGATGCGTTCGCTGGACATGACCGAGTCGGCCCAGCGCCGTGCAATTGCGGCGTTTAATCGCGGCAAGTCCGGCGCTGACCGGGTGCGCAGCTACTTGCGTGTGCTCAAGGCCCAGCCCCATGCCGCCGAAGGTGTCTTGCGCGCGTGCTGGCGTATGGCATGGGCCGATGGCAAGGCGGATGACGCCGAGCGCGACCTGATCGACCTGTGGGGCAAGTGGCTGGGCTGGACGCCGCAACAGCTCCAGGCATTGGCTGCTGACTTCAAGCCTGAGCACAGGCCATTGGTCAGTCGCGGCATCACGTATCAGGAGGCGTTGCGCTTGCTGGGGGTGACGGCCACCACCGAACCAGCGGCGATCAAGCGGGCTTATCGCCGCCTGCTCAGTCGCCATCACCCGGACAAGATTGCCGGCACGGGTGCCAGCCCCGAGCAGGTGCGTGAGGCGACCGAGCGTACCCGTGAACTGCACAACGCCTATACGTTGATTCGCGAGCGCCGGGATTTCCGCTAGGTTTCAGTCGACGCTGGCCTGCGGGCTCAACCATCCGCGAACCCTGCGATACAACTGCTCCTGCCCGGCATCACTGTTGCCGGGCAAGGCTTTCAACGACACTTGCTTGTAACCGTCATTCTTCAAACGCTTGGCCGCCTGGGCGCGGGCCAGTGCGTTTTTGCGTGATTGAGCGCTGTCTTGATAGAAGACATCGGCGGTCGGCACCTTCAGGCCGGGGGCCAGTTGCTGCACGTCCGGATGACGCCCGGTGGGCGTCTGCGCTGCGACCATGACGAACTTCTGCACCTGGGACGGCTGCTTCTCGCTCAAATAACGTGCGGCCCACCAGGCGCCGGTGCCATGGCCGAGCAGCACCACGCTGCGTGCGCTCTGGGTCTGGGCGAAGGCCACGGCGGCGTCGATGCGCGCGAAGATGCGCGAAGCGTCGCTCTTGTCCTGTTCATCGGCCCCAGGCACCACGGCCGGGTCGGTGCCTTCGGCTTCGGCGCTGGCGGCTTGTTCGATAGGTTTGTCGGCGGTACTCGCCTCTTTGCTACTGGTGTCGACGGTGGCCTTGGGCGCTTCCATCACGCGTGGTGGCAGGGTGTCCACGCTCACATCCGGCAGCGACAGGCTGAGGGTGCCCCAATCGGCATCTGGCAATTTGTGCCGCAACGGGCTGATCGCTTGCGGCCAGTCAGCACTTTCGCCGGCGCCCGGTACGATAATCACCACACCTTCGGGTTCGGCGCTGTTGGCCGGTTTCCACAGGGCCAGGAATGAATCGCTGCCGGCCTGCAATTGTTGCTGTTCCTGTTGCGGGATTTTTCGCTCCAGGGCGCTGGCTTCCTCCTGGCTACGCTCGGGTAAAGGCTGGCGCTCGACCGGTTTTTCGGCGGCCGGTGCAGGGGCGTCAGCGGCCTGTACAGAAAAGGCGCTGGTAATAAGTAACGACAGGCACAATGCTGGCAGTGCCGAACGGTGAACAGAGGGCATCGTAAATTCCCGGCCAGAAGTGATTCCGGCAGCCTAATGGGTTGGTCAGTATTTGTCAGTGATGTGAGACGTCAATCATGGGTTTTCGCTGTCTGCTGGTTATCGGCTGTTGGTGCCTTGCCTTGATGGCCAATGCCGCCACTGCGCCCGCCACGCCCCAGGCGCAGCTCAATGCGCAGCAACGCGAGTGGCTGGCCCAGCACCCGGAGCTGCGGGTGGGCCTGGTGTTGCAGGCGCCCTACGCGCAATACGACCGGCGTTTGCAACGGCTGTCCGGGGCGAACGTCGAGTTGATGCAGTGGTTGGCCAAGGCGCTGAACATCGAGCTGACCTGGCGCAACTTCCCCAGCCAGGAGCAACTGGAAGCCGCCGTGCGCGAGGGCGAGGTGGACATCGCCCCCGGCCTGCAACAAACCCCGGCCGGTTTACGCCTGTGGTTGTTCACCGACCCTTATATGCGCGTGCCGCAGCACATTGTCGGCATCCGCGAGGGCGGCGGCGCGGTGGAGCTGGAGAAACTCGATGAGCAATCCCGCGTTGCCGTGCGCATGCCCAGCGCCGTGGCGGACTACCTGCGCAGCACCTATCCCGGCCTCAACCTGCAAGGTGTGCCGATGGAGCGCCAGGCCTTGCAGTTACTGGTGAGCCAGCAGGCGCGCTACGCGGTGGTGGACGAGGCGCAATTGAGTCGCTTGTCCGGCGAGGCGGAGTTCGCCGGGTTGGCGGTGGTGGGGGATATCGGCCTGCCACAGTTGCTGCGGGTGGCCACACGCCGGGAATGGCCGGAGCTGGCCGGCATCATGGAAAGCGCTTTGCGCGCCATCCCCGCACGCGACCTGGACCAATTGCATAGCCGCTGGCTGCAACCCAAGTACCCACGCCTCACGGAAACCCCGGGCCTGTGGCAAAACCTCAGCCTGTTGCTGGGCCTGTTTTTGCTTGCCAGCCTGGCTGTCGTGTTCTGGCAGCGCCGCCAGCAACGGGTGCTCGAACATGGCCTACTGGCCGCCCGTGAAGAAAGCGCCGCCCGCGCCGCCGGGGCCGAAGCCTTGCGGCTGACGCAGTTTTCCATCGATCAGAGCACCGTGGGCATCTTGTGGGTCAACTGGGACAGTCATGTGCGCTACGCCAACCGCGCCGCTGAAAGCATGCTCGGCTACGGCCCCGGTGCACTGATCGAGCGGCCGTTGGCTGACCTGGACCCGAGCCTGGACATGGACCGCTGGCTCAACCTGTGGAAACGCGCGCGAGCCAGCGAAGACGGTCCGCAGAACTTTGCCACCGATTGCCGGCGTGCCGATGGCAGCATCCTGCCGACCAACGTGTCCTTGAGTTTTCTGCGGTTTGCCGAGGCCGAATACCTGGTGGTCTACCTCAACGACGTCACCGAGTTGCGCCGGACGTTGGCCGCGTTGCTGCAAAGTGAAGCGCAGTTGCGCGAACTGTCCGCCCACCTGGAAACCGTGCGCGAAGAAGAAAAGGCCCGTATCGCCCGTGAAGTGCACGACGAACTCGGGCAGATGCTCACGGTGCTCAAGCTCGAAACCTCGATGTGCGAGCTGGCCTATGCGCAACTCGACCCCGGTTTGCACGAGCGCTTGAACAGTATGAAGCGCCTGATCGCCCAGTTATTCCAATTGGTACGCGATGTGGCGACGGCGCTGCGCCCGCCGATCCTGGATGCTGGCATTGCCTCGGCCATCGAATGGCAGGCGCGACGTTTTGAGGCGCGCACACAAATCCCTTGTCTGGTCCAGGTGCCGGATAATCTTCCGACCCTGAGCGATGCCAAGGCCATCGGCCTGTTCCGTATCCTGCAGGAGGCGCTGACCAATGTGATGCGCCATGCCCAGGCGCATACTGTCGAACTGACCCTGGCAGTGGAAGGCACGCATCTGCGGCTGACCATCAGTGATGATGGCGTCGGTTTCGTCCAGGCCCAAGGCCGTCCGGTATCGTTCGGCCTGGTAGGCATGCGCGAGCGAGTGCTGATCATGGGCGGGCAATTAAGCCTGGACAGCGAGTTGGGGGAGGGCACCACCCTGAGCGTCACGGTGCCGTTGGATGCATAACACCAAGAGGAAACCCCTGTGATCCGTGTACTGGTAGCCGAAGACCACACCATTGTTCGTGAAGGCATCAAGCAATTGATCGGCCTGGCCAAGGACCTGCTGGTGGTCGGTGAGGCGAGCAATGGCGAGCAATTGCTGGAGACCTTGCGCCACGTGTCCTGCGAGGTGGTGCTGCTGGACATCTCGATGCCCGGCGTCAACGGCCTGGAAGCGATTGCGCGCATCCGTGCGCTGAACAATCCGCCGGCGATCCTGGTGCTGTCGATGCACGACGAAGCGCAAATGGCCGCGCGTGCCTTGAAGGTCGGCGCAGCGGGGTATGCCACCAAGGACAGTGACCCGGCGCTGTTGCTCACGGCGATTCGCAAGGTGGCGGCTGGCGGGCGCTATATCGACCCGGACCTGGCCGACCGCATGGTCTTCGAAGTCGGCCTCACCGACACCCGGCCGTTGCATTCGCTGCTTTCCGAGCGCGAGTTCTCGGTGTTCGAGCGCCTGGCCCAGGGTGCCAACGTCAACGATATCGCCCAGCAGTTGGCGCTGAGCAGCAAGACCATCAGCACCCATAAGGCGCGCTTGATGCAAAAGCTCAATATCACCTCGCTGGCCGAGTTGGTGAAGTACGCCATGGAACACAAGCTGCTCTAACCACATACCTGATAACGACACCGCGAAAAACCCGCCAAGCCCATTCTTGCCGCTTGCCGCTCACCCCTTGGCGCGGCACCGTTCCGTGCGCGCCATCCCTGTAGGGCAATCCCTACCCCCAACCTTCCATCCGGCTGATGCAATTCTCTCCTGGCCCCCGATTTCCGGGGTCTCGCGCCTGGACTACGCTTGTTCCACAGCAGTCCAAAACAAAAAGGTGCGGGTATGAGCGAGGTGGATTCAAATGATGTGCTGGTCAGCTTTCGTGGCGTGCAGAAGAGCTACGACGGCGAGAACCTGATCGTCAAAGACCTCAACCTGGAGATTCGCAAGGGCGAGTTCCTCACCCTGCTCGGGCCTTCCGGTTCGGGCAAGACCACCAGCCTGATGATGCTTGCCGGCTTCGAGACGCCGACCGCCGGGGAAATCCAGCTGGCCGGGCGGTCCATCAACAACGTGCCACCGCACAAGCGCGACATCGGCATGGTGTTCCAGAACTACGCCTTGTTCCCGCACATGACCGTTGCCGAGAACCTGGCGTTCCCCCTGTCGGTGCGGGGCTTGAGCAAGACCGACATCAGCGAGCGGGTCAAGCGTGTGCTGAGCATGGTCCAGCTCGATGCCTTCGCCCAGCGCTACCCGGCGCAACTCTCTGGCGGCCAGCAACAGCGCGTGGCGCTGGCTCGTGCGCTGGTGTTCGAACCGCAATTGGTGTTGATGGACGAACCCCTCGGCGCCCTCGACAAGCAACTGCGCGAACACATGCAGATGGAAATCAAGCACCTGCACCAGCGTCTCGGTGTGACCGTGGTGTATGTGACCCATGACCAGGGCGAGGCGCTGACCATGTCCGACCGCGTGGCGGTGTTCCACCAGGGCGAGATCCAACAGATCGCCGCGCCGCGCACCTTGTACGAAGAGCCGAAGAATACCTTCGTCGCCAACTTCATCGGTGAGAACAACCGCCTCAATGGTCGCCTGCACAGCCACACCGGCGAGCGCTGCGTAGTGGAGCTGGCGCGGGGCGAGAAGGTCGAGGCACTGGCGGTGAATGTCGGCCAGGTCGGCGGCCCGGTGACCCTGTCGGTGCGCCCGGAGCGCGTCAGCCTCAATGGTTCCAGCGAGAGCTGCGTCAACCGTTTCTCGGGGCGGGTGGCGGAATTCATCTACCTGGGCGACCACGTGCGCGTGCGCCTGGAAGTTTGCGGCAAGACCGATTTTTTTGTGAAACAACCGATTGCCGAGCTGGACCCAGCCCTGGCGGTCGGCGACGTGGTACCGATTGGCTGGCAAGTCGAGCACGTTCGCGCACTCGACCCACTTCTAGAGGCGAATTGATCGCCCCCCTGGCTTCACCAACCCTGCACGTGGAGAGAACAACAATGTTGAGATCCCTTAAGTATTCGGCGCTGGCCATTGGCTTGATCGGCGCAACCCAGGCCATGGCAGGCCCGGACCTGACAGTCGTGTCCTTCGGTGGCGCGAACAAGGCGGCCCAGGTCAAGGCGTTCTACGCACCGTGGGAAAGCGCGGGCAATGGCAAGATCGTCGCCGGCGAGTACAACGGTGAAATGGCCAAGGTGAAAGCCATGGTCGACACCAAAAGCGTGTCCTGGGACCTGGTGGAAGTGGAATCGCCGGAGCTTTCCCGTGGCTGCGACGAAGACATGTTCGAGCCGCTGGACCCGAAACTGTTCGGCAACACCGCCGACTACGTGAAGGGCGCGATCCAGCCATGCGGCGTGGGCTTCTTCGTGTGGTCGACGGTGCTCGCCTACAACGCCGACAAACTTACTTCCGCCCCCACCAGCTGGGCGGATTTCTGGGACACCAAGAAATTCCCGGGCAAGCGCGGCCTGCGTAAAGGCGCCAAGTACACCCTGGAATTCGCCTTGATGGCCGACGGCGTGGCGCCGAAAGACGTGTACAAAGTGCTGGCTGGCAAGGATGGCCAGGACCGTGCGTTCAAGAAACTCGATGAACTCAAGCCGTCGATCCAGTGGTGGGAGGCCGGCGCACAGCCGCCGCAGTACCTTGCTTCCGGTGATGTCGTGATGAGCTCGGCCTACAACGGTCGCATCGCCGCCGTACAGAAAGAAAGCAACCTCAAAGTGGTGTGGAACGGCGGCATCTACGACTTCGACGCTTGGGCCATCCCTAAAGGCCTGGCCAAGGACCGTGCCGAAGCGGCGAAGAAATTCATCGCCTTCTCGGTACAGCCTCAGCAACAGAAGACCTACTCGGAAAACATCGCCTATGGCCCGGCCAACACCCAAGCAGTGCCGTTGCTGGCCAAGGACATCCTCAAGGACATGCCGACCACCCCGGAAAACATCGCCAACCAGGTGCAGATCGATGTGAGCTTCTGGGCGGATAACGGCGAGCAACTGGAGCAGCGCTTCAATTCCTGGGCGGCCAAGTAACCCATGTGGGAGGGGGCTTGCCCCCGATAGCGGAGTGTCAGTCAGCCTATCTATCAACTGATACACCGCCATCGGGGGCAAGCCCCCTCCCACAGGGGATCTGTATTTATCTTTAAGATTCGGAGTCAGCCATGGCCATCGCCGTTCCCTCGAACGAGGTCAACAGCCCCACCCTCAAGCAGCGCCTGGCGCGTGCCGAGCGGCTCAATCGCTGGAAGGCCCAGGCCTTGATTGCGCCGCTGGTGCTGTTCTTGCTGCTGGTGTTCCTGGTGCCGATCATTGCGTTGCTGTTCAAGAGCGTCGGCAACCCGGAAGTGGTGGGTGGCTTGCCGCGTACCGTGGTCGCGGTGACGGCCTGGGACGGCCGTGGCTTGCCGGGTGAACCGGTGTACCAGGCCCTCAGCGAGGACCTGGGCGAAGCGCGCAAAAACCAGACCCTGGGCGATCTGTCCAAGCGCTTGAACATGGAACTGGCCGGCTACCGCAGCCTGCTGACCAAAACCGCGCGGGCGCTGCCGTTCAGTGAAGCGCCCGGCTCTTATAAAGAAGCGTTGGAAAACCTCGATGAACGCTGGGGCGACCCGGCGTACTGGCAGGCGATCCGGCGCAACACCAGCAGCCTGACACCGTTTTATCTGCTGGCGGCCGTCGATCACCGCATCGATGACCTTGGTGAAGTGGCCCCGGCCACACCCGACCAGGCGATCTACCTGGACATCTTCGCCCGCACCTTCTGGATGGGCCTGGTGATCACCGCTATCTGCCTGCTGCTGGCCTATCCGCTGGCCTACCTGTTGGCCAACCTGCCGGCGCGCAAAAGCAACCTGTTGATGATCTTGGTGCTGCTGCCGTTCTGGACCTCAATCCTTGTACGGGTGGCGGCGTGGATTGTGTTGCTGCAGTCCGGCGGCCTGATCAACAGCGCCTTGATGAGCATGGGCCTGATCGATAAACCCTTGGAACTGGTGTTCAACCGCACCGGGGTCTACATCTCGATGGTGCACATTCTGCTGCCGTTCATGATCCTGCCGATCTACAGCGTGATGAAGGGCATCTCGCCCACCTACATGCGTGCGGCCATTTCCCTGGGTTGCCACCCATTCACCAGTTTCTGGCGCGTGTACTTCCCGCAGACCTACGCCGGTGTCGGCGCCGGTTGCCTGCTGGTGTTCATCCTGGCGATTGGTTACTACATCACCCCGGCCCTGCTGGGCAGCCCGAACGACCAGATGGTCAGCTACTTCGTGGCGTTCTACACCAACACCAGTATCAACTGGGGCATGGCGACGGCACTGGGCGGCTTGCTGCTGCTGGCCACCGTGGTCCTGTACCTGATCTACAACCGGCTGGTGGGCGCCAGCCGCCTGCGCCTGAGCTGAGGAGAACTTGCGATGCTGAGCCCTTACATGTCGCCCGTTGAACGGGTCTGGTTCTACAGCTTGCGGATCCTCTGCGGCTTGATCCTGTTGTTCTTGATCCTGCCGGTGCTGGTGATCATCCCGCTGTCGTTCAACAGCGGCAGCTTTCTGGTGTATCCGCTGCAAGGCTTTTCGCTGCACTGGTACCAGGACTTCTTCGCCTCGGCCGAGTGGATGCGTGCATTGAAGAACAGCATCATCGTCGCCCCGGCGGCCACGGTGCTGGCCATGGTGTTTGGCACCCTGGCAGCCATCGGGCTGACCCGTGGCAACTTCCCCGGCAAGGCGCTGGTGATGGCGCTGGTGATTTCACCGATGGTGGTGCCGGTAGTGATCATTGGCGTGGCCAGTTATCTGTTCTTTGCACCGTTGGGCCTGGGCAACAGCTTCCTCTCGTTGATCGTGGTGCATGCGGTGCTGGGTGTGCCGTTTGTGATCATCACGGTGTCCGCCACTCTGCAGGGGTTCAACCACAACCTGGTGCGGGCGGCCGCCAGCCTCGGTGCTTCGCCGTTGACGGCGTTTCGTCGGGTGACCTTGCCGTTGATTGCGCCGGGGGTAATTTCCGGGGCGCTGTTTGCGTTCGCGACGTCGTTCGATGAAGTGGTGGTGACGCTGTTCCTCGCCGGCCCTGAGCAGGCGACCTTGCCGCGCCAGATGTTCAGCGGCATCCGCGAGAACCTCAGCCCGACGATTGCGGCGGCAGCGACCCTGTTGATTGCCTTCTCGGTGCTGCTGTTGCTGACCCTGGAATGGCTGCGTGGGCGTAGCGAGAAACTGCGTACGGCGGCAGTCTAACGGCCTGCTGGAGATTCAAGTGTGGGAGGGGGCAAGCCCCCTCCCACATGGTTTTGTGTCGTGTTGGAAATCACCATTCAGCCTCTGAATGCTAGGCAACCCAAGTTTCCGAGCTACTCTTGTGCCAGCCCATTTCTTAATAAGAGGCCGCGCACATGAGTACTTCCTCATTCAAGATCGCCCACAAACTGCTCACCGGCGCTGGCGCCATCGAACAACTGGCCTTTGAGCTCACACGCCTGGATGTGGACAACCCGCTGATCGTCACCGACGCCGCGCTGGTCAAATCCGGCACCGTGGCGCTGGCCCTCGAACACCTGGGCGAACGTGCCTACGAGATTTTCGACCGCGTACTGCCCGACCCGGAAATCGCCATCGTCGAAGATTGCATGCGCGCTTACCGCGAAGGCGGGCATGACGGCCTGATCGGCGTGGGCGGTGGCAGCGCCATCGATATCGCCAAAAGTGTTGCCGCCTACGCCGGTTACCACGGTGCGCTGGCGGACCTCTTTGGCGTCGACCAGGTGCCGCGCAAGGGCCCGCCGTTGATCGCCATCCCGACCACGGCCGGCACGGGTTCGGAGGTGACCAATGTGGCGATCCTCTCCGACAAGGCCGCGCAACTCAAAAAGGGCATTGTCAGCGATTACCTGCTGCCGGACGTTGCGCTGATCAGCCCGCAAATGACCCTGACCTGCCCGCGCAGCGTTACTGCCGCCAGTGGCGTGGATGCGCTGGTGCATGCCATCGAGTCCTACCTGTCGCTGAATGCCTCGCCGATCACGGATGCGCTGGCCATCGGCGCGATCAAACTGATTGCCAAGGCGCTGCCCAAGGCCTACGCCAACCCGGCCAACCTGCAGGCCCGCGACGACATGGCCACCGCCAGCCTGATGGCCGGCATGGCGTTCGGGAATGCCGGGGTCGGTGCGGTGCATGCGTTGGCGTACCCCCTCGGTGGGCGTTTCAATATCGCCCATGGCGTGAGTAATGCGCTGCTGCTGCCCTATGTGATGCACTGGAACAAGTTGGCCTGTGTCGAACGCATGCAGGATATCGCCCAGGCCATGGGCGTGAATGTCAGCGGGTTGAGCGTCAACGACGCGGCCGACCAGGCCGTGGACGCGATGACGCGACTGTGTGCCGCCGTCGAGATCCCGGCAGGCCTGCGCAGTTTCGGCGTGCCCGAGGACGCGATCCCGGCCATGGCGGTTGAGGCGGCGGGGATTGAGCGATTGATGCGCAACAATCCGCGCAAGCTCAGCGCCGCCGATATCGAGAAAATCTACCGGGCGGCTTACTAGCCGTTGAGCCAGGTCACGGTGCGCGCGGCAAAGCATGAGGTATACAATGCGCGCCATCGTGATTTAGCTCAAAAAAGGTGCGTCATGCAGCCCTTCGTTATTGCTCCATCGATTCTCTCCGCCGATTTCGCCCGCCTGGGTGAGGAAGTGGACAAGGTGTTGGCCGCCGGTGCCGACTTCGTGCACTTCGATGTCATGGACAACCACTACGTGCCCAACCTGACCATCGGCCCAATGGTGTGTGCGGCGCTGCGCAAATACGGCATCACTGCGCCAATCGATGCGCACCTGATGGTCAGCCCGGTGGATCGCATCATCGGTGACTTCGTGGAAGCCGGCGCGACCTACATCACCTTCCACCCGGAAGCCTCGCTGCACGTCGACCGCACCCTGCAACTGATCCGCGAAGGCGGCTGCAAGGCGGGCCTGGTGTTCAACCCGGCCACGCCGTTGAGTGTGCTTGAGTACGTGATGTACAAGGTCGACATGGTCCTGCTGATGAGCGTCAACCCAGGCTTTGGCGGCCAGAAGTTCATCCCGGGCACCCTGAACAAGCTGCGTGAAGCCCGCGCGCTGATTGATGCTTCCGGCCGCGATATCCGCCTGGAGATCGACGGCGGGGTCAACGTCAACAACATCCGTGAAATCGCAGCGGCCGGTGCCGACACCTTCGTGGCCGGCTCGGCGATCTTCAATGCGCCGGACTACCAGGAAGTCATCGACAAGATGCGTGCCGAACTGGCGCTGGCGCGTCCATGAGCGGCTTTGAGCGGCTGTTCCCCGGCAGACTGCCACGGCTGGTGATGTTCGATCTGGACGGTACCTTGATCGACTCGGTGCCCGACCTGGCGGCGGCGGTGGACGAGATGCTGCTCAAGCTGGGGCGCAAGCCCGCCGGGATCGAGTCGGTGCGCGAGTGGGTCGGCAACGGCGCGCAGATGCTGGTGCGCCGGGCCTTGGCCAACCATATCGATGCCGAAGGTGTCGATGAGGTCGAGGCTGAACACGCCCTGGAACTGTTCAACGCTGCCTATGAAGACGGCCACGAACTGACCGTGGTCTACCCCGGCGTACGTGACACCCTCAAATGGCTGAGCAAGCAGGGCGTGGAAATGGCCCTGATCACCAACAAGCCGGAGCGCTTTGTCGCGCCGCTGCTGGACCAGATGAAAATCGGCCGCTATTTCCGCTGGATCATCGGTGGCGACACCCTGCCGCAGAAAAAACCTGACCCGGCAGCGCTGTTTTTCGTGATGAAAATGGCCAATATCCCGGCTTCGCAGTCGTTGTTTGTCGGCGATTCGCGCAGTGATGTGCAGGCGGCGAAGGCCGCAGGCGTGCAGTGTGTGGCCCTCAGCTACGGCTATAACCATGGGCGGCCGATCGCCGAAGAGTCGCCGGCAATGGTCATTGATGACCTGCGCCTGTTAATCCCCGGTTGCTTGGGAGCGGGCGCTGAGATAACGTTGCCCGACACCGATCCGTCCCCTTCTGGAAATTCCATCGTGGTGGTCACTCGCAAACTCTGGATGAAAGTCATCAAGGCCCTGGCCCGCTGGCGTTGGCGCGCCTGACTGATCCTGGCCGCACCCTGCGGCACGTTTGCATACCTGACTGTTAGACCCTCAAGCCACGAGGCATATCATGACCCGCGAAGAATTCCTGCGTTTGGCCGCTGCCGGCTACAACCGCATTCCCCTGGCCTGCGAAACCCTGGCCGACTTCGACACGCCGCTGTCGATCTACCTGAAACTGGCCGATGAGCCTAACTCCTACCTGCTCGAGTCAGTACAGGGCGGCGAGAAGTGGGGGCGTTACTCGATCATCGGCCTGCCGTGCCGCACGGTGCTGCGGGTACATGACCATCATGTGAGCATTACCCATGATGGCGTCGAGATCGAAAGCCATGATGTCGAAGACCCGTTGGCGTTCGTCGAAGCCTTCAAGGCGCGCTACAACGTGCCGACCATCGCGGGCCTGCCGCGCTTCAACGGCGGCCTGGTGGGTTATTTCGGTTATGACTGCGTGCGTTATGTGGAAAAACGTTTGGGCAAGTGCCCGAATCCGGACCCGCTGGGCGTGCCGGACATCCTGCTGATGGTCTCCGATGCGGTGGTGGTGTTCGACAACCTCGCCGGCAAGATGCACGCAATCGTGCTGGCCGACCCGTCCCAGGCCGATGCGTTCGAGCAAGGCCGGGCCAGCCTCGAAGCCCTGCTGGAAAAACTGCGTCAGCCGATCACTCCGCGTCGCGGCCTGGACCTCAGTCGTCCGCCGGCGGCCGACCCGGTGTTCCGCTCCAGCTTTACCCAGGATGACTACGAACGAGCGGTCGATACCATCAAGGAATACATCCTTGCCGGTGACTGCATGCAGGTGGTGCCGTCGCAGCGCATGTCCATCGACTTCAAGGCTGCGCCGATCGATCTGTACCGCGCATTGCGCTGCTTCAACCCCACGCCGTACATGTACTTCTTCAACTTTGGTGACTTCCACGTGGTGGGCAGTTCGCCGGAAGTGTTGGTGCGTGTCGAAGACAACCTGATCACCGTGCGCCCGATCGCCGGCACCCGCCCACGGGGTGCGACCGAAGAAGCCGATTTGGCGCTGGAAGAAGACCTGTTGAGCGACGACAAGGAAATCGCCGAGCACCTGATGCTCATCGACCTGGGGCGTAACGACACTGGGCGGGTCTCGGAAATCGGTTCGGTGAAGCTCACCGAGAAGATGGTGATCGAACGTTATTCCAACGTGATGCACATTGTGTCCAACGTCACCGGCGAGCTGAAAGCCGGCTTGACTGCAATGGACGCACTGCGCGCAATTTTGCCGGCGGGCACCTTGTCGGGCGCGCCGAAGATTCGCGCGATGGAAATCATCGACGAGCTGGAGCCGGTCAAGCGCGGCGTCTACGGCGGCGCCGTGGGTTATTTCGCCTGGAACGGCAACATGGACACGGCGATTGCGATCCGCACGGCCGTGATCAAGGACGGGGAGCTGCACGTGCAAGCCGGTGGCGGGATTGTCGCCGACTCCGTGCCGGCCCTCGAATGGGAAGAAACCCTGAACAAGCGCCGCGCGATGTTCCGCGCCGTTGCGCTGGCTGAACAGACCCCCAATTCCTGAGGTTTCCCCCATGTTGCTGATGATTGATAACTACGACTCCTTTACCTACAACGTTGTGCAGTACCTGGGCGAGTTGGGTGCCGAGGTCAAGGTGGTGCGCAACGACGAACTGACCGTGGCCGAGATCGCTGCCCTGAACCCGGAGCGCATCGTGGTTTCGCCAGGCCCGTGCACGCCGACCGAGGCGGGTATTTCCCTGGAAGCGATCCAGTATTTCGCGGGTAAGCTGCCGATCCTGGGCGTATGCCTGGGCCACCAGTCCATCGGCCAGGCCTTTGGCGGTGACGTGGTGCGTGCGCGCCAGGTGATGCACGGCAAGACCAGCCCGGTGTTCCATAAGAACGTGGGCGTGTTTCACGGCCTTAACCTGCCGGTGACGGTGACTCGCTACCACTCGCTGGTGGTCAAGCGCGAAACCCTGCCGGACTGCCTGGAACTGACCGCCTGGACCCAGTTGGAAGACGGCTCGGTCGACGAGATCATGGGCCTGCGCCACAAGACACTGAACATCGAAGGGGTGCAATTTCACCCCGAATCGATCCTGACCGAGCAGGGCTACGAGCTGTTCGCCAACTTTCTCAAGCAGAGCGGCGGCACGCGCTAAGGACTTTCCATGGATATCAAGACTGCCCTGAGCCGTATCGTCGGCCACCTGGACCTGAGCACCGCTGAAATGAGCGATGTGATGCGCGAGATCATGACCGGTCAATGCACCGACGCGCAGATCGGCGCGTTCATGATGGCCATGCGCATGAAGAGCGAGAGCATCGACGAAATCGTCGGCGCCGTGTCGGTGATGCGCGAGCTGGCGGACAAGGTCGAGCTCAAGACCCTCGACGGTGTCGTCGATGTGGTCGGCACCGGCGGTGACGGTGCGAACATCTTCAACGTGTCGACGGCGTCTTCTTTTGTCGTCGCAGCGGCGGGCTGCACCGTGGCCAAGCATGGTAACCGTGCGGTCTCCGGCAAGAGCGGCAGTGCCGACTTGCTGGAAGCGGCGGGCATCTATCTGAACCTGACCCCGGTACAAGTGGCACGCTGCATCGACAGCGTCGGCATTGGCTTCATGTTTGCCCAGTCCCACCATGGTGCGATGAAGCACGCCGCCGGCCCGCGCAAGGACCTCGGCCTGCGTACCCTGTTCAACATGCTCGGCCCGCTTACGAATCCGGCCGGTGTGAAACACCAGGTGGTGGGCGTGTTCAGCCAGGCGCTGTGCCGACCATTGGCTGAAGTGCTGCAACGCCTGGGCAGCAAGCATGTGCTGGTGGTGCATTCCAAGGACGGCCTGGACGAATTCAGCCTGGCGGCACCGACCTTCGTGGCGGAGCTGAAGAATGACCAGGTCACCGAATACTGGGTCGAACCGGAAGACTTGGGCATGAAGAGCCAGAGCCTGCACGGCCTGGCGGTGGAAAGCCCGGCGGCTTCGCTGGAACTGATTCGTGATGCACTGGGCCGTCGCAAGACCGAGAACGGTCAGAAAGCCGCCGAGATGATTGTTTTGAATGCTGGCGCGGCACTTTATGCAGCCGACCACGCCTATAGTCTTAAGGAAGGTGTTGCTTTGGCCCACGATGCGCTGCACACCGGTCTGGCTCGTGAGAAGCTCGAAGAGCTGGGAGCATTCACCGCAGTATTCAAGATGGAGAATGAAGGATGAGTGTGCCGACCGTTCTGGAAAAGATCCTGGCCCGCAAGGCTGAAGAAGTCGCCGAGCGGCGTGCCCGCGTGAGCCTGGCCGAGTTGGAAGCCCAGGCAAAGCTCGCTGATGCGCCGCGCGGCTTCGCCAATGCGTTGATCGCCCAAGCCAAGCAGAAGCAACCAGCCGTGATCGCCGAGGTCAAGAAAGCCTCGCCGAGCAAAGGCGTGATCCGCGAACACTTTGTGCCATCGGAAATCGCCGTCAGCTATGAGAAGGGTGGGGCGACTTGCCTGTCCGTGTTGACCGATATCGACTACTTCCAGGGTTCCGACCTGTTCCTGCAGCAGGCTCGCGCCGCGTGCAAGTTGCCGGTGATCCGCAAGGACTTCATGGTCGACCCGTACCAGATCGTCGAAGCTCGCGCCCTGGGTGCCGACTGCGTGCTGCTGATCGTTTCCGCGCTGGATGACGTGAAGATGGCCGAGTTGGCTGCCGTAGCCAAAAGCGTCGGCCTCGACGTGCTGGTCGAAGTGCACGACGGTGATGAGTTGGAGCGCGCCCTGAAAACCCTCGACACACCGCTGGTCGGGGTCAACAACCGCAACCTGCACACCTTCGAAGTCAGCCTGGAAAACACCCTCGACCTGCTGCCGCGCATTCCGCGTGACCGTCTGGTTATCACCGAGAGCGGCATCGTCAACCGAGCTGATGTGGAGTTGATGGAGATCAGCGGCGTTTACTCGTTCCTGGTGGGCGAGACGTTCATGCGTGCCGAGAACCCTGGGGCTGAATTGCAGCGCCTGTTCTTCCCGGAGCGGGGCGTGGCGGTCAGCGGTTCGACATTAGACTGACTTGAACACGATCAAGATTTGAAATGCAGTCTAAATGTGGGAGCGGGCTTGCTCGCGAAGAAGGTGGGTCAGTCACTGAATATGTGTCTGATGTACCGTATTCGCGAGCAAGCCCGCTCCCACATGGGGTCTTGTGTTTATTCAGATAGGTAGGTGTTTGATGGTTAAGCCGGTGTCGATGACTGTTGAAGCGGGGTTGGCCACCGAGCAAGCCTTACTGGCTGCTGTTTGCGCAGGTGAGCGGGAGTATGGGTTGTTGTTCTGGCAACCCAGCGACCAGGCTTTGGTTATGCCGCGTCGGTTGAGCCGCTTGCCGGCCTTTGAAACCGCCAGCCGAGTCTCCGCCGACGCCGGTTGGCCGGTGCTGCTGCGTGAAACCGGCGGTGAGCCAGTGCCGCAGTCGAGTGCCACGGTCAACATCGCCCTGGTCTATGCCCCGCCGCGCAGTGAAGGCGACCAGAATCGTATCGAAACCGGTTACTTGCGGTTATGCCAACCGATCTGCGACTTGCTGATCGAGTTAGGTGGCGATGCGTCTGTCGGCGAGATCAACGGCGCATTTTGCGATGGTCGCTACAACGTCAATCTCAATGGCCGAAAAATGGTTGGCACTGCCCAGCGCTGGCGTCAAAGCGGGGGACGCCCGGTGGGCCTGGTGCACGGTGCACTGTTGCTGGAAAACGATCGCGAAGAGCTGATCGCGGCGGTCAACCGCTTCAATCAGGCCTGCGGTCTCGACCAGCGGGTGCGTGCCGAGAGCCATATCGCCCTGCACGAAGCCTTCCCAGCGCCGGATGCGATCAGCCGGCTCGACACGTTGTACCGTCAAACGTTGGCCAGCTTCCTGCCGGATTAACGGGTCCCGAACACCACCATCGTTTTGCCTTTGACGTGCACCAGGTTGCGTTCTTCCAGGTCCTTGAGCACGCGACCGACCATCTCTCGCGAACAGCCGACAATACGCCCGATCTCCTGGCGCGTGACCTTGATCTGCATGCCATCGGGGTGTGTCATGGCGTCGGGTTGCTTGCACAGGTCAAGCAGGCAGCGGGCAACTCGCCCGGTGACGTCGAAAAATGCCAGGTCACCGACCTTGCGCGTGGTATCGCGCAGGCGTTGCGCAATCTGGCCGCTGAGGACGTAAAGGATGTCCGGGTCGTGCTGGGCCAGTTCGCGGAACTTGGCGTAGCTGATCTCGGCCACTTCGCACTCGACCTTGGCCCGCACCCAGGCGCTGCGTTCCTGCTCCTTGCCGGCTTGTTCGAACAGCCCCAGTTCCCCAAAAAAATCCCCGGTGTTCAGGTAGGCGATGATCATTTCGCGGCCGTCTTCATCTTCGATCAGGATGGTGACCGAGCCTTTGATGATGAAGAACAGTGTTTCGGAACGTTCGCCGGCGCAGATGATGTTGTGCTTGGCCGGGTAGCGGCGGCGCTGGCAATGCATCAACAGCTTGTCGAGATTCTTGATCTTGGGTGTGGGAGTAAGAGCAACCATGGTTGTATCCCGAAAAGACTGCGCTAAATAGTTTGAGTTGTTGTATTCATCGGTATCGGCATCGATACACGCGGCATAAGGGGTGGCATTACGCCATCGATTTGGCGTCAGCTTAACAGACACATTCTGACTCGATTAGCCAATTTTCCGCGCAACCCCTGTAATTGATCGCTTTTGTTGGAAACGCAGACGCGCGCAGGCGCTGTGCTAAGCTGGCGACCCTTTTTTAGCAGTGGAGTCTGGGCGATGAAGGCACGCATCCAATGGGCGGGCGAAGCCATGTTCCTCGGTGAGTCGGGCAGTGGCCATGTGGTGGTCATGGACGGCCCGCCGGAAGCCGGTGGCCGCAACCTGGGCGTTCGCCCGATGGAAATGCTCCTGCTTGGTGTGGGCGGTTGCAGCAATTTCGACGTGGTCAGCATCCTGAAGAAGTCACGCCAGGCGGTGGAAAGCTGCGAAGCCTTTCTGGAAGCCGAGCGTGCCACTGAAGATCCCAAGGTGTTCACCAAGATCCACATGCATTTCGTGGTGAAGGGCCGGGCGCTGAAAGAGGCGCAGGTGAAGCGCGCTATCGAGCTGTCGGCCGAGAAGTACTGCTCGGCATCGATCATGCTGGGCGCAGCTGGTGTGGCCATTACCCATGATTACGAAATCATCGAACTGGGTTGATCGCTCAATCGACGGGCAAAAATAAAGGGCGCTGTGATAGCGCCCTTTTTTCGGCTCAGATTCGGTACGTGCTTTTAGTCATGACCTTGGCCAATAGGCTCATGCCAAACCGCACCGGTGCCGGGAAGCGAAAACCACCGGCATCCAGCGCGCTTTCTGCGTGGTGTTCTTCATCAATGCGCATCTGCTCAAGAATGGCCCGGGACTTTTCATCTTCTGCCGGCAGTTGTTCCAGATGCTCGTCCAAGTGTTTGCACACCTGATGTTCAGTGGCTGCGACAAAGCCCAGGCTGACCTTGTCGCTGATCAGGCCGGCAGCGGCGCCGATCCCGAACGATAAACCGTAAAACAAAGGGTTCAACACGCTCGGGTGACTGCCCAGTTGGCGAATGCGTTGCTCGCACCAGGCCAGGTGGTCGATTTCTTCCTCGGCGGCATGTTCCATGGCGGCGCGAACCTGCGGCAGCTTGGCGGTCAGCGCCTGGCCCTGGTATAGCGCCTGGGCGCAGACTTCGCCGGTATGGTTGATGCGCATCAGGCCGGCGACGTGGCGGGTCTCGGTCTCGCTCATCTGCGCGTCGGGCTGCACGATGGCGGGCGAGGGGCGATACGGTTGGCCGCTGAAGGGCAGCAGCGTACGCATGGCCATGTCGGCTTGCAGCAACAGACGGTCAATCGGCGAGTAGTGACGTTGGGTAGTCATGCTGACCTCCGGGAAGAATCTCGGCGGCCAGTTTACCGCAAGAGAGGGGCAAGCGTTTGCGTTGCGTCAAGGGCATGGGGTCGCAGCCATGGACCGCGACCTCTGCCGAAGGGCTGATCAGCCCGGCGGCCAGTTCATCTGGCGCTGACCCAGCACATGCATATGGATGTGATAAACGGTTTGCCCGCCTTTCGGGTTGCAGTTCATCACCACCCGGAAGCCTTCCTCGCAGCCTTGCTCTACGGCCAGGCGCTGGGCAGTGAACAGAATGTGGCCGGCCAAGGCTTTGTCTTCTTCGGTCAGGTCATTGAGGGTCGGGATGTGCTTCTTGGGAATGACCAGGAAATGCACAGGTGCCGCCGGATGGATGTCCTTGAACGCCAGGACCTGGTCATCTTCGTAGATGATGTCCGCGGGTATTTCTCTGTTGATGATCTTGGTGAACAGAGTATCCACAGCTGTTTCTCCATTATGAAAGTGCAGGGTGAGTGTACCCAGCCCGTCAGCGTGGGCAATAGGCCTTGTTGATGGCGCCGGCGATCTTGCGGGTCAGCCAGCGTGGGCTGAAGCGTGAGCTGAAGGCGATCCAGCGGTTGCGATGACCGGGAATGATGATGGCCTTGTTCTTATCCAGGGCGCGCACGGTGTAGAGCGCTACTTCTTCGGGGCTCATCAGCTGTTGGCTGCGGTCGAGCTTGGCGGTGTCCATGTGCGCGGTGCCGAAGAAGGCGGTGCGTGTCGGGCCGGGGCAGAGGACCGAGACCTTGATGCCGCAGGTCTTCAATTCTTCACGCAGGCCTTCGGAGAAGTGCAGTACATAGGCTTTGCTGGCGTAGTAGGTACTCATCCAGGGGCCGGGTTGGAATGCCGCGACAGATGCCACATTGAGAATCTGCCCGCCGCCGTGCAGCGCCATGGCATTGCCGAGCGCATGACACATGCGGGTCAGGGCCAGGATGTTGACCTCCATCAGGTCCTGTTCGGTCATCCAGTCCTGGGCCAGGAATGGCCCGCTGGTGCCGATGCCGGCACAGTTCACCAGCAGGTCGATCTGCCGCTCGCCTTCTTCAAGCTCCAACAGGAACCCGGACAAGCGCAGCGGCTCGCCCAGGTCGCAGGCCCGGAACAACACCTCGACGCCAAAGCGTTGAGTCAATTCGATTGCAATGCTTTCCAACTGATCACGCTGGCGGGCCACCAGAATCAAGCTGCGGCCGCGACGGGCCAGTGCTTCGGCCAGGGCCAGGCCGATGCCGCTGGAGGCGCCGGTGATCAGAGCGTAACGGGTCATGCCTTTCTCCATCGCAACGCCGCCGCGCCTGTAACAAAGGCATTACAGGCCGGGGGCGTTTCTTCACTGTTCCGGAGAGTCTACAGGTTCGCCTGCTTCATCAGCACTTTGCGCTTCGTCTTCTTCTACGGTCGTAGCTTGATCAGCGTCTTCATCGGAGGTGATGGAGCTGCTTTCGTAGCTGCTGTCCACGTTGGCTTCGAGCTGGTCAAGGTAACCGTTCATGCCCAAGGTCACCACGATGGCAAGCATGACCGGAATAAACGCCAACCACAGCGTGGCCAGGACTTTTACTGCCGTGGAGTTACGTGGCGGTGGCGCGCCGTACTGGTTGGCGCCTGCATTGCCCGGCAGTACCAGCAACAGGATCGGGAAGACACTGTTCACCAGCGGCACCAGGTTGAGGAGATACAACCAGCCCGACCAGCCCAGGTCATGCAGGCGCTGCACACCGATCTGCACGCTGACCCACACCAGCGCCACAAACAGCGCGAGACCCAGCAGTACGCCGATGATGGTGCCCGCAATGGGGGATGCGGTGGCCACGGCAAAGCTGACGGTGCTGATGATGCCGCCCGCAACCAGCATTGCCAGGGTCAGCACAAGGGTCCATGCCAGGTAGCGCAGGCGACCGATCCGTCCATGGATAGTGAAGACTTTGAGAGTGGAGTGCTCCGGCAGGTCATCACCTACTGCTGCGCGGGGAGGAGCATAAGGTGAGGCTGCCGGACGCGCGAAGTCAGAGGCGCCGGAATCCGTCTCGTGAGTTTCGGCAAGGCTGAAGGCCACAGGCTGTTCAGGTTCGATACGCGCGTCGACCCCGGCGTTTTTCAGCGCGGTGAGGTAGGTTTCCGCATCCGGGCGGGACAGGTCGCGCTTGAGCGCCACCGGGCGGCCGGTAAAGAGCTTCTCGATGGCTTCGACTTCGCTCTTGAACAGCTCGGCCAGGTTCAGTTTGGCCGTGGTGCTTTCGACACCCGGGAGCAAGGCTCCATCAAACACAATCTTGAAACGGTTGTCGCTCATGCGGGCTTCCTTGTCACTTGTTCAGGGAGGTAGGGCAGGCCTGTCAAATCGGCAGGCCTGGCGGTTGGGTCAACGTGGCCAGCGCAGTTGTGCCGTCTGTTCGCGTGCCTTGCGGTATTCGGCATCCAGGCGCGCAACGAGTTCATCGACGCTGGGCAAATCATCAATCTCACCGACGCCTTGGCCGGCGGACCATACAGTCTTCCAGGCCTTGGCCTCGTCGCTCAACGGCTTGAGCTTGGAGCCGAAGTTGACTTCGCCTTTGCCTTGCAGGGCGGCGAGGTCGAAACCGGCGTTTTCCAGGCTCTGGCGCATAAAGCTAGCGGGCACGCCGGAGACAGCGGGAGTGTGCACGATGTCGGCGGCGCGCGATGTGAGCAGCATCTCTTTATACGCATCCGGGGCATGGCTTTCGGTGGTGCCGATAAAGCGGGTGCCGAAATAGGCCAGGTCTGCACCGAGCAGTTGGGCTGCGAGAATCTCGTGCCCGTGGTTGAGGCAGCCGGCCAGCAGCAGGGTTTTGTCGAAGAACTGGCGGATCTCGGCAATCAGCGAGAACGGGCTCCAGGTGCCGGCATGGCCACCGGCACCGGCCGCGACGGCGATCAGGCCGTCCACACCGGCCTCGGCAGCCTTCTCGGCATGGCGGCGGGTGGTGACGTCGTGGAACACCAGGCCGCCATAGCTGTGCACCGCGTCCACCAGCTCTTTGACGGCACCCAGGCTGGTAATGACGATGGGCACTTTATGCTCGACGCAAATCGCCAGGTCTGCCTCCAGGCGGGGATTGCTGTTGTGCACGATCAGGTTGACGGCATAGGGCGCGGGGTTATCCAGCAGCGCCAGGCCCGCTTCGATTTCCTCCAGCCAGGCCTTGAAGCCACTGCTTTCGCGTTGGTTAAGCGCCGGGAAGCTCCCGACCACTCCATTGCGGCAGCACGCCAGGACCAGTTGCGGGTTGGAAATCAGGAACATCGGCGCCGCCACGACGGGCAGGCGCAAACGTTGTTCAAGCAGAGCGGGCAGCGACATTGGAGGTACCCCGAGTAATTGAAGTTAGAACGGTTTGACCACGACCAAAATTACGATAGCCAGCAATATCAGAACGGGTACTTCATTGAACCAGCGATAAAAGACATGGCTGCGGGTGTTTTCGCCACGGGCGAAGCGTTTTACCTGCGCGCCGCACATATGGTGGTAGCCAATGAGCAGTACCACGAGGGTCAGCTTGGCGTGAATCCACCCGCCCGAATGGAAGATGCTGGGGTTCAGGTAGATCAGCCAGCCGCCGAAAATCAGCGTGGCGATCATCGCCGGCCCCATGATGCCGCGATACAACTTGCGCTCCATGACGCTGAAACGCTCTTTGCTGACGGTGTCTTCGCTTTGGGCGTGATAGACGAACAGGCGTGGCAG
Source organism: Pseudomonas allii (assembly GCF_055380095.1). NCBI lineage: Bacteria > Pseudomonadati > Pseudomonadota > Gammaproteobacteria > Pseudomonadales > Pseudomonadaceae > Pseudomonas > Pseudomonas allii. The sequence continues at coordinate 5,923,489 of NZ_AP039450.1, read as the reverse complement.
GTAGAACAGCCCGGCAAACCAGCAGACGATACTGACGATATGGAAGGCTTTGACCCATAGATAGAGCATTTCTAGTTATTCCCAGGTTCACGGTAACTGAGCATAGTAGTGGCTGATGCGCCCATACGTCACGTTGGCGGTTGTCGCAGAACGATACGACCCCTATTATCGACGGCTTTCCAGTGGGTTCGTTGAGGGCAGGTTTATGGTCAAGGTCGGTATCGTCGGCGGCACGGGTTATACCGGTGTCGAATTGCTGCGTCTGTTGGCTCAGCATCCGCAAGCTGAGGTGGTGGTCATCACCTCCCGATCCGAGGCCGGGCTGGCCGTGGCCGATATGTACCCGAACTTGCGAGGCCACTACGACGGCCTGGCGTTCAGTGTTCCGGACATCAAGACTCTGGGCGCGTGTGACGTGGTGTTCTTCGCCACCCCGCACGGTGTTGCCCACGCCCTGGCCGGCGAGCTGCTGGCCGCCGGCACCAAGGTGATCGACCTGTCGGCGGACTTCCGTCTGCAGGACGCTGATGAGTGGGCCAAATGGTACGGCCAGCCCCACGGCGCGCCGGAGTTGTTGGAAGAGGCGGTGTACGGCCTGCCGGAAGTGAATCGTGAACAGATCAAGCAAGCGCGCCTGATTGCTGTACCGGGCTGCTATCCGACCGCTACACAGTTGGGCTTCCTGCCATTGTTGGAAGCGGGGCTGGCGGACGCGTCGCGCTTGATCGCGGACTGCAAGTCGGGCGTCAGCGGTGCCGGTCGTGGTGCTGCGGTCGGTTCGCTGTACTCTGAGACGTCGGAAAGCATGAAGGCCTATGCGGTAAAAGGGCATCGTCACTTGCCGGAAATTCGCCAGGGGCTGCGTCGTGCGGCTGGGAAGGACGTGGGCCTGACCTTCGTCCCACACTTGACTCCAATGATCCGCGGCATTCACTCCACGTTGTACGCCACTGTGGTCGATCGCTCGGTCGACCTGCAGGCGCTGTTCGAAAAACGGTATGCCAACGAACCGTTCGTCGATGTAATGCCGGCCGGCAGCCATCCGGAAACCCGCAGCGTGCGCGGTGCCAACGTATGCCGGATTGCTGTGCATCGCCCGCAGGACGGTGACCTGGTCGTGGTGTTGTCGGTGATCGATAACCTGGTCAAGGGCGCGTCCGGCCAGGCGGTGCAGAACATGAACATCCTGTTTGGCTTGGATGAGAAGTTGGGCCTGTCCCACGCGGGCATGCTGCCTTAAGGCGGTTGAGTCGCTAAGCAAAGGCCCGTTGATCGGGCCTTTTGTGTTTTTAATGGCGACAGCGCAGATTGATATACCGTAACAATAGTTGACCGCTTTTCTAGGAGAAGCGGATAATGCCGGCCATTACGCATATGGCGGCGCTACGCCGGGAGATTATCAGCATGAGCGTTGAATCCTTCACCCCCACGGCTTTGCAATTCACCCACGGTGCTGCGCACAAGGTGAAGAGCCTGGTCGATGAAGAGGGTAATGATCGCTTGAAGCTGCGCGTATTTGTTACGGGCGGCGGTTGTTCAGGGTTTCAGTACGGTTTTACCTTCGATGAAGATGTGGCCGATGATGACACCATCGTTGAGCGCGAAGGCGTGAGCCTGGTTGTGGACCCGATGAGTTTCCAATACCTGGCAGGTGCCGAGGTGGATTACCAGGAAGGTCTGGAGGGTTCGCGTTTTGTGATCAAGAACCCTAATGCCACCACCACCTGTGGTTGCGGGTCTTCGTTCTCGATCTGATCGACAGCGGACGCAAAAACGCCGCTTGGCTGTGATAGGCCAAGCGGCGTTTTGCTGTCTGGAGATTTTAGGCGGGGTAGATGGCGCCCAGTACCCGAAGTCCTCGTGCCCCGGTGACACTTGGGCGGTTGGCTGCGATACCTTTGAGGCAGCAATGTGCCAGCCATGCGAAGGCCATGGCCTCGACCCAGTCGGGATCTACTCCGTAGGCGGCGGTGCTGCTGACTTGAGTTGACGGTAGCAGGGCGGCCAGGCGGTTCATCAGCGTGCCGTTGTGGGCACCGCCGCCACACACCAGCAGTGTTCCGGTCTGGGGCTGGGCGGCCTGCAGGGCTTCGATGATGGTCAGGGCGGTCAGTTCCAGCAGGGTGGCCTGAACATCCTGAGGTTCAAATCTCGGTAGGCGGCCAAGGTGTTGGTGCAGCCACTCCAGATTGAACACTTCGCGGCCGGTGCTCTTGGGGCCCGTGGCCACGAAGAAAGGGTCACTGAGCAGGGCGTTGAGTAATGCAGGTTCGACCTTGCCGCTAGCCGCCCACTGGCCATTACGATCAAAGTGTTCACCGCGTTGCTGGTGAATCCACGCATCCAGCAGGACGTTGCCTGGGCCGCAGTCGAAGCCGGCTACAGGTTTGCCGGTCTCAATCAGACTGAGGTTGCTGAAGCCTCCCACATTCAATACTGCACGGTTACCGGTGTGCTCACCAAACAGTGCTTCATGGAATGCAGGGACCAATGGGGCGCCCTGGCCGCCGGCGGCGACATCGCGGCTACGGAAATCGCTGACCACGGTGATGCCTGTGAGCTCGGTGAGCAAGGCCGGGTTGCCGATCTGTACGGTAAAGCCCCGGGCGGGTTCATGGCGGATGGTCTGGCCATGGCTGCCAATCGCGCGAATGTCCTGGGGCTTGAGGTTTTGCTGGTCGAGTAAAGCATGGATACCTTGAGCAGCAAGATTTACCCAGTTCTGTTGGGCAATTGCTGAGCGGGCGATCTCATCCGGCCCGCTGGCGCAAAGAGCAAGCAGCTCGGTGCGCAGGGTATCGGGCATGGGAATATAGTGCGTGGCGATCAGCTTGATCGCCGGGGACTGCTCGATCAAGGCGATGTCCAGGCCATCAAGGCTGGTCCCGGACATCACACCCATATAGAGCGCCATACTTAACGCTTCGCCGAAGCCAGCAGGGTGGAGCGCTCTTGATCCATGCGCGCCATCAACGGCTGGCTCTGTTGCATGAAGCGGGCGCGTTCAGCCTTGGCGATCGGGTCGGCCATGGGCAGTTTCTGGCCCAATGGGTCGACGTGAACGCCATTGACCTGGAACTCATAGTGCAAGTGCGGGCCGGTGGACAGGCCGGTTGTACCGATATAGCCGATCACCTGGCCTTGCTTCACGGTGCCGCCGGTTTGCACGCCCTTGGCGAATCCTTGCATGTGGCCATACAGCGTACGGTAGGTATTGCCGTGCTGGATGATCACAGTATTGCCATAGCCACCACGACGCCCTGCCAGCAGCACTTTACCGTCACCGGCTGCCTTGATCGGCGTGCCACGTGGTGCGGCGTAGTCGACCCCTTTGTGGGCGCGGATTTTGTTCAGAATTGGATGCTTGCGACCCATGGAAAAACGCGAGCTAATACGAGCGAAGTCCACCGGCGTACGGATAAAGGCCTTGCGCATGCTATTGCCGTCGGCGGTGTAGTAGCTGCTGTTGCCTTGTTTGTTGGTGTAACGCACGGCGGTGTAGGTCTTGCCGCGGTTGGTAAAGCGTGCGGAGAGAATGTTGCCAGTGCCGACGACTTTACCGTTGGCGACTTTTTGCTCGTAGATCACGTCAAATTCGTCGCCCTGGCGGATGTCCTGGGCGAAGTCGATGTCGTAGCCGAACACGTTGGCCATGTCCATGGTCATGCTGTGGGACAGGCCTGCCCGGGCGGCGGATTGTGACAGGGAGCTGTTGATCACGCCGTGCACGTAAGCGGAGCGCATGACCGGTTTGGTGGTGATGCGATTGAAGGCAAAGCCTTTGGCGCCCTTTGTCAGGGTAATGCTTTCGAGGTCACTGACATTGCTGTGCAGGTTGTTCAGCTGGCCATCGGGGGTGAATTCAAATTCGAGCTTCTGGCCGTGCTTGAGTTGGGTGAACTGCTTGGCTTGTTTGTCGCTGGCAAGCACTTCATTAACTGTAGCGGCGGGGAGGCCGACCTTCTCGAAGAGTGTCGACAGTGTGTCGCCCTTGGCCACGATCACTTCGCGGTGCTGAGGGCTCTTGGCCGTGTCGGCAGCAGGCGCAGATGGGCTTTGGGCTGCTTGCTGGGTGTCTTCGGGGCTGTTTTCTATCTGTGCGAACGGCGATTCGGTGCCCACGTTTGTGGCTTGTTGCGCGTCGGAAGCGTCTTGATCTTGTGTCAGTTGTTCAACGGGACTTTCCAGGTCAAGGCTCAGGGATGTTCGTTTGGCTTCTACGTCACTGGAAGGGAATACCAGGAGTGCCAGGCTGAGAAGGGCGGCGATACCACTTGCGGCGAGCAGGTGGGTCTTCGGGTAAAGCGGCGGCGCTTTAGACGGTTCAGTGGTCATAGGTAATTTTGACTTTGAAGATGAAATGGAAAAGATGAATGACATGATGAAGATGAAATAACTGTATAAAATATAACCAAATCATCTGTGGCGCAAGCTCGCGAACGCTGGGCTTGCTGAACGGTGTCCGTTCGCAGGGCAAAACTTGTAATTAGTCCCTGATCTTGTATGGTTGGTTCCCTTTTGAATCTGAGCCTTGCGGGTCTGTTATGAAGTCGGTTGAAGAGCAGCTAGCGCTGATAAAACGTGGTGCGGAAGAACTGTTGGTCGAAGCTGAGCTGATCGAAAAGCTCAAGCGTGGTCAGCCCCTGCGTATTAAGGCTGGCTTTGATCCGACTGCGCCGGATCTGCATCTGGGGCATACCGTGCTTATTAATAAGCTGCGCCAGTTCCAGGAGTTGGGGCACCAGGTCATCTTCCTTATAGGTGACTTCACCGGAATGATCGGTGATCCGAGCGGCAAGAGCGCCACGCGTCCGCCGCTGACCCGTGAGCAGGTGCTTGATAATGCCGAGACCTACAAGACTCAGGTATTCAAGATTCTCGATCCGGCCAAGACCGAAGTGGCGTTCAACTCCACTTGGATGGATCAGATGGGGCCGGCGGACTTCATTCGCTTGACCTCTCAGTACACTGTTGCGCGCATGCTTGAGCGTGATGACTTCGACAAGCGCTACTCCGCCAATCAGCCTATCGCCATTCACGAGTTCCTCTATCCGTTGGTTCAGGGCTATGACTCGGTAGCGTTGCGTGCGGACGTTGAGCTGGGTGGCACTGATCAGAAGTTCAACCTGTTGATGGGGCGTGAGCTCCAGCGTGCGTATGGGCAGGAAGCCCAGTGCATCCTGACCATGCCGTTGTTGGAGGGGTTGGATGGCGTCAAGAAGATGTCCAAGTCCCTGGGGAACTATGTCGGTATCCAGGAGGCGCCGGGCGTAATGTACGGCAAGCTGGTTTCGATTCCTGATGCTTTGATGTGGCGTTACTTCGAGTTGCTGAGCTTCCGGTCGATGGATGAAATCAATGCACTGCGTGCTGATGTAGAGGCAGGCGCTAATCCGCGTGACGTGAAGATTAAGCTGGCAGAAGAGATTGTTGCGCGTTTCCATGGTGAAGAAGCCGCGGCCAACGCTCACCGTGCTGCGGGTAATCGCATGAAGGATGGCGAACTGCCTGATGATCTGCCGGAGATCGAGCTGTCTGCTGCCGAGGCGATGCCGATTGCTGCTGTGCTTAATAAGGCGGGCCTGGTTAAGAACTCGGCAGTTGCGCGCGACCTTCTGGGCTCGGGTGGTGTGCGTATAGATGGTGAGGTTGTGGACCGCACCTTTATATACGAGCTGGGTGCTACCCACGTTTGTCAGGCCGGGAAGAAGGCATTTGCGCGTATTACGCTCAAATCCGAATAAAACTGAAATTAGGTGTTGACGGCGAATTATATCTGTCTATAATTCGCCCCACTTCCGGCGCAGTCGAAACCGAAAACTCCTTGGTAAACAAAGGGTTACGCAGAATTCGACAGCGGCTTGCTTCAGTTCATCGAAGCCCAGAAGGAGTTGGTAGGGCAAAGTGGTTTGGCTCTATTAACGTTTCGATCCTCTCGGTCGAAAGCGGAGAAAAAGAGGTGTTGACAGCAGCGTGTAACGCTGTAGAATTCGCCTCCCGCTAACGAGAGATCGGAAGCGCAAGTGGTTGAAGTTGTTGAAGAAATCTTCGAAAACTTCTGAAAATAATCACTTGACAGCAAATGAGGCTGCTGTAGAATGCGCGCCTCGGTTGAGACGAAAGATCTTAACCAACCGCTCTTTAACAACTGAATCAAGCAATTCGTGTGGGTGCTTGTGGAGTCAGACTGATAGTCAACAAGATTATCAGCATCACAAGTTGCTCCGCGAGAAATCAAAGATGTAACCAACGATTGCTGAGCCAAGTTTAGGGTTTCTTAAAAACCCAAAGATGTTTGAACTGAAGAGTTTGATCATGGCTCAGATTGAACGCTGGCGGCAGGCCTAACACATGCAAGTCGAGCGGTAGAGAGAAGCTTGCTTCTCTTGAGAGCGGCGGACGGGTGAGTAATGCCTAGGAATCTGCCTGGTAGTGGGGGATAACGTTCGGAAACGAACGCTAATACCGCATACGTCCTACGGGAGAAAGCAGGGGACCTTCGGGCCTTGCGCTATCAGATGAGCCTAGGTCGGATTAGCTAGTTGGTGAGGTAATGGCTCACCAAGGCGACGATCCGTAACTGGTCTGAGAGGATGATCAGTCACACTGGAACTGAGACACGGTCCAGACTCCTACGGGAGGCAGCAGTGGGGAATATTGGACAATGGGCGAAAGCCTGATCCAGCCATGCCGCGTGTGTGAAGAAGGTCTTCGGATTGTAAAGCACTTTAAGTTGGGAGGAAGGGCAGTTACCTAATACGTGATTGTTTTGACGTTACCGACAGAATAAGCACCGGCTAACTCTGTGCCAGCAGCCGCGGTAATACAGAGGGTGCAAGCGTTAATCGGAATTACTGGGCGTAAAGCGCGCGTAGGTGGTTTGTTAAGTTGGATGTGAAATCCCCGGGCTCAACCTGGGAACTGCATTCAAAACTGACTGACTAGAGTATGGTAGAGGGTGGTGGAATTTCCTGTGTAGCGGTGAAATGCGTAGATATAGGAAGGAACACCAGTGGCGAAGGCGACCACCTGGACTAATACTGACACTGAGGTGCGAAAGCGTGGGGAGCAAACAGGATTAGATACCCTGGTAGTCCACGCCGTAAACGATGTCAACTAGCCGTTGGAAGCCTTGAGCTTTTAGTGGCGCAGCTAACGCATTAAGTTGACCGCCTGGGGAGTACGGCCGCAAGGTTAAAACTCAAATGAATTGACGGGGGCCCGCACAAGCGGTGGAGCATGTGGTTTAATTCGAAGCAACGCGAAGAACCTTACCAGGCCTTGACATCCAATGAACTTTCTAGAGATAGATTGGTGCCTTCGGGAACATTGAGACAGGTGCTGCATGGCTGTCGTCAGCTCGTGTCGTGAGATGTTGGGTTAAGTCCCGTAACGAGCGCAACCCTTGTCCTTAGTTACCAGCACGTAATGGTGGGCACTCTAAGGAGACTGCCGGTGACAAACCGGAGGAAGGTGGGGATGACGTCAAGTCATCATGGCCCTTACGGCCTGGGCTACACACGTGCTACAATGGTCGGTACAGAGGGTTGCCAAGCCGCGAGGTGGAGCTAATCCCATAAAACCGATCGTAGTCCGGATCGCAGTCTGCAACTCGACTGCGTGAAGTCGGAATCGCTAGTAATCGCGAATCAGAATGTCGCGGTGAATACGTTCCCGGGCCTTGTACACACCGCCCGTCACACCATGGGAGTGGGTTGCACCAGAAGTAGCTAGTCTAACCTTCGGGAGGACGGTTACCACGGTGTGATTCATGACTGGGGTGAAGTCGTAACAAGGTAGCCGTAGGGGAACCTGCGGCTGGATCACCTCCTTAATCGACGACATCAGCTGCTCCATAAGTTCCCACACGAATTGCTTGATTCATTGAAGAAGACGATAAAGAAGCAGCCCGAAATTGGGTCTGTAGCTCAGTTGGTTAGAGCGCACCCCTGATAAGGGTGAGGTCGGCAGTTCGAATCTGCCCAGACCCACCAATTTTGTGTGGGAAACGCCTGTAGAAATACGGGGCCATAGCTCAGCTGGGAGAGCGCCTGCCTTGCACGCAGGAGGTCAACGGTTCGATCCCGTTTGGCTCCACCACTACTGCTTCTGAAAGTTTTGAAAGCTTAGAAATGAGCATTCCATCAAGGCGATGGTGAATGTTGATTTCTAGTCTTTGATTAGATCGTTCTTTAAAAATTTGGGTATGTGATAGAAAGATAGACTGAACGTTACTTTCACTGGTAACGGATCAGGCTAAGGTAAAATTTGTGAGTTCTCTTAGTTGAGAAATTCGAATTTTCGGCGAATGTCGTCTTCACAGTATAACCAGATTGCTTGGGGTTATATGGTCAAGTGAAGAAGCGCATACGGTGGATGCCTTGGCAGTCAGAGGCGATGAAAGACGTGGTAGCCTGCGAAAAGCTTCGGGGAGTCGGCAAACAGACTTTGATCCGGAGATGTCTGAATGGGGGAACCCAGCCATCATAAGATGGTTATCTTGTACTGAATACATAGGTGCAAGAGGCGAACCAGGGGAACTGAAACATCTAAGTACCCTGAGGAAAAGAAATCAACCGAGATTCCCTTAGTAGTGGCGAGCGAACGGGGACTAGCCCTTAAGTGGCTTTGAGATTAGCGGAACGCTCTGGAAAGTGCGGCCATAGTGGGTGATAGCCCTGTACGCGAAAATCTCTTAGTCATGAAATCGAGTAGGACGGAGCACGAGAAACTTTGTCTGAATATGGGGGGACCATCCTCCAAGGCTAAATACTACTGACTGACCGATAGTGAACTAGTACCGTGAGGGAAAGGCGAAAAGAACCCCGGAGAGGGGAGTGAAATAGATCCTGAAACCGTATGCGTACAAGCAGTGGGAGCAGACTTTGTTCTGTGACTGCGTACCTTTTGTATAATGGGTCAGCGACTTATTTTCAGTGGCGAGCTTAACCGAATAGGGGAGGCGTAGCGAAAGCGAGTCTTAATAGGGCGTCTAGTCGCTGGGAATAGACCCGAAACCGGGCGATCTATCCATGGGCAGGTTGAAGGTTGGGTAACACTAACTGGAGGACCGAACCGACTACCGTTGAAAAGTTAGCGGATGACCTGTGGATCGGAGTGAAAGGCTAATCAAGCTCGGAGATAGCTGGTTCTCCTCGAAAGCTATTTAGGTAGCGCCTCATGTATCACTGTAGGGGGTAGAGCACTGTTTCGGCTAGGGGGTCATCCCGACTTACCAAACCGATGCAAACTCCGAATACCTACAAGTGCCGAGCATGGGAGACACACGGCGGGTGCTAACGTCCGTCGTGAAAAGGGAAACAACCCAGACCGTCAGCTAAGGTCCCAAAGTTATGGTTAAGTGGGAAACGATGTGGGAAGGCTTAGACAGCTAGGAGGTTGGCTTAGAAGCAGCCACCCTTTAAAGAAAGCGTAATAGCTCACTAGTCGAGTCGGCCTGCGCGGAAGATGTAACGGGGCTCAAACCATACACCGAAGCTACGGGTATCACGTAAGTGATGCGGTAGAGGAGCGTTCTGTAAGCCTGTGAAGGTGAGTTGAGAAGCTTGCTGGAGGTATCAGAAGTGCGAATGCTGACATGAGTAACGACAATGGGTGTGAAAAACACCCACGCCGAAAGACCAAGGTTTCCTGCGCAACGTTAATCGACGCAGGGTTAGTCGGTCCCTAAGGCGAGGCTGAAAAGCGTAGTCGATGGAAAACAGGTTAATATTCCTGTACTTCTGGTTATTGCGATGGAGGGACGGAGAAGGCTAGGCCAGCTTGGCGTTGGTTGTCCAAGTTTAAGGTGGTAGGCTAAGATCTTAGGTAAATCCGGGATCTTAAGGCCGAGAGCTGATGACGAGTTAACTTTTAGTTAACGAAGTGGTTGATGCCATGCTTCCAAGAAAAGCTTCTAAGCTTCAGGTAACCAGGAACCGTACCCCAAACCGACACAGGTGGTTGGGTAGAGAATACCAAGGCGCTTGAGAGAACTCGGGTGAAGGAACTAGGCAAAATGGCACCGTAACTTCGGGAGAAGGTGCGCCGGTGAGGGTGAAGGACTTGCTCCGTAAGCTCATGCCGGTCGAAGATACCAGGCCGCTGCGACTGTTTATTAAAAACACAGCACTCTGCAAACACGAAAGTGGACGTATAGGGTGTGACGCCTGCCCGGTGCCGGAAGGTTAATTGATGGGGTTAGCTAACGCGAAGCTCTTGATCGAAGCCCCGGTAAACGGCGGCCGTAACTATAACGGTCCTAAGGTAGCGAAATTCCTTGTCGGGTAAGTTCCGACCTGCACGAATGGCGTAACGATGGCGGCGCTGTCTCCACCCGAGACTCAGTGAAATTGAAATCGCTGTGAAGATGCAGTGTATCCGCGGCTAGACGGAAAGACCCCGTGAACCTTTACTATAGCTTTGCACTGGACTTTGAATTTGCTTGTGTAGGATAGGTGGGAGGCTTTGAAGCGTGGACGCCAGTTCGCGTGGAGCCATCCTTGAAATACCACCCTGGCAACTTTGAGGTTCTAACTCAGGTCCGTTATCCGGATCGAGGACAGTGTATGGTGGGTAGTTTGACTGGGGCGGTCTCCTCCTAAAGAGTAACGGAGGAGTACGAAGGTGCGCTCAGACCGGTCGGAAATCGGTCGTAGAGTATAAAGGCAAAAGCGCGCTTGACTGCGAGACAGACACGTCGAGCAGGTACGAAAGTAGGTCTTAGTGATCCGGTGGTTCTGTATGGAAGGGCCATCGCTCAACGGATAAAAGGTACTCCGGGGATAACAGGCTGATACCGCCCAAGAGTTCATATCGACGGCGGTGTTTGGCACCTCGATGTCGGCTCATCACATCCTGGGGCTGAAGCCGGTCCCAAGGGTATGGCTGTTCGCCATTTAAAGTGGTACGCGAGCTGGGTTTAGAACGTCGTGAGACAGTTCGGTCCCTATCTGCCGTGGACGTTTGAGATTTGAGAGGGGCTGCTCCTAGTACGAGAGGACCGGAGTGGACGAACCTCTGGTGTTCCGGTTGTCACGCCAGTGGCATTGCCGGGTAGCTATGTTCGGAATAGATAACCGCTGAAAGCATCTAAGCGGGAAACTAGCCTCAAGATGAGATCTCACTGGAACCTTGAGTTCCCTGAAGGGCCGTCGAAGACTACGACGTTGATAGGTTGGGTGTGTAAGCGCTGTGAGGCGTTGAGCTAACCAATACTAATTGCCCGTGAGGCTTGACCATATAACACCCAAGCAATTTGACCACTCTAACGAGCATCAGATTGCGGTGTGTGAAGACGAAAATGAACCGAAAGTTCGACGCTCACAAAGCACCGAAAGCTGTCACATACCCAATTTGCTGAAGCGAGGCTTAGGCCGCGACTCAGTACCCGAATTTCTTGACGACCATAGAGCATTGGAACCACCTGATCCCATCCCGAACTCAGTAGTGAAACGATGCATCGCCGATGGTAGTGTGGGGTTTCCCCATGTGAGAGTAGGTCATCGTCAAGATTAAATTCCAGAACCCCTGATTGCTAACGCAGTCAGGGGTTTTGTTTTGGGCGGTCGAAAAGTGCGAAGAGATACGTGCGTGTGGCCTTCAGCGCTAAAGTCCGGCCTTTCTATGCAATGACCCTGCGCATGGCTATCATGCGTGCCTCATTGTGAGGCGATACTTGCATGCTGACGTTGTTGAAACTTCTGAAAGATGGCCGATTCCATTCCGGAGAAGCACTGGGTGCCGCTCTTGGTGTCAGTCGCAGTGCTGTATGGAAGCAACTCCAGCACCTGGAGGCAGAGTTGAATCTGCCAATTCACAAGGTGCGAGGCAAAGGGTATCAGTTGGCGTCCCCACTGGTGTTCTTGAGTGCTGAAGAGATTTCGCAGAGTACGCCATCCTTGAGATGGCCTCTTCATATCTCTGATTCCATTGACTCCACTAATGCTGAAGCTTTGCGGCTGGTGGACGCTGGATGCGCGGCGCCGTTCCTGGTGCTCGCAGAGCAGCAAACTGCGGGAAGAGGTAGGAGAGGACGAAAGTGGGTCAGCCCATTCGCTCAAAACGTTTATTACAGCCTCGTATTACGTATTGAGTCAGGTCTGCGTCAGCTGGAGGGACTGAGTCTGGTTGTGGGCTTGGCAGTCATGCAGGCTTTGCGTGAGTCCGGGGTGCAGGGCGCCGCCCTGAAGTGGCCAAACGATGTTTTAGTAGGGCAGAAGAAAATCGCTGGAATTTTGCTGGAGTTAGTAGGTGATCCTGCGGATATCTGTCACGTAGTTCTCGGAATAGGTATCAACGTGAATATGCAGAGGGCTGATGAGGTTGATCAGCAATGGACCTCAGTGCAGCTTGAGACGGGCGCTCCGGTGAATCGCAACCTTCTGGTTTCGGAACTGGGGCGGCAGCTGCAAGGCTACCTTGAGCGGCATCGGGAAGGCGGTTTTGTCGCGCTTCAGGGAGAGTGGGAGCAGAACCACGCCTGGCAGGGCCGGCCGGTCTCCCTTATCGCGGGTGTCAACCAGGTCGATGGGGTTGTGCTGGGTGTAGATCGCCAGGGGGCATTGCGCTTGAGTGTTAATGGTGTTGAGAAAATATACAGTGGTGGTGAGTTAAGCCTGAGGTTGCGTGATGATTCTTGAGCTCGACTGTGGAAATAGCTTTATCAAATGGCGTGTGCTTGATTCGGAATCGGCGAATGCTTCCGCAGGAGGGGTTGTAGACTCGGATCTGGCGTTGATTGAGAGCCTGGTAGCGCTTTCTGGGCTTCTACTGACACGTTTGACACGTTGCCGATTGGTAAGCGTTCGTGCCCTGGAAGAAACAAGCAAGCTGGTCACTGCCTTGCAAGATGCTTTCGGCGTTATCGTTTCCTGCGCGGCCCCGGCGCGAGAAATGGCGGGAGTGCGCAATGGCTACGAAGATTTCGAGCGTCTTGGGCTTGATCGCTGGCTAGCGATGCTGGGTGGGTTCAAGCTCGCTCGTGGGGCCTGCCTGGTGCTTGATTTTGGAACTGCTGCCACTGCAGATTTTATTGCCGCGGACGGTGAGCACTTGGGTGGGTTCATTTGTCCCGGAATGCCCCTAATGCGCAATCAGTTGCGAACCCACACGCGCAAGATACGCTACGACGACGCCGCCGCTGAAAGGGCGCTGGAGCGTCTCTCTCCGGGTCGTACGACGGTAGAAGCCGTTGAGCGCGGCTGTACGTTGATGCTCAGAGGGTTTGTACTGACTCAGTTGGAGTTGGCGAGAAGCTATTGGGGGGATGACTTTATCGTGTTCTTGACTGGGGGGGATGCTGATTTGGTTGCGGATGCGGTACCGCAGGCGCGACTCGTGCCGGACCTGGTGTTTGTCGGTTTGGCGATGGCTTGTCCTTTGTCCTGAGGTGATTATGCGTTGGCTGTTTTTGCTTTTACTTGTCCTCAATGCCTTTTATTACATTTGGCATCAGCAAGAAGCGCCGTTGCGAGCTAAAGATGTCACGCCTCTGAGCCTTTATAAAGGCTCGCAGCAAGATATCCGTCTGCTCAGTGAGTCATCAGATGCCGTAGTGCGCAGAGATCGCGTGAAAATGCCTGAAGTGCAAAATACTTGCCTGTACATCGGTGGTTTTGCGGATCAGCGTCAAGCACAGTCTGTTGAGCAACGGCTCATGAGCTTGGATATTAGGGTCAGGCTTCTATTGCTCAATACTGCGGATGCCTCCGGCTACTGGCTCCGGGTAGCCCCTGAAAGTCGTCGCCTGGCGGACGATCTGCCCTTTGAAAACCTTGCTAAGGAATTCAATGAGTTAAAACATAAAATAATGTTGTGCGAAGGCGTTGCAACTCTCGAATAGTTTGCATAGAATGGCGCCCGCTTCGCAGTGAAGACCTTCTAGGTCATTAGTGTGAAGCGAAGGTCAACGCAGCTAACCTCATATTTTTAAATGAGAAAATGCTTGACAGAAGGTCGGCGTAATGTAAAATGCCGGCTCGCTTAGGAGGGGTTCCCGAGCGGCCAAAGGGATCAGACTGTAAATCTGACGTCTACGACTTCGAAGGTTCGAATCCTTCCCCCTCCACCATTTTTAGCGTGAGCTGCAAGCTCCGCGGGTATAGTTTAGTGGTAGAACCTCAGCCTTCCAAGCTGATGATGCGGGTTCGATTCCCGCTACCCGCTCCAAGTTTGCAGGTTGTGCAGGTGTTTTGCTCTTGTAGCTCAGTTGGTAGAGCACACCCTTGGTAAGGGTGAGGTCAGCGGTTCAAATCCGCTCAAGAGCTCCATATAACAAGGCAGATATGAAAATATCTGCCTTTGTTTTAACAGCTGCCTCGGCTTGAAGGTGTTCTATCTGGCTTTGTTGTCGGATGATTTCAGGTCTAGTGGGGTTGGTTGTTGTAAAGTCTTTTTCAGGTCTGCATAATGGTCGGCCTGATTTTGTTTTAGGTCAGTAGCTCAATTGGCAGAGCGACGGTCTCCAAAACCGTAGGTTGGGGGTTCGATTCCCTCCTGACCTGCCAGATTCACGTGGTGTGTCTGGCTTTCTTTTCACAGGATCTTCATAGATGACTCCTAAGGCTGAAGCTCAAAGCTCTCGTTTCGATCTGATCAAATGGCTCGTTGTAGTCGCCTTGGTGGTCGTAGGCGTTGTTGGCAATCAGTATTATTCTGCTTCGCCGATCCTGTACCGCGTACTCGCTTTGCTTGTTCTTGCTGCTGTGGCTGCCTTTGTGGGTCTGCAGACTGCCAAAGGCAAGTCTTTCGCGGTCCTGGTAAAGGAAGCTCGCACCGAAATCCGTAAAGTCGTTTGGCCGACTCGCCAAGAAACTACGCAGACCACATTGATTGTCGTGGCTGTTGTTCTGGTTATGGCGTTGCTGTTGTGGGGGCTTGATTCCCTGCTCGGCTGGCTTGTTTCCTTGATTGTTGGCTAAGGGTGTCCCGTGGCTAAGCGTTGGTACGTTGTGCATGCTTACTCGGGTTACGAGAAGCATGTTATGCGCTCTTTGCTGGAGCGCGTAAAGCTGGCAGGCATGGAAGATGGCTTCGGCGAAATTCTGGTTCCCACTGAAGAAGTGGTTGAAATGCGGAATGGTCAGAAGCGCAAAAGCGAACGCAAGTTCTTCCCTGGCTATGTGCTGGTTCAGATGGACATGAATGAAGGTACTTGGCACTTGGTCAAGGATACTCCTCGTGTCATGGGTTTTATCGGCGGTACTGCTGATAAGCCTGCTCCTATCACCGACAAAGAGGCGGAAGCAATTCTGCGCCGTGTTGCTGATGGTAGTGACAAGCCTAAGCCGAAGACGCTTTTCGAGCCGGGTGAGGTTGTTCGTGTTACAGATGGTCCGTTTGCTGATTTCAACGGTACTGTCGAAGAAGTTAACTACGAAAAGAGCCGGATCCAAGTGGCAGTGCTCATTTTCGGACGCTCTACTCCGGTAGAGTTGGAGTTCAGCCAGGTCGAGAAGGTCTAGCTGAGTAAGCATCCCAACCCCGCAGCCTTAGGCTGTGGGGTTTTGTCGTCACTGGGATAAACGCGCAAGTAACCGGGGAGCCTTTCGAGGCGTTTGAACCCGTAATTGGAGTGCCTCATGGCCAAGAAGATTACCGCTTACATCAAGCTGCAAGTGAAGGCCGCTCAGGCCAACCCTAGCCCACCCGTCGGCCCAGCTCTGGGTCAGCACGGCGTGAACATCATGGAATTCTGCAAGGCCTTCAACGCCCGTACTCAGGGTCTTGAACCAGGTCTGCCGACTCCAGTGATCATCACTGTATACAGCGACCGTAGCTTCACTTTCGAAACCAAGTCGACTCCGGCTTCGGTTCTGTTGAAGAAGGCTGCCGGTCTGACTAGCGGTTCCGCTCGTCCGAACACCGTTAAGGTTGGCACCGTAACTCGTGCTCAGCTGGAAGAAATCGCGAAAACCAAAAACGCGGATCTGACTGCAGCTGATATGGATGCAGCCGTGCGTACCATCGCCGGTTCTGCTCGTAGCATGGGCCTTAACGTGGAGGGTGTGTAATGGCTAAGCTGACCAAGCGCCAAAAGGCTATCGCCGGCAAAATCGAAGCTGGCAAGGCCTACAACTTTGTAGACGCCGCTGCCCTGCTGACCGAGCTGTCGACTGTCAAGTTCAGCGAGTCCGTTGACGTTGCTGTAAACCTGGGTGTTGACCCGCGTAAATCCGACCAGGTCGTTCGTAGCGCTACTGTGCTGCCACACGGTACTGGCAAGACTGTACGTGTAGCTGTCTTCACCCAAGGCCCGGCAGCTGAAGCTGCTCTGGCTGCTGGCGCTGACCGCGTTGGCATGGACGACCTGGCTGCTGAAATGAAAGGCGGCGATCTGAACTACGACGTAGTTATTGCATCCCCGGATGCAATGCGCGTTGTAGGTCAGTTGGGTCAGATCCTGGGTCCACGTGGCCTGATGCCTAACCCGAAAGTCGGTACCGTAACGCCAGACGTAGCCACCGCGGTCAAAAACGCCAAGGCTGGTCAGGTTCGTTATCGCACCGACAAAAACGGCATCATTCACACCTCCGTTGGCAAAGTCGGCTTCGATGCCGTCAAGCTGAAGGAAAACGTTGAAGCCCTGATCGCTGATCTGAAGCGTATCAAGCCAGCTTCTTCGAAAGGTATCTACGTCAAGCGCGTTACCCTGAGCACCACTATGGGCCCAGGTCTGGTCATCGACCAAGGCTCGCTGGACGTATAAGACACAAATTGGTGTGAGCGATCGCGCCAATTTAAAAAAATTGGGGTCCCTGCCTGGCGGGGGCTATCCAAGACCGTAGGCGACGCAAGTCTTAAACCACAAGCCTACGCAGATGGTGCTCCCGGTTCCTTACCGAATCAGACACCAAAACGACATCCGGCTCCGGCCAGATGAAACGGTAACAAGCAGGAGTTAAACCCGTGGCAATTAATCTCGAAGACAAGAAGGCCATCGTCGCTGAAGTCAACGAGGCTGCCAAAGCTGCTCTGTCCGCTGTCGTGGCTGATGCCCGTGGTGTGACAGTAGGCGCTATGACCGGACTCCGTAAAGAGGCTCGTGAAGCTGGCGTATACGTACGTGTTGTGCGTAACACCCTGCTCAAGCGCGCTGTTGCTGACACTGAATACAGTGTCCTCAACGACGTGTTCACCGGCCCGACTCTGATTGCGTTCTCCAAAGAACATCCTGGCGCTGCTGCCCGTTTGTTCAAGGAATTCGCCAAGAGTCAGGATAAGTTCGAGATCAAGGCAGCTGCGTTCGAGGGCAAGTTCCTCGCAGCTAACCAAATCGACGTACTGGCAACACTGCCGACCCGCGACGAAGCCATTTCGCAGCTGATGAGCGTGATTCAAGGCGCTACCAGCAAGCTGGCTCGTACTCTGGCCGCAGTTCGCGAGCAAAAAGAAGCTGCCGCAGCCTAAGGCTGAGCGACTTCTCTCGCGTATTTTTGTTTATTTCGATGGCCGAGTAGGCCGTCCCCCAATTCAGGAAATACAGCAATGTCTATCTCCCAAGACGATATCCTCAACGCCGTAGCTGAAATGTCGGTTCTGCAGGTTGTTGAGCTGATCAAAGCTTTCGAAGAAAAATTCGGCGTTTCCGCTGCCGCTGCTTCCGCTGGCCCAGCTGTTGCTGCTGTTGCTGCTGAAGAGCAAACCGAATTCAACGTCATGCTGCTGGAAGCTGGCGAGAAGAAAGTAAACGTGATCAAGGCAGTACGTGAACTGACCGGTCTGGGCCTGAAAGAAGCCAAGGCTGTAGTTGACGGCGCTCCTGCCCAGGTTCTGGAAGCAGTGTCGAAAGACGCCGCTGACAAAGCCAAAGCAGTGCTGGAAGAAGCAGGCGCTAAAGTCGAGCTGAAGTAAGCATCGACCTTGCGTCTCCAGCCCAAGCGTTAAGCTGAAGGCTGATGGCTGGTGGCTCTTGCCACCGGCCTTTTTCCGTTCTTGGCTGTCGACTCGGTCGCCGCCACTAACGCGCTGTAACCACCCGATGCGGTGGTGCAAACCATGGGGTTTGCAAGATTTTCTGGCTGCTCCCGTCGGAGGGGCCAAACAAGCAGGTGACCAAGCTGGGGAACGCTGATGGCTTACTCATATACTGAGAAAAAACGTATCCGCAAGGACTTTAGCAAGTTGCCGGACGTCATGGATGTCCCGTACCTTCTGGCTATCCAGCTGGATTCGTATCGTGAATTCTTGCAGGCGGGAGCGACCAAAGATCAGTTCCGCGACGTGGGCCTGCATGCGGCCTTCAAATCCGTTTTCCCGATCATCAGCTACTCCGGCAATGCTGCGCTGGAGTACGTCGGTTATCGCCTGGGCGAACCGGCATTTGATGTCAAAGAATGCGTGTTGCGCGGTGTTACGTACGCCGTACCTTTACGGGTAAAAGTCCGTCTGATCATTTTCGACAAAGAATCGTCGAACAAAGCGATTAAGGACATCAAAGAGCAAGAAGTCTACATGGGCGAAATCCCATTGATGACTGAGAACGGTACCTTCGTAATCAACGGTACCGAGCGTGTTATCGTTTCCCAGCTGCACCGTTCCCCGGGCGTGTTCTTCGACCACGACCGCGGCAAGACGCACAGCTCCGGTAAGCTCCTGTACTCCGCGCGGATCATTCCGTACCGTGGTTCGTGGTTGGACTTCGAGTTCGACCCGAAAGACTGCGTGTTCGTGCGTATCGACCGTCGTCGCAAGCTACCGGCCTCGGTACTGCTGCGCGCGCTCGGTTATACCACTGAGCAAGTGCTGGACGCCTTCTACACCACCAACGTATTCAGCCTGAAGGATGAAACCCTCAAGCTGGAGCTGATCGCTTCGCGTCTGCGTGGTGAAATTGCCGTCCTGGACATCCAGGATGAAAAAGGCAAGGTCATTGTTGAAGCTGGCCGTCGTATTACTGCGCGCCACATCAATCAGATCGAAAAAGCCGGCATCAAAGAGCTGGAAGTGCCTCTGGACTACGTCCTGGGTCGCACGACCGCCAAGGTCATCGTTCACCCGGCTACAGGCGAAATCCTGGCTGAGTGCAACACCGAGCTGAATACCGAGATCCTGGCCAAAATCGCCAAGGCCCAGGTCGTTCGCATCGAGACCCTGTACACCAACGACATCGACTGCGGTCCGTTCATCTCCGACACACTGAAGATCGACTCCACCAGCAACCAATTGGAAGCGCTGGTCGAGATCTATCGCATGATGCGTCCTGGCGAGCCACCAACCAAAGACGCTGCCGAGACCCTGTTCAACAACCTGTTCTTCAGCCCTGAGCGCTATGACCTGTCTGCGGTCGGCCGGATGAAGTTTAACCGTCGTATCGGTCGTACCGAGATCGAAGGTTCGGGTGTGCTGTGCAAGGAAGATATCGTTGCGGTACTGAAGACCCTGGTCGACATCCGTAACGGCAAAGGCATCGTCGATGACATCGACCACCTGGGTAACCGTCGTGTTCGCTGCGTAGGCGAAATGGCCGAGAACCAGTTCCGCGTTGGCCTGGTACGTGTTGAGCGTGCGGTCAAAGAGCGTCTGTCGATGGCTGAAAGCGAAGGCCTGATGCCGCAAGACCTGATCAACGCCAAGCCAGTGGCTGCGGCGGTGAAAGAGTTCTTCGGTTCCAGCCAGCTGTCCCAGTTCATGGACCAGAACAACCCGCTCTCCGAGATCACCCACAAGCGCCGTGTTTCTGCACTGGGCCCGGGCGGTCTGACCCGTGAGCGTGCCGGCTTTGAAGTTCGTGACGTCCACCCGACGCACTACGGTCGTGTTTGCCCGATCGAAACGCCGGAAGGTCCGAACATCGGTCTGATCAACTCCCTGGCCGCTTATGCGCGCACCAACCAGTACGGCTTCCTCGAGAGCCCGTACCGCGTGGTGAAAGACGCTCTGGTCACCGACGAGATCGTGTTCCTGTCAGCCATTGAAGAAGCTGATCACGTGATCGCTCAGGCTTCGGCCACGATGAACGACAAGAAAGTCCTGGTCGACGAGCTGGTAGCGGTTCGTCACTTGAACGAGTTCACCGTCAAGGCGCCGGAAGACGTCACCTTGATGGACGTATCGCCGAAGCAGGTAGTTTCGGTAGCAGCGTCGCTGATCCCGTTCCTGGAACACGATGACGCCAACCGTGCGTTGATGGGTTCCAACATGCAGCGTCAAGCTGTACCGACACTGCGCGCTGACAAGCCGCTGGTAGGTACCGGCATGGAGCGTAACGTAGCTCGCGACTCCGGCGTTTGCGTCGTGGCTCGCCGTGGTGGCGTAATCGACTCCGTTGATGCCAGCCGTATCGTGGTTCGTGTTGCCGATGACGAAGTTGAAACTGGCGAAGCCGGTGTCGACATCTACAACCTGACCAAATACACCCGCTCGAACCAGAACACCTGCATCAACCAGCGTCCGCTGGTGAGCAAGGGTGATCGCGTTCAGCGTAGCGATATCATGGCTGACGGCCCGTCCACCGACATGGGTGAGCTGGCACTGGGTCAGAACATGCGCATCGCGTTCATGGCATGGAACGGCTTCAACTTCGAAGACTCCATCTGCCTGTCCGAGCGTGTCGTTCAAGAAGACCGCTTCACCACGATCCACATTCAGGAACTGACCTGTGTGGCCCGTGACACCAAGCTTGGCCCAGAGGAAATCACTGCAGACATCCCGAACGTGGGTGAAGCTGCACTGAACAAACTGGACGAAGCCGGTATCGTTTACGTAGGTGCTGAAGTAGGCGCAGGCGACATCCTGGTCGGCAAGGTCACTCCGAAAGGCGAGACCCAACTGACGCCAGAAGAAAAACTGCTGCGTGCCATCTTCGGTGAAAAAGCCAGCGACGTTAAAGACACCTCCCTGCGCGTGCCGACTGGCACCAAAGGTACTGTCATCGACGTACAGGTCTTCACCCGTGACGGCGTTGAGCGTGATGCTCGTGCACTGTCCATCGAGAAGACTCAGCTCGACGAGATCCGCAAGGACCTGAACGAAGAGTTCCGTATCGTTGAAGGCGCGACCTTCGAACGTCTGCGTTCCGCTCTGGTAGGCCACAAGGCTGAAGGCGGCGCAGGTCTGAAGAAAGGTCAAGACATCACCGACGAAATCCTCGACGGTCTTGAGCATGGCCAGTGGTTCAAACTGCGCATGGCTGAAGACGCTCTGAACGAGCAGCTCGAGAAGGCTCAGGCCTACATCGTTGATCGCCGCCGTCTGCTGGACGACAAGTTCGAAGACAAGAAGCGCAAACTGCAGCAGGGCGATGACCTGGCTCCAGGCGTGCTGAAAATCGTCAAGGTTTACCTGGCAATCCGTCGCCGCATCCAGCCGGGCGACAAGATGGCCGGTCGTCACGGTAACAAAGGTGTGGTCTCCGTGATCATGCCGGTTGAAGACATGCCGCACGATGCCAATGGCACCCCGGTCGACGTCGTCCTCAACCCGTTGGGCGTACCTTCGCGTATGAACGTTGGTCAGATCCTTGAAACCCACCTGGGCCTCGCGGCCAAAGGTCTGGGCGAGAAGATCAACCGTATGATCGAAGAGCAGCGCAAGGTTGCTGACCTGCGTAAGTTCCTGCACGAGATCTACAACGAAATCGGCGGTCGCAACGAAGAGCTGGACACCTTCTCCGACCAGGAAATCCTGGATCTGGCGAAGAACCTGCGCGGCGGCGTTCCAATGGCTACCCCGGTGTTCGACGGTGCCAAGGAAAGCGAAATCAAGGCCATGCTGAAACTGGCAGATCTGCCAGAAAGCGGCCAGATGCAGCTGTTCGACGGCCGTACCGGCAACAAGTTCGAGCGCCCGGTTACTGTTGGCTACATGTACATGCTGAAGCTGAACCACTTGGTAGACGATAAGATGCACGCTCGTTCTACCGGTTCGTACAGCCTGGTTACCCAGCAGCCGCTGGGTGGTAAGGCTCAGTTCGGTGGTCAGCGTTTCGGGGAGATGGAGGTCTGGGCACTGGAAGCATACGGTGCTGCTTACACTCTGCAAGAAATGCTCACAGTGAAGTCGGACGATGTGAACGGTCGGACCAAGATGTACAAAAACATCGTGGACGGCGATCACCGTATGGAGCCGGGCATGCCCGAGTCTTTCAACGTGTTGATCAAAGAAATTCGTTCCCTCGGCATCGATATCGATCTGGAAACCGAATAACACGTGACGCGAATCGAGAGCGGGGCTGTTTAGCCCGCTCTCTGCTCCGCCAGGAGGAAAGGCCTTGAAAGACCTACTGAATTTGCTGAAAAACCAGGGTCAAGTCGAAGAGTTCGACGCCATCCGTATTGGGTTGGCATCGCCTGAGATGATCCGTTCGTGGTCGTTCGGTGAAGTTAAAAAGCCGGAAACCATCAACTACCGTACGTTCAAACCTGAGCGTGACGGCCTGTTCTGCGCCAAGATCTTTGGCCCGGTTAAGGATTACGAGTGCCTGTGCGGTAAGTACAAGCGCTTGAAGCACCGTGGTGTGATCTGCGAGAAGTGCGGCGTTGAAGTTGCACTGGCCAAGGTTCGTCGTGAGCGCATGGCGCACATCGAACTGGCTTCGCCGGTTGCCCACATCTGGTTCCTGAAATCGCTGCCGTCCCGTATCGGCTTGCTGATGGACATGACCCTGCGTGATATCGAACGTGTTCTCTACTTCGAGAGCTATGTCGTTATTGATCCAGGCATGACCACCCTTGAAAAAGGTCAGCTGCTGAACGACGAGCAGTACTTCGAAGCGTTGGAAGAGTTCGGCGACGATTTTGATGCCCGCATGGGTGCCGAAGCTGTCCGCGAACTGCTGCACGCTATCGACCTGGAGCACGAGATTGGCCGTCTGCGTGAAGAGATTCCGCAAACCAACTCCGAAACCAAGATCAAGAAACTGTCCAAGCGTCTGAAGTTGATGGAAGCCTTCCAGGGTTCCGGCAACTTGCCAGAGTGGATGGTGCTGACCGTTCTGCCGGTTCTGCCGCCAGACCTGCGTCCGTTGGTACCGTTGGATGGTGGTCGTTTCGCGACTTCCGACCTCAACGACCTGTACCGTCGCGTGATCAACCGTAACAACCGCTTGAAGCGCCTGCTTGATCTGTCCGCTCCGGACATCATCGTGCGCAACGAAAAGCGTATGTTGCAAGAAGCTGTCGATGCCTTGCTCGACAACGGTCGTCGTGGCCGCGCTATCACCGGTTCGAACAAACGTCCTCTGAAATCCCTGGCTGACATGATCAAGGGTAAGCAAGGTCGTTTCCGTCAGAACTTGCTCGGTAAGCGTGTTGACTACTCCGGTCGTTCGGTAATTACCGTAGGCCCGACCCTGCGTCTGCACCAGTGCGGTCTGCCTAAGAAGATGGCTCTCGAGCTGTTCAAGCCATTCATCTTCGGCAAGCTGGAAATGCGCGGTCTTGCGACCACCATCAAAGCGGCCAAGAAAATGGTCGAGCGCGAACTGCCAGAGGTTTGGGACGTTCTCGCCGAAGTGATCCGCGAACACCCGGTTCTCCTCAACCGTGCACCGACCCTTCACCGTCTGGGTATCCAGGCGTTTGAGCCGGTACTGATCGAAGGTAAGGCTATCCAGCTGCACCCGTTGGTTTGTGCTGCGTACAACGCCGACTTCGACGGCGACCAAATGGCCGTGCACGTACCGCTGACACTGGAAGCCCAGTTGGAAGCGCGTGCGTTGATGATGTCGACCAACAACATTCTGTCGCCAGCCAACGGTGAGCCAATCATCGTTCCGTCGCAGGACGTTGTATTGGGTCTGTACTACATGACGCGTGAAGCGATCAACGCCAAGGGCGAAGGTCGTGTGTTCGCTGACCTGCAAGAAGTTGACCGTGTGTTCCGTGCTGGCGAAGCCGCACTGCACGCCAAGGTCAAGGTGCGGATCAATGAAACCGTCAACGATCGTGATGGCGGCAGCGTGAGCAACACTCGTATTGTCGACACCACTGTCGGCCGTGCGTTGTTGTACCAGGTTGTGCCAAAAGGTCTGTCGTACGACGTCGTCAACCTGCCGATGAAGAAAAAGGCGATCTCCAAGCTGATCAACCAGTGCTACCGCGTGGTTGGTTTGAAAGAGACCGTGATCTTCGCTGACCAGTTGATGTACACCGGTTTTGCCTATTCGACTATTTCCGGCGTTTCCATCGGTGTTAACGACTTCGTTATCCCGGATGAAAAAGCCCGCATCATCAGTGCTGCTACTGATGAAGTGAAAGAGATCGAAAGCCAGTACGCCTCCGGCCTGGTAACCCAGGGTGAGAAGTACAACAAGGTAATCGACCTTTGGTCGAAGGCGAACGACGAAGTTTCCAAGGCGATGATGGCCAACCTCTCGAAAGAGAAAGTCATCGACCGTCATGGCGACGAAGTTGACCAAGAGTCCTTCAACTCGATGTACATGATGGCCGACTCGGGCGCACGGGGTTCTGCTGCGCAGATCCGTCAGCTCGCCGGTATGCGTGGCCTGATGGCCAAGCCGGACGGTTCCATCATCGAAACGCCGATCACTGCGAACTTCCGTGAAGGTTTGAGCGTACTTCAGTACTTCATCTCGACTCACGGTGCTCGTAAGGGTCTTGCGGATACCGCGTTGAAAACCGCTAACTCCGGTTACCTGACCCGCCGTCTGGTAGACGTTGCACAAGATCTGGTTGTAACCGAGATCGATTGTGGCACCGAGCACGGCCTGCTGATGACGCCGCACATTGAAGGCGGTGATGTTGTAGAGCCGTTGGGTGAGCGCGTATTGGGTCGTGTTATTGCCCGTGACGTCTTCAAGCCAGGTACCGAGGAAGTTATCGTTCCTGCCGGCACCCTGGTAGATGAGAAGTGGGTCGAGTTCATCGAACTCAACAGCATCGACGAAGTGATCGTTCGCTCGCCGATCAGCTGCGAAACCCGCTACGGCATCTGCGCCAAATGCTACGGCCGTGACTTGGCTCGTGGTCACCAGGTGAACATCGGTGAAGCGGTCGGCGTTATCGCTGCCCAGTCCATCGGTGAGCCGGGTACCCAGCTGACCATGCGTACGTTCCACATCGGTGGTGCGGCAAGCCGGACCTCCGCAGCCGACAGCGTTCAGGTGAAGAATGGCGGTACTGTCCGTCTGCACAACCTGAAACACGTTGAGCGAGTGGATGGCCACCTGGTTGCTGTGTCCCGTTCCGGTGAGCTGGCAATCGCTGATGACTACGGTCGTGAGCGTGAGCGTTACAAGCTGCCGTACGGTGCAGTGATTTCGGTTAAAGAAGGTGACAAGGTCGACGCTGGCGCAATCGTGGCCAAGTGGGATCCGCACACTCACCCAATCGTTACCGAAATGAAAGGTACCGTGACCTACGTGGGCATGGAAGAAGGCATTACGATCAAGCGTCAGACTGACGAATTGACCGGTATGACCAACATTGAAGTACTCGACGCCAAAGATCGTCCAGCTGCCGGCAAGGACATCCGTCCTGCCGTGAAGATGGTCGATGACAACGGCAAGGATCTGTTGCTGCCAGGCACTGACGTAATCGCTCAGTACTTCCTGCCAGCCAACGCCCTGGTCGGTGTAGCGGATGGTGCGAAGATCGCGATCGGTGATGTTATCGCGCGTATCCCGCAAGAAACTTCGAAAACCCGTGACATCACCGGTGGTCTGCCGCGTGTTGCCGACTTGTTCGAAGCGCGTCGTCCGAAAGAAGCGTCGATTCTGGCTGAAGTCAGCGGCACCATTGCGTTCGGTAAGGAGACCAAGGGCAAGCGCCGTCTGGTCATTACCCCGAACGACGGTAGCGATCCGTACGAAGAGCTGATTCCAAAGTGGCGTCACCTGAACGTCTTCGAAGGCGAACAGGTAAACCGTGGCGAAGTTATCTCTGACGGTCCAAGCGATCCACACGACATCCTGCGTCTGTTGGGTG
This sequence comes from Pseudomonas allii, assembly GCF_055380095.1. Lineage (NCBI taxonomy): Bacteria > Pseudomonadati > Pseudomonadota > Gammaproteobacteria > Pseudomonadales > Pseudomonadaceae > Pseudomonas > Pseudomonas allii. The sequence continues at coordinate 5,897,603 of NZ_AP039450.1, read as the reverse complement.
TGAGTGCGCTAGCCAAGTACATCGTTAACGAGATCCAGGACGTTTACCGCCTGCAAGGCGTGAAGATCAACGATAAGCACATCGAGACCATCCTGCGTCAGATGCTGCGTAAAGTTGAAATCGCTGAATCCGGCGATTCCAGTTTCATCAAGGGCGACCAGATGGAACTGACTCACGTACTGGTGGAAAACGAGCGCTTGGCGACCGAGGACAAGTTCGTGTCCAAGTTCACTCGCGTGTTGCTGGGTATCACCAAGGCGTCGTTGTCGACTGAATCGTTCATCTCGGCGGCCTCCTTCCAGGAGACCACTCGCGTGCTGACCGAAGCAGCGGTAACCGGCAAGCGCGATTACCTGCGCGGCCTGAAAGAAAACGTAGTTGTGGGTCGTCTGATCCCAGCCGGTACCGGTTTGGCTTACCACAGCGAGCGTAAGCGCCGCCGTGATGCTGACAAGCCGTTGCGCGTAAGTGCCAGTGAAGTGGAAGCTGCACTGACCGAAGCGCTGAACTCCAGCGGTAACTGAGTTCTGCGATAAATAAGTCCGGGCCCTGGCAGCCCCCATTCGTCGGATCGAGGCAGTTTTGTCCCGGTTCGATGAGAGGGGAGGTCGGGGCCTTGCCTTGACTGGGGACAAGATCCTCTTTAGACTCTTGTACCCCTAAATTTGGCGGGAATTCGTTCCTGCCATTTTGCTTTTCTTGCAAGACAATAGCGTCGCAAGACAACAGTGGAGCTAGTAGATGGCAACTATCAACCAGCTGGTACGTCAGCCGCGTAAGCGTATCGTCGAGAAATCCGACGTGCCTGCGCTGCAGAACTGCCCGCAACGTCGTGGCGTATGCACTCGCGTGTATACCACTACGCCGAAAAAACCTAACTCGGCATTGCGTAAAGTATGTCGTGTGCGCCTGACCAACGGTTTCGAGGTTTCCTCGTACATCGGTGGTGAAGGTCACAACCTGCAAGAGCACAGCGTGGTACTGATCCGTGGCGGTCGTGTAAAAGACTTGCCAGGTGTTCGTTACCACACCGTACGCGGCTCCTTGGATACTTCCGGCGTTAAAGGTCGTAACCAGGGTCGTTCGAAGTACGGTACCAAGAAGCCTAAGTAGTAGCGGCTTTTTGTAACACTGAATCATCTTATTTTCTGAGTCGATAAGAGTAAGGTCGGAGGCGTCCCGAAAGGGCACCGATTCCGAGCGAACCTGAAGACCGTTTGAGGGCTTATCCATGCCAAGAAGACGCGTAGCAGCCAAGCGCGAAGTGCTTGACGATCCAAAATACGGAAGCCAAATCCTGGCCAAGTTCATGAACCACGTGATGGAAAGCGGCAAGAAAGCCGTTGCCGAGCGTATCGTTTATGGCGCGCTGGAGAAGGTTAAAGAACGCAAGAACAGCGATCCCCTGGAAATCTTCGAGAAAGCTCTCGACGCCATCGCTCCGCTGGTCGAAGTGAAGTCGCGCCGTGTAGGCGGTGCTACTTACCAGGTTCCGGTCGAAGTTCGCCCGTCCCGTCGTAACGCTCTGGCAATGCGCTGGTTGGTAGACTTCGCCCGTAAGCGCGGCGAGAAGTCTATGGCTCTGCGTTTGGCCGGCGAGCTGTTGGACGCTGCTGAAGGTAAAGGTGCTGCTGTTAAGAAGCGTGAAGACGTGCACCGTATGGCTGAAGCTAACAAAGCTTTCTCGCACTACCGCTTCTAATCTTAGCTTCACTAATTTTGCGAGGGCTTTATGGCTCGTACTACTCCGATTAGCCGCTACCGTAACATCGGTATCGTTGCTCACGTGGATGCTGGTAAAACCACCACCACCGAGCGCGTACTGTTTTACACCGGCAAAAGTCACAAAATGGGCGAGGTGCATGATGGCGCCGCGACCACAGACTGGATGGTTCAGGAGCAGGAGCGTGGTATTACCATTACTTCTGCTGCTATTACCGCCTTCTGGAAAGGTTCCGAGAAGCAGTACAAGGACGAGCATCGCTTCAACGTAATCGATACCCCGGGTCACGTAGACTTCACCATTGAAGTTGAGCGTTCCCTGCGTGTACTCGACGGCGCTGTCGTTGTGTTCTGCGGTACTTCGGGTGTTGAGCCTCAGTCGGAAACCGTATGGCGTCAGGCCAACAAATACGGCGTTCCACGTCTTGTTTACGTAAACAAGATGGACCGTGCTGGTGCCAACTTCCTGCGCGTGATCGGTCAGATCAAGCAGCGTCTGGGTCACACTCCGGTGCCAATCCAATTGGCTATCGGTTCCGAAGACAACTTCCAGGGTCAGATCGATCTGATCAACATGGAAGCGGTTTACTGGAATGACTCCGACAAGGGCATGGTGCCTGTTCGCAAGCCTATCCCTGCAGAGCTGCAGGAGCTGGCTGACGAGTGGCGCAACAACATGGTTGAGGCTGCTGCCGAAGCCAGCGAAGAGCTGATGAACAAGTACCTCGAAGGTGAAGAGCTCACCAACGTGGAAATCAAGGCTGCTCTGCGTCAGCGTACTATCGCTGGTGAGATCGTCTTGGCTGTTTGCGGTTCTTCCTTCAAGAACAAGGGCGTTCCCCTGGTTCTCGACGCCGTTATCGACTACCTGCCTGCTCCAACCGACATTCCTGCTATCAAGGGTACCAATCCTGATAACGAGGAAGAGGAAATGGAGCGTCATGCAGACGACAGCGAGCCGTTTTCGGCTCTGGCGTTCAAGATCGCTACCGACCCATTCGTGGGTACTTTGACCTTCGTCCGCGTTTACTCGGGCGTGTTGGCCTCCGGCGACGGCGTGATCAACTCGGTTAAGGGCAAAAAAGAGCGCGTGGGTCGTATGGTGCAAATGCACGCAAACGCCCGTGAAGAGATCAAGGAAGTGCGCGCTGGCGACATCGCGGCCCTGATCGGCATGAAGGATGTCACCACGGGTGAGACTTTGTGCGACGCTGCCAAGCCAATCATCCTGGTTCGCATGGACTTCCCGGAGCCGGTTATTTCGGTTGCCGTAGAGCCTAAGACCAAGGATGACCAGGAAAAAATGGGTATCGCTCTGGGCAAGCTTGCTCAGGAAGATCCATCTTTCCGCGTCAAGACTGATGAAGAGACTGGTCAAACGATCATCTCTGGCATGGGCGAGTTGCACCTGGACATCCTGGTTGACCGGATGCGCCGTGAGTTCAACGTCGAAGCCAACATCGGTAAGCCTCAGGTTTCCTATCGTGAGCGCATCACGAAAAACTGTGAAATCGAAGGCAAGTTCGTTCGTCAGTCCGGCGGTCGTGGTCAGTTCGGTCACTGCTGGATCCGTTTTGCTCCTGCTGACGAAGGTCAGGAAGGTCTGCAATTCGTGAACGAAGTAGTAGGTGGTGTGGTTCCTAAGGAATACATCCCTGCTATCCAGAAGGGTATCGAAGAGCAGATGAAGAACGGTGTTGTTGCCGGCTATCCGCTGATCGGCCTGAAAGCAACCGTTTTTGACGGTTCTTACCACGACGTCGACTCCAACGAGATGGCGTTTAAGGTGGCTGCTTCCATGGCAACCAAGCAACTGGCCCAGAAGGGCGGTGGTGAGTTGCTTGAGCCAATCATGGCGGTAGAAGTTGTTACACCTGAAGACTATATGGGTGATGTCATGGGCGACCTTAACCGTCGTCGCGGCATGATCTTGGGTATGGAAGACACGGTTTCCGGCAAAGTGATTCGCGCCGAGGTTCCGTTGGGTGAGATGTTCGGTTATGCGACCGACGTTCGCTCCATGTCCCAGGGTCGCGCAAGCTACTCTATGGAATTCAAAAAATACAACACAGCTCCGGCGCACATCGCTGAAACTGTATCCAAAAAACAAGGCTGATTCAGTCCTTTAGGCAAGGAGTTAATTGTCGTGGCTAAAGAAAAATTTGATCGTTCCCTACCGCACGTCAACGTTGGCACCATCGGTCACGTTGACCACGGTAAAACCACTCTGACTGCTGCTCTGACTCGCGTTTGCTCCGAAGTTTTCGGTTCCGCAATCGTTGATTTCGATAAAATCGACAGCGCACCAGAAGAAAAAGCTCGTGGTATCACCATCAACACCGCGCACGTTGAATACAACTCGCTGATCCGTCACTACGCTCACGTTGACTGCCCAGGTCACGCTGACTACGTGAAGAACATGATCACCGGTGCTGCTCAAATGGACGGCGCTATCCTGGTTTGCTCGGCCGCTGATGGTCCGATGCCACAAACCCGTGAGCACATCCTGCTGTCCCGTCAGGTAGGTGTTCCGTACATCGTGGTTTACCTGAACAAGGCTGACCTGGTAGACGACGCTGAGCTGCTGGAACTGGTTGAGATGGAAGTGCGCGATCTGCTGAGCACTTACGACTTCCCAGGTGACGACACTCCGATCATCATCGGTTCTGCTCGTATGGCTCTGGAAGGCAAAGACGACAACGAAATGGGCACCACGTCCGTTCGTAAACTGGTTGAGACTCTGGACAGCTACATCCCAGATCCAGTCCGTGTTATCGACAAGCCGTTCCTGATGCCAATCGAAGACGTATTCTCGATCTCCGGTCGCGGTACTGTTGTAACTGGTCGTATCGAGCGCGGTATCGTCAAGGTTCAAGATCCACTGGAAATCGTTGGTCTGCGTGACACTACCGTCACCACCTGCACCGGTGTTGAAATGTTCCGTAAACTGCTCGACGAAGGTCGTGCGGGCGAGAACTGCGGCGTTCTGCTGCGTGGTACCAAGCGTGACGACGTTGAGCGTGGCCAGGTTCTGGTTAAGCCAGGTTCGGTTAAGCCGCACACCAAGTTCGAAGCTGAAGTGTACGTGCTGAGCAAAGAAGAAGGCGGTCGTCACACTCCGTTCTTCAAAGGCTACCGTCCACAGTTCTACTTCCGTACTACCGACGTAACTGGTAACTGCGAACTGCCGGAAGGCGTAGAAATGGTAATGCCAGGCGACAACATCAAAATGGTTGTCACCCTGATCAAAACCATCGCTATGGAAGACGGTCTGCGTTTCGCAATCCGTGAAGGCGGCCGTACCGTTGGTGCTGGCGTTGTAGCTAAAATCATCGAGTAATTATCTCTTCTGAGATAGCTCTGATGTTTTGAAAAGGCCCCCGCTCAGCGGGGGCCTTTTTTATTGGGTTGACACCTATCAGGGCCGTCTATAGAATTGCGCCTCCTTTTAACGGGCGTATTGCGCTCGCTGGGAATAGCAGCCGGAGTCTGAAATCCAATGCAAAATCAGCAAATCCGTATCAGGTTGAAGGCTTTTGACCATCGCCTGATCGACCAATCCACCCAGGAAATCGTGGAAACCGCGAAACGTACTGGTGCACAAGTGCGTGGTCCAATTCCACTACCTACCCGTAAAGAGCGGTTCACCGTTCTGGTCTCCCCGCACGTCAACAAAGACGCGCGTGACCAGTACGAGATCCGTACTCATAAGCGCGTACTGGACATCGTCCAGCCAACGGATAAAACCGTTGATGCACTTATGAAGCTCGATCTGGCGGCCGGTGTGGAAGTACAGATCAGCCTCGGCTAAGACTCGGGTCTTAGTCGTGTAACGCTCTGAAATGGGCGGCCATAGCGGGTGAAAGCCCCGTACACTCATGAGGTTTACAACATGACTATTGGTGTAGTCGGTCGTAAATGCGGTATGACCCGTATTTTCACCGAAGAAGGTGTCTCCATTCCGGTCACGGTCATTGAGATCGAGCCGAATCGCGTCACCCAGTTCAAAACTGAAGAAACCGATGGCTATCGTGCAGTGCAAGTCACTGTCGGCGAGCGTCGTGCTTCGCGTGTGACTGCTGCTCAAGCAGGCCACTTCGCTAAAGCAAACGTTGCAGCTGGTCGCACTGTTATGGAGTTCCGTCTTGAAGACGGCGACTACCAGGCTGGCGATCTGATCAACGCTGAAATCTTCGCTGCTGGTCAACTGGTTGATGTAACCGGTCAGTCCAAAGGTAAAGGCTTCCAGGGTACGATCAAGCGTTGGAATTTCCGTGGCCAAGACAACACTCACGGTAACTCCGTTTCCCACCGCGTCCCGGGCTCTATTGGCCAGTGCCAGACTCCTGGTCGTGTATTCAAGGGCAAAAAAATGTCCGGTCATATGGGCGCTGAGCGCGTGACCGTGCAGTCCCTCGAAGTAGTGCGCGTCGACGCTGAACGCAATCTGTTGTTGGTCAAGGGTGCTGTTCCTGGCGCTACTGGCGGCAACCTGGTTGTACGTCCAGCGGCCAAGGCTCGCGGTTAAGGGGAAGCTGACATGCAATTAAATGTAAATGACGCTCAAGCGATCGAAGTTTCCGAACTGACATTTGGCGGCGAATTCAACGAGACGCTGGTTCACCAAGCAGTCGTGGCCTACATGGCCGGCGGCCGTCAAGGTAGCAAGCAGCAAAAGACCCGTTCCGACGTGCGTGGTGGCGGTAAGCGCCCTTGGCGTCAGAAAGGTACTGGCCGTGCTCGTGCCGGTACTATCCGTAGCCCAATCTGGCGTGGCGGCGGTACCACTTTCGCAGCTCGTCCGCAGGATCACTCGCAGAAGCTTAACAAGAAGATGTACCGCGCAGCTCTGCGCTCTATTCTTGCTGAACTCGTGCGTACTGACCGTCTGGTCGTGGTTCAGGACTTCGCTGTTGAAAGCCCGAAAACCAAAGATCTGCTGGGCAAACTGAACAACATGAGCCTGACCGACGTTTTGATCGTGTCGGAAGCTGTTGATCAGAACCTGTACCTGGCTGCTCGCAACCTGCCACACGTTGATGTACGTGACGTGCAAGGTTCCGATCCAGTTAGTCTGATCGCATACGACAAGGTGTTGATCACCGTGTCGGCCGTGAAGAAATTCGAGGAGCTGCTGGGATGAACCAGGAACGCGTATTTAAAGTTCTGCTTGGCCCGCACGTTTCCGAAAAGGCTACGGTTCTGGCTGACAAGAAAGGCCAGTTCGTTTTCAAGGTTGCAACTGACGCAACCAAGCTGGAAATCAAGAAGGCCGTCGAAAGCCTGTTCAGCGTGAAAGTAGAGCGTGTTACTACCCTGAATGTTCTGGGTAAGAGCAAGCGCACTGCTCGCGGTCTGGGCAAGCGTAATGACTGGAAGAAGGCAGTTATCTCCCTTCAGCCAGGCCAAGATCTCGATTTCAGCAGCAGTGCTGAGTAAGGAAGGGGTGCATCATGGCAATCGTTAAATGCAAACCGACTTCCCCTGGCCGCCGTTTTGTGGTCAAGGTGGTCAATCAGGAGCTGCATAAAGGCGCTCCTCACGCACCGCTGCTCGAGAAAAAATCGAAGTCTGGTGGTCGTAACAACAATGGTCGTATTACCACTCGTCACATCGGTGGTGGCCATAAGCAGCATTATCGTCTGGTCGACTTCCGTCGCAACGACAAAGATGGCATCGCTGCCACTGTCGAGCGTATCGAATACGATCCAAACCGTACTGCTCACATCGCTCTGCTGCTGTACGCAGATGGCGAGCGTCGCTACATCATCGCGCCTAAAGGCGTGAGCGCTGGCGACCAGCTGATCGCAGGTGCCCTGGCACCGATCAAGCCGGGCAACGCTCTGCAACTGCGCAACATTCCAGTTGGTAGCACCGTACACGGCATCGAATTGAAGCCAGGTAAAGGCGCGCAAATCGCTCGTTCCGCTGGTGCTTCGGCTCAGCTGATCGCTCGTGAAGGTGTCTACGTGACCCTGCGTCTGCGCTCTGGTGAGATGCGTAAAGTGCTGGCTGAATGCCGCGCGACCCTGGGCGAAGTCTCGAACTCCGAGCACAGCCTGCGTTCGCTGGGTAAAGCTGGTGCCAAACGCTGGCGTGGCGTTCGCCCAACCGTTCGTGGTGTTGCCATGAACCCGGTTGACCACCCACACGGTGGTGGTGAAGGTCGTACCTCTGGTGGTCGTCATCCGGTATCGCCATGGGGCTTCCCGACTAAGGGCGCGAAGACTCGTGGTAATAAGCGTACCGACAAAATGATCGTCCGTCGTCGCAAGTAAATAGAGGGATACGACAGTGCCACGTTCTCTGAAAAAAGGTCCTTTTATTGATCTTCACCTACTGAAGAAGATCGAAGTGGCGGCGGAAAAGAACGATCGCAAACCAGTTAAGACCTGGTCGCGTCGTTCGATGATCCTGCCACAAATGGTCGGTCTGACCATCGCTGTACACAACGGTCGCTTGCACGTCCCAGTTCTCGTGAACGAAGACATGGTCGGCCACAAACTAGGCGAGTTTGCCGGTACCCGCACTTATCGTGGGCACGTGGCAGACAAGAAAGCCAAGCGTTAAGGGGTAAGGAAATGGAAGTAGCCGCTAAGTTGTCGGGCGCTCGAATCTCCGCCCAGAAAGCCCGCTTGGTCGCCGACCAGATCCGCGGGAAGAAGGTGGGCGAAGCGCTCAACCTGTTGGCTTTCAGCAGTAAGAAAGCCGCCGAGATCATGAAGAAAGTGCTGGAGTCGGCCGTAGCCAACGCCGAGCATAACGAAGGCGCAGACGTTGATGACCTTAAGGTCAGCACCGTTTTCGTCAACGAAGGGCGTTCGCTGAAGCGCATCATGCCACGTGCCAAAGGCCGTGCTGATCGCATCGTCAAGCGGTCTTGCCATATCACTGTCAAGGTTGCTGACAAGTAACGGAGTCGAAGAGATGGGTCAGAAAGTACATCCCATTGGCATTCGCCTGGGAATCGTCAAGGAGCACACCTCCGTCTGGTACGCAGACGGTCGGACTTATGCGGACTACTTGTTCGCTGATCTGAAGGTGCGTGAGTATCTCCAAGACAAACTAAAAAGCGCGTCCGTAAGCCGTATCGATATCCATCGTCCGGCGCAAACTGCACGTATCACCATCCACACCGCTCGTCCAGGTATCGTTATCGGGAAGAAAGGTGAAGATGTTGAGAAACTGCGTCAGGACCTGACCAAGCAAATGGGTGTGCCTGTGCACATCAATATCGAAGAGATCCGCAAGCCGGAGCTCGACGGTATGCTGGTTGCGCAGAGCGTAGCTCAGCAGCTGGAGCGTCGCGTAATGTTCCGTCGCGCTATGAAGCGCGCTGTACAGAACGCCATGCGCATTGGTGCCAAAGGCATCAAAATCCAAGTGAGCGGTCGTCTCGGCGGTGCTGAAATCGCACGTACTGAATGGTATCGCGAAGGTCGTGTGCCACTGCACACCCTGCGTGCCGACATCGACTATGCCAACTACGAAGCTCACACCACTTACGGTGTGATCGGTGTAAAGGTTTGGATCTTCAAAGGCGAAGTAATTGGTGGTCGCCAAGAAGAACTGAAACCACAAGCACCCGCGCCTCGTAAAAAAGCTGCTAAGTAAGGGGTACGCCAAATGTTGCAACCTAAGCGTACGAAGTTCCGCAAGCAGATGACAGGCCACAACCGTGGTCTGGCTCAGCGCGGTAGCAAAGTCAGCTTCGGCGAGTTCGCGCTGAAGTCTGTAGCTCGTGGTCGTCTCACCGCTCGTCAGATCGAGTCAGCGCGTCGTGCTCTGACCCGTCACGTAAAACGTGGCGGCAAGATCTGGATCCGTGTATTCCCGGACAAGCCGATCTCCAAAAAGCCTCTCGAGGTTCGGATGGGTAAAGGTAAGGGTAACGTGGAATACTGGGTAGCCCAGATTCAACCAGGCAAAGTCCTGTATGAAATCGAGGGTGTTTCTGAAGAGCTGGCGCGTGAGGCTTTCGCCCTGGCTGCTGCAAAGCTGCCGCTCGCCACCTCCTTTGTTAAACGGACGGTGATGTGATGAAAGCGAATGAACTTCGTGAAAAATCCGCACAGCAGCTGAACGAGCAACTGCTCGGCCTGCTGCGCGACCAGTTCAATCTGCGTATGCAGAAAGCAACTGGCCAGTTGGGGCAGTCTCATCTGCTCTCGCAAGTTAAGCGTGACATCGCTCGCGTGAAGACTGTGCTCAACCAGCAGGCAGGTAAGTGATCATGGCTGAAGCCGAAAAGACTGTCCGTACGCTGACTGGCCGTGTTGTCAGCGACAAGATGGACAAAACCATCACCGTTCTGATCGAGCGTCGCGTTAAGCACCCGATCTACGGTAAATATGTTAAGCGTTCGACTAAGCTGCACGCGCACGACGAAACCAATCAGTGCCACATCGGCGACAAAGTCACTATTCGTGAAACTCGTCCGCTGGCCAAGACCAAGTCTTGGGCACTGGTTGATGTTCTCGAACGCGCTGTGGAAGTCTAAGGACTAGGGGTCGGAGAAATTATATGATTCAGACTCAATCCATGCTCGATGTGGCCGATAACAGCGGCGCTCGCCGTGTTATGTGCATCAAGGTGCTGGGTGGCTCCCATCGTCGTTACGCTGGTATCGGTGACATCATCAAAGTTACCGTGAAGGAAGCAATTCCTCGCGGTAAAGTGAAAAAAGGCCAAGTGATGACTGCTGTTGTAGTCCGCACTCGTCACGGCGTACGTCGTGCTGATGGCTCCATTATCCGCTTTGATGGCAACGCTGCTGTTCTTCTGAACAACAAGCAAGAGCCGATCGGCACCCGTATCTTTGGGCCAGTGACCCGTGAACTTCGTACTGAGAAGTTCATGAAGATCGTCTCGCTCGCCCCAGAAGTGCTGTAAGGAGATCCGACATGCAAAAGATTCGTCGTGACGACGAGATCATCGTGATCGCCGGCAAAGACAAAGGTAAGCGCGGTAAGGTGCTTAAGGTTCTCGCTAATAACCGTCTGGTTATCGGTGGTTTGAACCTGGTCAAGCGTCATACCAAGCCTAACCCGATGTCGGGCGTGCAGGGCGGTATCGTCGAGAAAGAAGCTCCGCTGGACGCTTCTAACGTCGCCATCTTCAACGGCGAAACCAACAAGGCTGACCGCGTTGGTTTCAAAGTAGAAGACGGTAAGAAAATTCGTGTCTTCAAGTCGACCCAAAAAGCGGTTGATGCTTGAACACTGCTAGGTAGATTAGACCATGGCACGACTACAAGAGATTTACCGGAAGGAAATCGCCCCTAAGCTTAAGGAAGAACTTAAGCTTGGGAACGTGATGGAAGTTCCGCGCGTTACCAAAATCACCCTGAACATGGGTCTGGGCGAAGCGATCGGTGACAAAAAAGTCATCGAGCATGCTGTTGCTGACCTGGAAAAGATCACCGGCCAGAAAGTCGTTGTGACCTACGCTCGGAAATCCATCGCTGGCTTTAAAGTCCGTGAAGGTTGGCCGATCGGCGTCAAAGTGACCCTGCGCCGTGAGCGTATGTACGAATTCCTGGATCGTCTGCTGTCGATCTCCCTGCCTCGGGTCCGCGACTTCCGCGGCCTGAATGCCAAGTCCTTCGATGGTCGTGGTAACTACAGCATGGGCGTGAAAGAGCAGATCATCTTCCCGGAAATCGACTACGACAAGATCGATGCTCTCCGCGGTCTGGACATCACCCTGACCACCACTGCCAAGAACGATGATGAAGGTCGCGCCCTGTTGCGTGCTTTCAAATTCCCGTTCCGCAACTGATTGGAGTAGGACCATGGCCAAGATGAGCATGAAAAACCGCGAGCTGAAGCGTCAGCTCACGGTTGCCAAGTACGCCAAGAAGCGTGCAGCACTGAAAGCAATCATCGTCGATCTGAACGCAAGTCCAGAAGCACGTTGGGAAGCGACAGTTGCTCTGCAGAAGCAGCCACGTGACGCAAGCGCCTCGCGCATGCGTAACCGCTGCCGCCTGACCGGTCGTCCGCACGGCGTTTACCGCAAGTTCGGCCTCGGCCGTAACAAACTGCGTGAAGCGGCAATGCGTGGTGACGTACCTGGTCTGGTTAAAGCCAGCTGGTAAGTACTTTCGAAGTCCAGGTGGTTCGAATCGCAAGATAACGACCACCGGTGACCTTGAATCTGGAACAAGCCCCTTTTGGGGCTTGTTTCATTTCTGGAGTGTGTCTAAAATACGCGGCTCGCCTGAGCCCGTGTGTTTTACCCGGAGATTCTCGGCGACATATGTAGCCGCAAGGCTAATTTTTTTGTATTAGGAGCGTCTAGCCCATGAGTATGCAGGACCCGTTAGCGGACATGCTAACTCGTATCCGTAATGCCCAGATGGCTGAAAAGTCCGTCGTAAGCATGCCATCTTCCAAGTTGAAGGTGGCTGTTGCCAAAGTCCTGAAAGACGAAGGCTACATTGCGGGTTATCAGATCAGCAGCGATGTAAAAGCGCTGCTGTCCATCGAGCTGAAGTACTTCGAAGGCCGTTCGGTCATCGAGGAAGTGAAGCGCGTTAGCCGTCCAGGCCTGCGTCAGTACAAGTCCGCTGAAGATCTGCCGAAAGTTCGTGGCGGTCTGGGCGTGTCTATCGTCTCCACCAACAAAGGTGTGATGACGGATCGTGCTGCGCGCGCTGCCGGTGTCGGCGGCGAAGTTCTTTGCACTGTGTTCTAAGGGGGGATAAGCATGTCTCGCGTCGCTAAGAACCCCGTTAAGCTGCCAGCCGGTGTCGAAGTCAAATTCGCAGGCCAACAGCTTTCGGTGAAGGGTGCCAAGGGTACTCTTGAACTGAACATCCATTCGTCCGTTGAGATCGTTGAAGAAGCTGGTGAGCTGCGTTTCGCTGCTCGCAATGGCGATCAACAAACTCGCGCAATGGCCGGTACCACGCGTGCGTTGGTAAACAACATGGTCCAAGGCGTAAGCCAAGGCTTCGAGCGTAAGCTCCAGCTGGTCGGTGTTGGTTACAAAGCGCAAGCAAAAGGCACGGTTTTGAACCTTGCCCTTGGCTTCTCGCACCCTGTGGATTACGAACTGCCAGCGGGCATCACTGCTGAGACCCCTAGCCAGACCGATATCCTGATCAAGGGCATCGACAAGCAGCTGGTAGGTCAAGTGGCCGCTGAGATCCGCGACTTCCGTCCACCAGAGCCGTACAAAGGCAAAGGTGTGCGCTACGCGGACGAAGTCGTCCGTCGTAAAGAAGCCAAGAAGAAGTAGGGCATAGCAAATGACCGACAAAAAAGTTACTCGACTGCGTCGCGCTCGCAAAGCACGCCTGAAAATGCACGAACTCGAAGTCGTGCGTCTCTGCGTGTTCCGCTCGTCGCAGCACATCTACGCCCAGGTCATCTCGGCCGACGGCAACAAAGTCCTGGCAAGCGCCTCGACTTTGGATAAAGAACTGCGTGATGGTGCCACCGGCAACATCGACGCGGCCACAAAGGTTGGCCAGCTGGTCGCTACGCGTGCTAAGGCCGCTGGCGTCTCGCAAGTGGCTTTCGACCGCTCTGGCTTCAAGTACCACGGTCGCGTGAAAGCGCTGGCTGATGCTGCTCGTGAAGCTGGGCTGGAGTTCTAAGTTATGTCAAATAACGACCAAAAGCGCGACGAAGGCTACATTGAGAAGCTGGTTCAAGTTAACCGCGTAGCAAAAACCGTTAAAGGCGGCCGTATCTTCACTTTCACCGCGTTGACCGTGGTAGGTGATGGTAAAGGGCGTGTTGGCTTCGGCCGTGGCAAGTCACGTGAAGTGCCTGCTGCGATCCAGAAGGCAATGGAAGCTGCTCGTCGCAACATGATCCAAGTTGATCTGAACGGCACCACTCTGCAGTACGCAATGAAGTCCGCCCATGGCGCTTCGAAGGTGTACATGCAGCCTGCTTCTGAAGGTACCGGTATCATCGCTGGCGGCGCTATGCGTGCTGTCCTCGAAGTTGCTGGCGTTCAGAACGTTCTGGCCAAGTGCTACGGCTCGACTAACCCGGTAAACGTGGTTCACGCCACTTTCAAAGGTTTGAAAGCTATGCAATCTCCTGAGTCCATCGCTGCCAAGCGTGGCCTGACTGTCAAGGAGATTTTCTGATCATGGCTACCGTTAAAGTAACGCTGATCAAAAGCATGACCGGCCGCATCCCTAACCACAAACTGTGTGTTAAAGGTCTGGGTCTGCGTCGCATCGGTCACACTGTAGAAGTCCAGGATACTCCCGAGAATCGCGGGATGATCAACAAGGCTTACTACATGCTGCGTGTAGAGGGTTAATCGATGAAACTCAATGATCTGAGTCCAGCGCCGGGTTCCCGTCGCGAAAAGCATCGTCCGGGCCGTGGTATCGGTAGTGGTTTGGGTAAGACTGGTGGCCGTGGCCACAAAGGTCAAACCTCCCGCTCCGGTGGCACCATCGCTCCAGGCTTTGAAGGCGGTCAACAGCCGCTGCATCGTCGCCTGCCTAAGTTCGGTTTCGTTTCCCTGAAGGCCATGGATCGCGCAGAAGTGCGTCTGTCCGAGCTGGCTAAAGTGGAAGGCGACATCGTTACTGTGCAGACCCTGAAAGATGCCAACGTGATCAACGTCAACGTACAGCGTGTGAAAATCATGCTGTCCGGTGAAGTGACTCGCGCTGTCACTATCGGCAAGGGAATCGGCGCCACCAAAGGTGCGCGTTCGGCTATCGAAGCAGCTGGCGGCAAGTTCGAGGAATAAATGGCTAAGCAAGGTGCTCTCTCAGCGCTCGGCAAAGGCGGTATGTCTGAACTTTGGGCTCGTCTGCGTTTTCTGTTCCTGGCGATTATCGTCTACCGAATAGGCGCACACATCCCGGTTCCAGGTATCAACCCGGATCGACTCGCAGACCTGTTTCGACAGAATGAGGGGACCATTCTTAGCTTGTTCAACATGTTTTCCGGCGGCGCGCTGGAACGGATGAGCATCTTTGCACTGGGGATCATGCCGTACATCTCGGCATCGATCATCATGCAACTGATGACCGCCGTCAGTCCGCAGCTGGAGCAGTTGAAGAAGGAAGGTGAAGCTGGCCGTCGCAAGATTAGCCAGTACACCCGCTACGGCACTGTCATCCTAGCCCTGGTCCAAGCTATCGGCATGTCCGTTGGCCTGGCTGGGCAGGGTGTTGCGTTCACTGGTGACTTTGGCTTCCATTTCGTCGCGGTATCCACTTTTGTGGCTGGTGCGATGTTCATGATGTGGTTGGGTGAGCAGATTACTGAGCGTGGTGTTGGCAACGGTATCTCGATGTTGATTTTCGCAGGTATCGTCGCCGGTCTTCCGAGAGCGATTGGGCAGTCTTTCGAGTCTGCACGTCAGGGTGATATCAACATTTTTGCCTTGGTTGCCATCGGTTTGCTGGCAGTAGCGATTATCGGTTTTGTGGTGTTCATTGAGCGTGGCCAGCGTCGTATTGCTGTTCACTACGCCAAGCGTCAGCAGGGCCGTAAGGTTTTTGCTGCGCAGACCAGCCACTTGCCGCTGAAAGTGAATATGGCCGGTGTTATTCCGGCAATTTTCGCGAGCAGCATTTTGCTGTTTCCGGCTTCGTTGGGTACCTGGTTTGGTCAGTCTGAAAATATGGGCTGGCTGCAGGACCTCTCTCAGTCGATCGCTCCTGGTCAGCCGTTGAATATTCTGCTGTTTAGTGCAGGGATTATTTTCTTCTGCTTCTTCTATACGGCGTTGATGTTCAATCCGAAAGACGTAGCGGAAAACCTGAAGAAGTCCGGTGCCTTTATTCCGGGCATCCGTCCAGGTGAGCAGTCTGCACGCTACATTGATGGCGTTCTGACTCGTTTGACCCTGTTCGGTGCTCTATATATGACGGCCGTCTGCTTGTTGCCCCAGTTCCTGGTGGTTGCAGCAAACGTTCCGTTCTACCTTGGCGGGACCTCGTTGCTGATCGTGGTCGTGGTTGTGATGGACTTCATGTCCCAAGTACAATCGCACCTCGTTTCGCACCAGTACGAATCCCTGATGAAGAAAGCCAACCTGAAGGGCTACGGCAGCGGCATGTTGCGCTGAGTACCCCATAAGGTTCGAGGAGTTGGTGATGAAAGTTCGTGCATCGGTGAAAAAGCTGTGCCGTAACTGCAAGATTATTCGCCGCGAAGGTGTTGTTCGAGTAATTTGCAGCGCGGAACCGCGTCACAAACAGCGCCAAGGCTGAGTGTGATCCGCTTGAAGCCCGGCAGCTAGTGCGCTGCCGGGTTGATTATTTGTTATTACAGCGATATTATCTCGCGCCCTATTTCTTGGCTTCCGGGGCGTAGGTAGCTGTCAATTGGAGTCCCACTGAATGGCCCGTATTGCAGGCGTTAACATTCCAGATAACAAGCACACTGTTATCTCGCTGACCTACATCTATGGTGTTGGTCGCACCACTGCGCAGAAAATTTGCGCAGTTGCTGGGGTAAACCCAGCCGCTAAGATCAAGGATCTGAGCGACGAGCAGATTGAATTGCTGCGTGGCGAAGTGGCGAAGTTCACCACTGAAGGTGACCTGCGTCGCGAAATCAACATGAAAATCAAGCGTTTGATGGACCTCGGTTGCTATCGCGGTCTGCGTCATCGTCGTGGTCTTCCAGTACGCGGTCAGCGTACCAAGACTAACGCGCGTACCCGTAAAGGTCCGCGTAAGCCGATCCGCAAGTAATCGCCCCAGCGAATCGACAGGAAAATTATCATGGCAAAACCTGCTGCTCGTCCTCGTAAAAAAGTTAAAAAGACAGTGGTTGATGGCATCGCCCACATCCATGCTTCTTTTAACAACACCATCGTGACCATCACCGACCGTCAAGGTAACGCGCTTTCTTGGGCTACCTCCGGTGGTTCGGGTTTCCGCGGTTCCCGCAAGTCCACCCCGTTTGCTGCTCAAGTAGCTGCTGAACGTGCTGGTCAAGCTGCGCTGGAATACGGCCTGAAAAACCTCGACGTTAACGTCAAAGGTCCAGGTCCAGGTCGTGAGTCTGCTGTCCGTGCTTTGAACGGCTGTGGCTATAAGATCGCCAGCATCACCGACGTGACGCCAATCCCGCACAACGGGTGCCGTCCGCCGAAGAAGCGCCGCGTGTAATCCAGGAGATTGTAAAGAATGGCTCGTTACATTGGTCCAAAATGCAAACTCGCTCGTCGCGAAGGCACCGATCTCTTCCTGAAGAGCGGCGTGCGCGCGATCGAATCGAAGTGCAACATTGAAGCAGCACCTGGTATCCACGGCCAACGCCGCGGTCGCCAGTCCGATTACGGCACCCAACTGCGTGAAAAGCAGAAGGTCCGTCGTATCTACGGCGTTCTCGAGCGTCAGTTCAGCGGCTACTACAAAGAAGCTGCTGGCAAGAAAGGTGCAACCGGTGAAAACCTGCTGCAACTGCTCGAATGCCGTCTGGACAACGTTGTATACCGTATGGGCTTTGGTTCGACTCGTGCCGAATCCCGTCAGCTGGTATCGCACAAGTCGATTAGCGTTAACGGTCAGACCGTAAACGTTCCGTCCTACCAGGTTCGTGCTGGTGACGTGGTCGCAGTTCGCGAGAAAGCAAAAAACCAACTTCGCATTGTCCAAGCTCTCGATCTGTGTGCCCAACGTGGCCGCGTAGAATGGGTAGAAGTAGACACTGAGAAGAAGTCGGGCGTTTTCAAGAACGTTCCTGCTCGCAGTGATCTGTCCGCCGACATCAACGAAAGCCTGATTGTCGAGCTCTACTCCAAGTAAGGGCTAGAAAATAGGTGCATCCATGCAGATTTCGGTAAATGAGTTCCTGACACCCCGCCACATTGATGTGCAGGTTGTCAGTCCAACCCGCGCCAAAATTACTCTCGAGCCTCTCGAGCGTGGTTTTGGCCACACCCTGGGCAACGCGCTGCGCCGCATCCTGTTGTCCTCAATGCCCGGCTGTGCAGTAGTCGAGGCCGAGATTGACGGTGTGCTCCACGAGTACAGCGCCATCGAAGGTGTACAGGAAGACGTAATTGAAATCCTGTTGAACCTTAAAGGTCTGGCTATCAAGCTGCACGGCCGTGACGAAGTTACGCTGACCTTGTCGAAGAAGGGTTCGGGGGTGGTTACCGCTGCCGATATTCAGCTGGATCATGATGTCGAGATCGTTAACCCCGATCACGTAATCGCTAACCTGGCGTCTAACGGCGCCCTGAACATGAAGCTCACCGTAGCTCGTGGTCGTGGTTATGAACCGGCCGACTCGCGTCAGAGCGATGAAGACGAAAGCCGCAGCATTGGTCGCTTGCAGCTTGACTCTTCGTTCAGTCCGGTTCGCCGCATCGCATACGTGGTGGAAAACGCCCGTGTCGAGCAGCGTACTAACCTGGACAAGCTGGTTATTGATCTGGAAACCAACGGTACTCTGGATCCTGAAGAGGCTATCCGCCGCGCTGCAACCATCCTGCAACAGCAGTTGGCTGCGTTCGTCGACCTCAAAGGTGACAGCGAACCAGTGGTAATCGAGCAGGAAGACGAGATCGATCCGATCCTGCTTCGCCCGGTTGACGATCTGGAACTGACTGTACGTTCGGCTAACTGCCTTAAGGCGGAAAACATTTACTACATCGGCGACCTGATTCAGCGTACCGAAGTAGAACTGTTGAAGACTCCGAACCTGGGCAAGAAATCCTTGACTGAAATCAAGGACGTTCTGGCCTCCCGCGGTCTGTCCCTCGGCATGCGCCTCGACAACTGGCCGCCTGCAAGTCTTAAGAAGGACGACAAGGCGACTGCCTGATCGTCGTAATCACCGAACGTGAGTTTGGTAAGGAATGAACCATGCGTCATCGTAAAAGTGGTCGTCACCTGAGCCGTACCAGCTCGCACCGCAAGGCCATGTTCCAAAACATGGCGGTGTCGCTGTTCGAGCACGAGCTGATCAAAACTACACTGCCGAAAGCTAAAGAACTGCGTCGCGTTGCTGAGCCGCTGATCACTTTGGCCAAGACAGACAGCCTGGCTAACCGCCGTCTGGCTTTCGACCGTACTCGTTCGAAAGCTATCGTTGGTAAGCTCTTCAACGACCTGGGCAAGCGTTACGCTACCCGTGAGGGTGGCTACCTGCGCATCCTTAAGTGCGGTTTCCGCGCTGGCGACAACGCGCCTATGGCGTACGTCGAGTTGGTTGATCGTGCTACTGCTGGCGAAGCTGTAAGCGCCGAGTAAGACGACAAGCTGTAACGAAGAACCGGGCCTAGTGCCCGGTTTTTTGTGCGCATAAGAAAAGCGCGATTTGTACAATTTTCTGTCGGTTGTGCTTGGCACTATGAGCCGCAGGGAGTTTGGTAGTTATTTTCTATCGAAGCCTACAATTTAATGAATTTGTAGACGTCATATTGATGATCAATACTCCCTCCAAGCCGATTAGCCGGCAGTTCCAAGTCCGACCTGAGGGAAATTGAACATGAGCCAGAATAAAATCCTTACTACCGCCAGCGGCGCTCCCGTTGCGGACAACCAGAATTCCCGTTCCGCCGGTCCGCGCGGTCCGCTGCTCCTCGACGATTTTCACCTGATCGAGAAGCTCGCTCACTTCAACCGTGAAAACATCCCTGAGCGCCGCGTACACGCCAAGGGCTCGGGTGCCTACGGGACCTTCACGGTTACCAAAGACATTACTCAATACACCAGCGCTAAGCTGTTCGAGTCCATCGGCAAGCAAACGCCTACCTTCTTGCGGTTCTCCACTGTAGGTGGCGAACGCGGCTCGGCTGACACCGAGCGCGACCCACGCGGCTTCGCCCTGAAGTTCTATACCGAAGAAGGCAATTGGGACATCGTTGGCAACAACACCCCGGTATTCTTCATTCGCGACCCATTGAAGTTCCCAGACTTCATCCATACCCAGAAGCGTCTGCCGCAAAGCAACCTGAAGAGCGCGCAAATGATGTGGGACTTCTGGTCTCATTCCCCTGAGGCGCTGCACCAGGTCACCATCCTGTTTTCGGACCGTGGCATTCCTGATGGCTACCGCCACATGCACGGCTTCGGCAGTCACACCTACAGCCTGATCAACGCCAAGGGCGAGCGTCACTGGGTCAAGTGGCACTACAAGACCAAACAGGGCATCAAGAATCTCGCACCCGCCGAAGCTGCTCGCCTGGCCGGTACTGATCCGGACTATGCCCAGCGCGATCTGTTTGGCGCGATCGAGCGCGGTGATTTCCCGAAATGGCGCGTCTGCATCCAGATCATGACAGAGGCTCAGGCCAACGCTCATTACGAGAATCCTTTCGATGTGACTAAAACCTGGTCGCAGAAAGAATTCCCGTTGCTTGAAGTCGGTGAACTGGAGCTGAACCGTAACCCGCAAAACTACTTCGCTGAAGTGGAACAGGCCGCGTTCGGTCCGAGCAACATGGTCCCTGGTGTCGGTCTGTCGCCAGACCGCATGCTGCAAGGTCGCGTGTTCGCGTACGCAGATGCTCACCGCTATCGTGTTGGCACTAATCACCAGCAACTGCCGGTGAACGCCCCGCGTAGCCCGGTGAACAGCTACCAGCGTGATGGTTCGATGGCCTTCGGAAGCAACGGTGGCGCAGCGCCTAACTACGAGCCGAACAGCTATGCCGATGCGCCTAAACAAGCACCTCAGTACGCTGAGCCTGCCTTGGCCTTGAGCGGGGCGGCTGACCGCTACGATCACCGCGAAGACACGGATTACTACAGCCACGCCGGTGCGCTGTTCCGTCTGATGAGCGATGAGCAGAAAGCTCTGCTTACCAACAACATTGCCGGTGCAATGGGGGGCGTTTCCAGCGATGTCGTTCAGCGCCAACTGCAGCATTTCTACAAGGCCGATCCGGCTTATGGAGAAGCAATCGCAAAGGCGCTGGGTGTATCGCTTAACTGACTCTAAACGATAAGCAGAACCGCCCTCATTTGGGCGGTTTTTGCGTTAATTTCGCTACTTTTCTCGGAAAATCTTCACTTTTCTGCCGTTGGTCCCGTGACCTTCGAGTCATCATGGTTCAAACTACAGACTTTCAAGCAGGGAGATGTAGGGCGATGCAAGGTCACCCCGACGTAATCGATTACCTCAACACGTTGCTGACGGGCGAACTGGCGGCTCGTGACCAATATTTCATCCACTCGCGTATGTACGAAGACTGGGGCTTTACTGAGCTCTACGAGCGTATCAACCACGAAATGGAAGAAGAGGCACAGCACGCCGACGCACTGATGCGCCGTATCCTGATGCTCGAAGGCACGCCGCGCATGCGTCCCGATGACCTGGATGTGGGCACCACGGTACCTGACATGCTCGCTGCTGACCTGCGCCTCGAGTACAAGGTGCGTGCGGCGCTCTGCAAGGGCATCGAGCTCTGCGAGCAGCACAACGACTATGTCACCCGGGAAATCCTGCGGGTGCAGTTGAATGACACCGAAGAAGATCACACCTACTGGCTGGAAAAGCAGCTGGGCCTGATCAAGCTGATCGGCCTGGAGAATTACCTGCAATCGCAGTTCTGATTCCCGGATACGAAAAAGCCCCTGTCACCGTAAAGTGACAGGGGCTTTTTATTGAGCCAGGAAAAGTCAGGCCCGGTCGCGTTCCAGCAATGGTTTCAAGTAGTAACCAGTGTGCGACTGCGGCATTTCGGAGACCTGCTCCGGCGTGCCCACGGCGATAATCTGGCCGCCCTTGGAACCCCCTTCCGGCCCCAGGTCCACCAGCCAATCGGCCGTCTTGATCACATCCAGGTTGTGTTCGATCACCACCACGGTATTTCCGTGGTCGCGCAGGCGGTGCAATACGTCCAACAGTTGCTGGATATCCGCGAAGTGCAGGCCGGTGGTCGGCTCATCGAGGATATACAGGGTCTTGCCGGTATCGCGCTTGGACAGCTCGCGCGAGAGCTTCACCCGTTGCGCCTCACCACCGGACAGCGTGGTCGCCGACTGCCCCAGTTTGATATACGACAGGCCCACATCCATCAGCGTCTGCAGCTTGCGCGCCAGAGCCGGAACCGCGTCGAAGAACTCCCGTGCTTCCTCGATGGTCATCTCCAGGGTTTCGTGGATGCTCTTGCCCTTGTATTTGATCTCCAGCGTCTCGCGGTTGTAACGCTTGCTCTTGCACACATCGCACGGCACATAGATGTCGGGGAGGAAGTGCATCTCCACCTTGATCAAGCCGTCGCCCTGGCACGCTTCACAGCGGCCGCCCTTGACATTGAACGAGAACCGACCCGGTCCGTAGCCCCGTGAGCGTGATTCCGGAACGCCCGCAAACAGCTCACGAATCGGCGTGAACAACCCGGTGTAGGTCGCCGGGTTGGAGCGTGGGGTACGGCCAATCGGGCTTTGGTCGATATCGACCACCTTATCCAGGTGTTCCAGACCCTTGATGCTGTCATGGGGCGCTGCTTCCAGTGTGGTCGCGCCATTCAGGGCGGTGGCACTCAACGGGAAAAGCGTGTTGTTGATCAGCGTCGACTTGCCGGAGCCTGAAACTCCGGTCACGCAGGTCAGGAGGCCCAGCGGGATTTCCAGATCGACATTGCGCAGGTTGTTGCCACGCGCGCCCTTGAGGTGTAACGCGAGCTTCTTGTTACGTGGTGTACGTTTGGCCGGTACTTCGATCTTCACCCGGCCGGACAGGTACTTGCCGGTCAGCGAGTCCGGGTGCGCCATGACTTCGGCAGGTGTGCCTTCGGCGACAATATGCCCACCATGCACGCCCGCGCCCGGGCCGATGTCGACCACGTAATCCGCCAGGCGAATCGCGTCTTCATCGTGCTCGACCACGATCACGGTGTTACCGATATCTCGCAGGTGTTTCAACGTACCGAGCAGGCGATCGTTGTCCCGCTGGTGCAAACCAATCGACGGCTCATCAAGAATGTACAGCACCCCCACGAGACCGGCGCCGATCTGGCTGGCCAGGCGAATCCGTTGGGCTTCGCCGCCAGACAAGGTATCGGCGCTGCGATCCAGCGACAGGTAGTCCAGGCCAACGTTGACCAGGAATTGCAGCCGCTCGCGTATTTCCTTGAGGATCTTGTCGGCGATCTCCCCACGGCGACCGGTTAGCTTGAGCACGCCAAAGTATTCGCAGGCATCACCGATCGGCAGGTTGGTCACCGCCGGCAATGTCTTCTCGCCAACCCACACATGCCGCGCCTCACGACGCAGGCGAGTGCCCCGGCAATCCGGGCAAGGCTGGGTGCTGAGGAATTTCGCCAGCTCTTCGCGCACGCTGGCCGATTCGGTCTCGCGGTAGCGACGCTCAAGGTTAGGCACGATGCCTTCGAACGGGTGGGAGCGCTTGACGATATCGCCACGGTCGTTCAGGTACTTGAAGTCGACGTTCTGCGAACCGCTGCCATTGAGGATGACCTTCTGCTGGTCCGCCGGCAGTTGGTTGAAGGGCACTTCCAGACTGAATTTGTAGTGCGACGCCAGCGACCCCAGCATTTGGAAGTAATAGACGTTGCGCCTGTCCCAGCCGCGTATGGCGCCCTCCGCCAGCGTCAGGTCACCGTTGACCAGGCGCTTGATGTCGAAGAACTGCTTCACGCCCAGGCCATCGCAGGTCGGGCAGGCACCGGCCGGGTTGTTGAAGGAAAACAGCTTGGGTTCCAGCTCGCTGATGGCGTGGCCGCAGATCGGGCAGGCAAACCGGGCGGAGAAGATAATTTCTTCGCCTGGCTCGTCGTCCATCGGCGCCACCAGCGCAATACCGTCGGCCAGTTTCAATGCGGTTTCAAAGGATTCCGCCAGACGCTGCTGCAGGTCGGCGCGCACTTTGAAGCGGTCGACCACGACGTCAATCGAGTGCTTCTTCTGCTTGTCGAGCTTCGGCGCTTCGTCCAGCTCATACAGCTTGCCGTTGATCCGTGCGCGTACAAAACCTTGCGCCCGCAGCTCTTCGAAGACGGAAAGGTGTTCGCCCTTGCGCTCACGAATCACCGGTGCCAGCAGCATCAGCTTGGCGCCTTCCGGCTGGGCCAGTACCAGGTCGACCATCTGGCTGACGGTCTGGGCTTCCAGGGGAATGTCGTGGTCCGGGCAACGCGGAATACCCACCCGTGCATACAGCAGGCGAAGGTAGTCGTAGATTTCGGTGATGGTGCCCACGGTGGAACGCGGGTTATGAGAAGTCGACTTCTGCTCGATGGAGATCGCCGGCGACAGACCTTCAATGGTGTCGACGTCGGGCTTTTCCATCATCGACAGGAACTGCCGGGCATAGGCCGACAGCGATTCCACATAGCGGCGCTGGCCTTCGGCATACAGCGTGTCGAACGCCAGCGACGATTTGCCGGACCCGGACAAGCCGGTGATGACGATCAGTTTGTCCCGGGGCAGGGTCAGGTCGATGTTCTTCAGGTTGTGGGTTCTAGCCCCACGAATCAGGATCTTGTCCAAGATGGCCTCGCACGGCGGGCATAAATAATGCCGGAGTATACGGCTAAAGACTGGATGAATATACACTGTCAAAAGGCCGTGTGCGGCCTTAGATGAAAGCTGCGCGGCAAAGCGCCGCATATACCCTCTCAATCGATGGGACTGGTAGAATCGCCGCCGGTTCACACGAGGTTTTTCCATGCACGATCCCCACAGCGAACGCATGAGTAGCGGCGAGACCCGAGCGGCAAGCGGTCTGGCCCTGGTGTTCGCCTTCCGTATGCTGGGCATGTTTATGGTGTTGCCGGTGCTGGCGACCTATGGCATGGATCTCGCTGGCGCGACCCCTGCATTGATCGGCCTGGCCATTGGTGCCTACGGCCTGACCCAGGCGATTTTTCAGATACCGTTCGGGATCATTTCCGACCGTATTGGTCGCCGCCCGGTGATCTACCTGGGGCTGATCGTGTTTGCCCTCGGCAGCGTGCTCGCGGCTCAAGCCGATTCCATCTGGGGCGTGATCGCCGGGCGCATCCTGCAAGGTGCCGGCGCGATTTCCGCTGCGGTCATGGCGTTGCTGTCGGACCTGACCCGCGAACAACACCGCACCAAGGCCATGGCCATGATCGGCATGACCATCGGCCTGTCGTTTGCCGTGGCCATGGTGGTCGGCCCCTTGCTGACCCGCGCGTTCGGGCTGCACGGGCTGTTTCTCGCCACCGGCGGCATGGCACTGTTCGGCATCGTGATCGTGGCCTTTATGGTGCCGCGCTCCACCGGCACGTTGCAGCACCGTGAGTCCGGCGTTGCGCGTAAAGCCTTGTTGCCGACGCTCAAGCACCCGGACCTGCTGCGCCTGGATTTAGGTATCTTTGTATTGCACGCCATGCTGATGTGCAGCTTTGTTGCGTTGCCCCTGGCGCTGGTGGAAAAAGCCGGCCTGCCCAAGGAGCAGCACTGGTGGGTTTACCTCACAGCGTTGCTGATTTCGTTCTTCGCCATGATCCCGTTCATCATCTACGGCGAGAAGAAACGCAAAATGAAACGAGTTTTGCTCGGCGCCGTCGCGACGCTGATGCTCACTGAGCTATTCTTCTGGCAGTTCGGCGACAGCCTGCGGGCGCTGGTAATCGGCACGGTGGTGTTCTTCACCGCGTTCAACCTGCTGGAGGCATCGTTGCCTTCGCTGATCAGTAAAGTTTCACCGGCCGGCGGCAAAGGGACGGCGATGGGGGTGTATTCCACCAGTCAGTTCCTGGGTTCCGCACTGGGCGGCATCATGGGTGGCTGGATGTTCCAGCATGGCGGTTTGTCGGTTGTGTTCCTTGGATGCGCAGGTCTGGCTGCCCTCTGGCTGGCCTTTGCTGTTACCATGCGCGAACCTCCCTATGTGACGAGTCTGCGTTTGCCGTTATCGCCCGAAGCGATCCGCGAAGCCGGTCTGGTCGAGCGCCTCAAGGCCGTTACTGGGGTTACCGATGCCGTGGTTGTTGCTGAAGAAGCCGCCATCTACATCAAATTGGACACCGAATTATTGGATCGCGCGACGCTCGAGCAACTGGTCAACCCAGTGCCGACAGCGCGCCCAGCCTAGGAGAACGTTATGGCCCGTGGGGTTAACAAAGTCATATTGGTCGGTACGTGCGGCCAGGATCCCGAAGTTCGCTACTTGCCTAACGGTAACGCCGTGACCAACCTGAGTCTGGCGACCAGCGAACAGTGGACCGACAAGCAGACCGGCCAGAAGGTCGAGAAAACCGAATGGCACCGTGTGTCGATGTTCGGCAAGGTCGCAGAGATCGCCGGCGAGTACCTGCGCAAAGGTTCGCAGGTCTACATCGAAGGCAAGCTGCAGACCCGCGAGTGGGAAAAAGACGGCATCAAGCGTTACACCACTGAAATCGTGGTCGACATGCAAGGCACCATGCAACTGCTGGGCGGCCGTCCCCAGGGCGACCAACAGGGCCAGGGCGGCATGTCCAACTCGGCACCGCGTCCACAGCAGTCGCGTCCACAGCCAAGCCAGCAGCCACAGCGTGAGTCGCGTCCAGCGCCACAACAAGCCGCGCCGCAGCCAGCTCCGGATTTCGACAGCTTTGATGACGATATCCCGTTCTGAGGTCGGCAGCTTCACCGTTCGACGCTAGCCAATCAAGCCCCTGGAGCATTGACTCCAGGGGCTTTATTTTTGCTTGCCAACTGCCCGACCACGCGACCTGTGGCGCGGTCACGTTTGTAAAGGAAGACAAGATGAAACAGGAGTTGAAGCGTGAGTGCTGAAACAGATACGTCGCAAGCGTTGGCCCAAGCCCTGGAAGACAGTCGGGCGCAAACCCGAGATGCTGAAAAGCGCATTCAAGACGCCCTAGAGAAAGTCCGGCGCCTAGAAAAGAGTCAAGCGGCGCAGATGATCAATCTCAAGTATGAGCTGAGCAAGGAAATTCTTGAGCAGGCCAATGCCCCGATAACGCGGGCGACCCAGGCGCTGACCTTGATCCTTTCGATCGTTGTGATAGGCGGTTCTTTGCTGACGTACTTTGTCAGCAACAACCTGCAAACTACGTTCGAGTCTCATATGAAACAACGTGTTGAATCTTGGTTGTCATTGGAAAATGAATCCTCGATCGTCAATCGCACTTTGGACACCTATCGCACGCGTGCGCTGCTGGATTCATACATGATCCAATTGGCTCGCCGCAAGGCGCGTGGCGAATCGATGGTGAATCTGGACTTCAGAAAAGGTGACGAGAGCAGGCTGCTGTCGATAATCGAAGCGAAAGATTCGCAAACTTCAGACTTCCTCGACGCGCTCAAACTGCTTTCTGTGGCCCGTGGCGGCTGGGTTTTTGGGGCCCGCAACGATACGGTCAGCCTGCGACTCAGAGCGTTGTTCCGCGATGCTGAGTTCGACAACAATCGCAAGCTCTACATCCTTGAGATCATGGACCGTGACGAAGGGTTGGTACCTATCGCGGCCAGCATCTTGCAGAACAGCGGTCAGCCGCAGCCCTTCAAATTTCAGGCGTTCAAAATGCTGCGTGAGGCGCGGCAGGATTCTGAGGAGGGGGCACTGGCCCACCGCTATGCCTTGGAGCAGCTTGCTGCGGATCAAGAGCCCGATCGTACGCTGGAAGCGGTGAAATACCTGGCGGACGTCGATCCCTTCAATCCGGTCTTGACGGCCTTTCTCCAGCAGCTTGAAACTCAACCCAGGGCTTCGCGAATTGAAATGCGTGCGGCTGTTGCCGCCGGCTGGATAGGTTTGTTGCCCCATCCCACCTTGCAGTCTATGGCGGACCTCGATAAGGCCAATCCTCCTGCGGATCGGGCGAAGCTGCGCCAGTTGATTGCCGAAAACCTGTCACTGGCCATGAGGGATGGGTTGGGCATCGGTGTGATTGACAATATTTCAGGCAAGCCAGGCCTGTCCATGCAGTTCACGCATACTTCCGGCACGATCAACCACATTGACTTCCCCCTTGAGCGTCTATTCACTGACACGCAACTGTTGAGCGTGTTGTTTGATCTTGAGCAACCCGACCACCTAGTGTCGTTTGCACGCCTGTTCAATACGGTCAATCGAGATGAAAGGGTTACCAGTCTACGTTTATCGGTACCTGCTGGAGCATTTGATACCGTGCAGCGCCAAGCCCTGGGTGAGCAAGTGGAGGTTCAACTGAGGGTCTCCCCAGAGGGCGCGCTGCACTATCGTTGGACGGACAACAACGGCGATGTTCATCAGCAGGCACAGCTCAGTACCTTTAAACCCTCCGCTATCAAGGTTATGTTTGATCGAGAGTATCTGATCTATAAAGCGCCCTACGATACCTGGATGTTCTAGCTGCGTGCTCGGGTTAGGCGCTGTTCACCACAACGATGGGTAAAGAGGAAGCCGTGATGACCTGGTCAGCCAAGCAGTACACGTTGTTCGAACAACAGCGCACTCGTCCCGTCCGTGAACTGGTCGCGGCCATTCCGAATACCGAGGTGCGCAACGCCGTCGACCTGGGCTGCGGCCCCGGCAACTCCACCGAAGTGCTGGCCGAGCGCTTCCCGCAGGCACATGTCACCGGCATGGACAGCTCCGATGACATGTTGGTGGACGCCCGCAAACGGCTGCCGGCGCTGAACTTTGAACTGGCGGATATCGGTGACTGGAAACCTGCGCAAACCTTCGATGTGGTCCTGGCCAATGCATCCCTGCAATGGTTGCCCGACCACGCCAGGCTATATCCGCACTTGGTCCAACAACTGACGCCCGGTGGCACGCTGGCGGTGCAAACCCCGGACAATCTCGATGAGCCCGCCCACCGGCTCGCCCGCGAAGTCGCGGCCGAGGGGCCGTGGTCGGCCAAGATCGGAACGGTCAAACACAACGAGCGCCACACCGCTAGCTACTACTACGAACTGCTGAGCAAACATTGCAGTACCGTCGATGTATGGCGCACCACCTATCAGCACCCATTGGCGGATCACGCGGCGGTGGTGGAGTGGTTCAAGGCGTCGGCGCTGAGGCCGTTCCTCGCGCCTTTGACCGACAGCGAAAAAGCCGCTTTCCTACAGGAATACCAGGCGCGAATTATTAAGGCCTATCCCGCCCTGGCCGATGGCACAGTGTTGCTGCCGTTTCCGCGCCTGTTCATCATCGCGACCCGCTGACGCCGCAGCGACAGGTGGCGGTCATGCCGCCGCCGCTTGCGCCTTCAAGTATTCATCCGCCGACACCACGCCCGCATAACCAAATGCCAGCGAAGCCATATAAGCCCCATGCACCTGCGCCGCCGGGATCACCTGCCCATTGAACTCCAGGTCCCGCGTCGCACAGGCGTCATGAATCACCGTAACCGTGTAGCCCAGGTCCGCCGCCGCCCGCACCACCGCGTCGATGCACATATGGCTCATGCTGCCGACCACCACCAGGTCGGTGATGCTGCGCTGTTCCAGCAGGGCACGCAGGTTGGTTTCGCGAAACGCATTCACGAAATGCTTGAGCACCACCGGCTCATTGCCCTCGTTCCGCACTTTTTCATGCAGGTGCGCCCCCTCGGATCCCGGCGTGAAGAACGGCGCGTCATCGGAGGTGAACTCATGACGTACATGAATCACCGCATCACCCGTCTTTCGAAACGCCTGCAGCACCTGCGCAGCCTTGTCCGCCGCGGCGTCCACGCCGTCAAGTGGCCACTTGCCCTGGGGGAAGTAGTCGTTCTGGATATCGATTAGGATGAGCGCTTGCTTGGCCATGTGTGTTGCCTCGTGATGGGTTGATGGGCCCAGTATCTTAGCTGGCGTCCGCACTTAGGATTGGCTGCACCGACAATACCAGGGGGAAAACTGACAATGGTCGTGGTTGAGCTGGGTGTGTTGATCTACCAGGGGGCGCAACTGGCTGCCGTGCACGGCTTGACTGATCTGTTCGGCGTGGCCAATCGCATCGCCGCCGAGCATCAATCCGCGCAGTTGCCATTGCTGCGGGTTAGCCATTGGCAGGTGGACACCGCCGGCACACCGGTGCGCGTCTTCAGCAGCCATCCCGGTCCCGAGCAACCGATGATGGCGGTGCTGGTACCGCCGTCGATCGGTGAGTTTACAGAAGAGCAGGCACCCCCAGCGCTGCTGGAATGGATTCGCCAGCAACACGCGGCAGGCACGGTGCTGGGCGGTGTGTGTATTGGTTCGATCATGCTGGCGCGCAGTGGCTTGCTTGATGGGCGCAGCGCTACCACCCATTGGTCCTCCGCCAAATCTTTCGCCACCCGCTACCCGGCCGTGCGCCTGGAGGCCGATAAGCCCATTGTCGATGACGGCGACCTGATCACCACCGCCGGCTTGATGGCCTGGTCCGAACTTGGCCTGCGCCTGGTCGACCGCCTGATGGGGCCGAGCATTGCGGCGGACACGGCGCGTTTCCTGGTGATCGAGCACAGTGACAGTGCCAGCCAATGTGGCAGTAACTTCGCGCCGATTCTTGGCCACGGTGATGCGGCTATCCTCAAGGTTCAGCACTGGTTGCAGGCCAGCGGCGCGGTGGATGTTTCCCTGGCGGCGATGGCCCTGGAGGCGGGTCTGGAAGAGCGCACTTTCCTACGGCGCTTTCGCAACGCCACTGGCTTGAAACCCACCGAATATTGCCAGCACCTGCGAGTGGGCAAGGCGCGGCAGATGCTGGAGTTCACCAATGGCACCATCGACCATATCGCCTGGACGGTGGGCTATCAGGACCCCGGTGCCTTTCGTGCCACGTTCAAAAAAATCACCGGCCTGGCGCCCAGCGATTACCGCAGCCGCTTTGGGGTTTGAGTAGTCTCCCGCAATGAATCAGGCGGGCGCCTTCTTCACTCGCAACGCTTTGGCCTTCGCCTCCACACCGAGGTACATCACCAGTGCAATCAGCAGCGGTACGATAAAGTAGATTGCCCGGTACGCAATCAGCCCGGCGAGTAAACTGCCCCGCGACGCCTCATGCTGCAACAGCGCAATAAACACCGCCTCCAGCACGCCCAGACCAGCAGGGATGTGAGTGAGCACTCCGGCAATCGCGCTGATCAGCAACACACCCAATACCAGTGGATAGTCGAGCTTGGCCGGCAACAGCGTGTAGATCACCGCCGCCATCAGCGACCAGTTCAACGCGCCCAACAGCAACTGCAGACACGCCATGCGCACCGACGGCAGGTTGATTTCCATGCCGCGAATGGTCCACGCACGCTTTTTCGAAAACTGGCAGGCCACCAAGTAACCCAGGCTGGCCAGCACCAACAATGCGCCAATGCCTTGTAACGCCGTGGTGCTGATTTTCCACCCCGGTGGCATCGTGACCAGGCCGCTGCTGAATACGACCCCAGCGATCGCCATGTAGCCAAACCAATTGGTGGCCAGGCTCAAACCGAGGATCTTGGCAATATTGCCGGTGCTTACGCCAAGCCGCGAATACAGCCGATAACGCATGGCGATGCCGCCGACCCACGCGCTCAGGTTGAGGTTGAACGCATAGCTGATGATGCCCACCGGCAAGATCTGCTTCCACACCAGGTTCTGGCGGATGTAGGTGCGGCCGATCAAGTCGAAGCTGGCGTACACCAGGAAACTGCACAGCGTCAGTGCACTTGCGATCAGCAGCGTGCGTACCTTGAAGTCGCCCAGGGTCTGCACCACCTCGCTCCAATCGATGCGGCGAGCGAGCAGGGTGAACAGCACGATCAGCAGCAGGAAGAAGGCAATCGTCAGCGGTTTTTTCCACCGTGCAAACCTGGATTCAGTGGTCATTGGCCTGGCTCCCGATGGGTTTCAAGCGTGGCTTGTGGGCAGGCAGCCAGCCGGTCAACGCGGGGAAGTGACGCATCACATGAAACACCAGGAAGCCCACGGTCAATCGCCAGAGCCACAGGCGTGGCTTGCGGTTTTCCGGCATGGTCTGGCAATGGTTTTTGGCGAGTGTTTCCAGGCGTTCATACAGCTGTTGATTGAACCCTCGGTCGCGGATCAACACGTTGGCTTCCAGGTTCAACGACAGGCTCAACGGGTCCAGGTTGCTTGAACCCACGGTGCTCCATTCGTCATCCACCAGCGCCACCTTGCCGTGCAGTGGCCGCTGGCAGTACTCGTGAATCACCACGCCGTCCTTGAGCAGATAGTCGTAGAGCATGCGCGCCGCCAGCTTGGCCAGCAGCACGTCGGGCTGGCCTTGCATGATCAGTTGCACCTGCACGCCACGGCGCGCGGCGTTGCGGATCTCGCGCAGCAGGCGGTAGCCGGGGAAGAAGTAGGCGTTGGCGATCACCACACGCTGTTGCGCCTTGCTCAGTGCGTAGATGTACGCCTCTTCGATGTCATCGCGATGCTGCACGTTGTCGCGGTAGATCAAGCGCACCAGACCGTCACCGTTGTCGCTGGACCACAACGCAGGCCGCTGCTGGCGCCGCCGCCAACCGCGTCGCGTGCGCACCTGACGGCCACTTTGGGCCAGGGCGAAATGATGCAGGTCGGCCACCACCGGGCCTGTCACCCGCACCGCATAATCCTGCTTGGCCTCGGGGCCGAAATCGCCCAGGTGGTCGGCGGAAAAGTTGATCCCGCCGATAAACGCGACTTCGGCATCTACCACCACAATCTTGCGGTGCAGGCGGCGAAACCAGTTGGTGCGAACGCCCAGCGTCTTGGAGGCCGGGTCAAACATCTGCACGATGACGCCAGCCTCGGCCAGCTCGCCAAGAAAGGGCTGGCTCAATTCGCCACAGCCGAATCCGTCCAGGCTAACCACCACCTTTACCCCGCGCTGCGCGGCCTCGATCAGAATGCCTTGCAGCTCGTGGCCCACCTTGTCTTCGAAAAGAATGAAGGTCTCCAGCAGGATCTCCCGCCGCGCCACGCGCATGGCCTCGAACACCTTGGGGAAGTACGCCTCGCCGTTCTCCAGCAACTCGATCTGGTTGCCGCTCTGCCAGCCGTAATCCAGGTCGCGGGCCTTGGCCTCGTCGGGCGGTTGGTCGGTGGCGATGTGTTCTACGGCGACGTTCATAGTTCAATCTCCACCGACAGCGGCACATGGTCCGACAGATGGGACCAGGGCCGTGTGGTCAGTACCCGGGCGTTATGCACCTTCAAATTGCGCACGTAGATCCGGTCCAGCGGCAGCAACGGCAGACGCGCCGGGAAAGTGCGTGCGGGTTTGCCGTGGGTTTCGACGAAGACCTCTCTGAGGCCGCTGCGGCTCAGGTCGGCCTTTTGTCGCCAGTCGTTGAAATCACCGGCAACAATCAACGGCGCGTCGGCCGGGATCTCGCTGATGCGCTGCTCGATCAAGCGCAATTGCTGCTGGCGATGCATCTCGCGCAAGCCCAGGTGAATACAGATCGCATGCACCTCCTGGCCGGTGCCCGGCAGGCGTAGCACGCAATGCAGCAGGCCACGGTTTTCGTGGCCGCTCTGGGAGATGTCGAGGTTGTCGTAGCGTACGATCTGGAATTTCGACAGCAACGCGTTGCCGTGGTCGCCGTGGGGGTAGACCGCGTTGCGGCCGTAGGCGTATTGCGGCCAGATGCTATCGGCCAGGAACTCGTACTGCGGCATGTTTGGCCAGTCGCTGAAGCGCTGCGGATGACGCTCGTGGGTGCCGTGGATTTCCTGCAGAAACACCATGTCGGCGCCCACGCTGCGTACCGCTTCACGCAGCTCGGGCAGGATGAAGCGTCGATTCAGGGCGGTGAAGCCCTTGTGGATATTGACCGTCAGCACCGTGAAGCGAGTGATGGCGACGCTGGGGGTGATGGGCACCCAGTCGGGGATCGCAGCCATGATTGCTCCTGTGAAAAAAGTGGGGGCCTGGCCCCCGTGTATGGCTGACTGCGATTTTTGGCTGAAAGTTTCCGGCTTCCTACAGACGGCAGAGGGGAACGTTCAAGGCGCAAACCCGTCAGTTCCTTACAGACCCTTTTGAAGGAGCCCGGTGTTTTGCTGAATCCCAAGATTGCATTACTGCTCGGCGTGCTGCTGTTTTGCGGCAGTGGCGCGCTACACGCTGCGGCCACTGCGCCTGAACCCGAGGCGCCGGCCAAACCGGAGCTGCTGGTGGAAGGTGGCCTTCTCGGAGCGATCAGCTCCAGCATTGATGATGTGCAGCAGAAGCTGGACCTCAACCAGAACTTCATTGACGAATGGCGCCTGCGCGCCGACCGGGCCGCGAACGAAGTCGGCCGCCTGGTCAACCAGACCGCTGAGCGCTCGCCGTGGAGCGTCGCCGGGGACTTTCTGTTGCTGTCCGGGGTGTGGGGCGGCGCCTTTACGCTGCTGACGTTACTGGGGCGTGTGATGGTGCGACGCCTGGGGCAACGCACGTTTTTCGAGCGGCGCAAACGTTTCCAGGCCGTTCTCGGCTATGTCGTGCCGTACACACTCCCGGCTTTGGTTTGCCTGCCCCTCACGTTGTATATCAGCCATTTTCTACCGACCTCCGTGGGTCGCGCGTTGGCGCTGTGTTTTGCGTATGCCACCAGCAGCGGCATCTTTTCTACCTCGATGCTGTTGTGCGTCATTGTCATGTTCAACGTTGGCCACAAGCGCCCGGCGGTGCAGATCATTCGCGACTACTGCCCCAAGCCGCTGTTCCTGATCGGTTTCCTCGCCGCCCTCAGCGACGCGCTCACCAGCCCGCAGATCGCACGCCAACTGGGCGGTAATATCACCAGCGGCATCGCGGTATTCACCGGCCTGTTTGCGACGGTGATCTTTGGCGTGCTGGTGGTTCGCCTGCGCCGCCCGGTCGCCCACCTGATCCGCAATCGGCCTTTGGCCCAGCGCCTCAAACACCCGGCCCTGCAGCAATCACTGCGCATTTTTTCGGGGCTCTGGTACTGGCCGATCCTGCTGATGGTGCTGGTCTCGGCGATCAACCTGATCGGCGCCGGCGAAGACAACCAGAAGGTGCTGCGCTGCGCGTTGTTCACCACGATCCTGCTGATCGGCACGGTATTCCTCAGTACGGTACTGCAACACCTGTTCAAATCCCGCAGCCAGGTGGCAATCCAGCGCAGCAGTGCCTACAAAGAGCGCTTCCTCAGTCTGCTGCATGCGCTGTTGCGCATCGTCATGGCGGTGGCGTTTATCGAAGTGCTCGGGCGTATCTGGGGCGTGTCGTTGTTTGAATTCGCCGAGCGCAACTCGATTGGCCGCGCAATCAGCGACTCCCTCAGCAGCATCGGCCTGATCCTGCTGATGACCTGGTTGTTCTGGGTGGTGCTCGACACGGCGATCCAGGAAGCGCTGAAGCCGCCGGTCAACAAACGCTCCAGCCGACAGCCCAGTACGCGGGTGAAAACCATCCTGCCGCTGCTGCGCAATGCGGTGAAAATCATTCTGGTGGTGATCTGTGCAATCACCACCATGGCTAACCTCGGCATCAACGTCGCCCCGTTGCTGGCGGGTGCCGGGGTGGTCGGCCTGGCGATCGGTTTCGGCTCCCAGCAACTGGTGCAGGATGTGATCACCGGTCTGTTCATCATCATCGAAGACACCCTGTCCATCGGCGATTGGGTGGTGCTCGACTCCGGCCATGCCGGCACCGTCGAAGGCCTGACCATCCGCACCCTGCGCCTGCGCGACGGCAAGGGCTTTGTGCACTCGGTGCCGTTCGGCCAGATCAAGGCGGTCACCAACCAGTCGCGGCAATTTGCCTATGCGTTCTTCTCGGTGCAGTTCACCTACGACACGGACGTGGACAAGGCGGTGGAGTTGATCCGCGAAGCGGGGCAGTCGATCCGTGATGACGTGTTCCTCAAGTACAACCTGCAAGGGCCATTGGAAGTATTTGGCGTAGACAAGATGGACCTCAACGG
Organism: Pseudomonas allii; assembly: GCF_055380095.1. Lineage (NCBI taxonomy): Bacteria > Pseudomonadati > Pseudomonadota > Gammaproteobacteria > Pseudomonadales > Pseudomonadaceae > Pseudomonas > Pseudomonas allii. The sequence continues at coordinate 5,862,164 of NZ_AP039450.1, read as the reverse complement.
CGTGGTGCTGACGGCGCAGTTCCGCACGGTGTCGGGTGGGCAGTATGCGGTCAGCCGTGCGTTCAACCAGCGCTTGAAAAAGCTTGTGGATAACTGCGCCGAGGTGCACTTCGCGCAGACTTATCCACAGCAGGTCATGGTGCCAGCGCGCACGGCCCTTGAGCATGAGCCGGGGGAGGTGGATGCGAAGATAGTTAATCCGTGACGGTTGCGCTACAAACCCGCAAAATGCAACGATTCTGGCCAATACCAGAAAACCTTCGTTCCAAACAGACCGGGCCTGCTCAATCTATGCGAATGCGCCTTATGTTACTGGGCGGCGGGAATGCCCTCGGGCAGGCGCTGATTCGCCTCGGTGCAGAGGAAGACATCGGTTTCCTCGCACCCAAACCGCCCCAAGACGGCTGGGATGCCGCGAGCCTCACCCAATTGCTCGACGACACCCGTCCCGATGCGTTGATCAACCTCGCCTACTACTTCGACTGGTTCCAGGCCGAAGCGGTCAGCGAAACCCGCCTGGCTGCCCAGGAGTTCGCCATCGAACGCCTGGCCGAGCTGTGCCAACACCACAACATCACCCTGTTGCAGCCGTCCAGCTATCGCGTGTTCGATGGCTCCCGCGCCACCGCCTACAGCGAAAAAGACGAGCCGGTGCCCCTGGGCCTGCGCGGCCAGGCATTGTGGCGTATCGAACAGAGCGTGCGCGCGACCTGCCCGCAACATGTGCTGTTGCGCTTCGGCTGGCTGCTGGATGACAGCGTCGACGGCACCCTCGGGCGCTTCCTGGCCCGGGCCGAGAAGCCGGATGAGTTGCTGATGGCCGACGACCGACGCGGCAACCCGACACCGGTGGATGACGCGGCACGGGTGATCATTTCGGTGCTCAAGCAACTCGATTGCGCGGCGCCGCTGTGGGGCACGTACCACTATGCCGGCCATGAGGCGACCACGCCGTTGGCGCTGGGCCAGGCGATCCTCACCGAAGCGCGCGGCTATCACCCGTTGGCGATCGAATCCCCGACCGCCCAGGCTCATGCGGCCCGGCCGGATGCGAGTGAAGAGCCGCAACACGCGGTGCTCGCCTGCAAGAAAATCCTCCACACCTTCGGCATCAAGCCACGGGCGTGGCGGGCGGGGTTGCCGGCGTTGCTGGATCGGTTCTACCGCCATGGCTGACCCAACACAAAACCCAATGTGGGCGTGAGCTAAATGTGGGAGGGGGCTTGCCCCCGATAGCGGTGGTTCAGTCAACTAGGTGTTGGCTGACACACTACAATCGGGGGCAAGCCCCCTCCCACATTGGTTTTTGTATTGCTGGTCAGGTCGGCATCAGAACTTGTAGCCGATACCCACCATGTAAACCATCGGGTCCACGTCCACGTTCACCTTGGCACGTGTGCCTTGGCCCAGGGCGTTGTTGTCCACGGTGGCCTTGGTGCTGATGTCTATGTAGCGCGCCTGGGCGTTGATCATCCACTTGTCGTTGATCATGTAGTCGGCGCCGATCTGTGCGGCCCAGCCCCAGGAGTTCTCAGCCTTGAAGTTGCTGAAACCTGCGCCTTGGGCACGGCTGCCGACGTGCTCGTCGTAGATCCAGGTGTAGTTGATACCGGCGCCCACGTACGGCTGGAAGGCCGACTTGTTGTCCAGTGGGTAGTACACGACGCTCAGGGTCGGCGGCAGGTGTTTCAGGGTGCCGAGCTTGCCGTTGGCGGCGCCGAGGGCGGTGCCCTTGATCTTCACGTCATGTTCGAACGGTGTGGCGGCCAGCAGTTCGATACCCACGTGGTTGGTCAGCATGTAGGCGAAGTTCAAGCCCAACTGAGTGTCGCTGCTCATGGTCGCCTTGCCGCCCAGGTTGGCGCCGGCCAATGGGCCTTGGTCAACCTTGACGTGGCCGCTGTCCGCCTTCGGGTTTACGGTGATTGCACCGGCACGAACCAGAATGTCGCCCGCTTCGTGAGCGTGTGCGACGGGGGCAACGAGGGCGAGCGCGAAGAGGGACGCGCCGAGCAGAGACTTGTTCATGGGAGCTCCAAAGGACGTTTAAAAGTTGTAGGTCCAATGGTAAAGATCGTTCCGTTCGGTCTTTTGACTCAGCTCAATGAAAGGGCGATAAGCGTTATTCGGGCAATTCGTACATGTAAATTTTCTCGGCCTCCATCTGGTAACCGGCATCGGCGAGCTCGCTGGTGGACGGTTTGACCTGCATCGCGCCCTCGATCCAGTACGGCTGATACAACTCATCGAGCTTCACGCCGATTTCGCTTTTGACATGCACGATCTGGTTCGACGGCGGCGGCGGCACATGGATGCACGCGCCGAAATACGGCACCAGCAAGAACTCGGTGGTGCGGCCGTTTTCGCTGACCTCCAGTGGCACGATGTAGCCGGGCAAGCGAATGTGCTGGCCATCGAGCGCTGGCACCACCGGCGCATTGGGCAGGTCCTGCTTGGCTGCGGGGGCCGATTCCAGGGCGTCCGCCATGCTGGAGAGATTGTGCAATGGTTGCATGTTCGGCACTTCTGGCGGGGCATCCGGCGGTATCAGTTCCGACCACGTCAGTTCTTTAGGCTCGGCTGCCCAGGCGGGCAGGGCAAGCAGCAGCAACAGTGCAAACAGGACGCGACGCATCAAAGCCTTCCTCATAAACGTATGGACAGGCCATCGGCCAGGGATTGCCGATAGGCGCGCCACGCGGGCACGCTGCCCATCAACAGCGCGGCGCCCAGGATACCGGCGAGCAGCGTCCATTCATATTCGCTCGGCCACGACATCGGCAGGTCCAGGCCGTAGTTGGCCTGCAGGTACCCGCGCGACGCGGCGATGCACACATACAGCAACCCCACGCCAGCGATTACACCGGACAGCGCCAGGGCGAAGGCTTCGAAGATCAACAGCGTCGCGATATGCCAGGGCCGTGCACCCACCGAACGCAAGATCGCCATTTCACGGCGGCGTTCGTTGAGGCTGGTGAGGATCGCCGTGAGCATGCCGATCAAGCCGGTGAGCACCACAAACAGCGAGATCACGAACAGCGCTTTTTCGGCGGTGCCCATCATGCTCCACAGCTCTTGCAGCGCCACGCCGGGCAGGATCGCCAGCATCGGCTCGCCACGGAATTCGTTGATCTCCCGTTGCAGGGCAAAGGTGGAAATCTTGTTGTTCAGGCCGAGCATGAACGCGGTGATGGCTTGGGGCGTGAGGTCCATATTGCGCGCCTGGTCGGCGCTGATGCGGCCTTTGCCCTGGGCCGGCACGCCGTTGTGCCAGTCGATGTGGATCGCTTCCATGCCGCCGAGGCTGATGTGCAAGGTGCGGTCAACCGGGGTGCCGGTGCGCTTGAGAATGCCGACCACGGTGAACGGTTTGTCATCGTGCTTGACCAGGCTGACCACTGCCACGCCATGGGCCAGCACCAGTTTGTCGCCAAGTTTGTAGTGCAACGCGTCGGCGACTTCGGCGCCCAGCACCACTTCGAACGGGTCGGTGGCGAAGGCACGACCGCTGGCCAGTTCGAGGTTCTGCTTGCGCCCGTATTGGTAGTGCTCGAAGTAGGATTCGTTGGTGCCCATCACGCGGTAGCCGCGGTGCGAATCGCCGAGGGAAATCGGAATCGCCCATTTCACCTGGGGGCTGGCGGCGAAGTGTTCGAAGCTGTCCCAACGGATGTTGTTGGTGGCGTTGCCGATGCGGAACACCGAGTACAGCAGCAGGTTCACCGAACCGGAACGGGCGCCGACGATCAGGTCGGTGCCGCTGATGGTGCTGGCAAAGCTGTTGCGCGCTTCAACGCGCACGCGTTCCACCGCGAGCAACAAGCAGACTGAAAGCGCGATGGCGAACGCGGTGAGAATCGCGGTAAAGCGGCGGTTAGCCAGGCTGGCCATGGCTAGACGGAACAGATACATCTCAAACCTCTGCGGGCGTGGCGGCGCGATTGAGTTCGGCCAGCGACAGGTTGCGGTCGAACAGCGAGGCCAGGCTCTGGTCGTGGCTGACAAACAACAGACTGGCGCCCGCTTCGCGGCATTCAGCGAACAGCAGTTGCAGGAAAGCTTCGCGGGCGTCGTAGTCCAGGGCCGAGGTGGGCTCGTCGGCGATCACCAGTTCCGGCTGACCGATCAGCGCACGGGCGGCGGCGACACGTTGTTGCTGGCCGATGGACAGCGAGTCGGCGCGGCGTTCCAGCAGGGTTTTGTCTTTCAAACCCAGGTGCGCGAGCAGGGCTGCTGCGGCCTGATCAACGCTGCCGTGGCGCTGCTTGGCGCGTTGTGCACGCAGTTTGGAAAAGTGGCAAGGCAACTCGACGTTCTCGCGCACCGACAGGAACGGCAGCAGGTTGAACTGCTGGAAGATATAGCCGGTGTGGTCGACGCGAAAACGGTCGCGGGCGCCGGCCGAGAGTGCGGTCAGCTCCTGGCCGAGCAGGCGGATGCTGCCCTGGCTGGGTTTCTGCACGCCGCCGAGCAAGCCGAGCAGGGTGGTTTTGCCACTGCCGCTCGGGCCCTTGAGAAACAGGGTTTCCCCCGCTTCCAGGCGGAATGCGGGGATGTCCAGCAACTGTGGATGACCGGGCCAGTTGAAGCCCAGGTCGGACAGTTCGATCAATGCGTGGGTCATGTGAATTCAGAACTTCAGGGTGGCTGCTGTGGCCGTCGCTTCAACACCTTGCTGGCCGCTCGGGCCAATCAGTTGTACCTGAATTTTCTGGGTGGCGGGGAAGGTCTTGAACACCTGGGTCAGGTCCAGGTTGCTCAGCGCGGTCGGCGTGGCGCAGGTGAACTGGTAGTGGGCGTGGATTTCGCTGTGGTCGTGATGATGTTCGTGGGCGCCATCTTTGGCGTCATCATCGTCGTCGTCATGGTCGGCTTCCGGCTTGTCGCCGAACAGCGGGCTGTTGAGTTCCTGACTGCTGGCCACGCAACCGGCGGCCTTGGGCAGGTTGAACAGGGCGACTGGGTTTTCCAGCTGTTTGCGTGCTGCGGCGACCTTGGCTTTGTCCGCCGGAGTGGTGGCCAGGTGTTCAAAACCCACCAGGTTCATCGCCGGGCTGTCCAGCTCAAGCTCCAGGGCCTGGCCGTCGAGTACCGCGTTGAGGCGACCGACGCCATGCTCGTGGGCGCCAAGGCTGCCGTGTTCATGGTCGTGATCATCATGGGCATGGGCAACCGCCAATGGCAGCAGGGCAAACGGCAAAGCAAGCAACAGACGGCGCATGAGAGGGCTCCAGAACATGAAAGTTTTGTTATGTGATCTTATAACAATAGTGCCAGAGTTTGACCGTCCGCTTGGCGTTGCGCAAGCCGCATGGGAGCATGCTCGTCAGAAAAGTGCAGGAGTGAGGACGATGTTGCGAATTCGTGGAACCGTCGGCGACCTGCCGGTGGACTTGACCCTGGAGCTGGATGACGGCGACTGGGCCCGCTTGGGCGCGCAATTGCAGGCGACGCCCGTTGCCAGCGCGACAGCCGCACCGGTGGCTCCGGTCAAACACACTGATGACCTGTGGCAAGGCGCCCAGGACCTGTTGCGCAAGGCCGGCCAGCTCAGCGGTCTGGAACTGCTCGATCAACTGGAAGGCTTGTCTGGCGACCCCTCCGCGGGCAAACGCCTGTTGGTGCGCCTGCGTCATAGCGCCCAAGTGAAAGTCAGCAGCGGCGGGGATACGCCGCTGTACAGTTGGGTCGGCGATTAATACAACGCGGCAAACAACTTGCGGCGGTACACGCTCACCAGCGGGTGATCATTGCCCAGCAACTCGAACACCTGCAGCAAGGTCTTGTGCGGCAGGCCTTCGCTGTAGCTGCGGTTGCGGATAAACAGCTTGAGCAAGCCTTCCAGTGCTGCGTCGTACTGCTGGCGCGCCAATTGCTGGATCGTCAACTGGTAGGCCGCTTCATCGTCCTGCGGGTTTTGCGCCAGGCGGCTTTTCAGGTCGGCGGCGTCCGGCAGGTCGGCCGCCTGGCGCAGGAAAGTGATCTGCGCCTTGGCCCCGGCGAGGGCGGCCTTGTGATCGTCACTTTTCACCGCGTCCAGCACGGTCTGGGCTTCGCCCAATTCACCGCGCTCGGCCAGGCAACGTGCGTACAGGATCAACGCCGCAGCGTTGGTGTTGTCTTCGCCCAATAGTGCGACCAGCACCGCTTCCGCATCGCTGATACGACCTTCGGCAAACAGCGCCTGGGCCTGTTCCAGAGGATCTGCCGCAGCCGGCGGCGGCATCTGCACATGGGGTTCGAGCATCGCCCGCACCGCCGACTCCGGCTGCGCCCCGGCAAACCCGTCCACCGGCTGGCCATCCTTGAACAACACCACCGTCGGCAGGCTGCGAATGCCAAAACGCGCAACGATATCCTGCTCGGCCTCGCAGTCGACCTTGGCCAGCAGCAACTCACCCTGATAACTCTCGGCGATCTGTGCCAGTAACGGCATCAGCGCCTTGCACGGCGCGCACCACTCGGCCCAGAAGTCCACCAGTACGGGCTTGTGGAACGAATTCTCGATCACCGCCTGGTCGAAGGTGGCAGTGGTGACATCGAAGATATACGGCATGGGCTCACTCATGGGGCGTCTCGAATAAAGCTGGAATGGGGGCAACTATAAGGGCTGGCGCGGTTGGCTGAAAGCGCAAGAATCTACAGTGGGCTGATTTGTCTGGGGGGCGCCGATACCCTTTGTTGTTTTGACATGGAGTCGGGCCCTCAGGATAACTGTCTGCGTTATGAGATTACGTAAAAACTTCACAATGTAGACAGAGGATTTAGTTGCGTAAAAAAATTAACTATTTACCACGATGCTCGTGAATGTTTTCGGTTCTATAAGGCTTCATCGGTTAATGAGTTAGTGTTTATGTTTACTAAATTGCCTGCATTTGTTTTTGTGGGGCTCAGTTATATATCGCAGCCTGTCAATGCTGAATTTGACATTGGCAGAGGAATCGAAAATTTTGCGCCCGGCAGAGTACTGAATAATCAAGATGGGCGCTATGACTATTGGAACGGTGTTGGGCGAATTCAAAATCCCACCCGATGTGTTGGGACGCTGCTGGATACTAGAGTTGATGGCGTCGCCAAAGGTCCTGCTTATGTTTTGACGAATGGGCACTGCGTCAGTTTGGACGGGGGCGAGATTCTAAGAGACACTGATTTTGAGGGGGCCATACAGTTCAAATTTTTTACAGGTCAAGAAAGTACCGCGAAAGCCTACCCGTTCAAGAAAGTCAATTGGAGCAGCATGCGCGGTGTGGATCTGGCCATTCTGGAGTTGCAGGCAAGCCTTGCCTCGGTGATGGAAGACGGTGTTCAACCTCTTTTATTTGGGCGGCGTCCTGATGAAGGCACGGATATTCTGGTGGTTGGCGGTAAAGGCATAGACCCCCTGCGGGTGGCCGCTTGCCAGTTGGAAAATGCGCCGGAGGTGGTTGAGGATGTTTGGGTATGGCGCCATACCATGAAAAATAAGTGTAAAGGTACCGGGCCTGGCAGTTCTGGCAGTCCGATTATTGAACGCTCCACCAATAAAATAGTAGGGGTGTTAAACACGATTTATGATTACGGCCCGTATCAGTGTGGTATGCATATGCCCTGCCAAATCAAGGATGGAAAATTTTATACGGAAAAAACTAATTACGGGATTTCGACAGACATGATCGACCGCTGTTTTGTAGACGGTGTATTTTCTGAAGACCCAGCGCGATGTGTATTGTTTCCCGCTTATTCGATCGTTGGCGACGTGGCACGCCAACAGCAATATTATCTTCCCGAAGATTTAACTGCGGGCTCGCCTGCCGTGTATCCAACATGGAATATGCGATTGACCCTTGATAAACCATTCTATCGCTACAAGGTGACCAGGCGGCCGAGGAGTTGTGAGGTGGCGCACGGTTATAGCGACATAATAGACAGTGCTAACGCTTATATTAATGATGAGATTGGGCCGCAGGTGGGCATCCATACACTGTGTGTTGTTGGTGTGGATAGTCGAGAAAGCTTGCCTTTTCCCGGGGAGATGAGAAATGCGCTGAATGCAGTGGTTGAGTTGAAGGCTGCTGATAAGAACGTCGAACCTTTGGTGCGATTTCAGGGCAATTGGTTTGGTATATATGCTGAGTTTCGTCGTGCCCCGCCTTCGCGTAATCAATTTTTTATGAAGTATGGTCAGCCCGCGCAAGTGGATTGCACGACTCAGGATGGCTATACAGAGGTGGAATTTAAAGAGGGGAAAGGCACTTCTGTCGTTAAACTTGAGCCCCAGCTAGGCCTTGTGTGTGTCTATAGCAAAGACATCCGAGGCACTTCTTCACCGGTTGAGACTTATCCTTAGGTCCCATGTGCAAAGGCACACCGGCCTACCGTGTTAACGCCGTGAATGGTACAGGCTCACCTTGCGAAACTCCCAAGGCTCGGCCAGGTCCGGCAGGGTCAGGGCATCGAGGATGCCCAGGCGCTGATAATCCGGGTGTTGGAAGTCGCGCACGCGTGAGTCCGCCACCAACGCTTCACGGCCTCGGGTCAGGAACTGATCCAGTAGTGGCAGGTTCGCCCGGTCGTAGAGCACGTCGGCCACCAGGATCAGGTCGAAGCGATCGGCTTCGGCAAAAAAGTCTGCGGAGTAACCCAGGTTCACACCGTTGAGTTCGGCATTCGCCCGGCAGGATGTCAGCGCCAGCGGGTCAAGATCGCAGGCCACCACTTCGTCGGCGCCCGCCTTGACGGCGGCAATTCCGGCCACACCGGAGCCGGCGCCAAAGTCCAGCACACGTTTACCGGCGACCCATTGAGGGTTCGCCGCCAGATAGCGCGCCAAGGCCAAACCACTGGCCCAGCAAAAACTCCAGTAGGGCGGTTCATGCAGGATGCGCCGGGTTTCTTCGGGGCTGAAGGCGCGATCCATGTTGTCCGCATCCAGCAGCCATAACGACAACTCAGTGCCCGGCAGCGGGCAGGGCACCAATTGCGCGTCGCCGATCAGTTCGCTGAGGGCGGCTTGCAGGCCAAGCGGTGGCGTCATGGGGCCTTGACGAGTTGCAGGGGGCCGGTGGTCTGGGTGATCGCCTGGGTGATGCGCACGGCGGGCAGGTGCAGGATCAACTGGCCGGACTGGCTGGCGCGACCGCGCAATTCAACCCGGGCACCAGCCGGGAACGCTTCAGGATTGAAGCGCAGGCGGAAGGCCAGGGGCTTGCCGTTACCGGTCAGCACGCTACTGGCCAGCAATTGTTGCGGGCGCGAGCGGTCGTCGATCACCAACAGCGCCATCTCCACTTCGGCACCGGCCGGAATGTTGGTCAGGCTGCCGCTGATTTCACGTTGATAGGCGGGCAGGGGGCCGAGGTCTTCAATACCGGGGACTTTTTTCTCTTGCGCGGGCGTGGGTTGAGGCGTGGTCGGTTTGGGGGCTTCGCTGCTGCAGGCGACCAGGAAACTGAACAGGGTGAGCAAAACGAGTGGTCGTAACTGCATGTACGGCTCCAGAAAGGACAAAATCCGTGGCTTAAAAAAATATGAAACATAATAGTCAGCCTATATACCGTAAAGGCTATGGCTTGTCTTGCCACGGGGATGCGCTACCATGGCCCTCCCATTATTTGTGGCCTGCCCACCATGCACTGTCCCTTCTGCGGTGCCAACGACACCAAGGTCATTGACTCGCGTCTGGTCGCCGAGGGCGATCAAGTCCGTCGCCGGCGCGAATGCCTGGCCTGCGGTGAACGTTTCACCACCTTCGAAACCGCCGAACTGGTATTGCCGCGCCTGATCAAATCCGACGGCAGCCGCCAACCCTTCGACGAAGAAAAACTGCGTGCCGGTATGCAGCGCGCCCTGGAAAAACGCCCGGTGAGTGTCGAGCGGCTGGAGGCGGCGCTGGTGCATATCAAGCACAAGCTGCGTGCCACCGGCGAACGCGAGGTCAAGAGCCTGGTGGTGGGAGAGTTGGTGATGGGTGAGCTGCAAAAGCTCGACGAAGTCGCCTACATCCGTTTCGCCTCAGTGTATCGACGCTTCCAGGACCTCAATGAGTTCCGCGAAGAGATCGACCGCCTGGCCCGGGAGCCTGCCAAAGAATGAACCCACCGTCTGCCGAACAAGCGGTGCTCGACGCCCATTACATGGCCCGCGCCCTGGAACTCGCGCGCAAGGGTTTGTACACCACCCATCCCAATCCGCGTGTGGGCTGCGTGATTGTGCGCGATGGGCAGATTGTCGGCGAAGGCTGGCATGAGCGCACCGGCGAACCCCATGCCGAGCCCAACGCGCTGCGTGCCGCCGGTGAGAAGGCCCGTGGCGCCACGGTGTACGTGACCCTCGAACCCTGCAGCCACCATGGGCGCACGCCGCCGTGCGCGGACGCATTGGTAACTGCCGGTGTCGCCCGTGTAGTGGCCGGCATGCAGGACCCGAACCCCGAAGTGGCCGGGCGCGGCATGCAGCGTCTGGCGCAAGCCGGGATCGAGGTCCTCAGCGGTGTACTGGAAGCCCAGGCCCGCGCGTTGAATCCGGGGTTTCTCAAGCGCATGGAACACGGCCTGCCCTTCGTGCGGGTCAAGCTGGCGATGAGCCTGGACGGTCGCACCGCCATGGCCAGCGGCGAAAGCCAATGGATCACCGGCCCCGCCGCCCGCGCCGCCGTGCAGCGCCTGCGTGCCGAGGCCAGTGTGGTGCTGACCGGCGCCGACACGGTGCTCGCCGATGGCGCCCGCCTGACCGTGCGCGCCGCCGAACTCGGCCTGGACGACGCCACCACGGCGCTGGCCATGTCGCGCCCGCCGTTGCGTGTACTGATCGACGGCCGTCTGCGCGTGCCGCTCAATGCGCCGTTCTTCAAGGCCGGCCCGGCGTTGGTCATCACCTGCGTGACTGCGGAAAACCAGTTCCCTCGTGGTCCCGAGTGCCTGGTGGTGCCGGGCGTCGATGGCCAGGTCGATCTACGCTCGGCGCTGGTCGCCTTGGCCGCTCGTGGCGTCAACGAAGTGTTGGTAGAGGCAGGGCCAAGCCTGGCGGGTGCATTTGCCCAGCAAGGCCTGGTGGATGAGTACGTGATATTCATCGCCGGCAAGTTCCTCGGCTCCGCCGCCCGGCCTTTGCTGGACTGGCCGCTTGAGAAACTGGCCGCCGCCCCCCAACTCAAGATCACTGAAATGCGCGCTGTAGGCGACGACTGGCGAGTCACTGCCATCCCTGTGCCAGCAGCGAGCGTATAATTCTGACCGGGCGCTCAAGTGCCCGTCCCGTTTTCCAGGAGAAGGCCATGTTCACCGGCATTATCGAATCCATCGGCAGCATCCGCGCCATGACCCCCAAGGGCGGCGACGTGCGCCTGCTGGTTGAAACCGGCAAGTTGGACCTGGGCGACGTCAAGCTGGGCGACAGTATCGCCGTCAGCGGCGTGTGCCTCACCGTCATCGAACTGCCGGGCAACGGCTTTGCCGCCGATGTCAGCCGGGAAACCCTGGACTGCACCGCGATGAACGACCTCAAGGCCGGCAGCCCGGTGAACCTGGAAAAAGCCCTGACCCCGACCACCCGCCTCGGCGGTCACCTGGTCAGCGGCCACGTCGACGGCGTCGGCGAAGTGGTATCGCGCAGCGAAAACGCGCGTGCCGTGGAATTTCGCATCCGCGCGCCCAAAGAGCTGGCCAAGTACATCGCCCACAAAGGCTCGATCACTGTCGACGGCACCAGCCTCACCGTGAACGCCGTGAATGGCGCCGAATTTGAACTGACCATCATTCCCCACACCCTCAGCGAAACCATCATGGCGTCTTACCAGCCAGGTCGCCGGGTGAACCTGGAAGTGGACTTGCTTGCCCGTTACCTGGAGCGCCTGTTGTTGGGCGATAAGGCCGCAGAGCCAGCCGGGAGTAACATCACCGAAAGTTTTCTGGCCGCTAACGGCTACCTGAAATCCTGACCAAGGGGGTGCCGCGTGGCGCTCAATAGCATCGAAGAACTGGTTGAAGACATCCGCCAAGGCAAGATGGTCATCCTGATGGATGACGAAGACCGCGAGAACGAAGGCGACATCATCATGGCCGCCGAGGCCTGCCAGGCCGAGCACATCAACTTCATGGCCAAGCACGCCCGTGGGCTGATCTGCATGCCCATGAGCCGCGAGCGCTGCGAGTTGCTCAAGCTGCCGTTGATGGCGCCGCGCAATGGCTCGGGTTTTGGCACCAAGTTCACCGTATCGATTGAAGCCACTACCGGCGTCACCACCGGGATTTCCGCCGCCGACCGCGCACGCACGGTACAAGCCGCCGCCGCAAAAGATGCCAAGGCTGAAGACATCGTGAGCCCCGGCCACATCTTCCCGTTGATGGCCCAACCGGGTGGCACCCTGGCCCGTGCCGGCCACACCGAGGCCGCCTGCGACCTGGCGCGTATGGCCGGTTTCGAACCAAGCGGCGTGATCTGCGAAGTGATGAACGACGACGGCACCATGGCCCGTCGTGCTGAACTCGAAGCCTTTGCTGCCGAACACAACATCAAGGTGGGCACCATCGCCGACCTGATTCACTACCGCATGATTCACGAACGTACCGTTCAGCGGATTGCCGAGCAGCCACTGGACAGCGAACTGGGCCAATTCAATTTGGTGACCTACCGTGATTCGGTGGAAGGTGATGTGCACATGGCGCTGACCCTGGGCACCATTTGCGCCGAAGAGCCGACCCTGGTGCGTGTGCACAATATGGACCCATTGCGCGACCTGCTGATGGTCAAGCAACCGGGCCGCTGGAGCCTGCGCGCCGCCATGGCTGCGGTCTCCGAGGCAGGCAGCGGTGTAGTGCTGTTGCTCGGTCATCCGCTGGATGGCGATGTGCTGCTGGCGCATATCCGCGAAACGGCGGACCACGCGCCGGTGAAAAAACCGACCACCTACAGCATCGTCGGTGCCGGTTCGCAGATCCTGCGTGACCTGGGCGTGCGCAAAATGCGCCTGATGAGCGCACCGATGAAATTTAATGCGATATCCGGTTTCGACCTGGAAGTAGTAGAATACGTGCCCTCCGAATAAAGGCCGGCGATTTTCGCCCCTTGTTCGCGGTTCAAATATCACTAAGGGACGCGTCATACACGCGTCCCGGCTCTTTAAGAGATTTGTCGAATGACCCTGAAGACCATCGAAGGTACCTTCATCGCCCCCAAAGGCCGCTATGCCCTGGTGGTTGGCCGCTTCAACAGCTTCGTGGTTGAAAGCCTGGTAAGCGGTGCCGTTGACGCCCTGGTTCGCCACGGTGTTAGCGAAAGCGACATCACCCTTATCCGTGCCCCTGGCGCCTTCGAAATTCCACTGGTTGCGCAAAAAGTTGCTCAACAGGGTGAATACGCGGCGATCATCGCCCTGGGCGCGGTCATTCGTGGCGGTACTCCGCACTTCGAATACGTGGCTGGCGAATGCACCAAGGGCCTGGCCCAGGTGTCCATGGAGTTCGGCGTACCGGTTGCGTTCGGCGTGCTGACCGTGGATTCCATCGAGCAAGCCATCGAGCGTTCCGGCACCAAGGCCGGCAACAAAGGCGCTGAAGCTGCCCTGTCTGCCCTGGAAATGGTCAGCCTGCTGTCGCAGTTGGAGGCCAAGTGATTTCTGACGAGAGCGACAACTTCAACCCGCGCGAGCCACGTCCAGCCGATGCTGGCAAACCGTCCAAGAACGAGAAGCGTCGTGCTGCTCGTCAGTTGGCGACCCAGGCGCTGTATCAGCGTCACCTGGCGGGCGCGTCGTTGAACGAGATCGAAGCACAGTTTCGCGTCGACAACGATTTCACTTTCGCCGACCTGCCGTACTTCCACGACATCCTGCACGGTGTGCACGCGCACCTGACCGAGATCGACACCGCTCTGGCGCCTTGCCTGGACCTGACCATCGAAGAGCTGGACCCGGTTGAGCTGTGCGTGATGCGCCTGTCGGCCTGGGAACTGCTGTATCGCGTCGATGTGCCGTACCGCGTGGTGATCAACGAAGGTATCGAACTGGCGAAAGTCTACGGTTCGACCGACGGCCACAAGTTCGTCAACGGCGTGCTCGACAAGCTGGCCCCACGCCTGCGTGAAGCCGAAGTGAAGGCGTACAAGCGCTGAATCGCGCTTGAAACCTGAATGGGCGAGTTTGAGCTGATCCGCAACTACTTCGCCGCCGCGCCTTGTGCGCAGGGCGGCGAAGGTATTGCCCTGGGGATCGGCGATGACTGCGCCTTGCTGGCGCTCCCCGCTGGGGAGCAGTTGGCAATCTCCACGGATACCTTGGTCGCCGGGGTGCATTTTGCCGACCCCTGTGACCCGTTCCTGCTGGGCCAACGCTCGTTGGCCGTGGCGGTGAGCGACCTGGCGGCCATGGGCGCCAACCCCCTCGCATTTACCCTTGCCTTGACCACACCAACCGTCGATGCCGATTGGCTGCAACGCTATGCCCAGGGTTTGAACCTCATGGCGCAACGCTGCGGCGTGGGCCTGGTGGGCGGCGATACCACCCGTGGCCCTCTGAGCCTGACCATGACGGTGTTTGGTCGTGTACCGGCCGGGCAAGCCTTGACCCGCAGCGGTGCGCAGCCGGGTGACCTGCTGTGTGTCGGCGGCGAATTGGGCAATGCCGCCGGTGCCTTGCCACTGGTATTGGGCCAGCGCAGCGCCGACGCAGCCATCGCCGAGCCGTTGTTGGCTCATTACTGGTCGCCGCAGCCGCAGTTGGCCCTGGGGCTGGCGCTGCGTGGAAAGGCTACGTCTGCGATGGATATTTCCGACGGTCTCCTGGCCGATTGCGGGCATATCGCGATGGCGTCAAAGGTCAGCCTGTTGATTGAGCGCGAGCGGTTACCATTGTCCCCGGCGCTGCTGGCGTTTGTCGGTGAAGACGACGCGCGTGTGGCAGCCCTGAGTGGGGGGGATGACTACGTGCTGGCGTTCACCCTGCCATCCGCCGAACTGGCGCCGTTGCTGGCCGATGGTTGGCCGATCCATGTGATCGGCCGGGTCGAGGCAGGGCAGGGCGTTACGTTGCTCGATGGCAGCGGGCAGGACATCACGCCAGCCATCCGTGGTTATCAGCATTTTCGCGAGACGCCCTGAATCGGCGGCCTGCGCTACCCTCTATAGCGTTATCAAGGATGCAAGGCCCTGTAGGAGGTCGTGACCATGGATGTGCGCCGTTGGCTGCTGATACTGCTGTGTGCCTTTACGGCCGTGGTCCAGGCGCAGGACGTGCCCGGCAAGGTCATGCTGGCCAGTGAGGAATGGAACGACTACACCAACAAAGACGGCACGGGCCTGGCCTGGGACGTGTTGCGTCAGGTCTTCGAGCCCGCCGGCATCAAATTGCACACCCGCTCCGTGCCCTACACCCGTTCGGTCGGCCTGGCCCAACGCGGCGAGGTGGATGGCTGGGTTGGTTCCTATCGCGATGAAGCCGAAGGCGTGTTGTATCCCCACTGGAACTTCGACTCCGACCACATCTTCGCCCTGGGGCTGGCCACCACGCCGGCGCCGACGGTGGCCACGCTGGGCAACTACCGACTGGCCTGGGTGCGCGGCTACAAGTATGAGGAGTACTTGCCCAATGTGCGCCGTTTCAACCAGGTCGAGCGCCGCGACGGCATTTTGCCGATGCTGCAACACGGCCGCGCGGACTTCTATATCGATGCGTTGACCGAGGCCAAATACGTGCTCAACCAGGCCGATGACCCGTCGAAGTTCACGCTGACGCCGATTGCCGAACTGCCGTTGTACATCGGGTTTGTCGATAACGAGCGGGGCCGGGGCTTGATGGCTGTCTTTGACCAACGCATGGCGGCCCTGGTGAAAAGCGGTGAGTTAAAGCCGATATTCGAGCGCTGGAAACAACCCTATCCGTTCTGACCTGCATAGAACCAGGATGAAGGCCAATCGAACCCATTGATCTTTATCAGCGATAATTCAGCTTAAGCGTCTGTAGGAACCTGCTGTTACAATAGCCGCCTCTGTAAAAACTGAAATCAGGAGCACACGGTGCCCGTCGTTTTCGTCGCCGCTTCCAAGCTGCCTACCCCTTTTGCCACGTTCACCATGAACGGCTTTCTCGAAGAAGCCACAGGGCGCGAGCATGTCGTGCTCAGCCTGGGCGATATCGCCGATGGCGCGCCGGTGCTTGGCCGGGTGCACTCCGAATGCCTGACCGGTGATGCGTTGTTCAGCCAGCGTTGCGACTGCGGTTCGCAATTGGAAGCCGCCATGCGCGCGATCGCCCGTGAGGGCCGTGGCGTGCTGCTATACCTGCGCCAGGAAGGTCGTGGCATTGGCCTGATGAACAAGATCCGCGCCTACGAGCTGCAAGATGGCGGCGCCGATACTGTCGAGGCCAACGAGCGCCTGGGCTTTGCCGCCGACCAGCGTGACTACGCGATCTGCCTGCCGATGCTTGAGCACCTGGGCGTCAAATCCCTGCGTTTGATGACCAACAACCCGCGCAAGGTTAAAGCCTTGACCGAGATGGGCATCACCGTGGCCGAACGTGTGCCACTGCACACCGGGCACAACCCGCACAACAAACTCTACCTGGCCACCAAGGCCAGCAAGCTCGACCACATGATGGGCAACGAGCACCAGGGCGAGGTCGACCGCGCGTGACCCGAGGCCAGGTGAAACGGCGGCTGTCCTTCAATTGGTGGCAGTACCTGGCCCTGGCGCTGCTCCCCCTGTTTGTACTCAACCTGGTGTTCGGCCAGGCCGAATCCCTGCTGCCGGTGCTGGCCATGCCGTTCTTCATTGCCGGCGTGGCCTCGATGTTCCTCAGCCTGCGCTACTTCAACGGCTATAAACACGCGTTGATCGCCACCTCCAAAGCCCTGGATACCCCCGAAGAACCGGCTGCCTGGATCACCCTGGCGGCGCGTCGGCGCACGGCGTTGCTGGTTGCTGCCGTACCGGCCTGGATCGGCGCGTTATCGGTCTTCGTCGGGTTGGAAGCGGTGCCGCTGTTTCTGTTGGCGCTGTCGACCGTGGTGCTGTTCTACCTCTACCGCATTCCCCGTCAACTGGGATGATTCGTCACTGGCTGGCGGTGTTGCTGGTATTCAGTGCCCAGGCGCTGGCGGCCGAACGTGTGGTGAGCCTGGCGCCGTCCCTCTCTGAAATCGTGGTCGAACTGGGCGCAGCCGATGTGCTGGTGGGCGTGCTCGACGGCGGCGAACGCCCGGCAGCGTTGGTGCAAGTGCAGTCAGTGGGGCAATACGGTCAGTTGGACATGGAGCGGCTGCTCAGCCTCAAGCCCGATTTGATCCTGCTGTGGCCCGGCAGTGTCGGCCCGGCCCAGCGTGAGCAGTTACAGCGCCTGAATATCCCGGTGTACGTCGCCGAACCCCATAGCCTTGAACAGCTCACCACCCAGGTCCAGGCCATTGCCGAGCAATTGGGTCGCGCTGACGCGGGTCGACAGTTGGCCGCGCAGTTGCGCCAACGCCTGGCCGAGCTGCGACAGCGCTATCAGCGCGCCGAGCCATTGCGCGTGTTTTACCAGGTATGGAATAAGCCGCTGTACACCGTGGGTGGCGGGCAGATCATCAGCGATGCGTTAAAGGTATGCGGCGCGCGCAATGTGTTTGATGACCTCAAGCTGCCGGCCCCGCAGGTGAGCATTGAGTCGGTGTTGCAGCGTGATCCCGAGATGATTCTGGTGGGCGACCAGGCGCAGAAGGAGGCCTGGAAGGTCTGGCCGACGATGGCTGAGCGGGTGCGACTGGTGCCGGATAAAGGCCTGGAGCGGCCCAGCGGGCAGATGCTGGAAGCCGTGGCCCGATTGTGTGAGGTAATCGCGCCCCGCTAGAGGTCCGGCGTCCAGGTCACGTCAACCATCAGCGCCCGGCCTTCTTCCCGGTAGCCATATTGCTGGCCTTGGTACTGATACAGCGCCCGGCTGTAGGCCTTGTCCAGCAAGTTATCGAGCTTCATGCTCAGCGTGACTTCACGGTTCAGCGTCCAACTGGCGCGCAGCCCGAGCAAGCCATAGCCAGCCAACGGTTGCTGGTTCTTCGCGTCGTCGTAGCTGCTGCTGACCGCTTGCCAGCTGGCGCCGACGCCGAATTGGTCGAATTGGCGATCCAGGTCCAGGCTCACGGTGCGCCTGGCGCGACGTGCCAGCGTACGTCCGGAATCGCGGTCTCGTGGATCAATCAGTGCCAGCCCCAGGTTGCCTTGCCAGCCGAACAGCTCTTGCTTGAGCGCGGCTTCGAAGCCGTTGATGCGCGCTGAGCTGACGTTTTGCGGGCCGTCGCTGTCGAACACGATCGCATCCTGGATGTCGGTGCGGTAGAGCGAAGCTTCCAGTCGGCTGGTGTCGCTGAGTTGGCTACGCCATTGCAGTTCGTAGCTTTTCGAGGTTTCGGGCTTCAGGTTTGGGTTGCTGTTCTTGAAGCCGTACTCGTCCGGGTAATACAGGTCATTGAACGTCGGGGCGCGGAAGCCCTCGCTGTAGCTCAACAGCAGGTCGTTGTCCGGGTTGACCGGCAACGTGAGCGTGCCGCTCCAGCTGTTCTGCCCGCCAAACTGCTGGTTCTGGTCACGCCGCAGCCCCAGCTCGGTGGAAAACCATTCGCCATGGAAGCGATGCTGAACAAAGGCCGCGCGGTTCCAGCGACTGTTTTCGGTGAGGGTGGTGGAGCCGTGGAAGCGGTCCTCGTACCAGTCACCGCCGAGAATCAGGCTGTTCTGCTCATTCAGCGTCAGATCGTTCTGCCAGTTGACCGAGTCGCGGTAAGTGTTGAACACACTGAAGTCATCACTGAGGGTGTCGCGCTTGGTGTCGCGGTTCTCGCTATGGCCCAGTTCCAGGCGCGATTGCCAGCGCTCGTTGAGCGTGGCGTCGACATAACCGCTGGCGCTGCTCACGGTGTAATCGGTGTAGGGTTTTTGCCCCACTGTTTGCCCGGTGGCGACGTCGTAGCGGCCGAAGCTGTTGTCGTATTCCGACTTGCCCCGGTTATCCAACAGGTTGAACCCCACCTCCAGCGCATCGCTGAACGAATGGCTGAGGTTCAGGCTGAGGGACTGGTTGCGGTAGGCATCATGGTCGCCATCGCTGGGGAACGAGGTGTGCGTCGAGTTGATACCGGCGGTTTCATCCAGGCTCGCGCCAAGGTTGAAACGCGTGTGCTCATCGCCGCCGGAGAGGCCGAGGCTGCGCTCCCAGGTCTTATTACTGCCAAACCCGAGCTTCAGACGTGGTTGCAGGCCCTGCCCGGCATTGCGCCGGGTGAACACCTGGATCACCCCGCCAATCGCATCGCTGCCGTAGATCACCGAACGTGAGCCGCGCAGTACTTCTACCCGCTCGATCTGGTCGACGTTCAGATATTGCAGGCCGCTGTCGCCGGAGGTGGTATTGGCAATGCGCTGGCCGTCCACCAACACCAGGCTTTGTGCGGATTTGGTGCCACGGATATAGACCCCGGGCAAGCTGCCACGGCCACCGGTGGGCGCTATTTGCACGCCGGGTACGCGGCTGAGCAGGTCGGTGAGGCTGGTGGGTTGCAGGCGGTCGATGTCGTCGCGGGTGAACACGGTGTTGGCGGCGCTGCTGTCGTTGCGCGCCTGGACCTGGCGGTTGGCGCTGATGACCACGTTGGGGAGCTTCAGCGCGTCGTCGCGGGTGTCGGCGAGTAGTTCGGGGGATGTTAGCAGTAACAGGGGCAAGGTGAGGCTAAGGTGTTTCATGGGCTGTCCATGGCATTTGAAGATGGCGCAAATCAAATGTGGGAGGGGGCTTGCCCCCGATGGCGTCGTGTCAGTCAGCATAATTTTGACTGAGCCACCGCTATCGGGGGCAAGCCCCCTCCCACATGGTGATCCGGTTTCTACAGGCTAAGCAACGCCATGCGTTCGCGCACCGATGCCTCAATGCCGGCCTCGTCCAACCCACACTCCGCCAGCATCTGCGCCGGTTTGGCGTGTTCGACGTACGCATCCGGCAAGCCCAGGTGCAGCACCGACTTGAGGATATTCTCCCGCGCCAGGAACTCGCTGACCGCCGCACCAGCGCCGCCCATGATGGCGTTTTCTTCAACGGTCACCAGCAACTCATGGTTGCCGGCAATCTCGCGCACCAGGGCTTCATCCAGGGGTTTGACGAAGCGCATGTCGACCACAGTGGCGTCGATCTTCTCGGCGACTTTCAGTGCTTCGGCCAATTGCACGCCGAACACCAGGAAGGCGGCCTTGCTGCCTTGGCGACGCACGATGCCCTTGCCGATCTCGATAGGCTCAAGGTCCTTTTCGATCACTGCATTCGGGCCATTGCCGCGCGGGTAGCGCACGGCGGCCGGGCCGTTGTACAGGTGGCCGGTGCTGAGCATCTTGCGCAGTTCGTTTTCGTCACTCGGCGTCATCACCAGCATGCCGGGGATGCAACGCAGGTAGGACAGGTCGAAGCTGCCGGCGTGGGTCGGGCCGTCTTCGCCCACCAGGCCGGCGCGGTCGATGGCGAACAGCACGTCGAGGTTCTGCACCGCCACGTCATGCACCAACTGGTCGTAGCCGCGCTGCAGGAAGGTGGAGTAGATCGCCACGACCGGCTTGGCACCTTCACACGCCATGCCGGCGGCAAACGTGACCGCGTGCTGCTCGGCAATCGCCACGTCGAAGTAGCGCAGCGGGAAACGCTCGCTGAACGCCACCAGGTCGGAGCCTTCCTTCATCGCCGGGGTAATGCCCACCAGGCGCGGGTCGGCGGCGGCCATGTCGCACAGCCATTCGCCGAACACACCGGAGTACTTCGGCCCGCTGGCCTTTTTCGGCGCGGCGGCAGGAGCGTCCAGGGGTTCCAGCTTGGTGATGGCGTGATAGCCAATCGGGTCGACTTCCGCCGGGGCGAAGCCTTTGCCTTTCTTGGTGACGATATGCAGGAACTGCGGGCCCTTGAGGTCACGCATGTTGCGCAGCGTGGCGATCAGGGTCGGCAGGTCGTGGCCGTCGATGGGGCCGATGTAGTTCCAGCCCAGCTCTTCGAACAGCGTGCCGGGCACCAGCATGCCCTTGGCATACTCTTCGGTGCGCCGGGCAATTTCCCACGCCCCGGGCAGACGCGAGAGCACCTTCTTGCTGCCTTCACGCATGCTGGCGTAGGTGCGGCTGGAGAGGATCTTGGCCAGGTAGTTCGACAGGCCGCCGACGTTACGCGAGATCGACATGTCATTGTCGTTGAGGATCACCAGCATGTTGGCGTCCACTTCCGGCGCATGGTTCAGCGCTTCGAACGCCATGCCGGCGGTCAGCGCGCCGTCACCGATCACCGCGATCGCCTTGCGATCACTGCCTTGCAGGCGGGCGGCAATGGCCATGCCCAGCGCGGCACTGATGGAGGTGCTGGAGTGGCCGACGCCAAAGGTGTCGTACTCGCTCTCGGCGCGGCGCGGGAAGGCGGCAATACCGTCCTTCTGGCGCAGGGTGCCCATTTGCTCGCGGCGGCCCGTGAGGATTTTATGCGGGTACGCCTGATGGCCCACGTCCCACACCAGCCGGTCGTCCGGGGTGTCGAACACGTAATGCAGGGCGATGGTCAGCTCGATGACGCCCAGGCCGGCACCAAAATGCCCACCGGTCTGGCCGACCGTGTAGAGCAATTCCAGGCGCAACTCATCGGCCAGGGTTTCCAGCTCGGCTTCACCGAGTCGACGCAGGCCGGCCGGCGTGACAGCACGGTCGAGCAGGGGCGTGGACGGGCGCTTGCGGGGAATCTCTTGAAACGTCGTGGGCATCAGGCGAATCGTTATAGGTATAGAAGAGGCGGCAGTTTACCTCAAGCATCGCAAACTGCCCACGCAGAGCGCCGAACTTGGCCGATATGCGGCGCTAAAGGCCGCCGTTATCAGTGCCGGCGTTCGACGATATACCGCGCCAAGTCACGCAGTGGCTCGGCCGCCGCGTCGAAAGGTCGCAGGGCGTCCAGGGCCTGGTCGCGCAGTTCCAGGGCGTAGGCCTTGGCGGCTTCCAGCCCGAGTAGCGCAGGATAAGTCGGTTTGTCTCGTGCGATATCGGCGCCTTGGCGTTTGCCCAGGGTCGCGGTGTCACTTTCTACGTCGAGAATGTCGTCCTGCACCTGGAAGGCCAGGCCGATGGTCAGTGCGTAGGTCTTCAGTGCGGCCAACTGAGCGGCGTCGGCACGCCCACTGGCGAGTGCTCCCAAGTGTACGGCGGCTTCGATCAAGGCGCCGGTCTTGTGGCGGTGCATGTATTCCAGGGCTTGCTGGTCGAGCTTTTGGCCGACCGAGCCGAGGTCGATGGCCTGGCCGCCGACCATGCCGGCGGGCCCTGCCGCCACAGCCAGGGCGGTGACCATGCGCAAGCGGATCTCGGCATTCACGCTGCTCAATGCCGGGTCCAGCAGTGCGCTGAACGCCAGGCTTTGCAGGCCGTCCCCGGCGAGGATTGCACAGGCTTCATCAAAGGCTTTGTGGGTGGTCGGCTGGCCGCGACGCAAATCATCGTCGTCCATCGCCGGCAAATCGTCATGCACCAGGGAGTAGGCGTGGATCAACTCCACCGCACAGGCCGCTCCGTTGGCCTGTTCGGCGGGTGCGCCCAGGGCTTCGCAGGCGGCGTAGGCCAGTAGCGGACGCACGCGCTTGCCGCCATTCATCACGCTGTAGCGCATGGCCTCATAAAGACGCTTGAGTTCGGGGCTTGGCGCAACAAACAAGGGTTCCAACGCCGCATTCACCCGGGCTTGGCTACTGGCCTGATACGCGTCGATCATTCGGGCTGTTCCGCATCGAAAGGTTCTTCGGCCAACTCCCCGTCACGCTCCAGCAACACCTGCACCTTCTGCTCCGCCTGCGCCAGCGCGCTCTGGCAGTCACGGGTCAGGCCGATGCCTTGCTCAAACGCTGTCAACGAGTCTTCCAGCGACAACTCGCCGTTCTCCAGACGCTCGACCAGGGTTTGCAGGTCGGCGAGGGATTGTTCGAAATCGAGTGCAACTTTTTTGCGGGCCATGGCGGCTATTCCGGTAGACGGTAAACCGGCGCGACACTAGCAGACATGGGGATTCTGGGCAAATAAGCGGGGAAGGGTGTTCAGGTGGTGAGCCGAATAAGCGCCCTATTCGGCTCATCAAATGAGCCGAATACCCATTTTATTCGGCTCACCGCCGGTCAGGATCTTTGCGTCATTGACGAGCACTGTTCTTGTGATGTTTTCAACTGTGCTTCAAATGTCTGCAATCCCACGTGCATTTCCTGTAGCGCGGCAATTTTCAGGGCCAGTTCCTGCTTCTTGTCTGCGATTGCCTGGTCCGCCCGCTCCCAAGGCAATGCATCGCCTATGTGGCCTGCAAGAATCTCCTGCAACTCCTTGAGCTTGAACCCCAATTGCTGCGCGCACTTGATAAACATCAACAGCTCAACGTTTTGCGCCGAATAGACCCGGTATTGGCCCTGACGCTGTGCCGCAGGCAACAGCCCAATCGCCTCATAGTGACGAATCGCCTTGATGGTCGTGCCCGACAACTGCGCGGCTTTGCCGATGTACATGAAAACTCCTTTTTTCCGTTAAAGCGCCGGCCTGTTTCAGCCATGTATCCCGCTGCGCCGCAGTGGAGCCCAACACCGGCCCGAACAGCAGCGTCTTTGCAGTCTTGACACCACAAAGCCCCAGCGTGGTCTTGCGTATCTGGTGGATGCCCGGCATGCGATAGAACCAACGGTAATACCATGGCGGCGTGTCCAGGGTCACCAGTAAATGTGCCGTTCGGCCGTGGAGCAGTTTGTCAGGAAAAGCCTTGCCTGCTCGGTATTTAAAGGCAAAACCGGGTAGGAAAATTCGGTCGATAAATCCCTTCATCAGCGCCGGGATGCCCCCCCACCAGATCGGGAAAATAAATGTCAGGTGAGTGGCCCACAGGATGTCGGATTGCGCGCTGAGCAGGTCGGGCTCCAGCGGCTGAATCTGGGTGTAACCGTGATGAAGGACGGGGTCGAAAGCCAGGTCGCCCAAGCGTACGACACGTGCTTCATGGCCGGCGGTTTTTGCCGCTTGGATGTAGGTATCGGCCAGGGCTGAACAGAAGCTGGTGGCGGAAGGATGGCCAAGGATCACCAGGGTACGCGGGGTCATGGGGAGGTCCTGAACAAGGCGTTCCAGGGTAAGGGCTGCTGTATAGGGGAGAGTCAAGTCAGTAGTCCGCAATGGCCAGCAGGACGTTTCTGTGGTTATTGAAGGGGCCTTCCTGGAACGACCTTCTCCCCTTGTGACCGTCAATGCGCCTGACTAGCCTGCCTCAAAACTCCAGAGTGATATGGCATGAGCGAACCCTGTATCGGCTTGACCGCACCACCAGCGGGCTACAGTGACTGGCTGACCGACCTGAAAGGCCGTATTCATGCGGCGCAACAGCGCGCAACACTGGCAGTGAATCGGGAATTGGTGTTGCTCTATTGGCATATCGGCCGCGACATTTTGACCCGCCAGGCGGAGCAGGGTTGGGGCAGCAAAGTCATAGATCGACTTGCCCAGGATTTGCGTGCGGCCTTTCCCCAAATGAAGGGCTTTTCGCCGCGTAATCTCAAGTACATGCGTGCTTTTGCCGAGGCGTGGCCAGATGCTGAATTTGTGCAACAGGCTGCTGCACAATTGCCTTGGGGCCACAATGTGGTGTTGCTCGATAAACTCCCCGGCCCCGAAACCCGCCGCTGGTACATAGCCCAGGCGATAGAGAACAACTGGTCGCGTAACTCGCTGGTGATGCACATCGAAAACCGCTTGTTGGAGCGCAGTGGCAAGGCGGTCAGCAACTTCGAGACCCACCTGCCCAAACCGCAATCCGACCTGGCGCGTGAGTCGCTGAAAGACCCTTACCGTTTTGACTTCCTCAGCCTGGCCCTGGACGCGCAGGAGCGCGACATAGAAAACGCCTTGATCAAGCACGTCACCGACTTTTTGTTGGAGCTGGGCGCCGGTTTCGCCTTTGTCGGCCAGCAAGTACTGCTGGATGTCGGAGGCGATGAGTTCTTTGTCGATCTGCTGTTCTATCACGTGAAGCTACGCTGCTACGTGGTCATCGAACTGAAAGCCGGCAAGTTCAAACCCGAGCACTTGGGGAAGCTGAGCTTTTATCTGGCTGCGGTCGATGCCCAGCTTAAACATCCGCAAGATGGGCCCACCATCGGCCTGCTTTTGTGCAAGAGCAAGAACGAAGTCGTCGCCGAATATGCGCTGCGCGATAACAATCGACCGATTGGTGTAGCGGAATATCAACTGGTTGCGTCGTTGCCCGCAGAGCTGCGAACCAGCCTGCCAAGCATCGAGCAGATCGAGCGGGAGCTGGCGGGTTAAAACCGACTGATAGCCTCAAAACCCCGGCGGTATATACCCCGGCACAAATGGCACATTCAGGCACTTGCCATGCAGGATTCGGCCATCCTCAATCCTGAACAGCACGATCTTCTTCGTCTTATCCACCGTAGCTTCCAGCTTGCAATCCGAACTGTGCCCGACCTGCTGGTAATACTCCGTGTACACCATCCCGTTCCCGGTGTGATTCATTGAGGTCCCGGCGGCTTCAGTGGTCGTCCATGAAGAGGATTTGTGCCAGGTCATCACCACCTGCGTGTCGCCATTGGGCGCATTCTGCTTCTTCATCGAGTCGGGCTTGCCGAATAAATCCAACGCCTCTTGCACGTCCCGGCCTTCCCAGCGCGATTGTGCAATCAGGTGGCACCCGTTGATAAACAGCACGGAGGGCAACAAAAGCCCAGCCAGCAACAGCCTTGTCCATGTAGGCATCGTGAATCCTTCTTGTAGGTGAGTGTTGCTCAGCGCTTGTTGCCCAGCATGTCGTCGAGGTCATCGATCATCTGGCTCTTCTCCTGAGTCGGCCCCAACTGCTCGAACATGGCCTTGGTGGTCTGGATCATCTGCAGGTGGGTCATCTTGCCCATGGCGATGGTGTCCTTGCTCTTGCCCGGTTCGCAGACATACGCGAGCGTGCGGTCGAGCCAGAACTCCTTTGGCGTCTGCCACGTGTTGGAGACCTTCAAGTGCGTGAGGGTGTAGGAAAATGGCGCAACCGACTGCCCGTTAAGAAAGCGCAGCTTGCGCGTGGAGCACTGCACTTCGATGTTGTACACGTCGATCATGGGCTTGCCCGGTTCTTCATACACCACCGTGACGGCCACTAGCTTCGCACCCTTGTTGTGGTTCGAGGGCACCACGGAGGTACGGTCGGCCGCATACATCACGTTTTTATGGGCGCGGCCGCTGCCGTAGATGATCGACCAGTCGCCGATCGGTGTTTCTTCATCGGCCAATACCGACGTTGTGCTGATCAGCAAGACGGGCAGCAGTGCCAGGCAGCGCCCGATTTTGGTTAAGGTATTCAATAGCGTCCTTCCTTGAGACTCGAAATAAGCGAAGGACTTTAGTGGTGAGGCGGTGCCGTCTCAATTAGGGCGAGTGTGCTAATGGCGCATTGCTAGTTAACCAAAAAAGCCTGCGTTTCAAGGCAGGCTTAGTGTGTGCAGCGGTTGAATTAGTCCTTACGCGCCGTCAGCGCCGCATAACCATTCATCAAGTTGCGATAGTTGGGAATACGCTGGGACAACAGATTCCCCAGGCCTTCGATATCGTTGCGCCAGTCGCGGTGCAGCTCACAGGCCACCGAGAACCAGTTCATCATCTGTGCCCCGGCTTGCGTCATCCGGCTCCACGCCGCCTGCTGCACCGTGGTGTTGAACGTGCCCGACGCATCGGTCACCACAAACACATCAAACCCTTCCGCCAGCGCCGACAAGGTCGGGAACGCTACGCACACATCGGTGACCACGCCGGCAATGATGATCTGCTTGCGACCGGTGGCCTTGATCGCCTTGACGAAGTCTTCGTTGTCCCACGCGTTGATCTGGCCTGGGCGGGCGATGTACGGCGCGTCCGGGAACATCTCTTTCAGTTCCGGCACCAGCGGGCCATTGGGGCCTTGTTCGAAGCTGGTGGTGAGGATGGTCGGCAGGTTGAAGAACTTGGCCAGGTCCGCGAGGGCGAGCACGTTGTTCTTGAACTCGTTGGGCGAGAAGTCCTGCACCAGGGAAATCAGGCCGGTCTGGTGGTCGACCAGCAGGACTACGGCGTCGTCTTTGTTCAAGCGGTTGTAGGTTGCAGTGCTCATGGTTGAATCCTTTTTTTGTTCAGGTTGGTTGGGCGTTGCGTTCAACATGGGCACAGATTAATGGGTGGGCTGCGGGGGATAAATCGGCTGGAATAGGTAATACCGTCAACTCAAAGGAGACGATTGTTTATCTATGGTTTGTCGCAGAAATCATTTCAAGAATGGTTTAGTATTTATGAAAAATATAGCCTTATAGGTGTTTATTTATCATGAAAATAAACCGTGTGCTGGCTGCTTGGACACCGGGTTCAATTGCTACGCAGGCCTGGCTGCATAGCCATGGCGTCGGCCCCAGCCTGATCCAAAAGTATCAGCGCAGTGGTTGGGTCGAGCGGGTGGGCCATGGCGCGTGGAAACGCTGCGGCGATGACCTGGATTGGCAGGGCGGGGTATTCGCTTTGCAGCAAAATGCATCGGTACATATTTGGCCGGGCGGCGCGACGGCGTTGAGTTTGCTCGGCTACAGCCATTATCTCGCCTTTGGAAAGCAGGCTGTCGATCTGTTCGGAGCACCGGGCGCTGTGCTTGCGGGCTGGTTCCGCAAGTACCCTTGGGACGTTGACGTGAACTTCTATCCCGGTGGACTCTTCGCGGAAATGGAAGATATGGCGTTACAAGTTTTCCAAGTCCCTTACAGCCGATTTGAGTTAAAAATCGCAACCCCGGAACGCGCCGTACTCGAGCTTATTCATCAAGCCGCCGACGAGATGCTCTTCAGTCATGTCGCTGATGTGTTCAGCGGTTTGGGCTCACTGAGCCCCAGGCGCCTGCAGAGGTTGCTTGAAGCGTGCAACTCGATTCGCGTCAAACGTGTTTTCCTCCTGCTGGCGCGAAACGCGCGGCACGTGTGGTATGAGCGAATAGATCTTTCCAGCATCGATCTAGGTAAAGGTAAGCGCCAACTCATCCGGGGTGGTCGACTCGATAAAGAGTTTCTAATCACCGTGCCGGAGAGTTTTGCCAGTGGCGCTTGATGCTCGTTATGCCGCTCAGGTTCGATTGTTGGTCCAGGTCATCCCTCACGTAGCGGCAGAGCGGTGTTTTGCCCTGAAAGGGGGGACGGCCATCAATCTGTTCATACGTGATCTCCCTCGTCTGTCGGTGGACATCGACCTGGCGTATCTGCCCAGTTCTGATCGCCAGCAGGCATTAGGCGATGTCCGTCTGGCACTCCAACGCATTGCGGATGCGGTTGGGCAAGGCTTACCTCACGTCGGTGCGACGGTCCAAACAAATCGAGACGATGAGCTGCGAGTGCTGGTACGCAGCCCGTTTGCTCAAATCAAGATCGAAGTTTCGCCCGTGATGCGGGGCACTGTTCATGCGCCGCAAGAGCGTGATGTCGTGGCGTTGGTTGAAGATCAATTCGGGTTCGCTTCTATCCCTGTGGTCTCGTTGCCCGATTTGTATGGTGGCAAGATTTGCGCTGCGCTGGATCGGCAGCATCCCCGGGATCTTTTCGACGTGATGCTGATGCTCCGCGAGGAGGGGCTGACGCGGAAAATCTTCGAGGGTTTTCTGGTGTACTTGATCAGTCATCGGAGGCCGATGAGCGAGCTGCTCGCGCCACGGTGGAAACCGCTCGCGGGCATATTCCAAGCGGAGTTTGCCGGCATGACCCGTGAGCCTGTCACGCTTGAACAGTTGGAGAGTACCCGGCATGGGTTGCTTGAGGCGATACGGCAGCAGTTTTGTGCGCAAGATGCTGCTTTTTTGCTTTCACTTAAGCGTGCAAAGCCTGATTGGGCGCTGCTGGCCCTGGACGGTATTGATAAGCTACCTGCGGTGCAATGGAAGCTACGCAATATTGCTGGAATGTCTGTTGAAAAGCGTGAAGAGGCATTTGCAGTGCTGGACCGTGTAGCCGGACAAATGTTGGTCGGGGTACCGGTTTAAGAGTCAGCCCTTGCAGGGTCTTTAGGTAGAACTGGCGATAAGTACCCTGTGGTCGGCGCACAGCAACAAAAGCCTGCTTCTTAGGGCAGGCTTATGGCGAGGTTCAGTTGATTTACTTCTGATGGGCCGTCAGCGCCGCATAACCATTCATCAAGTTGCGATAGTTGGGAATACGCTGGGACAACAGATTCCCCAGGCCTTCGATATCGTTGCGCCAGTCGCGGTGCAGCTCACAGGCCACCGAGAACCAGTTCATCATCTGTGCCCCGGCTTGCGTCATCCGGCTCCACGCCGCCTGCTGCACCGTGGTGTTGAACGTGCCCGACGCATCGGTCACCACAAACACATCAAACCCTTCCGCCAGCGCCGACAAGGTCGGGAACGCTACGCACACATCGGTGACCACGCCGGCAATGATGATCTGCTTGCGACCGGTGGCCTTGATCGCCTTGACGAAGTCTTCGTTGTCCCAGGCATTGATCTGGCCAGGGCGGGCGATGTACGGCGCGTCCGGGAACATCTCTTTCAGTTCCGGCACCAACGGGCCATTGGGGCCTTGTTCGAAGCTGGTGGTGAGGATGGTCGGCAGGTTGAAGAACTTGGCCAGGTCCGCGAGGGCGAGCACGTTGTTCTTGAACTCGTTGGGCGAGAAGTCCTGCACCAGGGAAATCAGGCCGGTCTGGTGGTCGACCAGCAGGACTACGGCGTCGTCTTTGTTTAAGCGGTTGTAGGTTGCAGTGCTCATGGTTGAATCCTTTTTTTGTTCAGGTTGGTTGGGCGTTGTGTTCAACATGGGCACAGATTAATGGGTGGGCAGTAGGGGATAAATTGGGTGAAACCGGTAATACCGTCAACTCATAGGAGACAATGGTAGCTGCGTCGAGGGTGCTTGGGGAGCCACTGGGTACGCCGCAGAGGGCGGTGATGTATTTGATGGAGATGGAAAAGAGGGTGGCGAATCGGACTGTAAGCCGCCCGCTTTTGGTCATTCAATTGTCCAGCAGCTTGTTGGACAATTGACTTGGGATTTTCACGGGCATTAAAAAGCCGGCTTGTGGCCGGCTTCTCGGGGACTGCCTCAGCTTGTTTTTGACAAGCCTCACCAGCCTTCAAATCGCTCAGCCCACATCACGTCTGGCTGAATAGTAGGGGCATCCGCGGGAACTCCTCCGCTTCGCCAGGCAAGGTGGGTAGCGCAAAGCCACCCCTTGCCAAATGTGGGCCGCATGATACCCACATTCACCTCAGTTGCCCACCTCCGGATCCGATTTAGAGCCTTCCCAGCCCAATAAATGCGCATCCAGCGGCACGGGCGGGCGGCGGTTATTCAGGGTGGACCACCAGAATACCCAGCCCACAATCTGGAAGTTCTGCTCGAAGCGCTGCTCGTAGGTGAGGTATTCGTCGGGGTGCTCGCCGGCATTGTGGCTGCGCATGCGCAACCCACCGCCGGGTCGGTTGTAGAGGTACTTGATGCGCAGCATGCCGTCGTGTTCTACCGCGTAGATTTCGCCGTCGATGATTTGGGTGCGGCCTCGGTCGATGGCGAGGGTGGCGCCTTGCTGGATGATGTCGATCATGCTGTTGTCGACCATGTAGGCACCCAGGGCGCGGTCGGGGTTTACGGTCAGGGCTTGGAGGGTATGCAAGGAGATGCGGATGCGCTCGGTGGAGGTGAATGAGGGGTGGAGGTCGATCTCCACGTCGGTTTTTTCCGGGATACAGGCGGGGCCTGTGAGGTATTTGCCGCTGGCTTCGCGGGTGGTGGGCAGTCCTTTTCGTGAGCTCGGGCCATCCAGCAGGAAGTTGGCCGGTGGGTGTTTGGGGCCTTCGCCGGTGCGCAGCCAACGGCTGGAGATACACAGCAGTTCTGCGATCTCGTTGAGTCGGCCCATGGGTACACCACGCTTGAACCAGTTGTTCACGTGCTGGGGCGTGACACCGCGGTTCTTGGCGAAGTCGGAGGCGGAAAGATGAACTTCCCGAAGTAGCGCTTTTAAACGATCACCTGATGTATTCATAAACACAGAGCTTACTGACCGGGAAAATAGATCAAATAAACTATGCGTTGAGTTGCGCATGTAGGTCTTTGCTTAGTTGTAGCCTGTTACTTCGGAATTAGATGGCGGTTAAACGCTGTTTATAAATTATTGAACTTGTCGTTTAATTTTTCCCACAAAAAAAGCCCCGAATGATCGGGGCTTTTTCAATTGCCGAGGCAATGAGGAGCGGGTATCAGCCTTTGTAGGCAGCAACCGACTTCAGGATCTCGGCGCGGGCGGCGTCTGCGTTGCCCCAACCGTCGATCTTCACCCATTTGCCTTTTTCGAGGTCTTTGTAGTTCTCGAAGAAGTGTTTGATCTGCTCCAGCAACAGGGGCGGCAGGTCGGTGTATTCCTTCACGTCCACGTACAGCTGGGACAGCTTGTCGTGTGGAACCGCGATCACTTTGGCGTCGCCGCCGCCGTCGTCGGTCATGTTCAGGATGCCGACTGGACGAGCACGGATAACCGAACCTGGGGTCACCGGGTAAGGGGTTACCACCAGCACGTCGAGGGGGTCACCGTCGTCGGCCAGGGTGTTGGGGATAAAACCGTAGTTGGCCGGGTAGAACATCGGGGTGGCCATGAAACGGTCAACGAACAGGCAGTCGCTGTCTTTGTCGATTTCGTATTTGATCGGCGCGTGGTTGGCCGGAATCTCGATGGCGACGTAGATGTCGTTCGGCAGGTCTTTGCCAGCCGGAATCTTGCTGTAGCTCATTGGGCGTTGCCCCCGTTAATTGGCCATGAAACATGGCCGGATTGGCCTAAAAGTGGCGGCGATTATAGGCACATTCTGACGCCGATGCCATGCGCCAGACGTCGTACGGTCATTCGCCCTGTGGCTGATAGCGCGGGTCGCTGGCTTGCAGTTGGGTGAGGCGGGCCAGGGGATCCTGGCGATAAAAGCGGCTGAGTTGGGCGTACACCTGTGGATAACGGCTGACCAGTAAATCCGGGGCGCTGAAAAAATATTCGCTGGTGACGGCAAAGAATTCAGCGGGGTTTTCGGCGGCGTAGGGATCGATCTCGGTCTCGGCGTCCGGGTTGGCATCGAGTTGGCGGTTGAGGTCGTCGTAGGCGCTCTGCATCACGCTGGCCCATTCCTGCACGCGCATGTCGTGGTGCAGCGGTGGCAGGCCGTTGGCGTCGCCGTTGAGCATGTCGAGCTTGTGGGCCAGTTCGTGGATCACCAGGTTGTAGCCTTCCCACTGACCGCTGGCCAGCACGCCAGGCCAGGCCAGGATCACCGGGCCTTGTTGCCAGGCTTCGCCGCTGTGTTCGCCGTCCCACTCGTGTTCGACGCCGCTGCTGTCGCGGTGGCGCTGGGGGCTGAGGAAGTCGTCGGGGTACAGCACGATTTCGTGGAAACCCTGGTACCAGTCGAGGTCGCCCAGGTTCATCAGCGGCAGTTGCGCCTGGGCGGCGAGCAGCAGGCGTTGTTCCTGGTGCAGTTCGACGCCGGGCAGGGCGGTCAGGTGTTTTTCGGCGAGGAACAGCACGCAGGCTTCACGCAGCCACTGGTCCTGCTCGGCGCTGATGCCGTCGAGGAAAGTCAGGTGGTGGCGCACCCGTTGCCAGGTGTCATCGGCAATCGGGTGCTTGGCCAGCAAGCGCCGGCGACGCCAGGCGCTGAGGGACCACATCGCAGGTTACTGCGGCTTGGCTTCGGAGGACGCGCGGCCAAACCGGCTGCGGAACACACCAATGATCATCGGCACCAGCGAGAGCAGGATGATGAACACCACCAGCAGCGACAGGTTTTTCTTGATGAACGGCACGTTGCCGAAGAAGTAGCCCAGGGTCACCAGGCCGCCGACCCAGAGGATGGTGCCGAATACGCTGAAACCGAAGAAGCGCGGGTAGGGCATTTTCGCGATGCCGGCCACGAACGGCGCGAAGGTACGCAAGATCGGCAGGAAGCGCGCCAATGTCACGGTTTTGCCGCCGTGCTTGTCGTAGAAGTCGTGGGTTTTTTGCAGGTAGTCGCGACGGAAGATCTTCGAGTTCGGGTTGCTGAACAAGCGCTCCCCGGCCGTTCGCCCGATCACATAGTTGGTGCTGTCGCCGAGGATCGCCGCCAGCATCAGCAGGCCGGCCAACAGCACCGGGTCCATGCCGCCGCCCGCAGCGACTGCGCCAGCGATGAACAGCAACGAATCACCCGGCAGGAATGGCATGACCACCAGGCCGGTTTCGCAAAAGATGACCAGGAACAGAATGGCGTAGATCCACGGACCGTAATTGGTTACCAGCAGGTCGAGGTAGACGTCGAGATGCAGGATAAGGTCGAGCGGGTTGAAATCCATGGATGGCACCTGTGTGGATGGCCCGGCTCAGCAGGCCTGTGCGGAAGCTCGGGTAATAAGGCTACAAGTGTATGCCGCATTTCTTACAACCCTGAAAGGTCCGCATTATACGGATTGAGAGGTGAAAAGCGTGTTGGTTTTGTAGCGAAGGATGTCGTGGTACTCGGGCTTGCAAGCGCTGCAGGGCTAAATGTGGGAGGGGGCTTGCCCCCGATGAGGCAGCGCCAGTTACAAATTGGCTGACTGGCACACTGCTATCGGGCAAAGCCCCCTCCCACAGTAGATTTGAGGTGTTTGGGCTACCGCGATCAATCCTCACTGATCGGCAACACGTAGTTCTTGAACTCCGTGTCTTCGCGAAACCCAATAGACTCATAGGTCTTCTGCGCCACTTCGTTGTCACTGCTGGTCGACACGCGCAGTCGCACTGCGTGGGTCTCCTTGGCCATTTTCTTCGCCGTGCGCATCAGGTTGTCCGCCACCAGTTGCCGGCGGGCGTCTTCAGCCACATAGATGTCATTGAGGATCCACACCCGCTTGAGCGACAGTGATGAAAAACTTGGATACAGCTGGCAAAACCCCAGCAGCTTCTTGTCATCATCATCCGCCAGGGCAAGGTAGATCACCGACTCCTTGCGGCGCAGGCGCTTTTCCAGAAAGGCCCGCGACGAATCCGGGAACGGCAACGCCCCGTAGAACTCACGGTATTTGACGAACAGCGGGGTCAACAGGTCCAGGTGTTCCAGGGTCGCTTGAGTAATCCGCATGCCAGGCCTCAACTTCCAAATGGGGGATGACCACACAAGCGGCCGTGACTCGATGCTGCCTAATGGCGCGAAAAAGCGCAATCGTGCAGCGATCAGTCATCCGGTGAACTGAGCAGGAAATTGCCTTTCATCAGGTCCGGATGATCCGATTCGAGGGTCTGCACCTGCGCCTCGTCCTTGAGATTGACCCCCGACAGTTGCCGACGACACGCCTCTCGCATCAAGTAAAGCAGGCGGTGGGCGGCCATGCCGTAGCTCAGGCCTTCCAGGCGCACATTGGAGATGCAGTTGCGATAGGCGTCGGTGAGGCCGACCTTGGGGTTGTAGGTGAAATACAAGCCCAGGCTGTCCGGCGAGCTGAGGCCCGGCCGTTCGCCGATCAGAATGACGGTCATCTTCGCCCCGAGCAATTGGCCCACTTCATCCGCCACCGCCACGCGGCCCTGTTCCACCAGAATGACCGGCGACAAGGACCAACCGTCTGCGCTGCTCTGTTCTTCCAGGCGCGTCAGAAACGGCAGGGTGTGTTTATGCACCGCCAGCGCCGACAGGCCATCAGCGACCACCACCGCCAAGTCCACTCCGCCGGGGTTGGCTGATGCATGATCGCGCAGCAACTGGGCCGACTCATCGCTCAGGCGCCGTCCCAGGTCCGGGCGTTGCAGGTACAGGTGGCGGTCAGTGGCAGCGCTGTGCAGCAACAGGCTGTCACGCCCGCGTTCGGCCAACTGGCTGCGCAGGCCCGCATGGTCGAAGGGCAGATGTACCGCATCCCGCGCCTGGGCGTGGGCAAACTGGAAATCCAACTGCGCACTAGTGGGGATGCTGGTGCCGGTGCGGCCCAGGGCGATTCGCGCAGGCGTCAGGCGACGCAGTTCCAGCCACGGGTTGTCAGGCAGGTCGAGTTGCACAGGCGGCTCCTTCATCCCAATTGCGCCAAGGCTTGGCGAAACGCCGGTGGCAGGCTGTTGCCGAAGCGCACCTTGCCGTCGGCTTGCGTGAAGATGCCCATCTTGGCCAGCCACTGCTCAAACTCCGGCGCCGGTTTCAACCCCAGGGTCTGGCGGGCGTACAAGGCGTCATGGAACGAAGTGGTCTGGTAGTTGAGCATGATGTCGTCGGAGCCAGGGATGCCCATGATGAAGTTGATCCCGGCCACGCCCAGCAGGGTCAGCAGGGTGTCCATGTCGTCCTGGTCGGCTTCGGCGTGGTTGGTGTAGCAGATGTCGCAACCCATCGGCACGCCGAGCAGCTTGCCGCAGAAGTGATCTTCGAGGCCGGCGCGGATGATCTGCTTGCCGTTGTACAGGTACTCGGGGCCGATAAAGCCTACGACGGTATTCACTAAAAACGGTTTGAAATGTCGTGCCACCGCGTAGGCACGGGTTTCGCAGGTTTGCTGGTCTACGCCAAAGTGCGCGTTGGCTGACAAGGCGCTGCCCTGGCCAGTTTCGAAATACATCAGATTCTGGCCCAAGGTGCCGCGATTGAGGCTCAGGCCCGCTTCGTAACCTTCCTGCAGCACGCTCAGGCTGATACCGAAGCTCGCGTTGGCTGCCTCGGTGCCGGCAATCGACTGGAACACCAGGTCCAGCGGTACGCCACGGTTGATGGCCTCGATGGAGGTGGTGACGTGGGTCAGCACGCAGGCCTGGGTGGGGATTTCATAACGTTGGATGATCGCGTCGAGCATCTCCAGCATGGCGCAGATCGAGGCGATGCTGTCGGTGGCCGGATTGATGCCGATCATGGCGTCGCCGTTGCCGTACAGCAGGCCATCGAGAATGCTCGCGGCGATGCCGGCCGGTTCGTCCGTAGGGTGGTTGGGCTGCAGCCGCGTGGACAAGCGTCCGCGCAGGCCCAGGGTGCCGCGAAACTGCGTGACCACGCGGATCTTCTGCGCCACCAGCACCAGGTCTTGCACACGCATGATCTTCGACACGGCGGCGGCCATTTCCGGTGTCAGCCCTGGCGCCAGGGCGCGTAGGGAATGTTCATCGGCCGCGTCGCTGAGCAGCCAGTCGCGCAAGCCGCCGACGGTCAGGTGGCTGACCACGCTAAACGCCTGTTTATCGTGGGTGTCGATGATCAGTCGGGTGACTTCATCGTTTTCATAGGGGATCAGCACTTCGTCGAGGAAGTGTTTGAGCGGGATATTCGCCAACGCCATCTGCGCCGCCACGCGTTCACCGTCGTTCTGTGCGGCGACGCCGGCGAGAAAGTCACCGGAGCGTGCGGGGCTGGCCTTGGCCATTACGTCCTTGAGGTTGTCGAAGCGGTAGGTCTGTGCACCCACCGCGTGGGAAAAACTTGCCATACAGTGTCTCCTGGGCGACGCAGGCACGTGCCTGCGTCGAGGTTTACGGCTATCAGTGCAAGGCGGCCTCTGCGGCCTGGATCGCCGCGAATTCCTCTTCGGGCGTGCCTGCTACCAAGTGATGCCGGCTGTAGAAAGCAAAGTAAGCAATTAATACTCCATAGATGATCGCGGCGCCAATCACCACCCGTGGATCCACCAGAAAGCCCGCCACCACGGCCACGCAGGCCAGCACGAGTGCAACACCCGAAGTAAAGATGCCGCCCGGCGTGCGGTACGGACGGTCCATTTTGGGGCGACGGATGCGCAGGGTGATGTGCGCGGCCATCATCAGCACGTAGGAAATGGTTGCACCGAACACTGCCACCAGGATCAGCAGGTCACCCTGGCCGGTCAGCGACAAGCCAAAACCGATGATCCCGGGGATCACCAGGGCCAGTACCGGCGCCTTGCTTTTGTTGGTTTGCGACAATTTGCGTGGCAGGTAGCCGGCGCGGGACAGCGCGAAGATTTGCCGCGAATAAGCGTAGATAATCGAGAAAAAGCTCGCGATCAGCCCAGCCAGGCCCACCAGATTGACGAAACTGCCCATCCAAGTCGAACCACCGTAGGACAACGCCAGCGCTTCAACCAGCGGGTTGCCGGATTTGATCAGCGCGTAGGTGCCGGCACCGCCCGGTGCGATCACCAGGATCAGCAGGGCAAAACTGGTCAGCACCACAATGGCGCCGATCAGGCCGCGTGGCAGGTCGCGTTTCGGGTTTTTGGTTTCTTCCGCAGCCAGCGGCACGCCCTCTACCGCCAGGAAAAACCAGATGGCGTAAGGAATGGCAGCCCACACACCGACATAGCCGAACGGCAGGAACGTACTGGCGCCCTTGGCCTCGGTCACCGGGATATCCAGCAGGTTGGCGACACTGAAGTGCGGCACCATCGACACCAGGAACACACCCAAGGCAATTGCAGCCACGGCAGTAATCACGAACATCAGCTTCAAGGCTTCGCCGACCCCAAAGATGTGGATGCCGATAAAGATGATGTAGAACGCCAGGTAAATCATCCAGCCGCCAATGCCGAACAGCGACTCGCAATACGCGCCGATAAACACAGCGATGGCGGCGGGGGCGATGGCGTATTCGATCAGGATCGCGGTGCCGGTGAGGAACCCACCCCACGGCCCGAATGCACTGCGGGCGAAGCCGTAGCCACCACCGGCGGTGGGGATCATGGAAGACAGCTCGGCCAAAGAAAAGCACATGCACAGGTACATGGTGGCCATCAGCAATGTGGCCAGGAACATCCCGCCCCAGCCACCCTGGGCCAGGCCGAAGTTCCAGCCGGCGTAGTCGCCGGAGATTACGTAGGCAACGCCAAGGCCGACCAGCAGCACCCAGCCGGCGGCGCCTTTTTTCAGTTCGCGTTGTTGGAAGTATTGGGAGTCGACTTTTTCGAAGTCGACAGAAGATCCAGTCTGTTCGCTAGGCATGGGAAAGTACCTTTCGTTGTTATTGTTTTAACTCGGCATCTGTGTGCCGAATGCACTTCGCAAGTACTTATGAAGATCTAATTGTGGGAGCGGGCTTGCTCGCGAAAGCGGTGGCTCAGTTAATAAATCAGTGACTGTTACACCGCTTTCGCGAGCAAGCCCGCTCCCATATTTTTAATTGCATTTCAACTGTGAGAGCGGGTTGTCAGTTAGAAGAACCCAAGAGGATTAATGTCGTAACTCACCAGCAAGTTCTTGGTCTGCTGGTAGTGATCCAACATCATCTTGTGGGTTTCACGCCCCACGCCGGACTTCTTGTAGCCCCCGAACGCGGCATGGGCCGGGTACAGGTGGTAGCAGTTGGTCCACACGCGGCCCGCCTTGATCGCGCGACCCATGCGGTAGGCGCGGTTGATGTCGCGGGTCCACACACCGGCGCCCAGGCCGAACTCGGTGTCGTTGGCAATCGCCAGGGCTTCCGCTTCGTCCTTGAAGGTGGTGATGCTCACCACTGGGCCGAAGATTTCTTCCTGGAACACGCGCATTTCGTTGGTGCCCTTGAGCAGGGTCGGCTGGATGTAATAGCCGCCAGCCATATCACCGGTGAGCTTCTCGACCTTGCCGCCGGTCAGCAGTTGCGCGCCTTCGCCCTTGGCGATTTCCAGGTAGGACAGGATCTTGTCGAACTGCTGCTCGGACGCCTGGGCGCCGACCATGGTGTCGGTGTCCAACGGGTCGCCGCGTTTGATCGATTCGATCTTCTTCATCACCACTTTCATGAAGTCGTCGTAGATCGACTCTTCCACCAGCGCACGGGAAGGGCAGGTGCACACTTCACCCTGGTTGAAGAACGCCAGCACCAAGCCTTCGGCGGCCTTTTCAATAAAGGACGGTTCGGCTTTCATGATGTCGGCGAAGAAGATGTTCGGCGACTTGCCGCCCAGCTCAACCGTAGACGGAATGATGTTCTCGGCCGCCGCATGCATGATGTGCGCGCCCACGGGCGTGGAGCCGGTGAAGGCAATCTTGGCGATGCGCTTGCTGGTCGCCAGGGCTTCGCCAGCTTCTTTGCCGAAACCTTGAACCACGTTCAACACGCCAGGTGGCAACAGGTCACCGATCACCTCCAGCAGCACGGTGATGCCCAGCGGGGTCTGCTCGGCGGGTTTGAGCACCACGCAGTTACCGGCCGCCAGGGCCGGCGCGAGTTTCCACGCAGCCATCAGGATCGGGAAGTTCCACGGGATGATCTGGCCGACCACGCCCAGCGGTTCATGGAAGTGATAGGACGCAGTGTGTTCGTTGATTTCGGCGCTGGTGCCTTCCTGGGCGCGGATGCAGCCCGCGAAGTAGCGGAAGTGGTCGGCGGCCAGCGGGATGTCGGCGTTGAGGGTTTCCCGCACGGCCTTGCCGTTGTCCCAGGTTTCGGTGATGGCCAGCAGTTCGAGGTTCTGTTCGATGCGGTCGGCGATTTTCAGCAGGACCAGCGAGCGGTCCTGGGCCGAGGTCTTGCCCCAGGCGTCGGCGGCGGCGTGGGCGGCGTCCAGGGCTTTGTCGATGTCTTTGGCGGTGGAGCGCGGGAATTCGGCGATGGGCTTGCCGTTGACCGGCGAAGTGTTGGTGAAATAGTTGCCATCGACCGGCGCAACGAACTCGCCACCGATGTAGTTGCCGTACTTGGCCTTGAACGAAACGATGGCGCCTTCAGTACCGGGGTGTGCGTAACGCATGGTGGGTATCTCCTGGCTTTTATGTTTATTGGGAGCGCAGCGCAGCGAGCGCTTGATAAGCGTAGAGCAAAGGTTGGGCCACTGCTGTGTGAGCCAGCTAAATCAAGGGGTTGGGCATTGTTGCAAGGCGTTGCTGTGGCAGGGTTGATACAGGCTGAGTGACAGTTTGTGCCATAACCGGTACAGCCTGTGACCGGCGGGTCGGCCCGGGATTGCATTGCCTGGGTGGCTGGGGGATGCTGGGGGTTCTCACGCAGGGAGAATAATAAGAAATGCACAACGATCATTTCAGTCGCCATGCCCAGCAAGTGCTCACCGTGGCGCATGGCCGCGACCCGTCCAGCGATCCCTCCATCGCCCGCTCCTGGCTGCGCTGCCTGGAGGACTACCACCTCGATCCTGCGCAAACCATCGCCCCCACCGTGCTTGAACACGGCCGTTTGCTGGAAAGCCGCGAGCGTTTGCAACAGGTGTTGCACATCGCCGGCAGCGAGATGAACAGCCTGCACCAGCAGCTTTCCGGCGCCGGGCATGCGGTGCTGCTGACCGATGCGCGAGGCGTGATCCTCAACTGTGTCACCGCGCCATCAGAGCGCAAGATCTTCGAACGCGCCGGGCTGTGGCTCGGTGCCGATTGGAGTGAAGCGTGCGAAGGCACCAATGGCATCGGCACCTGCCTGGTGGAGCGCCAATCCCTGACCATTCATCGTGACGAACACTTCCGTGGCCGGCATACCGGGCTGACCTGTTCGGCGAGCCCGGTGTTCGATCCCCATGGCGATCTGCTGGCCGTGCTGGATGTGTCTTCGGCGCGCGAAGCAGTGTCGCGCCAGAGTCAATTCCACACCATGGCGCTGGTCAACCTGTCGGCGAAGATGATCGAGAGTTGTTACTTCCTGCGGCATTTTGAAAACCACTGGTTGCTGCGCTTTCACTTGCAGGCTGAATCGGTGGGGCTGTTCAGTGAAGGATTGCTGGCATTCGATGGCGATGGGCGCATCTGCGCGGTGAATCAAAGTGCGCTGAACCTGTTGGGGCAGTTGCGTGGCAGCCTGCTGGGCCAGCCAGTGGAGGCGTTTTTCGAATGCGCCCTCGATCAGTTGCTCGGCCGCGCCAGCGCCAATGCCACCGCCAGTTGGCCGTTGCGTACCCGCGATGGGCGGCATTTGTTCGCGGCGCTGCGCGGTCAGGTGCGCACTATTCCCACGCCCATCGCCAAACCTGCGATGGTGGAGCGGCCGCGCCTGCCCGGCATTTGCCTGGGCGATCCGGCCCTGCAACAGGACTTCAGCAAGGCGCTGCGGGTTTTCGAGCGCGATGTGCCGTTGCTCATCAATGGCGAAACCGGTTCCGGCAAAGAGGCCTTTGCCAAGGCGGTGCATCAGGCCAGCCAGCGGGCCGACAAGGCGTTTGTGGCACTCAACTGTGCCGCCATCCCGGAAAGCCTGATCGAAAGTGAGTTGTTCGGCTATCGCGGCGGCAGCTTTACCGGTGCGCGCAAGGAGGGCATGCAAGGCAAGTTGCAGCAAGCGGATGGCGGCACCCTGTTTCTCGACGAAATCGGCGATATGCCCCTGGCGCTGCAAACCCGTCTGCTAAGAGTGCTGGAGGACCGACTGGTGGTGCCGCTCGGCGGTGAGCCCCAGGCGGTAAACGTACGAATTATCAGCGCCACCCACCGGAATCTGCTGGCGCGTGTGCAGGACGGCAGCTTCCGCGAGGACTTGTACTACCGGCTCAATGGCCTGGAAATTCCCCTGCCGGCACTGCGTGATCGCGCGGACAAATCCCAGTTGCTGGATTTTCTGCTGGCCCAGGAGGCGGGTGAGCAACAGGTCACCCTTGATCCTGCTGCACGCCGGGTATTGTTGGTCTTCGCCTGGCCGGGCAACGTACGACAACTGCGCATGGTACTGCGCACGTTGATTGCGTTGTGTGCGGACGGCCTTGTTCGTCTTGAAGACGTGCCCGCCCGTGTTCGGGATTCGCAGACCACACAGGTAAACGACACCCTGCCATCGGCTGAGTCATCGCTTGAAGTCGCCGAACGTGGCGCGTTGCTGGCCGCCTTGGCGCAGCAACACTGGCATATGAGCCAGACGGCCGTTTTATTGGGTGTCAGTCGAAATACGCTGTATAGAAAGTTGCGCAAGTACGGAATCGCGCGTCAATTGCGCCAGGAGTGTTAGTTGCCGGTCGCTTATTAACTGCGGCGTGTAAGTCACGGTTATCACTCACCGTCCGAGGGCTCGGCTTTGTTTGCGCGGCACTGGTTTTCTGGAACTGGTGGCTGGTTTTTCAAGACGCAGAGGATAAGGCCAATATGCAATGTGGCCTTGCCTGTCTCAACAACCATCCGTATCAGAAGTTATCAGGGTGAAGGTTATGCGTATAACAGGTCAGACTCCATCAACACCTATGCAATCTGAACAATCATCCACCGAGTTATCAAAAGAGCCCATTGCACTGCCCATTAGTTCTCCCAGTGATGAAGCCCGAAACGAGCAGGACGTACACAGCCGCCGGAAGAGGGGTTTGTTTAATAACCCGTTCAGACGGCGTCTGTCATCACCACCGACGCGGGGATTCAGCGTTGGAGGCTCACCGCCACGCACCAATACCCCGCCTGCAAGCTCAACGCCGCCGACGAGGTCTGCGGGAAGTGTCTTCAGGAGTGTTTTGCCAAAGATCACCGGCCAGCCGGTGGCCAATGTGATTCCTTCCCAGAGCCATGTTGCTCCCAAGACCCTGGCTGAAGTGACGCAAAATCTGATGGTTGCGGACCGACTGCACAAGGCGGGAGTGTTTTCCAATACCCCCACAATCGGCACTGTTGCCCGTGATGCCTTTGTAAATGCGGGAATCAACGGGTTCGTCAGTACTCCGCTCAGCATCGCAACGTACGCGGGCTCCGCTTGGACAGGGGAACTGATCAAGGGCCATTTCGCCCCGCAGACCCCCATGCTTCCACCGGTTCACCAGCCGGCCCCCAGCACTCAGGGGGCAACGCCCGCAGGTGGTGTTTCGACGCAGAGTAATGTGGGCACTCGATTGGCGCTCGCCGAACTGCGTATTGAAGTCGTGGCGAACAGCATCATGGCAATACGGGAGGGGACGGATGCGAAGGTCCTCAAGTTGATGGAGGCCGGGGCGCGATCTTCGAGTGAACGACTGGCTACGCTGGAGGCGCTGTATGACGCTGCTGAAAAAGAATTGAAGAAGATCGGCGAGGAAAACGACATGATCTTCCGGCCTTACGACGCTTCTTCCGGTGCTGCGACCGGCACCGACAGCAGCCGGCTGGACAGCCTGGACAAGCGGTTTGAGGTGGTGAACAAGTTCATCGGCAAACTCATCGTGCTCAAGGCCACTGAGTTACCTGTCGAAACAACAGCTGATACGGCGACCGTCTGAGTCCCCGGGCGGCCCT
Organism: Pseudomonas allii; assembly: GCF_055380095.1. Classification (NCBI taxonomy): domain Bacteria; kingdom Pseudomonadati; phylum Pseudomonadota; class Gammaproteobacteria; order Pseudomonadales; family Pseudomonadaceae; genus Pseudomonas; species Pseudomonas allii. The sequence goes on along the minus strand of NZ_AP039450.1, from coordinate 5,819,063 downwards.
CCGGGGCCGCTACCTGACAGCTAAAGAGTGCGATTTTCGCCCCCCTGCGCTAACCTGCCTCGATGTTTTACGAGGTCGACTATGCACATTCATATTCTCGGTATTTGCGGCACATTCATGGGCTCGATGGCGGTTCTGGCCAAAGAACTGGGCCATCACGTCACGGGCTCCGACGCCAACGTCTATCCGCCCATGAGTACGCAACTCGAGGCCCAGGGTATCGAACTGACCCAAGGCTACGACCCGGCGCAATTCGACCCGGTCCCGGACCTCGTGGTGATCGGCAATGCCATGTCCCGTGGCAACCCGGCGGTCGAATACGTCCTCAATAAAGGTTTGCCTTATGTGTCTGGCCCGCAGTGGCTGGCCGACCATGTATTGCAAGGCCGTTGGGTATTGGCGGTCGCCGGCACCCACGGCAAGACCACCACCAGCAGTATGCTGGCCTGGGTGCTCGAACATGCGGGCATGAGCCCGGGCTTTTTGATCGGCGGTGTGCCGCAGAACTTCTCGGTGTCGGCGCGCCTGGGCGACACACCGTTCTTCGTGATCGAGGCAGATGAATACGACAGCGCGTTCTTCGACAAGCGTTCCAAGTTCGTTCACTACCGACCGCGCACCGCGATCCTGAACAACCTGGAGTTCGATCACGCCGACATCTTCCCCGACCTCGCGGCCATCGAGCGCCAGTTCCACCACTTGGTACGTACTATTCCAAGTGAAGGCCTGGTGATCCACCCCACTACTGAGCCGGCCTTGCAGCGCGTGATCGAGATGGGCTGCTGGACCCCGGTACAAACCACCGGCGCGGGCGGGCAGTGGCAGGTCAAGTTACTCAGTGAAGATGGTTCGCGCTTTGAAGTGCTGTTCGAAGGTGAAGCCCAGGGCATCGTCGAGTGGGACATGACCGGTCAGCACAACGTCGCCAATGCCTTGGTGACCCTGGCGGCTGCGCGGCATGTAGGCGTGGTGCCGTCCATGGGCATTGCCGCATTGAGCGCGTTCAAGAGTGTGAAGCGGCGTATGGAAAAAGTCGCCGATGTGAATGGGATTACCATCTACGACGACTTTGCCCACCACCCCACGGCGATTGCCACCACCCTGGATGGCCTGCGCAAGCGCGTTGGCGATGCGCCGATCATTGCGATTGTCGAGCCGCGCTCCAACTCCATGAAGCTTGGCGCGCACCGCGACGGCCTGCCGGAAAGCGTCAACGATGCCGACCAGGTGGTCTGGTACGCACCGGCTAATCTCGGCTGGGACCTGCCGGCGATTGCCGCCCTGTGCACGGTGCCGTCCAGCGTCTGCGACTCCATCGAAGGCATCATCGAGCACGTCAAGCATCAAGCCAAGCCGGGTACCCATGTGGTGGTCATGAGCAACGGCGGCTTTGGTGGCCTGCATGGCAAGCTGGCCGAGGCGCTGAAATGAGCGGCCCGGAGCGCGTCACCCTGGCGATGACCGGCGCATCTGGCGCGCCCTATGGCTTGCGACTGTTGGACTGTCTGGTACGTGAAGACCGCGAAGTGCACTTCCTGATCTCCAAGGCCGCGCAGTTGGTGATGGCCACCGAGACCGACGTGGCACTGCCGCCCAAGGTGCAGACCATGCAGGCGTTCCTCACCGAATACACCGGTGCGGCGGCGGGGCAGATCAAGGTCTACGGTAAAGAGGACTGGATGTCGCCGGTGGCGTCTGGCTCCGGTGCGCCGGCGGCGATGGTTGTGGTGCCGTGTTCCACCGGCACTTTGTCGGCGATTGCCACGGGGGCCTGCAACAACCTGATCGAACGGGCGGCGGACGTCACGCTGAAGGAGCGCCGGCAGTTGATCCTGGTGCCCCGTGAGGCGCCTTACTCCAGTATTCACCTGGAACACATGCTCAAGTTGTCGAACATGGGCGTGACGATCCTGCCGGCCTCGCCGGGTTTCTATCACCAACCGCAGACCATCGATGACCTGGTGGATTTTGTGGTGGCGCGCATCCTCAACCTGCTGAACATTCCCCAGGACATGCTGCCGCGTTGGGGTGAGCACCATTTGAGCAGCGATGAATAAGGTGCTGTTGGTCCTGCTGGCGCTGCAACTGACGGGCTGCGCCACCGCGCGGACGTTGGACGCGGCGCAACCGGGTGCGCCGGTGGTGTATGCCGGCACGCGCTTGGATTTGTATGCAATGAATGGCGGCTGCTGCGCCAAGGACAGATTTGGTGCCGAGGCGCCGAGTTATCCTGGGGTGGATCTGCCCGCCAGTGCCCTGCTCGATACCTTGTTGTTGCCGCTGTCGGTGTTGACGGTACTCGGGGTGGGATTCAACGCCACAGGCGGTCTGTAACCCTGTGGCGAGCAGGCTCGCCCCGCGTTGGCCTGCGAAGCAGGCCCAGTGAGATCGCCGATGCGTGTCAGGCAAAATGCGTTATCTGGTTTTGGGGCTGCTTCGCAGCCCAACGCGGGGCAAGCCCGCTCGCCACAAAAAGGCCCTTCAGTGGGAAAGGACCGGTTACTTGCCGAGTTTGCGCAACTCGTCCGACTCCACCACCCGCACCCCATCCTGTTCCTCCAGCGCCAGGCGCCACATGGCGCGGGCCAGTTCGCACACCTCAATGCCGCGGTATTTGCCCGGAATCAAGCGCGACAGCGGCCCGGCCAATTGTTCCGTCAGGCGCGGTTCCAAGCGCTCCCCCAGCAACAACGACGGCCGCACGATGGTCAGCTGTGGCCAGTCCTGCGCCCTCAAGGCTTGTTCCATTTCCCCCTTGACCCGGTTGTAGAACACCGAGGATTTCGGGTCGGCGCCAATCGCGCTGATCACGATCAGGTGCCGCGCGCCCATTTCCCGCGCGCGCTTGGCGAAGGCCACGACCATGTCCAGGTCCACCGCGCGAAAGGCGGCTTCGGAACCGGCTTGTTTGATGGTGGTGCCCAGGCAGCAGAAAGCGATATCGACGCGGCCGCTCAGTTGCGGCAAGAACACCGCCGGGTCGCCCACCGGGTTTTCCAAATGTGGGTGTTCGGCCAGCGGCTTGCGGCTGGGTGCGAGCACGCGGGTCACGGTGGGTTCGTTGAGCAGGCGGTCGAGCAGGTGTTCGCCGGTAAGGCCGGTGGCTCCGGCGAGCAAGATATGCTGAGGCGTCAGGTACATGGTGTTTCCCCCCTTGTTACACGTTACAGCTTAGTTGCCTTTGGCTTCCTTGCTATTCATTGAGACGCTTTCCAGGGCCTTTCGTGCCTGCTGTTTGCGTAATAATTGCCAGTGGGCGATCACCCCCTTGGGGGCCCAGATCTGCGGTTCGGAGGCTTCGAAGTTGTCCGCCTGTTCGCGTTCGGCCACATGCAGTTGCGCCAGCTTGAAGGCTTGCTGCAAGTCGTCGGTCTGGTTGAGGGCTTGGGCGAAGAGGGCGTCGCCGAAGTAGGTGAAGTCGGCTTCCTCGGAGCAGCCGAAAGACACGCGGTCGGCCCGGGAGGCGGTCATGATCAGCGTGTGCTCATCCTTCAAGGCGGGGATGAAGCCGCCGGAGTAGCAGGCCGAAATCACCACGATCTTGTCGCGGTTCTTCAGCGGCGCCAGCACGGCCGCCAGCTCATCGGCTGGCAGGTCGGCCAGCTCCATGCGCGGCTGGTCCAGCACCAGTTCGTGTTCGTGGGTGCCGTGGCTGGTCATGTAGATGAACACCAGGTCTTCCGGGCCAGTGCGTTCGGCCAGGGTTTGCACGGCGCGACGCAAGCTTTCGCGGGTGGCCAGGGGGCGGTCGGTGATGTGGTCGCGGTGATTGACCAGACGAATCTGCCCGCGTGCGCCGAAGCGGGTGGCGAGCATGTTGCTGACGTAATCGGCTTCGCGCAGGAACACGCTTTGTTTACCGTCGCCAGCCACGGCCAGGGTGTACAGCTCCACGGCGGGAGTGGAGGCAGGCACGGCGGCGAGGGCTGCGTCGAGCAGGCGGCCCTGGGCCAGTACGCCAATTTCCAATGGGTCGGGCAGCAGTTTGCCGTCGGCATCACGCACGCGCATGCCGTTCACCCAGGTGCCGGCCTGCACGGTGCCATCGGTGAGAACGAGCGTGCCTTTGCCTTGATAGCTGTCGCTGTCGAAACCGCCGATATAGAAGCTGCCGTCGGTGAGGTTCAGCCGGCCTTCGCCGGTAAAGCGCCAATCAGCGAACTGGCCGACGTAGTGGCTGCCGTCCACACCGATCAACTCGCCCTTGCCGCTGAGCGCGCCTTCCTTGAACTGGCCGATCCACACATCGCCGTCGGCATTCTCGTAGCGGCCCTTGCCGTTGAGTTGGTTCTGCTTGAACTGGCCGACATAGATGTCGCCATCGGCGCTGTTAAAGGTGCCGTTGCCTTCCAGCTGGCCATCGACGAAATGGCCGCTGAACTGGTTGCCGCTGTCGTCGTTTCGCTGGCCTTCGCCATTCGGTTTGCCGTGGGCGAACTGGCCCTGGTACTGGCTGCCGTCCGCCAGCTCCAGGCGCCCGAGGCCGGAATACTGGTCGTCCTTGAATTCGCCGCGGTAGGTCATCTGCCCCTCTTTGAGGGTGCCTTCGCCGTTGCGTCGACCATTCTTGAAGCCGCCCACATAGTGGCTGCCCGCCGTGGTCAGGCTGCCCTGGCCATCGAACAAGCCTTGCTGGAACTGGCCTTTATAGACTTCGCCGTTGCTGCCATGCCACTCGCCCTGACCGTGCCATTGGCCCTTGTCGAACTGGCCGGCGTACCAGCTGCCGTTGGGGTAGTCCACGCGGCCCTGGCCCTGCAGCAAGCCATCGACCACATCACCCCGGTAGCGGCCGCCGTCAGGCAGGCGCGCATCGGGCGGCAACAGCGATTCGCCGTCTCCGCAAGCGGTGAGCAACAGGGCAAGGGCGAGGGGAGCGAGTGGGCGCATAGCGGGATCCGGATAATTGAGCGCCGAGTATGCCGCAGCTGCGAGTTTCATACATAAATTTACATACCCTGTGGTGAGGTTTATTTCCTCACCACAGGCGCGGTCTTACACGAAGCAGAGTGACAACGACTCGGCAATGTAAGCCGGTTTTTCCTGGCCTTCGATTTCCAGGGTGGCGGTGGCCTTGAACAGCCACTGGCCTGGCTTTTTCTCGGTGACGTCGGTCAGGGTCACGTTCAGGCGCACCTTGGAATTGACCTTCACCGGCTGGATGAAGCGCACGCTGTCCAGCCCATAATTGACCGCCATCTTCAGGCCTTCGGGCATGATCAGGATGTCTTCCATCAGCTTGGGCATCAGCGACAGCGACAGGAATCCGTGGGCAATGGTGCTGCCGAACGGGGTTTGCGCAGCCTTGACCGGGTCGACATGGATGAACTGATGATCGCCCGTGGCCTCGGCGAACAGGTTGATGCGCGCCTGATCGATGGTGAGCCATTCGGAACGTCCCAGTTCCTTGCCGACATAGTCTTTGAGCTGCGCTACGGGTACATAGGGCATTGCGTCTCTCCTTGGTTCATCATTTTTGCCGCCCTGCAGGGCATGTTTTTTAGGGATTACAGAGAACCAATGTAGATCATCATGGCCAATCGGCCCGGTCAACCCACCATGCTTTTGGCGAATGCCGATGCATAGGGCGGGCATGCTTATAATGCGGGCGAGTTTCGAGGGGGAAGAACGGATGCTGTTACGGGGCCTGACCTGGCTGGTGCTGTTTCAACTGATCGGCACCGCGATCAATCATTTGCTGGTGCCGGTGCTGCCGGGGCCGATTATCGGGCTGCTGCTGATGCTGGGTTTCCTGGTGTGGCGCGGCGAAGTCGGCGAGCCATTGAGCCTGGCCGCCAGCAGCCTGTTGCGTTACTTGCCGTTGCTGCTGGTACCGCCGGCGGTGGGCGTGATGGTGTATGCCAAGGACATCGCTGCGGACTTCTGGGCCATTGTTGGCGCACTGGTGTTGTCGCTGGTGATTGCCATGGGCTTTGTCGGCGTGTTGATGCAGCAGATGGTCAAGCGCAAGGAGAAGGATCAATGACCGTCGACTGGCAGGGCGCCTGGACGTCGGTGATCCATCACCCGTTGTTCGGCATTGGCATCACCCTCGGTGCCTATCAACTGGTACTGGCCGGTTTCGAGAAAACCCGCTGGATCTTCCTGCAACCGGTGCTGGTTTCCATGCTACTGGTGATCGGCGTGCTGATCAGCTGTGGCCTGAGCTACGCCGAGTACCGCAAGAGCACCGAGATCATGGGCATCCTGCTGGGCCCGGCGACGGTGGCCCTGGCGGTGCCACTCTATCTGAACCTGCGGCGCATTCGCCAATTGTTCTGGCCGATTTTTACTACGCTGGTGATAGGCGGGGTGTTGGCCACCGGCCTGAGCGTACTGCTGGGCTGGTGGTTTGGCGCCGAACATAGGATGTTGATGACCATGGCGCCCAAATCCGTGACCTCACCGATCGCTATGCTGGTGGCCGAGCAGATCGGCGGTGTGGCGGCCTTGGCGGCGGTGTTTGTGCTGATCACCGGGGTGATCGGCGCGATGATCGGCCCGGCATACCTGTCGCGGCTCGGCGTGCACAGCCCTGAGGCGCGTGGCATGGCCCTGGGCATGACCGCCCACGCGGTCGGCACCTCGGTGGCGTTGCAGGAAAGCGAAGAGTGCGGCGCCTTTGCAGCGCTGGCCATGAGTCTGATGGGCGTGGCCACGGCAGTGTTCCTGCCGCTGGCTGTGTCGGTGATCGTTTAAACCAGGGTTAAGGAAACCTTTATGAGTCTGGCGCTGTTCCCGCTCAATACCGTGCTGTTCCCAGGCTGCACCCTCGACCTGCAACTGTTCGAGGCGCGCTACCTGGATATGGTCGCCCGCTGCATGAAAAAGGGCGAAAGCTTCGGCGTGGTGTGCATCCTCGACGGCAAGGAAGTGGGCCTGGCCCCGGACGGTTACGCGCTGATCGGCTGTGAAGCGCTGATTCGCGACTTCAAGCAGCAGGACAATGGCCTGCTGGGGATTCGTGTCGAAGGTGGTCGCCGGTTCCGGGTGCGCGACGCTGGCGTGCAGAAAGACCAACTGCTGGTGGCTGATGTGCAGTGGCTAGAGGAACTGCCGGACCAACCGCTGGAAGAAGAGGACGCTGACCTGCTGGCGTTGCTCCAGGCCTTGGCCGAGCACCCGATGGTGGCCTCGCTGGACATGGACGCCCACGCCGACGGGCAGCAAGCCTTGGGCAATCAACTGGCGTATCTGCTGCCCTTCACCGAGGCTGACAAGATCGATCTGTTGCAACTCGATGATCCGCAGCAGCGCCTGGATGCGATCCAGATGCTGCTCGATGAGTTGCAGGGCGAGCTGTTCACTTAATAGGCATAACGCAGCAGGGCGTGGGGCGTGCCGGTGAGGGCGATAAAGCTGAGCACCGCCACCAACGCCGGCAGCAACAGCCACCAGGCTTTTTGCGGCATGGCCGGCAGCGGGCTGCGGTACTGGCTGACCCCCAGGCTGAACGCACAGACCGTCATCGCCAGCAGCGTGCCGGCCAGGATGTCTGTGGGCCAATGCGCGCCGAGGTAGACCCGCGACAATGCGATGAAGGCGGCGGGAATACAGCCCAGCAGCATCCAGGTCAGGCGCAACCGGATAGGTTGTCCGCGCCCGGCCAGGACCGCCAGGGCCAGGAAAAACGCAAACGCGCCGGACGCATGGCCACTGGGCATGCTGAAACTGGTCAGCGGGTCTGTGAGGATTTCCGGGCGGCCACGGGCGAAAAACAGCTTGGTCCCGGTGTTGATTACAGCCGCCCCGGCGAGAGTCGCGCCAACAAACAGCGCATGGCGCCATTGCCGAGCCACTAGCAGCAGGCCGGTGAATACGGCGCTGGCGACGAACATCTTCTTGAATTCGCCCAGTTGGGTGATGCGCACCATCACTTCGTCCAGCCAGGGGCTGCGGTGCTCCTGTACCAGGGCGCTCAGGCCCTGGTCAAAGTCATTGAGGTGTGGGTAGCCGATAAACAAGGCGATCAACATCGTCAGGCTGGCGCAACCGATCCAAAGGGTGGCGCGACGATGGCCGCGCAGGCTGCTGTTCAAGCTCAGGCCCACCACCACCGCGATACAGGCTGCCACGACCCCCGCTTCAGGCCAGAAACCCTCCGGCAATGGCAGGCGGAACGCGGCGCCGGTTGCCCAGCCTGGCAGCAGATACGCTACCGACCAGCCCGCCGCCGCCACGATGCTCACCGCCGCGAAGCGCGGGAAGGGCATGTCGCACATCCCGGCCACCATCGGCAGCATGGGCCGCAGCGGGCCGATGAAGCGCCCGACCAGCAGGCTGGCAATGCCGTACTTGTGGAAGTAGGTTTCGGCGCCGTTCATCCATTCAGGGTGATGACGCAAGCCAGGCAAGCGCCGGATGTTCTGGTGGAAATGTCGCCCCAGGTAGTAGGAAACCCCGTCGCCCAGCAAGCCGCCGAGGAAACCCAGCAACAGGGTTTCGCTCAGTGACAGCGCGCCGCTGCCGGCCAGGGCGGCAATGGCAAACAACAATACCGTGCCCGGCACGATCAGCCCGGCGATAGCCAGGCACTCCACGCAGGCGACGATAAACACCGCGACCGCCAGCCATTCGGGGTTCAGGGTCAACCAGCCGGTAATGCTATCGAGCCATTGGCCCATACAATCCACTCCCTGCTCAAATCAAAAAATAATCGCGGCCTTCGACCTGGCCCCGGCGCAGCGGGTTCCGCGTGCAATAAGGCGCATAGCCAGCATCGACGAAGCGGTACATCAGGTGTTCATCACGGCCGCTGGGGATCCCCAGGCGGGTGGTCTGGATGACCTGGGCCGGGGTCTGCCCCACATCCTCCACGTAGAGCCGTTCCTGATCGAAGCGCTTGGCATCCCACGCCGGCACCTTCAACCCCAGGGCCTTACACAGCAGGGTCTGGCCGGCGCATAGTTTTTGCGAGGCGCGGGGGCTGCCGTCCGGGTTCGGGTTGTTCAACAACATCTGCGCCAGACTGGCTGGGCCGGATAATTCATCGACCCATGGATAGGCCGATTTGATCAACACGGCATTGCCTGGCCCATGGGCGCTGAAGTTCAGCGAATCGCCACCGCGGGCGTAGTACATGTAGATATGCCCGCCGTCCAGAAACAAAGCCTTACGCTTTTCTGTGTAGCCCAATGAAGCGTGACTGCCTTTTTCCGCCACGTAATAGGCTTCGGTTTCAATAATCCGCGCCGAAAGCCAGGTTTCACCGACGCGATGGCGGATGACTTTCCCGAGCAATTCCTGCGCAAGTATTTGCGCGTCACGGTCGAAGAAGCAGTCGGGCAGGGCGCTGGCGGGGAGTCGGGGTGATGAACTGGGCATGGCGGTCAGGGTAAATACGGCTAAATGTGACGGAATCATAACAACTCCCGCCTTAATTACCGCTGAACCCCAGGTTTTTACAGTTCATTTCGACCATCCGCCCCTCACCGCTGTCAGTCGGGCGGCGTCACAGCTATAATCTGCCGCTTTCCTCCCTGCCAAGACTCCCTGACCATGACTGAGTCCGTTCTTGACTACATGACCCGCCTGGGTCGCGCTGCCCGTCAGGCCTCGCGGTTGATCGCCCGTGCGAGCACTGCGCAGAAGAACCGTGCCCTGCTGGCCGCCGCCGATGCTCTGGATGCTTCGCGCTCCGAGCTCAGCGCCGCCAACGAACTGGACCTGGCCAACGGCCGCGCCAATGGCCTGGAGCCGGCCCTGCTGGACCGCCTGGCCCTGACCCCGGCACGTATCGACGACATGATCGAAGGCCTGCGTCAGGTGGCCAAGCTGCCTGACCCCATCGGTGAAATCCGCGACATGCGTTACCTGCCGTCCGGCATCCAGGTCGGCAAGATGCGCGTGCCCCTGGGCGTGATCGGGATCATTTACGAGTCGCGTCCGAACGTGACCATCGACGCCGCGAGCCTGTGCCTCAAGTCCGGCAACGCCACCATCCTGCGCGGCGGTTCCGAGGCGATCAATTCCAACCGTGCCATCGCGGCCTGCATCCAGCAGGGCCTGGCCGTGGCCGAGTTGCCCGCCGAAGTGGTGCAAGTGGTGGAAACCACCGACCGCGCCGCCGTAGGCGCGTTGATCACCATGCCGGAATTCGTCGACGTGATCGTGCCGCGCGGTGGTAAGAGCCTGATCGAACGCGTCAGCCGCGATGCCAAGGTGCCAGTGATCAAGCACCTGGACGGCGTGTGCCACGTGTACATCGACATCGCCGCCGACATCGACAAGGCGATCCGCATCGCCGACAACGCCAAGACTCACCGCTACGCCCCGTGCAACACCATGGAAACCCTGCTGGTGCACGTCGGCATTGCCGAGCGCGTGCTGCCGCCGCTGGCTGCCATCTACCGCGACAAAGGCGTTGAACTGCGCGGTTGCGAGCGCACCCGTGCGCTGCTCGGGGCGGACGTGATCGAGGCGACCGAGCTGGACTGGTACACCGAATACACCGCGCCGATCCTGTCGATCAAGATCGTCGATGACCTCGACGAAGCCATCGAACACATCAACACCTACGGCTCCAAGCACACCGACGCCATCGTCTCCGAGCATTTCAGCGATGCGCGGCGCTTCCTCAACGAAGTGGACTCCGCTTCGGTGATGATCAACGCCTCGACGCGTTTTGCCGACGGCTTCGAATACGGCCTGGGCGCGGAGATCGGCATTTCCACCGACAAGCTCCACGCCCGTGGCCCGGTCGGGCTGGAAGGCCTGACCAGCGAGAAGTACGTGGTGTTCGGCGACGGTCATGTGCGCACTTGATGGGTAAACGCATCGGGCTGCTCGGCGGTACCTTCGACCCCGTGCACATCGGCCATTTGCGCAGTGCCCTGGAAGTCGCGGATGCCCTCGTGCTGGACGAGCTGCGCGTGATGCCCAACGCGCGCCCGCCCCATCGCGATACGCCGCAGGTGTCACCGCAGCAACGCCTGGAGATGGTGCGCCTGGCGGTGGAAGGCATAACGCCGCTGGTGGTGGACGACCGCGAGCTCAAGCGCGATAAACCGTCCTACACTGTTGACACCCTGGAGCTGATACGCGCCGAGTTGGCCGTAGATGACCAGTTGTTTTTGCTTCTGGGCTGGGACGCTTTTTGCGGCCTGCCCTCTTGGCATCGTTGGGAGGAACTCCTCCAGCATTGCCACATCCTGGTTCTGCAACGCCCGGATGCCGACAGCGAACCGCCGGATGCCTTGCGCAACCTGCTGGCCGCGCGGTCGGTAAGTGACCCCTTGGCCCTGACCGGGCCGAACGGGAATATTGCATTCGTCTGGCAGACCCCGCTTGCGGTGTCCGCCACCCAGATCCGTCAACTGCTGGCCAGCGGGAAGTCGGTACGTTTCCTGGTGCCTGACGCGGTCCTGGCCTACATCGATGCGCACGGGCTTTACCGTGCGTCGAACTGAAAAGGCGCGCTTGAACGCACGAAAATTCGTGCAGCAAGCGCCCGAACATACGAGCAAAACGAGTTTTATATGACGAACAAAGACGTAAGCAAAGTTAAGCGCAAAGGCACCTTCAAAAGCGCGCCGTTGCCGGTTGAAGCCCACGTAGGCCCGGAACTGGCCGGCGAAGAGCTGGTAAAGGTTGCCGTGGCCGCCCTGGAAGACGTTAAGGCCCAGGACATCCAGGTGCTGGACGTGCGCGACAAGCAAAGCATCACCGACTTCATGATCATCGCCACCGGTACCTCGAACCGTCAGATCGGCGCGATGCTCGATAAAGTCCGTGAAGCCGTCAAAGCCCAGGGCGTGAAGCCGCTGGGTGAAGAAGGCAAGGGCGACAGCGACTGGGTGCTGCTGGACATGGACGATGTGATCGTTCACATGATGACCTCCAACGCCCGCCAGTTCTACGACCTGGAACGCCTGTGGAAAGGCGCCGAGCAGAGCCGTGCCGCCGATGGCAAGCACCACAGCCCGGAAGTGGGCCACGCGCACTTCGACAAGCTGAACAAAGACCAGGAATAAGGAACGGCTGTGCGCCTGCGTCTGATTGCTGTCGGTTCACGCATGCCCAAGTGGGTGGAAGAAGGCTGGCACGAGTATGCCAAGCGTCTGCCCGCTGAGCTGTCGCTGGAACTGGTAGAGATACCGCTCAATACCCGGGGCAAGAATGCCGATGTGGCGCGCTTTATCCGTCAGGAAGGCGAAGCCATGTTGGCCAAGGTCGGCTCCAACGAGCGCATCGTCACCCTCGAAGTCCACGGCAAGCCCTGGAGCACCGAGCAACTGGCGGTGGAACTGGATCGCTGGCGCCTGGACTCGCGTACGGTCAACTTCATGGTCGGTGGCCCCGAAGGGCTGGCGCCGGAAGTCTGCGCGCGGGCGGACCAGCGCTGGTCGCTGTCGGCGTTGACGCTGCCGCACCCGTTGGTAAGGATCCTGATCGGTGAACAGCTGTATCGCGCCTGGACAGTCCTGTCCGGGCACCCTTACCACAAATAATCTGCGCCCCTCCCGATGACCCAACCGATCCGCATCAAGGACCACGAGAAAGACGCACGTCTCGTACGCGCACGCGTGGTGTTTGGCGCAATCCTGGTGGTGGCGTTGTTGGGTGTGCTGATCGCTCGCCTGTATTTCCTGCAGGTGATCCAGTACGACTATCACTCCACGCTGTCGGAGAACAACCGGGTGCATGTGCAGCCGATCCCGCCGACCCGTGGGCTGATTTTCGACCGTAATGGCGTGGTGGTGGCGGATAACCGGCCCAGCTTCAGCCTGAGCATGACCCGCGAGCGCTCCGGCGACTGGCAGCAGATCCTTGATGTGATCGTCGAGGTGCTGCAACTGACGCCGGAAGACCGGGTGATCTTCGAGAAGCGCATGAAACAGGGGCGCCGGCCTTTCGAGCCGGTGCCGATCCTGTTCGAGCTGACCGAAGAGCAGATCGCGCGGATCGCGGTGAACCAGTTCCGCCTGCCGGGTGTGGAAGTGGTGGCGCAGTTGGTGCGGCATTACCCGCAAGGGCCGCACTTTGCCCACTCCGTTGGCTACATGGGGCGGATCAACGAGAAAGAGCTGAAAACCCTTGATCCGGTGAATTACAGCGGCACCCACCATATCGGCAAGACCGGCATCGAGCGTTTCTACGAGCCCGAGTTGCACGGCCAGGTGGGTTACGAGGAAGTCGAGACCAACGCCCGTGGCCGTGTGCTGCGGGTGCTCAAGCGTACCGACCCGGTGCCGGGCAAGGACATCGTGCTGAGCCTGGACATCAAGTTGCAGGAAGCCGCGGAGATGGCCCTGGGCGGGCGTCGCGGCGCGGTGGTTGCCCTGGACCCGTCTACTGGCGAGGTTCTGGCGATGGTCAGCCAGCCGAGTTTCGACCCCAACCTGTTTGTGACCGGGATCAGCTTCAAGGCCTACGCCGAGTTGCGCGACTCCATTGATCGCCCGCTGTTCAACCGTGTTCTGCGCGGCCTGTATCCGCCGGGGTCGACCATCAAGCCGGCCGTGGCAATCGCAGGTTTGGACGCCGGCGTTGTCACGGCCTCCAGCCGTGTGTTCGACCCCGGCTACTACATGCTGCCCAACTACGATCACAAATACCGTAACTGGAACCGCACCGGTGACGGCTATGTCGACCTGGACACCGCGATCATGCGCTCCAACGACACCTATTTTTACGACCTGGCACACAAGCTCGGGATCGATCGCCTGTCCGCCTATATGGGCAAGTTCGGCCTCGGCCAGAAAGTCTCGCTGGATATGTTCGAAGAGTCCCCCGGCCTGATGCCTTCGCGGGAGTGGAAGCGCGCCACCCGCCGCCAGGCGTGGTTCCCAGGCGAAACCCTGATCCTCGGTATCGGCCAGGGCTACATGCAGGCCACGCCGCTGCAACTGGCGCAGGCCACGGCGTTGGTCGCCAACAAAGGCATCTGGAACCGTCCACACCTGGCCAAGACCATCGAGGGCGAGAAGCCTCTGGATGAAAACCCGATCCCCGACATCGTGCTGCGCGATCCGTCAGACTGGACCAAGGTCAACCATGGCATGCAGCAAGTGATGCACGGCGCCCGTGGCACCGCACGCAAGGCGGCCATCGGCGCGCAGTACCGCATTGCCGGCAAGAGCGGTACCGCCCAGGTGGTGGCGATCAAGCAGGGTGAAAAATACGACCGCTCCAAGGTTCAGGAGCGCCACCGCGACCACGCCTTGTTTGTCGGTTTTGCCCCGGCGGACGACCCGAAGATCGTGGTGGCGGTGATGGTCGAGAACGGCGAGTCCGGCTCCGGCGTCGCGGCGCCTGTGGTGCGCCAAGTGATGGACGCCTGGCTGTTGGCCGACGACGGCAGGCTCAAGCCCGAATACGGCGGCCCCCCTTCAAGCACCGAGGTTACGGCCCGTGAAGAGTAATTTTGACCGCATCCTCTCCAGTGAGGATGTGATGCGTCGCCGTGCGACGTTGCTGCAACGCATGCACATTGATGGCCCGTTGCTGATCCTGCTGCTGACCCTGGCGGCCGGTAGCCTGTTCGTGCTGTATTCGGCCAGCGGCAAGAACTGGGATCTGCTGATCAAGCAGGCGTCGTCGTTCGGCCTGGGCTTGTTGTCGATGGTGGTGATCGCCCAGTTGGAGCCGCGTTTCATGGCGCGCTGGGTGCCGTTGGGCTACGTCGCCGGGGTGTTGCTGCTGGTGGTGGTGGACGTGATGGGTCACAACGCCATGGGGGCGACCCGCTGGATCAACATTCCGGGGGTGATTCGCTTCCAACCCTCGGAATTCATGAAGATCCTGATGCCGGCGACCATCGCCTGGTACCTGTCCAAGCGCACCTTGCCGCCGCAGCTCAAGCACGTGGGGATCAGCCTGATCCTGATTGGCGTGCCGTTCATCCTGATTGTGCGCCAGCCGGACCTGGGCACCTCGCTGCTGATCCTGGCCGGTGGTGCGTTCGTGCTGTTCATGGGTGGCCTGCGCTGGCGCTGGATCCTCAGCGTGCTCGCCGCCGCCGTGCCGGTGGCCGTGGCCATGTGGTTCTTCTTTATGCACGACTACCAGAAGCAGCGAATTCTTACGTTTCTTGACCCGGAAAGCGATCCGCTGGGCACTGGCTGGAACATTATCCAGTCGAAAGCCGCCATCGGCTCCGGCGGCGTATTTGGTAAGGGCTGGTTACTGGGCACCCAGTCGCACCTGGACTTTTTGCCCGAGAGCCACACCGACTTCATCATTGCGGTGATGGGAGAAGAGTTCGGCCTGGTGGGCATTTGCGCGCTGTTGCTGATCTATCTGCTGTTGATTGGTCGCGGCCTGGTGATCACCGCGCAGGCGCAGACGCTGTTCGGCAAATTGCTCGCCGGCGCCTTGACCATGACTTTTTTTGTTTACGTTTTCGTCAACATCGGTATGGTCAGTGGCCTGCTGCCGGTGGTTGGGGTGCCGTTGCCATTCATTAGCTACGGCGGAACTTCGCTGGTGACATTGCTGTCAGCGTTTGGGGTTTTGATGTCGATTCATACGCATCGCAAATGGATCGCACAGGTTTGAATAAGGTGAAGATGTCAATGCAAGTAATGCGCGGCTGGGCGACTCGGCACGCGTCCTGGATGGGCCTGATTGGGCTGCTGGGCGCGACGCAAGAGGCGCAGGCCGGTGACTACGATGGTTCACCCCAGGTCGCCGAGTTTGTCGGTGAGATGACCCGCGACTATGGTTTCGCCGGTGAACAGCTGATGGGCGTGTTCCGCGAAGCCCAGAAAAAGCAGGCGATCCTCGACGCCATCTCGCGCCCCGCCGAACGTGTGAAGCAGTGGAAGGAATATCGCCCGATGTTCCTCACCGACGCCCGCGTGGCCCGTGGGGTGGACTTCTGGCGCCAGCACGAGGCAGTGCTGGCCCGCGCCGAGCAGGAATACGGCGTGCCGGCCCAGGTCATCGTTGCGATCATCGGCATTGAAACCTTCTACGGGCGCAATACCGGCAGCTACCGGGTCATCGACGCCTTGTCGACCCTGGGCTTCGATTACCCGCCCCGTGCCGAGTTCTTCCGCAAGGAGCTGCGCGAATTCCTGCTGCTGGCCCGCGAAGAACAGGTCGACCCGCTGACCCTCAAGGGCTCCTACGCTGGTGCGATGGGCTTGCCGCAGTTCATGCCAAGCAGCTTCCGCGCCTATGCGGTGGACTTTGACGGCGACGGGCATATCAATATCTGGAGCAACCCCGACGACGCCATCGGCAGCGTGGCCAGCTACTTCAAGCGCCATGGGTGGGTCGCCGGTGAACCGGTGGTGATCCGTGCCGATGTCAGTGGGGAGCTCGCCGATGAAGGCCTGACCCAGGGCATCGAACCGGCCAAGACGGTCGGGGAGTTGCGGGCGCTGGGCTGGTCGAGTCAGAATGCGCTGCCTGAGGATATGCCGGTCACGGCATTCCGCCTTGAGGGCGAAAACGGCCCGGAATACTGGATGGGCCTGAAGAATTTCTACGCAATCACGCGTTATAACCGCAGTGTGATGTACGCCATGGCCGTGCATCAGCTGTCAGACATGCTGGTCCAAGCACGGGGCACTAAGTAATGCGGGCATCGCCGTTCAATCAACCGCTCAAGCTGGTGGCGTTCGTCGCGTTTTCCCTGCTGGTCGTCAGTTGCTCCACCAGCCGCGGTCCGGCAAAGAAGTCCGGGGGCACGGCAGTTCGTTCCCAGCCGGGCCTGGACATCAACCGTGCGCACAAAGACGGCGCGCCGTGGTGGGATGTCGATGTGTCGAAGATCCCGGACGCCACGCCCACCTTGCACACCGGTGCCTACAAGGCCAACCCGTACACCGTGCTGGGCAAGACCTATTTCCCGCTGCAGGAATCCAAGACCTACGTGCAATCGGGCACGGCGTCCTGGTACGGCACCAAGTTCCACGGCCAGAACACCGCCAATGGCGAAGTGTATGACCTGTATGGCATGAGTGCCGCGCACAAGACCTTGCCGCTGCCAAGCTATGTGCGGGTGACCAACCTGGACAACAACCGCACGGTGATCCTGCGCGTCAACGACCGTGGCCCGTTTTACTCGGACCGCATCATCGACCTGTCCTACGCCGCCGCGAAGAAACTCGGCTACGCCGAAACCGGCACCGCGCGGGTCAAGGTCGAAGGCATCGACCCGGCGCAGTACTGGGCCCAGCGCGGCAAGCCGGCGCCGTTGATGCTCAACGAGCCGCAGACACCACAACCGCAAATCACCGCATCGGCGGGCAAGGTCGAGCAGTGGACGCCGCCGCCACAACAGCACGCCCCGGACACCGTGGCTGTGCCGCAGGCCGCCCAGGGTGCTTCGTTGGCCGGTGGCCAATACTTGCAGGTGGGCGCTTTCGCCAACCCGGATGCGGCAGAACTGTTAAGGTCCAAGCTCAGCAGCATGGTCAACGCGCCGGTGTTCATCAGCTCCATCGTGCGTAACCAGCAGACGTTGCACCGTGTGCGCATGGGCCCGATCGGCTCGCCGAGCGAAGTGGCGCAAGTGCAGAACAGCGTGCGCCTGGCCAATCTGGGTCAGCCTAGCGTGGTCACCGCTGAATAAAACAGAATTGATGGTTCTGGCCCGTGCGCGGGCTTGAACCCTGGTTGTTGGCTCGTTGAACAATAAAAACCCAGGGGCAAGGGGTGAGCGGGCAACCGAACACGTGACAGTCTGGTAGCGGGCTGTCTGAATAAGTTTTGCCCGCGAGGGCAAGTTTCCATAAGCAATTTCGAGAGACGGATGAACATCACCACCTTAGCCAAACGCACGTGCCTGCTTCTTTCGCTGATCATCACCCCGGCCGCCTGGGCGGTTGAAATGGTGCCGGCTTCCCCGCAACTGGCTGCCAAGGCCTGGGTCCTCATGGATGCCGCCAGCGGCAACGTGCTGGTCGAGAACAACGGTGACCAGCGCCTGCCACCGGCCAGCCTGACCAAACTGATGACCGCCTACATCGCGACCCTGGAAATCCGTCGCGGCCAGATCGGCGAGAACGACCCGGTCACCGTCAGCGAAAACGCCTGGCGTACCGGCGGTTCGCGGATGTTCATCAAGGTGGGTTCGCAGGTGACTGTGAGCGACCTGTTGCACGGCATCATCATCCAGTCCGGTAACGATGCCAGCGTCGCGCTGGCCGAGCACATCGCCGGCAGCGAAGATGCATTCGCCGACATGATGAACAAAACCGTGGCCGACCTGGGCATGACCAACAGCCACTTCATGAACCCGACCGGCCTGCCGAACCCGGAGCACTACTCGTCGGCTCACGACATGGCGATCCTGGCGCGCGCGATCATTCGTGTCGACCCGGTGCACTACGCGATCTACTCCCAGAAGGAATTCTTCTGGAACAACATCAAGCAGCCTAACCGCAACCTGCTGCTGTGGCGCGACAAGACCGTCGACGGTCTGAAAACCGGCCACACCGAAGAAGCCGGCTACTGCATGGTGTCGTCCGCTGTCCGTGACGGCCAGCGCCTGATTGCCGTAGTCTTCGGCACCAACAGCGAACAGGCCCGTGCGGCCGAGACGCAAAAACTGCTGACCTACGGTTTCCGTTTCTTCGAAACCCAGACCTTCTACCAGAAGGGTGCTGAACTGGCGACCGCGCCGGTGTGGAAGGGCGCTACCTCCCAAGTCAAGGCCGGCCTGGCTGAAGACCTGACCCTGACCATGCCTAAAGGCCAGCTGAAGAAGCTTGCTGCCAGCATGACCATGAACCCGCAACTGGTTGCGCCCATCGCCAAGGGCGACGTGATCGGTAAAGTCGAAGTGAAGCTGGACGACAAGGTGGTGCACAGCGCAGACCTGATCGCCCTGGACGCTGTCGACGAAGGTGGTATCTTCCGCCGCGTGTGGGATAGCATCCGTCTATTCTTCTACAGCCTGTTCAACTGATTGTGTGCACCTGCAAAGCCCCGTGTTGATCCGACACGGGGCTTTGCCCGTCGCCACGGCTTACGCTTACGAGGCCGTTACGCCATGACCGATAAAGAAGTAAAGGCGCCAAAGATCGAATTCCCGGTGGTGGACTATCCCATCAAGGTGATCAGCGATACCGGTGTCGGCCGTAAAGACCTGATCCTCGAGATCGTGCGTAAACACGCCACGATCAACGATCAG
The DNA here is from genome assembly GCF_055380095.1 of Pseudomonas allii. Lineage (NCBI taxonomy): Bacteria > Pseudomonadati > Pseudomonadota > Gammaproteobacteria > Pseudomonadales > Pseudomonadaceae > Pseudomonas > Pseudomonas allii. The sequence goes on along the minus strand of NZ_AP039450.1, from coordinate 5,799,976 downwards.
CGCGTGGATGAACGCTCCAGTTCAACCGGCAAATACACCACGATCCAGTTGCACATCGTAGCGACGGATCAGGACCAGCTCTACAACATCAACAGTGAACTGCGGGCCACCGGCTTCGTGCACATGGTGCTGTGATGTCACAGGTCCTGGGCTTTCGCGAGCTCGGCCGGATGGACTACGAGCCCGTCTGGCACGCCATGCAGCGCTTCACCAACGAGCGCGGCACCTCGGCCCCCGATGAAATCTGGCTGGTGGAACACCCGCCGGTGTTTACCCAGGGCCAGGCCGGCAAGGCCGAACATCTGCTGCTGCCGGGGGAAATTCCGGTGGTGCAGGTCGACCGAGGTGGCCAAGTGACTTACCATGGGCCGGGTCAACTGGTGGCCTACTTGCTGCTGGATGTGCGCAAGCTGGGGTTCGGCGTGCGCGATCTGGTCAGCCGCATGGAGGCTTGCCTGATCGAGCTGCTGGCCAGTTACGGCGTGAGCGCCGCAGCCAAGCCGGATGCGCCGGGTGTGTACGTTGATGGCGCGAAAATCGCCTCACTGGGGCTGCGGATTCGCCACGGTTGTTCCTTTCATGGCCTGGCCCTGAACGTGGACATGGACCTGGCGCCGTTTCGGCGGATCAACCCGTGTGGTTATGCCGGGTTGGCAATGACGCAACTGAGTGACCACGCCACACCGATTAAATTTGCCGAGGTAAGTGCCCGGCTGCGTGCGCAGCTCGTCAAACACCTCGACTATGCTGAGCAGACGACCCTTACGGGCGGAATCGACTGATTATGACTACTGATGCAGTGCAAACCATGATCCCGACGGTGGACGTTACCGAACGCCCAGCCCCGGCCCCGCGTGCCAAGGTGGAAGCCGGCGTCAAGCTGCGCGGCGCCGAGAAGGTTGCACGCATCCCGGTGAAGATCATTCCGACCACCGAACTGCCGAAGAAACCCGACTGGATCCGCGTGCGCATCCCGGTTTCGCCGGAAGTCGACCGTATCAAGGCGCTGCTGCGCAAGCACAAGCTGCACAGCGTGTGCGAAGAAGCCTCCTGCCCGAACCTGGGCGAGTGCTTCTCCGGCGGCACCGCCACCTTCATGATCATGGGTGACATCTGCACCCGTCGCTGCCCGTTCTGCGACGTCGGCCACGGCCGTCCGAAGCCACTGGACGTCAACGAGCCGGAAAGCCTGGCCATCGCCATCGCCGACCTGCGCCTCAAGTACGTGGTGATCACCTCGGTTGACCGTGACGACCTGCGTGACGGTGGTGCCCAGCACTTTGCCGACTGCATCCGCGAAATCCGTAAGCTGTCGCCGAACGTGATGCTCGAAACCCTGGTTCCGGACTACCGTGGCCGTATGGACGTGGCGCTGGAAATCACCGCCGCCGAGCCGCCGGATGTGTTCAACCACAACCTGGAAACCGTGCCACGCCTGTACAAGGCCGCGCGTCCAGGTTCGGATTACCAGTGGTCGCTGACCCTGCTGCAAAAATTCAAGCAGATGATGCCGCACATCCCGACCAAGTCTGGCCTGATGCTGGGCTTGGGCGAGACCGACGAAGAAGTCATCGAAGTCATGAAGCGCATGCGCGAACACGACATCGACATGCTGACCCTCGGTCAGTACCTGCAACCGTCCCGCAGCCACTTGCCGGTGCAGCGTTTCGTGCACCCGGACACCTTCGCCTGGTTCGCCGAGGAAGGCTACAAGATGGGCTTCAAGAACGTGGCGTCGGGCCCGTTGGTGCGCTCCTCGTACCATGCGGACGAGCAGGCCAAGCTGGTCAAGGCAAGCCTGGTTTCGTAATGCCGAACTGCGTTACACCGCAGGTCTAATGTGGGAGGGGGCTTGCCCCCGATTGCGGACTGTCAGTCAGCACATCTGATACTGATACACCGCTATCGGGGGCAAGCCCCCTCTCACATTCCGTTTTGCGCTTTATAAAGGGAGAACTGTGGATGACCGCTGCCGTACCTGCCCTTCGCTCCGAAGGCACCATCGCCCTGATCGCCCCCGCCGGCCCCGCCACCCTCGACGTCGAAAAAGCCGGCCAATGGATGCGCACCCGCGGCTACGACCTGCGCATTTTCCCGGGTGTCTACGAACGCGACGGCTACCTCGCCGGCAGCGATAAAACCCGCCTCAACGACCTGCACAAAGCTTTCGCCGACCCTGAAATCGACGCCATCTTCTGCCTGCGTGGTGGCTACGGCACGCCGCGTCTGCTCGATAGCCTGGACTTCGAACTGCTGCGCGCCAATGCCAAACCCTTCGTGGGTTACAGCGACATCACCGCGTTGCACCTGGCAATCAGCCGTTACGCCGGCTTCGTGACCTTCCACGGGCCGATGCTCAACGCCGACCTGTTGGGTGACAAGCAACCACCTACCGAGTCTTCATTGTTCGGCCTGCTGCGCGGCCAGCTGGGCGCTGGCAGCGAGTTGATGCACCCGGTGGCCTACCCGCTGACCACAATCGAGCCTGGCATTGCCTGTGGGCGCTTGCTGGGTGGCAACCTGTCGATGATCGCGGCAGTCATGGGCACACCCTTTGAGATCGACGCAGAAGGCATCATCCTGCTGATCGAGGACGTCAACGAGCCGATCTACCGCATCGACCGCCTGCTGACGCACCTGCGCCTGGCGGGCAAGCTGGCGCAGGTCGCCGGCGTACTGGTAGGGGACGTGGCGGGTGTGGATCAGGTTGCGCTGGAGCGCTTGCTCAAGCAGACCTTCGAGCCGTTGCGCATCCCGGTGTTGTCCGGTTGGCGCAGTGGGCATTGTGACCCGAACCTGACGTTGCCGATGGGCGCGTTGGTGCGGTTGGATGCGGGGGAGCAGTGGTTGGTGTTGGAGCAGGATGTAGTGTTCAAAGCCTGAGTTTTTGCGGCCTGTCAGGCCGTCATCGGGGGCAAGCCCCCTCCCAAAATGGAATGCTGTCGAAGTGTGGGAGGGGGCTTGCCCCCGATAGCAATAGCCGCCATAAGCCGATCTAGCGGCTCTGCAACGACTCCAGCAATTTCACTGTCGGATACCCATCCGCCGGCCAGCCCAAGGCCTGCTGCGCCGCACGAATCGCCTTGCGCGTATTGGCGCCGATAATCCCGTCAGGGTTGCCCGCGTCATAGCCATTTGCGCTCAAGGCCGTCTGCAAGTCGATGCGCTGCGAGCGGCTCAATGGCAGCTCATCTTTTGGCCAATCACCCCGAATCACACCACCGCCACCAAAGCGCTCCGACAACAAGCCAACCGCCAGTGCATAGGACGAGGAGTTGTTGTACTTGAGGATCGCACGGAAGTTATCCAGCACCAGGAATGCCGGGCCACGGTAACCGGCCGGTAACAGCAGCGCAGCGGAGAGTTGATCGACGTTGGGTGGCAGGCTGGCACCCGGTGGCAGTTGGATGCCCAGTTTCAGCCATTCTGCGACCGTCTTGCGGATGCCACCATCGGCCAGGGCGTAGTCGAAGTTCGCCGGCAATTGTTTCACCTCAAAACCCCACGGCTGGCCTTTCTGCCAGCCGGAGCTTTGCAGGTAGTGCGCGGTGGAGGCGAGTGCGTCTGCCGGGCTGTTCCAGATATCGCGGCGACCGTCGCCATCGAAGTCCACGGCGTGGGTGTTGTAGGTGGTCGGGATAAATTGGGTCTGGCCCATGGCGCCGGCCCAGGAGCCTTTCATCTGATCGGCCTGGATATCGCCGTGCTGGATGATCTGCAGCGCCGCCAGCAACTGTGCCTGGGCAAATGCCGGGCGACGGCCTTCGTAGGCCAGGGTCGCCAGGGAGCGGATCACCGAGTTGTTGCCCTGGAACTGGCCGAAGTTACTCTCCATGCCCCACACCGACACCAGCGCCTGGCGGTCGACGCCATAACGTTGTTCGATGCTTTGCAGGATGTCGGCGTACTTGACCAGCAACGCCTGGCCGTTGCGCACGCGCACGGGCGACAGGGCGCCGTCGAGGTATTCCCACACCGGGCGGGAAAATTCCGGCTGGCTGCGGTCGGCGCGGATCACCGCCATGTCGGGGGTAACGTTGGCAAATGCGGTGTCGAATACGGCGGCGGTGATGCCGGCCTGCAAGGCTTGCACTCGGAAGGCCGCTTGCCATTCGGCGAAGGTCTGGGTCGGCTGGATATCAAGATTGTCCACGGCCAGCGGGGCCACGACGGCGGGCGCAACCACAGGGGCGGTCTGGAGCTTGGGCAGCGGTTGAGCGTCGGCGGCGGTGGGTTTCTCCGCACAGGCGACAAGCAAAATGAGGCTGGAGGCAGCGATCAGTTGGCGAAGGTGCCAACGACGGGAAAGACTAGAGGGCATGCACAGGTCCAGGGATTACAAATCAGGTACAGACCTTATCATGCCAGAGGGCTGCTTGCCTTCAGGCAGCCAGAAAGTAAGAAGCCTCCCAGCTATTAGACTGGAAGGCTTCGCGGCGGTAGCTGCCTTTGCCCTTGCCGGCGCGTTCCTGACGGCTGCGGAACAGTGGCTGGGCGATGATGGATTTGGCCTTGTTGGGGCCATGCTTGGATGGCTTTTTGCTCATGGTCGTTACTCGCTTGGGATGGGTGGAGTGGCGCAAATGATCTGCCGAAGTTCTGCCGCTGTAAAGCCCGGCGAAGTGTAGGAAAAGTGGGCACGGTCAAAACTGTGGGAGCGGGCTTGCTCGCGAATGCGGTGCGTCAGACCCTGATGTGTTGAATGGCACACCGCCTTCGCGAGCAAGCCCACATTGGATTTGTGGTGTTTTTGAGAGAGGGTTTATTCGGCAGGCAGGGTCAGGCGCTGACCGGCCATCAACAGCGACAACCGGCTCAGGCTCATCCATGGCGAACCCGCCGCCTGGCCCTTGATCTGCGCGTCGATGCGCTGCGCTTCCAGCAGCAATTGTGCCCAGCGTTGCGCCGAGTGCCGTTGCAGCGCTTTGCTCATCAAGGGTTTGCGCTTGTCCCACACCGGTGGCTTGGCCTGGCTGAAGCATTTGTCCAGCGGCGTACCCTGGCTGTATTGCAGGGCAATATTGGCCAGCACCCGCAGTTCACGGGCCAGGGCCCAGAGAATCACTGGCGGTTCCACGCCTTCGCCGCGCAGGCCTTCGAGCATGCGCAGGGCGTGAGCGGGCTCACCGTTGAGGATCGCATCCACCAGCCCGAACACATCAAAGCGCGCGCTATCGGCCACAGCGCCCTGGACGGTCTCGACGGTAATCTGCCCGTCTTCGGCCATCAGCTTGAGCTTTTCGATCTCCTGGGCAGCGGCCAGCAAGTTGCCTTCAACCCGGGCGGCGATCAACTCGACCGCGTCCTGGGTTGCCGACAGCCCCGATTGGGACAGGCGTTGGCGAATCCATTGCGGCAACTGGCTGCTGTCCACCGGCCAGATCTGGATGAACTGGGTCTGTGCGCCTTCTACCAGGGCCTTGCCCCACTTGGTTTTCTGCGCGCTGCCATCAAGCTTGGGCAGGCTGATCAACAACACCGTGTCTTCGGCCGGTCGCGAGCAGTATTCCATCAGGGCGGCCGCGCCCTTGTCGCCAGGCTTGCCTGAAGGCAGGCGCAGTTCCAACAGGCGCTTCTCGGCAAACAGCGACATGCTCGCTCCGGCCTGCAGCAGCGTGCCCCAGTCGAAGCTGGCGTCGGCGCTGAAGACCTGGCGCTCGTCGAAACCTTGCTGGCGTGCCGCCGTGCGAATGGCGTCGGCGGCTTCCTGACACAGCAGCGGATCATCACCGCTGACAATGTAGACAGGCGCAAGGCCACCTTGCAGGTGTTTGGCGAGTTGGGCGGGGGCGAGTTTCATAGGCGGGGTAAACGGGGCGCTTGGGGCGCCCCGTCCGGCTTACTCGACAGGGACTTCAACAGGCGACTGTTTCGGCGTGTTGTCTTCGTACTCTTTGGCGGCTTTCAGCGCGTCGGCGTCGGCCTTGGCCTTGTTGTCAGCCTGTTGCTGCAGGGTCTCCAGTTGTTCCGGAGTCAGCATGGACAAGCGCAGCACCATGCGCTGTACCAGTTCGCGACGCATTTCCTTGCGCACCTGCTGGATTTCGGAGTCCGAACCCACCAGGTTGTTGCCATCGTGGCTGACCACTTTCTGCACCTGGATCTTGTCACCCATCAGCGGCAGATGATCGCGGCCCTGGATTTCGAAGTTGAGCGCAGTGTTCAGTTCGATGTCGGACGCACGCCCGGCGCTGGCGTAACTCAGGTTACGCTGGGTTTCTCTCTCGTCCACCAGGAACAGTTTGTACGTCGCGCCGGTATAGACGTGCACGCCGCTGTTTTCCAGCACCTGACGCAACTGCGTCACCGTATCGCCGTAGGCGTTGCGGGCGCTGACGTCGAGTTCCTTGATAGTCAGGTCATTGGTGCCGGTACCACGCAGCTGGAAGCCGCAAGCGCTCAGCAGCACGGCAAGGCCCATCACCAGCAAATTGCGTTTAATCATTTTGTTGCTCCCCTTGAAACCATGTGGGCCTTATCGAGGCCCTGAAGGCTTTGTTCGACGCAGGGTGTAAGCCCTGCGCCCGATCCGATTAGCTCGCGACGATATTGACCAGTTTGCCAGGCACCACGATCACTTTGCGGATCGTCAGGCCTTCGGTAAAGCGCAGCACGTTTTCGTTGACGCGGGCAGCCGCTTCAACGTCTTCGCGGCTGGCGGTGGCCGGCATGTCGATCTGGCCACGCAGTTTACCGTTGACCTGGATCACCAGTTGCAGCGTGTCCTGTACCAGGGCGCTGTCATCCTGCACCGGCCAGCGCGCATCGATGACGGCGTCGCTGTGGCCCAGACGGTTCCACAGGTCGTGGCTGATGTGCGGCGTGATCGGCGCGAGCAGCAGGGTGACCGTTTCCAGGCCTTCCTGTACCAGTGCGCGATCCTGCTCAGTGACTTGTGGGGCTTTTTCCAGCACGTTCATCAGCGTCATCACCTGGGCGATGGCGGTGTTGAACTTGTGGTTCTGGCCCACGTCCTGGCTGGCTTGCTTGATGGCCAGGTGGGTGCTGCGGCGAATGAGTTTCTGCTCGTCGCTCAAGGCGGCCACGTCCAGCTTGCCCGGCAGGCCCTGGCTGATGTGAGCGTGCGCCAGGCGCCAGACGCGCTTGAGGAAACGGTGCGAGCCTTCGACGCCGGAGTCGGACCATTCGGCGCTCATGTCAGGCGGCGAGGCGAACATCATGAACAGGCGGCAGGTGTCGGCACCGAACTGATCGATCATCGACTGCGGGTCAACGCCGTTGTTCTTCGACTTGGCCATCTTCTCGGTGCCGCCGATTTCCACCGGCAGGCCGTCGGCGATCAGCTTGGCGCTGATGACCTTGGCCTTGCTGTCGCGCTCAAGCTCGACGTCAGCCGGGTTGAACCAGGTGTAGGCGCCGTTGGCTTCACGGCGATAGTAGGTCTCGGCGACCACCATGCCCTGGGTCAGCAGGTTCTTGAACGGCTCGTCGGAGCTCACCAGGCCTTCGTCACGCATCAGCTTGTGGAAGAAGCGCGCGTACAGCAGGTGCAGGATGGCGTGCTCGATACCGCCGATGTACTGGTCAACAGGCAACCAGTGGTCGGCCGCGGATTTCTCTACCAGACCGCCTTCATAGTGCGGCGAGGCGTAGCGGGCGTAGTACCACGAGGACTCGACGAAGGTGTCCATGGTGTCGGTTTCACGCTTGGCAGGCGCGCCGCATTTCGGGCAGCTGCACTCGTAGAACTCGGGCATGCGCGCCAATGGCGAACCGGCCCCGTCCGGCACCACGTCTTCCGGCAGAACGACCGGCAGTTGGTCTTCCGGTACTGGCACGTCGCCACAGCTTTGGCAGTGGATGATCGGGATCGGGCAGCCCCAGTAGCGCTGGCGGCTGATGCCCCAGTCCCGCAGGCGGAACTGGGTGCGCGAGGCGCCGAGGTTTTTCTTGACCAAGGCGACTTCGATGGCGTCGAAAGCACCCTGGAAATCCAGGCCGTCGAACTCGCCGGAGTTGATCAGCGTGCCGTGCTCACCGTAGGCGTCCTGCCACGGGGCCGGGTTGCTGTCGCCCGAGCTGGTGCGCACCACGGACTTGATCGGCAGGCTGTACTTGGTGGCGAATTCGAAATCGCGCTCGTCGTGGGCCGGCACAGCCATTACCGCGCCATCGCCGTAGTGCATCAGCACGTAGTTGGCGACCCACACCGGCAACTTCTCGCCAGTCAATGGATGTTCAACAAACAGCCCGGTGGGCAGACCTTTTTTCTCTTGGGTGGCGACGTCGGCTTCAGCCACGCTGCCGCCTTTGCATTCGGCGATGAACGCCTGCAGCTCAGGGTTGTTCTGTGCAGCCTGGGTGGCCAGCGGGTGTTCGGCGGCCACGGCGACGTAGGTCGCGCCCATCAGGGTGTCCGGACGGGTGGTGAAGACTTTGAGTGCGCCCGCTTGGCCGATCGAGTCGACGTTGTAGGGGAACTGCACTTCCATGCCTTTGGACTTGCCGATCCAGTTGCGTTGCATGGTCTTGACCTGTTCCGGCCAGCCCGGCAGGTCGTCGAGGCTCGACAAGAGTTCATCCGCGTAGGCGGTGATCTTGAAGTAGTACATCGGGATTTCGCGCTTTTCGATCAGCGCGCCTGAGCGCCAGCCGCGACCGTCGATCACTTGCTCGTTGGCCAGGACGGTCTGGTCGATCGGGTCCCAGTTCACGGTGCCGCTCTTTTTGTAGATCACGCCTTTTTCGAACAGGCGGGTGAACAGCCATTGTTCCCAGCGGTAGTAGTCCGGCTTGCAGGTGGTGACTTCGCGGGACCAGTCCACCGCCAGACCCAGGCTGCGCAGCTGGGACTTCATGTAGGCGATGTTTTCGTAGGTCCACTTGGCGGGGGCCACGTTGTTTTTCATCGCGGCGTTTTCCGCCGGCATGCCGAAGGCATCCCAACCCATGGGTTGCAGGACGTTCTTGCCTTGCATGCGCTGGTAACGGGAAATCACGTCGCCGATGGTGTAGTTACGCACGTGCCCCATGTGTAGCTTGCCGCTGGGGTAAGGGAACATCGATAGGCAGTAGTAAGTCTCCTTGCCTGGCTGTTCACTGACTTCAAAGGACTTTTGCTCGTCCCAGAAGGTTTGGGCGGCATTTTCTATTTCACGGGGCTGATATTGTTCGTGCATGGCTACTTTTGAACTGAATAGGGGTGGCCTAATCCTCTTCGGTGCAACATTCAGGTTGATCGACACCAAAAAGCGGCGCGTCCGTGCCCAAACCCTGCGGGAAGTGGAGTTACAGGAAGCGCCGTAGCATACATGACCCCACTCTATCGAGGGAAACCCTGATTGCTCTGGCAGGGCCGTCTGTCGCGGCGCCGGGCAGGCGCAGCCACGGGGGCTACGCTGTTTATTGGGGAGCAAGTCTTTCTTCAATGAGGTGAGGGGATGGTTGAATCGCAGCGAATCGTAACGAAACCGGAAATCTACGAAGGACTGATCGACCGATTGGGTCGTGCATTGGATGCAGCAAGGACAGCGGGCCGATTGCGTGATGAACGGCCTGTGGAGTTGGAACTGCGCGGTTTGACCCGCGCGGAGCTGGAACTGATCAAGGCTTATCTGGAACGGAATGGGCGCGGTGCGCCTCCTCTGGTGGCAACCCCGCCACCCAAGGAGCCCACGCACTCTGCCAAGGTGGTGTGGCTCAAGGACTTGTCGGTCGGTCGCGGCCCGGAAAAGCGCCGCTTCGTACGCTACAAGTAGTTCACTCCCCCAGAGCAACACCTTCGCGTCATGTCACGGTAAAGATTGTCGCTAAACCCCGTTACACCTTAGGCTTCGGGCATCTTTGGAGATGCCCGATGCCTATTCGTTACTTGATCAAACAACTGCTCCTGCCGCCCGGCATCCTCTTGCTGCTGCTGGCCCTTGCCTGGTGGTTTCGGCGTAGTCGGCCACGCTTGGCGGGTTGCTGCTTTGCGCTGGGGTTTGGCGGTATGTGGCTGATCAGCCTGCCGGTGATGGTGGAGTGGGGTGCACGTGCCCTGGAGACCGAGCCGCCGTTGGCGCGGGAAGACTGGTCGACGCTGGCGCAGCGCGCCGATGCGATCGTGGTGTTGGGCTCCGGGCGTGAGCGCGGTGACCCGGCCTGGGGCACCGACCAGCCGACGGGTACCGGCCTGGAGCGCCAGCGCTACGCCGCACGATTGGCCAAGGCCTCCGGGCTGCCGGTGCTGACTACCGGCGGCCTGCATTACGGCACACCGCCCAGCGAGGCGGAGCTGATGGCGGTATCGATGCAGGATGATTTTGGTGTGACCGTACGCTGGAAGGAAGAACGCAGCCGAACCACCTGGGAGAACGCGCAGATGAGCGCAGAAATTCTCTTGCCCGAGGGCATCAAGCGCGTGGTGGTGGTGACCCAGGCCTGGCATATGCCGCGTTCGGTGTGGAGCTTCGAGAAAGCCGGTTTCACCGTGGTGCCTGCGCCGGTGGGCTTCCTGGGCGTGGACAACGCCCGGCCACTGGGTGGCTGGATGCCGGAGTTCGTCTCAGTGTGGCGCAGCGGGCAGTTGATCAACGAAGCGGTGGGGCAGGTGGGCTATCGGTTGTTCTACCGATAACGCGGCAGATCAACATGTGAGAGGGGGCTTGCCCCCGATAGCGGAGTGTCAGTCAGTACATCTGATACTGATACACAGCCATCGGGGGCAAGCCCCCTCCCACATTGGTTTTGGGTTGTCTGTCAGACGGTTTTGGACATGCGGCTCGCCAGCAGCGCCCAGCCGAACAGCCCCAGGCACAGGATGATCAGTGGCCACGAACGCCATTGCAGGTACGGCGTGAGGTTGTGCATCGGCACCACTTCGCCGTAGAGGATTCCACGTTCGAATTGCGGGATCTGCGCCGTGATCTGTCCAAACGGGTTGATCAGGCCGGTCACGCCATTGTTGGTGGCGCGGATCATCCAGCGCCCGGCTTCCAGCGCACGCATTTGCGCCATTTGCAGGTGCTGCAACGGGCCGATGGAGCGGCCGAACCAGGTGTCGTTGCTGATGGTCAGCAGCAGATCGCTCTGCGCCGACAGGCCAGCTGCGAATTCCGGGTAGACCACTTCGTAGCAAATGAACGGCGCAATCTGATAACCCTTGGCCTGCAGCATCGCCTGGTCCGAGGGGCCGCGGGCGAAGTCCGACATCGGCAGGTCGAAGAAAGCAATCAAGCCTCGCAGCATGTCTTGCAATGGCACGTACTCACCGAACGGCACCAGTTTCTGCTTGAGGTAGGTGCCGTCGCCTTCGCCGACTACGGTGATGCCATTGAAGTAGCGCTTCTGGTGGTGCACTTCCTGGCGGATCGGTACCCCGGTGATCAGTGCGGTGTGCCGGTCGGCGGCGAACTTGCCCATCATGCCCAGGTAGCCTTCGACAGACTCCTTGAGCACCGGCACCGCCGTTTCCGGCCATACCAGCAAATCGACACGCTTGGAACTGAAGCTCATGTCGCGGTACAGCGCGAGCTGCGCGTTGAGCTGCTCCGGGTCCCACTTCATGCTCTGTTCAACGTTGCCCTGGATGGCGGCCACGCTCAGCGGCGCGCCGGACGGACTGGTCCAGGCGTGATGCTTGAGCGCCAGGCCGATCGCCCAGGGCGCGACCAGCAACACCAGGCCCGCACCGATAAAGGCGTTGCGCTTGCCGGCCAGCAGGCGCGGCAGGTTGCACAGCAGGGCAGCGGTGAGTGCCAGGGCGAAGGAGATCAGCCACATTCCGCCCAGCGGCGCGAGGCCGGTGAGGGGGCCGTCGAGTTGGCTGTAGCCGGAGTACAGCCACGGGAAACCGGTAAGGAACCAGCCGCGAAACGCCTCCTGGCCGACCCACAACGCCGCGAAGGTCAAGGCGTCAGCCAGCGGCGCTTCATTGCGACGCAACCAACGCGCCCACAGCCAGGCGGGCAGGGCGAAGAACCAGGCGATGGCGGCGGTGAACAACAGCATCAGGAACCCCGCCAGCAACACCGAAGCGCCGCCGAAGTGGTGGATGCTGTAGTAGATCCAGCTGGTACCAGCACCGAACAGGCCGAAGCCGAAACACCAGCCACGGCCCAGGGCCTGGCGTGGCGTCAGTTCTCGCAGCCCGACATAGAACAACCCGACCGCCACCAGCGCAAACGGCCACAGGTCGAACGGCGCCAACGCCAGGGTAGTGATGGCGCCGGCCACCACGGCCAGCAAATTACCGGGCCAGCCGGGGCGGGTCAGACGGCGCATATCAATCCTTAGCGGGCAATAGGGGTCAAGCGGATCAAGTGGATGCGGCGGCTATCAGCATTCAGAATGCGGAAGCGATAGGCGCCGATCTCGGTGGTTTCGTTACGTTTTGGCAGGTGGCCAAACGCACTCATCACCAGGCCCCCGACGGTGTCGAACTCGTCGTCGGAGAATTCGCTGTCGAAGAACTCGTTGAAGTTCTCGATCGGCGTCAGCGCCTTGATCAGGAAGTCACCGCTGGGCAATGGCTTGATGTAGCTGTCTTCTTCGACGTCGTGTTCGTCTTCGATATCGCCGACGATCTGTTCCAGCACGTCTTCAATCGTCACAAGGCCAGCGACGCCGCCGTATTCGTCGATCACAATGGCCATGTGATTGTGGTTGGCGCGGAATTCGCGCAGCAGCACATTCAGGCGCTTGGATTCAGGCACGAAGGTGGCCGGGCGCAGCAAGTCCTTGATGTTGAAGCTGTCGCCGTTCTCCTTGAGGATCAGCGGCAGCAGGTCCTTGGCCAGCAGGACGCCCATGACATCGTCATGGCTTTCACCGATCACCGGGTAGCGCGAGTGCGCCGAGTCGATCACGGCCGGGAGGAACTCCCGTGGGGTCTGGGTCGCCTTGATGCTGATCATCTGCGAGCGCGGGACCATGATGTCCCGTACTTGCAGGTCAGCCACCTGGATGGCGCCCTCGACAATGGCCAGCGCTTCGCTGTCCAGCAACTTGTTCTGATGGGCCTCGCGCAGCAGCTCCAGCAGCTCCTGGCGGTTTTTCGGCTCGTGGGCAAAAGCCTGGGTCAGTTTACCCAGCCATGACTTCTGCCCGTTGCTCGATCGGTCTTCGCTCATAGCGATTACTCTGAATCCTTTATTGTTACAGTTGAGTGTTTTTAAGTTTCGTCGTCGGCATACGGGTCCGGATGACCCAATTCTGCAAGCAACGTTTGTTCCAGTGTTTCCATTTCCTCGGCTTCGTCATCGTCTATATGGTCGTAACCCAAGAGATGCAAGCAGCCGTGGATGACTAGATGGGCCCAGTGGGCTTCTAGTTCCTTGCCTTGTTCCTTCGCTTCGCGCTCCACCACCGCGACACAGATGACCAGGTCGCCCAGCAACGGGATATCCAGCAGCTCATCCGGCACGTCGGCGGGGAAGGACAGCACGTTGGTCGCGTAATCCTTCTGGCGCCAGGTGTGGTTCAGTTCGCGGCCTTCGGGCTCATCCACCAGGCGAATGGTCAGTTCCGAGTCGGCGATGCGCTGGCGCAGGGCCAGGGCGCACCATTGACGGAACTGGGCTTCGCTGGGGGCGGGCGCTTCGGTGGCCAGCTGCAGGTCTAGCTCAAGCATCGCGGCGAACGTCCTTGGACAGCCCATCGTCACGGTGTTCGAAACGCTCGTAAGCCTCGACGATGCGCTGTACCAGCGGGTGGCGCACCACATCCTTGGGCATGAAGTGCGTAAAGCTGATGCCCGGCACATCCTTGAGCACCTCGATTACCTGGCCCAGGCCCGACTTGGTGCCCTTGGGCAGGTCGACCTGGGTGATGTCACCGGTGATCACGGCGGTGGAGCCGAAACCGATGCGGGTGAGGAACATCTTCATCTGCTCGACCGTGGTGTTCTGGCTTTCGTCGAGGATGATGAAACTGTTGTTCAAGGTACGGCCACGCATGTAGGCCAGCGGGGCGATCTCGATCACCTGGCGTTCGATCAGCTTGGCCACGTATTCGAAGCCGAGCATCTCGTACAGTGCGTCGTAGAGCGGGCGCAGGTACGGGTCGATCTTCTGGGCCAGGTCGCCGGGCAGGAAGCCGAGCTTCTCGCCAGCCTCAACCGCCGGGCGCACCAGCAGGATGCGGCGTACTTGCTCGCGTTCCAGCGCATCGACCGCGCAGGCCACGGCCAGGTAGGTCTTGCCGGTACCGGCGGGGCCGATGCCGAAGTTGATGTCGTTGCCGAGGATTTCCTTGACGTACTTCTGCTGATTCAAGCCGCGCGGGCGAATCATGCCTTTTTTGGTACGCAGGGCCACGCTGGCTTCGGCCACAGGGTTGTTGGCCAGGTCTTCGACCGCCGACTCCTGCAGGTACAGGTGCACGGTTTCCGGCGACAGCTCGCTACCCTTGGTTTCGCGGTAGAGGCGGCGCAGCAGGTTTTCTGCAGACGTGGTGTGTTGGGGTTCACCAATGAGCTCGAACTGATTGCCGCGATTGCGGATCTCGATGCTCAGGCGTTGTTCGATCAGGCGCAAGTGCTCGTCGAACTGTCCGCACAGATTGGCGAAACGGCGAGCCTCAAACGGCTCGAGGAGAAAACGATGGGGTTCTGCGATGGGTGCGTTCAAGGTTGTTTTTAGCCGCCCTTTGGCTGTTGAGGTGAAATAGAGAATAACGCCAGCTGCCCGTGTGCGAAAGCACTTACGTCATCGGAATGTTGCACGGTCAAAATGTGGGAGGGGGCTTGCCCCCGATAGCGCCGGTTCAGATAAAACATCTGTGTCTGACACGCCGTCATCGGGGGCAAGCCCCCTCCCACATTGAGTCGGTGTTAATCAGGTCATTATTGCAACAGTGACCCACGCAACGAGTGCGGTTGCGCCGCATCGATATGCACATCGGCAAACTGGCCGATCAGGGTCGGATTATCGCAACGGAAGTTTACGATTCGGTTGTTCTCGGTACGCCCCTGCAATTCGCCCGGGTCTTTTTTCGAATAGTCGGTGACCAGGATGCGCTGGATGGACCCGACCATTTGTCGGCTGATCTCGAAACCCTGTTGGTTCAAGCGGTGTTGCAGCGCATTGAGGCGCTCTTTTTTCAGCGCTTCCGGGGTCTCGTCCGCCAGGTCGGCCGCCGGGGTGCCGGGGCGCTGGCTGTAGACGAACGAATAGGAGAAGTCGAAACCGACGTCTTCGATCAGCTTCATGGTCTGTTCGAAGTCTTTCTCGGTCTCGCCGGGGAATCCGACGATAAAGTCGGAACTGATGCAGATGCCCGGCACCGCTGCGCGCAATTTGCGCAGTTTGGATTTGTATTCCAGGGCGGTGTGGTTGCGCTTCATGGCCGCGAGGATGCGGTCCGAGCCCGATTGCACCGGCAGGTGCAGGTGCTTGACCAGTTCCGGCACTTCCGCGTGGGCCTGGATCAGGCTGTCGGAGAACTCCAGCGGGTGCGAAGTGGTGTAGCGAATTCGCTCGATACCGTCCACAGCGGCGACCACGCGGATCAGCTCCGCCAGGTCGGCCAGGCGGCCATCCTCGGTCAGGCCGCGGTAGCCATTGACGTTCTGGCCCAGCAGAGTCACTTCGCGCACGCCGTTTTCGGCCAGGTGGATGATTTCCGACAGCACGTCGTCAAACGGCCGGCTGACTTCTTCGCCGCGGGTGTAGGGCACCACGCAGAAGGTGCAGTACTTGCTGCAGCCTTCCATCACCGACACGTAGGCGCTTGGCCCGTCGATACGCGGCTCGGGCAAGTGGTCGAATTTTTCGATTTCCGGGAACGACACATCCACCTGCGGCAGCTTGGTGACGCGCGCGGCATCGATCATTTCCGGCAGGCGGTGCAGGGTCTGTGGGCCGAAAACTACGTCGACATAAGGTGCGCGGTCGCGGATCGCGGCACCTTCCTGACTGGCCACGCAACCGCCGACGGCGATCACCATGTCCGGGTTGGCCAGTTTCAATTCGCGCCAGCGGCCCAGCTGCGAGTACACACGGTCCTGGGCCCGCTCGCGGATCGAGCAGGTATTGAGCAGGATCACGTCGGCATCTTCGGCGCGGGCGGTGACTTCCAGGGCCTGGTGTTCGCCCAGCAGATCGACCATTCGCGAGCTGTCGTACTCGTTCATCTGGCAACCGTGGGTTTCGATGTAAAGCTTCTTGGCCATGGGAATCGTCAACTGGTGGTAAAGAACCGCGCATTATAGGGGGCATGCCCATTGGTTCCTAGCGTTGTGCATCGGGTGCCATGCTATAGTTCGCGCCCTCTTTTATATCCCCGATGTGTTGTTCGCCCACCATGACCAAACGTGAAGCTCCAATCTACAAGGTGATTTTCCTCAACCAGGGCCAGGTGTTCGAAATGTACGCCAAGCAGATCTATCAGAGCGATCTGTGGGGTTTCCTGGAGGTGGAAGAGTTCGTCTTTGGCGAGCGCACCCAGTTGGTCGTCGACCCGGGCGAAGAGAAGCTCAAGGCACAGTTCGAAGGCGTGGTGCGCAGTTTTGTGCCGATGCATTCGATTGTGCGCATCGATGAAGTCGAGCGCCTGGGCACGCCGAAGATCAGCGAGGCGCGGGGCACCAGCAATGTGATGCCATTCCCGATGCCAATGCCGGAGAAGTAAGGCGGCTGTCAGGGCAGGGGTGAGAAGGGCGAACGCCCATCGGCGCTCTGCAGTTCCAGAAGGTAATTGCGGAAAATCTGGCCCAGCACCTGGGTCGCCACTTCCAGTTCATCGCGCTGCATGTGCTCGGCGACTTCGTCGGCGGTGTCCAGCGCGTCTTCAGCGCCGTTGACCGCGGCCATTTTCAGCACGATATACGCCTGGACGTTATTGGCCGGCACGCCTTCGCCCTTGAAGAACATGTTGCCCAGTTGGAATTGCGCCTGGGCATGGCCCTGCAACGAGGCTTTCTCGAAGTAGCTCAAGGCCTTGTTGAGGTCGCGGGCAGGGTTCTTGCTGTCGTGGAAGTACTCGCCCAACTCGTATTGCGCCTGCGCATCCCCGCCGTCGGCCTGTTTCTGGCACGCGCTCAGGGCTTCGGCCTGGCTGTCTGGCTGGGTATTGAGGGTGCAACGACCCATCGCTGGGATTAACAACGAGTTGCCGCCTGCTTGTGCATGTGCCAGCAGCGGCTGAAGGAGCAACAGGCAGCCCAGAACCAGGGTGCGGCCGGTGCGTTTCATGGGAATCGACTTACCTCTGACGGGGCACGCGGACCCTCGGGGGATCCAATAAGCGCGCATTATGAAATAAGCAGGCCTCTGCTTACAAAGTCTTTACTCGTTTTTCTGCTGCTTGGGCAAGTTATCTGCCGGATTGCAGGTGAATTCTCGGAAAAACTCGGAAATATCTGTAGGCAAAGTAGCAAATCAGACACCGTTTGCGCGGTGCCTGATGTTCGCAGCCTATTACTTCAGTGCGGCGAAGGCGCGTTCGGCGGCGTCGAGGGTCAGTTTCAGCTCGGCGTCGCCATGGGCGATCGAGGTGAAGCCGGCTTCGAAAGCGCTCGGTGCCAGGTACACGCCGCCCTCCAGCATCAGGTGGAAGAAACGTTTGAACAGATCGGCATCGCTGCCCATCACGTCATCAAAGGTGACGATATCGTCGGCACCGCTGAAGTACAGGCCGAACATACCGCCGGCCTGGGTGGTGACAAACGGAATGCCAGCGGCATCGGCGCGCTGTTGCAGGCCGTCGAGCAGGCGTGTGGTGTAGTCGGTCAGCTCGGCGTGGAAGCCTGGGCGGCTGATCAGGCGCAGGGTGGTCAGGCCGGCGGCCATGGCCAGTGGGTTGCCCGACAGGGTGCCCGCCTGGTACACCGGACCCAGCGGCGCGATGTGCTGCATGATTTCGCGCTTGCCGCCGAAGCAGCCCACCGGCATGCCGCCGCCGATGATCTTGCCGAAGGTGCTCAGGTCCGGCGTGACGCCGTAATGCGCCTGGGCGCCGCCGAGGGCGACGCGGAAACCAGTCATCACTTCGTCGAAAATCAGCACCACACCGTGTTTGTCGCACTGCTCGCGCAGGCCTTCGAGAAAGCCCGGCGCCGGCGGTACGCAGTTCATGTTGCCGGCCACTGGCTCGACGATAATGCAGGCCACGTCCTGGCCCACTTCATTGAGCATCTGCTCGACGGCGGCGATGTCGTTGAACGGCAGGGTCAGGGTGTGCTTGGCGAACGCCGCCGGTACACCGGCCGAGCTTGGCACGCCCTGGGTCAGCAGGCCGGAGCCGGCCTTGACCAACAGGCTGTCGGAGTGGCCGTGGTAGCAACCTTCGAACTTGATGATGCTGTCGCGGCCGGTGAAACCACGGGCCAGTCGGATCGCGCTCATGGTGGCTTCGGTGCCGGAGCTGACCATGCGCACCATTTCCATCGACGGCACGATCGAGCAGACCAGGTCAGCCATCTCGGTTTCCATGGCGGTCGGCGCGCCGTAGGACAGGCCGTGTTCCAGCTGCTTGCGCACCGCGTCCAGCACGTCCGGGTGGCTGTGGCCGAGAATCATCGGGCCCCAGGAACCCACGTAGTCCACGTAGCGCTTGTCATCTTCGTCGGTGACGTAGGCGCCTTCGGCATGCTTGAAGAACAGCGGCGTGCCGCCCACGCTCTTGAACGCACGCACGGGGGAGTTCACACCGCCGGGGATGTGTTTCTGGGCATTGGCAAACAGCGTTTCGGAACGGGACATGATCGGGCTCTCTAAACTGAAATTCTAAGAAGGTCGTTGAACGCACGGGCTCGGCGCGTGACTTCCTGGGTTGTGTCGGCGCCAAACAGGCCGTGCACCACCGCCAGCAGGTCGGCACCGTGGGCCACCAGGGGCTCGGCGTTCTCCAGGGTGATGCCGCCGATCACGCAGATCGGCAGCTGCAGGCGCACACGGGCCTGGGCCAGCATTTCGACGGTGGCGGCCGGCGCGCCGGGCTTGGTACTGGAATTGAAGAAGCGACCGAAGGCGACGTAGCTCGCGCCTTCCCTGGCCGCCTGCTCGGCCAGTTCGATCTGGCTGTGGCAGGTGGAACCGATGATGGCCTTGGAGCCAAGCAGGGCGCGGGCCGGGGTCAGCGGGCCGTCGGTCTGGCCCAGGTGCACACCGACGCCGAGGCGCGCGGCGAGTTCGGCGTCGTCGTTGATAATGAGTTGGGTCTTGTAGCGCGAGCACAGCTCCCGCAGCTTTTCTGCTTCACGCAGGCGCCGGGCTTCGTCGCTGCTTTTGTCGCGGTACTGCAGCAGGGTCACGCCACCGTCCAGCGCCGCTTCGACGTAGGCGAGGAATTTGCCAGCCAACAGTTGGCTGTCGGTAATGGCGTAAAGGCCACGTAGTTTCATCAGGCAGGCCTCGTGCTGTTAAGAGCAGAAATCCAGCGGCAGGCGGCGCGGCACGAACTGGCCCTGGCCGAGTTGTTCAGCGTCACGCAGGGTGCGCCAAGTGTAGTTGAGGGCAGATTGCACGGCGCTCACCAGGCCTTCGCCCTGGGCGATGCGGCCCGCCAAGGCGCTGGCCAGCGTGCAGCCTGAACCGTGATAGCTGCCGGGCAGGCGCTGGCAGGTAAAGGTCTGGCGCGTGCCGTCGCGGCTGTAGAGGCGGTTGTGTACTTCGTGCTCGTCGCCATGCCCACCGGTGATCAGCAGGTGCTTTATAGAGGGCAGCAGCTTCTCGGCGCATTCGTCTGCGGTACCTTCGGGCAGTTCGGCGAGGATGCGCGCTTCAGGCAGGTTCGGCGTGGCGATCAGCGACAACGGCAACAGCCGCTCACGCATCGCATAACCGACCTCGTCCTTGCCCAGGCTGCCGCCGCCACCGGCGCGCAGCACCGGGTCGCACACCACCGGCAGGTGCGGATGCGCCTGCAGCAGTTCGACCACGGTGTCGACCATCGCGGTGGAGCCGAGCATGCCGAGCTTGACCGCCGCCACTTCGGAGTCGCCAAGCACGGCATTGGCCTGGGCCAGCACCCACTCGCGGTCGAGCACGCGGAAATCGCTGACGTTGACCGTGTTCTGCACAGTCAGCGCAGTGACGGCCGGAGCCGCATGGCAACCCTGGGCGAGCAGGGCTTCGATATCTGCCTGCAAGCCGGCGCCACCACTGGGATCATGGCCGGAGAGACAGAGGACAACGGGGCGAGAGCTGTAGATATTCATGGTGCGCGAGCTTACCACCAAACGCTTTTGGCGGGGCTGTTGCGCACAGGAGGATTTTCACCGCGGGTGGAAGGTTTCAGCAACCCAAATGAGTGCATGCGAATTGCTGAAAGCCCCGTTCTAGAGCCTTTCAAAAAATTATTTCAATGGTGTCTAATAGCCTTTAGTGGCTATGCTAGAGTGGATCCAAACGACTAACTGTATTGCCGGTATACGTCTTCTCAAAAGGAATGGGGGGCTTTTTGACATAATCGGACAGGCCACGCTGGGGCTCTATGCGCTATTTGCTGATTTTATTGTTGTGCGGGCTGCCGATGCTCGCCAGCGCCATCGAGTTCAACCAGGACACGCGAAGCCTGCCGTTGGGCCGAGCCCTGCAACTGCTCGAAGACCCGACCGGTGCCCTTACGATCGCCGATGTCAGCGCGCCCTCCGCCATCACGCAATTCAAGCCCCACGACAAAGACACCCTGAACGCCGGCTATTCACGCTCGGTGTTCTGGCTCAAGGTCAATCTGCACTACCTGCCCCAGAATCCTGAAGCCCAACGCACCTGGTTGCTGGAGCTGGCCTACCCGCCCCTCGACCATCTGGACCTGTACCTGCCCGACAGCACCGGCACCTACCGCCTCGCCGGGCGCACAGGGGATGCGCTGCCGTTTGCCGCCCGTGAGATCCGCCAGAATAACTACCTGTTCAAGCTCGACTTCACACCGGGCGAAGCGAAAACCGTCTACCTGCGCTTGCAAAGCGAAGGCTCGATCCAGGCGCCGTTGACGTTGTGGTCCAGTACCGCCTATCTGGAACAACAGCCGCTGCGCCTGTATGTGTTGGGCCTGATCTATGGCGTGTTGCTGGGCATGCTGGTGTACAACCTGTTCATCTATCTCAGCGTGCGCGACACCAGCTACCTCTATTACATCCTGTATATCGCTTCATTCGGCATGTACCAGCTGTCGGTCAATGGCGCGGCAGTGGAGTACTTCTGGCCGGACAACCCGTGGTGGGCGAATGCCGCGACGCCGTTCCTGATTGGCTCGGCAGCGTTGTTCGGCAGCCTGTTTGCGCGCAGCTTTCTGCACACGGCCCAGCACAGTCGCTGGATCAATCGTCTATTGCTGGCGCTGGTGGCCTGCGGTGGTGTGGTGATGCTGCTGTCGTTGATGACCAGCTATGCCCTGGCGCTGCGCCTGGCCACCGGCTTGGCACTGGTGTTTACCGTGACCATCTTTGTCGCGGCCATCAAGGCCTGGTATTGCGGGCAGCGGGTGGCGCGCTATTTCATCATTGCCTGGTCGGCGTTCCTGCTCGGCGGGGTGGTCAATACCCTGATGGTGCTGGGCTACCTGCCGAATGTGTTCCTGACCATGTACGCCAGCCAGATCGGTTCGGCGATCGAAGTGGCGCTGTTGTCCCTGGCCCTGGCCGACCGCATCAATTCCATGCGTGAGCAACAGGCGCAGATCCTGTTCGACGCCAGCCAGAAGCTCGAAGTACTCAACCTGCAATTGGCCCGCAGCAACCGCCTGAAGGATGAATTCCTCGCCACCCTGACCCACGAATTGCGCACCCCGATGAACGGCGTGATCGGCTCCCTCGAACTCATGCAGACGGTGCCGCTGGATGCGGACATGGCGCAATACCAGCAAACCGCCGCCGGCTCGGCGCGGGACATGATGCGCATGGTCAACGGTATCCTTACCCTCACCGAGTTGCAGGCCGGGCGCCTGGTTGCGCAGCCCAAGGTGTTCAGCCTGCGCGGTACGCTCGACACCTTGCGCCAGCAGTTCAGCGCCAGCGCCCAGAGCAAGGGCCTGGCGTTTTCCATCGACGTGGCGGACGAACTGCCGGACCGCGTGCTGGGCGATGCCGACAAACTGCTGCAGTGCCTCGATTGCTTGCTGGATAACGCCTTCAAGTTCACCCACGAAGGTTCGGTGCGCCTGCGAGTGGTTGGCGTGCCCCACAGCGACGGCCTCCTGCGCCTGAGCTTTATCGTCACCGACACCGGGATCGGCTTTGCTTTCCTCGACGAGGCCACGCTGTACCAGCACTTCTTCCAGCTGGATGGCTCCACCACCCGTGAATACGGCGGCCTGGGCATTGGCCTGGCCATCTGCCGGCAACTGATCGAGCTGCTGGGCGGGCGCCTTACCCATCATTCCGAACCGCGCAAAGGCAGCCGCTTCCAGCTGGAAGTGGAGGTCAGCCCGGTCGCGCCCGAGTCCAAGCCTGCGCCGGACAAGCAACGTGCGCCCCAGGAGTGCTCGGTGCTGCTGGTGGATGACAACAGCGTCGGCCAGTTGGCGGTGCGCGGCATGCTGCTCAAGCTCGGCTACCGGGTGAAAACCGTGGACAGCGGCCCGAACGCGCTGGCGGCTCTGCAGGCAGCGGAGTTCGACGCCGTGCTGTTGGATATTCCTGAAGGTGGTTTCTCGTTGTGCTGTCAGATACGTGCGCTGCCGGGCTGTGGCGAATTACCGGTGATTGCCTTGAGTACGTCGCTGAAGGTATCAGAGCGCGAGGGCTGCCATGGCATCGGGATTTCCGAGCGCCTGGCCAAGCCTGTGCGTTTCGAGGCGTTGCAGGCGGTGTTGGAGCGTCGGTTGTTGGGCCCTTTAGAGGGCAAAAGCGCCGGACAATCGGCGGGTATGCCACTTTTTTAAGGGGTATGACGGTGCTTAACTGAAATGCAGGCCTCAACTGAACGTGGCCTTTTTTCTTGGAGGCCCGTCATGAACCTGCATCAATTTGCCGAAACCCACGACGTCACCAACCAGCCGCCGTCCCTGGATGGCGCCAACCTGTACCGTATCGACTTGCCCCTGCAGGAATGGTCGCGCCGCTTTGGCGCCGGCTGGGCGCAGGCGCGTATCGATGCCTACGGTGCGTTGGCCGGCGGGCCATTGATGGACGCCGGGTTCCTGGCCAACCAGAACAAGCCGGTGTTCAACAGCCATGACCGTTATGGTCATCGCATCGACCTCGTGGAGTTTCATCCGGCTTATCACGAACTGATGCGCACCGCCGTCGAACACGGTTTGCCCTCATTGCCCTGGGCCCATCCGCAGTCCGGCGCCCACGTGGCCCGCGCCGCCATGACCTACCTGCACAGCCAGGCCGAAGCCGGCACCGGCTGTCCGCTGACCATGACCTTCGCCTGTGTGCCAGCGCTGCGTTTGCAGCCGGACCTGGCCGATATCTGGCTGCCGAAAGTTCTCAACACCCAATACGATTCGCGCAACGTTGGCATCGCCCACAAGGCCGGCGCCACCATTGGCATGGCCATGACCGAGAAGCAGGGCGGCACCGATGTGCGTGCCAACACCACCCGGGCATATCCGGTGGGCGCCGGCGGGCCAGGGCAGGCCTATGAACTGGTGGGCCACAAGTGGTTCTGTTCGGCTCCGATGTGCGACGCGTTTCTCACCTTGGCCCAGACCGACAAAGGTCTCACCTGCTTCCTGCTGCCCCGGCACCGTCCGGATGACACACGCAACGAGTTCTACATCCAGCGCCTGAAAAACAAACTCGGCAACTGCTCCAACGCTTCCAGCGAAGTGGAATTCCGTGGCGCCCTGGCCTGGATGATTGGCGAAGAAGGCCGTGGCGTGCCGACCATCATCGAGATGGTCGCCATGACCCGCTTCGATTGCATGGTCGGCTCCAGCGCCCTGATGCGCCAGGCGCTGACCCAGGCCAGCCATCATTGTGCCCATCGTTCGGTCGGCGGCCGCGTGCTCAGCGAGCAGCCCTTGATGCAGAACGTGCTGGCGGACCTGGCGCTGGAAAGCGAGTCCGCACTGGCCTTGAGCCTGCGCATGGGGCGGGCACTGGATCATCTGGACGATGAGCAGGAAGCCAAGTTCGCCCGGCTGGTAACGGCGGTAGGCAAATATTGGATCTGCAAGCGAGCGCCGGCGATGATCAACGAGGCCGCTGAGTGCATGGGCGGTGCCGGCTATGTCGAAGACAGCATTTTGCCGCGCCTGTACCGTGAGGCACCGGTGAACTCGACATGGGAAGGTTCCGGCAACGTGCAGTGCCTGGACGTGCTGCGGGCGTTGTCGAAAGAGCCGGGCGTGCTGGAGGCGTTGTTTATCGAATTGGGGGATGGGCATGGCGACACGCTGCTGGCGCGGCATATCGAACAGCTCAAGTCGGCATTCATGGACACCCAGGACATCCAGTACCGTGCGCGGCAACTCACCGAAGACATCGCCGTGGCATTGCAGGCCAAGTTGTTGCTGGAGGCGGGGAATGCGGCGGTCAGTGATGGGTTTATCGCCAGTCGGTTGGGCGAATCGTCCGGCCGGGTATACGGCACCTTGCCGCGTGGTGTGGATGTGGCGGCGCTCGTCGCCCGCGCCACCCCCAATCCATCGGACTAAATGCACTAAAAATGTGGGAGGGGGCTTGCCCCCGATAACGGTGTGTCAGCGATAGATGTGTTGGCTGACAGTCAGTTATCGGGGGCAAGCCCCCTCCCACATTATTGATCGCATTCCAATTCCTCTGTTTCGGTGAGGCCGGGATACAGGCAAGATAAAGGCCTGCAAGTCAGAACACAGGATGCTTACCGTGACCGAAGCTTTTGTTGTCGTTCAAACCGCCGAAGAAGCCGTGGACCGGCTGGCGGCCCTGCATGAGCGTGCCACTGGCGCGCTCAATCAAGCCCTCAAGCAATACCTCAAAGACCGCGTCGAGCCCGACGCCGAGCAACGTGCGCTGTTTCGCTACCCGGAACTGCGCCTGACCTACCACTGCCACGGCGAAGTCCCACAGACCACCCGGGCGTATGCCAAGGTCCAGTTGCCAGGAACCTACAGCGTCACCGTCACCCATCCTGCAGCGTTCCGTAAGTACCTGCTGGAGCAACTGGTGCCGCTGATGCACGACTTCACCGTGACCGTGGAAGTCGGCGTGAGCCAGCAGAACATCCCGTACCCCTACGTGGTGGAGCAGGGCGATGAGCTGGCGGGCTCCGGCGTTACCGCTGCGACCTTGGCTCGCGTATTCCCCAGCACCGACCTGTCGGCCGCCACCGATGGCATCGCCGATGGCCTGTACGACTGGGAAAACACCGACCCGCTGCCGCTTGCGCTGTTCGATGCGGCCCGCGTGGACTTCTCCCTGCGCCGCCTGGTGCACTACACCGGTAGCGACTGGCGCCATGTGCAGCCGTGGATCCTGCTGACCAACTACCACCGCTATGTCGACCAGTTCATCCTGCATGGCCTGGAGCAACTGCGCAGCGACCCGCGCTTTATCCGCATGGTGCTGCCGGGCAATGTGGTGATCGACAAGAGCATGGACCACGGTGAGGCCTCGGCGATTGCCGCCGGCGTGGTGTGGCACCGTTACCAGATGCCGGCCTACCACCTTCAGGCCACCGATGGCCACGGCGTGACCCTGGTGAACATCGGCGTCGGCCCGTCCAACGCCAAGAACATCACCGACCACCTGGCCGTACTGCGTCCACATTGCTGGCTGATGATCGGCCACTGTGGCGGCCTGCGCCAATCCCAGACCATTGGCGACTACGTACTGGCGCACGCTTATATGCGCCGCGACGGCATTCTCGACCGCGTGGTGCCGCCGAACATCCCGATCCCGGCGCTGGCTGAAGTGCAGCTTGCGTTGCAGCAAGCGGCCGCCAACGTTACCGGCGAAAAAGGCGAAGAGCTGAAAAAACGCCTGCGTACCGGCACTGTGTTGACCTACGACGACCGTAACTGGGAACTGCGCTGGGCCCAGGAACGCCCACTGATCAACCTGTCCCGCGCCGTGGCCGTGGACATGGAAAGCGGCACCATCGCCGCGCAAGGCTATCGTTTGCGTGTGCCGTACGGCACCTTGTTGTGCGTGTCGGACAAGCCGCTGCACAGCGAAATCAAGCTGCCGGGTTCGGCCAACGCGTTCTATGAGCGCGCGGTCAGCCAGCACTTGAAGATCGGTATCGAGGCGGTGGACCTGCTGCGCACCGAACTCAACTCGCTGCACTCGCGCAAACTGCGCAGCTTCGACGAGCCGCCGTTCCGCTAAGCGGTTGGGATGGTCATTTAACGGTCAGGCCACTAGCATTGTCGGTCCTGACCGTTAGATGTTCCTTTGCCATGTCCCGTCCCACCCGTCCCGATTCGCGCCGCCCTGGCGTGAAAACCCCGTATTCCGCTGCGCGGCGTGTCGCCAAGGCGCCTCCGGCCGAGCCGAAGTTGATCCTGTTCAATAAACCGTTCGATGTGCTGACCCAGTTCAGCGACGAAGGCGGGCGCGCGACCCTCAAGGATTTCATCGATATCCCCGGCATCTACCCGGCGGGCCGCCTGGACCGTGACAGCGAAGGCCTGTTGCTGCTGACCAACGATGGTCAGTTGCAGGCGCGCATCGCCGACCCCAAGCACAAGCTGGCGAAAACCTACTGGGTGCAGGTGGAAGGCGAACCCACCGAAGAACAGTTGCAACGCCTGCGCAAAGGCGTCGAACTGAACGACGGCATGACCTTGCCCGCCGAGGCTCGGCAGTTGGATGAGCCCGAGCTGTGGCCGCGCAACCCGCCCGTGCGCTTTCGCAAAAGCGTCCCGACGCACTGGCTGGAACTGATCATTCGTGAGGGGCGCAACCGCCAGGTACGGCGCATGACCGCTGCTGTCGGTTTGCCTACCTTGCGCCTGGTGCGCGTGCGGATTGGCGATTGGTCAATCGATGGCCTGGACCAAGGCCAGTGGAAGGAAGTACCGGCGCGCTTATAAGGCGCCGGACTCGATCAGGCCGATCACCACGCTCTTGATGATGAACGCGGCCACGCCCAGGCCCAGCACGAAGAACAGAATGAACGAGCCAAAGCGCCCGGCCTTGGACTTCTTCGCCAGGTCCCAGACGATAAAGCCCATGAAAATGATCAGGATCGTGACCAGGCCGGTCATCATCCATTCTTCGAAGAGGGCGGGGTCGATGTTGTTCATGGGGGATTTTTCCGACAGGGCAGGCGGGCAGTATACGGCAGCGTTACCGACGCAACATTGACCTGGATCGAAGTGCAATCCAAATGTGGGAGGGGGCTTGCCCCCGATAGCGGTGGGTCAGTTGATAAATAACTGGCTGACACTCAGCCATCGGGGGCAAGCCCCCTCCCACATTTGACCTTCACCGATCTTAAGTGCGCAGGTGGGTCAGGGGCAGTTCGGTGCTGTTCAATACCTGATTGAGCACAAAGCTGGAGCGCACGCTGGTTACGCCTTCGATGCGGGTCAGATGCCCCAGCAGCAATTTCTGGTAGTGGTCCATATCTGGCACCACCACCTTCAATTGATAGTCCGCATCCATACCCGTCACCAGGCTGCACTCCAGTACTTGCGGCAGGGTGCGAATGGCCGCCTCAAAATTCTCAAAGCGCTCCGGGGTGTGGCGGTCCATGCCGATCAGCACGTAGGCGGTCAGGCTCAGGCCGAGCATCTTGCGGTCGAGCAGGGCGACCTGGCGGGCGATGTAGCCGTCGTCCTCCAACTGCTTGACCCGGCGCGAGCACGGCGACGGCGACAAGCCGATGCGTTCGGCCAACTCCTGGTTGGAGATCCTCGCATCACGTTGCAATTCCGCCAAAATACTCAGGTCGTATCGGTCAAGCTTGCTCATTGGGTTGGCCTTTGTCGTAACTATTGCGGTGAATTATCCATGAAGGGTTAAAAATTGCGCAAGCACTGTTTATTGACGCAATCTTCGCAATCATCTGTCGGGCGCCTACGGGTATCTTTATCAACAGAATCACCGCCTGGACAACAGTCCACAGCAGCCCGCCCAATCAGGCCCGCTGCGGCCGCCACCCCAGCAGGGTTGAGCCGGCCTCCAGGCTGCACACTGTCCACAAGACGGCGTGAGGTGAGCCAACGTCAAAAGCGTTGAGCACGGACGAAGTTCTCAAGGGGTGGCCGACGGGTCACCCCTTTTCTTTTGCCTGCTGATAACCTGTCCGCGAACCGGGCCTGGCTTTTCCAGTCTCATGGACAGGCCCTAATCCGCAGTGAGGAATAGCATGAAGCGCATCTGGCGTATGGCAGGTGTAGGTTTGCTGATGGTCACCGTTGGCGCCCAGGCAGTGGCCGACGAACGTGACAACGGGCCGCGTGGTGAAGGCGGCGGCCAGCATGAAAGAGGGCCGGAGGGCGGGCGACCCGGGGGTGGGAATGAGCCGCCGCGCCCGCAGAACAATCAGCCTCGGCCGGAAAACAATCAACCACGCCCGCAGAATCAGCATTTTGATCGTGGTGGCCAAAACGGTGGTGGCCAATGGCAAGGGCGCCCTCAAGGTAACGAGCAGGGGCGACCGCAGCCTCAACCGCAGTCGCAGCCGTCGAACAACCTGCCGATCCAGAGTCGCCCCGACACCGTGCGCCAGACCCAGGAACCGCGTCAGGGCTACTACCGCGACATCCCGCGCCGTAATGACGGCAACCCGCATTGGGAAGCCGGCGGCCCCGGCTCGCGCCCCGGCGACAACCGCTGGCCAGGTCGCCCCGACGGTCACGGCAATGGCTGGGGGCCGGGCCCGCAACATCGCCCAGGCTATGTAATCGACCGCTTCCCTGATCGCAACTACCGTGTGCCTTACCGTGGTCAGGATTATTTCTACTCCGGCGGCTATTGGTATCGCCCGCAAGGCCCGCGTTATGTGGTGGTGACGCCACCGTATGGCATCCGCGTGCATTACCTGCCGGACTATGCGCGCGAAGTGTGGGTGGGCAGCGCGCTGTTCTTCCTCGCGGCCGGTGCGTATTACACCTACGAAAGCAGCTCCCAACAGTACGTGGTGGTGCAACCACCGACGCAGGTGCCAGCGCCGCCGCCCGCGCCGCAAGGCAATGGCTATGACGTGGTGGCGTATCCCGCCAATGGGCAGTCGCCGGCCCAGGTGCAGCAGGACGGTTATGACTGCTATCGCTGGGCGGTGCAGCAAAGCGGTTTCGACCCGCAGCAAGTGACCTACGCGCCTGACCCGGCGGTGGTGCAAACCTACCGCCAGGCCCAGGGCAACTGCCTGAGCAGTCGCGGCTATCAGGTGCAGTACTAGGGTTTATTGCCCGTGACCACTTCCCGTGGGTCGGCGTGTACCAGCACTTCGGCACGCGGGTAGGCTTTGTGAATGGCGTCGGCGGCCTGGTCGCTGATGCCGTGTGCCACTGACAGCGTCAATTCCCCCGGCAGTTCCAGGTGCAGTTGCACAAACCAGTGGCTGCCGGAAATCCGCGTGCGCAAATCATGCGCGCCCAATACTCCCGGTACGCCACGGGCCAGTTCCAGCATGTGCTGGCTCACGTCCGGCGGCAGTTCTTCATCCATCAACACCGCAAAACTTTCCCGGGCGATCTGGACTGCGCTCCACAAGATGTAGGCGGCAATGCCCAGGCCGAACCAGGCGTCCACTTGATGGTAGCCAAAGCCCGCGAGCACCAGCGCCACCAGGATGCTGCCGTTGAGCATCAGGTCCGAGCGGTAGTGCAGCGAATCGGCGCGCACGGCGTTGGAGCCGGTTTCGCGGATCACCCGGTGTTGCAGCATCAACAAGGCCACGGTCAGCGCCAGGGAAAATACGATCACGCCGATGCTCAACCACGGTGCGCCGACCGGCTCCGGGTGTTGCAGGCGCTGGTAGGCCTGGAATGCGATCAGTACCGCGCTGCCGCCGATAAACAGCGCCTGGGCCATGCCGGACAGCGACTCCGCCTTGCCATGCCCATAGCGGTGATCGTCATCGGCCGGGCGCAAGGCGTAGTGCACGGCGAGCAAATTCAACAGCGAGGTCACGCCGTCCAACAGTGAGTCGGTCAACCCGGCGAGCATGCTCACCGAGCCGCTGAGCCACCAGGCGATGGCCTTGGTGATAATCAGCGCGCAGGCCACGCCCACCGAAGCGCGGGTGGCCAGGCGCAAGAGCCTGGCGTGTTCGGGACTGCTGGTCATGGACGGTCCTTAGGCAGCGGGTTGCAGGCCCAGGGATGCGAGTTGCTGCACGCTGCCCTTGAACTGGATCATGCGCGGGTCGTCCAGCGGCAGGCGGCGGCCGGTTTCCTTCTGGATGATGCTTTGCAGCTTGGCGTTGTCGACCTTACCGTCGGCGCCGATGGCGTCGTGGAGTTTGGCCGGGTCGACCTGGGCGGTCTTGCCCGGTTCGAAATAGATGGCGCCGGTGGCGAAGTCCACACCGAACGCGATCAGGCCGGGGATCACATAGAACAGCAGGCCCACGGCATCGAGCACGGCGATGGTCGGGTCGATCTTGCCATCGATTTGGCCACGGCGGTCCGGGTAGAAGATCGAACCGCAGGCCGTCAATTGGCTCAGCAGGGTGACGGCGAGGACACCGCCGATGACACGGGAAGCGATACGCATAACATTCTCCTGAACACGATTTAAAGAGGACTATAAGCTAGATCGGCTGAACGACGCCGTTCCAATGTGGGAGCTGGCTTGCCTGCGAAAGCGGTGGTTCAGTCAGAAGTGCATTGGCTGACACGCCGCAATCGCAGGCAAGCCAGCTCCCACCTTTGATTGCATTCGCAATTGAAGTGGGTGGCGTTTCTGAGACCATCGTCGGCACTCGGCAGTTCGCCGTTATACTCGCCGCTCTGCTTTGGAGCCAGTATGAATTCGTTGCCGATTGATGAAGTTTTACCCGCCCTGCGTGACGCCTTGGCGAATCGCCATGAAGCCGTGCTGGAAGCACCGCCCGGCGCCGGTAAAACCACCCGTGTGCCTTTGGCGTTATTGAACGAGCCCTGGCTGGCCGGGCAGACCATCCTGATGCTCGAGCCTCGCCGCCTGGCCGCCCGTGCGGCGGCCGAACGCCTGGCCAGCGAGTTGGGTGAAAAAGTTGGCGAAACGGTCGGCTATCGCATTCGCCTGGACAGTAAAGTCGGCCCCAACACCCGCATCGAAGTGGTCACCGAAGGCATCCTCACCCGCCGTCTGCAAGACGACCCGGCGCTGGACGGTGTAGGCCTGCTGATCTTCGACGAATTCCACGAGCGCAGCCTCGACGCCGACCTGGCACTGGCCCTGAGCCTCAACGGCCGCGAGCTGTTTCGCGACGAGCAACCGCTGAAAATTCTGCTGATGTCCGCCACTCTGGAAGGGGAGCGCCTCGCCAGCCTGCTGGACGACGCGCCGATCCTGCGCAGCCAAGGGCGCATGTTCCCGGTGCAGATGCGCTGGGGCCGTCCGTACCAGCCCGGCGAATTTATCGAACCGCGCGTGGTGCAGACCATCCTCGAAGCCCTGCACGACGAAACCGGCAGTGTGCTGGTGTTCTTGCCGGGGCAGGCGGAGATTCGCCGGGTCAACCAGCAATTGGCGGATGCCTTGGGCGAGCGCAGCGATGTGCTGTTGTGCCCGCTGCATGGCGAATTGGACCTCAACGCCCAACGCGCCGCCATCGACCCGGCGCCTGCCGGTAAACGCAAAGTGGTGCTGGCGACCAACATTGCCGAGACCAGCCTCACCATCAACGGCGTGCGTGTGGTGATCGACGCCGGGCTGGCACGCGTACCGCGTTTCGACCCCGGCAGCGGCATGACCCGCCTCGACACCCAACGCATCTCCCGCGCCAGCGCCACGCAACGTGCCGGTCGGGCAGGGCGCCTGGAGCCAGGCGTGTGTTATCGCCTGTGGTCCGAGGACCAGCATGAAGGCTTGGCCGCCTATGGCAGCGCGGAAATCCTCGCCGCCGACCTGGCCGGCCTGGCCCTGCAGCTGGCGCGCTGGGGCGTCACGCCCACGCAACTGGTGTGGCTGGACGTGCCTCCCACCGCCGCGTATGCCCAGGCCCAGGACTTGCTGGTGCGCCTCGGCGCGTTGAATGACGACACACTCACCGCCCACGGCCAGAAAATGGCCGAGTTACCGGCCCACCCGCGTATCGCCCATCTGCTGTTGCGCGGGCAGGACCTGGGGCTGGCGAGCACCGCGTGCGATGTCGCCGCGCTGTTGGGGGAGCGCGATATTTTGCGTGGCGGCGGTGCGGATTTGCACAGTCGCCTGGCGCTGCTGTCCGGTGAAGAACGCGCGCGCGGTACTCAAGGCGGCGTGCAACGGGCCAAACAATTGGCCCGACAATATCGCGGCTACTTGAGAGGCCAGGCCACGCAACCCGTGGCGGATCCCGATCATCCGCGTTGGCTCGGCGCTCTGTTGGCGCTGGCCTACCCGGACCGCGTCGCCCAGCAACGTCGCCCAGGCGGCGCCGAATACCGCCTGGCCAACGGCCGCGCGGCGCTGTTCGCCGAGGCCGACAGCCTGATGAAGCAACCCTGGCTGGTCATCGCCGACCTGGGCAGCCGCCAGGGCCAGCGTGAAGAACGCATTTACCTGGCGGCGGATTTCGATCCGGCGCTGTTCGACACGGTGCTTGCCGAACAAGTGCGCAACGTCGATCAACTTGACTGGGACGAGCGCGAAGGCGTGCTGCGCGCCGAACGCCAACGCAAAGTCGGTGAACTGGTGCTCAGCCGCGAACCGCTCACCGGCCTCGACGAGTCCGCACGCAGCCAGGCGCTGGTCAACCTGGTGCGTCGCAAAGGTCTGGAGCTGCTGCCGTGGACGCCGGAGCTGCGCCAATGGCAGGCCCGCGTGATGCTGCTGCGCCAACTCGACGCCGGCAAAACCAGCGAATGGCCCGATATCAGCGACACGGCTTTGCTTGCCAGCCTCGAACACTGGCTGATGCCCTACCTGGGCAAAGTCTCGCGCCTGAGTCATTTCGCCAACCTGGATATCTCCAGCTTCCTGCACAACCTGCTGCCGTGGCCGCTGCCCCAGCGTCTGGACGAGCTGGCGCCGCAGCATGTGAAAGTGCCGTCGGGCTCGTCGGTGCGGCTGGACTACAGCGAACAGCCGCCGATCCTGGCGGTGCGCTTGCAGGAATTGTTCGGGCTGGCCGACACGCCGCGCATTGCCGGCGGGCGCCAGGTGGTTAAGTTGCACCTGTTGTCTCCGGCGCGGCGACCGGTGCAGGTGACGCAGGATCTGGCGAACTTCTGGCGCAGTACCTACGCCGAGGTGAAGAAGGATTTGAAGGGGCGCTACCCCAAGCATTACTGGCCGGATGATCCGTTGGTGGCCGAGGCGACGGCACGGATAAAACCTCGCAAGTCGTAACACCACAGGGTCCAAATGTGGGAGGGGGCGTGCCCCCGATAGCGGTCTGGCAGCGAGAGAGGTATTGGCTGACACACTGCCATCGGGGGCAAGCCCCCTCCCACATGGGTTTTGCGGTGTTGGTTATAGCGCGGGGGGTAGCAGGAACCGGGCGATCACCGGCAGGTGGTTGGAGATGCGCAAGGTGTCTTCCTGGCGAACCTTCGCCTCGACCCGCTTGATCCGCGGGCTGTAGAACAGGTAATCCAGTGTTCGGTCCGGCCCTTCCACACTGGGGTCGTTGGGGAAGTGGGTCAGCCACTTTTCACGGTCAATCCCGCTGGATTGGCTGTTGCTCGGGATCATCGGGTATTTGTCCCACAGCAGGTGCAGCTCGCTGTCCGGCGAATACTGCCCGCGTTTGGTGGCGTCCAGGCGCAGGAACTGGCCCAGGGGCAGCAGGTTGAAATCCCCGCCGATCAGCCAGGACGTGCCACGGCCTTCGAATTTATCCAGCAGCTTGACCGTGGTTTGTACCTGCTCCAGCACCGCACTGCGCCCCGGGGCGTCACCGTCCAGGCGCGTGTTGAGCACCGCCAGTTGGCCGCCGTCGCTCAGGGGCAGGTAAGTCAGCAGCAACGCCGGCTTGGGTTGGAACTGGCGGCTGAGGATGTTGGCCTCGGGTGCCGGCAATTGCAGGCGTTCAGCGTGTTCGATCTGGTAGCGGCTGAGCGTCGCCAGCTTGCGGCCGACACTGCCGAAGATATGCCAATCGGGCACGAAGTCGGCTTTCCAGTCGAAGGCCTGGGCACTGCACGGGTAGAGGTCGACCAGGCGTTCTTGCAGCAGGGCAAGTTGGTCCTGATAGTGGGAAGGCTTGGCGTTTTCGTCGAGCTCCTGCAAGAGCAGGATGTCGGGTTGTTCGTCGCGGATCACTCGCGCCACTTCGTCGAGGCTGGCGGCCATGTCCTCAACGGTGGGGCGGTCATCCGGGCCGCTGCCATCGGCCGTGTCGTACCAGAACACGTAGTTCTTGCCGGCCAGGTATTGCACGTTCCAGGTCATGACCTTGAGTGCCTGCCCCGGCAGCAGCGTGGGCGCACGCGGCGCGACGCAACTCACCGGCAGGGTTTCCTTGGGCTCGGGGCGCCAGGTCAGGCTGTAGACCATGGCTGCAAACAGCCCCGCGATGATCAGCAGGCTCAGCAAGGTGATGCGCAATAAACGGGTCATCGGCTCGGCTTATAGCGTTTCAGAGGTGACACGGAGCATATCACCGCGCGTCGGCATCGCCACCGATCAGCATGAATAAACGGAACAGCACCACGCTGGTAAACAACTGCAGGAAGCTGTGGGCACTGTCCAGAAACAGGCCCAGCAGCGGCGCGGGCGTGGGGTAGGCCGCCACACTGGCGCCCTTGAGCAGCCACAAAGGCGTCATCACGCACAGCAGGCACACCAGGATTCGCCAGAAATGCCCACGGCTCAGGCGGAAACTTTCCTTCATTGCTTCCAGCGCCGGCATGCCGCGCAGCACCAGCAGGTACTCGGCAAACGCCAGCACCACCATGAGCCACAGGCCCGGCAGGAAATACAGCGATAGCCCCAGCAGGATCAGCAGCGTGCTCATGGCCGTCAGCAGGGCAAAGCGCGGCCACAGGGTCAGGGCCATGGCCCATACATCCTTGGTGCGCGGCGACTCGCCACGGGTTCGGGCATCCAGAAACAGAATCAACGCCCCGGTGTACAGCGGGTACACCAATAACCCCACCACCACGCTGTAGCCGGGGAATGCATCCTCGCCTACCACGTGATTCAGCACCTGTTGCAGCAGGGCTTCGAAAATCACCAACGGCAAGCACAACTGGACGATGGCGCCCAGGTTGCGTTGGGTGAAACGGAAGGAGTCGCGCAGCACGTCTAACGGATTCATCAAGTTCATCGCAGGCCTGAAAGCAAGGGCAACACTTTAACCGATCATCACCGGCGGTAAGCAAACGTAAACCTTGAGTAAAGACTATTGAAACAACTCGTAACACCCCCATAACTAGCACGGCGCCTGATCACAGGCGACACCACGATTTCTACCGGCAATCTAACGAGGTCGCCATGAACAGCGAAGAGCAAACCCTGATCGATGGACTGTTTTCACGGTTGCAACAAGCCGAAACGGACTCAGCCCCCCGCGACGCCCAGGCCGAAGCGCGGATCAAGGAGCACATGACGCGCCAACCGGCGGCCGGGTACTACATGACCCAGTCGATCCTAGTGCAGGAACATGCGCTCAAGAGCCTCGACGCGCAGAACAAGCAGCAGGCGCAGCAGATCCAGCAATTGCAGGACGAGCTGCAACAGGCCAGATCGGCCGCGCAGCCTGCGCCGGCCAGCGGTGGGTTCCTGTCGAGCATTTTTGGCGGCGGTTCCCGTGACCCGCAACCTGCACAGAGCGCCCCGGCTGCTTCCGGTGGCGGCTGGCGTGAACCGGGACGGCCAGGCTTCAGCCAGCCTGCGCCGCAGCAGAACTACGGCGCCCCCCAGCAGAACTATCAACAACCGCCGCAGGCGCCAGCGGCCCCCATCGGCAGTGGCTTCCTCGGCGGCGCGATGAAAACTGCTGCCGGCGTGGCCGGTGGTGTGTTGCTCGCCGAAGGTATCAGCAGCCTGTTCCATCACAACCAGCAGCCGCAGGTGGTGGAGGAAATCATCGAGCAACCCGCACCCGCCAGCGATCAAGGCGGCTGGGGCAATGACGACCAGAAGTACGCCGGCAATGACAGCTGGGGTAGCGACAACTCGGACAGCTTCGCCGGCAGCGATTATTCCGACGACGGCTCCTCCTTCGGCGACGACGATTCCTTCGTCTGACACACCCAGACCGGGGCGACCAGTCGCCTCGGTCTGATT
The DNA here is from genome assembly GCF_055380095.1 of Pseudomonas allii. NCBI lineage: Bacteria > Pseudomonadati > Pseudomonadota > Gammaproteobacteria > Pseudomonadales > Pseudomonadaceae > Pseudomonas > Pseudomonas allii. The sequence goes on along the minus strand of NZ_AP039450.1, from coordinate 5,763,843 downwards.
TTTCCCGGAAACCTTCTCGCGGCTGGCATACTTGCACCCTTTCCGGGCCCTGGCGCCTGGCTGTCATGAGGAAGTGCGGTGAAAAAAATTGCAGTGTTCGCCGATGTACAAAACCTCTACTACACCGTCCGCCAGGCTTATGGTTGCCACTTCAACTATGCCGCTTTGTGGGCTGACATCAGCGCGCGCGGGCAGATCGTCGAGGCGTACGCGTACGCCATCGACCGTGGCGACAGCAAGCAGCAGCAATTCCAGCAGATCCTGCGCAACCTCGGCTTTACGGTAAAACTCAAGCCGTACATCCAGCGCAGCGACGGCTCGGCCAAGGGCGACTGGGACGTGGGCATCACCCTCGACATCATGGACGCCGCCGACCACGTCGACGAAATCGTGCTGGCCTCCGGCGACGGAGATTTCGACATGCTGCTCGACCGGGTTATCCACAAGCATGGCGTCGAAGCCGTGGCCTACGGCGTACCGGGGCTGACGGCCAACTCACTCATACGCGCCGCCAGCCGGTATGTGCCGATTGAAGGCGCGTTGTTGCTCAAATAGATCTTTTACGGAGTTGGAACAGGTTTGGAACGTATAGCGGTCATCGACTTTGAAACCACTGGCATCACCCCGAGCAGCCACTGCCGCGCCACGGAAATCGCGGTGGTCATCCTCGAACGTGGCCAGATCGTGGACCGCTATCAGAGCCTGATGAACGCCGGCGTGCGCGTGCCGGGTTTTATCGAACAACTCACCGGGATCAGCAACGCCATGCTGCGCAGCGCGCCGCCGGCGGAGCGGGTGATGAACGAGGTCAATGAATTCGTCGGGACTACGCCGCTGATGGCGCACAACGCCGCGTTTGACCAGAAATTCTGGGACTACGAGTTGGGGTTGATTCGCCGCACCCGTTTACAGAAATTTGCCTGCTCGCTGTTGTTGGCGCGCCGCCTGATGCCGTCGGCGCCCAATCACAAGCTCGGCACGTTGAACGCCTTCGCTCAACTGCCGCATACCGGCAAGGCTCACCGGGCGCTGGCGGATGCGGAGATGGCGGCCAACCTCACGGCGCACCTGGCCCAGGAACTGCGCCGCACCCACGGTTTGCGCGAACTGTCCCACGACCTGCTATGCACCTTGCAGAAAGTGCCGGCGGCGAAGATCAATGAGCACCTGAAGAAGCATCGCGGGCTCTGACCTCGCCACACGCCCCAAAATACTGAGCTCTGAATGTGAAACTCAACATGTGGGAGGGGGCTTGCCCCCGATAGCGGCCTGTCAGCTACAGATGTATTGGCTGACACACTGCCATCGGGGGCAAGCCCCCTCCCACATGGTTTTTGCGGTGTTTAGCGAGGCTGCACACAGGCCAACGCCCGATCCACCACCCCCTTCGCCATCTCCACCAAATGCATCACCGCCCGTTGCTGCGCCTTCATCGCGTCATTCAGATGTCGACTTTGCGGTTCAGCCACCATTTTTCCCATTCCCCTCCAACTGCCCCAACGGCACACGCCGCTCTATCGCACTCGACAAAATAATCGAGGTCTTGCTGAACCCGAACTTCGCGATCCGGTTGATCAAATTCTCCAGCTCCGGCATCGACCCCACCGCCGCCTGCATGATCACGCACGGGTCGCCGGTCACCCGATGGCACTCCGTCAGTTCGGGGATTTCCGCCAGCGCGTCGTACACCTTCTGACTGCCATGATTGGTCAGCCGCAGTTCAATCACGCACTGAATCGGCAAGCCCACCTTGGATAAATCCACCTTGGCCTGATACCCGGTGATCACCCCGCTGGCCTCCAGCTTGGCCACGCGCTCGGCCACCGCTGGGGCTGACAGGTTCACCGTGCGCGCCAGTTGCGCGTAGGACGCACGGCCGTCTTCGAGCAGGGCGCTGAGGAGCATGCGGTCGTATTTGTCCATGATAAGGCTCCAGTTGCGCGTGGCTTTCGAAAGCACGGGTTATAGCCTTCACAACCATGCTTTGAAAAGTGTATTGGCGTTTTAAACAGGTTTTGTAACTTATGTTTAACGACCTGCCTTTTTAGAATAAGCCTCTCTTCTCTCTGCCTTAGAGCTGCCCAATGCCTGGCCCACGTCGCTTTCCTTTACCGTTGATCGCTGCCTTTTTTGCGCTGTATGTGATTTGGGGGTCCACCTACCTGGTGATCCGCATTGGCGTGGAGTACTGGCCGCCGTTGATGCTGGGCGGGATTCGCTTTCTGGTGGCCGGGTTGGCAATGTATGGCTTTCTGCGCTGGCGCGGGGCGCCGGCGCCGACCTGGGTGCAGTGGAAGGCGGCGGCGAAGATCGGCGTCCTGCTACTGACCTTCGGCAATGGCGCGGTGACGGTGGCCGAGCACACCGGCGTCGCCTCCGGCGTGGCTGCGCTGGCGGTAGCGACGGTGCCGTTGTTCACCTTGTTGTGCGGCTACTTCTGGGGCGCCCGTAATACCCGCCTGGAGTGGGCCGGGGTGGTGCTGGGGATTATCGGCATTGCCATGCTCAACATGGGCTCGAACCTGCAATCAAGCCCGACCGGCGCGATGCTGTTGCTGTTTGCCGCCGCGTCCTGGGCCTTCGGCTCGGTGTGGAGCAAGCACTTGCCGTTGCCGGCGGGCGCGATGGCCAGCGCGGCGGAAATGATCATCGCCGGTGCCTTGCTGTTGGTAGGCAGTGCGTTGACCGGTGAGCGCCTGCACGCGGTGCCTCCGATCAAGGGCTGGCTGGCCCTGGCTTACCTGGCGGTATTCGGTTCGATCATCGCCTTCAACGCCTACATGTACCTGCTCAAGCACGTACGCCCGGCGGCCGCGACCAGCTACGCCTACGTCAACCCGGCGGTGGCGGTATTGCTGGGGATTGTGTTCGTGGGTGAGACCATCGGCCTGGAAGAAGCCCTGGCGATGCTGGTGATCATCAGCGCCGTGCTGTTGATCAGCCTGCCCCAGTGGCGCAAGCCCAAGCCGGAAATAAGGTAAACTGCGGCGCATTGCGACCTTGCGCTGAATTTTTCCTACGGTAAATACATGACTTTCGCCACCCTTGGCCTGATCGAACCTTTGCTGCGCGCCCTTGAGACGCTTGGCTACCAGACCCCGACGCCGGTGCAGGCGCAAGCCATTCCGGCGGTGCTGGCCGGTCGCGACCTGATGGCCGCGGCCCAGACTGGCACCGGCAAGACCGCCGGTTTCGCCTTGCCGCTCCTGCAACTGCTGACGATGGAAGGGCCGAAAGTCGCCGCCAACTCGGCACGGGCGCTGATCCTGTGCCCGACCCGCGAGCTGGCCGAGCAGGTTCACGCCAGCGTTGCCGAGTACGCCCAGCACCTACCGCTGACCACCTACGCGGTGTACGGCGGCGTGAGCATCAACCCGCAGATGATGAAGCTGCGCAAGGGCGTCGACATCCTGGTCGCCACGCCGGGCCGCCTGATCGACCTGTTCCGGCAGAACGCGCTGAAACTCAACCAACTGCAAACCCTGGTGCTCGACGAAGCCGACCGCATGCTTGACCTGGGCTTCTCCGAAGAGTTGGCGAACATCTACCGCATGCTGCCGAAAAAGCGCCAGACCCTGCTGTTCTCCGCGACTTTCTCCGATGACATCCGCCTGCTGGCCGGGCAGATGCTCAACGACCCGCTGAGTATCGAAGTCAGCCCGCGCAACGTCGCTGCCAACACCGTGAAGCAGTGGGTGGTGCCGGTGGACAAGAAGCGCAAGCCGGAGCTGTTTGTGCACCTGATGCGCAAAGGTCGCTGGAAACAGGTGCTGGTGTTCGCCAAGACCCGTAACGGCGTGGATGCGCTGGTGGATAAGTTGCAGGGCCTGGGCATCAACGCCGACGGCATCCATGGCGACAAGCCGCAAGCCACGCGCCAGCGTGCGCTGGACCGTTTCAAATCGAGTGATGTGCAGATCCTGGTAGCCACTGACGTGGCGGCCCGTGGCCTGGACATCGAAGACTTGCCGCTGGTGGTCAACTTCGATTTGCCGATCGTGGCTGAAGACTACATCCACCGTATCGGCCGTACCGGGCGTGCGGGCAACACCGGTGAGGCGATTTCCCTGGTGTGTGCCGATGAAGTGAACATGCTGTCGGCCATCGAGATGCTCACGCGTCAGACCTTGACCCGCAAGATGGAGCCGGACTTCGAGCCGGAACACCGCGTGCCGGACACCGATGCCAGCGGGCAGGTGGTGAAGAAGCCGAAGAAACCGAAGAAGCCTAAAACGTCCGGTGGTGGCGGTAAGCGCAACCTGGGCAAGTGGGTGGACAGCGGGGACGTGGCGCCGTCGGAGCCTTCGATCAAGCCGGTGCGCAAGGTGCCTGTTTTTAATACTGGGCCGCGTAAGAAGAAGTGATTTTTCGGCGCTGCTGATGGCCTCATCGGGGGCAAGCCCCCTCCCACATTTGACTGTATTCACAAATCAAAGTGTGGGAGGGGGCTTGCCCCCGATGGCGGCCTTGAATTCAGCGCAAATCTCAGCGGTTTAGCCACTCCAACATCCCCCGCCCAGCCGCCCGGCCACTGGCAAAACACCCTGTCAGCAAATACCCGCCGGTCGGCGATTCCCAATCGAGCATCTCCCCCGCACAAAACACGCCTGGCAACTGCTTGAGCATCAGCCGCTCATCCAGCGCCTCGAACGGCACGCCGCCGGCAGTGCTGATCGCCTCATCCATCGGCCGGGTCTTCATCAGGGTCAAGGGCAGCGCCTTGATCGCCACGGCCAACTGCGCCGGATCGTTGAAGTGCTCAGCCGGGGCCAACTCGCGCAACAGCGCCGCCTTCACTCCATCCAACCCCAACTGACTGTGCAGATGCTTGCTCATCGAGCGTGAGCCACGGGGTTTGGCCAACGCGGCCTGAACCTTGTCCAACGGCTTGCTCGGCAGCAGGTCGATATGCACGGTGGCCGAGCCGTCCCTGTTGATCGCTTCGCGGATTGGTGCTGACAGCGCATAGATCAGGCTGCCTTCGATCCCGCTGGCGGTGATTACGCATTCACCCAGCCGAGGCTTGTCATCCCCTAAACCAATGGCGACGTTTTTCAACGGCGCGCCAGCGAATTTGCTAACCATCAACTCGCTCCAGGCCGACACCTCGAAGCCGCAATTGCTCGGTTGCAGCGCGGCGCAGGGCACGCCGCGATCCTCCAGCAACTTGAGCCATGCACCGTCGGAGCCCAGGCGCGACCAACTGCCGCCGCCAAGGGCCAGCAGCACGGCATCGCTGTGGACAGTTTTATCGCCTTCGGGACTGTGGATAAGTAAGTCACCCTCGGCATTCCAGCCCACCCAACGATGCCGGGTGTGGATAACCACGCCCTGATCGCGCAGGCGCTTGAGCCAGGCACGTAAAAGTGGTGCGGCTTTCATATCCGTAGGAAACACCCGGCCTGAGGTGCCGATAAAGGTCTCGATGCCCAAGCCATGAATCCACTCGCATAATGCTTCGGCCCCAAACGCCCGCAGCAAAGGTGCGATGTGCGGCGCACGTTCGGCATAGCGCGACAGAAACGCCGGGTACGCCTCAGAGTGGGTGATGTTCATGCCACCCACGCCGGCCAGCAGGAACTTGCGCCCCACCGAGGGCATGCCGTCGTACAGGTCCACTCGTACGCCCGCCTGGCTCAGGACTTCGGCGGCCATCAGCCCGGCCGGGCCGCCGCCGATAATGGCAACGTGGGAGGAAGCAGTAGCGGACATCGTCAAGCCTGGTGAAAACGAAAGGGTGGCCATTGTAAGCAATGCCGCGCCATTACGGGGGGGTAGAAAATCTGTTGTGGCGAGCGGGCTCGCCCCGCGTTGGGCTGCACAGCAGCCCCAAAAACGGCCACCGCGCTCATCCTGAAGAAACGCGGCGGTTGTATAGGGCTGCTGCGCAGCCCAACGCGGGGCAAGCCCGTTCGCCACAGCAAGCCCGCCCATATGGGTCAGGCAAAACCGGTGTTGGCGTAAGGCGGGTACTCATCCTTGCGGTCGGCGTCGGTGATCGGGCCGCCGGTGAGGCCGTATTTATCCAGGGTCGGCACCAGGTTGCCAAAGAACGCGTCCTGTTGTTTTTCCCGCTTCACCACCTCGATGATCGGGAACACAAACGACGTCACGATGCCCACGCCCGCCGCAGCCCAGCCAAGTACGCCGGCGAAGGAGCCGGCAATCGCCGCCGCATCTGCCACGCCGAACAGGCCGGCGCCGCCTTCAATAATCGAAGCCACCGCCGCACCGGTGCCCAGGGCGCCGCTGGTGAGGGAGAAACCGGCGTTGACTTTGTCGCCGGCAAACGCACTGTTGACCCCGCTGATCAGGCCGAACACGCCGCCGATAAAACTGCCGGCGCCGCCGACGATCTTGCCCAGGTTGCCCAGGCGGTTGAGGCCGTCGGTGTTCTGCACCATCTTGCCGGTGGGGAAGTCGCCGATGCCCTGGGGTTTGTTCGGGTCAATCGGCGTGGGTTTCCAGGTCATGCCGTAGCCGGCTTCCTTGGCGTACTTGGTGCCGCCCTCGGTGATCAGCCCGGCGAACTGCATGCCCGCCGCCACACGGCCAGCGTTGTCCGCCGGGCTGTTACCGCCGGTGGCGGAGCGCGCCGCCAGTACGCCACCGGCCAGCAGCGCACTGCCGATATGCAGCAGGCCCTGTTTATAGGCGTCACTGGCGTTGAGCTTCAGCCCATCGACGGCCTTGGGCAGTACGTCGCTGATCTTCTGGCCCTGGCGGTTCACGTCCCACATCGAGCGGATCAACGAGATCACGTCCTGCGGCTTGATCTGCGCACCGCTGGCGTCCTTGAACAGGTCCGGGTCGTCGGCCATGGCTTTGTCGATGATGGCCGTGGTCTTGGCCTCGTCGAAGTTGCCATTGGCGTCGCCGAACGCGCCCTTGAGCACGTCGTCGTTGGCGCCGTTGACCAGGGAGTCGGACACCGCCTGGTTGACGTATTGCTGCACCGTCGACGAATCCTGGGCCGAGACCTTGTCGCCGAGGAACGCCTTGAGCAACTCCGCCTTGGCCGCGTATTGGCCGATGGCGCTCATCGGGTCGGCGTTCGGCTGGGCGAGGGCGTCTTGCAGGTCTTTGCCGTTGAGGATGTGGTCTTTGAAGAACTGCTCGATGTCCCCGGACTTGCCGGATTTTTCGGCAATGACGCTGAGGTCCACATGGCCGTCGCCGCCCAGGGCCAGGTCGGTGAGGGTGGCGTCGGTGCCGGCCAGGCTCAGGGCGTCGATCAACGACAGCGGTTTGCCGTCCGCACCTTTGGTACCCAGGGCAGTGTTGAGCACATTGCCGCTGTTGATCTGGCCGTCCTGGTAGGCCTGCAGTTCGTGCTTGATCGCCGGGTCGCTATTGACGATATCGCGCATGCCGGAGGCCTGGTTCTGCGAGAGGAAGGTCTTCACGTCCGGGTCACTGGAGAGCTTGGCGACGGCGGCGTCGAGCTGGTCGGTGACCTTGGATTTGGTCGGGTTGAGGTGGTATTGGGTATCGGCGGTGATCCCGGCGTACAGGTCGCCATCGCCCACCTTGTCGCTGGCGGCCATGCGGGCGCGGGCGTCGCTGATTTCCATCATCACCGCGGCTTTGGTCTTGCCGTCGTAGTTCTCCGGGTGTTCGAGCACGTCCTTGGTCAGCTTGGAGGTGTCGACATCGGCCACCGAGCTGCGCACCGAGGCGTTGCTGAGCATCATCAATACGCCGTGGTCGTCCTTGGGGGCCTGGTTTTCCAGCCAGGCGCCGATGTTTTTCTGTTGGGTGATGCCGTCAGCCTTCGCGGTGGCGGGCAGGTCGCCGGCCATGTCGAGGGTGCGCAGCATGCCGGGGGTGGACCAATAGCCGGCGGCGCCGGTCAGCTCGGGGCTCAGGCCCGAGTCATCCTTGATCGCCTTGAGGTTGGCGGTGTTCAGGCTGCCGTTGTTGGCGCGCTGGTTGGGGCCCTGCATCTCCGGGCCGGCGCTGCTCACCAGGGAAATGTTGGCCATGACGATGGTGGCGGACTTGGCGTTTTCCTTGGCCAGGCTCGTGGCATCCGGGTTCTTGCTGAGGAAGGTGCTGTAGGACTTTGAAGCGGCCGACAGGTCCTTGTTGGATTGGCTGATGAATTTATCCACATCGGCGTGGGTAATCACCCCGTCGCTTTTGCCCAGGCCGCCGCTGTCCAGGGCGTTCATCAGGCTCGGGCTGCCGGCCAGGTATTTGAGGCAGGCCTGGGCTTCGGGGGGCAGGTCGGCGGGTGGGTTGGAGAAGTCGATGGGGCGGTTGTGCAGGTCCCACTTGTCCCAGTTAGCGCTGAGCATTTTCGACGCGGCGCGCGGGCGGTCGAGGTCGCGTTCTTCCTGGGTCGGCGTGCCGCGGGTATTGCCGACGATCTTGTCCCAGTCCTTGGCGCTGGCGTATTGGGAGTTGTCGATCCAGTTGGTGTCCACCGCGCCGCCGACGCCAAAGATGCCGTTGGATTCCTTGACCACCGAGGCGTACAGGTCGGGACTGATGGCCTGGGACACGATGATCTTGTCACCAGACGCGGTTTCGTAGCGGATCAGCCCGTGGCCGAGTTCTTCCGGCGTGCCCACCAGGCTCACGCTGCCGGCTTCATCGGCCCCAGCCAGGTGGTAGCCTGCGTTTTTGCTGTCGTTGATCAGGCCCCAGGTCTCGCCATCGGACTTCACTTTTTCATACAGGTCGCTGTTGGTTTCCCTGCTGACGACCACCTTGTCGCCCGATAGGGTTTCGTAGCGAATCATCCCCGGCCCCACTTCATCGGCCGGGCCGATGGCTTTGTAGGTGTCCAGGACCGGTGCGGTGTCACCGGCCTGGGCGATGCGGTAGCCGTCGGCCTTGCTGGAGGCGAGGGCAGGGTTGTCGGTCACCGCCAGCACCTTGAAATTGCCGGGGTGGGCGGCGTCCTTGAAGCCGCGCAGGGCGCGGGACATTGCCGCGTCGAAGGTGGCGGCGACTTTCTTCAGGGCGTCGTCATTGCCGGGCGTCGAGCTGCTGCCGATCTTGTAGGTTGCCATCGCTGGGTACTCTGAAAGCGGAAGAAGCCCTCAGGTTGATGGCGGGGTGCGGCAGTTTTGTTGCAAAACCGCCATAAATGCCATGTTCCACAACGTTTCACGGTGGTGGAAAAGATTCTGGTCAAAAAACGTACAGTTTCCTACGCGCTATACCAGGGCTGGCTTTCAGCGCCTTACGCTCAAGTTATCCACAGGTGGTTCCACAGGCATTGTGGGTAACGCCCACGGTTCAGTGACAACCTGATGACGTCCACACCCGCTGCGCGCTGTGGTGCAGGATGCCGTGGCGGCGGGCCAGGGCCGGGCGGTCCTTGCTGTAGCCGCCGCCGATCACGCCCATCACCGGGATGTCGCGGCCAAGGCAGTGGCGCATTACGCTTTCATCGCGGGCAGCCACCCCTTCGTCTGTCAGCTTGAGGTAGCCGAGGGCGTCGTCCTTGTGCACATCGACGCCGGCGTCGTACAGCACCAGGTCGGGCTGGTAGAGCGGCAGCAGGTAGTTGAGGGCATCGTCCACCACCTTGAGGTAGTCGGCGTCGCCCATGCCCATCGGCAGCGGGATGTCCCAGTCGCTCTGGGCCTTGCGGGCGGGGAAGTTCTTTTCGCAGTGCAGCGACACGGTGATGGCGTCCGGCGTGTCGTGGAGGATGCGTGCCGTGCCATCACCCTGGTGCACGTCGCAATCGAAGATCAGCACGCGGTTGACCCGGCCGCTGGCCAGCAGGTAATGGCTGATCACCGCCAGGTCGTTGAAGATGCAGAAGCCCGCCGGGTAATCGTAGTGGGCGTGGTGGGTGCCGCCGGCCAGGTGGCAGGCCAGGCCGTGTTCCAATGCTTGCTCCGCCGCCAGGATGGAACCGCCGACCGCACGCACGGTGCGTCGGGCCAGGGCTTCGTTCCAGGGCAGGCCGAGGCGACGTTGGTCCTCGCGGGACAGCTCGCCGCCCATGTAGCGTTCGATATACCCCGCGTCATGGGCCAGGGCCAGAATCTCTGGCGGGCACAACTGCGGGCGCAGCAGTTGGCTGTCCTCGGTCAGTCCAGTGGACACCAAGTGATCGCGCAGCAGGCGGAACTTGTCCATCGGGAACCGGTGGTCCGCCGGGAACTCGGGGCTGTAGTCATCGTGGTAGATCAATGGCAGAGGCATGGGATTTTCTGACGGGAACCTGCGGCGCATCTTACCCGCGTTGTACACTCACGCACATGGCAAGGGAGGGGACCCATGGAGCCGATACTCGAATTGGAAAGCGCACGCCTTTTGTTGCGTCAATGGCGCGACAGCGACCTGCCGGACTTTGCGCGCATGTGCGCCGACCCGCAGGTGATGCGTTATTTCCCGGCCACACTGAGCCACCTGGAAAGCGCCGCGTTGATCGGCCGGATTCGCGGCCACTTCGCCGAATACGGCTTTGGCCTGTGGGCGTTGCAACGCAAGGACACAGGGGAATTCATCGGTCTCACCGGGTTGCTGAATGTCAGCTTCGATGCCGACTTTACCCCGGCGGTGGAAATCGGCTGGCGCCTGGCCCGCGAACACTGGGGCCTGGGCTATGCCAGCGAGGCCGCCTGGACCGCATTGCGCTGTGGTTTTGATCGTCTGAACCTGGACGAGATTGTCGCCTTCACCACGGAAGCCAATCTGCCATCACAAAAAGTCATGCAGGCCATCGGTATGCATTACGATCCCCAGGCAGATTTTGAACACCCCAAGGTCGCAGCCGATGACCCGCTGCGCCATCATGTTTTGTACCGCATCACCCGCGCCCAATGGTTGGACACGCTGCACGGATAGGCAGCCCGGAATGCCCGATAGATTTTAGGAGTTGCTCAATGAGCCAAGTATTGGAAGATCTGGTGGACCTGCTGACCCTGGAGCCGATCGAGGAAAACCTCTTTCGCGGCCGCAGCCAGGACCTGGGTTTTCGCCAGCTGTTCGGCGGCCAGGTGCTCGGCCAGTCGCTGTCGGCGGCCAGCCAGACCGTAGAAGAAGCGCGGCACGTGCATTCGCTGCACGGTTATTTCCTGCGCCCCGGTGATGCGAAATTGCCGGTGGTGTATTCGGTGGATCGCGTTCGCGACGGCGGCAGTTTCAGCACGCGCCGCGTGACCGCGATCCAGAAAGGCCACCCGATCTTCACCTGCACCACCTCGTTCCAGTACGACGAACAAGGCTTCGACCACCAGACCACCATGCCGGTGGTGGTCGGCCCGGAAAACCTGCCCTCGGAGCTGGAACTGACCCAGCGGCGTGCGCACCTGATCCCCGAGCACATGCGTGACAAGCTGCTGTGCCCCAAGCCGATCGAAGTGCGCCCGGTCACCGAGAAAGACCCGTTCAACCCGCAACCGTCCGACCCGGTCAAGTACGTGTGGTTCCGCGCCGACGGCGCCCTGGCCGATGCACCGGCGCTGCACAAATACCTGCTGGCCTACGCCTCGGACTTCGGCCTGCTGACCACTTCGCTGCTGCCCCACGGCAAAACCGTGTGGCAGAAAGACATGCAGGTCGCCAGCCTCGATCACGCGCTGTGGTTTCACGCCGACCTGCGTGCCGATGACTGGTTGCTCTACGCCATGGACAGCCCGTGGGCCGGTAATTCCCGGGGTTTCTCCCGTGGCAGCGTGTACAACCGCGCTGGGCAGTTGGTGGCCTCGGTGACCCAGGAAGGCCTGATTCGCCATCGCAAGGATTGGGCATGAGCCTGACGGACGTTAGACATTGGGTGTTCGACATGGACGGCACCCTTACGGTGGCCGTGCATGATTTCGCGGCCATTCGCGTGGCCCTGGAGATTCCACCCGAGGACGACATCCTCACGCACCTGGCGGCGTTGCCGGAGGAGGTTGCGGCAGCCAAACACGCTTGGCTGCTGGAGCATGAGCGCGCGCTGGCGCTGGGGTCGGTGGCTGCCGAAGGCGCGGTGGACCTGGTGCGCGAACTGGCCGGGCGTGGCTATCGCCTGGGCATCCTGACGCGCAATGCGCGGGAGCTGGCGCATATCACCCTGGAGGCGATTGGCCTGGCGGACTGTTTTGCCATCGAGGACGTGCTGGGGCGGGATGACGCGCAACCCAAGCCTGATCCGGATGGTTTGCTGAAACTCGCAGCCGCTTGGGACGTTGCGCCCAGCGAGATGGTGATGGTCGGCGATTACCGCTTCGACCTGGATTGTGGCCGGGCGGCGGGGACGCGGACGGTGTTGGTGAATCTGCCGGAGAACCCGTGGCCGGAGTTGGCCGATTGGCATGCATCGGACTGCGCGGTGCTGCACCAGATGATCCAGCCCAGACAATAGAGATCAACTGTGGGAGGGGGCTTGCCCCCGATAGCGGTGTATAAATCAGCACATGTGTAGTTGGCAGACCGCAATCGGGGGCAAGCCCCCTCCCACAGGTTATGGCGTGAACAGTACTTTCTGGCCCTCGGGCGACGTAAACATCCCATCCCCGTTATGCCCCACTCCCGGCACTTCCACCAGCGTGTGGCTCAACTGCGGATGCCGCTGCTTGAGGTAGTCAAAGTAGTTGTGCCCACGAATCAGGCGGTACGCGCCCTGGGTCTCGGCAGCGCAGCTTTTGTCCAGCGCCGGGTGGTTCGGGTCGGTGTCCTGCTGGCCCAGCAGGTAGGTGATGTTGCGTGACACGTAAGCCTGCTCCAGCTGTTGGGCGCTCTGGCCCTTGGCGTAGTCGGGCAGGTTCTGCAGGCCGTACTTCCAGTCGTTGAAGCCGGGGCAACGGGCGGGGTCGAACTTCACCGGGCGTTGTGGGGTGAAGTAGGCGTAGGACGAAGGGTTGGCCACCACGTAACGCAGGCTGATGCCTTCGGTTTGCAGCATCGGGTGGTAGTGGCCGGTGAGGGCGAAGCGCTGCACCACCTGGCCGCCGCCGGAGTGGCCAGCGACCACGATTTCTTTCAGCGCGGGGAACAGCTTGCGGTTGCCCAGGTGTTTGATGAGCTGGTCGAGGGCGCCGTAGGAACTGATTGGCCCCGGACCGGTGGAGGGCTCGCCGGCCATCCAGTCATTGCCGCTCCAGCGCAACACCTGGTTGTCCAGATGGTTGCGCTTCACGTCGGACTCATTCAGAAACTGCGGTGCAATCACCAGCGTGTTGGTGGCCTGGCCGGCGTGCTCGGCGGCGTCTTCAGCGCTTTGCAGGTAGGTCTGCGCATTGCGCAGGCGGCCGTGCACGATGATCAGCGCGCGGGTAACCTGGGGCAGCGGCTGGCGCCAGTCCTGGCTCAAGCCCAGGCTGAGATCGCCGGCCTCCAGGTGGAAACGATCAGGGCTGACTTCCTTGACGCCGTGCTCGGCGGCCCAGGTTGAACACGTAACTAACAAGCCCAGCAGCCATCCCAATCGTTTATTCATTTAAAGACTCTTGGCGGTAAACGTGTCGCATTGAGTGATCTGGCCCTGGGCGAAGCCGGTCTTGAACCAGCGAACCCGCTGTGCCGAGGTGCCGTGGGTAAACGAGTCCGGCACAACGCGCCCCTGACCCTGTTGCTGCAAACGGTCATCGCCAATGGCGTTGGCCGCGTTCAGTGCTTCTTCAATGTCACCGGGCTCCAGCCAGTTGAGACGCTTTTGCGCACGGTTGGCCCACACCCCGGCGAAGCAGTCGGCCTGCAGTTCCTGGCGCACCAGCAGGCCGCCATCGCCTTGCATCTGCCGGCCTTGCTGGCGCGCCGCCTGGATCTTCGACGAGATGCCCAGCAAGGTCTGCACGTGGTGCCCGACTTCGTGGGCGATCACGTAGGCCTGGGCGAAATCACCTGCGGCCTGGAAGCGCTGCGACATTTCCCGGAAGAAATCCAGGTCCAGGTACACCTGCTGGTCAGCCGGGCAATAGAACGGGCCGCTGGCGGAAGTGGCACCCCCGCAGGCGGAATTGACCCGGCCACGGAACAGGATCAATTTCGGGTTCTTGTAGGCCAAGCCGTTTTCCTGGAACACCTGGCCCCAGGTGTCTTCGGTGTCGCCCAGGACGGCACGGACAAAATCCGCCTGCTCATCGTTGGCCGGCGGCGCCTGGCGCGTCTGCGTGCTCACTGACGGTGCCTGTTCCAGCTGGCCGGTCAACTGGCCGAGGATCTGCATCGGGTCCTGGCCGGTCAGCCAGCCGATGCCGACGATCAGCACGATGGCCGTGAGGCTCAGGCCCTTGCCGCCCCCAAAGCGTATACCGCCCCCACCGCCGCCGCTGTCATCGCGGGCGTCGACCACGTTGTCGCTGCGTCGGCCTTTTTTCCATAGCATGGGGCAATCCTCTTTGATGAACGGTCCTACAGGGATGTGGGTTGAGTATGGCCGTTATTGGCGGCAATACCCTTCGCCGGTATCGACGATCAGGCAATCCTTTTTATCCGCCAACCATTTCAAACCGGTGGCTTCGCCGTCGCCGGCGCTCAGTTGCTGCGGGCCGTCCGGACGGGTAAAGGCGATGCCGTCTTCGTTGGCTTCACCTTTGAAGGTGCCTGAGTCGTCGTCATCAAGGCCGTACTTCATGGTCAGGATGTAGTGACCGCGGCCGATACTGTCGTCCTTGGCGATGGTGAGGTAGAGACCTTCGACGCCGATCCACTTGCCGACCCATTTGTCGGTGGGCGGCGTTGCCGGCACCAGTGTGGCTTGTACGGACGCCGGGGCCGGCTTGGGGGCTGGCGCCTCTTGCTGGTTGCATGCGGTGAGCAGGACAAGGGCAGACAGAACAAAGAGGATTTTTTTCATAGCGGCAAGGCCTTGATTAAAAAGTGTGCAACACGGCAGTCAACGTGCAGCGTTGGACTCGAATCCGGTGATTTAGTGCGCTGTTCGCACGGTGTTTGGTTATGCTCTAGGGGCAGACGCAGGCCCGGCTGCTAGATTACCGGGTTGAGTGCCACGCGTTCAGCTCGCCACGCAGAGAATTCCATGACTGTCAGCACCCCCCTTTCCGGCGTCAACCACCCCTTCAAAGGCATTTTGCTGATTGTACTGGCGACGTTCCTGTTCTCCAGCCATGACGCCTTGTCCAAATACCTGGCCGGGTTCTATCCGATCGTGATGGTGGTGTGGGCGCGTTACCTGGTGCACACCTTGTTGATGGCCGGTATCTTCCTGCCGCAATCGGGCTTGCGCGTGCTGCGCAGCAAACGGCCGGGGATGCAGGTGGTACGGGCGCTGTGCCTGTTGGGCACCAGCCTGTTTTTCACCTCGGCGCTGCACTTCATCCCCCTGGCGGAAGCCACGGCGGTGAACTTCCTTGCACCGATCCTGGTAACGGCGCTCTCGGTGCCGCTGCTCGGCGAGCATGTGACGCGTGGCCAGTGGCTGGCGGTGATCTGCGGGTTTGTCGGGGTGCTGATCATCATCCACCCCGGTGGCGAACTGTTCACCCCGGCGGTCTTGTTGCCCCTGTGTTCGGCGCTGTTCTTCTGCTTCTATCAACTGCTCACGCGCATCCTCAGCCAATACGACACCCCCACCACTAGCAACTTCTTCGCCGGGCTGTGCAATACCCTGGTGATGAGTGCGATGGTGCCGTTCTTCTGGCAGGTGCCGACGCTGTGGCACGGTGTGTTGATGCTGGCCCTGGGCACTTGCGGGATGACCGCGCACTTGATGCTGACCCAGGCGTTCCGCTTCGCGGCGCCGGCCTTGCTGGCTCCGTTTGGCTATTGCCAGATCGTGTTTGCGGGGTTGTTGGGCTGGCTGGTGTTCAACCACACCCCGGACCTGACCACGGTGGTCGGTATCGGGGTGATCTGCATGAGCGGGCTGGCCGCTGCCTGGCAGCAGCGGCGCCGGTAGCTGAGACGGTAGATCAAACGTCCACGGTGGGGATCTTGCGCGGTGCCATGAAGTACATCCAGGTCAGCGCAATGAAGTACATCGCCGGGATCAGGGTGAACAACACCGTGTAGTTGTTGTTCGTGACCGTGAGGATGTGGCCGACGATCTGGGTCATGAACATGCCGCCGATGGCCGCGCACATGCCGCCAAAACCGAACACCGTGCTCATCATGTGCTTGGGCGTGTAGTCCATCACCAGGCTCCAGATGTTGGCGGTCCAGGCCTGGTGCGCGCCAATCGCCAGGGAGATGGCAAACACCGCGACCCACAGCTGGCTGGAACCGGCGGCCATGATCACGCCGACGATGCAGCAGGCAAACAGCAGCATCGATAGCAGCCGCGCCTTGATCGAGTTCATGCCACGGCCGATCAGGAACGACGACAGAATCCCACCGCCCACGCTGCCGAAGTCGGCGGTCAGGTAGATGATGATCAGCGGGATACCCATCTGGGTCACGTTGATGCCCAGGTTGTATTGCTGGTTCAGGAACGGCGGCAGCCAGTACAGGTAGAACCAGAACACCGGCGCGGTCAGCGAGTAGGCGAGGGCGAAGGCCCAGGTGCCACGCATGCGCAGGATGCGGCTGAAGGGCACGCGGGGTTGTTCTGGTTCGACTTCCTGTTGCACGTAGTCCAGTTCGGATTGTTTGACGGTGGGGTGATCTTCCGGGTTGAAGTACTTCAAGCCCCAGAACAGCAGCCAGATCCCGCCGAGCGCCGACATGCACAGGAACGCCGCCTGCCAGCCCCACACGTGCAGGATCAACGGCAGCAGCATCGGCGTCATCATCGCGCCAACGTTGGTGCCGGCGTTGAAGATACCGGTGGCCACCGCGCGCTCTCCGGCCGGGAACCACAGGCGTGTGGTCTTGACGCAGGCCGGGTAGTTGGCGGCTTCGGTCAGCCCAAGAATGAAACGACAGACCATGAAGCCCACTGCCGAGGTGGCCAGGCCGTGGGCGCCGGTGGCCAGGCTCCACAACAGGACCGCGCAGAAAAACACGCGTTTCACGCCGACGCGGTCGATCAAGCGGCCCTGCAGCACAAAGCCGATGGCGTAGCCGACCTGGAACCAGAAGTTGATATTGGCGTAGTCCATCGCCGTCCAGCTCATCTCCTTGGCGAGGATAGGCTGCATCACGCCCAAGGCGGCGCGGTCGATGTAGTTGAGGGTGGTGGCGAAGAACACCAGGGCCAACATGCCCCAGCGCGTTTTACCCACGGCCAGGGCGCCGCGGATCTTGTCGCCGATGCCGGCGTGCGGGGTGCCCGGGCGGTCGGCCAGGACGGAGTTTTGCAGAGGCATGAGGTCGTACCCGTTTTTTGAAATTTTTATGGTGTGTTCTGGGTCTTGTTACTGAATCGATGGTGCGCAGTGGCTAAAAAATCGTCAATTCGCCAAAACGGCTTTGTGTTCGATAATCGCACCAAAAACTAACCGGTTCGTACATTTTAATTGCTGTGAACAGTTTAGCGGCCAATAATTTGCCGTAAATAAGACGCGCCTTAAATGCCGGGAGTCGCCCATGCAACGCTCTATTGCCACCGTTTCCTTGAGCGGAACCCTGCCGGAGAAACTCGAAGCCATCGCGGCCGCCGGGTTCGACGGTGTAGAAATCTTCGAAAACGACCTGTTGTATTACGACGGCAGCCCCCGCGAAGTTAGGCAAATGTGTGCCGACCTGGGCATTGCCATCACCTTGTTCCAACCGTTTCGCGACTTTGAAGGCTGCCGCCGTGACCGCCTGGCGCGCAACCTGGAACGCGCCGAACGCAAATTCGACTTGATGCAGGAACTGGGCACCGACCTGGTGCTGGTGTGCAGCAATGCCTCGGCCGACTGCGTGGGCGACGAGGGCATTTTGCTCGATGACCTCAGCCTGCTCGCCGAACACGCCGGCCGTCGTGGCTTGCGCATCGGCTATGAAGCGCTGGCCTGGGGCAAGCATGTGAACACCTGGCAACAGGTGTGGAACCTGGTGCGCCAGGTCGATCACCCGAGCCTTGGCGTCTTGCTCGACAGCTTCCACACCCTGTCCCTCAAGGGCGACCCGAGCGCCATCGCCGAGATCCCCGGCGACAAGATTTTCTTCGTACAAATGGCCGACGCGCCGATCCTGGCCATGGACGTGCTGGAGTGGAGTCGGCACTTCCGCTGCTTCCCCGGCCAAGGCGAATTCGACCTGGCGGGGTTCCTCGCGCCGATCATCAAGAGCGGCTACACCGGGCCGCTGTCCCTGGAAATTTTCAACGACGGCTTCCGCGCCGCGCCCACCCGTGCGAACGCGGCGGATGGCCTGCGCTCCCTGCTGTACCTCGAAGAGAAAACCCGCGAACGCCTGAAACAGGAAGCGCCGGCGCAACCGGTGGAGATTCTGTTTGATACCCCAGCGGCCAGCGAATACGACGGCATCGAGTTCCTCGAATTTGCCGTGGACGAGAGCCTTGGCGCCAAGCTGACCCATTGGCTGGAACGCCTGGGTTTCGTCAAAGCCGGGCAGCATCGCTCCAAGAGCGTGAGCCTGTTGCGCCAGGGCGATATCAACCTGATCCTCAACTGCGAACCCTATTCGTTTGCCCACAACTTTTTCGAAGCCCATGGGCCGTCGCTGTGTGCCACCGCGATTCGGGTCAAGGACAGCGCCAAGGCCCTGGAGCGGGCGGTAGCGTACAAGGGCCAACCGTATCGCGGCCTGGTCGGGCCGAACGAGTTGGAACTGGCGGCGGTGCGTGCGCCGGATGGCAGCCTGATTTACCTGGTGGATCAGAGCGAAGGCGGGTTGTATGACACCGACTTCAACCTGCAACCCGCCGCGTCGTCCAGCGGCGGCTTGCTGCGCATCGACCACATGGCCATGGCCTTGCCGGCCGATAGCCTCGACAGTTGGGTGCTGTTCTACAAGAGCCTGCTGGATTTCGAAGCCGATGACGAAGTGGTGCTGCCCGACCCTTACGGCCTGGTGAAAAGCCGCGCCCTGCGCAGCCGTTGCAGCTCGATCCGCCTGCCGCTGAACATTTCCGAGAACCGCAACACGGCGATTTCCCACGCACTGTCGAGCTATCGTGGCTCGGGCGTGCACCACATTGCCTTCGACTGCGCGGATATCTTTGCCGAAGTGCGCCGCGCCAAGGAGGCCGGTGTGCCGTTGCTGGATATCCCGCTCAACTACTACGACGACCTGGCGGCGCGTTTCGATTTCGACGATGAATTCCTCAGTGAGCTGGCGTACTACAACGTGCTGTACGACCGTGACGCCCAGGGCGGTGAGCTTTTTCACGTGTACACCGAACCCTTCGAAGGGCGGTTTTTCTTCGAGATCATCCAGCGCAAGAACGGTTATGCCGGCTACGGCGCGGCCAACGTGGCGGTGCGCCTGGCGGCGATGGCCAAATCGCGCAGCGGCGCGGTGCGCCAGGCGCGTTTATAACGGCGGCCCGGGTGCTTTCTTTCGGGGGGCATCGCGGCCCATAATCACGGCCTGCATAACACTGGCCGTGAGCGCACCATGACCACCGAGGCACCTCGCAAGAGTCGTAAGAACAATCCGGAAAAGACCCGCGAAAACATACTCCAGGAAGCCATCGTCGAGTTTGTCCAGCAGGGCCTTTCCGGCGCTCGCGTGGACGCGATCGCTGAACGCATCCATACCTCCAAGCGCATGATCTATTACTACTTCGGCAGCAAGGAGCAGTTGTACGTCGAGGTGCTGGAGAAACTCTACGGCGACATCCGCAACACCGAGACCCGCATGAACCTGACGGCCCTGGAACCGCGTGAAGCGATCCGGCGGCTGGTGGAGTTCACCTTTGATCACCATGACCAGAACGTGGATTTCGTGCGCATTGTCAGCATCGAAAATATCCACAATGCCGAGTACGTGAAGCGCACAGACACCATCAAGGCGATGAACAGCAAGATCCTTGAAGGGCTGGGGGAAACCTTGCGCCGTGGCGCCGAGCTGGGCTTGTTCCGCGAAGGGCTGGAGCCGTTGGATGTGCACCTGCTGATCAACTCGTTCAGCTTTTACCGGGTGTCCAACCGCCATACCTTCAGTGAGATTTTTCAGATCGACCTGTCGGATGAGGCGGTTAAACAGCGGCATCGGGACATGATTTGTGATTCGGTGATGCGTTATCTCCAGGCCTGAAGTTTCAGGTTGGAATGCATTCAAAATGTGGGAGGGGGCTTGCCCCCCCGATGACAGTGGGTCAGCTACAGATAAGCTGGCTGATCCACCGCTATCGGGGGCAAGCCCCCTCCCACATTTGGATTTTTATTCCAACTCAGTCAGGTATTCATGCTTTGGAAATGCGCCAGCATCCTATCGGCATCCGGCACTTCCCCACTGAACAACTCAAACGCCTTCACTGCCTGAAACACCGCCATGTTACCGCCATCCAGGGTGCGGCAGCCCAAGGCACGGGCATCGCGCAGCAGTTCGGTTTCCAGCGGGAAGTACACGATTTCGGCCACCCACAGTTCGGCCCGTAAAAAGGCGGCGGGCACGGGTGTGCCGGGCAGTTTGGCCATGCCCATCGGCGTGGTGTTCACCAGGCCATCGGCCTCGGCCACGGCGTTTTTCACGTTATTGCCCACTTGGGCACGGCCCGGCCCGAAACGCAGCGTGAGGTTATCCACAAGGTCGCGGGCGCGCGCGGGGTCCACGTCGAAAATACTCAACTGTTGCACCCCCTCGGCCAGCAGCGCATGGGCTACCGCCGCACCCGCGCCGCCGGCGCCCATCTGCACCACGTGTTGGCGGGCGACATCACTCAAGTTGCGCCGGAATCCTTCGGCAAATCCCAGGCAGTCGGTGTTATGGCCGATGCGCTTGCCGTCCTTGAACACCACCGTGTTGACCGCGCCAATGCCATGGGCCTCGTCGGATAACTCATCGAGCAACGGCAGGATCGCCTGCTTGCACGGGTAGGTAATGTTCAGCCCGGTAAAGCCCATGAGTTCGGCGGCGCGCAGCAGATCGGGCAGGGCGTCGATGTCCAGGTGCCGGGGTTCAAGATCGATCAGGCGGTACAGGTAGCGCAAGCCTTGGGCATCGCCTTCGTGTTCATGCAGCGCGGGCGTACGGGAGGCCTGGATACCGGCGCCGATCAGGCCGGCGAGAATGCGCGGTTTCATCGGGCCGATCCTTTGAGCAACTGGCTGAAGTGTTCCAGCGCCAGGTGGTAGCCATGGCTGCCGAACCCCGCGAGCACGGCCTTGGCGATGGGCGACACAAAGGAGTGATGACGGAACGCTTCGCGGGCGTGCACGTTGGAGAGGTGCACTTCGATCACCGGCACTTCACTGGCCACCAGCGCATCGCGGATTGCCACCGAGGTGTGGGTCCAGGCCGCCGGGTTGATCACGATACCGGCGCAGCGGGCACGGGCGCCGTGGATCCAGTCGAGCAGTTCGCCTTCGTGGTTGGTCTGGCGGAATTCGATTTTCAGGCCCAGCTGTTCAGCGCTGCGCCCGCACAAGGCAGCAACATCGGCCAGGGTTTCATGGCCATAGGTGGCGGGCTCGCGGGTGCCGAGCAGGTTGAGGTTGGGGCCGTTGAGTACCAGCACGATAGGCGGCATGGGGCGTCTCTCCACAGTTATTGTTCGTTGTGCGGATAAAATGTACTGGTTGGTTAATTTGGTCAATTGATGGTGGCGTATGTGTTCGATTACCGAACTGTTAATCAAGCCTTTCCTCCCGCCGGATCAGATTATATATCAATTGAAAATCATTCTCGACAACGCTTAAGATGCCCGCCTGTTTCCTTAACATTCCAGGGAGTCGGTTTGTCGGACGTGGATCTCAAAGGCCTGTTTCTCAAGCATGCCGATACCTTGCGCGGGTATCTGGCGCGCAAGGTACGGGACCCGCAGTTGGCCGCAGACCTGGTGCAGGAGAGCTTCCTGCGCCTGGCAGAAAAGCCGGCCGGCGAGCGCATCGACAACTCCCAGGGCTATCTCTATCGAACGGCGAGCAATCTGCTGATCGACCATATTCGCCAGGAAGCGCGGCGCAAGACAGACTCCGTGCCCCATGAGGCGCTGGCCGAGATTGAAGATGACGTGGCCGGGTTGGAGGCTCAGGCAATGGCGCAGCAACAGCGACAGGCATTGAAGCAGGCATTGGCGGAATTACCGGAACGCACCCAGCAGATTTTCCGTCTGAACCGCATCGAAGGCATGACCCACGCCCAGGTCGCCCGGCACTTGGATATCTCTGACAGCTCCGTCCAAAAGCATCTGGCCAAAGCATTGGCCTACGTGATGCAGCGCTTGCAGGAAGGCGAGAGGGCGCCATCCGACGAATGAATTACCGAAAAAAGCCCGTTCACTCGTCACAGCGTTATATAACGAAAAATTCGAGATTCACACGTGAATAGCCAGGGTCCGCAACAGCACAGCATTACCGAGGCGGCCGCCGAGTGGGCGGTGCGCCTGCACGCCGGTGCCCTGACCGAACAGGAGCAGGCCGAGTTGCGGCATTGGATCGCCTGCGACAGCCGCCACGAAGCGGCATTGCGCTTTGCCGAACAGACCTGGGCGGCATTGGGCGACGTGTACAAGGAACCGCCGGTGAACCGCCAGCGCCCGCCAGCGGCGACGCCGCCTGTGCGCGGGACCAGGCGGCGCCGACCATGGCAACGTGCGGCTGCCGTTGCGTTGGTCGTGGTGGTGGCCGGTGTCGGCTGGGTGCGCGGGCCGGACCTGTTGCTGCGCATGCAAGCGGACTACATCACCGAAAAAGGCGAAGTGCGCACCGTGCACCTGGCCGATGGCAGCAAGGTCGAGCTGGATTCCGGCAGTGCCATCCGCCTGGATTACGACGGTGTGCAACGCCGTATCAGCCTGCTGCAAGGCTCGGCGATCTTTGATGTGGCACCGAGGGTGGGCGCAGAAACCCGACCGTTCGTGGTGCAGAGCGCCGGGGGACAAACCCGGGCGCTGGGCACGCGGTTTGTGGTGGAGCGCGAGGGCGATAGCCAGGCGTGGACCGGGGTGTTGGAGCACAGTGTCGAGGTCACGTTGCAAGCCATCCCGAAAAAAGGCCCGGCCGACCAAGTGGTCAAACAAGGCCAGGCCGTACGCTACAGCACGCAGGATGGCATCGTGCCTTTGGATCAGCTCGACGTAGCGCGCGCCACCAGTTGGCGGCGCGGTGTGTTGATCTTTGATCGCCAGCCGTTGGCCAAAGTCATCGAACAGCTCAACCGCTATCGCCCCGGGCGCGTGGTGTTGGCCGACTCGGCATTGGGCGATCGTGAAGTCAGCGGCGTGTTCCGCCTCGACATGCTCGACACCGCCTTCGACACGCTCACCCAGGAACTGCAAGTGCAACGCTTGGACCTGGCCGGCCTCAGCCTGATCTATTGATAACCCGGTGGGGGCTTGCTCCCACCGCCTCGAATCCCCGTTCCTGAAAAACTTTCAAAAAACCTTACTGACTTCCTGCGCGTCGCACGTCTTGCTAGGTGAGAAGCATTCGCATAAACAAAAAACGCTCAGCGCAGGGAACCACAGAAATGTCAGCACTCAACAAGGGGCGTATCACCGCAAGCCGATTAGCCCTGGCCATCCACTTGGGCCTGTTCGCCGCAGTGGCTCCAGTATGCGCTGATCAGTCTCAGGCGAATGCTGCGCAACCTGTGGTGCTGATGCTGGATATCCCCGCGCAGTCCCTGGACAGTGCCGTACTGGCGTTCGCCGACCAGGCTGGCCTGCAAGTGCTGTTCGACAGCCAGCGCCTGGCCGGTTTGCAGAGCACGGCGGTGAAGGGGCAATACGGCGTGCAGGAAGGGTTGGCGCGTCTGTTGGGGAATGCGCCGGTGGAGTATCGCTTCAATGGCGAGCGCCAAGTCACCCTGACCCGCGTCGAGCAGAGCGGCGCCGCGTTGGCGCTGGCGACCACCACGATTACCGGCCTGCACCCCAACGACTGGGTGTATTCATCGCCACGTTCGGTGAGTGTGGTCGGTCGCGAACAACTGGACCGCAACCCGCCACGGCATGCGGCTGAAATGCTGGAGGAGGCGCCGGGCGTCTACTCGGCGGTCAGCCAGCAAGACCCTGGCCTGTCGGTGAACATTCGCGGTATCCAGGACTATGGCCGGGTCAACATGTCGGTGGACGGCATGCGCCAGAACTACCAGCAAAGTGGTCACCAGCAACGTAATGGCACGCTGTATGTCGACCCGGAATTGCTGTCGGAAGTGGTGATCGAGAAGGGCGCCACGTCCACGATGGGCGGCGCCGGGGTGATCGGCGGGGTGGCCAATTTTCGCACTGTGGAAGCCGCCGACCTGCTCAAGGGCGGCAAGGAAATCGGTGGGCGCATCCGTTTGACCACAGGGCTGGGCGGGCGCAGCAACGGTACGCACTTTATCGGCAGTTCGGCGTTTGCCGTGGGCACCGATGTGTGGGACATGCTGGTGGCTGCCAGTGAGCGTCACCTTGGTGACTACAAACCCGGCACCCAAGGCAGCATCGGTGAGTTGCGCACCGGCAGTTCCTTCCTGCCCGCCAGTGAAGACCGCATCAAAAACTCCACTGTCGAGTACACCGGCTCGGTGATGCGCTCGCGCCTGCTCAAGCTGGGTCTGAACCTGCCGGTGGATCAGCGCCTGCAACTGAGCTACCTGACCACCGAAGTCAACTACGACGACGTCAACATGATGACCGCCGAAAAAGCCCAGCTCTGGGAGAAACTCGGCAGCAGCAACGTCACGGCGCAGAACTTCGCACTGGACTACAGCTACACGCCGGACAACCCGCTGATCGATTTCAAGGCCAAGCTCTACTACGTCGACACCCGCAATGACCAGACCACACTGACCCGTGGCAGCAGCAAGGGCTACGACGTGACCTATCAGACCAACACCTATGGTGTGCAGGCGCAGAACCTCTCGACCTTCGCCTTGAGCGAGCTGTCGGTGATCAAGGCCAACTACGGCCTGGAGTTTTTCTACGACAAGGTCCGGCCGGACTCCAACCAGATGGTGGCTGCCGATTCGGCGGTGACGGCCTCGGCGGCGGAAAGCATCACGCCTAAAGGTGATCGGGCAATGGGCAGCTTGTTCGCGCGCCTGGACTACGACTACGACAACTGGCTGAACCTCAATGCCGGGTTGCGTTACGACCGCTATCGGCTGCGCGGTGAAACCGGCTTGAACACCCGTACCTTCATCATCGGCACCACTCGACAGGTCGGCCTGCCCATGACCTATGACGTGGATCGGGAAGAGGGGCATTTCTCGCCGACCTTCGGCCTGTCGGTCAAGCCCGGCGTGGATTGGCTGCAACTGTTCGCCACGTACGGCAAGGGCTGGCGCCCGCCGGCCGTCACCGAATCGCTGGTCAGCGGACGGCCCCATGGCGGCGGTTCGGAATCGATTTTCCCCAACCCTTACTTGAAGCCCGAGACGTCCACGGCCTGGGAGGTCGGCTTCAACGTGCTGAAGGAAGACCTGCTGTTCGCCGAGGATCGCGTGGGCATGAAAGTGTCCTACTTCAACACCCGCGTGGACGACTTCTCCTATATGGCCCTGGGGGTGCAGCCGCCCGGTTATGGCATCGCCAACATCGGTAATGCGGCGTATGTGAACAACCTGGAAACCACACGTTTTCGCGGCCTTGAGTATCAGCTGGATTACGACGCCGGGTTTGCCTATGGCCAGTTCAACTACACGCGCATGCTCGGCAGTAATACGTTCTGCAGCAAGACCGCGTGGCTGGGGGGGGTTACCAAGATCCAGAAAGGCCCGGGCAGCCGGGCGCCGGTCACCGCGATGGTGCCGGACGACGTGGCCAATGCGGGGCAGAGCTGCAGCGCGATCCTGGGCTCTTCCGAACACATGCCGATGGACCGTGGCACCGCGACGCTGGGCGCGCGCTTCTTCGAGCGCACGTTGGATGTGGGGGTTCGTGCGCGCTACAGCGGCGGTTACTACGTCAAAGGTGGCGCCGGCGTGACCACCTCGCAAACCGGCGTCTATCCGGCCGACTGGAAACCCTACACCGTCTACGACCTGTACAGCAGCTACCGCGCCACCGAGCAGTTGACCCTGCGCCTGGCCATGGAAAACGTCACCGACCGCGCCTACCTGGTGCCGCTGGGCGACGTGTTGGCCTTCACCCTGGGGCGTGGGCGCACGTTGCAGGGCACCGTTGAATATCAGTTCTGACCGATTTTGCCCAGTGACGGGCAAAACCACAGCAGGCACTGGCTTGCTGCGGAGATACCACCCCATGACTTGGAGTTTTGCATGAGCATTTCTATTTCATACAGCACCGCCTACGCCGCTAACACCGTTGCCGAGTACCTGAGCGACTGGTCGGCTTACTTTGGTGACCTGAACCACCGTGAAGGGTCGGTCAAAGAGGGTTCGAACACCGGTGGTTTCAATCCTGGCCCGTTCGACGGCACCCAATATGGCGTGTCGAGCACTGTCAGCAACGCGGCGGTGGTGGCCAACGGCGACCTGCATTACACCTTGTTCAACCCGCCGTCGCACACCTTGTGGGGTTCGATCGACTCGCTGGACCTGGGCACTGTCCTCACCGGCGGCGCTGCCGGCGGTAGCTACGCCCTCGCCGAGCAGGAAGTCAGCTTCGCCAACCTGGGCCTGTCGAGCCTGCAGGCCGAAGGCCGCGATGGCCAGGTGCACAAAATCATCTACGGCCTGATGAGCGGCGACAGCTCGGCACTGGCGTCGGCGATCGACTCCCTGCTCAAGGACATCGACCCAAGCCTGTCGATCAACTCGACGTTCGACCAACTGGCCGCTGCCGGTGTGGCGCATGTGGACTCGGCTGCTGTCGCCGCCTCCGATGTGGCGCTGGTGGGGGTGCAGGACGTGCCTCAGGACTTCGCCCTGGCCGCTTAAGCAAAAAAGCGAATGGAAGATCGCTCTCCCATTCGCCGCATGACACACCGCTGTCGCCCAAGCCTTCTATTTCTTCAGCGACGGCGGTGCCGAATTCTGCGCAGCGTCCTACCGCCTGTCAACGCGACGACGCTGCCCGCTCAACCCTTTGAGAATCCCCAGATGCGCCACGCCGGCAACGAAACCCTGGCTGCCCTCACGGCCTATAAAAGTGGCTTCTTCAACATCGGCCTGTTCTCGGCGGTGATCAACCTGCTGATGCTCGCCCCGGCGCTGTACATGCTGCAGGTGTACGACCGGGTACTGGCCTCGGGCAATCAGATGACCCTGCTCATGCTGACGCTGATGATCCTCGGCCTGTTTGGCTTGATGGGCGCGTTGGAATGGGTGCGCAGCCAGGTGGTGATCCGTCTTGGCACGCAGATGGACATGCGCTTGAACCAGCGGGTGTACGACGCCGCGTTCGAAGCGCAACTCAAGGGCGGCACCCAGGCGGCCGGGCAGGCGCTGCATGACCTGACCACCCTGCGCCAGTTCGCCACCGGCCAGGCGTTGTTCGCGTTTTTCGATGCGCCGTGGTTTCCGGTGTACCTGCTGGTGATCTTCCTGTTCCACCCCTGGCTCGGGCTGTTGGCGCTGGTCGGTGCGGTGCTGCTGATCGTGCTGGCGTGGGTCAACCATCACGTCAGCCAGGCGCCGATGGCCCTGGCCAGCCAACTGTCGATCAACGCCAGCCAACAGGCCACGGCCAACCTGCGCAATGCCGACACCATCGAAGCCATGGGCATGCTCGCCACGTTGCGCGCGCGTTGGTTCGGCCAGCACCAGGCGTTCCTGGCGCAACAGAACCTGGCCAGTGAAAAGACCGCGACCGTCACCGCCTGGTCCAAGGGCGTGCGCCTGGCATTGCAGTCGCTGGTACTGGGCCTGGGCGCGTTGCTCGCGGTGCAGGGCGACATCACGCCGGGGATGATGATCGCCGGTTCGATCCTCATGGGCCGCGTGCTCAGCCCCATCGACCAGTTGATCGGCGTGTGGAAGCAGTGGGCTTCGGCGCGCCTGGCTTTTGATCGCCTGTCACAGATGCTGGAGGCCAACCCGGCACGGCCCGAACGCATGAGCCTGCCGGTGCCCAAGGGCCAACTGAGCGTCGAGCAAATCAGCGCCTGTGCTCCCGGCAGCCGTCGACCGGCGCTGGCCAATTTGGGCTTCAGCCTGGCGGCGGGCGAGGTACTGGGGGTGATCGGACCGTCGGGCTGCGGCAAGTCCACCCTGGCCCGGATACTGGTGGGCGCCTGGGCACCCTTGGCCGGCAAGGTGCGGCTGGACGGTGCCGACCTGGCCCTGTGGGACAAACAGCAACTAGGCCCGCACATCGGCTACCTGCCGCAGGACATCCAGCTGTTCGCCGGCAGCATCGCGCAAAACATTGCACGGTTTGCCGAAGTCGAGGCGGACAAAGTCCTTGCCGCCGCACAAATGGCCGGCGTGCATGAGCTGATCCTGCAACTGCCCCTGGGCTACGACACGCAATTGGGGGAGGGTGGCGCTGGATTGTCCGGTGGCCAGAAACAACGGGTCGCCCTGGCGCGTGCGCTTTACGGCCTGCCGGCGCTGATCGTGCTGGATGAGCCCAACGCCAATCTCGACGAAGTGGGCGAGCAGGCCCTGCTCCACGCCATCGCCCAGCTCAAGCAACAGCGCCGCACAGTGATCCTGATCACCCACAAGCCCAACGTGCTGACCCTGACGGACCAGATGCTGATCCTCAAGGACGGCCAGTTGCAGGCCTTCGGGCCGACGGCACGGGTGTTGGAGGCACGGCAGAAACCGGCGGCGAGCAAACCGGTGGCGACCCTGAGCATGAGTTACCGCCTCGGTGAAGGAAAACAGGCATGAGCCAGAGCAAACCTTTGCTGATCAGTGATGCGCCGAACAATGTGCTGGCGCTGGATGACAAAAAATATTCGCGCCTGGGCTGGCTGCTGGTGCTCGGCGGTTTTGCCGGGTTCCTCGGCTGGGCAGCGTTGGCGCCACTGGACAAGGGCGTGGCGGTGCCGGGCAAGGTCATGGTCTCGGGCCATCGCAAGACGGTGCAGCACCCGGCCGGAGGAATCGTGGAACGTATCGACGTGCGCGACGGTGATGTGGTCAGCGCCGGCCAGGTGCTGCTGCGCTTGAAGGAAACCCCGTTGCGCGGGCAGATGCAGTCCCTGCGCAGTCAGTTCCTGGCGTCCCTGGCCAGTGAGGCGCGTTTGAGTGCCGAAAGCGAAGGGCTGGCTGCGATCAGCTTTGGCCCCGAACTGCTCAATGATCCTGAGGCGGCGGTCACCCTGAACCTGCAACGGCAGTTGTTCAATAGCCGTGCCCAGGCACTGGCCACTGAGCAACAGGGCCTGCGCGAAACCATCGCCGGCGCCGAGGCGCAGTTGCGCGGCACGCGGGATTCGCAAGCGAGCAAAGTCCAGCAACGGGCGGCGTTGAATGAGCAGCTGCAAGGCCTGCGCGAGTTGGCCCGTGACGGTTACATCCCGCGCAACCGCCTGCTCGACAGCGAGCGCCTGTATTCCCAGATCGACGGCGCCATCGCCGAAGACTACGGCCGCATCGGCCAATTGCAGCGTCAGGTGATTGAACTGCGCCTGCGCATCCGCCAGCTTGGCGAAGACTTCCAGAAAGACCTGCGCGGCCAGTTGGCCGAGACCCGCACCCGCAGCGACGACCTGCGCAATCGCCTGGCTTCGGCCGAGTTCGAACTGGCCAACAACCTGGTGCGAGCGCCGGCATCCGGCGTGGTGGTGGGGTTGGACGTGTACACCGAAGGTGGCGTGATCAAGCCCGGCCAAGCGTTGATGGACATCGTGCCCCAGGGCGAGCCCTTGCTGGTGGAGGCGCGGGTGCCGGTGCAGATGGTCGACAAAGTGCATCCGGGCTTGCCGGTGGAGTTGATGTTCTCGGCGTTCAACCAATCCACCACGCCACGGGTGGCCGGTGAGGTGACGCTGGTCTCTGCCGACCGCCAGGTCGATGAGCGCACCGACGAGCCGTATTACACGCTGCGTGCCCAGGTCAGCGCGGCGGGCATGCAGCAACTGGACGGCGTGCAGATCCGTCCGGGCATGCCGGTGGAAACCTTCATCAAGACCGGTGAGCGCTCGATGCTCAACTACTTGTTCAAACCCCTGATGGATCGCACCCACATGGCCCTGGTGGAAGAATGAAGGCGTTGTTGTTTACCTTGTGTTTGGGTTGCACCTCGGCGGCGCAGGCCTTGGGTTTGCTGGATGCCTACGACCGGGCCCTGCGCAATGATCCGACCTTCCAGGCAGCCATCCAGGAGCGTGAGGGCGGTGAAGAAAATCGCGCGATCGGTCGTGCGGCGTTGTTGCCCAATTTATCGTGGAGCTATAACAACTCGCGCAATGAATCCGAAGTGACGGCGGGGGATGTCAAAAGCGACCGTGATTACCGCAGTTATGCCTCGACCCTGACCTTGCAGCAACCGCTGCTGGATTACGAAGCCTACGCGCGCTTTCGCCAGGGCACCGCCCAGGCGTTGATGGCCGATGAACGCTTTCGCGGCAAGAGCCAGGAACTGGCGGTGCGGGTGCTCAATGCCTACAGCCAGGCGTTGCTGGCCCAGGAGCGTATCGAGCTGAGCCGCGCACAGAAACGTGCGTATGCCGAGCGCCTGCAACTCAATGATCGCCTGCTCAAAGGCGGCGAAGGCACCCGTACTGATGTGCTGGAAACCCAGGCGCGGCTGAGCCTGGCCCAGGCCGAAGAGATCGAATCCCAGGATACCCAGGACAGCGCCCTGCGCGAGTTGGAAGCCATCGTCGGCCAACCGTTGCAGATCGAAGAACTGGCGCCGCTGACGCGCCAATTCGAGATCCCGCCGCTGGAGCCCAACCGTTTTGAAACCTGGCGCGAACTGGCCATGGCCAACAACCCGGAACTCCAATCCCAGCACCACGCCCTGGACGTGGCCTCCTATGAGGTGGAACGCAAACGCGCCGGGCACCTGCCCAAGGTCAGCTTGTACGCCACGAGCCGCCAGACCCACTCCGACTCGGAGAGCAGCTACAACCAGAAGTACGACACCAACACGGTCGGCATCCAGGTCAGCCTGCCGCTGTTTGCCGGTGGTGGCGTGGCGGCCTCCACCCGTCAGGCAGCCAACCAACTGTCCCAGGCCCAATACGAACTGGACGCGCAAACCTCGGCCACGCTGGTGGAGTTGCGCAAGCAGTTCAACCTCAACACCAGCGGCGCGGCCAAAGTGCGTGCCTATGAAATGGCGGTCAGCTCTGCCACGGCGTTGGTCGCTGCGACAAAGAAGAGTGTTGCCGGCGGTGAGCGGGTCAACCTCGACGTGCTCGACGCCGAGCAACAACTGTTCACTGCCCGCCGCGACCTGGCGAATGCGCGGCATGCGTATTTGCTGGCGAGGATTCAGCTGAAGTATTACGCGGGGTTGCTGAGCGAGCAGGATCTGCGGGCGTTGGCGGAGTATTTCCAGCCCTCGGCATGAGTGGTTACAACCCGGCCTTCGCCGGGTTTTTTGTGCTTACTAGTCTGTGAAACAGCTTCGGGTAGATGAGGCCGGTTGTCGGGTGGCAGGGGAAAATTGTTACCTGGCGGAAAATAACCTAACGGATGGGTTACGATGAGAGTAGGCGCTTACAAGGGATATGTGATTTCGGTGTTCATCAGGGATGAGCATTGCCCGCCCCATGTGCATGTGCGGGGCAAGGAATGGGATGCGCGTTTTCGTTTCAGCTTTCTGAACGGGGACGTGGAGTTGTGGGACGTAGAGCCTGAGCGGAGGCAGCCACCCATGGCGGTTTTGAAAGAAATACGCGGGGTGATCATGCAGCGGCACTACTTGGCACGGGCACGCAGGATCTGGTGGGAATACCTGCAAACGGTCTGCCTGGAGAATCATTCCTGGGATTGGGACGCCGGTGAGTTGGTGCCAGGGTTGGTTATTCGGCGTGGAGTCCATGTCATCGCAAGTGCTCGGCACGATGTCGTAGCGCAACGGACAATTTTGAATCTGGTAAGGGCACCAGACTGCGTGGGGATTGATCTATGAAAATCGTAAAAGCCAAGGTTGTACCCTATAAACCACTCACTGAGGCCGACGTAGAAAAGGCAATAGCCCGAGGGCGCAAGACGCGGCACCTTTATGCCCGTGCCAGCGCTGTGCGTTATGAAGACAACTGCCTTTCCATCGGCTTCAGCGACGGTAGTCGCGTTGTACTGCCGGTGGCTGGTCTGCCCGAGTTCGCGGGGTTTTCCCTGGAGGACTTTGAGCAACTGGAAGTCGGCTTTGGCGGCAAGGCGCTGTGCTGTGAGGCCCAAGACCTGGACGTTTCGATCACGGGCCTGATTGCCACCAGCAAACCCCTGATGGACCTGGCGATCAGCCTGGTTGCCTCGCGCAACGGTCGCAAAAGCAGCGCCGCCAAAGCCGCTGCCGCCCGTGCCAATGGCAAGAAGGGCGGGCGGCCGCGCAAGAAGCAACCGGAGGACGTCGAGTTACCGCCGAGTCAATAACACCCCGGATTCCATGTGGTGCGTCCACGGAAACTGGTCAAACATCGCGCATTTCGTAATCGTGTGCGTGTCATGCAGTTGC
The DNA here is from genome assembly GCF_055380095.1 of Pseudomonas allii. NCBI lineage: Bacteria > Pseudomonadati > Pseudomonadota > Gammaproteobacteria > Pseudomonadales > Pseudomonadaceae > Pseudomonas > Pseudomonas allii. Next base: position 5,731,460 of record NZ_AP039450.1, on the reverse strand, counting down.
GCAATGTTCGCGGCCAACGTCTCCGGGTTGCAGGAGATGTACAGGATGTTGTCGAAGCGCCGGGTCAGTTCGCAGGTGTCCGGGTCCATGCCAGCGCGCGGCGGGTCGACGAACACGCTGCCGAACTCATAGCTTTTCAGGTCGATGCCGTGCAGGCGGCGGAACGGGCGCACTTCGTTGAGGGCTTCGGTGAGTTCTTCGGCGGAGAGGCGCACCAGGGTGACGTTATCCACCGCGTTTTCATCGAGATTGCTAAGGGCCGCATTCACTGAGGTCTTGCTGATCTCGGTGGCCAGTACGTTGCGCACGCGCGTCGCCAGGGGCAGGGTGAAGTTGCCGTTGCCGCAGTACAGTTCCAGCAGGTCATCCGGGCGATCGCCCAAGGCGTCGTATGCCCAGTTGAGCATCTTCTGGTTCACCGTGCCGTTGGGCTGGGTGAAGGCACCCTCGGGCTGGCGGTAGCTGAAGGTGCGGCCGCCGACTTCGAGTTTTTCCACCACGTAGTCATGGCCGATCACATCGCGCTTGCCCTTGGAACGGCCGATGATGCTGACATTCAAGTCGGCAGCCAGCTGGTTGGCGGCGGTGTGCCAGTGCTCGTCCAGCGGGCGGTGGTAGCACAGGGTGATCATCGCATCGCCTGCCAGTGTGGTGAGGAACTCCACCTGGAACAGCTTGTGGCTCAGGGCGGCGCTGGCTTGCCAGGCGGCCTTGAGCTGCGGCATCAACTGGTTGATGCGCTGGCTGGCGATGGGGAACGCTTCGATCAGGATCGGCGTGCGTTTGTCGTCCTGGGAGAACATCGCGTAGTGGCGCTCACCGCCTTCGCGCCACAGGCGGAACTCCGCGCGCAGGCGGAAGTGCTGCAGCGGCGAGTCGAAGACCTGCGGCTCGGGCGCGTCGAACGGTGCCAACAGGTCACGCAAGCGCGTGACCTTGTCTTGCAGTTGAGCGGTGTAGCGTGCGGCGTCAAAAGTCATGCGTTGAACCAGCCCAGCTTGATCACAAACAGAATCGACAGAATCACCAGCGCCGGGTTCAGCTCACGGTAGCGGCCCGAAAGCAGCTTGATGGCGGTCCAGGCGATGAAACCGAAGGCGATGCCGTTGGCGATGGAGTAGGTGAAAGGCATCGCCAGGGCGGTGATCACCACCGGCGCTGCAACGGTAATGTCGTCCCAGTCGATTTCGGCCAGGCCCTGGGTCATCAGCACCGCCACGAACAGCAGGGCCGGTGCGGTGGCGAAGGCAGGGACACTGGCGGCCAGTGGCGAGAAGAACAACGCCAGCAGGAACAGGATTGCGACCACGATGGCGGTCAAGCCGGTACGGCCACCGGCGCTCACGCCCGCCGCCGATTCGATGTAGCTGGTGGTGGTCGAGGTGCCGAGCAGGGAGCCGGCCATGGCGGCGGTGCTATCGGCGATCAGCGCACGGCCCATTTTCGGCATATGGCCGTCCTTGCCCATCAGGCCGGCACGCTTGGCCACGCCGATCAGGGTGCCGGAGTTATCGAACAGGTCGACGAACAGGAAGGCGAAGATCACGCTGACCAGGCCGATATCCAGCGCGCCCTTGATATCCAGTTGCAGGAAGGTCGGGGCCAGGGACGGTGGCATCGACGTCACGCCGCCAAAGGGCGTAACGCCCAGCAGGATGGAAACAATGGTCACCGCCAGGATGCCGATCAACACCGCGCCGCGCACGGCCAAGGCTTCCAGGGCAACGATCAGCACGAAACCGAGGGTGGCGAGAATCGGTGCCGGTTGTTTCAAGTCGCCCAGGCCCACCATGGTGGCCGGGTTGCTGACCACGATGCCGGCGTTGTGCAGGGCGATCAAGGCCAGGAACAGGCCGATACCGGCGGCAATCGCCGAGCGCAGGGGCAGGGGGATGGCGTTGATGATCCACTCACGGATACGGAAGATCGACAGCAGGAAGAACAACACCGCCGAAATAAACACCGCCCCCAGCGCCACCTGCCAGGTGTGGCCCATGTGCAGCACCACGGTGTAGGTGAAGAAGGCGTTGAGGCCCATGCCCGGCGCGAGGGCGATCGGGTAGTTGGCGATCAGGCCCATTACGGTCGAACCGATGGCAGCCGCCAGGCAGGTCGCGACGAACACCGCGCCCTTGTCCATGCCGGTCTCGCCGAGGATGCTCGGGTTCACGAACAGGATGTAGGCCATGGCCAGGAATGTCGTGATGCCCGCGAGGATCTCGGTGCGCACGTTGGTGTTGTGTGCCTTGAGTTGAAACAGCTTTTCCAGCATGCCTGCTCCCTGTGACGCTCTGTGGCGTCGTGATTTGTTGACCTCTAAGTCAAAGCACAAACTGCGCCAAGCGCCTTTGGTTTCAGAGAGGATCGGAAAAAGCGGCGCATCATACCAGCAGCCGAGGCCTTGAGGCATACTGCGCCGACGTTTAAACGAAGGTCATCTGCAACATGAAAAACGCCAGCCCGTGGAGTCTAGCCCTGATCCCCTGTATCAGCCTGTTGCTCGGCGCAGCACCGGCCTGGGGCGCGACTGCACCGCCGTTGAGCGAAGTGCGGGTGTTCAAGGTTGAATCGGCAGCGTGCACGGAAACCATCCCGGAGCGCGCACAAAGCACGCAGATGTGCACGCACCGTGGGCCTACCAAAGTGTCAGTCATGGAAGTCGGCCTGGGCAACAACCCCATGGGACGCTTTGATGGCGCAGAGCTCAATGGGCAGCGCACGGCGGTCTGCCAGGTCGGCAACATCAGCGAGGCCTGCAACGGGGCCGGCACGCTGATGGGCTACATCTATGTGTTTGACCTGAACGTGGAGGCCCAGGGCTGGTTCCAATACAGCAATTCCTCGATCAACCCCCCGCAGAACACCCTGACCACGCAGCTCAATATCCGCTGATCAATCACCTTGAACGCTCATTACCCCGGGAAGTCGTACCCCTGAGACGGCGACTTCCCTGAACGCCGCGGATGTCCACCAACCCGTGAGGTGTTTATGAGCACAACCCCCAATGGCGCGGCGGCCCAACCGTTCGTCAGCCACTCGATACGCCTGAGCCTCAACGGCCAGGATCGCCAACTGGATGTCTTGCCCTGGACCACACTGCTCGACCTGCTGCGCGAGCAACTTGACCTTGTCGGCAGCAAAAAAGGCTGCGACCACGGTCAATGCGGCGCCTGCACGGTGTTGCGCGATGGCAAGCGGATCAATGCCTGCCTGACCCTGGCGGTGATGTGCGACGGCGCCGAGCTGACCACCATCGAAGGCCTGGCCGACGGCGATCAACTGCACCCGATGCAGCAGGCGTTTATCAAGCACGACGCCTTCCAATGCGGCTACTGCACCCCTGGCCAGATCTGTTCCGCCGTGGGCCTGGCCAATGAAGGCCGTGCCCACGACACCGCGCAAATCCAAGAACTGATGAGCGGCAACCTGTGCCGCTGTGGCGCCTACAGCAATATCCGCGATGCCATCGAGGAAGTCCTGGAGGGCAAACCATGAACCCCTTCCATTACAGCCGGCCAACCGGCGTACAGGAGGCCGTGCACCTCAGCAGCGCTGCATCGCGCTTTATCGCCGGGGGCACCAACCTGCTGGACCTGATGAAAGAAAACATCAGCCGCCCCGAACATCTCATCGATATCACCGGCCTGCCGTTGCATGACATTCAGGAGACGACCGACGGAGGACTGTTGATCGGCGCCCTGGTGAGCAATGCCGACCTGGCCTGGCACCCGTTGATCGAACAGCGTTACCCGTTGCTCTCCCAGGCCATCCTCGCCGGTGCCTCGCCGCAGTTGCGTAATATGGCCAGTACTGGCGGCAACCTGCTGCAACGCACCCGCTGCTACTACTTCTATGACGCCACGGTGCCGTGCAACAAGCGTGAGCCCGGCAGCGGCTGCCCGGCGCGCACCGGCTTGAACCGTATCCACGCAATCCTGGGGGCGAGTGAGCAGTGCGTCGCTACCCACCCTTCGGACATGTGTGTCGCCCTGGCGGCGTTGGCGGCGCGCGTGCATGTCGAGGGCCGTGGTGGGGCGCGGATCATTGAGTTTGCCGACTTCCACCGCTTGCCCGGTGACACCCCGCAACATGACAACCTGCTGGCCGACGATGAACTGATCACCGCCATCGAACTGCCTGCCGACAACCTGGCAAACCATAGCAACTACCTGAAGATTCGCGACCGCGCCTCTTACGCCTTTGCCTTGGTGTCCGTCGCCGCAGCCCTTGAGCTGGACGGTGACATCATCGTCGACGCACGCCTTGCACTCGGCGGCGTGGCCCACAAACCCTGGCGCGACCGCGCGGTGGAAGCCGCGTTGATCGGCCAGGTCGTCAGCCGCGAAACCTTCAGCCAGGCTGCCGATGCCCTGCTGCAAGACGCCGAACCCCTGGCGCACAACGGCTTCAAAATCAAGCTGGCGCGCCGGGGCATCATTCGTGCCCTGAGTGATGCTGCTGTCGCAGGAGAACGCCCATGACCGCCATCGGCAAACCGTTGGACCGGGTCGACGGTCTGCTCAAGGTCACCGGCCAGGCGCGTTACGCCGGTGAATTTCCCGAGGAGGGCCTGCTGCATGGCAGCGTGGTGTCCAGCACCGTCGCCAAGGGCCGTGTGCTGCGCATCGATGCTTCCAAGGCGCTGGCCCTGCCGGGCGTGGTGGAGGTGATCCATCACCTCAATCGACCTAAAATCGCCAGCTACGACGATGCGTTCCAGGACGCCGACGCCGCCGACGGCTCGCCGTTCCGCCCGCTCTACAACGACCGCGTGCTGTACAGCGGCCAGCCCCTGGCCTTGGTGATCGCCGATAACCTCGAACTGGCGCGGCATGCCGGTTCCCTGGTGGAGATCGAGTACGCAACCGAAGCCTTCGAAACCGACCTGCTGGCCATGCAGGAACAGGCCTACGCCTCGCCGCAGACCCCGCCCAAGCCGCGCGGCAACTTCCAGGCCGAATGGAGCGGCGCCGCCGTCAGCCTCGACGTGCATTACAGCACGCCCATCGAGCACCACAATCCGATGGAGCCCCACGCCAGCACTGTGCTGTATCAGGCGGACGGCACCCTGCACATCCATGACAAGACCCAAGGCCCGCAGAACTGCCAGGCCTATGTGCAAAAGGTCTTCGGCCTGGACCAAAGCCAGGTGCGGATCTTTGCCGCGTTCGTTGGGGGGGCGTTCGGCTCCGGCTTGCGCCCGCAGTATCAGTTGCCGTTGGCGGTCATGGCCTCCCTGGCGTTGAAGCGCTCGGTGCGCGTCACCCTGACCCGCCAACAGATGTTCACCTTCGGCTACCGCCCGCGCACCTTGCAGCGTTTGCAGATGGGCGCCGCTGCCAATGGTCGTTTGCTCGCGCTGGGGCACACCGCCATCGGCCAGACCTCGCGCTTCGAGGATTTCAGCGAGCATGTGGTGGAGTGGAGCGGCATGCTCTACCACTGCGACAACGTGCAACTGACCTACAAACTGGTGCCCCTGGATGTGTTCACGCCCCTGGACATGCGTGCGCCTGGCGCTGCCCTTGGGGTGATTGGCCTGGAGTGCGCCATGGATGAACTGGCCTGCGCCTTGGGGATCGACCCGGTGCAACTGCGATTGATCAATTACGCCGAGCGCAACCAGAACGAAGACAAACCCTGGTCGAGCAAGGCCCTGCGCGAATGTTACCGCGAAGGTGCCGAGCGTTTCGGCTGGAGCCAGCGCAACCCGGAGCCGCGCAGCATGCGCGACGGCCGCCAGTTGATCGGCTGGGGCATGGCCGGCGGGGTGTGGGAAGCCATGCAGATGAAGGCCAGTGCCAAGGCGCGGATCGATGCGCAAGGCAAGCTGACGGTCAGCAGCGCCACCACCGATATCGGCACCGGCACTTACACGGTGATGACCCAGATTGCGGCGCAGGCCAGTGGCGTGGCGGTCGACGACGTGACCTTTTTGTTGGGCGATTCCTCACTGCCCACCGCACCGCTGCAGGGTGGTTCTTTTACCGTTTCCTCGGTGGGCACGGCGGTGCAGCAAGCCTGCGAGGCGTTGACCGGCAAACTGCTGGCCATTGCCCGCCAGACTTACCCGGTCTTCGCGCAGGCTGAATCCGTACGCTTTGAAGACGGCCAGTTGCACACCGGTGACGTGAGTGTGTCGTTGGCGCAGTTGGTCAAGGACAGTGGCGAAGACGCGCTGCAAGTGCAGGTCGACAGCGAACCCGACAAAAAACGCGAGGGCTATAGCACCGCCACCCATTCGGCGGTGTTTGTGGAAGTCCGCGTCGACGAAGACCTGGGCACCATCAAGGTCAGCCGGGTGGTCAGTGCGATTGCCGCCGGGCGCGTGGTCAACCCCAAGATGGCACGCAGCCAGATTCTCGGCGGGGTGGTGTGGGGCATCGGCATGGCCCTGCATGAAGAAACCCAGACCGATCATCAGTTGGGGCGCTTCATGAACCACAGCCTGGCCGAATACCACATCCCGGTGAACGCGGACATTGGCGAGATCGACGTGGTGTTTGTCGAGGAACATGACGAGATCGTCAACGCCCTCGGGTCCAAGGGCGTGGGAGAGATCGGCATCGTCGGCGTCGCGGCGGCGGTGGCCAATGCGATTTATCACGCCACCGGCAAACGGGTGCGGGAATTTCCCATCACCCTCGATAAGGTGCTCTGACACGGTCTAGCCAGCACCGGTTATCCAAGTGTGGGAGGGGGCTTGCCCCCGATGGGGGGTGTCAGTCAACGATGCTGTGACTGACATGGCGCTATCGGGGCAAGCCCCCTCCCACATGGGTTATACGCTGGTTTTTTGAATAGGCTCTTCCACCGGTACGTGCATGCGATCCCGATTCGCCAGGGTCGGGAACAGCTTGATCCACACGCCCGTCACCACCAGCGTACCGATCCCGCCCATGACCACGGCGGGCACGGTGCCGAACCAGTGGGCGGTAATGCCGGATTCGAACTCACCCAACTGGTTGGATGCGCCGATAAACAGACCATTGACCGCGCTGACCCTGCCGCGCATTTCATCCGGGGTTTCCAGCTGCACAAACGACGCACGGATAACCATGCTGATCATGTCCGCCGCCCCCAGCACCACCAGCACCGCCAGGGAAAACCAGAAGGAGGTGGACAGGCCGAAGGCGATGGTCGCCACGCCGAACACGCCTACCGCAGTGAACATCACGCGGCCCACATGGCGGTCCACCGAGAACCGCGCCAGCCACAGTGACATCAGCAACGCCCCCACCGCCGGCGCCGAGCGCAGCAGGCCCAGGCCCCAGGCGCCGGTCAGCAGGATGTCCTTGGCGAACACCGGCAGCAACGCGGTCGCGCCGCCCAGAAGCACAGCGAACAGGTCCAGGGAGATGGCGCCGAGGATGTCCGGGCGGCTGCGGATAAAACGGATGCCGGCCAGCAGCGAATCCAGGGTGGCCTTGCCTTTGTTCAACGGCGTCTGGCGGGCGGGCAGGTTGAGGGTCAGCACGCAGGCAATGAGGTACAGCACCACGGTGGGGCCATACACCCACACGCTGCCGAACGCGTAGAGCAAGCCGCCTAGGGCCGGCGCGACGATGGTCGCCAATTGCTGGGCCGACTGCGACGAGGCCACGGCTCGCGGGAACAAGGCGCTGGGCACAATACTTGGCAGCAACGCCTGGGTGGTCGGCATTTCAAAGGAGCGCGCAGCGCCGAGCAGGAAGGCGAGGATAAAGATCATCTCGCGGGTCACGTTGTCGGTCAGGCCGCCGATGGCCAGGCTCAGGGCAATCAGCGCCTGCACGGTCTGGCAGATGGCCGCCACCTTGCGCCGTTCATAGCGGTCGGCCACGTGCCCGGTGTGCAGCATGAACAGCACGCGTGGCACGAACTCCACCAGGCCGACCAACCCCAGGTCCAGCACATTGCCGGTCAGTTGGTAGAGGTTCCAGCCGATGGCCACGGTGAGCATCTGGAAGCCGCTGGCGGTGAAGATACGCGCCAGCCAGAACGCGATGAAAGGGCGGTGGTGGCGCAACAGCAACGCGGGTTCACTAGGCATCTGGGAGTTCAGGTCAAGGCCGGAGGGAGCGCCGAGATTATCATTAAGTTGTAACAGATAGTTGCAACAACTGAGCTGAGGCAGTCTGTCACGCGGCAAAAGACCACACAGTTCAATCCTGAAAATGGGACTACTCTTTCAGCAATGCTTGATCCAGATCAATGCCCGCCCGGGCATCGGCCTGGCGGCCTCAGGGCCAGATTCCCTACGTGTTGGCTAAAAAAAGAAACAAATCGAAATTCGCCAGACTCCATATCCGTGGGGGCAGTGGGTGCAGGCTCCCGCCAGCAGCCGGTATTACCTGACAGAGGAAGACATATGTTCGGTTTGGAGGCGCTCGATCTCGCCCGAATTCAATTTGCGTTCACCATCTCTTTCCACATCCTGTTCCCGGCGATCACCATCGGCCTGGCCAGTTACCTCGCGGTGCTGGAAGGCTTGTGGCTCAAGACCCACAACGACACCTACCGTGACCTCTACCACTTCTGGTCGAAGATCTTTGCCGTCAACTTCGGCATGGGCGTGGTGTCTGGCTTGGTCATGGCCTACCAGTTCGGCACCAACTGGAGCCGCTTCTCGGACTTCGCCGGCGCCGTCACCGGCCCGCTGCTTACGTACGAAGTGCTCACGGCCTTCTTCCTCGAAGCCGGTTTCCTCGGCGTGATGCTGTTCGGCTGGAACAAGGTCGGGCGCAACCTGCACTTTTTCTCCACCGTGATGGTGGCTGTGGGCACGCTGATTTCCACGTTCTGGATCCTCTCGTCCAACAGCTGGATGCAGACGCCCCAGGGCTTTGAAATCATAGATGGCCGCGTGATCCCGACCGACTGGTTCGCCGTGGTCTTCAACCCGTCGTTCCCGTATCGCCTGGCGCACATGGCCACCGCGGCCTTCGTGGCCACCGCGTTCTTCGTCGGTTCCTCGGCGGCCTGGCACTTGCTGCGCGGCAAGGACAACCCGGCGATCCGCAAGATGCTCTCCATGGCAATGTGGATGGCCCTGATCGTGGCGCCCATTCAGGCGGTGATCGGCGACTTCCATGGCCTCAACACCCTGAAGCACCAACCGGCGAAAATTGCCGCGATTGAAGGTCACTGGGAAAACATCGGCAACGAGCCGACGCCGCTGATCCTGTTTGGCTGGCCGGACATGAAGGCTGAGAAAACCAAGTACGCGGTAGAAATTCCCTACCTGGGCAGCCTGATTCTCACCCACTCCCTGGACAAACAGGTGCCGGCCCTCAAGGAGTTCCCTCCGGAAGACCGTCCCAACTCGACCATTGTGTTCTGGTCGTTCCGGGTCATGGTCGGCCTTGGCTTCCTGATGATCTTCACCGGCCTGTTCAGCCTCTGGCTGCGCCGGGGCGACAAGATGTACACGTCCAAGCCGTTCCTGTACCTGGCGTTGTGGATGGGCCCGTCCGGCCTGATCGCGATTCTTGCGGGTTGGTTCACCACCGAGATCGGCCGCCAGCCGTGGGTGGTCTACGGCTTGATGCGCACGGCGGACGCGTCCTCCGGACATAGCCTGGCGCAGATGACCATCACCCTGGTGTTGTTCGTGGTGGTGTACTTCGCGCTGTTCGGTGCGGGCCTGGGCTACATGATGCGCCTGGTCCGCAAAGGACCTCAGACCCACGAAGGCAGCGAACCCACCCACGGTGGCCCTGGCCAGAAACGTACACCGGCCCGTCCGTTGTCCGCCGCCGATGATGGCGGCGATGACGACCACACCCACATCCAGCACAAGGGGCATTGAGATGGGTATTGATCTTCCGCTGATCTGGGCCGTGATCATCATCTTCGGCATCATGATGTACGTGGTCATGGACGGTTTCGACCTGGGTATCGGCATCCTGTTTCCGTTTATCCCGGGCAAGACCGACCGTGACGTGATGATGAACACCGTGGCCCCGGTGTGGGACGGTAACGAAACCTGGCTGGTACTCGGTGGCGCGGCGTTGTTCGGCGCGTTCCCGCTGGCCTATTCGGTGGTGTTGTCGGCGCTGTACCTGCCGCTGATCCTGATGCTGATCGGGCTGATCTTCCGCGGCGTGGCCTTCGAATTCCGCTTCAAGGCCAAGGACCACAAGCGTCACCTGTGGGACAAGGCATTCATTGGCGGCTCGCTGGCGGCAACGTTCTTCCAGGGCGTGGCGCTGGGCGCGTTCATCGACGGCATTCCGGTGGTGAATCGCCAGTTTGCCGGCGGTTCGCTGGACTGGCTCACGCCGTTCACGATGTTCTGCGGCGTGGCGCTGATCGTGGCTTATGCGTTGCTCGGCTGCACCTGGCTGATCATGAAGACCGAAGGCTCGTTGCAGGAAAAGATGCACAACCTGGCGCGGCCCCTGGCCTTCGTGGTGCTGGCGGTAATCGGCATCGTGAGCATCTGGACGCCGCTGACGCACCCGGAAATCGCCTCGCGCTGGTTCACCCTGCCGAACCTGTTCTGGTTCCTGCCAGTGCCGATCCTGGTGTTGGTGACCATGTACGGGCTGATCCGCGCGGTGGCACGTAATGCACACTACACGCCGTTCCTGCTGACGCTGGTGCTGATCTTCCTGGGCTACAGCGGCTTGGGTATCAGCCTGTGGCCGAACATCATCCCGCCGTCAGTCTCAATTTGGGATGCTGCCGCGCCGCCGCAGAGCCAAGGCTTCATGCTAGTGGGTACGCTGTTCATTATCCCGTTCATCCTGGGCTATACCTTCTGGAGCTATTACGTGTTCCGCGGCAAGGTCACCCACGAAGACGGTTATCACTAGGAGGGTCGTTCCATGTCCGGCAAACCTTCGTTGCACGAGATTGAACAGGCCGAGAAGCAGCCGTTGTGGCGGCGCCTGGGGTGGCTGGCGATGATCTGGACTGGCAGTGTGCTGGCCCTGTTCGTTGTGGCCAGCCTGATGCGCATGTTTATGAATGCGGCCGGCCTGACCACCCACTGATATCCCGATCCGGGCTTTGCGGCCCGGCTTTCCAGCCCTGCTTTTTGCGAGAGAAGCAGGGTTTTTTTATTTGCGGGCCTTGAGGATCACGAACTTCGGCGTGGTGGCGACTTGCTCAACACCCCGGAACAGGCGTGCCAGCTTGGTGTGATAACCCAAATGCCGGTTGCCGACTATATAGAGGGCGCCGCCCACCACCAGCGCTTCCCGTGCCTGTTGGAACATGCGCCAGGCGAGGAAATCACCGACCACCTGCTGTTGGTGGAACGGCGGGTTGCACAGCACCACGTCCAGGGATTGTGGTTCTTGCCCGGCCAGGCCGTCGGCCGCACGCACCACCACATCACGCTCACCGAGGGCGGCTTGCCAGTTCTCCAGTGCCGACTGCACGGCCATGTAGGACTCGTCCACCAAGGTGTAGTGCGCCTCGGGGTTGTGCAGCGCGCTGGCAATCGCCAGTACGCCGTTGCCGCACCCCAGGTCCGCGACGCGGGCGCTGCCCAGGTTTTTCGGCAGGTGGGGCAGGAACGCGCGGGTGCCGATGTCCAGGTTTTCACGGCAGAACACGTTGGCGTGGTTCAGCAGCTCGATCGCCGGAGTGTCCAGGGCGTAGCGGGTGGGGTAGGGCGAGACGGCAACGGGGCGATCTTCAGCGGTGGCGATCAGCAATCGTGCCTTTTTTACCGCGAGCGATGCGTGCATCGGGCCAATGTAACGCTCCAGCAACTCGCCCGCCGCCCGTGGCAAATGCTTGATCATCGCCCCGGCGATCACCTCGGCACACGGTGCCAGTTGGCCTTGCAAGCGGATCAGCTGTTCTTCCAGCAAGGCCAGGGTTTTCGGGACGCGGATCAACACGCGGTCGAATGGCCCGGTGGGGAGGTGGCTGGCCGGGATGAACGGAACAGCGTCAAACGCCTTGCCATTGCGCACCAGGTTTTTTTCCAGGCCTTGCGCCGCCAGGAACGAGTCGCCACTGGAGGTCACCTGCACCTGGCCCTGAAGGCTGGCCGCAAGGGCGCCGAAGCTGTCATTGAGCACCAGCACCCGGGTGTGCGCGGCCAGCTGCTGTTCGGCCAAGTGGCTGAGCAGGTACTCGTCGGCGGCATCGAAGGCTTGCAGCGGATCGTTGTGTTGCTCTGGCTGGCGGATCAGATCGAGCTGGGCAAAGGGGCTTTCGAGCAGGGGCATGGCAGGGGAGGCTCTGGGTAAACGATGGGTGTTCGACTCTGGCGGCCGAACCGTCTGAGTGCACTGCGGGCGATACCCCGGAGGGGCCGCTCAGCACTCAGAATGGGCGGTAAATGTTACGTTTTTTTCAGCCGGATTACATGCGGTGTTTCTTGGCCGGTTAAATAATCCCTTCCTGCGCGGCGCGAAGCACGGCGGCGATCTTGTTGTTGACCCCCAGTTTCTTGAGGCAACTGCACACATGAAAACCCACCGTACGCTCGGACAAGCAAAGAATGGCAGCGATATCCGCCGCAGTCTTGCCCTTGCCTGACCACATAAGGACTTCCGTTTCCCGAGGGGTCAATTTGTTGGCAGGGTTGATGCTGGGTTTTTCGGCAAACTTATGCGCCAGTACGGCATGCATGGCGTGACAGAGCCATAGCACCATTCCCGCTTTTTCATACAGCTCTTCCGGGTTGATATCGCCCTGGCTGCGGCTTAGGGTCAGCATGCTGAATACACCTCGAAAATCATGCACGCTGATGGTCAACGCATTGTGTACACCCAGGGTTTGGGCCAAAGACCAAAGGCTGGGCAGGTTTTCGAACGTTTCTTTCCTCCAGACAAGGGGTAATACACCCTCCTTACAATGCTTCACTACGGGGTCTACATCGAAGTAGTGCGCTTGGGCGTACACGTTTGTCCATTCACTTGGATAGTTTGTATGTTCTATGGGGTTGCTTTGGCTCTTGGTGTGTTGAGAACTCATCTTGAAGGAACAGTATTGGAAGCCGAGTTCGAAGGCCTTGTTGATGGTCATTTCAAATACGCTGGTGACCTCGTTCTCACCTTCCAGCGTGTGGAGTCGAGTATTGCGCCAGTTAAGCATGGGTAAATCTCCATGGATTTTCCGTGACTTGGGGTACGTCCTTAACCCCCATAGCTGCACGAAAATCAGTGTAGGACACGGACTACATGGAGAGAGGAAAATTTTGTTCTTGGGTAGCAAGCTTTAAGAATGTTTACGCAGGAAGGTGAGTGGGCTAAGCAAGTGGCAAGTTGGAAAGTCGCGATTTATTAGAAGCTTGAAGCTTCTGTAACAATCAACTAACAGCGCATTTATGAAGTGGCTTAAAGGGCTAATAGCGAATTGATTAGCGGTGCAATTAAGTTGCCATCACTGCGTGCATCGCATGATGCCACTACCTATCGTGGGTGTTTCCGCACGCGACTTTGAGCGACACTAGGGCACCTGTAGAACGGAGCCCCCCATGACGGCCAGTGCTGAGAAATTTACCCGCCAGACCTTGCTCGGCGTGCAATCGCTGACCCCTAGCCTGTTTACCCTGCGCACCACTCGCGACCCGGGCTTTCGTTTTACGGCGGGCCAGTTTGTGCGACTGGGAGTCACCAAGGCGGATGGCAGCACGGTATGGCGTGCGTATTCCTTGGTGTCCTCGCCGTTTGATGAGCACTTGGACTTCTTCTCGATTGTCGTCCCGGACGGTGAGTTCACCAGCGAGCTGAGCCGCCTGCGAGTGGGCGATACCTTGATGGTGGAGCGCCAGGCCACGGGGTTCCTGACCTTGAACCGCTTCGTCGACGGCCGAGATCTGTGGATGCTGGGCACCGGCACCGGGGTGGCACCGTTTTTGTCGATCCTGCAGGACTTCGAGGTCTGGGAGAAATTCGAACGCATCATCCTGGTGTACAGCGCACGCGAAGCCAAAGAGTTGGCTTACCAAGCGCTGATCAACACGTTGGGCGAACGCGAGTACCTGGCCGAATACGCGCACAAGTTCACCTACATCCCCATCGTCACGCGTGAGCAACATGCGGGTGCTTTGAATGGGCGCATCACCACGTTGATTGAAAACGGCGAGTTGGAACGCGCGGCGGGCGTCGAACTGACCCCGGAGCATTCCCGCGTGCTGATTTGCGGCAACCCGCAGATGGTCGATGACACGCGGCAGTTGCTCAAGCAGCGTGATATGAACCTGAGCTTGAGTCGACGGCCCGGCCAGGTGGCGGTGGAAAACTACTGGTAATAAAAAAGGCGCCTCACACCAGGCGCCTTTTTCATGCCGGCTCGATTAGAGCGGCTTGTCGTTCTGTGCCTTGAGCAGATCGCGGATCTCACCCAGCAACACCTCTTCCTTGGTCGGCGTCGGCGGCAGGCTGGGTGCCACGGCCTCTTCACGCTTGAGGCGGTTGATTGCCTTCACACCCATGAAGATCGCAAACGCGACGATCACAAAGTCGATGACGCTCTGGATGAACTTGCCGTATGCCAGGACCACCGCAGGCACATCGCCTTGGGCGGCCTTGAGCGTTATCGCCAGGTCACCGAAGTCCACGCCACCGATCAACAGACCAATGGGCGGCATCACCACGTCGCCTACAAACGAGGAAACAATTTTGCCGAAGGCGGCGCCGATGATAATACCGACGGCCATGTCGACCACATTACCTTTGACCGCGAAGGCCTTGAACTCACTGATCACGCCCATAGGTTATTCCTTGTTACAGATGAGAAGGGTGGCACCTAGTGTAAGTCAGTCGTAGAGGGCTTGCCTGAAACAACTGCTGACACTGTTAGCTTTTATCGACACATTAAAACGCAATTAGTTTGCAAAGTGCCATCAATCGCGCGCGAAATACTCGCCAAAACAGCCACTTACCAGATTATTTTATCAATCGGGTTGGTACGGCTTTTCTATTTATCTTCTGACTCGCGGGTCACTAGCCTCTGGCAAGCACAACTGAATGTGCACTAAAAAAACCAGAGGAAACCTCGATGAACAACCCAATGAGCCGCGGGCCTGTTACAGCCCGATCCGCGCTGGTACTGGTGACCGCCAGCCTGCTTTCCCTGTCTGTACACGCCGCCAACCTGACCCGCGATAACGGTGCCGCCGTCGGTGACAACCAGAACTCGCAAACCGCCGGCGCCAATGGCCCGGTGCTACTCCAGGACGTGCAGTTGATTCAGAAATTGCAGCGTTTCGACCGCGAACGTATCCCCGAGCGCGTCGTACACGCCCGTGGCACCGGCGCCCACGGCACCTTTACCGTCACTGACGGCCTCAGTGACCTGACCAAGGCCAAGGTGTTCGCGGCCGGCGAGGCGACGCCGGTGTTCGTGCGCTTCTCCGCCGTGGTCCACGGCAACCACTCCCCGGAAACCCTGCGTGACCCACGCGGTTTCGCCACCAAGTTCTACACCGCCGAAGGCAATTGGGATTTGGTGGGCAACAACTTCCCGACATTCTTCATCCGTGATGCCATCAAGTTCCCGGACATGGTCCACGCGTTCAAGCCAGACCCGCGTACCAACCTGGATGACGACTCGCGTCGCTTCGACTTCTTCTCCCACGTGCCCGAAGCCACCCGCACGCTGACCGAGCTGTACTCCGACTCCGGCACCCCGGCCAGTTATCGGGAGATGGACGGCAACGGCGTGCATGCCTACAAGCTGATCAACGCCAAGGGTGAAGTGCACTACGTCAAGTTCCACTGGAAAAGCCTGCAAGGCATCAAGAACCTCGATCCCAAGCAGGTCACCGAAGTGCAGGGCCGCGACTACAGCCACATGACCAACGACCTGGTCACCCACATCAACAAGGGCGACTTCCCCAAGTGGGACCTGTACGTGCAGGTGCTCAAGCCTGAAGACCTGGCCAAGTTCGATTTCGACCCGCTGGACGCCACCAAGATCTGGCCGGATGTACCCGAGCGCAAAGTCGGACAAATGGTGCTGAACCGCAACCCGGCCAATGTGTTCCAGGAAACCGAGCAGGTGGCCATGGCCCCGGCCAACCTGGTGCCGGGCATCGAGCCGTCGGAAGATCGCCTGCTGCAAGGCCGGGTGTTCTCCTACGCCGATACCCAGATGTACCGCCTGGGTGCCAATGCCCTGCAGCTGCCGATCAACGCCCCACGGGTGACCGTCAACAACGGCAACCAGGACGGCGCGATGAACTTCGGCAAGACCACCACCGGAGTGAACTACCAGCCAAGCCGCCTGTTGCCACGGGAAGAACCGCAAACCGCACGCTACAGCCAGTCGGCGCTGTCAGGCAGCACTCAGCAGGCGAAGATCCAGCGTGAGCAGAACTTCAAGCAGGCGGGTGACTTGTACCGCTCCTACAGCAAGAAAGAGCGTCAGGACTTGATCGAAAACTTCGGTGGCTCGCTGGCCACCACCGACGACGAGAGCAAGCACATCATCCTGTCGTTCCTCTACAAAGCCGACCCCGAATACGGCACCGGCGTGGCCAAGGTGGCCAAGGGTGACCTGGCGCGCGTGAAGGCGCTGGCGGAAAAACTGACCGACTGATCCGTTGGTTACGGTCGACGCCCCGATACGGGCGTCGACCCCTGGCAGGAGAACAACCATGCGAATTTCTATCGGCTTGCTGATGACCATGCTGGCCTTTGTCGCCCATGCCGAGACTCCCGACCCGGTAGCGCTCAAGGCCCAGTTGCAGGACTACTACTTCGACGCCGCCCGCCGTGGCGACCTCGACATGCTCAACACCTTCATTGATGCCGGCTACAGCCTCAACTCCCAGGACGACAAGGGCTATACCGCGCTGATCCTTGCCGCCTACCACGGCCAGGGGCCGTTCGTGGAACGCCTGCTCACTGCCGGTGCCGACGCCTGCGTGCAGGACAAACGCGGCAACACCGCACTGATGGGGGCGATTTTCAAAGGCGAACTGAAGATTGCCCAGCGCCTGCTCGCCACCGACTGCAACCCCGACCAACGCAACGGCGCCGGGCAGACAGCGGCTATGTACGCCGGGCTGTTCAAGCGTGTCGAGTTGCTGGATGAACTCAAGGCCAAGGGGGCTGATCTCAACGCCGAGGACCCGGTCGGCAACAGTGCTTCACGCTTGGCCAGTGGTGAAATCCGGACCCCGGCGTCGCGCTGAGCTATCATCGCGGTTTTTCGGTTGGAGGTTCTCAAATGGCAAAGGCCAAGCGCATGTACGGCTGCACGGAGTGCGGCGCGACCTTTCCCAAGTGGGCTGGCCAGTGCACCGAGTGCGGTGCGTGGAACACCCTGACTGAAACCATGATCGAGAGCGGCGGTGCGGCGGCCCCCACCGGCCGTGCCGGCTGGACCGGGCAGCAGGCGCAGATCAAGACCCTGGCTGAAGTCAGCGTCGAAGAGATCCCGCGTTTTTCCACCGCTTCCGGCGAGCTGGACCGCGTCTTGGGCGGCGGCCTGGTGGACGGCTCGGTGGTGCTGATCGGCGGTGACCCGGGCATCGGCAAATCGACGATTTTGCTGCAAACCCTGTGCAGCATCGCCAGCCGCATGCCGGCGCTGTACGTCACCGGCGAAGAATCCCAGCAGCAAGTGGCCATGCGCGCGCGCCGCCTGGGGTTGCCTCAGGACCAATTGCGGGTCATGACCGAAACCTGCATCGAAAGCATCATCGCCACGGCCCGTATCGAAAAGCCCAAGGTCATGGTGATCGACTCGATCCAGACCATTTTCACCGAGCAGTTGCAATCGGCGCCGGGCGGCGTGTCCCAGGTGCGCGAGAGCGCGGCGCTGCTGGTGCGGTATGCCAAGCAGAGTGGCACGGCGATCTTCCTGGTCGGCCACGTCACCAAAGAAGGCGCGCTGGCCGGGCCTCGGGTGCTGGAGCATATGGTCGACACGGTGCTGTATTTCGAAGGTGAATCGGATGGCCGCCTGCGTTTGCTGCGGGCGGTGAAGAACCGCTTTGGGGCGGTAAACGAATTGGGCGTGTTCGCCATGACCGACCGGGGACTGAAAGAGGTCTCCAACCCGTCAGCGATCTTTCTGACCCGTGCCCAGGAAGAAGTCCCGGGCAGCGTGGTGATGGCAACGTGGGAAGGCACCCGCCCGATGCTGGTGGAAGTGCAGGCGTTGGTGGATGACAGCCACCTGGCCAACCCGCGCCGCGTGACCCTGGGCCTGGATCAGAACCGGTTGGCGATGTTGCTGGCGGTATTGCACCGGCATGGCGGCATTCCGACCCACGACCAGGACGTGTTCCTCAACGTTGTGGGCGGGGTCAAGGTGCTGGAGACAGCGTCCGACCTGGCGTTGATGGCGGCGGTCATGTCGAGCTTGCGCAATAAACCGCTGCCTCACGACCTGCTGGTGTTTGGCGAGGTCGGCCTGTCGGGCGAAGTGCGCCCGGTACCGAGTGGTCAGGAACGGTTGAAAGAAGCGGCCAAGCACGGCTTTAAACGCGCAATCGTGCCCAAGGGCAATGCGCCGAAAGAGTCGCCGCCAGGCATAAAAATTATTGGGGTCACGCGCCTGGAGCAGGCGCTGGATGCACTGTTCGAATAAATCAGGGATGAATGCCATGCAACCATCGAAATGCTGGGGCGCAGTCGCCCTGTTTGTCGCCTTGGCCGGGTTGCCCGCTTTGGCGTGGGCCGAGTTGCCCGCCGGTTATCGTCTGGCGCAAAAGCTGGCAACGGATGACGGCAGCGTTCTACAGGTGCTCGAAGACCAGCGCATCAGCGCTCAGTTGCACAAGGGCAGTTGGGGCAATGGCCTGGATGAGGACTCGTTCGACGAGCCCGGCGACCTGGTGGAAAAACCGTTGCTGGAAGCCCAGGTGCGCTTAGTGTCGGCCTCCGGCGACGTGATCGCCCATGAATACCTCGGTTACCCGTTGGCCGAGGTCAAGAAAGCCCCGCTCAAGGGTTTGCCGGAGACGGTGTATTTCCTGGTCATCGACCAGACCGCGCCGATGGGCAGCTACAGCGGCCCGGCCACGCAGTTATTAATGCCCGCCAAGCAACAACTCAAACCGATGGACTACACAGGCACCGACGGCAAGGTCAAGCCACTGACCCTGGCCCAGACCGGCAAGGCCGCCTGGCAGGCGGCGACGCCAACCGCGGGCGGGGCGGATGAATTGCTGCAAGTGTCGTCCTTCATGGACGGTGATGGGGACGAAGACTTTGCCACCCGTTACACCACCTACCGTTTTGCCGATGGCCTCTGGCAGGCCGCGTCGACTCAGAAAGCCGGCTTCTGGGAGTCGGAAAGCGACTTTCCGGCGCGTACGGCATTTCCCTGAGTCGTCACACTTCCAGCAAGGCGGCCAACTCTCGGTGCAGCTCATCCTCATCACCCAGGTTCAACTCGATCAACCGCCGCAAGTGGCTGATCGAGTCCAGGTCGATGTGCTGACACACAAAACCCAGTTGCCCAGGATCCTCATGGGTCAGTCGCACCTGCATCTTTATATGCGCCTTGGGATCCAGGCGGATGTCGACGTCGAACGGCAGCGCCTTGTTGCCCTTCCAGTCTTCCGGCCGTTGCACCAGCAGGCCTTTTAGCGACAGATCCACCAATTGCACAGGCCATTCGCGGCCGTTTTGCCTAATTTCGGTCTTGGCATCAAAGGCGATGCGGCGGAAACGACGGCGGTCAGACGGTTGCTCGGTCATGGTGAAGCCCTCCGGGGATAGGGGGATTGTAGCCGTGCGTCATTATTGGCCCAGGTTTTCTGCTTTTTTTGTCCGCAGAAGGCTCTAGACCAACGTAGGGGGGTGGCCTTTAAGTCCAGTAGCGCTAAACTCCGGATGGCTGTCCTTTCTGTCCACCCTGGCTGGAATACAAAAATGAAAAATAATAATAGCCTGCTACGCCACCTACCCTGGCTGGTGCTGGCAATCGTAGGAGCGTGCGCCCTGGGCGTAGTGGCCTTGCGCCGCGGCGAGGCGATCAACGCCTTGTGGATTGTGGTCGCTGCTGTGGCCATCTATCTGGTTGCGTACCGCTACTACAGTCTGTTCATCGCTAATAATGTGATGCAGCTCGATCCACGGCGGGCCACCCCCGCAGTGCTCAACAACGATGGTCTGGACTATGTGCCGACCAACAAACACATCCTTTTCGGTCACCACTTTGCGGCGATTGCCGGTGCAGGCCCGCTGGTCGGCCCGGTACTGGCGGCGCAAATGGGTTACCTGCCCGGCACGCTCTGGCTGATTGCCGGCGTGGTGCTGGCCGGTGCGGTGCAGGACTTCATGGTCCTGTTCCTGTCCACCCGTCGCAATGGCCGCTCCCTGGGGGACATGGTTCGCGAAGAGATGGGCCGCATCCCGGGGACCATCGCGCTGTTCGGCTGCTTCCTGATCATGATCATCATCCTCGCGGTGCTGGCGCTGATCGTGGTCAAGGCGCTGGCCGAGAGCCCATGGGGCATTTTCACGGTGATGGCGACCATCCCGATCGCGATGTTCATGGGCATCTACATGCGCTACATCCGCCCGGGCCGCATTGGTGAAATCTCGATCATCGGCGTGCTGTTGCTGCTGGGTTCGATCTGGCTGGGCGGGCAGATTGCCGCTGATCCGGTCTGGGCC
Organism: Pseudomonas allii; assembly: GCF_055380095.1. Classification (NCBI taxonomy): domain Bacteria; kingdom Pseudomonadati; phylum Pseudomonadota; class Gammaproteobacteria; order Pseudomonadales; family Pseudomonadaceae; genus Pseudomonas; species Pseudomonas allii. Next base: position 5,710,932 of record NZ_AP039450.1, on the reverse strand, counting down.
AAGGCCTTCACCTTTACCGGCATTCAAATTACCTGGATGCTGATCGGCTACGGTTTCGTCGCCGCTGTTCTGCCGGTGTGGCTGATCCTGGCACCGCGTGACTATCTCTCCACCTTCCTGAAAATCGGCACCATCATTGCCCTGGCGATCGGCATCCTGGTCACCATGCCAGAGCTGAAAATGCCGGCCCTGACCCAGTTCATCGACGGCACCGGCCCGGTGTGGAAGGGCGGCCTGTTCCCGTTCCTGTTCATCACCATTGCCTGTGGTGCGGTCTCGGGTTTCCATGCGCTGATCTCCTCGGGCACCACGCCCAAGCTGCTGGACAACGAAACCAACGCCCGCTACATCGGTTACGGCGGCATGCTGATGGAGTCGTTCGTGGCCATCATGGCGATGGTCGCCGCGTCGGTGATCGAACCTGGCGTGTACTTCGCCATGAACAGCCCGGCCGCCGTGGTCGGTGGTGATGTGGTTGCCGTGGCGCAAACCGTCAGCAGCTGGGGTTTTGCGATCACGCCTGAGGCGCTGCAAGCCGTGGCCCATGACATCGGTGAGACCACCATCCTGGCCCGTGCCGGTGGTGCACCGACCCTGGCGGTCGGTATCGCACAGATCCTGCACAGCGTACTGCCGGGTGAAAACACCATGGCGTTCTGGTACCACTTTGCGATCCTGTTCGAAGCCCTGTTCATCCTCACGGCGGTAGACGCCGGTACCCGTGCCGGTCGCTTCATGCTGCAGGACCTGCTGGGCTCGTTCGTGCCGGCGCTGAAACGCACCGAGTCGTGGACCGCCAACCTGATCGCAACCGCCGGTTGCGTGGCGATGTGGGGTTACCTGCTGTATCAAGGCGTGATCGACCCACTGGGCGGCATCAACACCTTGTGGCCGCTGTTCGGTATCTCCAACCAGATGCTGGCGGGTATCGCGCTGATGCTGGCTACCGTTGTGCTGATCAAAATGAAACGCCAACGCTACATCTGGGTGACCATGCTGCCGGCTGTCTGGCTGCTGATCTGCACCACCACGGCGGGCTTCATCAAGCTGTTCGACGCGAACCCGGCGATCGGCTTCCTCTCCCTGGCGAAGAAGTACAGCGATGCATTGGCCAACGGCCAGATCCTGGCCCCGGCCAAGAGCATCGATCAGATGCAGCACGTGATCTACAACGCCTACACCAACGCAACGCTGACGGCGCTGTTCCTGTTCGTGGTGTTCAGCATCCTGTTCTATGCGCTCAAGGTCGGCGTCGCCGCCTGGGGCAACAAAGAGCGTACGGATAAAGAAGCCCCGTTCCAGGCTGTACCGGACGCGTAATCGAGGGTTGCAACCATGTTCAATGACATCAGTCGCCTCGGTAAATACCTCGGTCAGGCCGCGCGCCTGATGGTCGGCATGCCCGACTACGACACCTACGTCGAGCATATGCAAACCAAACACCCGGACAAGCCGGTGATGGACTACAAGGCGTTCTTCCGGGAGCGCCAGGAAGCCCGTTACGGCGGCAAGGGTGGGCCCAAGTGCTGTTGAGTTAACGCAATATCCCTGTGGGAGGGGGCTTGCTCCCGATAGTGATGTGTCAGTGAAAGATAAGTGCCTGACACACTGCTATCGGGGGCAAGCCCCCTCCCACATTTGTTTTATGTTTCTTCAAGGAGAATTCTTTGTCCTCTCCCATCCCGGTAACGATCCTCAGCGGCTTCCTCGGCGCCGGCAAGACCACCTTGCTGCGCCACCTGCTCAAAGCCGAGCACGGCCTGAAAATCGCCGTGATCGAAAACGAATTCAGTGACGCCGGTATCGACACCCAGCTGTTGGGCGCAGAACCGGTGCAAGTCATGACCCTGTCCAACGGCTGCGTGTGCTGCACCATCCACACCGACCTGACCAAGGCCCTGTACCTGCTGCTCGAGCGCCTGGACAGCGGCGAGATCGCCTTCGACCGCCTAGTGATCGAGTGCACCGGCCTGGCCGACCCGGCGCCGGTGGCCCAGACCTTTTTCATCGACGAGGAATTGCGTGAGCGCTACATCCTCGACGGCATCATCACCCTGGTGGACGCGGCCCACGCCGAGCACCACCTGACCCAGACCATTGCCCAGGCCCAGATCGGCTTTGCCGACCGTCTGCTGGTGAGCAAGCGCGACCTGGTGGATGACGTCACCTTCGAGGCACTCAGTGAGCGCCTGACCCGCATCAACCGGCGTGCGCCGATTCGTGTGGTCGACCATGGCAATATCGACCTGGCCGAATTGCTCGATGTGCGCGGCTTCAACCTCAACGCGGGCATGAGCCTGCGCCCGGTGCGCGCCGCGCCGTCCCTCGACCGTATTTCCAGCTTGGTGCTGCGCACCGACCAGCCGCTGGATATCGATCGACTCAGTGAGTTCATGAACGAACTGCTGGAAGACCACGGCAAACAACTGCTGCGCTACAAGGGCGTGCTGAACATTGCCGGGGAAGACCGGCGCATGGTGTTCCAGGGCGTGCTGAAGCTGTACGGCTTTGATTGGGACACGGAGTGGGAGGAGGGTGAGGCACGGGAGAGTGTGATCGTGTTTATTGCCGACGAGTTGCCCGAAGACAAGATTCGCGAAGGTTTTGCCAAGGTCTACCAACCCTGACTTGAAACACAATCAAATGTGGGAGGGGGCTTGCCCCCGATGAGGGTGTGTCAGTAGATAACTCTGTGACTGACACACTGCTATCGGGGGCAAGCCCCCTCCCACAATTAACTGTATTTCAAACTGGAATTGGCATAAAAAAGCCCGGCTCTTCAGCCGGGCTTCTTATTCAAGCAACTGCAATCAAGCGCCGTACACCGGCAGCTTCTTGCAGATGGCCTTGACCTTCTCACGTACCGCGTCGATCACGGCTTCGTTGTTCAGGTCTGCCAGGATGTCGCAGATCCAGCCAGCCAGTTCCTTGCACTCTGCTTCCTTGAAGCCACGAGTGGTCACCGCCGGGGTGCCGAAGCGCAGGCCGGAAGTGACGAACGGCGAACGTGGGTCGTTCGGTACGGAGTTCTTGTTCACGGTGATGAAGGCTTTGCCCAGGGCAGCGTCAGCATCTTTACCGGAAATGTCCTGCTTGATCAGCGACAGCAGGAACAGGTGGTTCTCGGTACCGCCAGACACTACGTCAAAGCCGCGCTCGATGAACACGCTGGCCATGGCCTGGGCGTTCTTGACCACTTGTTGCTGGTAGGTCTTGAACTCAGGCTGCAGCGCTTCCTTGAAGCAGATCGCTTTGGCGGCGATCACGTGCTCCAGCGGGCCACCCTGGGCGCCTGGGAAGACAGCGGAGTTCAGCTTCTTCTCGATGTCGGCGTTGGCGCGAGCCAGGATCAGGCCGCCACGTGGACCGCGCAGGGTCTTGTGGGTGGTGGTGGTCACGACGTCAGCGAAAGGCACCGGGTTCGGGTAGACGCCAGCGGCGACCAGACCGGCCACGTGGGCCATGTCGACGAACAGGTACGCACCCACCTTGTCAGCGATGGCGCGGAAGCGTGGGAAGTCCAGGATCTGCGAGTAGGCAGAGAAACCGGCCACGATCATTTTTGGCTTGTGTTCAACCGCCAGGCGCTCGACTTCGTCGTAGTCGATCAGGCCGTTGGCATCGATACCGTATTGAACGGCGTTGTACAGCTTGCCGGAGGAGGAAACGCTGGCGCCGTGGGTCAGGTGACCGCCGTGGGCCAGGCTCATGCCCAGGATGGTGTCGCCGCCTTGCAGCAGGGCCAGGTACACGGCGCTGTTGGCTTGGGAACCGGCGTGTGGCTGGACGTTGGCGTAATCGGCGCCGAACAGTTCCTTGGCACGGTCGATGGCCAGTTGCTCAACCACGTCGACGTACTCGCAACCACCGTAGTAGCGCTTGCCTGGGTAGCCTTCGGCGTACTTGTTGGTCAGAACCGAGCCTTGAGCCTCCATCACCGCAGGGCTGGTGTAGTTTTCCGAAGCGATCAGCTCAATGTGCTCTTCCTGGCGCACGGCTTCTTGCTCCATGGCGGCGAAGAGATCGGCGTCGTACTTGGCAATAGTCAAATCACGGCTGAACATGGCGGTCCTCAAGGATCGGGGGCAGAAAAGGAGGGCATTCTAACCCAATGGGTTTTAGATGGCATATGAAAGGACATCATGTCGCGGACAAGTGGGGCTCATCTGGGGATAGGCGGTGGCTGTGAGTGCCTGATCGGTGGCAAGCCCCCTCCCACAGTTGAATGTGTTCGCAGATCAGAATGTGGGAGGGGGCTTGCCCCCGATGAGGCCTGTAGCCTCACCGCAGAATTTCAGTCGAACATGAACAGCGCATCATTGCTGAACTGCGCCTCGAACCGATTCGCCGGCATCGGCCGTCCAAACAGATAGCCCTGCACTTCATCACAGCCATGCTCACGCAGGAAATCCAGCTGCTCATGGGTTTCCACACCCTCGGCGATCACCGCCAGGTTCAGGCTGTGGGCCATGGCGATAATGGCGCGGGCGATCTGCGCGTCCTGTTCGCCGGAAGGCAGGCCGTCGACGAAGGTACGGTCGATCTTCAGCACGTCGATGGGGAACTGCTTGAGGTAGTTGAGCGACGAGTAACCGGTGCCAAAGTCGTCGACCGCAATGCTCAGGCCCAGGTTCTTCAGGCTGTCGAGGATCTGCATGGCCTCGTTGACCTCACGCATCAGGATACTTTCGGTCAACTCCAGCTCCAGGCACGCCGGCGGCAAGCCGGTGTCTTTGAGGATGGTGGCGATGCGCGTACCCAACTGGCCGTCGGAGAATTGCCGCGCCGAGATGTTCACCGAGACTTTCGGCACGCGCACCTTGTTCTGGTGCCAGGTCTTGAGCTGGCGGCAGGCCTCGCTGATTACCCAGTCGCCCACATCCACCACCAGGCCCAACTCTTCCAGCACCGGGATGAAGTCCCCCGGCGGCACCAGGCCGCGGCGCGGATGACGCCAGCGCAGCAGGGCTTCGGCGCCGGTCAGGCGTTTGCCGTCGCCGCTGAACTGCGGTTGGTAATAGAGCACGAATTCGTTCTGCTCCAGCGCATGGCGCAGATCGCTTTCCAGCTCCAGGCGTTCCAGGGCGCTGGCGTTCATGTCGGCCTGGTAGAACTGGAAGTTGTTCTTGCCGCGTTCCTTGGCGTGATACATCGCCGTGTCGGCGTTTTTCATCAACTGGCTCAGTTCGTTGCCGTCCTGCGGGCTCAGGGCGATACCGATACTGGCGGTCACAAAGAACTCACGGCCCTCCAGCACGAAGGGTTTCACCAGGCTGGCGAGGATCTGCTCGGCCACATGAATCGCGCGGTTGAGTGCCATGTCACGGTTGACCCGTGGTTGCAGGAGCAAGGTGAACTCGTCGCCGCCCATGCGCGCCACGGTGTCGTCTTCGGCGACGCAGCCCAGCAGGCGGGTGGCCATCTCCTTGAGCATGCGGTCGCCGGCGGCGTGGCCCAGGGAGTCGTTGATCGGCTTGAAGCGGTCGAGGTCGAGGAACATCAGCACCACCCACGACTTCTGCCGTTCCGCCGACTGCAGCGCGGTGTGCAGGCGGTCCTGGAACAGCGTGCGGTTGGGCAGGTGGGTCAGGGCGTCGTAGTAGGCCAGGCGGTGGATGCGCTGTTCGCTGGCCTTGCGCTCGCTGATGTCACTGAAAAAGCATACATAGCTGGCCAGGTCACCTTCATCGTCGAACACGGCAGTAATGCCGACCCACGCCGGGTAATGCTCGCCATTGCGACGCTTTAGCCACACTTCGCCTTCCCAGGTGCTGTGCTGGTGCAACTGCTTGAGCACGTAGCGCAGGTGGGCTTCCTGTTGTTCGTCGACGGTGAGCATGTTCGGCAACTGGTCGAGCACATCGCTGACCGCATAGCCGCTGACCCGGCTGAACGCCTCGTTGGCCTGCACGATATAGCCGGCGGGGTCAGTGATCAGGATCGCTGAGGTTGAGTGTTCGAAGACCGTGGCCGCCATGCGCAGGTCTTTCTCGGCGCGGCGTTGCTGGCTGATATCGCGGCCCACCCCAAGGATGCCCTCGAAAGCGCCGTGTTCGTCCCACACCAGCACCAGGCGCAGCTCGATCGGCACCTTGCGGCCGTCGGCGCGCAGACAGTCGAACAGGAACAGCTGGGTCTGGATCTCATCACGCAGCCTGTTCAGTGCCTCGGGGTCGCCCAGCGCGCGGCTGACCTGTTCCATCAGGCTGTAAATGCCGGTCAGTTGCTGTGGATTGGCGATGATCGATTGCCAACCGTTCTTGAACACCCAGTCCACGTCATAGCCGAGCACGGCGTTGACCGATGGGCTGATGTAGTTGAGGGCCAACTGGCTGTCGGTGGAGCAGATCACGTCGCTGATGCTTTCAGCCAGCATGCGGTAGCGTTGTTCGCTGTCGCGCAGGGATTCGCTGGCTTCGATCTGGTCGGTAATGTCCTTGGCTACGCCGATGATGCGGGTGATCTGCGCGGTCTTGTCCCGCGCCAGGGCTTGTTCGCGAATATCGAAGCGTCGCCATTCGTTATTGCGGTGACGGAAGCGCAACTGGCATTGCAGTTGGGTGGTGTAGCCGACCTGGCGCTGTTGCTGGCGCAAGTCGTGGTAATGCTCGGCGTCTTCGGGGTGCAGCAGGATTTCCCAGAAGTACTCGCCCATTTGCTGCAATTCGGCCTTGTTATAGCCGAGGGTGTGGCCCAGGTGGTGGTTGCTGAAAATCATGCGCTGGCTGATCACATCCTGCACATACAGGTGGTCGGGCACGGTGCGCACCACGTCCGACCAGAAACTCTCGCGTTCCACCAGCGACAGTTCGATCAGCTTGCGGCTGGTGATATCGCTGATGCTGAGGATCACCGCCTTGAAATCGTCCTGCTGCTCGGGCAGACGCATCACCAGCCACAGGTATTGATCGTTGCCGGCCACGTCCTTGAGCTGGATTTCCAGCTCCAACTGGCTTTGTTGGGTTAGGACGGCTTCGAGAATCTGGTAACCGATGGACGTAGCGTTGCGTGGGCAGTCATCGATCAGGCGCTCCCAGGCCTGTTCGCAGGAACCCACGTTCAGCAGGCTGACCGCCACCTGGTTGACCTCGGTGACGCGCAGTTCCTTGAGCAGTTGCTGGCGCTCGCCGGAGTTGTCCTGCAGCCAGGCGTGCAGTTGCTCGCGGGTTTCCAACCGAGTCTTGTCGAAGAACGCATTCAGCCCCGACAGGTCCAGCACGCAGAGGGCAACGCCGGTGCCTTCGAAAATATCCTGGTAGCGTCGACGGCCTTCATGCACCTGGCGCTGACGGCGGCGCATGTTCAGCAGCACGATCACCGGGATCAACGAGAACGCCAGGCCCAGCAGGCATTTGCCGATGAAGGCCGGCAGCAGTTGCTCCAGCACGGCGCTGCGGTCGAACAGCCCGCGCAATTGCCAGTCGCTTTTGCTCAGGGGGGTGACCAGCACGCTTTTGTTCAATTCGTCCGGGGTCAGCGCCGAGGCCCACTGCGCGGGCATGCCACTGTCACGGCTGACCACGCGATGGTTGAGGCGGTTTTCGATGGCCCACATCGGGCGTTGGCCCTGGCCGTCCTGGCGGGTGAGGTTGGTCAGGTAGTTGGGCGCCAGGCGCAGCGCCCAATACATCCGTGAGCCGCCGCTGGGCTGGTGCAACAAGAGATAGATGAGGGTGCCGTCGTTGCTGTTGCTCAGGTAATAGGACTGGCCGTGGCTGCGTTGCACCAGTTCTTCGAGCCAGGCGCTGTCCTGGCTGTCAGTGGCGCTGTCACTGATCATTGCGCCGCTGGGGGCAAGCAGGGCGATGCTGCGCAGTTCCGGCAACGAACGTTGCAAGGTCCGCATCAAGGCCTGTTGCTGTTCGCTGTCACGCGGCGGCTCGACCATCGGCAGCAGGTTCAGGGCGATCTTTGCGCTGAGGGCCATGTTCAGGCTGATCTGTTCAGCCAGGTCGGCGCTGTAGTCGATGGTGTATTGCTGCTGGTTCTTCTGGTTTTGCTGCAGTTGGTCCAGAAGTTGCCAGAACAATAACGCGAGCAGCATGAGGACAAGCGTCGCCAATGCGCCTTTGAGGGTGCCGTGCAGGGGCGCTCCCGGCGCGATATGAGCGGCGCGCAGGGGAGTTGGCGGCGTGACTTTGGACAAGCTGTGATCCTGCGGTTTGGCTGGACTGGCGCGCGACGTGCACTATAAGCCGGACGCCCGGAGGGCGGCTAGCATGCCTTGACTTGTGGCAAAGTGCCAGCCCTTGCCTGGCTGGACTGACCAAGCGCATTCAGGTAGCTTTGCCGGTTACGCGGGGGCGTTCCAGCCCCAGATATTCAGGCTTTATACCGCACGCAGGCATTGATGATAGTCAACGGCCCGCGCCGCGCATGGCCTGGCACGGGCTTCGTCCGCTTAATTCATCAGTCACTGACGCTAGGTTCTCCATGGCTCAATACGTCTTCACCATGCATCGGCTGGGCAAAGTTGTCCCCCCGAAGCGGGAAATCCTGAAAAACATTTCGCTGTCCTTTTTCCCAGGCGCCAAGATCGGCGTACTCGGCCTCAACGGTTCGGGTAAATCCACGCTGCTGAAAATCATGGCCGGCGTCGACACCGAGTTCGAAGGCGAAGCCCGCCCGATGCCAGATCTGAACATCGGCTACCTGCCGCAAGAGCCGATCCTGGACCCGACCAAGACCGTGCGTGAAGTGGTCGAAGAGGCCGTCAGCGTAATCAAGAACGCCCAGGCACGCCTGGACGAGGTCTACGCCGCCTACGCCGAACCGGACGCCGACTTCGACAAACTGGCCGCCGAGCAGGCCAAGCTCGAAGCGATCCTGCAGGCCGGCGACGGCCACAACCTGGAGCGCCAGCTGGAAGTCGCCGCCGACGCGCTGCGCCTGCCGGCGTGGGACGCCAAGGTCGAACACCTGTCCGGTGGCGAGAAGCGCCGCGTGGCCTTGTGCCGTCTGCTGCTATCGGCCCCCGACATGCTGCTGCTCGACGAACCGACCAACCACTTGGATGCCGATTCCGTCGCCTGGCTGGAACACTTCCTTCACGATTTCCCGGGCACCGTGGTTGCGATCACGCACGACCGCTACTTCCTGGACAACGTCGCCGGCTGGATCCTCGAACTCGACCGTGGCGCCGGGATCCCTTACGAGGGCAACTACTCCGGTTGGCTGGAAGCCAAGTCCGACCGTCTGGCTGCCGAATCCAAGCAGCAATCGGCCCACGAAAAGGCCATGAAGGAAGAACTGGAGTGGGTGCGCAAAGGCGCCAAGGCCCGCCAGTCCAAGTCCAAGGCCCGTCTGCAACGCTTTGAAGAAATGCAATCGCAGGAATTCCAGAAGCGTTCGGAAACCAACGAAATCTACATCCCGGCCGGTCCGCGCCTGGGTGACAAGGTCATCGAGTTCAAGAACGTTTCCAAAGGCTATGGCGACCGCGTGCTGATCGACAACCTGTCGTTCTCCATGCCAAAAGGCGCGATCGTCGGCGTAATCGGTGGTAACGGTGCGGGTAAATCCACGCTGTTCCGCATGCTGATGGGCAAGGAAACCCCGGATTCGGGCACCATCGAAGTCGGCGAAACCGTGCAGCTGGCCTGCGTGGACCAGAGCCGCGAAGACCTCGACGGCAGCAAGACTGTGTTCCAGCAGATTTCCGACGGCTCCGACCAGATCCGCATCGGCAACTATGAAATCCCGTCGCGTACCTACGTGGGTCGCTTCAACTTCAAGGGCGGCGACCAGCAAAAATTCGTCAAGGACCTGTCCGGTGGTGAGCGTGGTCGCTTGCACCTGGCCCTGACCCTGAAAGAGGGCGGCAACGTCCTGCTGCTCGACGAACCGTCCAACGACCTCGACGTTGAAACCCTGCGTTCCCTGGAAGAAGCCCTGCTGGACTTCCCGGGTGCTGCCATTGTGATCTCTCACGATCGGTGGTTCCTTGACCGCGTCGCGACGCACATCCTGGCGTACGAAGACGACTCGCAAGCGGTGTTCTTCGAAGGTAACTACACCGAGTACGAAGCGGACCGTAAGAAGCGCCTGGGCGAAGCCGCTGCCCAGCCGCACCGTGTACGGCACAAAAAACTGGCCTGATTCGGGCGGGTGTTATGAAAGAGCGGAGCCTTCGGGCTCCGTTTTTTTTGCCTTCGAATGTGGGAGGGGGCTTGCCCCCGATAGCTGTGTGACTATTGGTGCATCGCTTGAGCTGAAATCCCTGTTTAAGGGCAAAAATGGCCTTTGATTTATATCCAATGCACCATTTAAATTCACAAAGGCGACATTTTGCCCTGTCGCGGTGCGACATGAATTGTTAAAGTCCGGCTCAATCTCATTTAAAAACAATCAATTTGCCGAGACTTTTCATGATCGAATCCGTCGAATCCTTCCTGGCCCGCCTCAAGAAGCGCGACCCCGACCAGCCAGAATTCCACCAGGCCGTAGAAGAAGTCCTACGCAGCCTGTGGCCGTTTCTCGAAGCCAACCCCCACTACCTGACCTCGGGCATCCTGGAGCGCATCTGCGAGCCGGAACGCGCGATTACCTTCCGGGTGTCGTGGGTGGATGATCATGGCAAGGTCCAGGTCAATCGCGGTTTCCGTATCCAGATGAACAGCGCCATCGGCCCTTACAAAGGCGGCTTGCGCTTCCACCCGTCGGTCAACCTGGGCGTGCTGAAATTCCTCGCCTTCGAGCAGACCTTCAAGAACTCTCTGACGTCGCTGCCCATGGGCGGCGGCAAAGGCGGCTCGGACTTTGATCCAAAAGGTAAGAGCGACGCCGAAGTCATGCGCTTCTGCCAGGCCTTCATGAGCGAGCTGTATCGCCATATCGGTGCGGATGTGGACGTGCCGGCCGGCGATATCGGCGTGGGCGCCCGAGAGATCGGCTTCTTGTTCGGCCAGTACAAGCGCTTGAGCAACCAATTTACCTCGGTGCTGACCGGCAAGGGCATGACCTACGGCGGCAGCCTGATCCGCCCGGAAGCCACCGGTTTCGGCTGCGTGTACTTCGCCGAAGAAATGCTCAAGCGCAACAACCAGCGGGTTGAAGGCAAGCGCGTGGCGGTGTCCGGTTCCGGCAACGTGGCGCAATATGCGGCGCGCAAAGTCATGGACCTGGGCGGCAAGGTGATTTCCCTGTCTGATTCCGAAGGCACTCTGTACGCCGAGAGCGGTTTGACTGAGGTGCAATGGTCGGCCCTGCTGGAGCTGAAAAACGTGCAGCGCGGGCGCATCAGCGAACTGGCTTCGCGTTATGGCCTGGAATTCCGCGCCGGTAAAACCCCTTGGGAACTGGCCTGCGATATCGCACTGCCCTGTGCCACCCAGAACGAACTCGACGCTGAGGCCGCCCGTACCCTGCTGCGCAACGGCTGCCTCTGCGTGGCCGAAGGCGCCAATATGCCGACCACCTTGGAGGCTGTGGATATCTTTATCGAGGCCGGCATCCTGTTCGCCCCGGGCAAGGCGTCCAATGCCGGTGGCGTGGCCGTGAGTGGCCTGGAAATGTCGCAGAACGCCATGCGCCTGCTGTGGACCGCCGGTGAAGTGGACAGCAAGCTGCACAACATCATGCAGTCGATCCACCATGCCTGCGTGCACTACGGCGAAGAAAACGGCCGCATCAACTACGTCAAAGGCGCCAACATCGCAGGCTTCGTCAAAGTGGCCGACGCGATGCTGGCCCAAGGCATCGTCTAGGCCTCGGGCTCGATCCGCAGCACTTCGATCAACTGATCGCCGACGGGGCGTTGCCACAGCACCTCGTCGCCGACCTGGGCGCCCAGCAAGGCGCGGCCCAGGGGCGACCCCCAATTGATCAAGCCTGCGCCGGCGTCGGCCTGGTCTTCACCGACCAATTGGATGCGTTGCTGTTCGTCCAGCTCATTGGCGAAGGTCACCCAACTGCCGATCTGCACCTTGTCGGTGGACGTTGCGGGTGCCACCACTTGGGCGCTTTGCACCCGTTGGTTGAAGTAACGCAAATCCCGTTCAAGATCCGCCTGGCGCTGTTTATCGTCTTTGGCGGATTCCAGGCCATATTCGTGCTGCAACTGCGCAACCTTGGCCTGCAACTGCGCCAGCCCTTGCGCGGTAAGGCGGTTGGGTTGCTCGCTGACCTGGCGCTCTACCGGCTGGTCGGCCTGGGCGGCGGCGTTGTCCTCGTTTACAAAAGCTCGGCTCATGACGTTCTCCCTCAATGGAGCTTGGGCCATGATCGCCGCGCAATCGTTCCCATGTTCTGCGTGGGAATGCTGCCCTGGACGCTCTGCGTCCGCTACCTACTGCGAACGATAGGCCCTGGCGGCGTCGCGGTCTTTCTCGTGCTGCCAGGCGCGTTCGCGGTCGTCCCAGTGATTGTCCTTGTAGTCGCGCAGGTCTTCGTTCTCGCGCATGGCCTTGCACTGGCGAAAACCATCCTCCCAGCCCTCGGCGTATTCACGGTCCTTGAGATAACGCGGCACGTTCTTGCGAAACTCCCCGCTGATCACCCCGGCCGCCTGGCGACCGCTGCTGCAACCGTCATCAAAACCATCGGCAAACGCCGGTGGGTAACCCTTGGCCAACAACTCCTGATGGGTCGACTGGCAACCCGCCAACAACACCACTGCACACAGCATTACCGCAGACCGCCACATGGCGTACTCCCTGGCCGTTTCACGGCTGATAGGAGAAGTCTAGTCAGGGGTTTGTTGGGGCGGTGTGAAAGGGAGGTGAGAAAGGTGTTGGGTTAAAGGGCCATCGCCGTAACCTCGGCGAAAAAGAAAAATTGCTTCTGTGGCGAGCGGGCTTGTCCCGCGTTGGGCTGTGTAGCAGCCCCTAAACAGTAAGCTGAGGATCGTCAGGCATACCGCGCTGCTCTTTATTGGGGCTGCTGCGCAGCCCAACGCGGGGCAAGCCCGCTCACCACAGGGTTATCTACGGCTGAAAATATCTCGGTGCGACCGTGACATCAGGACAGCGCAGTGTATTTGAGTCTACGAGAAGCCAATGTGGGAGGAGGTTTGCCTCCGATGGCGGCGTGTCAGTCGATGGGTTCGTGACTGATGCACTGCTATCGGGGGCAAGCCCCCTCCCACATGTTGATCCCGGCCAGGCTTTAGTCAGTAGTGGTACCACTTCACTTCAAGTAGCACTTCATTCACCGGTGTCGACAAGTGGCTGTACTCGCGTTGTGCACTCAGGCGTAGCCCCAGGTTGCGCGACAATTCCCACTGTTGGTTCAAGCTGATGCTACGGCGTACCTCGCCATTGGTGAAGAAGTCACCCTTGGCTTCCAGGCTCAGGTTGCCCAGTGGGTTCTTCCACAGCACGCCGGTGTTGAACCCGGCCGCCGGGGAGATGGCTTCGCTGAAGTCGTTGTTGTGCTCCACGCGCACGGTGCCGAGGGCGAAGCCGAGCATGTCGTCGCTCAACTGCCAGGTACCGCCGGCGCCGCCGTTGACGTGGGCGACCAGGGTTTCGTCGTCGTGTTTGCCGGGCACGCGTTCAAGGCCGCCGGTGACTTGCCATGACCACGGCTGCAACAGGGCGTTGCGTGGGGTCAGGGAGCGGATGGTGGCCAGGTCCAGTTGCTGCAGTTGCCAGTGGTTGCCTTCGTACTGGCGCAGTTTCATCTGCAGGATTTCAATTTGTGCACCCAGCGGGAAACCTTCGGCGTTGTCGTTGAGGTCGTGGTAGGCCATGCGCAGGCCGTATTCGCCGAAGGCCTTGTCGCCACGGGTGCCGATGCCGGCTTGCCAGGTGCGCGATTCGTGGCCGTTTTCCGGCAGGCCGGGCGGGGTGATCTTGAGGTCGGGCGCGGGGTTTTGGTTGATCGCGCGCAGCAGTTCGAAGCTGCGTTGGGAGCGGACGGTGTCGCGTTCCAGGCCGTTGGCGCGGTAGCGGCCAAGGCGGTAGGCGGCGTCGATGATCAGGGCTTGGCGGTCTTTCGCGATGGCCTTGAACGCAGGCTCCTGCAGCTGCTGCTGGTCATCGCTGACCTTCAACACCCATTGCTGTTCGTCGCTGTCCAGCGGCTTGGCGCGCTCCAACAGCTCGCGTTCGCGGGACGGGCGGTAGTCGATCCTTTCCACCAGGCCCGCATCCTTGACGGCCTTGACCGTGTCGGTCGGGATGGCGGTCAGCGGAAACTGTTCGGTCAGGCGCAGGCCGGGGCGGGCCACTTGCAGCAGTTCGAGCAGGCGATAGGAGCAGTTTTCGTCGAAAAAGAAGTAATCGAACTGGATCTGCTTGAGCTCCCACACGTGCTCGACCATGCGCTCGGTCTCCACCTGGGTGAGGTTGAGGCGGTATTCCCAAAGGTCGCGGTTCTCAAGGCTACGGTATTCGGAGAGTTTTTCCTGATAGGGCACCAGGGCGAACAGGCCAGGGTAGCCGCCCATCAGGCCTTTCCAGGCGTAGAGAATGCTGTTGTCGGAGCCTTCGATATAGGCGCCGAAGTTGATCGCGTAGCTGAGCAGGGCGGTGTTGTTGCTTTGCACGTCGGCCTGGTCGATGCGCAGCAGGGTGTGGCCGAACATCGACGACGGGCTGTTGAGGTAGGCCGCCGGGAAGATCATCACCGCGCTGTGCGGGGCAACGTCCTTGAACCATTGCTTGAATTCGGTGCAGTCCACGGTGGGCAGGTCAGTGAGGTGCAACTGATCCTTGAGCCAGCGGGTACGTGCGGGGTAAACGCATTGGGCGTGTTTTTCACCCAGGCTGGCGGGCGCGTAGAGCGCGTCAACGGTGGCCTTGAGTTCGGCGTCCGGGTGGTGGGCACCATCGGCTGCAAGGAAGAATTTCTTGTCGCTGACATAACTGCGCCAGCCACTGATTTTACCGGCTTCGTAATGGCCGAGGGACAGCCAGAACGGATCGTTGGCCAATTGCTGCAAACGTTGATCATCAAGATGCGGGGCCGCGTACAGCGGGGCGCAGGCAAAGAGTGCCATCCAGGCAAAGCGTTTGAGCATAGGGGCAACTTAAGTCGGAAATAAGAGAGACCCAAAGGGGAGGCGGGCCCAAAAATAAAACCCGCGCCTTAAGCAGGCGCGGGCTGGACGAGCTTAAGCCTGGGTAGCGTATTTCGCCAGACGGGCATCGCTTTTCAGTACCGCAATGGTGTTGTTGTGCACGTCGTCAGCGGTCACGTCAGCCTTGCTGAAGATCTGCTGGAAGTGCTCGTGGGTCACGGCCGCGAAGTGCTCGCGATCTTCCGGTGCCACGCCCAGTACCACGGCGTAGGTGGTCAGCGCTTCGCCATTACCCTTGGCCATGTCTTCGGACAGCTCGTTCATCATGCCATTCATGGCAATCCACGATTTGCCGCCGTAAGTCAGGGCGCTGTTGGTGCTGCAACCGTTGGTGCCCGAGGTCATGCCGAAAGTGGCGTTACCCGAAGTACCGTTGGTGGTGGAAGCCAGGAAGTGAGCTGGAGTGCCGCGCTGGCCTTCGAACAACATGTTGCCCCAACCGCAGTTCGGGCCACCTGGTGCTTCTGCCATTGCATTGAGGGAGACGACGGTGAAGAGAGTACCGAGAAGGATCCGTTTCATAGCTTTGTTCTCTTTGTGTGCAAACCAATGGACAAGGGTTCAGGCGCGTCGCAGCGCCCTAGGGGCCAGTTATTAGTCCAACCCGCGCAGTTTGGAGTTTAGGCACGTTCCAAGGGTTCCGTGCATTTTTATAAAACAATCGGTGATCACGCGATATTTTTGCAGGACGCGTCCCGTGTCTATGCTTTCCCGCAGGCGCGCCTTGCCAGAGCGCGTAACCGGGAGCCAGAATGCCGTCATCTGCCCCGCCTGATGTAAGGAAGCCCGATGCCTGATCCTGTTGCTGCCAGCTTGCGTCTAGCGCCCGAAGCGCTGACTCGCCCCTTCTCCGCTGAACAGTTCAGCTTCTCGACCACCAATGATTTGGAGCCCTTTCGCGGTGTGCTTGGCCAGGAACGTGCGGTTGAAGCGTTGCAGTTTGGTGTGGCCATGCCACGCCCCGGTTACAACGTGTTTGTCATGGGCGAGCCGGGCACCGGCCGCTTTTCGTTCGTCAAACGCTACCTGAAGGCCGAAGGCAAACGCCTGCAGACCCCGGCTGATTGGGTCTACGTGAATAATTTCGATGAGCCTCGCGAACCTCGCGCCCTGGAATTGCCCGGCGGCGCAGCGGCGGCGTTCATCAACGACATCAACGGTCTGGTCGACAACCTTGTCGCGACCTTCCCGGCGGTGTTCGAGCACCCCACTTATCAACAGCGCAAAAGCGCCATCGACCGCGCCTTCAACCAGCGCTACGACAAGGCCCTGGACGTGATCGAACGTCTGGCCCTGGAAAAGGACGTGGCGCTGTACCGCGACAGTTCCAACATTGCCTTCACGCCGATGCTCGACGGCAAGGCGCTGGACGAAGCCGAGTTCTCGCAGTTGCCGGAAGCCGACCGCGAGCGGTTCCACACGGATATTTCCGAGCTGGAAGAGCGCCTCAACGAAGAGTTGGCCAGCCTGCCGCAGTGGAAGCGTGAGTCGAACAACCAACTGCGCCAGTTCAACGAAGAAACCATCACCCTGGCCCTGCAGCCTCTGCTTGCGCCATTGTCGGAAAAGTACGCGGAAAACGCAGGCGTTTGCGGTTACCTGCAAGCCATGCAGGTGTACTTGCTCAAGACCGTGGTCGAGCAACTGGTGGACGACGCCAAGACCGACGCCCAGGCGCGCAAGCTGCTCGAAGAGCAATACTGCCCGAGCCTGGTAGTCGGCCATCCGGTCAACGGTGGCGCACCGGTGGTGTTTGAACCGCACCCGACCTACGACAACCTGTTCGGCCGCATCGAGTACAGCACCGACCAGGGCGCGCTCTACACCACCTATCGCCAGCTACGCCCCGGCGCGTTGCACCGTGCCAACGGCGGTTTCCTGATTCTTGAAGCCGAAAAAATGCTCGGCGAGCCGTTCGTGTGGGACGCGCTCAAGCGCTCCCTGCAATCGCGCAAGCTGAAGATGGAATCGCCGCTGGGCGAGCTGGGCCGCCTGGCCACCGTGACGCTCAACCCGCAGATGATCCCGTTGCAGGTCAAGGTGATCATCATCGGTTCGCGCCAGTTGTACTACGCGTTGCAGGACGCCGACCCGGACTTCCAGGAGATGTTCCGCGTACTGGTGGACTTCGACGAAGACATCCCGATGGTCGACGAAAGCCTGGAGCAGTTCGCGCAGTTGCTCAAAACCCGTACGTCGGAAGAAGGCATGGCGCCGCTGACTTCGGACGCGGTGGCGCGGTTGGCCACCTACAGCGCTCGACTGGCGGAACACCAGGGGCGCTTGTCGGCGCGCATTGGTGACTTGTTCCAACTGGTCAGCGAGGCGGATTTCATCCGTCACCTGGCCGGCGACGAGATGACCGATGCCGGGCATATCGAACGCGCCCTCAAGGCCAAGGCCACGCGTACCGGGCGGGTGTCGGCGCGGATTCTCGACGACATGCTCGCCGGGGTGATCCTGATCGACACCGCCGGTGCGGCGGTGGGTAAGTGCAACGGGCTGACGGTGCTGGAAGTCGGTGACTCGGCCTTTGGCGTACCGGCGCGGATTTCCGCCACGGTGTATCCGGGCGGCAGCGGTATTGTCGACATCGAGCGTGAGGTCAACCTCGGCCAACCGATCCACTCCAAGGGCGTGATGATCCTCACCGGTTACCTGGGCAGCCGTTATGCCCAGGAATTCCCGCTGGCGATCTCGGCGAGCATCGCGCTGGAGCAGTCCTATGGTTATGTGGACGGCGACAGTGCCTCCTTGGGCGAGGCGTGCACCCTGATCTCGGCCTTGTCGAAAACCCCGCTCAAACAGTGCTTCGCCATCACCGGCTCCATCAACCAGTTTGGTGAAGTGCAGGCGGTGGGCGGGGTCAACGAGAAGATCGAAGGGTTCTTCCGCCTGTGTGAAGCGCGCGGTTTGACTGGTGAACAGGGCGCGATCATTCCCCAGGCCAACGTCGCTACGCTGATGCTGGATGAGAAGGTGCTGCAAGCCGTGCGTGCCGGGCAGTTCCATATCTATGCGGTGCGCCAGGCGGACGAGGCGTTGAGCCTGCTGGTGGGCGAGGATGCCGGTGAGCCGGATGCCGAGGGGCAGTTTCCGGAAGGCACGGTGAATGCGCGGGTGGTAGAGCGGTTGCGGGTGATTGCCGAGATGATCAGCGAGGATGACCTGAAGGAGGCGGAAAAGGAGTTGGCGCAGGAAGCGTTGGCGCAAGCCAAGCCCACCTGATGGCGACGTGAATTGTGGCGAGCGGGCTTGTTCTGGCGAACGGGCTTGTTGTGGTGAGCGGGCTTGCCCCGCGTTGGGCTGCGAAGCAGCCCCAAAACCACACAATTCAATCTCACTGGCACACCGCAGCAGTCCTATTGGGGCTGCTGCGCAGCCCAACGCGGGGCAAGCCCGCTCGCCACAACAATTCCCTCGCCACATGACGGGTAAAACCGTCACAAATTTGGCGCGGGTGTAGGGCCAACGCCCGTTGGTCCCTACAACCTTGGTTTGTCGTGGTTTTCTTCTATTCTGTGCTCAAGGGATATCCACAGGAGTCGCTGGATAGAAACAGCCTCGCCCCAGGCGCAGGTTGAACACCGATCTACCGAGGGTCGCCGCCATGCCGCGCAACCTTTGCCTTACCCGCCAGTGCTTTGGCCTGGTCACCCGTATCGAATGTTCCATTCGCCCTCTCGCGGGGGATAACGGGATGTGGACCTTGTTGTTTGCCGCCGGAATGACCGGTGAACAGCCTTCCACCATCAAGTCTCAAGGCCCGTTCCCCGGGCCCTTCGTCGCGGAAAACATGCTGGAGTCCATCGTCGACAGCCTGACCCAGCATGGCTACGAGAAAGCGGGCGACCCGCAGATCTGGTGCCTGCACATGCAGGCCCATCTGCGCCAGCTCAATGGTGACACCCAGCACTGACCGCTATTTGCCCTCGGGCTTGTCGAGCTTGACCTCGAAGCCGTATTGCACGGTGCTCAGGTCGGTGCGCTGGTAGCTTTCCAGGGCGGTCGGCTGGCCGTAGAAGTAATGCACGTCAAACAGCGCCGTGCCGTACTCCTCGGCACGGTGGCTGACGCCGAGGATTTCCTTGAGGTAGTTGCCGCTGGCGTCCTTGGCGTAGAACCGCCAGCTGTCGGCGGGGAATTCCTTCTGGTCGACGATCAGCGCGTTGTCCTTGAGCGACAGCCCCTTGGGCAGCTTGGCCACGTCGATCTCGGCTTTGTCGATGGTCGCCAGGAACAGCGGGATCGAGCCCACCACATACGCCGGGTTTTCCGGGAACAGGTTCAGGTCGTAGGTCAGGGTGCCACGCGCTGGGTTCAGTTCAAACGCCTCGGCCGGCAGTTCGATCGGCTCACCGCGCTCGCCTTTTTCATCGGCGGTGAAGAAGGTCACCGGTGATTCGCTGCTGTTGCGCTCGCTGCCCACCAAGTCGTCATTGAAGGTGAACGGGTGGTCGAACACGATGTGCGCGGCGCTGGCGTCCTCAACCGACTGGCTGATGGTGACGCTGTTTTTCAGCTGGTCCTCGGTCATGCTCGCGTCTTTGAGCCAGCTGGCGGCGCCGTCGTCATACACGGTGACCGGCATCGGCAGGGCCTGGACGCTGTTCTGCAGGCTGTTCTTGTCGAAGCGCATCACGGGCAGGTCGAGGTCTTTGCGCGTGCGCGTGGCGGTGGAGAAATCCAGCACGTTGACCTGCAGGTTGTCGATCACGCCATTGAAATACACCTTGGCGTAATGGCTGCTTTGTTTGTGTTCGAAGGCTTTCTGCTCATCGGTGAGCTGTTTCTCGAACGCCTCCGACCAGACCTTCTGCTTTTGCATCTCGGCCAGTTGTTTCTCGTAGAACGCCACCTGGGCGCTGCTTTCGTTGATCGAGCCCGACCGAGTGAGGAACTGCCCGGTGCTGTCCCGCGCCTGCACCAGGAGCGGGTTGGGCGATTCGTCACCGACTTCAGGCGCCAGCGGTTGGCTGTTGGTCAGCTCGATCTCGGCGTAGTTTTTTTCCAGGAGCAACAGGTTGAGGGTGATGTTGCCCTCGGTGCGCTTGTGGCCCACGTCTTTTTTCGACAGATCAAAGGTCAACACCTTGCCCGGCGCGACCACTTCCACCGTGCCCTTGAGGCTGACGGGCTGTGGCTGGCTCTTGTTTTCCGTCTCGATGCCGTCGATGAACGGGTAGGTCACCGTCAGGTCGTCGGGGTTGGTCAGGTTGGAGCTGCTGGGGCTCAGTTGGATGCCCGGATCGGTTTCCGACCATTCCGGCTGGAAGGGGATGACCTTGTTGTTGCTCAGGGTCACCGACTGCCATTCCAGGCCGTGGGGGAAGGGGAACTGGTCAGGCATGTTGAAGTTGAACGGGAACACCGGCTGCAAGTCGGTCAGGTAGTCGGAATGGGAGCTCTTGCGCAGCACAAACAGGCCATTGATGTAGGTGTCCACCAACGCCTGGGGCGTGGGGTAGTGCTTGAGCAGGGCCAGGGAGTCTTCGCCGTACTCGGCTTCGATGGGCTTGCTGGCGAGTTTGACCCGCGCCCGCTCCAGCAGCAGCAGCGAACCGCCCAGGTCGGCGACGGCGTCACGCAGCTTGGGGTCCTGGATGCTGTCCAGGGAGTGTTCGAACTTTGCGGTTTTCTCTTCGAGGGTGGTCTGCTTCTGCTCGTCACTGGGGGAGCAGCCGCCAGCCAGCAGCAATGCCGCGCACAGGCCGATACTGGCCAAAGGGGATCGCACATCCATCATCTGAGTTTTTCCTGTCCGACGTCATCGAGCCGAGTTGTTATTGGGCTCGACACTAGCAGAAAAATTCTCTTACAGATGCCGCACAGGTCAGTTTTCTCGTGGTTACAGGTGTCTTGTAGCGGCTGGTATACTCGCCGCCATTTCTAGCCAAGCTGTGTGAGATCCCATGGAACGCTTTATCGAAAATACTATGTACGCCTCACGCTGGCTGCTGGCGCCTATCTATCTGGGGCTTTCCCTGGGCCTGCTGATCCTGGCGCTGAAGTTCTTCCAGGAAATCATCCACGTCCTGCCCAATGTGTTTTCCATGCTGGAAGCTGATGTGATCCTACTGCTGCTGTCGCTGATCGACATGGCCCTGGTTGGCGGCTTGCTGGTGATGGTGATGATTTCCGGCTACGAGAACTTTGTCTCGCAGCTGGACATCGATGAAAACAAAGAGAAGCTCAACTGGCTGGGCACCATGGATTCTTCATCGCTGAAGATGAAAGTGGCGGCCTCCATCGTGGCGATCTCGTCCATCCACTTGCTGCGCATCTTCATGGACGCCAAGAACGTCGATCCGCAGCATCTGATGTGGTACGTGATCATCCACATGACCTTCGTGATCTCGGCGTTTGCCATGGGTTACCTGGACAAGGTCACCAAGCACTGATGCCCCGCGCCGGCCTTACTGCTCCACGAAGTAGTAAGGCTGGCGATTGATCGACATTTGCTTGATCACCTTCACCGGGGTCGCCAGGTCATCGGTATGGTCCAGCAGCGCAACGTTGCCGGGCTTGGCGTCGAGGTAACTGTGCAACTCAGCCTCGGTCTTCAGGATCGGCAAGTAGGCCTGCAGATAGAACACGCTGGCCCCGGCGATACGCTCGTTGGGCCGGTACAGTACCACCTCTTTTCCTTCGTCTTTGAACGCCTGAACCTGGCTGATCACCGGGACGAACGACTGGCGCACATCGGCTTTGGGCGCGAACCAGAAGGCAGCGATCAGGTAGCAGCCCACCGCCAGGGTGAACACGCCGCCGACTACCGTTCTGTGATGCTTGTGCAGCGTGGGTTTGTGGGTTTTCAGCCAGTCCAGCAGCACCCGTGCATACTCCGCGGCCAGTACGGCGGCGGCCGGGGCCAGTGCCATCAGGTACACCGTACGTTTGCTCGACGCCAGGGTCAGCAGGGTGAACTGCGCCACCAGCCAGACGCTGAAGAACAGGCGGTAGCGGTTGCGCACCAAGCTTTTGCGCAAGTGCCACAGGCCCAGGTACACCAGGATATTCCAGGGCAGGAAGGCCTCGGGCAGCTTGACGATGTAGTAGTAGAACGGCTCGTAATGCCCCGCCTCGACAAACGAACCGCTGAACCGGCCGACGCTGTTGGTCAGCAGCACTTCGGCCACTGCCTGCAGGCCGCCGCGCTGGAACAGGAAGCCCAGCCAGATCACCAATGGCACCAGCGCCAGCAAGGTGAACAGCGCGGGCTTGAGCCAGTCGCCAAGGCGCAGGCGCTTGTCCATGACGCTGGTGCTGGCCAGGTACACAAATATAACAATGCCCGGCATCGCCAGGCCCAGCACGCCTTTGCTGAGGGTGGCGATCACCATCCCGGCGGTAAACAGTGCCCATGCGCCTGTGCTAGACCCTTCACGATCGGGTCGCACAGCCTGGTAAAACGCCAGCAGCGCGGCGGTTACGCCGAGGGTGAGCAGCGAGTCCTCACCCACACCGCGCGCATTGCTCCAATAACTGGCCATGGTCGCCAGGATCAGCGCGGCGCTGAACGCCAGCGTCTGCGGTCGTCCGAACCTGCGCAGCATTGTGTAAAGCAGCATCACGCTGAACAACCCGGCAAATGCTGAAGCCAGGCGCACCGCCCAGGTGGTGCCGCCAAACAGGCGAATCGCCCCGGCATCGATCCACAGGCTCAGGGGTGGCTTTTCCAGGAACGGTTCACGGAACAACTGGGGCACCACCCAGTTATTGTCCAGGTGCATGGCCATGGCGATCCCAGCCACGCGGGCTTCGGTGGAGCCTTGCAGCTCGTGGTTACCCAGGGCAAAGAAGAACAACAGACCAGCAAGCAGGAACAGCAGGGGAGCGGGACGCGTCATGGAGTGTGGCTACCAGGGCAGGAGGACCGTCCGGGGGAACGGTCATTGCAATGGGCTAGTATCCGTCGGCGTTTCTGAATATTTCGTGAACGAATGTGGTTTTTTTGTAAGGTCGCTCACGGCGCCATCAGGCTGGGCAGTGCGGCTCTACCTTCCGGACTCAGCACCGGCTCCAGTTGCTCCCAGGTAAAACTCAGTTCGTTATCGCAGCCATCACCCTGGGCGGGCGTCGACAGTTGCAGGCCCTGGGTGTTGAAGCTCAAGTCGAACGAGGAATAACTGGTCACGGCCGGGCACCCTTCGTCCGTGGTGGTCTGCTTGGCCAGCCAGCTGCTGAAAGCGGCCGGCAGTTTGACCTGGCCCGAGTAGGGCGTGTCCCATTGCTCATGGCCGCCCAACCACGTCCAGGGGTCGACCTTTTCACCGGTTTGCAGGTTCCAACTGTGCAGGCCCCAGCTGATGCCCCCGCGCCCGTAGCCCGCCGACCAGCGATAGAACCGCACGGTGATCCATTGAGATGACCAATAGAACGGTTCCACCGTGATCTCGCTGGTGGTGGTGCCGCCGCTTTGGTCCAGTGAGTTGCGCCGCTCCCTGTAGAAATCGGCCTGGCCGTCCGGGTTGATGGCCATGCGCGCGAGCTCGCGGTTGATCTTGTCGATGGCCGCACCGTCGCCTTCCAGTTTCAGGATGACCTGACCTCCTTGGGTCTTCACTTGATAGGCATGTTCGGCGAAGGTTTTTCGCTCGACCGTTACCGCGGGAGGCACGGCCTCAAGCGCATTGTTATAGGCATCGCTGGCGCAACCGTCGGTGTCCGCGCGTTTGAGCATCAGCGCTAGGCTTTTACCGCCGAGGGTTTTGCTCCAGGTGCCGGTCAGCGTGTCGCCCTGCGGCTCATCCAACTGCCAGAGCCCGGTTTGCCCTTCCTCGGCCCACGGCTCACTGGCGTTGGCTTGAGTGAGCTGAATGGGCGTCAGGATGCGTTGATAGTAGTAACTGCCATTGGCGCCGTGGGCACCGTTGAAGCAGGCGGTGATCGCGGATTTACCCAAGGTGCCGGTCCAGACACCGGCCAGGTCGGCGGCGTTTGCAAGCAGAGGGGCGCAGGCAAGGGTGAGGATGGCGAGTGACTTGAACACGGGTATCGGACTTCCGGGTGTCTGATAGAGGAGAGCAGGGTAATCGTAAGTGGGGGGGGATTCCAGATAGGGACTGTTTTGCGTTGCAGGCTTACATTTTTATCTGATCAAATTTCCCGGGCGCAGAAAAACGCCATGGCACGCTGAATGCGGCTGCTCCTCTTATCAACGCTGATTGATTCATGATGGCCGGCCACCATCGCACGAGATTGTGTGCCTTGTTCCAATAGGTCTCGTTATTCCAGTGTTTCGCCAGACAGAAAATGGGGAGCCCGCAGTCTCGAAATGCCTGTTTTTCTGCATGCCCTGTGGTAAAGCGGTCTTGAGAGATAACGACCCAATCACCTTCATCGCGAAGCACTGATATCCAGGAAACATCACTTGCGTTCTGGGGGAATTTATCCCTGAGCGGAACTACGCCATGCTCATGGACTTTTGAAAGTTCATTCAATGCTCGCGCCAGTGCAGGTGGCAGGTTGTGGTCCAGAAGGAAATTCAAGCCGCGCGCCTTTGCTCGAACTCGATAGCGGCTCTTACAGCGGAGGGTGGGATCTCGTATAGCAGGGCAATACGTTTTGTGTCGTTTCCTTCCGCCTCATAGGCGTTAAACAGCGTTGCGGTGTCGATACCCGCTCCAGTCAGTACCGGCTTTCCAAAATTCCTGGCGGGGTCCAGTACGACGATCTTGCTGCGTTTGACTGGGTACCAGCGTTGGGCCGAGCCTTTGCCGGTGTAGTCGATCCCCTCGTACAACGATGGGCTGATGACGTGCTTGAACGCGTATTGTTTTTTAATCAGGTCCAGCAGCGTCTCGTCGCCTGTCTCATCCAGAACAGTCGCAAAGATGCTGCGACCATCTGTTTGGAAGCGCTTGCAGGTGAACGGGTAGGCTTGACCGAACAGCTCTGAGGCTTGTCGGGAGGCGTTGCGAATGGCTTGCAGGCTCACGCCGTGTTGACGAAAGGCGTGCACGAAGCGAATTTCAAGCAGGTCATGGAAGCTCAATATGTATTCGTTCACATCCATCAGTTCTGATTGCCAAAGGCCGGGATGATGAATGCCGTTGGAACTGTAACCGAATAGCCATCTACGAATATCTGCGGCGGGGATACCGGTGTAAAGGGAGGCTTCACTGGGGGTATAGAGGCCGACGCCCACAAGGGGGCTGGGCGAGACAGTGCTTTGCATGAAGGGCCTCCTTATTCGTGAATGGGCGTGCTGGACTCTGGGGGCTTGAGTGATTGCGTTCAATCTTCGGCAGACGAGCAGTCCTCTGAAGACTATTCGAGCAACCGAGTTCGCGCCAGTTCATCCACGGCGCGCCAACATGCAGGACTTTTCTGGCTGCTTGAGTAAGCGGGTGTAGTCCATATCGGTGACTTGCAACAGCTCGCAGCATTCTTCAGGTAAGACAGAAACTCCTAACCCGTCTCTAATGAGAAGTATTATCATGTGTGACTTTCCCCAGCCGTTCCCTGGATATCACACCGATGGCCTCATCTTCTTCTGCCCATCAGGTTGTGGGCGAACTCTACGCCCAGCACCACAGCTGGGTGGTGCAGTTGTTGCGGCGCAAGCTGGGTGGGCAAGAGCAGGCCTTGGACTTGGCGCAGGATACCTTCGTGCGGATCCTGAGCAGCGGCAGCGTGCCGGTTTTTCGTGAGCCGCGAGCCTACCTCACGACTGTCGCCAGCCGTTTATGCGGGCAGTACTTCCGTCGCCAGGCGTTGGAGCGAGCGTATGAACAGTCGCTGATGATCCTGGAGCCCGAACACATGCCGTCGCCGGAAACCCGTTTGCTGGTGCTTGAAGCGTTGGACGCCGTCGGCCAGGTGCTGGACGGGTTGGGCAGCAAGGTGCGCGAGATCTTCCTGCTGTCCCAGTTGGATGGCCTGACTTATCCACAGATCGCAGAGCACATGGACCTCAGCGTGAATGTGGTGCAAAAAGCCATGCTTAAAGCCTATCGCCATTGCTATCTGGCGGTGTACGCTGCATGAACCGTTTCAAGCCCGCCAATAATCAGCCTCTGGACGAGCACGTGTTGGACCAGGCGCTGAACTGGATGGTCGCGCTGCAATCGGGCACCTGCGGCGCCGCCGAGCAGCAGGCTTGCCAGCAGTGGCGCAACGATAACCCGCAACATGAGTTGGCCTGGCAGCGCTTGGCTGGGCTCAGCCGCGACATGCGCCTCCACACGCACACATTGCCCGCGCCCAGCGCCCGCCAATTGTTGCGTGCACGTAGTGTTCCGTCGCGGCGCACCGTGCTCAAGGGCCTCGCCGGCCTGAGCGTGGCCGCTGCCCTTGGCCTGAGTGTGCGCGAGCGGGCGCTGTTGCCGGAGCTGTTCAGCGATTACCACACCGCTACCGGGGAGAGACGGCACCTGCGCCTGGCCAATGCCGGGGAATTGCAGTTGGATACGCGCACCGCTGTGGATATCCGTGGCGCCCACTTGGCGCTGAACCTCGGTCGGCTGCTGTTGACCACAGGCCCGCGCGCCGACATTGCGGTCCAGACTGCCAATGGCTGGGTACGGCCTGCGGCACTCTCACAGATCATCATCAGCCATGACCTGCTTCGCCAGCAGGGTACGCAGGTGCAGATGCTCTCGGGCAGCGCCTCTGTCGAGCCGTTGCACGGTGCCAGCACGCAACTCGGTTTGGGCCAGCAGTTGACCTTAAATCGTCTCCAGAGCAGTCAGCCGGCAGCCATGCCATCCACCGCCGACGCCTGGACCCAGGGCCTGTTGATCGCCGAGCGCATGCCGCTCGGCGCAGTACTCGAAGAACTCGACCGCTACCGGCGTGGCGTGCTGCGCTGCGACCCTGCGGTGGCGGGTTTGCAGGTGTCAGGTTCGTTCTCGCTGGACCAGCCCGAAGCCAGCCTCGACCTGCTGGCCAAGGTGTTGCCCGTGCGCGTGCAGCGGGTGTTTGGCTACCTGGCGACCGTCGTGCCCGCCTGACCGAAAAATAGTGTTCACCGCGTGGCAGGTTTTCCTATCTCAAGCATCAAGACAGGTAAGACGCAGAAAAAAGCGTCCACCCAACCCTTTCATGACAGGACAGTCTTTATGCTCAGCCGCGTCAGCGCTTTGCGCACCGTTATCCTCGGTTTATCGGTGGCAACCGCAAGCCACAGCATCATGGCCGCCACTGCGGCGCCTACCCAGCAACAATCCCAACCTCGTGCGTATGACATTTCGCCCGGTAGCCTGGACCGTGTGTTGGGGGCCTTTGGGCAGCAAGCGGGCGTGATGATCGGCATTGATTCGGCGCTGGCAGCCGGCATTCAGAGCAAAGGCCTGAAAGGCAATTTCTCGGTGGACGAAGGCCTGGAGCACCTGTTGAGCCCTGCGGGTTTGCAGGCGGAGCGCGAGCAGGGTGGCTATCGCGTGGTCGCCAAGCCGTTGTCCCAGGACGGAAAGGTGGAGTTGCAGACCACCCAAGTCAGCGCCAACCAACTCGGCACGGTCACCGAAGGCACGGGCTCGTATACCCCGGGCACCATCGCCACGGCCACGCGCCTGGTGCTGACACCACGGGAAACACCACAATCGATCTCGGTGGTCACACGCCAGGTCATGGATGACTTCGGCCTCAACTCCATCGATGACGTAATGCGCCACACGCCAGGCATCACGGTGTCGACCTATGACACCGAGCGCACCAACTATTACTCGCGTGGTTTCTCCATCGAGAACTTCCAGTACGACGGCATTCCGACCCTGCGCGACGCCCAATACTCGGCAGGCCAAACCATGACTGACATGGCGATCTACGACCGCGTCGAAGTGCTCAAGGGCGCCACCGGCCTGCTCACCGGGGCCGGCGGTCCGGGCGGCACCATCAACCTGATCCGCAAGAAGCCGACCTCCGAGTTCAAGAGCAGCATCGAACTGGGCGCGGGCTCCTGGGACAACTACCGTTCCCAGGTCGACGTCAGCGGCCCCCTGACCGACACCGGCAACGTGCGTGGCCGCGCGGTGGCGGCATACCAGGACAAAAAGTCGTTCCTCGATCACTACTCGCGCAAGACCAGCGTGCTCTACGGCATCCTCGAAGTCGACCTGACCCCGGACACCCTGCTGACCCTGGGCGCCGACTACCAGGACAGCGACCCCAAAGGTTCCAGCTGGACCGGCACCCGCACCATCTTCGACGCCACCGGCAACAAACTCGACCTGCCGCGCTCGTTCAACAACGGGCCCAAGTGGGGTTCATGGCAACAATACAGCCACACCGTGTTCGCCACCCTGGAACACAATTTCGACAACGGCTGGGTCACCAAAGGCCAGTACAACCATCAGGTCAACGGCTATGACGCGCCGCTGGGCTACATCTCCCAGGATTCTGCGACGGCGAGTTCGATCTATGCCGCCAAATACACCGGCGACACCACCAGCGACAGCCTGGATGTTTACGCGTCGGGGCCGTTTGAACTGTTTGGGCGTGAGCATGAATTGGTGATCGGGCAGTCCGTGTCGAGCTCCCGGTGGAAGGGCAAGGACTACCGTAACCCTGTCTACTTCAACAATTCCTATGACTTTTACAACTGGCACGGCGAAGCCATTGAACCGGCGTGGGGCAAGGCCTCCCGCTTCAGTGATGAAATCACGCGCCAGACCGGCACCTACATCACCGGGCGCTTCAGCCTGACCGACGCGATGCACCTGTTGCTGGGCACGCGGGTGGCCAACTATCAAGTCACCGGCACCAGCGACACCGAAGAAAGCGGCAAAGTCGTGCCGTACGCCGGCCTGACGTACGACCTCAACGAAAACCTCACCGCCTACGCCAGCTACACCGAAATCTTCAAGCCGCAAACCCAATACCGCGACCGCACCAACACCATGCTTGAACCGGACGAAGGCAAAAACTACGAGATCGGCCTCAAGGGCGAATTCTTCGATGGCCGCCTGAACGCCAGCCTCGCCTACTTCGAAGTGCACGAGACCAATCGCCCAATCGCCGATACCGCCTGGAACTCCCAGCCGGCCGTCGACTATTCGTACATGGGCACCGAGAGCAAAACCAAAGGTTACGAAGCGGAAATCTCCGGCGAACTGGCTCCAGGCTGGCAGTTGCAGGCGGGCTATACTCACAAGATTGCGCGTGATGCCGATGGCAAAAAAGTAGCGACCTGGGAGCCCGAGGATCAGGTCACCCTCTACACCAGCTACAAACTCCAAGGCAGCCTGGACAAACTCACCTTGGGCGGCGGCACGCGCTGGCAGAGCACGGGCTGGCAAACCGTACGCAACTGGGGTTATCCGGGCGGCGGTCGTTCGGAAAAATTCACCCAGGACCCGTACTGGCTGGTGGACGTGATGGCGCGCTATCAACTGACGAAAAACCTGTCGGCCACGCTTAACGTCAACAACCTGTTCGACAAGAAATACTTCACCAATATCGGGTTCTATGACTCGGCGTACTACGGTGACCCACGCAATGTGATGGTGACGACGCGCTGGGATTTCTGAGGCGCATTACAGCAAAAGGCCGAGTTTTCTCGGCCTTTTTTGTTACTGGAATGTTTGGGGGGCTTGGGTGAGGACCAGCACTCGCTCCACCAATAGTTCGCCCAGCACGATCAGTTGCTGAGTGGCCAGCAGCTTGTGACGGTGGGCGCCTTCGAGTTCGAAGGCCAGGTCGGTGGTCATGGCGTTGAGTGAGGCGAGGGTTTCGCTGGCTTGGATTAGCAGGGTTTCGGGGGAGATGTCTGGGGCGAGGGTGAAGAGGGTTGTGGAGGGGGGATTGGGGGTGATCTTTTTCATGGCTGAAACTCCTTGATTGATGGAGTCGCCAGACATCGCTGCTAAACGAAAAGGGTGGCGACTGTGCGCGGGTTAGCAGACCAGGAATCAAGGAACCCGGCGCACCCGAAAGTGCCCCACGCACAGCCGCCATAATACGCACCAGCGGATGCTGACAGCATCGCTGGAACGGATGGTGGCTTTGCAGGCCTTGATAGTAAACGAGCTGCTAAACCCGGTCGCTGATTTTGCAGCGACTGGGGGAGGCTATCTGTGTGGGGGGAGTTGCGCCAGTTCACCGATGGCGCGATATCTTGAAGGAAAATTCCGAAGGTTCATTCTGTCGGGCTTTCCAACCCCCAGAAACAACAAAACCCGCACTAGGCGGGCTCGGTTGATGCAGAAGTGGTGGGCCGGGGGGCGCTGAAAATATGCCGTATCCTTCTGTTTTTGCTGGCTAATAATCAATCAGATATATGGCTTGGAATACCAGATGGAATGCTGGTTGATCTGGCTTTCAATGGAATGGTGCTTTTTGAACTCAGCCGAGCGACTCGTCAAAGTAATCGCTGTCGAGCCTAGGCACCTTGTAAAGCTGCGAGCTGACTCCGACCTCATGATCCAACATCAGATTGACCAAGCGTTTACCGTCGACCAGTACAAGCCCTTCGACCGATAGTGCGAACTCAACCGCTTGGGCGGTGAAGCCAGAGGTGGTTATGAATACGCCGCGTTTGGCTTTCTGTCCTGCCAGAGCGCCATAGAACGCCTGCAAATCGGGGCGGCCGACGGTGTTCTGCCAGCGCTTGGCCTGAACGTAGACTTTCTCCAGGCCCAGCGCGTCGAGCGAGATCACGCCGTCGATACCGCCGTCGCCACTACCGCCGACCTGCTGCAGCGCCTGACGGTTCGCTCCGTAGCCCAAGCTGTGCAGCACATCGAGTACGATGTGCTCGAAGCGCGTCGGGCTCGCTTGCAGCAGGCTGTCCAGCAGGTCGCCCGCGACGCTGGTACGCAGCTCGAGGATGGCTTGGTTCAAGCGCTCCTGCGGGCTGCTAGTGGCGAGGTCGGTCTGGGCAATCGGCGTTGACGTTTCGTTGCTTTCATCCAGCGAGGCGGCGTCCGGCGCTGTCTTCAGCTTCACGCTCATGAAGTTCACAGCTAGATGCTCGACCTGTTCTGCGCTCAACGGGGCGGGGCTGGCCTGAACGAATGTGCGGCCGGTGTCGGTCAGCTGCCAGTAGCCACGCTTGGCGCTGCTGGAATAGCCGGCGCGCTTGAGCCGGTCATGTGCCCAACCGGAGCGGTTCTTGTAAGTAGCCTGGCCACTGGCGATGGTCTCCTGCCGCTGGGCCTGGGTCAGGCTCAATGCCTGTGCGGCCGCCTCGTGGGCCTCGCCTGCCGTCGCGCCCTCGGGGTGGGCGGCGAGAAAACGCAGGATGGGCTCGATGAACTGGTCGTAGGTCGGGACTGACATGGTTTTTTCTATTCCTGCTAAAGGCCTTAGTCCAATGTAGCCGCTCGGCGACCGCGCTTTGTCTTGGGCACGGTGGTACGTTGAGCCTTAATGCGCTCTAGTAAAACGCTGGCCGGTTCGTCTGTCGGCTCCTGCGGCACCAGTTCGCCACGGAAAGCCTTGGCAAGGATGCTTTGGGTTAGATGGTTAATACGCGCTTGGGCGACTTTGAGGCGGATTTCCAGCTGGTCGGCGAAGGCGAAAAGTTGTTCGACGCGGCGGACAATTTCGGTTTGCTCCACCGATGGTGGCACCTGAATTGGAAGCGACAGGAGGGCCCCTTGAGTCAGCTTTGCCCGGCCTGTTGTACCTGTTAGCCAAGGGATGACATCGTAATGCATTAACGCATAGCATAAATAGTCGCGGGCGATAGAGTCATGAGCCCTAAGTGCGTGAACATGATTGTTGATCCAGCACTTCCCCGAATACTTATAGGCAATTGGCTTTTCGCGCCCGTAAAAAGTTTCATCCTCTGTTACCAAGACCAGGTCATCATCAAATATGTACTCATCTACACGATCCACTTCGCCGTTAGCACCAAAGTAGGGATACCTCCCCTCACCACTTTTGCGCAGCTCTTTTTTCACGGGAACGCGCATGCTGTCCAAGCACTCTGCGAAATTAGATACGCTGGCAATCATCCACCCTGGGGGAGCTTCAAAATCATTCTTTTCAAGATCAGGAGAGATTGGCTCCTTGAATTTCACGACGGGGCTTTGACGGCGAGCTTGGATTACTTTTTCCAAGTATTCTTCTGCGCTCTCACCTACCGGGTTTGTGGCTCGCCATTCCTCTGTCAGTCGCCCGGATGTAGCGGCAGCGAGTACAGACTGGCGGAAGCGCTTGAGTAGTGAGGGGATACCGTCAATTCGGGCTTTGAGGGTATCAACCTGGGCCAGCAGTTCGTCGAGCTTGGCGGTGATGCGGGTCTGCTCAGCAGCCGGCGGTACCGGCACTAAATAACTCTCTACAAATTGCTTGGGCACCCGACGCAGACCAACAGCGCCAGTCATGTTTTCTGCGCCCCCACGTAGAAAGTCGTAGCTCTTGACCAAGGCCAGCAGATACTTGGCCGATACCCCGTCGCAGCAAGGCCGGAGCACGAAGAACTCGCTGCTTCCGGCTCCCACACCGTTAGGCAAACCGTCAACAAAGGCCGCTTTGCCGTTCTCAAAACACGGAGTGACCTTGGCAAAAATTACGTCTCCGTCTTTAAAGTTTGTGTAAGCCTTCTTAATTTCGCCCCACGGACGCTCATCGAAACGCAGCTTGTCGCGAAAGGTGGTGGGGGCGTGGGACATAGGTACAAACCCAGCGACGGTTTCATCATCGAATGCTTGCTTTGGGTTCAGGTCGGCCAAGTCACCAATGCACGCTTTGGCCCACCCGTTTGGCAATTCACTCATCCCCATTCTCCTGAGCCACTGCCAACCCCATCACCTCAGCCATCAACTGCTTCTGCGCCACCACTTCATCCCCTGCCCCCAGCGCCTTCATCAGCTCTTCCAGCTCACGCAGTGCCTCGATCAATTCAGCCATCGCCTCACCCGCCAGTACTTCCGGAGCGGGCAGGTCGGCGGCATCCAGGCTGCTGCTGTCTTTTAGCCAACTGATGTCCAGCGAGTCACTCCGCTCGTTGCGGATGTAATCCCGGGTAAAGCTGCGGAAGCGGCTGGTTTCACCGATACCTTCGACGTTCTCGGCGCGTGGGCTTTCGCCGTCGGGGGTGTCGCCATAGACGTCCTCGAACGGTTTGAGGTGCGTGGGGCCGAAGGGCGTGCGCTTGCCGAAGCTGGGCATGTTGCTGCGCAGGTCATAGATCCACACGCGCTTGGTGCAACCCTCCTCCTGGCGCGGGTTTTCTACGGTGCCCTTCTGAAAGAACAGTACGTTGGTCTTCACACCCTGTGCGTAGAAGATGCCAGTAGGCAGGCGCAGGATGGTGTGCAGATTGCACTTATCCATCAGGTCGCGACGCACGTCGGTGCCAACGCCGGCCTCGAACAGCACGTTATCCGGCAGCACCACGGCGGCGCGGCCGCCCGGCTTGAGGCCACGGTAGATGTGCTGGAGAAAGGCCAACTGTTTGTTACTGGTGCGGTACGTGAGGTCATCACGAGTCGGGCCACCGCCACCCTTGGCCGTGCCAAACGGTGGGTTGGAGAGGATGACGTCGACCTTGGGTAAGTTGGCCCCGGTCTGACCTAGGGCGTTGCCCAGGTGCACCACGCCTTCTTCGTCGCCTTCCATGCCATGCAGCAGTGTGTTCATTAGTGCCAGACGGCGAGTGCCGGGCACCAGTTCTACGCCAACAAAGGCGCGATTGCGCTGGAATGCCTGGGCTTTGGCGTCGAGGTCGTAGTAATCGTCGGTTCGACTTTTGATATAGGCGTCAGCAGCGATCAAAAAGCCCGCAGTACCGGCGGCCGGGTCTTGTATGGTCTCGCCCGGCTGCGGCTTGATGCAGCGGATGATGCTGTCGATCAGCGGCCGAGGGGTGAAGTACTGGCCGGCGCCGGACTTGGTCTCGCTGGCGTTTTTTTCCAGCAGGCCTTCATAAAGATCGCCGAGGCCGTCTTGGCGGGCGCTGAACCAGTCGATGCCGTCGAGGCTCTTGATCAACTGCTCGAGGTGGCGCGGTTCCTTGAGGCGAGTCTGAGCGTCGGCGTAGATGGCGGCGATCAGCGGGTCCGGGTTTTTGCCAAGGTCCAGCAGCATCTGCCGGTAGTGATCGAGCAGGTTAACGCCGGACCTGCCGGCCAGGTCTGGCCAGCGCGCGCCTTCGGGCAGCTTGTGACCGAAGTTGGCGTCGTTCTGAACCTGTTCGTACTCCATCTTGATGAACAGCAGAAGCACGAGTTCGGTGACGTAGTCGCTGTAGTTGATGCCATCGTCGCGCAGGACGTCGCAGAGGTTCCAGAGCTTCTGGACGATATCGGAGTTGGTCATGGGGTACCTGTGGCGAAGTGTGTAAAGCGCCAGATTGCGCTGGCGCAAAGAAATGGTTGTCTGGGCTCAGTCGTTTGAGGAGCGTTGTTCGGCCTTTAGCGCTCGGCCGGCCGCCGTCAGGCGATAGCGTTGCTTGCTGCTGTTGGGCTTGTCTGGAATGGTCATCTCGACCACGCCAAGCGTCAGCAGTGGGGTCAAAACCTGCTCGCGGAACTTGCTGCGGTTGCTGCGCCCGACGAAGGCCATTAGCTCTGGCGTAGTGTGATCGCCTGTCATCTTGCACAGCAGCGTTACCTGCTCTTGCTGCAAAGACGGGCGACTTTCTGCGTGTTCTCCTTCGACAGCGGACTCAGTCCCTACTTGGTCCCTACTTGGTCCCGACTTAGCCCCTACTGGGTCCCCACTTGGGCCCGAAAGAGGCCCTTTTTCAACGGCGCGCTGAATCACCACCTTGAACTGATTACTCTGCCGGTCGTCCTCCAGTCGGATCATTGGCCAAGCATCGATAGCGCGCGGGATACCCGTGCCCAAGCCGCGATAGGGCAGAATGTGCACAGCATGGGAGGTGAGCGTCGGGTTGCGACGGTTGGACAGGCCGAATCGAATTTTATCGGTATCGAGCACATCAGGCAGGTGCCCAGGGCTGATGAGCTCGATGCGATCGGCGAAGATCATGATCCGGATGGAGGCGCTGATAAAGTAATCGCGGTGGATCAGGGCATTGACCAGCAGTTCTTCAAACACCTCCTCTGGCACTTCCAGCTGGCCGAGAGTATTGAAGCCCTGCTGGCGCTGCACGTGGTGTAGGTTGCGCTTTATGAAGGCAAGGCTGCGTCGGTACTGTTCCTGCAGATTGCCGTCGATATCTTCGCTGTCTAGATAGTGGCGGTCATGCAAAATCGTGCCCGGAAACGCCACGGCCTTGATATCGAATGCCGGGCATAGGCGTTGTGGTGCCTGGCCGAAGAGCAGCAAACCGGCCAAATTGGGTGTGTCGCCACTGGCGAGGCCAAGATTTTCCAGGATGCGGGTGGTTTCCAAACCTGTCTGTTCGGGGCTTTGCCGAAAGCGTCTTTGGAAGTACTCGCCAAGCGCTTTGGCGTCGATATCCGCCACGCTGCTGCCTGCGACCGGTACCGCATCTGCGCATACAAGCCCGGCCTGCTGAAACAACCGCTGCAGTTCTTCACGAGCCGTGACCCGACGCTTGTCGGCGCCGTTCTTTACCCAGATGCGACCCTGGTTGTCGACGTAGGGTTTATTGAGCCCTTGTTCGACTGTCACCACCATGACCAGCCCATGCTCGGTCTGAAGGTTACTGGACAGTGGGTTGATCGCCGGGCGGACATTCTGTGAGGCCGCGTTGGAGAGCAGTTGATTGAGTCGCGAAATGTCGGCGCTACTCAACCCGCTCACCGTGCCGGAGTCGTCTACGCCAATCAGCAAGTAGCCACCGGACGTATTGGCGAACGCCACCAACTCGGCTGCCAAGGCGTCGATATTGTTGAAATCGCGCTTGAACTGATGGCGGCTGTCTTCACCACGGGCAAGGATCTGATGAAGCTCAGCAGGGGTCATGAGGTATCTCTAAGTAGCGCGGCGATAAGTCGTATAGCAGGGGCATTATCCCTTATGAACGAGCACGCTGGCCAATCCGGCGTTCCAGATCGGACTCATCCCGTTTGTGCCCAAAGGTTGTCATTCAGGGCATCCAGCACCACGCCTAGGTTGCCGCCGAGCATCTTGTCCAGCCGTGTGCTGCCGCCATCGCTCTTGAACGCTTCACCAATCTGCTTCTTGTCGATAACGACCTCGTGAACCAGCTGCTTGGCCAGGCGGTCCAGCCACTTACGTTGAACTTGAGTCCAAGGCTGCAGGGTGTAAATCGTCTCCATCGCCTTGGTTACGCGCTGCTCGAATGGCAGCAAAGCCTCTCCGAGGGCAGCGCGGCGGATGAAGCCGACGATACTGGCAGCGATTTCCTGGTTCGTCTGGTTGCGCCAGGCGCTTTGCAGGTTCACCTCACTGTAGCCATGCCCGTCGAGCAGTAGACGTATTTCGCGCAACTGTTCACGGGTCAGGTCTTGCGGGCGGTTGACCACTACGCCGAGGGCCACCGACTGGTTCAACTGATTCTTAATGAAGTCGTTGAAGCTCTCCAGATAGTCCGCGGGCTTTTGGTAATTGCCATAGTTCTGCTCACGGACCATCAGTTCGTCCGTGTGGGTGGAGATCACCGGGTAGTTCTGCGATCCCTGCAGGGCATTAACTGTGGCAAGCTGATTAAGCAATTGGGCATGCTGTTGGATGAACCGGGAAGCTTGCTGAGGGCCGAGCTGGTGAAGGTGCTGATGCAGTTTGTCCGGGGCCACGCCCCAGGTGTTTTCCAGTTCGGCGAGCTTGGCCTTTAGGGTTGGCTTTTGCTCGGCCTTATGGCTGGCCTTCCGCAGAATACGCATGATCCGCTGGCTGAGCTGGTCCAGGACGTCGTGGGCATGACTAGTGTCTGGCTGGTTACCAGGCGCATGGAGGCTGGCTGGGTTGCTTAGCTCGCTGAGCAGCTGTTCGAGGCTGATGCTTGGGTCTTTCACCAGCGGCTTCATTGTATCTACTGGTTCGAGGGCCGCGTACAGGTCAACTGGGTCGTAGATCTTGAATACCGTCTTGCCGATTTCATCGCAACGGCGAGTCGCACGGCCCTTCATCTGTTCATAGAGGATGCGCGAACGCACCCGACGCATGAACACCAAGTGGCAAATGCGTGGTACGTCGATACCGGTGGTCAACAGGTCGACCGTGATGGCAATGCTCGGGTAGCGCTCGTTCTTGTACTGGCGGATCAGCTGTTTGACCTTGTCACTTTGCCCGGTGATGATCTGTACAGCTGCCTGGTTGTAATCTTCGCCGTGAACTTCCTTGAAGGCGTCGTCGAGGAGGTTTTTAACCCGCTCGGCATGGGCCTGGTTAACGCAGAAGATCATCGTTTTTTCGTCGCCCGACGGGTCGAGTTCTTGTGCCAGTTGCTCGCAGATGACCTTGTCGAAGCCGGGCGTAATCACGCGGCGATTGAAGGACTCGATTTCGAAGTCGAGTTCGTCCTCGAGCTCGGCGACATCCACTTCGCCGGTGCTCGTATCGATGACGCTGACGCTCTCGCCCTTGGCAAAGTGGATGCCATTCTGGCTCAGCAGGGTTTGGTAGCGGATTGGAGGTTCGTGATCAATCAGCCAGTCGTCAGCCACGGCCTCACGGTAGCTGTAGGTGTATATCGGAGCCCCGAAGACCTCGCTGGTGTGCTTGGCTGGGGTAGCGGTGAGCCCGACGCGGCAGGCGTCGAAATAGTCGAGCACGCGACGATACTGCGATAGATACTGGTTGAAGTCGCGCACTGCCAGCTCGCCTTCAGTCATTTCCTGATCGAGGGTGTAACCGCGGTGGGCTTCGTCGACGATGATGCAGTCGAAGGCATCGATGGGCGGCGGAGTGTCCGACTGGAATATGCGCTTGACCATGGCCTGCACAGTGGCGACCTGAACCCGTGTTTCAGCTTCGGCAGCCATGTCACCTAGTTCTTTGACGTCGTAGATCTGCGCCAGCGTGTGGTTCTGTTCCAGAGTCGCCTCATTGAAGGCTTCGATGGCCTGTTCCCCCAAGGCGCTGCGATCGACCAGGAAAAGAATACGGCGAAAGCGCTCGGCCTTCAGCAGGCGGTACATCAAGCCAATGATAGTGCGCGTTTTGCCGGTTCCGGTCGCCATGGCCAGCAGACAGTTGCGGTGATTGTCGGCTAGGGCCTGCTCGACGGCGCGGATGGCGTTTTCCTGATAGTCACGCAGCTTGAGATAGGCGAAGCCTTCCTGCTGTAGCTTCGCCTCGGCGTCCTCACGGCTGCGTTTGAGCAGATCGAGTAGGCCGCCCGGAGTGTGGAAATCCTGCAGCGGCCGGCGCAGGTTGGCTGGGCTGCGCAAGTCACGAAACCAAATGCCAGACAGCTCGGCGAGCTGCTTAATAAAGGGCCGGCCATTGCAGGCAAAGGCAAACGGGACTTTGAAGTGGCCGCCCTGGCCATCCGCCCAGCCCGTGTTCTGCCCGGCCGGTTGCAGATTGTCGGTAACGATCAGTTGGCGTGAATAACGCTCGGCTTGGGGAATGCGGTCCGCTATGTTGACGCGCTTGCGCTTGGCTTCGACGATGGCGACAGGGATTAGGCCAGCGAACAGCATGTAATCAGCGTTTTCTTTTGGCTTGCTGGTTGGCCATTCGGCGATGGCCTTGTTCTTGCCCTTTTCAGGCCGAGCACCCTTGCTGTAGGTAAGATCGAGCGAATCGGTTTCCCAGCCGGCATCGTTCAACTGTTGATCGATGAGAATACGGGTGAGGTCTTCATTGAGGTCGAACTGGCTGCTTGCCTGCTGAGTTTTACGCGTGACCTGCTGGGCAGCTTGCGGCTGATCTTCAAGCTGTTGTTGCAGTACTTTCAGCCGCGCCTCGAAATGGACTCGGGCCTTCGATAGTTCTGCCTCGCGCTCAAGGGCAATCTGCTCGTAGACGCGGGCTTCCTCGTTCATCTGCCCAACAAGACTGGCTTGCTCATGCTTTTCTTGCGCCAGTAGCTCGGCTAATTGGTGATTGTTCTCCAATTGCTGGCGACTGTCGCCCAGCTCTGCACGAAGTTTTTCGATCTGCCCCTGCAGCTCACGTAGAGGCTCACTCGGATCGGCCGGAATTATGAAAGGCCCAGGCTTGAAGGTGTTGCCGCCCGTGCCAAATGATTGGTGATACCAGATCGCCAAGGCACGGGCGACCCTCAGCCCGTCCAGTGCCTCGCGATGCTGGGTGCGGAATTCATGGGTAGCCTTATTGCCTTCGATACGCAGCGTATGGAATAGGTTACGGATGTTACCGTCGAGCTGGATTTCACGACTCAGGCGGAACAGCAGATCAGCTTGGGAAGTGGTGGCGTCGAACTCAGTGCCTGCTCTTACCGCCAGATCCTGGGCGAGCGCTTCGCCCAACTGGCGCAGTTTGATCAGTGTCGTGTTGGGGTCACTGGAAAATACTCGCTCGGCCGCATTGGCTAGTTGGAAAAAAACCGGATCGTGTTCTTTGAAAAACGCGAAGTTGCTGTTCTCTGCCATGTCCCATCCCTTGAGTTCGTCACCAGCCATCCCGCGAGTGGTGGCGCTATAAAGGCATAATGCCAGACGAAGAGTGGTGCGTGTATGACGATATGCCCTCGGTCCAGCGTGATCAGCCGTTGACCGAGGGCTAAATGTTACGCTTTTAAGCGAAGCTGCAAACCGTGGCCGTCGGTGAGGACATAATCCAAGGACGCCGATTTGACTCCCTTCAGTCGTCGGCCGGAGAGGCAAAGGGCTGGAGCAGGGATGAAATCTACTTCAGGCGCGTTTTGTTCTTCAGAGATTAGCCCCGCGGTGCTGGGATACCCGAGTGGTCAGAGCTCGTCGGATGCCAAAAAATCCTCAGAAACGCTAGAACCCTTGATTTCACTAAATGCTAGGCACAAAAAAAGACGTCCGTGGACGTCTTTAGATGATGAAGTGGTGGAGCCGGGGGGATTTGAACCCCCGTCCGCCAGTACTCCGCTGTCGGTACTACATGCGTAGCCGTTTCTATTAAGTTAACCCTCAGCGACCCGAAGGGCAGGGTGCTTTGGGCGAGTTGTGTAAGTTTTAGCCGCTTCGTCCACAACGTACTGCACGGCGATTCTGTTCTATATGACAATCACTTTGGGTTTACAGACATCCCCTGGTGATTGCTGGACCCGAAGGTACCAGAAGCTCAGGGCTAAGGCTGCTTACGCAGCGAGAGCGAATTCCTGGCCGTAGTTTTCGTCATTGGCAACTATAAGAAGTTGCAACAGTGGATTTACGAGTTCTGTTACCAACTCGGCATGCACCTAAAGTTTCGCGACCGGCGTCGAATCCTAAACGGCCCCGTGCTTGTAACTCGTTGTTTCTTAGTGAGTGACAAGCCTATGCAGTGTACGCCAAACGCTCACGGAAGGCCAACCCGAAGGTTGGCCTTCCGTGACTGAGCAACCTATTGGCCGCCTTTTTCGCTGTTCTGCAGGTCTTGCAGCGCCTTCGAGGTGATCTCGATGCACTTTTTGTCATCGCCGGCGGCGTGAGCTGCTTTGGCCTGGGAGACGGCAGTGTCTATCTCGCCGCTTTTACCACTGGTGTCGGTGGCGAGCAGGGCCTTACCGTTGTTGATTTTGTCCAGATTGATTTTGCACAGATCGGGCTCGCCCGCCGCGAATACAGGGGAAGCCAGCATCGCAGCGGTAATGAACAAGCCAGCAAGAGCGGAACGCTTCATCGGGTATCTCCTTGCGAAAAAGGGCTCGACGCTGCTTGCGTTCAACCGCTGCCAGCGACATCACTGATAAACCTCGCTTGGCGAGGCCTATGCAGATGACTACGCCGGCGCGCAGGGGTTCTGTTTTTTTTGCAGGATCAGTGAGCGCGGGCCTGGGTGACGCGGTCAACCAGGTAGACCAACCCGTGATAATCGATGCCGCCATGCTGGCTCAGGCCGATCTCGCAGGTGCGGCTGGTGGAGATGCCTTCACTGCAATGTTGCACCGCATCCTTGAGGCTGCGCAGTGAGTGGGCGTTGAGTTCCGGCGTGGTGAAGCCTTTGTCGCCGGCAAACCCGCAGCAATGAATGCCTTCCGGGATCACCACGGTGTTGGAGCAGCGGCGAGCGAGGTCGATCAGGGCCTGACTCTCGCCCAGGTGCTGGGTGCTGCAGGTGACATGCACCGCGATGGGGGCTTCCTGGGGGGTGAAGTCGAGGCGGTCCATCAGGTGCGTGCGGATAAATCGTACGGGGTCGTAAAGATCCAGGCTCGTTTCGCCCAGGTCCTGCACCAGGCGCAGAGTGCAGGGGCTGGTGTCGCAGTAGATCGGGTCGAGCCCGCCGCGACTGGCGTGGAGCAGCGCGCCGATCAGTTCCTGGCGCTTGTGTTCGGCCTGTTCGGCGTAGCCTTTGGAGGCGAACGGCTGGCCGCAGCAGAGGTTGTCCTGGTTGTCGGGAAATACGACTTGGTAACCGGCCTTTTCCAACAGATTGCGGGTTTTGTCGTACAGCGACATCTGCTCTTTATCGCCCGCCGCCGGGCCCATGGCGCGTGAGACGCAGGCGGCCAGGTAGACCACCCGCGGCCGCTCGTCCGTCACTGCCGGGCTGAAACGGATGGCTTTTTCCGGCTGCGGCATGGCGTTGGTCCACTGCGGAATCTGCCCCTTGGACAGTTGGGTCATGCTGGCCGATAGCTTTGCCAGGCGCGGCGCGCCCAGCAGCATGCGCGCGCCGTTGGCCACATGCAGCGTAAAGCGTGCGCCTTGCAGCGCGGTGGCGAAATGCGTGGCGAGCCATTCGGCGGTTTTCGTGCGGTCGGCGTCACGGCTGCGCAGTTTTTTCACCAGGTCGCCGGTATTGATTCCCACAGGGCAGCGCTGGGCGCAAAGCCCGGTGGCGGCGCAGGTGTCGATGCCGTGGTACTGATACGCGGCTTCCAGCTCAGTGGTATCGACACCGGCGCGTTTCTTCGCCTGAATATCGCGCCAGATCACGATGCGTTGGCGCGGGCTCAAGGTCAGGCCTTTCGATGGGCACACCGGCTCGCAGAAGCCGCACTCGATGCACTTATCCACAAGCTCGTCGGCTGCGGGCAGCGGCTTGAGGTGCTTGAGGTGGATTTGCGGGTCTTCGCTGAGCACCACGTCCGGGTTGAGAATGCCGTTGGGGTCGAGCAGGCGCTTGAGTTGCCACATCAGTTGGTAGGCTTCGCTGCCCCATTCCAGCTCGACGAAAGGCGCCATGTTACGGCCGGTGCCGTGTTCGGCTTTCAACGAACCACCGAATTCCACGGACACCAGTTGCGCCACGTCGT
Organism: Pseudomonas allii; assembly: GCF_055380095.1. NCBI lineage: Bacteria > Pseudomonadati > Pseudomonadota > Gammaproteobacteria > Pseudomonadales > Pseudomonadaceae > Pseudomonas > Pseudomonas allii. The sequence goes on along the minus strand of NZ_AP039450.1, from coordinate 5,668,777 downwards.
CCATAAACGCTTGGTAGCGTGCGACTTCTTCCGCGCTGTTGAAGCCTTGGGTGAACACGAAGTGCAGATTACCTTCCAGCGCGTGTCCGAAAAGTATCGCTTCGTCGTAGTGATGTTTGTCGAACAGCTCGATCAAGCGATTCACGCCGATTGCCAGTTGTTCGACCGAGAAGGTCACGTCCTCGATGATTACCGTGGTGCCGGTTTTGCGCACGGCGCCGACGGCCGGGAAGGTGTCCTTGCGGATCGCCCACAGGCGGGCGTTTTCCACGGGGTCTTCGGTGAAGTCGACCTGCTTCTCGACCGGAAACTGGGCCAGGGAAGCCATGATCAGCGCCAGTTGCTCGTGCAGTAACGACGAGGAAGCTGCACGCGACTCGATCAAAAGGGCGCAGGCATTTTCCGATAGGTGCTGTACGAAAGCAGGCATGCCCGGCTTGTTCTGTACCGAGCGCATGCTGCGACGGTCCAGTAGCTCGACGGCCGAAACGGGTTGGGTCTTGAGGACAGTAACTGCATTGCAGCAGGTTTCGACGTCGGGGAACACAATCAACGCCGACGCTTTGTTGGGGTGATCGATCACAGTGTCGTAGGTGACCGCGCTGATAAACCCAAGGGTGCCCTCGGAGCCCACCAGCAGATGGCTGAGGATATCCAGCGGCTCATCGAAATCCACCAAGGCATTGAGTGACAGCCCGGTGGTATTTTTCAGACGGTATTTGTGGCGGATCTTTGCCGCCAGTTCAGCGTTTGCCCGGGTCTCGCGACCGAGTGTCGCCAAGCGTTCCAGCAGCGCGCTGTGCTGTTCGCGAAACGCTGCCACGCTGGCCGCGTCTTCGGTATCCAGGCGGCTGCCGTCCGCCAATACCAGGCGTATCCCGGCCAGGGTGTGGTAGGTGTTCTGCGCCGTGCCGCAGCACATGCCGCTGGCGTTGTTGGCGACGATACCGCCGATCTTGCAGGCGTTGATCGATGCCGGGTCTGGCCCGATCTTGCGCCCGAACGGCGCCAGCCACGCGTTCGCCTGGGCGCCGATCACGCCGGGCTGCAGGCGGATTTGTGCCCCCTGCCCACGGATCTCGCGGTCGTTCCAATTGTCCCCCAGCACGATCAGCACCGAGTCGCTGATGGCTTGCCCGGACAGGCTGGTGCCGGCGGCGCGGAAGGTCACTGGAACATGGTCGCGCTGAGCCAGTTGCAGCAGCGCGACGACTTCGTCTTCCGACTCCACACGGATTACCAGCTGTGGGATCAGTCGGTAAAAACTGGCGTCGGTGCCGAAGGCGAGGGTGGAAAGCGGGTCGTCGAAGCGTCGATCTTTCGGGATCAGTTGTGCGGCGTCGCGCAGGAAAGCAGCAGGCAGGCTCATCGGTCCTCCAGAAATAGCTGACGCCGGAACCGTTGTCCGGCGTCGATTCTTACCCTAGTGCGTGCAGGTCTCAGTGCACCAGCATACCGGTGAACCAGTAGGCCTGGGCCAGGGTGATCAGCCCGACGATGGTGGCGAAGAACAGGCTGTGCTTGAGGGTGAAGCGGAACAGGTCGGATTCCTTGCCCACCAGGCCGGTGGCGGCGCAGGCCACGGCGATCGATTGTGGTGAGATCATTTTGCCGGTGACGCCGCCGCTGGTATTCGCGGCAACCAGCAGGGTGTCGTTCACCCCGATCTGATGCGCCGTGGTGGCTTGCAGCGAGCTGAACAGGGCGTTGGACGACGTGTCGGAGCCTGTCAGGAAAACCCCCAGCCATCCGAGGAAAGGCGAGAAGAACGGGAAGGCTGCACCGGTGCCGGCCAATACCAGCGCCATGGTCGACGACATGCCGGAGTAGTTGGTGACGAAGGCGAAGGCCAGCACCATGCCGATGGAAAGGATCGGCCAGCGCAGTTCGTAGAAGGTCTCTTTTAAAGTGGTAAGACCAGTCTTGATGTCGATCTTCAGTACCAGCATCGAGATCAGCGCGGAGAAGAAAATCGCGGTGCCGGTCGCGGAAATCGGGTCCAGCTTGAACACGGCCGGGATCGCAGTGGGGTTGGTCACGATCGGTGCGACCTTGATCACCAGTTGATCCAGGTGCGGGATCGCAAAGTTGAACACCCAGCTGTACATCGAGCCACCGGCGGCGAACATCGCCTTGAACGGCTTGAGGGTCCAGATGGTGACCAGCACGGTGAGAATCAGGAACGGCGACCAGGCCTTGAAAATCTGCACCAGGCTGTAGGGCGAGACAATCGTGTTGCGCGGCAGGCCGAAACCGCCTGCACTTGCGGTGACCGCAGCGCTGGAGGTGGCGCCGGCAATCTGTGCGCCCGCAGTGCGCTTGGGCTGCCAGACTTTCAGGAACAGGGTCAGGGAAATCAGGCTGGCCAGGGCCGAGGTGATGTCCGGCAGTTCCGGGCCGATGAAGTTGGAGGTGAAGTACTGGGTGATGGCAAAGCTCAAGCCCGCGACCAGCGCGGCCGGCCAGGTTTCACGCACGCCGCGCAGGCCGTCCATCATGAACACCAGCCAGAACGGCACGAACAGCGACAGCAGAGGCAATTGGCGGCCAGTCATGGCGCCGATCTTGAACGCATCGATGCCAGTGACTTGCCCGGCAACGATGATCGGGATGCCCAAGGCGCCGAATGCGACAGGCGCGGTGTTGGCGATCAGGCACAGGCCGGCGGCGTACAGCGGGTTGAAGCCCAGGCCGACCAACAATGCGGCGGTGATCGCCACGGGGGCGCCGAAACCGGCCGCACCTTCCAGGAAGGCACCGAAGCAGAAGCCGATCAGCAGCACTTGCAGGCGTTGGTCGTCGGTAATCGACAGGACCGAACTGCGGATGATCTCGAACTGGCCGCTTTTTACCGTGAGTTTGTAGAGGAACACCGCGGCGACGATGATCCACGCGATAGGCCACAGCCCGTAGGCAAAGCCATAACCGGCAGCGGCCAGCGCCATGTCCACCGGCATCTGGAAGGCGAAGATCGCCACCAGGATCGACAATGCCAGGGTGATGCTGCCGGCCACGTGGCCTTTGAGGCGAAACACGGCCAGGGCCAGGAAGAAGAATACGATCGGGATGACGGCCGCCAGTGCGGACAGGCCGAGGCTGCCGAGCGGGCTGTAGAGCTGTTGCCAGGTTTGCATATGGGGTTGCCCCTGATTGTTGTTGTTTGGTCAGCTTGGGTAATTGGTAATACCAATTTACAGTCGCTGTTGGCTAGAGTAAAAGCCTTGCTGGGGGCGTGTCAATTTGCCGCCTGCGAAACTTTGGTCGTAGGTCGCTGTGCAGGGTGTTCTGATGGGGTGAAAGGCAGGCGTTCTGATAGGTGTCGCAAGCGCTGCGATAGTCCAGAATAGAGGCCCCGGCGAGTGGTCGGGATGGTGGAGAGTGAGTGATGGGGTTTGATCAGGTGCGTCAGCGCCGTTTGTCTGACGATATTGTCGAGCAGCTCGAGGGCATGATCCTCGAGGGCACCCTCAAGTCGGGCGAGCGTTTGCCGGCCGAGCGCGCTTTGGCTGAGCAGTTTGGGGTGTCGCGGCCTTCCTTGCGCGAGGCGATCCAGAAATTGGTGGCCAAGGGTTTGCTCGTCAGCCGTCAAGGCGGTGGCAATTATGTGGCTGAGTCCCTGGGCTCCACGTTCAGTGATCCGCTGCTGCACCTGCTGGAGAACAATCCCGAGGCCCAGCGTGATTTGCTGGAGTTTCGTCAGACCCTCGAAGCCTCTTGCGCCTATTATGCCGCGCTACGCGCCACGGAAGTCGATCGCGAGCGGCTGACGGCGGCTTTCGAGGCGCTACAAGATTGTTACACCCGCTCCGATGAAGTGAGTCGAGCGGAAGAGGGCGCAGCCGATGCGAGTTTTCATTTGGCGATAGCCGAAGCCAGCCATAACGCCGTGTTGCTGCACACCATTCGCGGTCTGTTCGACCTGCTCAAGCGTAACGTGGTGACCAACATTGGTGGCATGTACCAGCAGCGTACGGAAACCCGCGACATGCTGATCAGTCAGCATCGGGATTTGTACCTGGCGATTATCGAAGGTCGCGCCGAGCAGGCGCGCGAGGTTTCAACACGTCACCTGCTCTATGTGCAGGAAGTGCTGGAGGAAGTGCGTCAGGAAGTTCAGCGCGTGGCGCGTGCGGAGCGGCGCAAGGGGATGTAGCCGAGGGGCTCGCCCACGGCTGCATCGCAGCAGAGATTATTCTTCCTTGCCTTTGTTGCGCACGGCGCGATGCAGTTCACGGTTGGAATCACGTTCGCGCTCGGAATCACGCTTGTCGTATTCCTTCTTGCCCTTGCCCAGTGCGATTTCGCACTTGACCAGGTGCTTGCTCCAATACCATGACAGGCAGACGCAGGCATAGCCCTTCTGCTGTACAGCGGCTGCGAGCTTTTCCAGTTCGCGGGCATTGAGCAGCAGCTTGCGCGTACGTACCGGGTCGGCGATCACGTGGGTGCTCGCGGTGGTCAGCGGGGTGATATGACTGCCGAGCAGCCACGCCTCGCCATCCTTGAGCAGCACATAACTGTCGACCAGTTGCAGCTTGCTGGCACGCAGACTCTTTACTTCCCAGCCGGCCAGGACCAGACCAGCCTCGAATCGATGTTCGATGAAGTAATCGTGTCGCGCCTTTTTATTTTGCGCGATGGTCCCTGTGGGGTGTTTCTTTTGTTTAGCCATAGGGGCGGCATTATAGGGAGTTGCGAGCGTGTCGGCTACGGTCAACCTGCGTGCTTGAGCGTGTTGGACGAATCCCGGACAATGCAGGCAGTTCTCTGGTTTTTTTCTTTCGCGGATTGGGCTGTTCTTTCGCGATGTTTGCCGCTCAGCTGTGGAAATAACGCACACATGACGACGCATATTCAACGTTCAGCGCTGTTGCCCTATCCGGCACAGGCGCTCTATGACCTGGTCAACGACGTGGCGCGTTACCCGGAATTCCTGCCGTGGTGCTCAACGGCCGAGGTGCTGGAAGGCAGTGATGAGCATATGGTTGCCAGTGTCGGGGTTGCGAAGGGCGGCCTTAGTCAGCATTTTGTTACGCGTAATGTGCTGGTGCCCGGAAAATCCATCGAAATGAATTTGCAGGAGGGGCCGTTTACCCAGTTGCATGGCGTATGGGTGTTCAAGGCGCTGACGGATAAGGCCTGCAAAATCAGCCTGGATCTTTCTTTTGATTACGCCGGGCCTATTGTTCGGGCGACGTTGGGGCCTTTGTTCAACCAGGCAGCCAATACCCTGGTGGATGCATTTTGTCAGCGAGCCAAGCAACTGCATGGTTGAGATCGAAGTGGTTTATGCCTCCGAGGATCGCCAGGTGTTGCTGGCGGTGACGGTGCCGGCAGGCACCCATCTGCGTGCTGCGGTGCAGGCGTCCGGTATTGCAGCGCGATTTCCCGAACTGGATTTGGCGGAGTGCCCTTTGGGGATATTCGGCAAGGTGGTTGCGGATGCTGATGTGCGCGCAGTGCAGGACGGTGACCGTATTGAGATTTACCGGCCTTTGCTGGCGGACCCGAAAGAGGTGCGCCGGCTTCGGGCGGCCAAGGCGGCTTTGGCCAAGCAGCAGAATCCATAGGGCAGCCAAATGATACTCAACAAAAAGCCCGGCATGCCGGGCTTTTTGTTGAGCGCCGCACACTTACTGCGGGCTGGTGTCCAGAGGTTGCGGCGTCGGGACGGGCACTGTTTCCACGCCGTCGACGTCTTTCTGGATCTTGTCGAGCAAGGAGCCAGGCTTGGCTGGTACCTCGGACTTCGGTTTCTCAGCTTCCTGCGCAGGCGCAGTCACGTTGGTGCCGTTGTCCTTGCCAAGCAAGGCTTCGTCACGGCTTACGCCGGGCATGAAGTCGCCGGACAGGCTGACAAGCTGGTCATTGCCATTGAAGATGACACTGACGCGCTCCTGCTGGCGTTCACCGCCACCTGGCTGCAGGCTGTAGAGATAATCCCAGCGATCGGCATGGAAAGTGTCGGTCAGCAGGGGGTTGCCCATGATAAACCGTACTTGCCGTCGGGTCATTCCGGGGCGTAACTGGTCTATCATGTCCTGCGTGACGACATTGCCCTGCTGGATGTCGATTTTGTAAACCCCGGGGAATGAACAACCGGCGAGTGCGAGCAGTCCCACAAAGGTGAAACTGGTTAGCAAGAGCTTGGTGTTTTGCATCGGTGGGCGACTTCCACTATCTTGGCTGGGACAACGTAAACGCCGATCATACCCGTATTAAGAGAAGCTGCGAAGCAGCATCCGCGAGAAAGCTAACCATGGTTGAAAATAGCGAACTACGCAAAGCCGGTCTCAAAGTGACTCTGCCACGAGTCAAGATTCTACAAATGCTCGATTCTGCTGAGCAGCGCCACATGAGTGCCGAGGATGTCTACAAAGCACTGATGGAGTCTAACGAGGACGTTGGCCTGGCCACGGTTTACCGTGTGCTGACCCAGTTTGAAGCCGCAGGGCTGGTGGTTCGTCATAATTTCGACGGCGGTCATGCAGTGTTCGAATTGGCTGACGGTGGTCATCACGACCACATGGTTGACCTGGATACCAATGAGGTTATCGAGTTCACTAGCCCTGAGATTGAAGCGCTGCAGCATAAGATTGCTGAAGAGCATGGCTTCGATCTAGTTGACCATAATCTGGTCCTGTACATCCGTAAGAAAAAGTAACAAGCGCTGCAGATTTACGCTGCAAAACGATCGAAGGCGACCTCAGGGTCGCCTTCGTGCTTTCTATTAAGAGAGAAAATGATCCGATCAGGCCTTTGCCGCTACGACCATTTTCTTCGCGTGCGCCAACGATTCCTTGGTCAAATCAATACCGCCGAGCATGCGCGCCACTTCTTCCACGCGTTCCGACTTGTTCAGCTTAGACACGGCTGTGTGCGTCGCATCACTGCCGCGTACCTTGTGCACAAACAAATGTTGATGCCCTTGGGCTGCCACTTGCGGCAAGTGAGTGACCGTCAGTACCTGGCCGCGATCCCCCAGGCGGCGCAACAGTTGGCCAACAATTTCTGCTGTCGGCCCGCCAATGCCCACGTCAACTTCGTCGAATACCAGTGTCGGCACACGGGAGGTTTGCGCGGTAATCACCTGGATCGCCAGGCTGATCCGCGAGAGCTCGCCGCCGGATGCCACTTTTGCCAACGCCTTGAGCGGCTGTCCAGGGTTGGCGCTTACCAGCAGTTCAACCTGCTCCAGGCCGTGGGGTTGCAGCTCGTTGCTGGCGTTGGCGCGCAGTTCAATGGTGAAGCGTCCGCCCGGCATGCCCAGGCGTTGGATCTCAAGTTCCACTGCGCTGGCCAGGCCGGTCGCGGCTTGTTGGCGCAGGTCGCTCAGTTCGCGCGCTTTCTCCTGGTAATGACGAGCGAACGAGGCGAGTTCCTCGCCCAGTCGTTCGATGGACTCGTCATTCGCATTCAGGGTCTCGATTTCATCCAGCAGCTTTTGCTGCATTGTCGCCACTTCGGTGGGCTGGATTCGATGCTTGCGCGCCAGGGTATAGATGGTGTCCAGGCGCTCTTCTATTTCCTGCAGGCGTGCAGGATCGGCATCGAAGTGATCCAGAAAGCGATTCAATTCACCGACTGCTTCCTCCACCTGAATCTGTGCACTGGTGAGCAGTGTCGTAGCTTCGCTCAGCGAGCCGGAGGCATTGTTCACGCTCGACAAGCGATTGAGGCTGGCAGTCAGTGCATTGAGCACGTTGCCTGAGTCGCTTTCACTGCATTGCTCTACCACCTGGCGACAAATGCCCAGCAAGGTTTCAGCGTTGGTGAGGTTCTTGTGTTCCTGCTCAAGCTGCTCCAGTTCGGTCTCGCCCAGGCCAAGGCTCTCCAGCTCTTCGAGTTGATAGCTGAGCAACTGGTGACGAGCGCGTTGTTCATCGCCGGAGTTGGAGAGTCGCTCCAGTTCCTGGCGCGTCTGGCGCCAGCGCTGGGCGGCAAGTTGCACCTGGCGGGCAAGGTCTGTGGCGCCGGCATATTCATCGAGCAGGCGGCGATGGGTGTCGGTTTTCAGCAGCGACTGGTGCTCATGCTGGCTGTGGATATCGATAAGCAACTCGCCCAGCGCTTTCAAGTCGCCCAGTGGGCAGGGCGTCCCGTTGATATAGCCGCGAGAGCGACCTTCCGCCGTGATAACCCGTCGCAGGATGCACGGGCCTTCATTATTAAGGTCGCGTTCGGTCAGCCAGGTTTCGGCCTCGGGAATATCGGCCAGGTCGAAGGTGGCCAGGATATCGGCCTTGTCTGCGCCGGGGCGCACCACGCCGCTGTCGGCGCGATCACCCAGGGTGAGGCCCAGGGCATCGAGCATGATCGACTTGCCGGCGCCGGTTTCGCCTGTGATTACGCTCATCCCGCGATCCAGTTCGAGATCCAGATGTTCAACGATGGCGTAATTATGTACGGACAGGTGCACGAGCATGACGGGCGCTCCAGGCTTTAGGTCTGGTTATTTATACAGTGTTTTGTTCAGGGCTGACAATCCTGGTGCTTAGCTCGATTTGCTTGAATGAGCGTGTTTTTTAGCGCAATGCGGAATGGGGAGGCAGGAATTGATCCCGATCATGGGAAAGACTTTTGGTAACGCCTGCGCCCTTGAACCTGGAAATTGTGGCCCCATATACCGGAACAGAAGCGCGAGTTGAGTTCGCGCATGATTTTGAAAGGAGAAAACTATGGCTGACGAACAGACGCAGGATACGCAAACTCCAGACGCCAATTCGGCTGTCGGCGATGAGCTGGCAACGCGTGTGCAAGTGCTCGAAGAGCAATTGGCTGCTGCGCAGGATCAGTCTTTGCGTGTTGCCGCCGATCTGCAGAACGTCCGCCGCCGTGCCGAGCAGGATGTAGAAAAGGCTCACAAGTTCGCGCTGGAAAAATTCGCCAGTGACTTGCTGCCGATCATCGACAGCCTGGAGCGTGGTCTCGAGTTGTCCAACCCGGACGACGAAAACATCCGTCCGATGCGCGAAGGGATCGAGCTGACCCTGAAAATGTTCCAGGACACCCTGAAGCGTTATCAGCTGGAAGCCATCGATCCAACCGGCGGCGAACCGTTCAACGCTGAACATCACCAAGCCATGGCCATGCAGGAAACCCATGACCTGGAGCCTAACAGCGTGCTGAAAGTGTTCCAGAAGGGCTATCTGCTCAACGGTCGCCTGCTGCGTCCGGCGATGGTCGTGGTGAGCAAGGCGCCTGCACCGGTTTCGCCTTCTATTGATGAGCAGGCTTGAAATACGCTGTAAAGCCCCCATCTATAAGTCAAGCGTTTAAGTGCTACCGCAGTTAGCCACCACTGCTGCGGCAACCAAATTCAAGTTTCGGGAGAGTAAATCATGGGCAAAATTATCGGTATCGACCTGGGGACCACCAACTCCTGCGTCTCCGTCATGGAAAACGGCAAAGCCAAAGTTATCGAGAACGCCGAAGGCGCGCGTACCACGCCGTCGATCATTGCTTACGCAAATGATGGCGAGATCCTGGTTGGTCAGTCGGCCAAGCGTCAGGCTGTCACCAACCCGCACAACACTCTGTACGCGGTAAAACGTCTGATCGGTCGTAAGTTCGACGAAGAAGTCGTACAGAAAGACATCAAGATGGTGCCTTACAAAATCGCCAAGGCTGACAACGGTGACGCCTGGGTTGAAGTAAATGGCAACAAGATGTCTGCGCCGCAGATTTCGGCTGAAGTCTTGAAAAAGATGAAGAAGACTGCCGAAGACTATCTCGGCGAAACAGTGACCGAAGCAGTGATCACCGTTCCGGCCTACTTCAACGACAGCCAGCGCCAGGCGACCAAAGACGCCGGCCGCATCGCGGGCCTGGACGTAAAACGTATCATCAACGAGCCAACCGCAGCCGCTCTGGCTTACGGTATGGACAAGGCCAAAGGCGACCACACTGTGATCGTTTATGACCTGGGTGGCGGTACTTTCGACGTGTCGGTCATCGAGATCGCTGAAGTTGATGGCGAGCACCAGTTCGAAGTGTTGGCCACCAACGGCGACACCTTCCTGGGTGGTGAAGACTTTGACATCCGTCTGATCGACTACCTCGTTGACGAGTTCAAGAAAGAAAGCGGCATGAACCTCAAGGGTGACCCGCTGGCCATGCAGCGTCTGAAAGAAGCTGCTGAGAAGGCCAAGATCGAATTGTCCTCGAGCATGTCGACCGACGTTAACCTGCCGTACATCACTGCAGACGCCACCGGTCCTAAGCACTTGAACGTGAAGATCTCTCGCGCCAAGTTGGAAGCACTGGTTGAAGACCTGGTTCAGCGCACCATCGAACCTTGCCGCATCGCCTTGAAAGACGCCGGTATCGACGTTGGCGCGATCAACGACGTGATCCTGGTGGGCGGTCAGACCCGTATGCCACTGGTTCAACAGAAAGTTACCGAGTTCTTCGGCAAGGAAGCACGTAAAGACGTGAACCCGGACGAAGCGGTTGCCATGGGTGCTGCCATCCAGGGCGCGGTATTGGCCGGCGACGTTAAAGACGTGCTGCTGCTGGACGTCAGCCCGCTGACCCTGGGTATCGAAACCATGGGTGGCGTGATGACTGCGCTGATCGAGAAAAACACCACGATTCCTACCAAGAAATCGCAAGTGTTCTCGACTGCCGACGACAACCAAGGCGCTGTGACCATTCACGTGCTGCAAGGTGAGCGTAAGCAGGCAGCTCAGAACAAGTCCCTGGGCAAGTTCGACTTGGCCGAGATTCCACCAGCACCACGTGGCGTGCCGCAAATCGAAGTGACCTTCGACATCGATGCCAACGGCATCCTGCACGTTGGCGCGAAAGACAAGGCTACCGGCAAAGAGCAGAAAATCACCATCAAGGCCAACTCCGGTCTGTCTGATGAAGAAATTCAACAGATGATCCGTGATGCTGAAGCCAACGCTGATGCGGATGCCAAGTTTGCTGAACTGGCTGGCGCCCGTAACCAGGGTGACGCACTGGTTCACTCGACACGCAAGATGGTCGCTGATGCTGGCGATAAAGTGACTGCTGAAGAGAAGGCTGCCATCGAAACTGCTGTAGTTGCCCTGGAAGCTGCTGTAAAAGGCGACGACAAGGCGGCTATCGAAGCCAAGATCGAAGAGCTGTCGAAAGTCTCTGCGCCAGTGGCTCAGAAAATGTACGCCGAACAAGGCCAGCCGGCTGACGGTGCTGCACAGCACGCAGAGCCTGAAGCCAAGCACGACGATGTTGTCGACGCCGAGTTCGAAGAAGTCAAAGACCAGAAGTAAGTTGGTCGCCCGGTTGACCGCTATCAAGCGGTGACTGGTAGGATGTCGCCGCGCGGGAGCTTGCTCCCGCGTTGGCGTGTCTGGGGTATGCGAATTTTTACAGCATGCGACAGTGTTCGGATGCTGGCGGTGTGATCGGGAATGCTCCTGCTTTCCGAGCAGTAAATACCGCATTTTTGGCCGGGTACCTGGCTAAAAGTAGTAATGACCAGGATCGTTGAATTGACGTGAGTTGGGTCCGGGCCTGTATTGGGGCTCAACGAGTTTGGCAAGGCTCAGGAGGGTCTGGCTGAACGTCCTTAAGAGTGCAAAGACTTATGGCAAAGCGTGACTATTACGAAGTATTGGGTGTGGAGCGCGGCTCCAGCGAGGCGGACCTGAAGAAGGCGTACCGTCGCCTGGCGATGAAGCATCACCCGGACCGTAATCCGGATAGCAAAGAATCTGAAGAAATGTTCAAAGAGGCCAATGAGGCCTACGAATGTCTGTCTGATCCCAACAAGCGTGCGGCGTACGACCAGTATGGTCATGCCGGCGTCGACCCGAGCATGGGTGGCGGCGGTGCTGGTTTTGGTGGTCAGAACTTCTCCGATATCTTCGGCGACGTATTCAGCGACTTCTTCGGCGGTGGCCGGGGTGGTCAGCGTGGCGGCGCCCAGCGTGGCAGCGACTTGCGCTACACCCTGGAGTTGAACCTGGAAGAAGCCGTGCGCGGCACCAGCGTGAATATCCGGGTGCCGACGCTGGTCAACTGCAAGCCGTGCGACGGTTCGGGGGCCAAGAAAGGTTCTTCGCCGATCACTTGTCCGACGTGCGGCGGTATTGGTCAGGTCCGTATGCAGCAGGGCTTCTTCTCGGTGCAGCAGACCTGTCCGCGTTGCCATGGTCAGGGCAAGATCATTTCCGACCCGTGCGACTCGTGCCACGGCGAAGGCCGTGTCGAAGAGTACAAAACCCTTTCGGTGAAAGTGCCGGCGGGTGTGGATACCGGTGATCGCATTCGCCTGTCGGGCGAGGGCGAGGCTGGTACTCAGGGCGGTCCTACGGGCGACCTGTACGTGGTGATCAATGTGCGCGAGCACTCGATCTTCCAGCGTGACGGTAAGCACTTGTTCTGCGAAGTGCCGATCAGCTTTGTCGACGCGGCGCTGGGTGGCGAGCTTGAGATTCCAACTCTCGACGGTCGGGTCAAGCTCAAGATCCCTGAGGGTACGCAGACCGGCAAGCAGTTCCGTATTCGTGGCAAGGGCGTTGCGCCAGTGCGTGGCGGCGGTGCTGGTGACCTGATGTGCCGTGTGGCGGTAGAGACTCCGGTCAATCTGGATCGTCGCCAGCGAGAGCTGCTTGAAGAGTTCCGCAGTTCGTTGGACGGTAACAGCTCTCAATCGCCGCAAAGCTCTGGCTTTTTCGAAGGCGTGAAGCGCTTCTTCGGCGACCTGTAAGGAATTGAGTATGCGACGTATAGCCGTAATGGGCGCTGCCGGGCGCATGGGCAAGACACTGGTCGAGGCGGTGCAGCAGCGCTCGCCGGCCTCCGGGCTGACCGCGGCGATCGTCCGCCCGGGCAGCACGTTGATCGGTGCGGATGCCGGTGAGTTGGCTTCGCTGGGGCGCATCGGCGTTTCGTTGTCCGGCAACCTGGAGCAGGTAGCTGACGAGTTCGACGTGCTGATCGACTTCACTCTGCCGGACGTGATGCTGAAAAACCTGGCGTTCTGCCGTAAGGCGGGCAAAGCGATGGTAATCGGTACCACCGGTTTGACGGTTGAGCAGAAGCAGTTGTTGGTGGAGGCGGGCAAGGATATTCCTATCGTTTTCGCGGCCAACTTCAGTGTGGGTGTGAACCTGTCGCTCAAGCTGCTTGATTTGGCCGCCCGTGTGCTCGGGGATGAAGCGGATATCGAAATCATCGAGACCCATCACCGCCACAAGATCGATGCGCCGTCAGGCACTGCTCTGCGCATGGGCGAAGCGATTGCCGATGCGTTGGGTCGCGACTTGTCGAAAGTGGCGGTGTATGGCCGTGAAGGCCACACCGGTGCGCGCGCGCGCGACACCATCGGCTTTGCAATCGTGCGTGGTGGTGATGTGGTGGGTGACCACACCGTGTTGTTCGCCACTGAGGGCGAGCGCCTGGAAATTACGCACAAGGCGTCCAGTCGCATGACGTTTGCCAAGGGCGCGGTGCGTGCTGCGCTCTGGTTGGAGGGGCGCGAGGCGGGCCTTTACGACATGCGCGATGTGCTGGATCTGCACTAATCAGTAGCTAAAACGGGGCCTCAAGCTTATGCTTAGGTCCCGTTTTTACCCGCTAAGCGACGTCCTGTCGCATTCCCCTGCCTTTAAGGCTCATTAGCGGTGGACCAAAAAAGCCTTTTTCTGTAAGCTACAGCTTTAGTGTGTCCACTAAAAGCGCGCAGAATAATTCGGTGAAGAAGCGGGGTGACGTGTCCATACGTCACTCCGCTTTTTTACAACCTGCGATCGCCCTTTCAGGCTTTATTTACGGGAGGTCTTCTTGACTAAGCCAGCCATACTCGCCCTTGCTGATGGCAGCATTTTTCGCGGCGAAGCCATTGGAGCCGACGGTCAGACCGTTGGAGAGGTAGTGTTTAACACTGCCATGACCGGCTATCAGGAAATCCTTACCGATCCTTCCTACGCCCAACAGATCGTTACCCTGACCTATCCGCACATCGGCAATACCGGTACTACACCGGAAGACGTCGAGTCTGATCGTGTCTGGTCGGCGGGTCTGGTGATTCGTGACCTGCCACTGGTTGCGAGCAACTGGCGTAACACGATGTCGCTGTCCGATTACCTGAAAGCCAACAACGTTGTGGCGATCGCCGGTATCGATACGCGCCGCCTCACGCGCATCCTGCGTGAGAAAGGCTCGCAGAACGGCTGCATCATGGTCGGTGACAATATTTCCGAAGAGGCGGCGATTGCCGCAGCCCAAGGCTTCCCTGGCCTGAAAGGCATGGACCTGGCGAAAGTCGTCAGCGTCAAAGAGAAGTACGAGTGGCGCTCCACGGTCTGGGATTTGAAGACAGACAGCCATGCGACCATCGACGCTGCTGAGCTGCCTTACCATGTGGTCGCTTACGACTACGGTGTGAAGTACAACATCCTGCGCATGCTGGTCGAACGCGGTTGCCGCGTGACCGTGGTGCCGGCGCAAACCCCGGCCAGCGACGTGCTTGCCCTGCAACCGGACGGCGTGTTCCTGTCCAACGGCCCGGGTGACCCTGAGCCATGCGACTACGCCATCCAGGCGATCAAGGAAGTACTGGAAACCGAAATTCCGGTGTTCGGTATCTGCCTCGGCCACCAACTGCTGGCCCTGGCCTCCGGCGCCAAGACCCTGAAAATGGGGCACGGCCACCACGGCGCCAACCACCCGGTACAAGACCTGGACACCGGCGTTGTGATGATCACCAGCCAGAACCACGGTTTTGCGGTAGATGAAGCCACCCTGCCGAGCAACGTGCGCGCCATTCACAAGTCGCTGTTCGACGGTTCCCTGCAGGGCATCGAGCGCACCGACAAGAGCGCGTTCAGCTTCCAGGGCCACCCTGAAGCCAGCCCGGGCCCGAACGACGTAGCGCCGCTGTTCGACCGTTTCATCAATGAGATGGCCAAGCGACGCTGACTGAGCGGCCTGCGGGCGGCCCCGAATGTCGGTGGCCCCCGCAGGCTCTTCAAAGATTGTTCAAGACGGCTTGCCGACTGACCTGCGGATTTGAGTGACAAACCCATGCCAAAACGTACAGACATAAAAAGCATCCTGATTCTCGGCGCTGGCCCGATCGTGATCGGCCAGGCCTGCGAATTCGACTACTCCGGCGCCCAGGCCTGTAAAGCCCTGCGCGAGGAGGGCTACCGCGTCATCCTGGTGAACTCCAACCCGGCCACCATCATGACCGACCCGGCCATGGCCGACGCCACCTACATCGAGCCGATCAAGTGGCAGACCGTCGCCAAGATCATCGAGAAGGAGCGTCCGGACGCGCTGCTACCGACCATGGGTGGCCAGACCGCACTGAACTGCGCCCTGGATCTGGAGCGCGAAGGCGTCCTGGAAAAGTTCGGCGTAGAGATGATCGGCGCCAATGCCGACACCATCGACAAGGCTGAAGACCGTTCGCGCTTCGACAAGGCCATGAAGTCCATCGGCCTGGCCTGCCCGCGTTCCGGTATCGCCCACAGCATGGAAGAAGCCAATGCGGTCCTCGAGACCCTGGGCTTCCCGTGCATCATTCGTCCGTCCTTCACCATGGGCGGCACCGGTGGCGGTATCGCGTACAACCGTGAAGAGTTCGAAGAGATCTGCGCCCGCGGCCTGGACCTGTCGCCAACTAAAGAGCTGCTGATCGACGAATCCCTGATCGGCTGGAAAGAATACGAGATGGAGGTTGTCCGCGATAAGAAGGACAACTGCATCATCGTCTGCTCCATCGAAAACTTTGACCCGATGGGCGTGCACACCGGTGACTCGATCACCGTGGCTCCAGCGCAGACCCTGACCGACAAGGAATACCAGATCCTGCGTAACGCCTCCCTGGCGGTACTGCGCGAGATCGGTGTGGAAACCGGCGGCTCCAACGTTCAGTTCGGTATCTGCCCGAACACTGGCCGTATGGTCGTGATCGAGATGAACCCGCGCGTATCCCGTTCGTCGGCCCTGGCTTCGAAAGCCACCGGCTTCCCGATCGCTAAGGTCGCGGCCAAGCTGGCCGTGGGTTACACCCTGGACGAGCTGTCGAACGACATCACCGGCGGCAAGACTCCGGCGTCCTTCGAGCCGTCCATCGACTACGTCGTCACCAAGCTGCCACGTTTTGCCTTCGAGAAATTCGCCAAGGCTGACGCCCGCCTGACCACTCAGATGAAGTCTGTTGGTGAAGTCATGGCCATCGGCCGCACCTTCCAGGAATCCCTGCAGAAAGCCCTGCGCGGCCTGGAAGTAGGCGTATGCGGACTGGACGAGAAACTCGACCTGAGCAACCCGGAAAGCATGAGCGTGCTCAAACGCGAGCTGACCGTGCCGGGTGCCGAGCGTATCTGGTACGTGGCGGACGCCTTCCGCGCCGGCATGACCGTCGAAGATATCTTCGGCATGAACATGATCGACCCGTGGTTCCTGGTACAGATCGAAGATCTGATCAAGGAAGAAGAGAAGGTCAAGACCCTGGGTCTGGCCAGCATCGACCGCGACATGATGTTCCGCCTCAAGCGCAAAGGTTTCTCCGACCAGCGCCTGGCCAAGCTGCTGGGTGTGACCGAGAAGAACCTGCGTACCCATCGCCACAAGCTGGAGATCTTCCCGGTCTACAAGCGCGTTGACACCTGCGCGGCCGAGTTCTCCACCGACACCGCGTACCTGTACTCCACCTATGAGGAAGAGTGCGAAGCCGCGCCGTCGGGTCGCGACAAGATCATGATTCTGGGTGGCGGTCCGAACCGTATCGGCCAAGGCATCGAGTTCGACTATTGCTGCGTGCACGCTGCCCTCGCCCTGCGCGAAGACGGCTACGAGACCATCATGGTCAACTGCAACCCGGAAACTGTTTCCACTGACTACGACACCTCCGATCGCCTGTACTTCGAACCAGTGACCCTGGAAGACGTGCTGGAAATCGTGCGCGTTGAGAAACCGAAAGGCGTGATCGTCCAGTACGGCGGCCAAACCCCGCTGAAACTGGCGCGTGCCCTGGAAGCTGCCGGCGTGCCGATCATCGGTACCAGCCCGGACGCTATCGACCGTGCCGAAGACCGCGAGCGCTTCCAGCAAATGGTTGAGCGCCTGAACCTGCGTCAGCCGCCAAACGCCACTGTGCGCAGTGAAGACGAAGCCATCCGCGCAGCCAGCAAGATCGGCTACCCGCTGGTGGTGCGCCCGTCCTACGTGCTGGGCGGTCGTGCGATGGAAATCGTCTACGAAGAAGAAGAGCTCAAGCGTTACCTGCGCGATGCGGTGAAAGTGTCCAATGACAGCCCGGTGCTGCTGGATCACTTCCTCAACTGCGCCATCGAGATGGACGTGGACGCGGTCTGCGACGGCACCGACGTGGTGATTGGCGCGATCATGCAGCACATCGAACAGGCGGGCGTTCACTCCGGTGACTCCGCTTGCTCGCTGCCGCCATACTCGCTGCCGGCGCACATCCAGGACGAGATGCGCGAACAGGTCAAGAAAATGGCTCTGGAACTGGGCGTAGTCGGCCTGATGAACGTACAGTTGGCGCTGCAGGGCGAAGACATCTACGTCATCGAAGTCAACCCACGCGCTTCGCGTACCGTGCCATTTGTTTCCAAGTGCATCGGTGTCTCCCTGGCCATGATCGCTGCCCGCGTGATGGCCGGTAAGACCCTGAAGGAAATCGGCTTCACCAAGGAAATCATTCCGAACTTCTACAGTGTGAAAGAGGCGGTGTTCCCATTCGCCAAATTCCCTGGCGTGGACCCGATCCTGGGCCCAGAGATGAAGTCCACCGGTGAAGTGATGGGCGTGGGCGATACCTTCGGTGAAGCCTTTGCCAAGGCCCAGATGGGTGCCAGCGAGGTGCTGCCGACCGGCGGTACTGCCTTCATCAGCGTGCGTGATGACGACAAGCCACTGGTTGCAGGCGTGGCCCGTGATCTGATCAACTTGGGCTTCGAAGTCGTGGCCACTGCCGGGACCGCCAAGCTGATCGAAGCTGCCGGCCTGAAAGTGCGTCGCGTGAACAAGGTGACGGAAGGCCGTCCGCACGTGGTCGACATGATCAAGAATGACGAAGTCACCCTGATCATCAACACCACCGAAGGTCGCCAGTCGATCGCGGACTCCTACTCCATTCGTCGTAACGCCTTGCAGCACAAGATCTATTGCACCACCACCATTGCTGCTGGCGAAGCCATCTGCGAAGCGCTCAAGTTCGGTCCGGAAAAGACCGTGCGTCGCTTGCAGGATCTACACGCAGGATTGAAGGCATGACCAAATACCCAATGACCGTCCAGGGCTTCAAGGCCCTGGAAGAGGAGCACGCCCATCTGACCAAGGTCGTCCGTCCGAAGCTGAGCCAGGACATCGGTACGGCCCGCGAACTGGGTGACCTGAAGGAAAACGCCGAATACCACGCTGCCCGCGAGCAGCAAGGTATGGTCGAGGCGCGGATCCGTGACATCGAAGGCCGCTTGCAAAACTCGGTGGTCATCGACGTAACGACCATTCCGAAGACGGGCAAGGTGATCTTCGGCACTACCGTGGAAATCGCCAACGTTGAAACTGACGAAAGCGTGGTCTACCACATCGTTGGTGAAGATGAAGCTGATTTCAAGCTCGGCAAAATCTCCGTCGGTTCCCCGCTGGCCCGTGCCTTGATTGCCAAGGAAGAGGGTGATGTGGTGGCTGTAAAGACGCCAGGTGGCGTAATCGAGTACGAGATTGTTGAAGTTCGTCACGTCTGAAAGACGGCGCCCGCTTCGTGCGGGCGCCATGCTTTGGCAGTTGTCCCAGATGCTTTGGGTTGGCGGCCTTTGGTTGTTGCACATTGGTATGCTGCCGGCGCTCGGCCTGATAGGCCTGGCACCGCTGCTGATCGATGAGATCGATGGATTGCTTAGTGCGCTGTTGGTGGGTTTTGCGGCGGCGTGCGTGACGCTCCAGGCATTGGTGCTGGTCAAGGCCGAGGGTTTGGAGAGTTTGTGGCGGGATATTCGCGGGCAACTGCTGTTGATGGCGCTGTATGCATGCGCAATGTTTTGCGTGGTGCATGTCTGGTTGCCGGAAGCGTTGCGCTGGCAGCTATTCAGCTATCTTGTGCTAGGGTTCTCCGGCCTGGTGCTGGTTTTGCAGCCTGCACCGGGATGGAGTGGCGGGGCGCGCGAAGCACGCCCGTGACCCTTTTTATTACTTGAAGCGGTGTACGTTCGACAGTTGCTTGTTGACGCTGAAGTTCTTGCGATAAAGCAGCGCCATCTTGCCGATGACCTGGACCAGGTCCGCTTTGCCTGCCTTGCACAGTTCTGCAATGGCAGCCAGGCGCGCTTCGCGATCAAGGATGTTGACCTTGATCTTGATCAGTTCATGATCGTTCAGCGCACGTTCGAATTCGGCTAACACACCTTCAGTCAAGCCGTTATCTGCCACAATCAGAACTGGTTTCAGATGGTGGCCAATGGATTTGTACTGTTTCTTCTGCTCTTGAGTGAGCGGCATAATCTGACCCCTGCGTCTGATCTTGTAAAAAGCGGCGGCCAGTTTACCCGAGCGAGTCCGGGACCGCCCAGTTAATCACGACCCGTTTTATTTTTCGAGGTGGCCCGTGGCCCGTTCCAAAACCAGCCTTAAGTGGCTACAAGAACATTTCAACGATCCTTACGTCAAAAAGGCGCAAAAGGACGGCTACCGTTCCCGGGCCAGCTACAAACTGCTGGAACTTCAGGACAAGGACAAATTGTTTCGCCCCGGCATGAGCGTGATCGACCTGGGCGCTGCCCCGGGTGGCTGGTCCCAGGTGGCCAGTCGTCTGATTGGTGGGCAAGGCCGATTGATCGCTTCTGACATCCTGGAGATGGACAGCATCCCGGATGTGACCTTCGTGCATGGTGACTTTACCCAGGATGCGGTCCTGGCCGAGATCCTGGAAGCTGTAGGAAATTCGCAGGTAGACCTTGTGATTTCCGACATGGCCCCCAATATGAGTGGATTACCGGCTGTTGATATGCCGCGAGCGATGTTCCTGTGCGAGTTGGCACTGGACCTGGCGGGTCGGGTATTGCGTCCGGGTGGTGATTTCCTGGTCAAGGTCTTCCAGGGGGAAGGTTTCGACGAATACCACAAGAACATTCGCAAGCTGTTCGACAAGGTACAGATGCGCAAACCGGACTCCTCGCGTGACCGGTCTCGCGAGCAGTATCTGTTGGCGCGGGGGTTCCGTGGCATCGAAGGCGCCGCCAGTGATGAGCGTCTTTGAAGGTTTGAAGGGAGTCGATAGGTTTTTTTATATCGCTTTCGTCACGAAGCTTTACGAATATTGTGTAGTCAAAGTTTCACAAAGGGTTACAGACGGCGCCTGCCAGTGTTGTAGGTAATGTAGTAAGTTAGGCCGGTGAATATCATGCGAAGCGCGCGCCAGTAGCGGAGCTTGCTTCAGAGGGTAGTTAATTGAACGATATGGCAAAGAATCTGATCCTGTGGTTGATCATCGCGGCTGTCCTGGTGACGGTGATGAACAACTTCTCCAGCCCTAACGAGCCGCAGACCCTCAACTATTCCGACTTCATCCAGCAAGTTAAGGATGGCAAGGTCGAGCGCGTAGCGGTTGATGGCTACGTGATCACCGGCAAGCGCAACGATGGCGACAGCTTCAAGACCATTCGTCCGGCCATCCAGGACAACGGTCTGATCGGTGATCTGGTGGATAACCACGTGGTCGTCGAAGGCAAGCAGCCTGAGCAGCAGAGCATCTGGACCCAGTTGCTCGTAGCCAGCTTCCCAATCCTGGTGATCATCGCCGTGTTCATGTTCTTCATGCGCCAGATGCAAGGTGGCGCAGGAGGCAAGGGCGGCCCGATGAGCTTCGGCAAGAGCAAGGCTCGCCTGCTCTCTGAAGACCAGGTGAAAACCACCCTGGCTGACGTTGCTGGTTGCGACGAAGCCAAGGAAGAAGTGGGTGAACTGGTCGAGTTCCTGCGCGATCCGGGCAAGTTCCAGCGCCTGGGCGGCCGCATTCCTCGCGGTGTGCTGATGGTTGGCCCTCCGGGTACCGGTAAAACCTTGCTGGCCAAGGCGATTGCCGGCGAAGCCAAGGTGCCTTTCTTCACCATTTCCGGTTCCGACTTTGTCGAGATGTTCGTCGGTGTCGGTGCCAGCCGTGTTCGCGACATGTTCGAGCAGGCCAAGAAGCATGCGCCTTGCATCATCTTCATCGATGAAATCGACGCCGTCGGTCGCCATCGTGGCGCCGGCATGGGCGGCGGTCATGACGAGCGTGAGCAGACCCTCAACCAGTTGCTGGTTGAGATGGACGGCTTTGAAATGAACGACGGCATCATCGTGATCGCTGCCACCAACCGTCCGGACGTGCTGGACCCTGCGTTGTTGCGCCCAGGCCGTTTCGACCGTCAGGTTGTGGTGGGTCTGCCGGATATCCGTGGTCGCGAACAGATCCTGAAAGTACACATGCGCAAAGTGCCAATGGGTGACGACGTGGCTCCGGCCGTGATTGCCCGTGGTACTCCAGGCTTCTCCGGTGCCGACCTGGCTAACCTGGTCAACGAGGCTTCGTTGTTTGCTGCCCGTACCGGCAAGCGCATTGTTGAGATGAAAGAGTTCGAATTGGCCAAAGACAAGATCATGATGGGCGCGGAGCGCAAATCCATGGTCATGTCCGAGAAAGAGAAGCAGAACACCGCTTATCACGAGGCTGGTCACGCCATTGTTGGTCGCGTTGTGCCTGAGCACGACCCGGTTTACAAAGTGTCGATCATCCCGCGTGGTCGGGCGCTGGGTGTCACGATGTTCCTGCCGGAAGAGGATCGTTACAGTCTCTCCAAGCGTGCACTGATCAGCCAGATATGCTCGCTGTACGGCGGCCGGATTGCTGAAGAGATGACCCTTGGCTTCGACGGCGTCACCACAGGTGCTTCCAACGACATCATGCGTGCCAGCCAGATTGCGCGGAACATGGTGACCAAGTGGGGCTTGTCGGAAAAACTCGGTCCATTGATGTATGCCGAGGAAGAAGGCGAAGTGTTCCTGGGTCGTGGCGGTGGTGGTCAAAATGCTAGCTTCTCCGGTGAAACAGCCAAGCTGATCGACTCGGAAGTGCGCAGCATCATTGACCAGTGCTACGGCACGGCCAAGCAGATCTTGACGGACAACCGCGACAAGCTGGATGCCATGGCAGATGCGCTGATGAAGTATGAGACCATTGATGCCGACCAGATCGATGACATCATGGCCGGTCGCACGCCGCGCGAGCCTCGCGATTGGGAGGGGGGGTCGGGTACTTCTGGCACTCCGCCCGTGGTTCAGAACGAACGCCCTGAAACCCCGATTGGCGGCCCGGCAGCTGACGTCTAAGGTTTGAAATGACTTCTGTGTTGTCCTCCACCCGGTTGTCTTGCGGCAACCGGGTTCTTGATTTGGCCCATACGCATGTCATGGGCATTCTTAATGTAACCCCCGACTCCTTTTCCGATGGTGGCCGCTTCAGCCAGCTTGATGCTGCATTGCGTCACGCTGAGGCGATGGTAGTGGCGGGGGCTACCCTGATTGATGTAGGTGGTGAGTCGACTCGGCCTGGCGCTCGCGTGGTTTCTCCCTTGGAGGAGTTGGAGAGGGTCGCGCCGATAGTTGAGCGTATTGCGCGTGAGCTGGATGTGATCATCTCTGTTGATACATCAACCCCGGCGGTGATACGCGAAACTGCGCGCCTGGGGGCGGGAATGATTAACGATGTCCGCTCCCTACAACGTGACGGTGCGCTTGATGCGGCAGCAGCCACCGGTTTGCCGGTTTGCCTGATGCATATGCTGGGTGAGCCCGGCAATATGCAGGACAACCCTCACTACGATGATCTTGTTGGTGAGGTGAGTGGGTTTCTCGCCAAGCGGGTTGCACAATGCGCTGCTGTCGGGATTGCTGCAGAAAAGATCGTCCTCGATCCCGGCTTCGGCTTCGCCAAGACCCTGCAGCACAATCTAAGCCTGTTCAAGCATATGGAGTCCTTGCATGCCCTTGGTCGGCCTCTTCTGGTCGGCGTTTCGCGCAAGAGCATGATAGGGCTGGCGCTGAATCGGCCGGTGGGCGCGAGGCTGTACGGCGGTCTTGCGCTGGCAGCGCTTGCAGTCACCAAGGGTGCGCGTATCTTGCGGGTGCATGATGTTGCCGAGACGATGGATGTGGTGCGTATGATGGCCGCGGTTGAATCAGCCGAATAAGAATGATGGAGCACTTATGACAAAAAAATATTTTGGCACCGACGGTATTCGCGGTCGGGTCGGCGAGTTTCCGATTACTCCTGATTTCATGCTCAAGCTTGGTTGGGCGGCAGGTATGGCGTTCCGCAGCATGGGCGCGTGCCGCATCCTGGTGGGCAAGGACACTCGTATTTCGGGGTATATGTTCGAGTCGGCGTTGGAGGCGGGGCTGTCTGCCGCAGGTGCCGATGTGATGCTGCTGGGGCCGATGCCGACGCCGGCTATCGCTTACCTGACGCGTACCTTTCACGCTGAAGCCGGTATCGTGATCAGTGCCTCGCATAACCCTCATGATGACAACGGCATCAAGTTCTTCTCGGGCCAGGGCACCAAGCTGCCGGACGAGATCGAGCTGATGATCGAAGAGCTCCTGGATGCGCCGATGACGGTGGTCGAGTCCAGCAAGCTTGGCAAGGTGTCGCGTATCAATGACGCATCCGGCCGATACATTGAATTCTGCAAAAGCAGTGTGCCAAGCAGCACCAATTTTGCTGGACTGAAGATTGTGGTCGATTGCGCTCATGGTGCGACCTATAAGGTGGCGCCAAGCGTATTTAAAGAGTTGGGTGCGGACGTGACGGTGTTGTCGGCCCAGCCTAATGGGTTGAACATCAATGAGAACTGCGGCTCCACGCACATGGAGCAGTTACAGGCGGCCGTCCTTGCCGAGCATGCCGACTTGGGTATTGCCTTCGATGGTGACGGTGATCGTGTGCTGATGGTGGACCACACGGGCGCCATTGTTGATGGTGATGACCTGCTGTTCATCATTGCTCGCGACCTGCATGAGCGTAACAAGCTGCAGGGCGGTGTCGTCGGTACGCTGATGAGTAACCTGGGGCTTGAACTGGCCCTGGCGGATCTGGGTATTCCGTTCGTGCGTGCCAATGTCGGTGACCGCTATGTGATCGCGGAACTGCTTGAGCGCAACTGGCAGGTGGGTGGCGAGAATTCCGGACACGTAGTCTGCTTTCAGCACACCACGACAGGCGATGCGATCATTGCTGCGCTCCAGGTGCTTATGGCCATGAAGCGTCGCGAAGAGAGCCTGGCCCAGGCGCGCCAAGCTATGCGCAAGTGTCCGCAAGTATTGCTGAACGTGCGTTTTGCGGGCGGTGAAAATCCTATCGAGCATCCGGCTGTCAAAGAGGCGTGCGAGCGTGTAACTCTGGCAATGGCGGGGCGTGGCCGTGTGCTGTTGCGCAAGTCCGGCACAGAGCCATTGGTGCGTGTCATGGTCGAAGGTGATGACGAAATACAGGTTCGCGGCCATGCCGAAGACCTGGCAAAACTGGTAACTGAAGTTTGCGCCTGAATTCGGCTTGCCAGTGATGATGTGGTTGGGTAACATCTGCGCCCACTTTGACCGACGAGGTACAGCATGCGTCGCACTATGGTAGCTGGTAACTGGAAGATGCACGGTACCCGCGCCAGTGTCGCTGAGCTGATCAATGGCCTTCGTCACTTGGCCTTGCCGAGCGGTGTTGATGTCGCGGTTTTCCCGCCTTGCTTGCATATCACCCAAGTGGTTGATGGCTTGAAGGGCAAGTCGATCCAGGTCGGCGCGCAGAATTCTGCGGTGGAAGCCATGCAAGGTGCGTTGACCGGTGAAATTGCGCCGAGTCAGTTGGTCGATGCGGGTTGTTCCTATGTGCTTGTCGGGCACTCCGAGCGCCGTCAGATGATGGGCGAGCGTGACGGGACACTCAATCGCAAGTTCGCAGCGGCACAGGCTTGTGGCTTGATTCCGGTGTTGTGCATAGGGGAGACCCTGGAGCAGCGCGAATCGGGCAAGACTCTTGAAGTTGTCTCGCGTCAGCTAGGCAGCATCATCGAGGAGCTGGGTGTTGGTGCGTTTGCAAAGGCAGTAATTGCTTACGAGCCGGTCTGGGCCATTGGCACCGGGCTGACTGCTACACCGCAACAGGCGCAGGATGTGCACGCAGCCATCCGCGCGCAGTTGGCGGCAGAGAATTCTGAAGTCGCGCAAGGTGTGCGGCTTCTATACGGCGGCAGCGTGAAGGCGGCCAATGCGGTCGAACTGTTCGGCATGCCGGATATCGATGGGGGGCTCATTGGTGGAGCTTCCCTGAATGCAGATGAGTTCGGTGCGATCTGTCGCGCCGCGGGAAACTGAAAAAATGCTGGAAACAGTCGTAGTCGTTTTTCATCTGTTGGCTGCTCTGAGCGTAGTTGCTCTGGTTTTGCTGCAACAGGGTAAAGGTGCGGATGCTGGTGCGTCTTTCGGTGCAGGTGCTTCAAATACTGTGTTCGGAAGCCAAGGTTCCTCTACCTTTCTTAGTAAGTTTACTGCTATACTTGCCGCCGGTTTCTTCATAACCAGCTTGGGGTTAGGTTACTTTGCTAAAGAGAAAGCTCATGTGCTGACTCAAGTAGGTCTCCCAAACCCAGCAGTGTTGGAAGTGCCAAAAGCAAAACCGGCTTCTGATGATGTCCCGGTGCTTCAAGAGCAAAAGTCGGCTACTCCAGCGACTGACGTACCTCCAGCTCAAGAGCAGAAGTAAGAAGGGTTGTAAACGCTGTATTGCCGAGGTGGTGGAAT
Organism: Pseudomonas allii; assembly: GCF_055380095.1. Taxonomy (NCBI): domain Bacteria; kingdom Pseudomonadati; phylum Pseudomonadota; class Gammaproteobacteria; order Pseudomonadales; family Pseudomonadaceae; genus Pseudomonas; species Pseudomonas allii. The sequence continues at coordinate 5,642,983 of NZ_AP039450.1, read as the reverse complement.
TGGTAGACACGCAACCTTGAGGTGGTTGTGCCCATAGGGTGTAGGGGTTCGAGTCCCCTTCTCGGTACCAATTATCAGGAGAGCCCGCTGTTGCGGGCTTTCTTGTAGGTGGAAGGTTACATTGACCCTGTAAGGGATCGGTCGTATACTTCCGCCCCAGCTTTGTCGCGGGGTGGAGCAGTCTGGTAGCTCGTCGGGCTCATAACCCGAAGGTCGTCGGTTCAAATCCGGCCCCCGCAACCAGTTTTAGCGGAGCCCCTTTTAAGGGGCTTTTTGTTAGCTGGACACTTTCAACGCCGCTGTTCGACGGCGTTTCAAGGATGGGCGTTTCGCCCATTTTTTTATTTTGCACAGCATGCACATACATGCACGAGGGGGTTCAGGTGTCGAGCAAGCTAGAAGAGTTGCAGGCCTTGTTGGCCCCGGTGGTCGTGGCCCTAGGCTATGAATGCTGGGGTATTGAGTTTTCGGCTCAAGGTCGCCACTCAATGTTGCGCGTTTATATCGATAAAGAGGGCGGCGTGCTGGTGGACGATTGTGCCATTGTCAGCCGTCAGATCAGCGGTGTGCTGGATGTTGAAGATCCGATCTCCGTTGAATACACCCTCGAAGTTTCCTCGCCAGGCATGGAACGCCCACTGTTCACTATTGATCAGTTTGCAAAATTTGCCGGTGAACAAGTGAAGATCAAGCTGCGCTCTCCCTTTGAAGGGCGACGCAACTTTCAGGGCCTTCTGCGCGGTGTAGAAGAACAGGATGTCGTGGTGCAGGTAGAAGACCATGAGTTCCTGTTGCCGATCGATATGATCGACAAGGCCAACATTATTCCCAGTTTTGACTGAGACGCGGATCCCGCGGATCCAATGGCTTGCGAAAGGCGAGGCGTACGATGAGCAAAGAAGTACTGCTGGTTGTTGAGTCGGTATCCAATGAAAAGGGCGTACCGGCAAACGTGATTTTTGAAGCGTTGGAGCTGGCCCTGGCCACTGCTACCAAAAAGCGTTTTGAAGACGAAGTTGATCTGCGTGTGGAAATCAACCGCCACACCGGTGCCTATGAGACTTTCCGTCGCTGGACGGTCGTCGAAGAAGCCGATCTTGATGATCCGGCCATCGAAACCTGGCCAAGCAAGGTTGCGCAAACGCATCCTGGCGCCAAGGTCGGTGATGTCGTCGAAGAAAAGATCGAATCGATCGAATTCGGCCGTATCGCTGCACAGACCGCCAAACAGGTCATTGTGCAGAAGGTTCGCGAAGCCGAGCGCGCTCAAGTCGTTGACGCCTATCGCGAGCGCCTGGGTGAAATCATCTCCGGCACCGTGAAAAAAGTCACCCGCGATAATGTGATCGTCGACCTGGGCAACAACGCCGAAGCGTTGCTGGCTCGCGAAGACATCATTTCCCGCGAAACCTTCCGTGTTGGCGTGCGTCTGCGTGCGCTGCTCAAGGAAATCCGCACCGAGAACCGCGGCCCTCAGTTGATCCTGTCGCGTACCGCGCCGGAAATGCTGATCGAGCTGTTCCGTATCGAAGTCCCGGAAATCGCCGAAGGCCTGATCGAAGTCATGGCTGCGTCCCGCGACCCGGGTTCGCGTGCCAAGATCGCGGTCCGCTCCAAGGACAAACGCATCGACCCGCAAGGTGCTTGCATTGGTATGCGCGGTTCGCGCGTCCAGGCGGTTTCGGGCGAGTTGGGTGGCGAGCGTGTGGACATCGTCCTGTGGGACGATAACCCGGCGCAGTTCGTGATCAACGCCATGTCGCCGGCTGAAGTGGCGGCAATTATCGTTGACGAGGATGCCCATGCAATGGACATCGCCGTTGGCGCAGACAATCTGGCTCAGGCCATTGGTCGTGGTGGTCAGAACGTGCGTCTGGCCAGCCAACTGACCGGTTGGACCCTGAACGTGATGACCGAATCGGACATCCAGGCTAAGCAGCAAGCTGAAACCGGTGACATCCTGCGCAACTTCATCGAAGAGTTGGAAGTCGATGAAGACCTGGCGCAGGTGCTGGTAGATGAAGGCTTCACCAGCCTGGAAGAGATTGCCTACGTACCGTTGGAAGAAATGCTCAACATCGACGGCTTTGACGAAGACACCGTCAACGAGCTTCGCGCTCGGGCCAAGGATCGTTTGTTGACTAAAGCCATCGCTACTGAGGAAAAGCTGGCAGACGCCCATCCGGCCGAAGACCTGCTCTCGCTTGAGGGTATGGACAAGGATTTGGCGATGGAACTGGCGGTGCGCGGCGTAATTACCCGCGAAGACCTGGCCGAGCAGTCTATTGACGATCTGCTCGACATCGACGGCATTGACGATGATCGTGCCGGCAAGTTGATCATGGCCGCCCGAGCCCATTGGTTCGAGTAACTAGGCGCGGCCTGAGGAGAGAAGTGCATGACGCAAGTCACGGTGAAACAACTGGCCGATGAGGTCAAAACACCGGTAGAGCGCCTGTTGCAGCAGATGCGTGAGGCAGGTCTGCCGCACACCGCCGCCGATGAAGGTGTGAGCGATAGTGAGAAGCAGTCTTTGCTGACTCACTTGAAGAGCAGCCACAAGGCGAAAGTGGAAGAACCGCGCAAGATTACATTGCAGCGCAAAACCACCAGCACCCTGCGTGTTGCTGGTAGCAAGAGCATCAGCGTTGAAGTACGCAAGAAGAAAGTCTTCGTACAGCGCAGCCCGGAAGAAATCGAAGCCGAGCGCAAACGCGAACTGGAAGAACGTCGCGCAGTAGAAAATGCTGCTCGTCAGAAGGCTGAAGAAGAAGCCAAGCGTCGCGCCGAAGAAGAAGCGCGTCGCCAGCCTGCTGCTGCGCAACCTGCTGCCTCTGAAGCGGTCGCTGCGCCTAGCGCGCCAGTTGAAGCTGTGCGTGAGGCCGCTCCGGTTGCCGCAGCACCAGCACCGGCTGCTGACGCTCGCAAGCGCGACGAACCTCGTCGTCCGGACAAACCACGTGCCGACGATAACAATCGTCGCGGTGGTGGTGGCGATGGCGAGCGCAAAAACGCTCCGCATCGTGCCTCGGTCAAAGAGAAAGCGCCTGCTCCACGCGTTGCCCCACGTACTACCGACGAAGAAAGCGATGGCTTCCGTCGTGGTGGTCGCGGCAAGGCCAAGCTGAAGAAACGCAACGCCCACGGTTTCCAGAGCCCAACCGGCCCTGTCGTGCGTGAAGTGAAGATCGGCGAGACCATCACTGTGGGCGATCTGGCCCAGCAGATGTCGGTCAAGGCTGCTGAAATCATCAAGTTCATGTTCAAGCTGGGTACTCCGGCCACCATCAACCAGGTACTGGATCAGGAAACTGCCCAGCTTGTTGCTGAAGAGTTGGGCCACAAAGTGACCCTGGTCAGCGACACCGCCCTGGAAGATTCCCTGGCCGAGTCCCTGAAGTTTGAAGGTGAGGCGGTTTCCCGTGCACCGGTTGTGACCGTAATGGGCCATGTTGACCACGGTAAAACCTCCCTGCTCGACTATATCCGTCGTGCCAAGGTAGCCGCAGGCGAAGCCGGCGGTATCACCCAGCACATCGGCGCGTACCACGTTGAAACTGACCGTGGCATGGTGACGTTCCTCGATACCCCTGGTCACGCTGCGTTTACCGCAATGCGTGCCCGTGGTGCCAAGGCGACCGACATCGTGATCCTGGTGGTTGCAGCCGACGACGGCGTGATGCCACAAACCATCGAAGCCGTTCAGCATGCCAAGGCAGCTGGCGTTCCGCTGGTAGTCGCTGTGAACAAAATCGATAAGCCGGGCGCCGATCTCGATCGCATCCGTAGCGAACTGTCGGTTCACGGCGTGACGTCCGAAGAGTGGGGTGGTGACACTCCATTCGTACCGGTTTCCGCGAAGATGGGTACCGGTGTTGACGAACTGCTCGAAGCTGTTCTGTTGCAAGCCGAAGTTCTGGAACTGACTGCTACGCCATCGGCTCCTGGCCGTGGTGTTGTGGTCGAGTCCCGTCTCGACAAGGGCCGTGGCCCGGTTGCGACCGTTCTGGTTCAAGACGGTACCCTGCGCCAAGGCGACATGGTGCTGGTCGGTTCGAACTATGGCCGTGTACGTGCCATGCTCGACGAGAACGGCAAGCCAATCAAGGAAGCAGGTCCTGCTATCCCGGTCGAGATCCTCGGCCTGGACGGTACTCCGGACGCTGGCGACGAAATGAGCGTGGTTGCCGACGAGAAGAAAGCCCGTGAAGTGGCTCTGTTCCGTCAAGGCAAGTTCCGTGAAGTCAAGCTGGCCCGTGCTCACGCCGGCAAGCTGGAAAACATCTTCGAGAACATGGGCCAGGAAGAGAAGAAGACGCTTAACATCGTCCTCAAATCTGACGTACGTGGTTCACTCGAAGCGTTGAACGGCGCCTTGAACGGCCTGGGTAACGACGAAGTGCAAGTGCGCGTTGTCGGTGGCGGTGTCGGTGGTATCACCGAGTCCGACGCCAACCTGGCACTGGCTTCCAACGCTGTACTGTTCGGCTTCAACGTGCGTGCCGATGCCGGCGCTCGCAAGATCGTCGAGCAGGAAGGCCTGGACATGCGTTACTACAACGTCATCTACGACATCATCGAAGACGTCAAGAAAGCCCTCACCGGCATGCTTGGCAGCGACGTCCGGGAGAACATCCTGGGTATCGCCGAAGTACGTGACGTGTTCCGCTCGCCGAAATTCGGCGCGATCGCCGGCTGCATGGTGGTTGAAGGCACCGTGTACCGTAACCGTCCAATCCGTGTACTGCGTGAAGACATCGTTATCTTCGAAGGCGAGCTGGAATCCCTGCGCCGCTTCAAGGATGACGCTTCTGAAGTACGTGCCGGCATGGAATGCGGTATCGGCGTCAAGAGCTACAACGACGTCAAGGCTGGCGACAAGATCGAAGTCTACGAGAAGGTTCAGGTTGCTCGCAGCCTCTAACTCGCGCACTTCAGGAGCCACGCAGCGCGTGGGCATGCAAATGCCCCGCGCAGCGTACGGACTCTAAACGCAACGCCCGGTCTGGCTTTTGTCAGGCCGGGCGTTTGCCGCTTTCAGACCCCACGGGTTTCACCGTGTGGCAGTAACAGGTAACAAGACATGGCAAAAGAATACAGCCGTACCCAGCGTATCGGCGATCAGATGCAGCGCGAGCTGGCCCAACTGATCCGTCGCGAAGTCAAAGATCCACGCGTTGGCCTGGTCACCATCACCGCCGTTGAAGTGAGTCGTGACGTGGGTCACGCCAAGATCTTCATCACCGTGATGGGGCAGGACAACAGCGAAGAAATCGCGCAAAGCATCAAGGTGCTCAACTCGGCTGCAGGTTTCCTACGCATGCAGTTGGCCCGTGAAATGAAGCTGCGCAGCGTGCCCCAGCTGCACTTCCACTACGACGAAAGCGTCGTGCGGGGCGCACACCTGTCGGCCCTGATCGAGCGCGCCGTGGCGGAAGACAGCCAGCATCCGTCCACACCTGAAGACGCCAAGGAGTAAGCGGTGGCTCAGGTCAAACGTATCCGTCGCAACGTCAGCGGCATCATTCTGCTCGACAAACCCATTGGCTTTACCTCCAATGCCGCGTTGCAGAAGGTCCGCTGGCTGCTCAATGCCGAAAAGGCCGGGCACACCGGCAGCCTCGATCCACTAGCCACCGGCGTGTTGCCGCTGTGCTTTGGCGAGGCCACCAAGTTCTCCCAATACCTGCTCGATTCCGACAAGGGTTATGAAACCCTGATGCAACTGGGCAAGACCACCACCACGGCCGACGCCGAAGGTGACGTTTTGCAGGTTCGCGACGTGACCGTTGGTCGTGCTGATATCGAAGCTGCTTTACCCGCTTTTCGTGGGGAAATCAGTCAGATACCGCCGATGTACTCGGCGCTCAAGCGTGATGGCCAGCCTCTTTACAAGTTGGCACGTGCGGGCGAAGTAGTGGAGCGCGAACCGCGTTCTGTTACTATTGCGCGCTTGGAATTGCTCGCCTGTGAAGGCGACACCGCCCGGTTGGCCGTGGACTGCAGCAAAGGCACCTATATCCGTACCCTGGTGGAAGATATCGGTGAAAAGCTCGGTTGCGGCGCGTACGTTGCAGAACTGCGGCGCACCCAGGCCGGTCCTTTCAGCCTGGCCCAGACGGTCACGCTGGAAGAGTTGGAAGCGGTGCATGCCGAAGGCGGCAATGAAGCCGTTGATCGCTTCCTGATGCCATCGGACAGCGGTTTGCTCGATTGGCCATTGCTGCACTTCTCGGAGCACAGCGCGTTCTACTGGCTAAACGGCCAGCCGGTACGCGCTCCGGATGCCCCGAAGTTCGGCATGGTGCGGGTACAGGATCATAACGGTCGCTTTATCGGTATCGGTGAAGTGAGCGAAGACGGGCGTATAGCGCCCCGTCGACTGATTCGGTCAGAATGACCGAACGAGTGTGGCTGTTAACAGGCACGGTCAACACTCATTTTTAGATACAGGGATTTGTCCCTGGCCTGTTGAAACTGCCCTTTGGGTGGTTTCCTGAAAAAAGGATTGCCTCATGGCTCTCGACGTTCAAGAAAAAGCACAAATCGTTGCTGACTATCAGCAAGCTGTTGGTGACACTGGTTCGCCAGAAGTGCAAGTTGCACTGCTGACCCACAACATCAACAAGCTGCAAGGTCACTTCAAGGCCAACGGTAAAGACCACCACTCCCGTCGTGGTCTGATCCGCATGGTAAACCAGCGCCGTAAGCTGCTGGACTACCTGAAAGGCAAGGATCTGGGTCGTTATCAGACTCTGATCGGTCGCCTGGGTCTGCGTCGCTAATAAGCGATTGCGCTAGAGGTTGGTTGTCTGCCGTGTGCCAGTGGGATTCCCGCTGGCCCATGGCAGGCTCCCAGCCTCAAGTTTTATCTGGATACACGTTTTACCCTGGACGAGCGTCGGGCCGATTCCCGGCATTGCCCAAGAATTTCGCAAGAAGACAAGTTCCCCAAGAGCCACAAAGAAGGTAGGACACCGTGAACCCGGTTATCAAAAAATTCCAGTTCGGTCAGTCGACCGTTACCCTCGAGACAGGCCGTATTGCCCGTCAAGCCTCCGGCGCAGTGCTGGTTACCGTTGATGACGACGTTACCGTACTGGTGACCGTTGTTGGCGCCAAGACCGCTGACCCGAGCAAAGGCTTCTTCCCTCTGTCCGTTCACTACCAGGAAAAAACTTACGCTGCCGGTAAGATCCCTGGCGGTTTCTTCAAGCGCGAAGGCCGTCCTTCCGAGAAAGAAACCCTGACTTCCCGACTGATCGACCGTCCGATCCGTCCGCTGTTCCCAGAAGGCTTCATGAACGAAGTGCAGGTTGTCTGCACCGTCGTTTCCACCAGCAAGAAGACCGATCCGGACATCGCTGCGATGATCGGTACCTCGGCTGCCCTGGCTATCTCCGGTATTCCTTTCGATGGCCCGATCGGCGCCGCCCGCGTTGCATTCCACGAAAGCACCGGCTACCTGCTGAACCCGACTTACGAGCAACTGAAAGCATCGAGCCTGGACATGGTCGTTGCCGGTACTTCGGAAGCCGTGCTGATGGTTGAATCGGAAGCCAAAGAGCTGACCGAAGACCAGATGCTGGGCGCTGTACTGTTTGCTCACGACGAGTTCCAGTCCGTGATCAACGCGGTTAAAGAACTCGCTGCCGAAGCTGCCAAACCAACTTGGGCCTGGGCTCCACAGGCTGAAGCCACCGAGCTGCTGAGCACTATCCGCTCCGAGTTCGGCGCTGCCATCTCCGACGCCTACACCATCACTGTCAAGGCCGACCGTTACGCTCGCCTGGGCGAGTTGAAGGACCAGGTTGTGGCCAAGCTGTCCGGTGAAGAAGGCCAGCCTTCCTCCAGCGACGTCAAAGCGGCTTTCGGCGAAATCGAATACCGCACCGTTCGCGAAAACATCGTTAACGGCAAGCCACGTATCGACGGTCGTGACACTCGCACCGTTCGTCCGCTGAACATCGAAGTCGGCGTTCTGCCGAAGACTCACGGTTCGGCCCTGTTCACCCGTGGTGAAACTCAGGCTCTGGTAGTCGCTACCCTGGGTACTGCCCGTGACGCACAGCTGCTGGATACCCTGGAAGGCGAGAAAAAAGACCCGTTCATGCTGCACTACAACTTCCCTCCGTTCTCGGTGGGCGAGTGTGGTCGTATGGGGGGCGCTGGTCGTCGCGAAATCGGTCACGGCCGTCTGGCGCGCCGTTCGGTTCAGGCCATGCTGCCTGCCGCTGACGTGTTCCCGTACACCATCCGTGTCGTATCGGAAATCACCGAATCCAACGGTTCCAGCTCCATGGCTTCCGTTTGCGGTGCGTCCCTGGCACTGATGGATGCTGGTGTACCGATGAAGGCGCCGGTTGCCGGTATCGCCATGGGTCTGGTTAAAGAAGGCGAGAAGTTCGCCATCCTGACCGACATCCTGGGCGACGAAGACCACCTGGGTGACATGGACTTCAAGGTAGCCGGTACCGCCAAAGGTGTGACCGCGCTGCAGATGGACATCAAGATCAAGGGCATCACCGAAGAGATCATGGAAATCGCCCTGGGCCAAGCCCTGGAAGCGCGCCTGAACATCCTCGGCCAGATGAACCAGATCATTGGTCAGTCCCGCACCGAACTGTCGGAAAATGCTCCGACCATGATCGCGATGAAAATCGACACCGACAAAATCCGTGATGTTATCGGTAAAGGCGGCGCGACCATCCGTGCGATCTGTGAAGAGACCAAGGCTTCGATCGATATCGAAGACGACGGCTCGATCAAGATCTTCGGTGAAACCAAGGAAGCGGCTGAAGCAGCACGTCAGCGCGTCCTGGGCATTACTGCCGAGGCCGAGATCGGCAAGATCTACGTCGGTAAGGTTGAGCGCATCGTCGACTTTGGCGCATTCGTGAACATCCTGCCGGGCAAAGACGGTCTGGTGCACATCTCCATGCTGAGCGACGCTCGCGTTGAGAAAGTCACCGACATTCTGAAGGAAGGCCAGGAAGTGGAAGTGCTGGTACTGGACGTGGACAACCGCGGCCGTATCAAGCTGTCCATCAAGGACGTAGCAGCAGCCAAGGCTTCGGGCGTTTAATCACCCCCAAGCTTCACGCTGAAAAAGAGGACTCTTCGGAGTCCTTTTTTATGGGAGCAGGAAAATACCTAAAAATCAGGCGGTTAATGCAAAGCAAAAGCCGCAACTTGCATGCAGGCCCAGACGGCATCATGCAAGTTGCACGAATCCGGATTTTTATGTTTTTTATAAGTCATTGTTTATAAAGGATTTAATTTCTATTGCCGACTTGGCACACTGCCTGCAATAACCCTGTTAACGCTGCAGCATCAAGGTTCACACACTGCAGACTTTCAATAAAACAGGAGTTACTCGTATGAAGAAGTTCGCTCTCGCTACTGCTACCGCTCTGACCCTGGCCATGGGTGCTAACGTGGCCTTTGCCCAGACTTCCCAAGCTCCAATGACCTTGGCCGCCGGTGAAGTCACCAAGGCTAAAGAAACCACTTCGGACACTTGGATCACCACCAAAGTCAAAGCTGACCTGCTGACCGAAAAAGGCATTCCTGGTTCGGACATCAAGGTAGAAACCAACAAAGGCGTGGTTTCCCTGTCCTCGACCGTTGCGATCTCCGATTCGCAAAAAGCTACTGCTGTAGCCATCACCAAGAAGATCAAAGGTGTAACTGCTGTTTCTGCTGACGGCCTGATGGCTGGCGGCGCTACCAAGGCTGACAACATCGACAAAACCAAAGGCGCAGCGGCTGACGCCAAGGAGTCCACTTCGGACACTTGGATCACCACCAAAGTAAAAGCTGACCTGGTTACCGAGAAAGGCATTCCTGGTACCGACATCAAAGTCGAAACCAACAAAGGCGTAGTGTCTCTGTCTTCGACCGCACCGGTTACTGAAGCTCAGAAAACTACCGCGGTGAACATCACCAAGAAAATCAAAGGCGTTAAAGCTGTATCGGCCGATGGCCTGAAAGCAGAGTAACGCTCAACAGTTCGTCTGAACTAGGCGGCGGCGGCGCGTGAGTTAGATATCCACTCAATGCACCTGCGAGGTTCATGCGACCGACCACACGGATGTGGTCATTACAGGCCCCGGCATTTATGTCGGGGCCTGTTCTATTGTGGGGTTCTATTGTGGGTTGGATACATGTGAAGGGCAGATGAAAATAAAGTGTGGGAGCGGGCTTGCCCGCGAATGCGGTAGATCAGCCAATGCATCCGGTGACTGACACTCCGCTTTCGCGAGCAAGCCCGCTCTCACATTTGGATAGTGTTGCTCAGGCGTTACTCTGCATCCAGATGCATTGGCGTGACCACCCGACCATCTTTCTCAGCCTGGCCCAGGTTGGCGTCGATGAAGTACACCCGGTCATCTTCCAACTGGCCTTTGTCCACGAGGTAGTCCTTGATGGTGCTGGCACGGTCCTGGCCAAGTTGGCGTAGCAGCACGTCGCTGCCACTCCAGAACTTGATCACGCCGTCGCGAAGCTTCGCGCTGCGGTCATCGCTGCTCAGGTCCTTCCATTCGGCCGGCGGTTGTTGTTTCAGGCGGGTGCGGTAGATGCCTTCCAGCAATGGCGCTTTTTCCTTCTCGGGTACGACAAGCAACGAGGCCTGGGCAGGTACTTTGTCGCCACGACGCTGAAGAATCTTGTAGTAGTTGTACTGGTATTCACGCTCCAGTCGCTGGGCGGCAAGGAATGGCCCATCGCTGCTGGCCGCCGCTGTGCCTTCGATTTCCAGGCGCAGGGTTGGGCGTTCCTTAAGTGCTTTAGCCAACGTGTTCAGGGCGCCTTCCGCATCCTTGTTCAATTCGCTTGAACCTGCGGCGAACGACACATTGCCGAGGTCTTCCGAGCCGCCGCCCGTCACCAGCCCACCGATAAACTTGAAGGGCGCCGTCGCTGCGCGCACCACGAGGTTGCGCAGGGTCTGCCAGACGATCGGCATCACACTGAATTGCGGGTTGTTCAAGTCACCGGTGACCGGCAGTTCGATCGAGATCTTGCCGTCACTGTCCTTGAGCAAAGCGACGGCCAGGCGAATCGGCAAGTCCACGGCATCGGCGCTGTCGACTTTCTCACCCAGTTGCAGCTGCTCAACCACCACTTTGTTCTCGGCCTTCAACTGGCCCTTGGTGATGACGTAGTGCAGGTCGAGGTTCAGGCGGCCCTTGCGGATACGGAAGCCGGCGAACTTGCCGGAATAAGGCGTCAGGGTGGTCAGTTCGACACGTTTGAAGCTGGTCGCAATGTCCAGAGCCGCCATCGGATCGAACGGGTTCACGCTGCCCTTGATGGTCACCGGTGCATAGCGATCAACCTTGCCCTTGATATCGACGCTGGCCGGTTTGGCCTGGCGACTGTCGATGGTGCCGATCTGCCCGTTGAGCTGTTGAATCGCGGTGGCGAAGTTGGGTGTGAGGCTGAAGTCGGCAAAATTGGCCGAGCCGTCATTGATCGCAATCTGCCCGATGCGAATGCCCAAGGGCTTGTCCTTGCTGGCGGGCTTGGGACCTTTGTCGGGCGCTTGCGGAATCAGCAGGTCATCAACGTTGGTGGTGCGGTCGTCGTTGATCATGAAGCGCGCATACGGCTGCAGCAGGTTGACCTTGTCGATCGACAGGCTGTCGCCGTGCTGGTAGTTCACGCCTTCGAGCACCAGGCGCTGCCATTTGAGGAAGTCACGGGTCTTGAGGGTGTCCAACGTGTGTAATTGATCGACCTGCGCCCGTCCGGTGACCTGCAACTTCAAAGGATCGGTGCTTTTCAGGTTCACATCCAGATTGCTGCCGAGCATGCCGCTGCGCAGCTCCAGGCGGATGAACGGGCTGATGTAGGACTGGGCCACCCGCAGGTCGATGTCCTGGGTATTCACTTTCAGCCTGGCACTGACCGGGTTGAGGTTGACCTCGCCGGATGCTTGGAGCTTGCCTTGCTTGCCTACGCCGGAGTCGACCTTCAAGGTAAACGGGCTCTGGTTGAGGCTGTCGAAGTTCTGCAGGTCGACGTTCAGCGGGCCGAGTTCCAGCGCTACCGCCGGCTTGGCCTGACGGTCAGCCAGGTGCACCTGATAGTTACGCAGTTGCACGTCCTTGAGCAGCACTTGCCAGGGTTTGCTGGGCGCGGCGGGTTCGGCTTTTGGCGAGTCGGCGGTGGCGGGGGCGTTTTTCGGCTCGGGCGCCTTGGCCGGTTTGCTTGGCTGGCTGGCGAACAGTTTCTGCCAGTCCAGTTGCCCGTCGGCCTCAAGGGCCGCCCAGGTTTCCAGTTTATTGCTGCGGATCTTGCCGACCACCACGTGCTGCTTGGCCAGGTCCACCGTGGTCTCGCTGACGTCCAGGCGCTCCAGGCGCACCAATGGGCGGCCGTCCGGTGCCTTGATGGCAAAGGGCGCGATGCTGGCGGCGGTGTTGGTCAGGTTCAGCTCGGTCTCTTTGGCCAGACTGAATTTGTACTCGGTGCTGAAGTTGAGTACACCGTCTTCAAGCACCAGCGGCAGTGCGTCACGTACATAGGGCCACCAGGCTTTCATCTTGCCGTTGGTGACTTTCAACGTACCTTCGGAGGTGATCGGCACCAGGCTGAAATTGCCTTTCCAGTCGATCTGCCCACCTGCCGGGCCGGCTGCGACCAGGGTCATGTCGGCGTTGTCTTCGGGCAGGGTGCTGAGGTTCTTCAGCTCGAAGTCGAGTGTGTCGTAGAGGAATTCGATGGGCTCGCTGGGGCGCAAGTCCTCGAAGTGCACATAACCACCGGCCAGCTTGATGCTGTCGATACGCAAAGGGAACGGTTTGGCATCGGGATTGGCCGGTGTTGGCTCGCTGGGCGGCAGCTTGAACAACTGCGCCAGGTTGAGTTGGCCGGACTTGTCGAACAGCAATTCGGTCTTGGGCTTGTCCAGTTGTACATCGGCCAGGTGCAGGGCGCGGGTCCAGAGGCTGTCGATCTGCAGGTTGGCGTAGAGGCGTTCGAACCCGACCTGTTCCTTGCCGGGCTCACCGATCTTCAGGCCCCACAGGGTCAGTTCCAGGCTGAACGGGTTGAGCTCGATTCGCTCGATCCGCGCCGGCACCGTGGCGTAATTGGCCAGTTGCTGGTTGGCGATGCGAAGGGCGATGCCGGGGAGAATCAAAAAGCCCAGCAAGCTGTACAGGGCAAGGGCAGTCAACAAGGCGCCAGCGGCGCGAATCAATCCTTTGGGCATGGGGCGGCGCCATCTATGTCAAACAGGAGTGCCTTGGAGTATGGCACGGGTTTTCGGTTCCGAAGAGCAAGGGCCTTTGAGAAACGTCTTACAGCTGAAGTATCAGGGTTTTCAGGGGAGGTTGCTGATCCTGGGATGGGAAGTCCGCTCCAGGCGTCATGATTTGCCAGTCACGCGCCGGGCGCCCGGCTTTTTCCGCGCAGCGCAGTACCTGTTCGCGCCAATCCTCCATGCTGACTTTCGCCAGGTTGTTGCAGCAGATCAGCACGCCATTGTCGGCAGTAGCCAGTAGTGCAGGCTTGAGCAGGCTCTGGTAGTCGCGCAGCAGGTCGACGGTGCCGAACGCGCTCTTGGCCCAGGCCGGCGGGTCCAGCAGCACCAGGTCGTATTGACGTTGCTCCAGGCGCGGATAACTCGGCAGCTTTTGCCCACGACGCTGGGTGATCGGCAGGCCCGCCAATTGGCGAATCGCCGGGAAGTAGTCGGACTGTACGAACTGCATGCTCGGCAATTGCGGGTTCAGCAAGCCGTTTTCGCGACCCACCGCCAGGTTGCCCTCGGCGAAGTCCAGGTTGCACACCTCGCGGGCGCCACCGGCGGCGGCGCTCAGGCCCACGCCACAGGTGTAGGCGAACAGGTTGAGCACGCTTTTGCCGGCGCTGTGGGCCTTGACCCAGCCGCGGGTGTTACGCAGGTCGAGGAACAGCAGCGGGTCCTGCCCGGCATGCCGCCCACGTACGCGGTAACTGAGCCCCCACTCATGGCCAACCAGGTCTTCCAGTGCGGCGGGGTCGGCACGGTAGACCGTGTCTTCGCGGTCAATGCGCGAATTGCCCCGTGAGCGATCGTTGTACACCAGCAACAACTCCAGGCCCATGTACTGATTGACCTGTTGATGCAGGTCCAGCAGGTCGGTGGTTTCCAGGGATTGGTGGAAACTCTGCACCAGCAATTGCGGACCGTAGCGGTCGATGGTCAGGCCGCCGGCGCCTTCCTGGCTGCCATGGAACAGCCGGTAACAGTCGGTGCCCTGTGCATGCAGTTCGCTGATCAGGTCTTGGCGATGATCGAGGGCGGCGCGCAGCGCCTGATTCAGGGAAGACATGGAGCGCGCCTTGCTGGGAAATTGAGGGCGCGAAGTTTAACAGCTATGCGCCGTCACCTACATCAACCCCATCCGGCGATGGGCGCGTTGCACCGAACCATTGCGCATCGCCCAGCGCAGCATCGGCGCACTGCGCTTGACGCCGGCACGGATCATCTGGCGTTGCAGCGGGCTCTGGTGCTGATCCAGCATCGCGCTGGCCCAATCCGGCAGCAGGTCGATCCCCGCGCGCATCATCAAGCTACCAAATGGCTTGGCCAGCAGGCTGGGGGAGGGGGCGTTCAACAGTAAGCGCAATACTTCACGGCTGCGATCGTCGCACAGCAGTTGCGGGCGGATGCGTACCAGATAATCCGAAACTTCCTGCCGAGAGCGCGGAACATGCCGCGCACCCAGTTGCTCAGCGACCAAGGCAATTTCACTGTAGTACCGGTCCTGGTCGCGACCGGACAGGTGCGGGTTGCGGTAACGCAAGTGGGCGGCCAGGAAGTTACTGACCTCCGCCACATGCACCCAGGTCAGCAATTCCGGGTCGCTGGCCGCATAGGGTCGACCGTCCGGCGCGTGGCCGACCACCTGCAGGTGAATGGTGCGGACTTTTTCGATCAGCCAGTCGGCGTCTTTTCGCGAGCCGAACGTCGTACCCGAAATGAACTGCGAGGTACGCCGCAAGCGCCCGAGCATGTCCTGGCGAAAGTTTGAATGGTCCCATACGCCCGCCAGTGCCAGCGGGTGCAAGGCTTGCAGCATCAAGGCGCTGATGCCGCCGATGAGCATGCTGCTGAAGTCGCCATGCACTTGCCAACTCACCGAGTCGGGCCCGAACAGGCCGGGGTCGCCCTTGGGGTTTTCCAGGTCCAGTTGGCCCAGCGATAGGCCGGTCAGGCTCATCAGCTGGGTTTCGATACGGCTGCGGATAAATTCCATGGCGACTCAAGGGTTTCCTATCGGTTCAGGCGCTTGTCGATCAAGCCGTCCACCACGCTCGGATCGGCCAGGGTCGAGGTGTCACCCAGGCTGTCCAGTTCGTTGCAGGCAATCTTGCGCAAGATCCTGCGCATGATTTTGCCGGAACGGGTTTTCGGCAAGGCCGGGGCCCATTGGATCAGTTCCGGCTTGGCGAAGCTGCCAATTTCTTTACTGACCAGCTCCAGCAGATGTTTTTTTAACGCATCGCTGGGTTCCACGCCATTCATGGGGGTGACAAAGGCATAGATGCCCTGGCCTTTGACATCATGGGGGTAGCCCACCACGGCGGCCTCGGCCACCTGGTCGTGCAGTACCAGGGCGCTTTCCACCTCGGCAGTGCCGATGCGATGGCCGGACACGTTGATCACATCGTCGATGCGCCCGGTGATCCAGTAGTCGCCGTCTTCATCGCGGCGTGCGCCATCACCGGTGAAATAGTAGCCGGGGTAGGGTTTGAAGTAGGTGTCGACCATGCGCTGCGGATCGCCGTACACACTGCGGATCTGCCCCGGCCAGCTGGCTTTGATCGCCAGCACGCCACTGCCGGCGCCGCTGAATTCCTTGCCGTGTTCATCGAGCAGTACCGGCTGTACGCCAAACATTGGTTGGGTCGCGCAACCGGGCTTGATTCGCTGGGCGCTGACCAGTGGGCTGAGCATGATGCCGCCGGTCTCGGTCTGCCACCAGGTATCCACAATCGGGCAGCGCTGTTCGCCCACGGCATTGAAGTACCAGTCCCAGGCCTCCGGGTTGATCGGTTCGCCGACACTGCCCAACAGGCGCAGGCTGGCGCGAGAGGTGTTCTCCAGCGGGCCGTGGCCTTCGCGCATCAGCGCGCGCAGGGCGGTGGGCGCGGTGTAGAAGATGTTGACCTGGTGCTTGTCGATTACCTGCCAGAAGCGTGAACTGTCCGGATAGCTCGGCACGCCTTCGAACATCAGCGAGGTCGCGCCATTGGCCAGCGGGCCGTACACGATGTAACTGTGGCCGGTGACCCAGCCCACGTCGGCGGTGCACCAGAACACTTCGCCGTCGCGGTAATCGAGCACGTACTTGAAGGTCATCGCCGCTTGCAGCAGGTAGCCGCCGGTGGTGTGCAGCACGCCCTTGGGTTTGCCGGTGCTGCCGGAGGTGTAGAGGATGAACAGCGGGTCTTCGGCTTCCATCGGCTCGGGCGGACAGTCGTCGCTGGCGGCGTCCAGGGCTTGTTGATACTTGAGGTCGCGACCTTCGCTCCAGTTAACGGTCGCCCCAGTGCGCTCCACTACCAGCACCGTAGTCACATTCGGGCAACTGGCCAAGGCCTTGTCGACATTCTGCTTCAGCGCCACCGGCTTGCCGCCGCGCACGCCTTCGTCTGCGGTGATTACCGTGCGGCAGTCGGCGTCGAGAATACGGTCGCGCAGGGCATCCGGCGAGAAGCCACCAAATACCACGGAGTGCACCGCGCCAATCCGCGTGCAGGCGAGCATGGCATAGGCGGCCTCCGGGATCATCGGCATGTAGATGCACACTCGGTCGCCTTTCTTCACCCCACGGCTTTTCAGCACATTGGCCAGGCGGCTGACGTTCTGGTGCAACTGGCGGTAGGTGATGTTGGACGATTTTGTCGGATCATCGCCTTCCCAGATGAAGGCCGGCTGATCGGCGCGTTGCGCCAGGTGACGGTCGATGCAGTTGTAGCTGACGTTCAACTGGCCACCGGCAAACCATTGGGCGGCGCCGGTGTGGATGTCTGAGCGTTGAACGGTGTGCCAGGGGGTTATCCAGTCGAGAAAGCGTTTGGCCTGTTCAGCCCAGAAGGTGTCCGACTGATCGATGGATTGGCGGTAGAGGCGCTGATAGTCCTCTTGACTGAGTTGCGCAGCCCGGCGGACGGCATCGGCGGTGGGGAACGTGCTGATATCGAACATGAGCGATCCTTATTCTTGTTTTCGCGACAAGTCATAAAGATGCACCCAGCAGGGGGAGGGTTCAAGGCCAACCTCCAAACGGACGTTGGCCCTGCAATACCTGGATCAGCCGCGGTGACGACCGCGGAAGTAGTTGATCAGGCCCTGGGTCGACGCATCCTCGGCCGAGGTTTCTTCGGCGCCGGTCAGGCGGTTGTAGACGCCCTTGCCCAACTCTTTGCCCAGCTCCACACCCCATTGGTCGAAGGCGTTGATACCCCAGATCACGCTTTGCACGAACACCTTGTGCTCATACATGGCCACCAGGGCGCCCAGGCGACGCGGGCTGATGCGTTCAACCACAATGGTGTTGCTCGGACGGTTGCCCGGGATCACCTTGTGCGGTGCCAGCTTCTGCACTTCGTCTTCCGGGATACCTTTGTCGCGCAGCTCGGCTTCCGCTTCGGCGCGGGTCTTGCCGAGCATCAGTGCCTGGCTTTGGGACAGGCAGTTGGCGTACAGCCATTGATGGTGGTCGGACACCGGGTTGAAGCTGACGATCGGCACAATGAAGTCGGCCGGGATCAGTTGGGTCCCCTGGTGCAGCAACTGGTGGTAAGCGTGCTGGCCGTTGCAGCCCACGCCGCCCCAGATCACCGGACCGGTGTCGGTAGCGACGGGCGTACCGTCCTGGCGCACGCTCTTGCCGTTGGATTCCATGTCCAACTGTTGCAAGTGTTTGGTGATGTTACGCAGGTAGTGGTCGTACGGCAGGATCGCGTGGCTCTGCGCGCCCCAGAAGTTGCCGTACCACACGCCCAGCAGGCCGAGCAGCACCGGCATGTTCTGTTCGAACGGGGCGTTCTGGAAATGCTGGTCCATGGTGTAGGCGCCGGACAGCAGTTCCTTGAAGTTGGACATGCCGATGGCCAGGGCAATCGGCAAGCCGATGGCCGACCACAGTGAGTAACGGCCGCCGACCCAGTCCCACATCGGGAAGATGTTTTCTTCACGGATACCGAAGGCCACGGCCGCCGCGTTGTTGCTCGACACGGCAATGAAGTGGCGGTACAGCTCGGCTTCCGAGCCACCCTGGGCCAGGTACCAGGCGCGGGCGGCCTGGGCGTTTTTCAGGGTTTCCAGGGTGTTGAAGGATTTCGACGAGACGATGAACAGCGTGGTCTCGGCGCGCAGCTTCATGGTCAGCTCGTGGAACTCGCTGCCGTCGATGTTCGCCAGGTAATGGCAGCGCACGCCTTTATGGGCGTAGGACAACAGGGCTTCGGAGACCAGCTCCGGGCCGAGGAACGAGCCACCGATACCGATGTTCACCACGTCGGTGATCGGTTTTTCGGTGTAGCCACGCCACAGGCCGTCGTGGATGCGGCCGACCAGGTCAGTGATCTGGTTCAGCACTTTGTGCACGTCCGGCATGATGTTCACGCCGTTCACCGACAACTTGTCACCCACCGGGCGGCGCAGGGCGGTGTGCAGCGCAGGGCGGCCTTCAGACGAGTTGACCGGTTCGCCTTTGTACAACGCGTCGATCGCGTCCTTGAGGTGGACCTCTTTGGCGAGGTTCACCAGCAGGTCACGGGTTTCGCCGGTGATCAGGTTTTTCGAGTAATCGAGGAAAAGTCCGCAGCTGCTCAAGGTGAACTGGGAGAAACGCTGAGGATCGGCATTGAACGCTTCGCGCATGCTGAAATCCTGCATGGCTTGGCGATGTTGATTGAGCGCTTGCCAGGCGGGCAGAGCGGTAACGTCATGAGGGGTGCGGTAGTACGCCATCGCTGCGGGTTTCCTTTTATTACGGGGACTGCCTTTAGGACACTTTTTTGCCCGGAACATCCAGTCTTTGATCAAGCAATGGGTTCCAGACAGCGCTAACCATAGCGCAGGGCGATTACATTAAACCTAGCGTGTCGATATGTCTTGGCTTTGTCTGCGCTCATGCCGGTACTTTTTTATACCGGCACTTTTTATTGAGGCAGCAATGAGGGCAACTGGAGGGAGGTCAGTCGAGGGTCAGGTGCAGGTTATCGATCAGACGCGTGGCCCCCAGATAGGCTGCCACCAGGATCACGATATCCCGATCTTCTGCCGCTGCCGGGCGCAAATGCACGCCCTGGCGCACTTCGAGGTAGTCCAGGCGCAGCCCGGCGGCTTCGATCTGGCGGACCTGTTCGGCGCGCAGCTTGGCGAAGTCACGGTCACCGGCCTTGATCGCAGCGCCGATCTGGCTGAGGCTGCGGTACAGCACTGGCGCAATCGCGCGTTGCTCGTCGCTGAGGTAGCCGTTGCGCGACGACAGCGCCAGGCCGTCGTCGGCGCGCACGGTGGGCTCGCCGATGATCTGGATCGGCATGTTCAGGTCATGCACCATGGCGCGGATCACG
Organism: Pseudomonas allii; assembly: GCF_055380095.1. Lineage (NCBI taxonomy): Bacteria > Pseudomonadati > Pseudomonadota > Gammaproteobacteria > Pseudomonadales > Pseudomonadaceae > Pseudomonas > Pseudomonas allii. Next base: position 5,623,396 of record NZ_AP039450.1, on the reverse strand, counting down.
GCCAGTTGCTGGTAATCCTTCTGGCCAAACACCGCCATATCCGGCTGTACCATGTTGAACAGCTTGCTGACCACCGTCGCCACGCCTTCGAAATGCCCGGGACGGCTGGCGCCGCACAGGCCTTCAGACAGTTGTGGCACGCTGACGCGGGTCTGGCCGGTCATGCCACCGGGGTACATTTCTTCGACGGTGGGCGCGAACAGCAGGTTGCAGCCGGCCTGCAGCAGCTTTTCCTGATCGGCGGCCAGGGTGCGCGGGTATTTGTCCAGGTCTTCGCCGGCGCCAAATTGCAGTGGGTTGACGAAGATGCTGGCGACCACGAAATCCGCTTGCTGGGCGGCCTTGGTCACCAGGGTGGCATGACCGCTGTGCAGGTTGCCCATGGTGGGCACAAAGCCGATGCGCTTGCCGGCGCTGCGGGCATGCGTCACGGCAGCCCGCAGTTCACGTACGGTTTTAACGGTGTTCATGCAGAGAACCCATGTTCGGCGGCCGGGAAGGTCACGCCTTTGACTTCGGCGACGTAAGCGCTCAAGGCGTCATGGATGCTGGTCTGGCCGGCCATGAAGTTCTTCACGAACTTCGGCACGCGGCCGCTGATCGACAGGCCGAGCATGTCGTGCACCACCAGCACCTGGCCATCGGTGGCCGAACCCGCGCCGATACCGATCACCGGCACTTTCACGGCCTGGGTGATTTCTGCCGCCAGTTCGCTCGGCACGCATTCGAGCAGGATCATGGCCGCGCCGGCCTGTTCCAAGGCGATGGCATCGGCCCGCATTTGGCGTGCCTGGGCCTCATTGCGGCCCTGTACCTTGTAGCCGCCGAGGATGTTCACCGACTGCGGCGTCAGGCCCATGTGCGCACACACCGGCACGCCACGCTCCGCGAGCAGGCGGATCGACTCGGCAAGCCACACCGCGCCTTCAATTTTGATCATGTGCGCACCGGCTTGCATCAGCTTGCCGGCGTTCTGGAAGGTCTGTTCGAGCGTCGCGTAACCCATGAACGGCAGGTCGGCGATGATGAAGGCGCCATCGTTACCGCGCTTGACGCTGGCGGTGTGGTACGCAAGTTCATCGGTGGTGACGGGCAGGGTGCTGTCATTCCCTTGAAGAACCATGCCCAGGGAGTCGCCCACCAGCAGCACTTCAACCCCGGCCTGGCAACTGGCGTGGGCGAACGTGGCGTCGTAGCAGGTCAGCATGGTGATTTTTTCACCTTTGAGCTTGAGGCTCTGCAAGGTGGTCAGGGTAATGTCTGGCATGAAAAGGGTCCTCGTTCAGGCGCTTGGAAACAGCGAGTAACGCGCGTGAGTCTTCGTTTATACAGGCGCACTGTCTTGAGAGCAGTGCTTATAAGGCCTGGATTGCGCCCTTCAGCGCCGGGTTGGCGGCAGCGGGACGCCTATAGTCGTGAGGAGGACACGGGAAGTCAATTGGATGTGTTACCGCATTGTTACGATGACGGTGTTACCGCTGTTACTGACGCGATTCAGCAACGGTGAGGCGTTCAAGACCGACAAACGGGCAGGCTTCAAGCAGGTCGTGGAGGGTTTGACCATCGGGTAACGCCAGGCTGGCGGGCGCCAGTTCGGCCAACGGGTACAGCACAAAAGCCCTCAGGTGCATCTGGTAGTGCGGCACCTTGAGGCGCGGTGCATCGATCAGGCGATCGCCAAACAGCAGGATGTCCAAGTCAAGCGTGCGCGGGCCCCAACGCTCAAGGCGTTCGCGGCCCTGGTCATTCTCGATGGCTTGCAGTGCATCCAGCAGCTCAAGTGGGGCTAGGTTGCTGTCCAGGGCCGCAACCGCATTGGTGTAGCGCGGCTGGCCAGGGAGCAGTGAGTCACTTTGATAGAAGGTAGAGACCCCGGCGACGTGGGTGCCGGGCAATTGCGCCAGCGCTTCGATAGCGCTGCGCAATTGCTGCTCCGGGGCAGCCAGGTTGCTGCCCATGCCGATGTAGATGCGTTCCACGTTTATTCGCCCGAGGCGTCGGCCGCGCTACGCTTGCGCTTGCTGCTGCTACGGCGACGTTTCTTCGGCCCGGCGCCTTCGCCGTCGCCTTTGCTGCCGAGGTCACGGATCATGTCGCGGCGTTCGCTGTCATTGGCGTCCTGGTAGTCGGTCCACCATTCGCCCAGGCCGTCGGTCTGCTCGCCGGCGCTTTCACGCAACAGCAGGAAGTCGTAGCCGGCGCGGAAACGCGGGTTGTCCAGCAACAGGTCGGCACGTTTGCCGCTGCGGCGTGGCAGGCGTTCCTGCATGTCCCAGATCTCACGGATCGGCATCGTGAAGCGTTTTGGAATTGCGATGCGCTGGCACTGCTCGGCGATCAGCTCATGGGCGGCTTCCTGCATGGCCGGGATCGGCGGCATGCCACGCTCCTGCAAGCGCAGTACGCGTTTTGGCAACGCTGGCCACAACAGCGCGGCAAACAGGAACGCCGGGGTGACCGGCTTGTTCTGCTTGATGCGCAGGTCGGTGTTGATCAGTGCTTCGCTGATCAAGGTGTGGGTGTACGTCGGGTTGTATTCCAACGCCTCGGCGCTGGCCGGGAACAGCGGGTCGAACAACTGCAGGTCGACGAGCATTTCGAAGGTGTCGGCGGCATAGCCCGAGAGGAATAGCTTGAGCACTTCTTCGAACAGGCGCGCCGAAGGGATCTCGCGCAGCATCGGTGCCAGTTCGCGAATCGGCGCGGCGGTGTGTTTCTCGATGCCGAAGTTGAGCTTGGCGGCAAAACGCACCGCCCGCAGCATGCGCACCGGGTCTTCCTGGTAGCGCTGGACCGGGTCGCCGATCAGGCGGATCAGGTTGTTGCGAATATCGTGTACGCCATTGGCGTAATCGAGAATGCGCTCGCTGACCGGGTCGTAATACAAGGCATTGATGGTGAAGTCGCGGCGCTGCGCGTCTTCTTCCAGGGTGCCATAGACGTTGTCGCGCAGGATGCGCCCGCTTTCGTTGCGGGAGGACTGGTTGGTGTCTTCCTCATCATCGTTTTGCGGGTGGCCGGCGCGGAACGTCGCGACTTCAATGATTTCGCGACCGAAGTGAATATGCACCAGCTTGAAGCGTCGGCCGATGATCCGCGCATTGCGGAATTCGGCACGCACCTGCTCAGGCGTGGCGCTGGTGGCGACGTCGAAGTCCTTGGGCGTGATATTGAGCAGCATGTCGCGTACACAACCGCCCACCAGATAAGCCTGGTAGCCGGCGTTCTGCAAACGTTCGACGATATTCACCGCATAACGGCTGAATTGAGCGCGTTGCAGCGAATGCTGGCTGCTGTTGAGCACTTCAGGCGTGCTGCGTTTGTGTTGCGTACGACGCAAGGGAGAACGGAATGACTGGAACAACTTCTTCAGCATGGGATGCACTGTTTGAAGGAATGTTCGGCCATAACGAAGAATGACCGCATGATGGGCGGGGATTCTAGCATTTAGTCAGGGGATGGTGTAGGAACAAGCTGCAAGCCCCTAGCCAAAAGCTTCAAGAGGTTGCTGGACGGTCAAATCGCGGAAACTACAAGGGGAGCCGAAGCTCCCCCAGAAGTAGTTGCGTGCTCTATTTTTATTATGGGTTGCGGGCTTCTTGTTTTTGTTGATCGCCCTCGCCATGAAGCTTCACCTTCATGACACTCCCAATCGGGAGTCAAGAGCAAACGGATTGCTTTGGTCGCTGTGTTGCTGATCTACGATCCAACCAGTTCAGGCTCTGCCTTAGGGCAGTTTTTGTTGTTCTCGGCCTGGTTGCGGGGCAAGCCCCAAATGCAACGCCTCTCCAAAAGAATCAGTTAGCTGCGCCTCCGCCGTGTTGTTTTTGTTATGCGTGAGTCGATTCGTCTTATTTTTATTGTCTTGTACAAAGCTTGTTATTGTTTTTGTACTAAGCATATAGCAGGGTGCGTGCCAACTTTTGCTCCGCCCAGCAAAACCGGGGGGTTGAGGTGGTTTCGGGTTTTTGACGGACCAAAAAAAGCCGGGGCTTCGTTACCGTAAGCCCCGGCTTTTGTTACGCGAAATATCCGCGGTAACAGTTTTTTCACATCTGCGGGTGTTACCTGTGGGGGCGCGCCCTCAACTCTCGCTGGCCACGCCGGTCTTGCGCCGTGGAATGCCCAGGCGCTGGCGACGTTCCCACAGGCATTTACGGCTCACGCCCAGCTTGCGCGCGAGTTCGGTCTCGGTCATGTGGTCCTGATGCTCAAGGACGAAGTGCTGGAAGTAGTCTTCCAATGACAGATCTTCCGTCGGCTCATGGCTGGTGTTGCTACCGCCGCCCTGTTGTGGGGCCAGGCCGATGAAGTCATCATCTTCCAGATCGCTCAGCTCAATGTCGATGCCCAGCAGCTCGGCGGAAATCTCCGGGCTTTCCGACAGGATCACCGCACGCTCGACCGCATTTTCCAGCTCGCGCACGTTACCCGGCCATGAGTAATGCCGAATCGCCAGCTCTGCGTCCGGGGCAAACTTCAGGTCGGTGCGGTTGATGCGCGCGCTCTGGCGCAGCAGGAAGGCGTTGGCGATCTCGTTGACGTCGGCGCCACGCTCACGCAGGGCCGGCAACTTGAGGGCAATCACGTGCAGGCGGTAATACAAGTCTTCACGGAACTGGCCGATCTTGGCCAGGCTCTTCAAGTCTCTGTGGGTAGCGGCGATCAGTCGAACATCGACCTTCTGCGATTGCACCGAGCCCACTCGGCGAATCTCGCCTTCCTGCAACACGCGCAGTAAGCGCGCCTGGGCTTCCAAAGGCAGTTCGCCGATTTCGTCGAGGAACAGCGTGCCGCCGTCCGCCGCTTCCACCAGGCCCGCACGCCCGGCGCTGGCGCCGGTAAACGCGCCTTTTTCATGGCCGAACAGTTCGGATTCGATCAGGGATTCGGGGATCGCCGCGCAGTTCACCGAGATCATCGGCGCCTTGGCACGCTTGGACAGGTTGTGCAGGGCGCGGGCCACCAGTTCTTTACCGGTGCCAGACTCGCCCTGGATCAATACATTGGAGTCGGTGGGCGCGACTTTGCGGATCTTGCTGTACAGGTCCTGCATGGGTGGGCAGGAACCGATGATGCCGATCTCGCCGTTGCTGTTGTCGACGCCTGGCTTGTCATTGGTTTTGCCCGCCGGGCGTTGCTCGGCCGGCGCGCTGCTGGCCGACTGGCGGTCACGCAGGATACGGGCCACTGCCTGGAGCATCTCGTCATGGTCGAAGGGTTTGGCGATGTAATCCACCGCGCCCATCTTCATGGAGTCCACCGCCGACCGCAGGCTGGCGTAGCTGGTCATGATCAGCACCGGAGTGCCCTGGCCAAGCTTGATCAACTCGGTGCCAGGCGCGCCAGGCAGGCGCAGGTCACTGACAATCAGGTCGAACGTGGGAATGCTGAAACGCTCCTGGGCTTCCTGCACCGAGCCGGCTTCGCTGACCTGGTACTGATTTCGTTCAAGCAGGCGACGCAAGGCAGAGCGGATAATGGTTTCGTCTTCGACGATCAAAATGTGCGGCATTGATTCAATTCTCTCGACGGTCTCAGTTCACAGCGGACGTCGCTTCGACATGACGCGGCAAGGTCACCCGAATACGGGTGCCGCGTTGGCTTTCGGTGTCAGCCGGGCTGTCGATGGTGATTTGTCCATAATGCTCTTCAACGATGGAATAGACCAGTGCAAGGCCCAGACCGGTACCTTCACCTGGATCCTTGGTGGTGAAGAAGGGTTCGAACAATCGGTCCATGATGTTCTGTGGAATACCGCTGCCTTCATCTTCGACGATCAGATCGACCGTATGTTCGAAAGCCTCGGTCTTGACGCGTACGGCACCGCCGGCCGGGGTGGCGTCACGGGCGTTGGACAGCAGGTTGATCAGCACTTGGGCGAGGCGTTGGGAGTCGCCGTCGACCCAATGGTCGGGGTCGCATAAGTTGAAGAACTGTACTTCGAAATTGCGCCGGTTCAAGGCCAGCAGCCCAATAGCGTCCTGTGCCACCTCGGCCAGGCACACGGCTTCGTCGTGGTTCTGGTGGGCGCCGGCATGGGCAAAGCTCATCAGCGACTGCACGATGCGCGAGACACGCTTGGTCTGTTCGAGGATCTGCCCGCTGATCTCGGTGATTTCGCCATCGTCTTCACGCTCTTCCCGCAGGTTCTGCGCCAGGCAGGCAATACCGGTGATCGGATTGCCGATTTCATGGGCCACGCCCGCCGCCAACCGGCCGATACTGGCCAGGCGCTCGGAGTGCACCAGCTTGTCTTCGAGCATCTGGGTTTCGGTCAGGTCTTCTACCAGCAATACCAGGCCGCTGTTGCCGGGGGCGAGGGGTTCGTCGATCGCGGCTTTGTGCAGGTTGAGCCAACGGGTCTGGCCGTCGAGGGCCAGGTGCTGTTTGTGCAAATGCTCGTCGGGCAGATTGATGAAACCTTGCAACAGTTCTTTCCACGGCTCACCCAGTGTATTCAGGCGTGAACCCACCACGCGCTGCGCAGCGATGCCGGTGAGTTCTTCCATGGCCTTGTTCCACATCAGGATCTCTTGATCCTTGGCCAGGGAACATACGCCCATGGGCAATTCCTGCAGAGTCTGGCGGTGGTAGCGGCGCAGGGCGTCAAGTTCGGCGGCGAGGCCGGTGAGGCGCGAGTGATAGTCCTCCAGCCGGCTTTCGATGAAATGGATGTCTTCGGTCACGTAGTTTTCGCCGCCGGCCTTGTAGGGCAGGAAGGTTTCCACCATGTCCTGGGACACACTCGGGCCCATCAAACCGGACAGGTTGGCTTCGATGCGGTCACGCAGTCGCCGTAGCGCGTACGGGCGGCGCTCATCGAACGGCAGGTAAAGATCGCGCAGCGCCTGCTCGACCTCCTTTTGTGCCGCCTTGGCACCCAACGGTTTGGCCAGTTGCGTGGCGAATTCCTGGGGTGAGGCCGCATGCAATTCACGCCGTTGCGGGCGGCGCACGTTGTCCACTGCACAGGCTTCGGCGGCGCTGGTTTCTTCAGGGCTGGCGTTGGTAAACAGTGAGATCAGGGTGAACATCAAGACGTTGGCGGCCAATGACGCAATCGCTGCCATGTGCCAGCTGGTGTCATCCAGTACGTAGATCATGTTCAACAACGGGATATAGAACCCCTGCAGGTTGCCGACCAGCGGCAGCAGCATGGTCACGACCCACACCAGGATGCCCGCCAGCAACCCGGCGATAAAACCACGCCGATTGGCGGTCGGCCAGTACAGTACCGACAGCACGCCCGGCAGGAACTGCAAGGTGGCGACAAATGCGACGATCCCCAGGTTGGCCAGGTCTTGACCCGCGCCCAGCAGCAGGTAGAACCCGTAGCCGGCCATGATGATCGCGACGATCAGCGCGCGCCGCGTCCATTTCAGCCAGCGGTAGATATTGCCCTCGGCTGGCGGTTGGTACAGCGGCAATACCAGGTGGTTGAGTGCCATGCCCGAGAGGGCCAGGGTGGTCACGATGATCAACCCGCTGGCAGCCGACAAGCCGCCTACATAAGCAAGTAGCGCCAAGGCCGGGCTGTTTGCGGCAATGCCGATGCCCAGGGTGAAATACTCAGGTTTGGTGGTGGCGCCCAGTTTCAAGCCCGCCCACAGGATCAGCGGCACCGCCAGGCTCATCAACAACAGGAACAACGGCAAACCCCAGCTGGCGCTGACCAGCGAGCGCGGGTTGAGGTTCTCAGTGAAGGTCATGTGGTACATGTGCGGCATTACGATTGCCGAGGCGAAGAACACCAGCAGCAGTGTGCGCCACGGGCCTTCTTGCAGTGGCGTGTGCAGGGCGGCGAGGGCGGTCTGGTTTTGCAGCAGCCACAGTTCCAGCTGCTGCGGGCCGTCGAACACGCCGTATAGCGCATAGAGGCCGACGCCGCCGATGGCGATCAGCTTGATCACCGACTCAAAGGCAATCGCGAACACCAGGCCTTCGTGTTTCTCGCGGGTGGCAATATGGCGTGAGCCGAAGAAAATCGTGAACAGGGTGATCAGTGCGCAGAAAGCCAGGGCCACTCGATGTTGCACCGGTTCGCGGGTCAGGATGCTGATGGAGTCCGCCACCGCCTGGATTTGCAGGGCCAGCAACGGCAGCACGCCGATCAGCATGAAAATGGTGGTCAGCGCGCCGGCCCAGGTGCTGCGAAAGCGGAAGGCGAACAGGTCGGCCAGGGAGGACAGTTGGTAAGTGCGGGTGATCTTCAGGATCGGGTATAGCAGCACAGGCGCCAGCAGAAACGCGCCGGACACCCCCAGGTAGCTGGAGAGAAAGCCGTAACCGTATTGATAGGCCAGGCCCACGGTGCCATAGAACGCCCACGCGCTGGCGTAGACGCCGAGGGACAGGGTGTAGGTCAACGGATGGCGAATGATCGCCCGCGGAATCATTCCGCGCTCACTGATCCAGGCCACCCCGAACAACGCGGCCAGGTAGGCGGCGCTGATCAGCAGCATCTGGGTGAGGCTAAAGCTCATCGGCATCTTTTTGGCTCTGCAGGATGAAAGTCACGACGATCAGGATCAACCACAGCAGATAGGGGCGATACCAGGCGCCCGTGGCGTCGATCCACCAATCCATGATGGCGGGGGAAAACAGGTAGATCCCGACGACCAGCAGCAGGACCAATCGATAGATGTACATGTTGGCCTCTGTGTAAAAACGTGCGGCGATGGTAACGGATGCTTGGCAAGCTGCAAGCGCCTTCAGCTCAATTGCGCTTCGGCCTGCGTGAGTGTGCGCGGTATCCGCGTGGCGTCCCAGTGCTGGATGCCCCAGTCCAGCAGTTCCCGTGGGCGGGCGTACTCGAGTTCTTCCCCGGTTTGCTGGCCGAGGGCGCGCAGAGCCCTTAATAGCAAAGGCGTGGCCTGGTCGGGTGTCAACGGCGGGGAACGGTAGGACTTGCCCAATTTGTTACCGTCCGGTTGGACGATCAGCGGCACATGCAGGTAGCGCGGCTGACGAAGGCCCAGCAATTCCTGCAGGTAGAGCTGGCGTGGCGTGGAGTCGAGCAGGTCGGCGCCGCGCACGATGTCGGTAACACCTTGCCACGCATCGTCGAGGACCACGGCCAATTGATAGGCATAGAGGCCATCGCGGCGACGGATGATGAAATCGCCTACATCACGGCCCAGATGCTGTCGGAATTCGCCCTGCACACGGTCGGTAAAGTGGTAGGCAAGCTCAGGAACACGCAGGCGGATGGCCGCGTCCTGCTGATCGTGACCGGCATTGCGGCATAGGCCAGGGTAGATCCCGTTATAGGGTTCCAATTGTTTACGTGAGCAGGTGCAGGCGTAGGCCAGGCCGTGGTTGAACATATCGTTCAACACTTTGGCATAGGCTTCGTGCCGTTCGCTTTGTCGGACCAGTTCGCCGTCCCATTCAAAGCCATAACTTTCCAGGGCATGCAGGATAGCTGCCTGGGCGCCGGGCTCTTCACGAGGTGGGTCGAGGTCTTCCATGCGCATCAGCCAGCGGCCTTGGTTGGCGCGGGCGTCGAGGTAGGAGGCGAGGGCGGCGACCAGTGAGCCGAAATGCAAATGGCCGCTGGGTGTGGGGGCGAAACGCCCGATATAGGTAGAGGCTGTCATGGGCCGGATACTACTGGAAATTCGGTAAACGCCAGCAACAAAAATGGGGCGTTCGCACGCCCCATTCGTTCAGCTCGGCTGGATTACTTGCCGACTTGTTTTTCCTTGATTTCGGCCAAGGTCTTGCAGTCTACGCAGAGGTCCGCAGTTGGGCGGGCTTCCAGGCGACGAATACCAATCTCGACGCCGCAGGATTCGCACCAGCCGTATTCTTCGTCCTTGATCAGCTGCAGCGTCTTGTCGATCTTCTTGATCAACTTGCGCTCGCGATCACGTGCGCGCAGTTCAAGGGCGAATTCTTCTTCCTGGCTCGCACGGTCGGCGGGGTCAGGGAAGTTGGCTGCTTCGTCCTTCATATGGTCAACCGTACGGTCGACCTCCTGCATCAAGTCTTGTTTCCACTTGTTGAGGATCTTGGTGAAGTGCTCGCGCATGGGCTCGCCCATGTACTCCTCACCTTTCGTCTCTACGTAAGGTTCGAAGCCGTTGAGGCCTTGAGTCTGCTGTTGCTTTGCTTGGGTGGACATGAATAGACCGCCTCTCACTCTTCTAATCCATTGCGCAGGATTGCAACGTCACCGACACCTGCCGGCCCTGCGGCTGCAAGCGGGCGAACTTACCAGATAGATTCGGGGTGCGCCACTCCCGGTTGTCGAGGCCCATGGCAAATGGCTTGCAAACTGCGACAGCCCGCCATTGCTGGGTATATGTTGCCTCGAATGTAGATTTTAGTCGTTTTGCAGGCGCTTGCCCGGACTGCATATGCCGCCGGGCAGGCAATAGAACATGTTTTACGCCGTGGGTTCGGTAGAATCCTGATTTTGTCCTCACCGTTAAGGAAGGCTAATGGCCCAGCCCTACAGTGCGCGCAGTCGCGCCATCGAACCTTTTCATGTCATGGCATTGCTGGCGCGGGCCAATGAGCTGCAGGCGGCCGGCCATGATGTGATCCACCTGGAAATCGGCGAGCCGGACTTCACCACTGCCGAGCCGATCATCCAGGCCGGCCAGGCCGCACTGGCCAACGGCAAGACTCGCTACACCGCGGCCCGTGGCCTGCCTGAACTGCGCGAGGCCATCAGCGGTTTCTATCAGCAGCGCTACGGGTTGAATGTCGACCCCGAGCGTATCCTGATCACCCCTGGCGGTTCAGGCGCATTGTTGCTGGCCAGCAGCCTGCTGGTGGACCCAGGCAAGCATTGGCTGCTCGCAGACCCTGGTTACCCGTGCAATCGCCACTTCCTGCGCCTGGTAGAGGGCGCGGCCCAGTTGGTACCGGTCGGCCCGGAGGTGCGCTATCAGTTGACCGCCGACCTGGTGGCCAAGCACTGGGACCAGGACAGTGTGGGCGCGCTGGTGGCCTCGCCAGCCAACCCGACCGGGACGATCCTCACCCGTGACGACTTGGCCAGCCTTTCTGCGGCCATCAAGGCGCGTAATGGTCATTTGGTGGTGGATGAGATTTACCATGGCCTCACTTACGGCACCGACGCGGCCAGCGTGCTTGAAGTCGACGACGAGGCTTTTGTCCTGAATAGTTTTTCCAAGTATTTCGGCATGACCGGCTGGCGCCTGGGTTGGCTGGTGGCGCCGCCGGCGGCAGTGGGTGAGTTGGAAAAACTGGCGCAAAACCTCTACATCAGCGCGCCAAGCATGGCCCAACACGCGGCGCTGGCGTGTTTCACCCCGCAAACCCTGAGCATTCTCGAAGAGCGCCGCGCCGAGTTCGGTCGCCGCCGCGACTTCCTGTTGCCCGCCTTGCGCGAGCTGGGGTTCGGCATCGCCGTCGAGCCGGAGGGGGCGTTCTATTTGTACGCCGATATCAGCGCGTTTGGCGGTGATGCCTTCGCATTCTGCCGTCATTTCCTTGAAACCGAGCATGTGGCGTTCACGCCTGGCCTGGATTTCGGTCGCCACCAAGCCGGTCATCATGTGCGTTTTGCCTATACGCAAAACCTCGATCGGCTACAAGAAGCTGTGGAGCGGATTGCCCGTGGTCTGCGGAGCTGGCAAGGCTGATGCGCTTTAATCCTCCCCTTGAAGAAGCGCGCCTGATTCGCCGCTATAAGCGTTTTCTCACCGATATCCAGACCGTTACCGGTGAGTTGCTGACTATTCATTGCCCCAACACGGGCTCGATGCTCAATTGCATGGTGGAAGGCGGACAGGTCTGGTTCAGTCGCTCCAATGACCCCAAGCGCAAATTGCCCGGCACCTGGGAAATCGCCGAGACGCCCCAAGGGCGGTTGGCCTGTGTGAACACGGCGCGCGCCAATCAACTGGTCGAGGAGGCGCTGTATGCAGGGGTGATCACTGAGCTCAACGGCTTTACCGCGTTGAAACGCGAAGTGCCTTACGGTCAGGAGAAAAGCCGCATCGACTTTCGCCTGGACTATCCCGACGGCGCGGCCTACGTCGAAGTCAAAAGCGTGACCCTGGGCTTTGATGGGTCTGCGGTTGCTGCGTTTCCCGATGCGGTGACGCAGCGTGGCGCCAAGCATTTGCGCGAGCTGGCGCATCTGGCGCGGCAAGGTGTACGTGCGGTGCAATTGTACTGCGTCAATCTCTCGGGGATTGAGGCCGTGCGACCTGCGGTGGAAATCGACGCCGGTTACGCCGCCGCCTTGCGTGAAGCCAAGGCGGCGGGGGTGGAAGTGCTGGCGTATGGCGTGCAGGTGACCTGCGAACAAATCTGTGTAGACCGACGCCTGGACGTGCTGATCGACTAGAGTTCCACCCACAAGCCCTGGGCGTCTTCGCAGCCGCGCAGGGCGGTCAGGCTTTGCCCGGCGCAAGGGCCGGCGATGCATTCCCCGTTCTCGATCAGGAACAGGGCGCCGTGGGTCGCGCATTGGATCAGGCTGGCGCTGTCGTCGAGAAACTGGTCGGGTTGCCATTCCAGTGGAATGCCACGATGGGGGCAACGGTTGATGTAGAAGTACGCAACGCCGTCCCGGCGCACAGCCAGCAGCTTGCACCCGTCGATGTCAAAACCGAGGCTGCTGTTGGGCCCGAGTGCGCTGGAGGGGCAGAGAAACTTCATTTCAATCCTTAAGTGCCTTGACGTTCAAATGCAAACAATTATCAAATGCCGGCTTCGCCCGTCAGCTGATCGGGTGCTCAATACGATGCCAGATGGGCGTTTGCTGTCACATCGATGAGTGCTTGAGCGGCCCTGCCCTGGAAGGAAACCCTGTTATGCGCCTGAGTGCCAGCGCTATTGCGCTTGTTGTCGGACTGCTGTTCAACCACGGGGCGCAAGCCTCTGAACTGCCACAACGCTGGGTGAGTGCCGGTGGCGCCCTGTCGGAATGGGTGACGGCCCTGGGCGGTGAGTCGAAGCTGGTTGGGGTGGACACCACCAGCCAGCATCCTGAATCCCTCAAGGCGTTACCGAGCATTGGCTATCAGCGGCAGTTGTCGGCGGAAGGCATTCTGAGTCTGCGCCCGCAGGTGCTGGTCGGCACCGAAGAAATGGGGCCACCGCCAGTGCTGGCGCAGATTCGCAGCGCGGGCGTGCAGGTGGAGATGTTCTCGGCGCAACCGGATCTGCCTACATTGAAAGGCAATCTTCAACACCTGGGTAAGTTGCTGGGCAGCGAGGCCAGGGCCAACGAATTGTTTGCCGGATATGAGCAGGCGCTGGACCAGCAGAAACGCTGGGTGAGCAAGGCCCAGTCCACGCAAAAGGCCCCTGGTGTGCTGCTGTTGCTCGGGCACGCGGGTGGCAAACCGCTGATCGCAGGCAAAGACACGGCGGCTGACTGGATGTTGCAGCAGGCGGGTGGGCGCAATCTGGCGACCCATGAAGGTTACAAGCCGTTTTCAGTGGAGTCATTGGCGGGCTTGAGCCCGGATGTGCTGGTGTTTGCTGACCGTGCCCTGACCGGAGACGCAGCGCGTGCGGCACTGTTCAAGGAAAACCCGATCTTGGCGTCGACGCCGGCGGCCAAGAGCGGGCGGGTGTTTGAGGTCGATCCCACTCTGCTGGTCGGCGGGCTTGGGCCGCGTATGGCGCAAAGCCTCGCGGACCTGTCTGCCGGGTTTTACCCGTCCCAGTCCAAGCCCGCCCCATGACCACTCTGGTTAAACCGAAGACGCTGTTTATTGGGCTGGTGCTGTTGTGTGTCTTGGCGATCTGGCTTTCGCTTGCACTGGGGCCGGTCAGCCTTCCTTTGCTGGATACGCTTAAGGCCGCGCTGCGTTTGATGGGGTTGCCGATCAAGGCGCAAGGGCTGGAGCAGGCTGAGTTGATCCTGGGGCAAATTCGGTTGCCGCGTACGTTGTTGGGGTTGGCGGTCGGCGGTGTGTTGGCCTTGTCCGGTGTGGCAATGCAGGGGCTTTTTCGCAATCCCCTGGCTGATCCGGGCCTGGTGGGAGTTTCCAGCGGTGCCGCGTTGGGGGCGGCGGTGGCGATTGTCGGCGGTTCGTTTTTCGGCGGTTTGCCGGATGCGTTCGGGCCGTATCTGTTGTCACTCTGCGCATTCCTGGGGGGCTTGGGTGTGACGGCGCTGGTCTATCGGCTGGGACGGCGCAACGGCCAGACCAACGTCTCGACCATGCTGCTCGCAGGTATTGCCCTTACGGCCCTCGCCAGTTCTGCGGTGGGTCTGTTCACCTATCTGGCCGACGACGCGACATTGCGTACCCTCACTTTTTGGAACCTGGGCAGTCTCAACGGCGCCAGCTATTCACGGTTATGGCCGCTGTTGCTGGTGAGCGCGGGCGTGGCGCTGTGGTTACCGCGCAGGGCTCGAGCGCTGAATGCCTTGCTGCTCGGTGAGTCAGAGGCCAATCACCTCGGTATTGATGTGGAAGGCCTCAAGCGTGAATTGGTCTTCTGCACCGCCTTGGGTGTGGGCGCGGCGGTGGCGGCTGCGGGCATGATTGGTTTCGTGGGGTTGGTGGTGCCGCATCTGGTGCGTTTGCTGGCGGGGCCGGATCATCGGGTGCTGTTGCCCGCATCGGTCCTGGCGGGTGCGAGTCTGTTGTTGTTTGCCGATCTGGTTGCGCGGCTGGCCCTGGCGCCGGCTGAGTTGCCGATCGGTATCGTCACTGCGTTTATTGGCGCGCCGTTTTTTCTTTACCTGTTGTTGCGGGGACGTGCCTGATGCTGCGTGTAGAAAACTTGCAGATCTGCTGTGGTCGCAAAATCGTGTTGGCGGATGTCACGCTTGATCTGTTGCCGGGTGAAGTACTCGGCGTGCTGGGTCCCAATGGAGCGGGCAAGAGTACGCTGCTCGGTGCGCTGTGCGGCGAGTTGCATCCGGATCAAGGCAAGGTGTACCTGGATCAACGTTCTTTGCAGGAGTGGAATGGGGCACAACGAGCGCAGCGCCTGGCGGTGTTGCCACAAAGCTCGACACTTGACTTCGCTTTCCGTGTTGAAGAGGTTGTCGGTATGGGGCGCTTGCCCCACCAGACTGGGCGCGTGCGCGATGATGCTATTATCGAGGCGGCCTTGCAGGCGGCTGATGTCGGGCACTTGAGCGGTCGCAGCTATCTGGCGTTGTCCGGTGGCGAGCGCCAGCGTGTGCATCTGGCGCGGGTGCTGGCGCAATTATGGCCGGGTGAAGCGGGGCAGACGCTGCTGTTGGATGAGCCAACGTCAATGCTGGACCCTTTGCATCAACACACGACCTTGCAAGCCATCCGTACCTTTGCCGATCGCGGCGCGGCGGTGCTGGTGATCCTTCATGATTTGAACCTCGCAGCCCGTTACTGTGACCGCATTCTGTTGCTGGAGGCGGGGCGCCCGCATGCCTTGGATACGCCGGCGCAGGTGATGCAACCTGAGCCCTTGAAAGCTGTTTTTGGTCTGGATGTACTTGTGCAGGCCCATCCCGAGCGTGGGCATCCTCTGATCATTGCGCGCTGAATCCGGCTTTTCCATAGGCAAAAAAAGACCCGGCAAAAGCCGGGTCAAATAACCGTGATTAGCCTGATGAGGAGATAATCTGAGAGTCCGAACCAATGGTCTTTCAGTTATCGGCTGATCTCGCGACCAGTTGTGATAATCATAACGATTCTCATTTGAGAGTCAACCTTTGTTTTCTCAGTGCCTTCGGGTTTTCTCAAACGCGCGTTCGGAATGTCTGTAAACATGGGGCCTGATAGTCGATCTAATTCTTTTGGCGCGTTGAAATAGCGTCAAGTTGACGATTCAGCGCTTCCTTGCGTTCGGCAGGAATGTCATTCCAATGCATGTCCATCAATGCCCCTTCGATGGCATACAGCAGCACTTTCGATGCGCGAAACCCGCGCGTCCGCACGGCCCGGTAGGCATCAACCGCACCCAGGCGACGCAAGTCGGACGCGCTGTGGATGCCCACCGCATGCAGCCATTGTGCTGACGTCTTGCCAAGGTTTTTCAGGTGTTGCAGCTCATCGTTCATCAAGCCTCCTTGCGACGGCCGAATGGTGCGGTGGGTATCGTGACCAGGCAAGCCTGAACAGAAGTGTAGCGCTCAGTAGGAAAAGCGTAGTTCTTTAGTCGGAAACGGCCTAAAGACGTATAAGCATGATGAGGTCAGTCAGGCGGGAAGTCCCCGGCACGCTTCGCGAAACCGGGGCGGAAGCAGAGGGTTTCAGCGAGTGCGATAGCGCAGGCGTGTGCCGAAATTGACCGACATGAGAATCTCGTCAGCGCTCAGTTCAGGCGGGAAGTACGTGCCGGAAATCTGCGCGTGGGCCAGGCTGGCGCCCTCCAGCGGGCAGTTGCGCAGGTCCAGCCCGCGCAAATCGGCAGATCGGAAATAGGCGTCGGTAAAGTCCACGCCCGCCGCGTTCAGTTCGCGCAAGTCCAGCCCACGGAAGTCACCACCGCGCATGTCGATGACACCGTCTTTTGGGCGTTCCTGGTTGAAGCCTCGGACATCGTCTTTATGCAGGAGCGAGTAAAGCGGAGTATCAAGAAGCTTGGGCTGACTCATGACGGCGACTCCCGTTGGATTTATGACGCCATTATAGTGCCACTATTGCTCGGTCGTGCGCCCCAAGTAGGCGACACGACCAAGAAATTTTTCTTACAGGCCTGGCAGACGCTGGCGAATATGCGCCACCAGTGCATCGAGGGTCCCGCTTTCATTGGTCTCGACGCGCTTGCTGAGGAGCAACTCCTCGGCGGTGAGTGGGTCACGATGGGCTTGCTGTTCTTCGATAACAGTCAGTGTCGCGTCGGAAGGATCGTTTTTGTCCGCCTGACGTTGCGCCAACCAGCTGGCGATAACGGCTTGTGGCGCGTTGCAATCCAGAATCAGGAAAGGCGCACCCGTGGCTTCGGCAACTTTGGCGGCCGCATCGCGTTGTTCACGTTTCAGGAAGGTCGCATCCAGCACGACCGGGTAGCCAGCACGCAGCACGGTATCGGCGATTTCGTTCAGGCGTGCGTAGGTCGCGGCACTGGCGTCGGCTGCATAGATACCGGCCTGTGGTGTGTTTTCCACCTGTTGCTCGCCAAACAGGCGCTTGCGCTCCACGTCCGAGCGCAGGCGCACCGCACCCAGTGCTTCCACCAGGCGCATGGCCACATGGCTTTTACCGACAGCCGAAACGCCGTGGGTAATGGCCAGGAAACGCGATGGAATGGTGCTGTAGCTTTCCGCCAGATTGGCGTAGTTGCGGTATTGGCGCAGGGTCGTGGCGCGCTGTACCGGGCTGGCTTCGCTCGGCATGCTGAACAGCGCGATCTTGGCGCGGACCAGGGCGCGGTAGGCTTTATAGAAGTTCAACACTTCCAGGCCCTGATAGTCACCGGTCAACTCCAGATACTGACTGATGAAGCGGCGTGCCAGGGACTTGAGCCCACGGTCTTCCAGGTCCATGGCCAGGAAGCCGGTATCGGCGTACACATCGGTGAAACGGAAGGGCTCGTTGAATTCGATGCAATCGAAGATGACCACGTGGCCGTCGATCAACGTTGCGTTACCCAGGTGAATATCACCGTGGCATTCGCGGGTGAAGCCGTCCTGCTTGCGCTGGGAAAACAGTGGCTTGAGACGCTCGAAGCTGCTTTCGGCCCAGGCTTGCAAGGCTTCCAGCTGGGTCAGGTCAGCCTTGTCGCTGAGGAATGGGCGGATCTGGTCGAAGTTCTGGCGAACCGGAGCCATTACCTCGTCCGGCGTGCCGGCCGGGTGTCCCTGTGGCACTTTTGGCGCTGAGAGATGGAAATGCGCGATCTGCTTGGCCATTTCATCGATGTGCGCGCTGGTCAGTTCGCCATTGGCTTGCAGGGTGCTGAGCAACTGGCTCTGCGGGAACTGGCGCATTTTCAACGCATACTCGATAACCGGCCCGTTGCCACCCAATTGCGGGGCCTCGGCTGTTCCTGTGATCGGCAACACTTCAAGATACAAATCTTCGGTCAGGCGCTGATTGAGGCGCAGCTCTTCGTTGCAGAAATGGCCGCGCTTTTCCAGATCGGTGAAATCCAGAAATCCGAAGTTCATCGGTTTTTTCAGCTTATAGGCGTAAGGGCCGGTCAGTACAACCCAGGAGATATGGGTCTCGATGACTTGGAACGCTTCAACCGGATGGGGGTATAAAGCCGGATTTTGCAGGGCAGCGATCAGGGACTGGCTCACGGGCGATCCTTCAGAGTCTGGGGAAAAACATGGCGGGCATTATGGCTGCTGCGACCGCTTGTGCAAACCGCCGTCCGGCTCATGTTGATCATCAATAAAGTGCGTATAATCCGCCGCCATGACTCGAACCCGATCTCCCCGTTCCCGTAAAAAACCTCCTTCCCGTGGCCTGCACCCCTGGCTTGGCTGGGCGCTCAAGCTTGGCCTGGTAGGCCTTGTGGTGCTTGCCGGCTTTGCGGTCTACCTCGACGCTGTGGTGCAGGAGAAATTCTCCGGCAAGCGCTGGACCATTCCGGCCAAGGTGTACGCGCGCCCGCTGGAATTGTTCACCGGCCAGAAGCTGAGCAAGGATGACTTCCTGACCGAACTCGACGCCTTGGGCTACCGTCGTGAGCCCGTGAGCAACGGTCCGGGTGCTGCGGCTGTCAGCGGAAATACCGTCGACCTGAACACCCGTGGCTTCCAGTTCTATGAAGGCCTGGAAAAAGCCCAGCCGGTGCGCGTGCGATTCTCCGGCGATTACGTCGCCGAGTTATCATCTCTCAACGGCTCGAAACTGCCTGTGGTTCGCCTTGAACCGTTGATGATCGGTGGTATTTACCCGAAGAACCTTGAAGATCGCATCCTGATCAAGCTCGATCAGGTACCACCTTACCTGCTGGAAACCCTGGTCGCCGTTGAAGACCGTGATTTCTACCATCACTGGGGGGTCTCGCCGAAATCGATCGCCCGTGCAGTCTGGGTGAACACGTCCGGCGGCAAGATGACCCAGGGCGGCAGTACGCTTACGCAACAGTTGGTCAAGAACTTCTACCTGACCAACGAGCGCAGCCTGACCCGCAAACTCACCGAAGCCATGATGGCGATGCTGCTGGAGTTGCACTACAGCAAGCAGGAAATCCTCGAGGCTTACCTCAACGAAGTATTCGTCGGCCAGGACGGTCAGCGCGCGGTGCATGGTTTCGGCCTGGCCAGCCAATTCTTCTTTGGCCAGCCGCTGTCCGAACTGAAGCTGCACCAGGTTGCGTTGCTGGTGGGTATGGTCAAAGGGCCTTCCTACTACAACCCGCGCCGCAACCCCGAGCGTGCGTTGGAGCGTCGTAACCTGGTGCTGGATGTTTTAGAGCAGCAAGGTGTTGCCACCGCTGAACAAGTTGCCGCCGCGAAGAAAATGCCATTGGGTGTCACTACCCGCGGCAAACTGGCAGACAGCTCTTTCCCAGGCTTTATCGACCTGGTCAAGCGCCAACTGCGTGAAGACTACCGCGACGAAGACTTGACCGAGGAAGGCCTACGGATCTTCACCAGTTTCGACCCGATCCTGCAGATGAAGGCCGAAGCCTCGGTCAATGACACGTTCAAACGTATGACGGGCCGTAAGGGCGCGGATGAAGTCGAAGCGGCCATGGTCGTGACCAACCCGGAAACCGGGGAGGTCCAGGCCCTGGTTGGCAGCCGCCTGGCCAGCTTCGCCGGTTTCAACCGTGCGCTGGATGCGGTGCGGCCGATTGGTTCGCTGGTCAAACCGGCGGTGTACCTCACGGCCCTGGAAAAACCGAGCAAGTACACCCTGACCAGTTGGCTGTCTGACGACCCGCTGTCAGTAAAAGGTGCTGACGGGCAGGTGTGGACGCCACAGAACTTTGATCGCCGTTCTCATGGGACAGTGTTCCTGTACCAAGGGTTGGCGCACTCCTACAACATCTCCACTTCGCGTCTCGGCCTCGAAGTGGGAGTACCGAATGTCCTGAAGACCCTCGCGCGCCTGGGCATTACGCGTGAGTTCCCGGCATTTCCATCGATCCTGCTGGGTGCCGGCGCAATGACCCCAATGGAAGTCGCGACGATGTACCAGACCCTGGCCAACGGTGGTTTCAATACGCCGATGCGCGGGATCCGAAGCGTGCTGACGGCTGAAGGCGAGCCGCTCAAGCGTTATCCGTTCCAGATTCAGCAGCGTTTCGATGCGGGCTCCATCTACTTGATCCAGAACGCCATGCAGCGTGTGATGCGTGAGGGTACCGGTAGTTCGGTCTACAAGGTGCTGCCGTCCAACCTGACATTGGCGGGCAAGACCGGCACCAGTAACGATTCGCGCGACAGTTGGTTCGCAGGTTTTGGCCAGGATGTGCTGGCGGTGGTGTGGATGGGGCGTGATGACAACGGCAAGACCCCATTCACCGGCGCCACCGGTGCGTTGCAGGTCTGGACCAGTTTCATGCGCAAGGCCGACCCGCTGCCGTTGAACATGCCGCAGCCGGATAATATCGTGCAGGCTTGGATCGATCCGCACACTGGGCAGGGCTCCGATGCCAACTGTCCGGGCGCAGTACAGATGCCGTATATTCGCGGCAGCGAACCGCCACCCGGCGCCGCATGCGGTGGCAGTGCCCCTGCTGACGCGGAATCGGTGATGGATTGGGTCAAGGGCTGGATGAATTAAGCAAAGAGGGTTTCAAGTGAACAAGTGGTGGATTCCAGCTATTACAGCTCTGGCTTTGCTCAATGGTTGCGCCAGCGTGCAGCGCGGCTCCATTCCCGTGGTGGACTCGAGCACGACCGTGTCCAATAACGACCGGATCTCGGCCAACGGCGGGTTCCGCCAGACCGTGACCAACCGTCCCGCCCAGGCCAAGCCGCAAGCTGTGCCGCAGGATTCAGGTGTGGTGGTGATGGTGCCGGGTGGTGGCGCAGCGACGTCGGCGCCGATCAGCGCCGAGCCGTGGACCCCGGGGCCAAGCACCTCCGGTCCGATTGACTCGACCCCGATTCAGACGGCCCCGATCAACCAGGGCACCTACAGTATGCCATCGACGCCGAGTGGCATTCCCTCGTCCTCCAGCGCCGGCGGCCTGTCGGCTGACGAGCAATTGGATGGCCCGGTACTGGCCTTGCTGACCACTGCCCAGCAACAGCAGGCGGGTGGTGATCTCAACGGTGCGTCGTCCAGTCTCGAGCGCGCCCAGCGCGTTGCGCCGCGTGAACCGCAAGTGCTGTATCGCCTGGCCCAGGTACGCATGGCCCAGGGCGATGCGCCGCAGGCCGAGCAATTCGCCCGTCGTGGTCTGACCCTGGCCAACGGTCGTCCAGACCTGCAAGCCAGCCTGTGGGCCTTGATTGGTGACGCGCGTGCCGCACAAGGCGACGCCGCCGGTGCCGCCCAGGCGCGCCAGAAAGCCAAGGTCAGCCTCTGATGGATGCACGGTTTCCCGCCATTGCCGAACAGTTGCTGCTGATTGAGCGAGAGTTGCGTGTGCAGGGCTGGTGGGATGAGGTTGCCCCCAGCGTCGAGGCGCTCAGCAGTGTCGAACCCTTTTCGGTGGACACCCTGGACTTTCACCAGTGGCTGCAGTGGATATTCCTGGTGCGCATGAAGCAGATCCTCGAACAGGACCTGCCGCTGCCCAATGCGTCGGGCATCCTGGAAATGGCCGAGATGGTCTACGCTGATCGTCCGCTGCAAAGCCTTGGCTTGCGCAATGCGCTGAAAAAGTTCGACCAATTGATCGTCGACGCTCGTTAATTGCCTGACTGCCGGTTTTTCCGGCAGTCTTGCGCATATTTCTACCGCTTGACGACATTCAGGCGAGTTTTATCCCTCCTCAAAGCCCTTTCTTCTACGTTCTCATGCGCTTAGTTGGAAAAAAGCGCAATTATTGCTTGACTTGAAGGGCCTTAAACAGAAGAATCCAAAGTCCGCTGTATCGGGACTGCCAGAAGCAGGCCCGCTCAGCAGATCATGAGGCGCACATCCGCGCCGACCTGTTACACCCGCAACGCGTTACCTCGCGCTGGGTGGGAAAAGCCCGCAACACTTGGGACGATCCCAATACTTGCTCAGTCAGTGCTGACGTAGTCGGCGACCACCGTCGCTCATGCTCTGTTGAGAAGTAAACCTATTAAGACCCGTCGGTTTTCAACGGACGGTATTCTGGCGTTTTAGAGGTGAACAACGTGGAGCTTTTATCTGGCGGTGAGATGCTCGTCCGCTTTTTGCGTGACGAAGGCGTCGACTATATCTACGGGTACCCAGGTGGTGCTCTGCTGCATGTTTACGACGCACTGTTCAAGGAACCGGCTGTTACCCACATCCTGGTTCGCCACGAACAGGCCGCGACCCATATGGCTGACGGTTATGCCCGTGCCACCGGTAAAGCCGGCGTGGTACTGGTAACGTCCGGCCCTGGCGCAACCAATGCCATCACCGGCATCGCGACTGCGTATATGGACTCTATCCCGATGGTGGTCATTTCCGGCCAGGTGCCCAGCACCATGGTGGGGACCGATGCATTCCAGGAAACCGACATGATCGGTATCTCCCGGCCGATCGTGAAACACAGCTTCATGATCAAGCATCCTACGGAAATCCCGGAAGTCATGAAAAAGGCCTTCTACCTCGCACAGTCCGGTCGTCCGGGTCCTGTGGTGGTCGATATCCCCAAGGACATGACCAACCCGGCCGAAAAATTCGAATACATCTTCCCGAAGAAAGCCAAGCTGCGCTCCTACAGCCCGGCGGTCCGCGGGCACTCGGGGCAAATCCGCAAGGCGGCAGAAATGCTGTTGGCGGCCAAGCGCCCAGTGCTGTACTCGGGTGGTGGCGTGATCCTGGGCGGCGGTTCTGCACCGCTGACCGAACTGGCCAAGTTGCTCAACCTGCCGGTCACCAACACCCTGATGGGTCTCGGCGCCTTCCCGGGTACGGACCGTCAGTTCGTCGGCATGCTCGGCATGCACGGCAGCTACACCGCCAATCTGACCATGCACCATGCCGACGTGATCCTGGCCGTGGGCGCGCGGTTCGATGACCGTGTGATCAACGGCGCGAGCAAGTTCTGCCCGAATGCCAAGATCATCCATATCGACATCGACCCGGCGTCCATCTCCAAGACCATCAAGGCCGACGTGCCGATTGTAGGTCCTGTTGAAAGCGTATTGACCGAAATGGTTGCCGCGCTCAAGGACATCGGTGAGACGCCGAACAAGGAATCCGTTGCCAGCTGGTGGAAGCAGATCGACGAATGGCGCGGTGATCGCGGCCTGTTCCCTTACGACAAGGGCGACGGCAGCATCATCAAGCCACAAACCGTGATCGAAACCCTGTGCGAAGTGACCAAGGGCGACGCTTTTGTGACCTCCGACGTGGGCCAACACCAGATGTTCGCGGCGCAGTACTACAAGTTCGACAAGCCTAACCGCTGGATCAACTCCGGTGGCCTGGGCACGATGGGCTTTGGTTTCCCTGCGGCCATGGGTGTGAAACTGAGCTTCCCGGACACTGACGTTGCGTGCGTCACCGGTGAGGGCAGCATCCAGATGAACATCCAGGAACTGTCGACGTGCCTGCAGTACGGCCTTCCGGTGAAGATCGTCTGCTTGAACAACGGCGTGCTGGGCATGGTTCGTCAATGGCAGGACATGAGCTACAACAGCCGTCACTCCCATTCCTATATGGAATCGCTGCCGGACTTCGTCAAGTTGGTTGAAGCCTATGGCCACGTCGGCATTCGCATAACCGATCTGAAAGATCTGAAGCCGAAGATGGAAGAGGCGTTCGCCATGAAGGACCGCTTGGTGTTCATCGATATTCAGGTGGATACCAGTGAGCACGTCTACCCGATGCAGATCAAAGATGGCTCTATGCGCGACATGTGGCTGAACAAGACGGAGCGTACTTAATCATGCGGCACATTATCTCCCTGCTTCTGGAGAACGAACCCGGCGCTCTGTCTCGTGTTGTCGGCCTGTTTTCGCAACGTAACTACAACATCGAAAGCCTGACCGTGGCCCCGACTGAAGACCCGACCCTGTCGCGTCTGACGTTGACCACTGTGGGCCACGATGAGGTGATCGAGCAGATCACCAAGAACCTCAACAAGCTGATCGAAGTGGTCAAGCTGGTCGACCTGTCGGAGAGTGCCCACATCGAGCGCGAGCTGATGCTGGTTAAGGTCAAGGCTACGGGTGCCCAACGTGCCGAGATCAAGCGCACGACCGACATCTATCGCGGGCAGATCGTCGATGTGAGCGCCAGCGTTTATACCGTTCAACTGACCGGTACAAGCGACAAGCTGGACAGCTTCATCCAGTCGATCGGGACGGCCTCGATTCTGGAAACGGTACGCAGTGGTGTCACCGGGATTGCCCGTGGCGACAAAGTACTCAGCATCTAACCCAAATTAGCGAATGGCCTTACGGCCTGGATATATAGAGGAACCTCATGAAAGTTTATTACGATAAAGATTGTGACCTGTCGATCATCCAGGGCAAGAAAGTCGCCATCATCGGCTACGGTTCCCAAGGTCACGCTCAAGCGTGCAACCTGAAAGATTCCGGCGTTGACGTGACCGTTGGCCTGCGCAAAGGCTCGGCCACGGTTGCCAAGGCTGAAGCCCACGGCCTGAAAGTGACTGACGTTGCTTCCGCTGTTGCTGCTGCCGACCTGGTCATGATCCTGACCCCGGACGAGTTCCAGTCCGCGCTGTACAAGAACGAAATCGAGCCGAACATCAAGAAGGGCGCTACCCTGGCCTTCTCCCACGGCTTCGCGATCCACTACAACCAGGTCGTGCCACGCGCTGACCTGGACGTGATCATGATTGCGCCAAAAGCGCCGGGTCACACTGTGCGTTCTGAGTTCGTCAAAGGCGGCGGTATTCCTGACCTGATCGCGATCTACCAGGACGCATCGGGCAACGCCAAGAACGTGGCACTGTCCTACGCTGCTGGCGTCGGTGGCGGTCGTACCGGCATCATCGAAACCACCTTCAAGGACGAGACTGAAACCGACCTGTTCGGCGAGCAAGCCGTGCTGTGTGGCGGTACCGTCGAACTGGTAAAAGCCGGTTTCGAAACCCTGGTTGAAGCGGGCTACGCGCCAGAAATGGCCTACTTCGAGTGCCTGCACGAACTGAAACTGATCGTTGACCTCATGTACGAAGGCGGTATCGCCAACATGAACTACTCGATCTCCAACAACGCCGAATACGGCGAGTACGTGACTGGCCCGGAAGTGATCAACGCCGAGTCCCGCCAGGCCATGCGCAACGCCCTGAAACGTATTCAGGACGGCGAATACGCCAAAATGTTCATCAGCGAAGGCGCTACCGGCTACCCTTCGATGACCGCCAAGCGTCGTAACAACGCCGCTCACGGTATCGAAGTCATCGGCGAGCAGCTGCGCTCCATGATGCCGTGGATCGGTGCCAACAAGATCGTCGACAAAGCCAAGAACTAAGTCGTACGTATCAAGGGAAAACGCGGCCTAGGCCGCGTTTTTTCGTTTGGGCGGCGGGTTCTGGTATAAAGCTGCATCGTTTGCGGGCGAACACTCGCCGCAAGTTTCTGTCGAACTTTTTTCACACCGTTGCAAGGTAAAGTCCATGAGCGAACGTCCCGAAGAGCCAAGCCAGGCTCCTGACGCCGAAAGCCTGCTGCCGATCGATGAACATGTCGAGGAAGGGCATGACGCGGAAGGTCGCAAGGTCCGGCATCGTGGCATCTATCTTCTGCCCAACCTGTTTACCACGGCGAACCTGTTTGCCGGATTCTACTCCATCATCAACTCCATGAGCGCACAGAGTGCCTTGGCAGCGGGTGATGCGGCGAGCGCCAGCAAGTATTTCGGTTTTGCTGCCATCGCAATCTTCGTAGCCATGGTGCTAGACGGCCTTGATGGCCGTGTGGCGCGCATGACCAATACCCAGAGCGCATTCGGTGCCGAGTACGACTCGTTGTCGGACATGGTTGCGTTTGGCGTCGCCCCCGCATTGCTGGCGTTTGCCTGGGCACTGGGTGATATGGGCAAGGTTGGCTGGATGGTTGCCTTCATCTATGTTGCCGGCGCTGCCTTGCGCCTGGCGCGCTTCAATACCCAGGTGGGGACTGCCGACAAGCGTTACTTCATCGGTCTGGCCAGCCCTGCTGCTGCGGGAGTGGTGGCGGGTATCGTCTGGGCCTTCAGTGATTACGGCATCCAGGGGTCGAAGATGTCGTTTCTGGTGGCCTTGATGGTGGCTGCTGCCGGCATGCTGATGGTCAGCAACATCAAGTACAACAGCTTCAAGGAGCTGGACTTGAAGGGGCGTGTACCTTTCGTGGCAATTCTGGCGGTAGTGCTGGTATTTGCCGTGGTGTTCAGTGATCCGCCTCGCATCCTGTTGCTGGCGTTCCTGGTGTACGCCGCGTCCGGGCCGGTTCAGTACTTACTGCATCTGCGCCGGGACAAAACATTGCCTTAATGTAATTTCCCCCATACTCCGCAGTCTATTGGTGCATCAGTCCTCCAATGCTGCGGAGTTGCCATGTTAATCAAATTGCCCAAAACGTCCGATTGCCATGAGTCGGATGTCACACCTGAATCCTTCTATCTCTCTCGCCGCAGTTTGCTCGGCGGTGCGCTTGCCGGTGTTGCAGCCAGCAGCTTGCCGCGTTGGGCCAGTGCCGACGAGGTGTCGCGCTATGCCGATGTTGAAGTGGGCAGGGCGCCGAGTTGGTTTGCCGAGAAGCTGCAGGGCACCAAGTGGCAGGCAGTCACGGTGAAGGACGAGGCGATCACGCCTTTCAAAGACGCCACGCACTACAACAACTTCTATGAGTTCGGTACAGGTAAGGGTGACCCGGCCACGAATGCCGGTTCACTCAAGACCGAGCCGTGGAGCGTTGTTATTGATGGCGAGGTGGCTAAGCCAGGCCGTTATGCCTTGGAAGACTTCATGAAGCCTTATCAGTTGGAAGAGCGCATCTACCGTCTGCGCTGTGTCGAGGCCTGGTCGATGGTTATTCCATGGATCGGTTTTCCCATCTCGGCGCTGCTCAAGCAAGTTGAGCCGACCTCGAAGGCCAAGTACATCCGTTTTGAAACCCTCCAGGATCCCAAGAGCATGCCGGGGCAGCGTTCGAGTTTTGGCTTGATCGATTGGCCTTATGTGGAGGGCTTGCGTCTGGATGAGGCGATGAATCCTCTGGCGATCCTGGCGGTGGGTATGTATGGGCGAGAGTTGCCCAATCAGAATGGTGCGCCGCTGCGCCTGGTGGTGCCTTGGAAGTACGGCTTCAAGAGTGTGAAGTCCATTGTACGGATCAGTCTCGTGAGTGAGCAGCCGAAAACCACGTGGCAGAGCATTGCTGCTGACGAGTATGGGTTTTACGCGAACGTGAACCCTACGGTCGATCATCCACGTTGGACCCAGGCGCGGGAGCGTCGTCTACCGAGTGGGCTGTTCAGTCCTAATGTACGTGAGACGCAGATGTTCAATGGGTACTCGGATGAGGTGGCTTCTCTTTACACCGGTCTCGATCTGCGGAAGAACTATTGATGCGTTATCCGATCTGGCGCGTTGGCGTCTTTATAGCAGCGGCGATTTGGCCACTGTTTTGGCTCTATGAAGCGTGGAGTTCTGTCCTGGGTCCGGATCCGGGCAAGGTACTGGTCGATCGGCTGGGGCTTGGCACGTTGATTCTGTTACTGATTACCCTGGCAATGACGCCGCTGCAGAAGCTCAGCGGTTGGGCGGGGTGGATAGCGGTGCGTCGGCAGCTGGGGTTGTGGTGCTTTGCCTACGTTGTGTTGCATCTGGCTGCTTATTGCGTATTTGTGCTTGGGCTGGATTGGTCGCAACTGGGGGTGGAGCTGCGCAAGCGGCCCTACATTATTGTTGGGGCGCTGGGGTTTGTTTCCCTGTTGGTTCTGGCGGTGACGTCGAATCGTTACAGTCAGCGTCGGTTGGGCGCGCGTTGGAAGAAGCTGCACCGCTTGGTGTATGTAATTCTTGGGCTGGGTTTGCTGCATATGTTGTGGATCGTGCGAGCGGACCTCAAGGAATGGGCTATCTATGCTTCTATAGGTGCATTGCTTTTGGTGCTACGGATACCGCCCGTAATGCGGAGAATCCCACGCCTTATTGCGAAAAAACCACGTTCTGCAACAAAAGCGTAATTAAGGGTTGACGGCAGATTCTGGAAGTCTATAATTCGCCCCACTTCCGGCGCAGTCGAAACGTAAAACTCCTTGGTAAACAAAGAGTTACGCAGGATTCGACAGCGACTTGCTTCAGTTAATCGAAGCCCAGAAGGAGTTGGTAGAGCAAAGTGGTTTGGCTCTATTAACGTTTCGATCCTCTCGGTCGAAAGCGGAGAAAAAGAGGTGTTGACAGCAGCGTGTAACGCTGTAGAATTCGCCTCCCGCTAACGAGAGATCGGAAGCGCAAGTGGTTGAAGTTGTTGAAGAAATCTTCGAAAACTTCTGAAAATAATCACTTGACAGCAAATGAGGCTGCTGTAGAATGCGCGCCTCGGTTGAGACGAAAGATCTTAACCAACCGCTCTTTAACAACTGAATCAAGCAATTCGTGTGGGTGCTTGTGGAGTAAGACTGATAGTCAACAAGATTATCAGCATCGCAAGTTACTCCGCGAGAAATCAAAGATGTAACCAACGATTGCTGAGCCAAGTTTAGGGTTTCTTAAAAACCCAAAGATGTTTGAACTGAAGAGTTTGATCATGGCTCAGATTGAACGCTGGCGGCAGGCCTAACACATGCAAGTCGAGCGGTAGAGAGAAGCTTGCTTCTCTTGAGAGCGGCGGACGGGTGAGTAATGCCTAGGAATCTGCCTGGTAGTGGGGGATAACGTTCGGAAACGAACGCTAATACCGCATACGTCCTACGGGAGAAAGCAGGGGACCTTCGGGCCTTGCGCTATCAGATGAGCCTAGGTCGGATTAGCTAGTTGGTGAGGTAATGGCTCACCAAGGCGACGATCCGTAACTGGTCTGAGAGGATGATCAGTCACACTGGAACTGAGACACGGTCCAGACTCCTACGGGAGGCAGCAGTGGGGAATATTGGACAATGGGCGAAAGCCTGATCCAGCCATGCCGCGTGTGTGAAGAAGGTCTTCGGATTGTAAAGCACTTTAAGTTGGGAGGAAGGGCAGTTACCTAATACGTGATTGTTTTGACGTTACCGACAGAATAAGCACCGGCTAACTCTGTGCCAGCAGCCGCGGTAATACAGAGGGTGCAAGCGTTAATCGGAATTACTGGGCGTAAAGCGCGCGTAGGTGGTTTGTTAAGTTGGATGTGAAATCCCCGGGCTCAACCTGGGAACTGCATTCAAAACTGACTGACTAGAGTATGGTAGAGGGTGGTGGAATTTCCTGTGTAGCGGTGAAATGCGTAGATATAGGAAGGAACACCAGTGGCGAAGGCGACCACCTGGACTAATACTGACACTGAGGTGCGAAAGCGTGGGGAGCAAACAGGATTAGATACCCTGGTAGTCCACGCCGTAAACGATGTCAACTAGCCGTTGGAAGCCTTGAGCTTTTAGTGGCGCAGCTAACGCATTAAGTTGACCGCCTGGGGAGTACGGCCGCAAGGTTAAAACTCAAATGAATTGACGGGGGCCCGCACAAGCGGTGGAGCATGTGGTTTAATTCGAAGCAACGCGAAGAACCTTACCAGGCCTTGACATCCAATGAACTTTCTAGAGATAGATTGGTGCCTTCGGGAACATTGAGACAGGTGCTGCATGGCTGTCGTCAGCTCGTGTCGTGAGATGTTGGGTTAAGTCCCGTAACGAGCGCAACCCTTGTCCTTAGTTACCAGCACGTAATGGTGGGCACTCTAAGGAGACTGCCGGTGACAAACCGGAGGAAGGTGGGGATGACGTCAAGTCATCATGGCCCTTACGGCCTGGGCTACACACGTGCTACAATGGTCGGTACAGAGGGTTGCCAAGCCGCGAGGTGGAGCTAATCCCATAAAACCGATCGTAGTCCGGATCGCAGTCTGCAACTCGACTGCGTGAAGTCGGAATCGCTAGTAATCGCGAATCAGAATGTCGCGGTGAATACGTTCCCGGGCCTTGTACACACCGCCCGTCACACCATGGGAGTGGGTTGCACCAGAAGTAGCTAGTCTAACCTTCGGGAGGACGGTTACCACGGTGTGATTCATGACTGGGGTGAAGTCGTAACAAGGTAGCCGTAGGGGAACCTGCGGCTGGATCACCTCCTTAATCGACGACATCAGCTGCTCCATAAGTTCCCACACGAATTGCTTGATTCATTGAAGAAGACGATAAAGAAGCAGCCCGAAATTGGGTCTGTAGCTCAGTTGGTTAGAGCGCACCCCTGATAAGGGTGAGGTCGGCAGTTCGAATCTGCCCAGACCCACCAATTTTGTGTGGGAAACGCCTGTAGAAATACGGGGCCATAGCTCAGCTGGGAGAGCGCCTGCCTTGCACGCAGGAGGTCAACGGTTCGATCCCGTTTGGCTCCACCACTACTGCTTCTGAAAGTTTTGAAAGCTTAGAAATGAGCATTCCATCAAGGCGATGGTGAATGTTGATTTCTAGTCTTTGATTAGATCGTTCTTTAAAAATTTGGGTATGTGATAGAAAGATAGACTGAACGTTACTTTCACTGGTAACGGATCAGGCTAAGGTAAAATTTGTGAGTTCTCTTAGTTGAGAAATTCGAATTTTCGGCGAATGTCGTCTTCACAGTATAACCAGATTGCTTGGGGTTATATGGTCAAGTGAAGAAGCGCATACGGTGGATGCCTTGGCAGTCAGAGGCGATGAAAGACGTGGTAGCCTGCGAAAAGCTTCGGGGAGTCGGCAAACAGACTTTGATCCGGAGATGTCTGAATGGGGGAACCCAGCCATCATAAGATGGTTATCTTGTACTGAATACATAGGTGCAAGAGGCGAACCAGGGGAACTGAAACATCTAAGTACCCTGAGGAAAAGAAATCAACCGAGATTCCCTTAGTAGTGGCGAGCGAACGGGGACTAGCCCTTAAGTGGCTTTGAGATTAGCGGAACGCTCTGGAAAGTGCGGCCATAGTGGGTGATAGCCCTGTACGCGAAAATCTCTTAGTCATGAAATCGAGTAGGACGGAGCACGAGAAACTTTGTCTGAATATGGGGGGACCATCCTCCAAGGCTAAATACTACTGACTGACCGATAGTGAACTAGTACCGTGAGGGAAAGGCGAAAAGAACCCCGGAGAGGGGAGTGAAATAGATCCTGAAACCGTATGCGTACAAGCAGTGGGAGCAGACTTTGTTCTGTGACTGCGTACCTTTTGTATAATGGGTCAGCGACTTATTTTCAGTGGCGAGCTTAACCGAATAGGGGAGGCGTAGCGAAAGCGAGTCTTAATAGGGCGTCTAGTCGCTGGGAATAGACCCGAAACCGGGCGATCTATCCATGGGCAGGTTGAAGGTTGGGTAACACTAACTGGAGGACCGAACCGACTACCGTTGAAAAGTTAGCGGATGACCTGTGGATCGGAGTGAAAGGCTAATCAAGCTCGGAGATAGCTGGTTCTCCTCGAAAGCTATTTAGGTAGCGCCTCATGTATCACTGTAGGGGGTAGAGCACTGTTTCGGCTAGGGGGTCATCCCGACTTACCAAACCGATGCAAACTCCGAATACCTACAAGTGCCGAGCATGGGAGACACACGGCGGGTGCTAACGTCCGTCGTGAAAAGGGAAACAACCCAGACCGTCAGCTAAGGTCCCAAAGTTATGGTTAAGTGGGAAACGATGTGGGAAGGCTTAGACAGCTAGGAGGTTGGCTTAGAAGCAGCCACCCTTTAAAGAAAGCGTAATAGCTCACTAGTCGAGTCGGCCTGCGCGGAAGATGTAACGGGGCTCAAACCATACACCGAAGCTACGGGTATCACGTAAGTGATGCGGTAGAGGAGCGTTCTGTAAGCCTGTGAAGGTGAGTTGAGAAGCTTGCTGGAGGTATCAGAAGTGCGAATGCTGACATGAGTAACGACAATGGGTGTGAAAAACACCCACGCCGAAAGACCAAGGTTTCCTGCGCAACGTTAATCGACGCAGGGTTAGTCGGTCCCTAAGGCGAGGCTGAAAAGCGTAGTCGATGGAAAACAGGTTAATATTCCTGTACTTCTGGTTATTGCGATGGAGGGACGGAGAAGGCTAGGCCAGCTTGGCGTTGGTTGTCCAAGTTTAAGGTGGTAGGCTGAGATCTTAGGTAAATCCGGGATCTTAAGGCCGAGAGCTGATGACGAGTTAACTTTTAGTTAACGAAGTGGTTGATGCCATGCTTCCAAGAAAAGCTTCTAAGCTTCAGGTAACCAGGAACCGTACCCCAAACCGACACAGGTGGTTGGGTAGAGAATACCAAGGCGCTTGAGAGAACTCGGGTGAAGGAACTAGGCAAAATGGCACCGTAACTTCGGGAGAAGGTGCGCCGGTGAGGGTGAAGGACTTGCTCCGTAAGCTCATGCCGGTCGAAGATACCAGGCCGCTGCGACTGTTTATTAAAAACACAGCACTCTGCAAACACGAAAGTGGACGTATAGGGTGTGACGCCTGCCCGGTGCCGGAAGGTTAATTGATGGGGTTAGCTAACGCGAAGCTCTTGATCGAAGCCCCGGTAAACGGCGGCCGTAACTATAACGGTCCTAAGGTAGCGAAATTCCTTGTCGGGTAAGTTCCGACCTGCACGAATGGCGTAACGATGGCGGCGCTGTCTCCACCCGAGACTCAGTGAAATTGAAATCGCTGTGAAGATGCAGTGTATCCGCGGCTAGACGGAAAGACCCCGTGAACCTTTACTATAGCTTTGCACTGGACTTTGAATTTGCTTGTGTAGGATAGGTGGGAGGCTTTGAAGCGTGGACGCCAGTTCGCGTGGAGCCATCCTTGAAATACCACCCTGGCAACTTTGAGGTTCTAACTCAGGTCCGTTATCCGGATCGAGGACAGTGTATGGTGGGTAGTTTGACTGGGGCGGTCTCCTCCTAAAGAGTAACGGAGGAGTACGAAGGTGCGCTCAGACCGGTCGGAAATCGGTCGTAGAGTATAAAGGCAAAAGCGCGCTTGACTGCGAGACAGACACGTCGAGCAGGTACGAAAGTAGGTCTTAGTGATCCGGTGGTTCTGTATGGAAGGGCCATCGCTCAACGGATAAAAGGTACTCCGGGGATAACAGGCTGATACCGCCCAAGAGTTCATATCGACGGCGGTGTTTGGCACCTCGATGTCGGCTCATCACATCCTGGGGCTGAAGCCGGTCCCAAGGGTATGGCTGTTCGCCATTTAAAGTGGTACGCGAGCTGGGTTTAGAACGTCGTGAGACAGTTCGGTCCCTATCTGCCGTGGACGTTTGAGATTTGAGAGGGGCTGCTCCTAGTACGAGAGGACCGGAGTGGACGAACCTCTGGTGTTCCGGTTGTCACGCCAGTGGCATTGCCGGGTAGCTATGTTCGGAATAGATAACCGCTGAAAGCATCTAAGCGGGAAACTAGCCTCAAGATGAGATCTCACTGGAACCTTGAGTTCCCTGAAGGGCCGTCGAAGACTACGACGTTGATAGGTTGGGTGTGTAAGCGCTGTGAGGCGTTGAGCTAACCAATACTAATTGCCCGTGAGGCTTGACCATATAACACCCAAGCAATTTGACCACTCTAACGAGCATCAGATTGCGGTGTGTGAAGACGAAAATGAACCGAAAGTTCGACGCTCACAAAGCACCGAAAGCTGTCACATACCCAATTTGCTGAAGCGAGGCTTAGGCCGCGACTCAGTACCCGAATTTCTTGACGACCATAGAGCATTGGAACCACCTGATCCCATCCCGAACTCAGTAGTGAAACGATGCATCGCCGATGGTAGTGTGGGGTTTCCCCATGTGAGAGTAGGTCATCGTCAAGATTAAATTCCAGAACCCCTGATTGCTAACGCAGTCAGGGGTTTTGTTTTGGGCGGTAGAAAAGACAGCTAACATCCCCATTCGGCCAACAACTGTCCACAGTGCTAAAGTCGCACCCTCGATTTTGCTTTTCCCAAGGAAGCCGTTATGCCGGATGCGACGTCCCTCAGTGCTGGATTCATGGTGGTTCACGGCAACCGCCTGGACGAACTGCGCAGTCTGGTTGTCAGCTGGATGCGCCGTTACCCGCTGGCCCCCCTGGAAAACGAAATCGCCCTGGTACAAAGCAACGGTATCGCCCAGTGGCTCAAGTTGGCTTTGGCCGAAGACCCGGAAGACGACGACATGGGCGGTTGCGGCATCGCTGCGGCAATCGATGTGCAACTCCCCGGCAGCTTCATGTGGCAGCTCTACCGTATGGTTCTGGGCCGTGACGAAATCCCGCCCAAATCCCTGCTCGATAAAGCCCCACTGACCTGGCGCCTGATGCGTCTGCTCCCGGAGCTTATCGATCAGCCGCACTTCGAACCGTTGCAGCGCTTCCTCACCCACGACACCGACCTGCGTAAACGCTACCAACTCGCCGAGCGCCTGGCTGACCTGTTCGACCAATACCAGGTCTACCGTGCCGACTGGCTGGAAGACTGGGCCGCCGGCCGCCACCAGTTGCGTAACGGTCGAGGTGAATCCAAACCCCTTAACCCAGCCAACTGCTGGCAAGCTGAGCTATGGCGCGCATTGCTGCTAGATGTAGGTGAAGAAGGCATGGCCGAAAGCCGCGCTGGCGTTCACCAACGCTTTATTGAGCGCATCAATACACTGGAAAAAGCGCCCGAGCGCCTGCCATCCCGCGTCATCGTTTTCGGCATCTCCTCTTTGCCCGCCCAGGCGCTGGAGGCCCTCGCCGGCCTCGCGCGATTCAGCCAAGTCCTGCTCTGCGTACATAACCCTTGCCGCCATCATTGGTCCGACATCGTCGCCGACAAAGACCTGCTGCGTAACGAGTACAAGCGCCAGGCGCGTAAAACCGGCATGCCGGTCACCATCGACCCACAAACTCTGCACCAGCACGCACACCCGCTTTTGGCTGCCTGGGGCAAACAAGGCCGTGACTACATCAGCCTGCTGGACAGCTATGACGACCCCAACAGCTACCGTGCCGCTTTCCGCGACGGTCGCATCGACCTGTTCAGCGACAGTGAGCCCACCACACTGCTCAATCAACTCCAGGACGATATCCTCGAACTGCGCCCACTTAATGAAACCCGCGAACTATGGCCTGCCGTGGATCCGGAGCGTGACACCTCCATCCGCTTCCACATCGCCCACAGCGCCCAACGCGAAGTGGAAATCCTCCACGACCAACTGCTCCAACGCTTCAGCGCGGACCCCACGCTGCGCCCCCGGGACATCATCGTCATGGTCCCCGACGTCGACAGCTACGCGCCGCACATCCGCGCCGTGTTCGGCCAGCTTGAGCGTAGTGACCCACGCTTCATCCCGTTCACCCTGACCGACCAAGGCCAGCGTGGCCGCGACCCTTTACTGATCGCCGTCGAACACCTGCTGAAACTCCCCGACAGTCGCTTTCCTGTCAGCGAAATCCTCGACCTGCTCGACGTTCCAGCCTTGCGCGAGCGCTTTGCCATCAAGGAGCGTGACCTGCCCACGCTGCACCGCTGGATAGAAGGCGCTGGCATCCGCTGGGGGCTCAACGCCGAGCAACGTGCCGGCCTCGGCCTGCCAACGGAGCTGGAACAAAATAGTTGGCGTTTCGGCTTGCGCCGCATGTTGCTCGGTTACGCCGTAGGCACCGGCGCAGCGTGTGACGGTATCGAGCCTTACGACGAAATCGGTGGGCTCGACGCTGTCCTGATCGGCCCGTTGGTCGCCTTGCTCGACGCACTCAACGATGCGCACCAAGCCCTGTCACAACCCGCACCCGCGAAGGAGTGGGGCGAACGCCTGCAACGCTTGATGCAACTATTTTTCCTGCCGAGTAGCGAACACGACGACTACCTGTTGGGCCAACTCGAACAACTCAGAGAAACGTGGCTGGAAACCTGCGAGTCCGTTGGCCTGGACGACGACTTACCCCTCACCGTAGTCCGTGAAGCCTGGCTAGCTGGTTTGGATCAAGGGCGACTGTCCCAACGCTTCCTCGCCGGGGCTGTCAATTTCTGCACCCTGATGCCCATGCGTGCAATTCCCTTCAAGCTGGTGTGCCTGCTCGGTATGAACGATGGCGACTACCCGCGCGCGCAACCCCCGCTGGACTTCGACCTGATGGGCAGTGACTACCGCCCCGGCGATCGTTCACGCCGCGAAGACGACCGCTACCTGCTGCTCGAAGCGCTGCTTTCAGCCCGCGACCAGCTGTACATCAGCTGGGTCGGCCGCAGCATCCGCGACAATAGCGATCGCCCGGCCTCGGTACTCATCGGCCAACTGCGCGACCATCTTGCCAGTGGCTGGCGCTCCGCAAACAGTGACACGCCGCTGATCGATGCCATGACCCAAGAGCACCCACTGCAACCATTCAGCGCCCGCTACTTCCATGAGGGTGATGTGCTGTTCAGCTATGCCCGCGAATGGCAGTTGCTCCACGAAGCGGCCGATGCCACCGCAACAGAACCTGACCTGGCGCCCCATCAACAGGACGAACCCCTGAGCCTCGGCCAGCTTCAGGACTTCCTGCGTAACCCCGTCAAACACTTCTTCAGCCAACGGCTGAAAGTGTTCTTCGAGGCCGCCGAAGTACCGTTGGCTGACGAAGAACCCTTCGTGCTCGACGCACTGCAGCGCTATAGCCTGAGCGATAGTCTGCTGAGCGCAGCACTCACCGAGCCCGATCACTTCGACCAGGCCTTGAACGCCCAGGCGCTGCGCCTGCAAGGCAGCGGCCTGTTGCCCATGGTGGGTTTCGGCGAGTGCCTGCGCAACGAACTGATCGAGCCCTTGCCCGATCTGCTGCGACGCTACCAGCAATTACTCGCCCTCTGGCCCACCCCGCACCCTGGCGCCGAGCCGATCAGTTTTGAGCATCGCGGCATTCAGTTGGAAGGCTGGATCAGTGGTCTGCATCGACGCAGCGATGGTGGGTTACTCAGCGTTACCACCATCCCCAACAGCATCGGCTCGATCAAGACCCGCAAGTGGCATCGCCTGATTCGGCCCTGGGTCAATCACGTGGTGGCCTGCGCGTGTGGACTGCCGTTAAGCACGGGCTTGGTGGCCAGTGATGACACCTTGCTGCTGCCACCGCTGGTCCGAACCAATGCCCGGGAAATCCTCGGCAACCTGCTGTTGGCCTGGCATACAGGGATGAGCAAACCGCTGCCCATCGCCGTCAAGACCGCGTTTGCCTGGCTCGGCCAAACCGACCCGACCAAGGCTGAAGCGGCCGCCAGCAAAGCCTACGAAGGCGACGGCCTAACCACCGATGGCGAGCGCCGCGAAACCCCAGCGCTCACCCGGCAATTCCCGGACTACGCCACACTCATCGCCAGCGAAGAATTCGAAGGATGGTGCGAAACCCTGTATCGCCCCCTGCTCAACGCCCCCTGGCGATCACTCACCGGTGAGGAGGCCAGCGCATGAGCCGAAAACCCTTGGCCCTGGCCTTCCCGCTCAACGGCAGCCAGCTGATTGAAGCCAGCGCCGGCACCGGTAAAACCTTCACCATCTCCGCCCTTTATCTGCGCCTGGTCCTAGGTCACGGTGGCGAAGAGTCCGGTTTTGGCCGCGAACTGCTGCCGCCTCAAATCCTGGTGGTGACCTTCACCGACGCCGCGACCAAAGAGCTGCGTGAACGTATCCGCATCCGCCTGGCCGAGGCCGCACGCTTTTTTCGCGCGGAAATCGAACAGCCCGATGCCCTGATCGCCGATCTGCGCGACGAATACCCCGCCGACCAATGGCCGGCCTGTGCCAACCGCCTGGACATC
The DNA here is from genome assembly GCF_055380095.1 of Pseudomonas allii. Taxonomy (NCBI): domain Bacteria; kingdom Pseudomonadati; phylum Pseudomonadota; class Gammaproteobacteria; order Pseudomonadales; family Pseudomonadaceae; genus Pseudomonas; species Pseudomonas allii. Next base: position 5,585,569 of record NZ_AP039450.1, on the reverse strand, counting down.
GCGGCACAATGGATGGACGAAGCCGCCGTTTCGACCATCCACAGTTGGTGCCAGCGCATGCTGCGCGAGCATGCCTTCGACAGTGGCAGCCTGTTCACCCAGACCCTGGAAACCGACCACAGCGACCTGCTCGGTGAAGTGCTGCGCGACTACTGGCGGTTGTTCTGCTACCCGATGCACGACGATGCACTCAACTGGGTGCGTAACAACTGGGGCGGGCCCGCTGCGTTGATGCCACGGGTACGAGCACTGTTCGGCAGCGAACGGCCCGCCGATGAAACTCGCGAGCCCGCCGAACTGATCAACGCCTGCCTGCAAGAGCGTCGTGAAGCGCTGGTACAACTCAAGGCGCCTTGGTTGCAGTGGGCTGCCGAGCTGCGTGACATCTGCCTGCAGGCCGTGGCTGCCAAGACCGTCGATGGCCGCAAGATGCAAGCCCGTTACTTCGAGTCCTGGTTCGATAAGATCAGCGCCTGGGCTGCTGACGACACCCTCGAACAACTCGATATCGGCACCGGCTTCACTCGCCTGACACCCGACGGCATGGCCGAAGCCTGGAAGGGCGAACCGCCGCAGCATCCTGGTATCGACGCGATGGCCAGCCTCAAGGCCGCCCTCGACGCCCTGCCGACGCCCGATGCCGCAGTCCTGCAACACGCCGCCGGCTGGGTCGGTAAACGCTTCGAAGAGGAAAAGCGTCGCCGCGCTGAAATGGGCTTCGACGACATGCTCACCCGCCTCAACGCCGCCCTGCAAGCCGACGGCGGCGAACGTCTGGCGAGTGTGATCCGCGAGCAATTCCCGGTGGCCCTGATCGACGAGTTCCAGGACACCGACCCGGTGCAATACAGCATCTTCGACAGCATCTACCGCATCGAAGAAAACCACCGCGACAGTGGCCTGTTCCTGATCGGCGACCCCAAGCAGGCGATCTACGCCTTCCGTGGCGCCGATATCTACACCTACTTGCGCGCCCGCCAGTCCACCACCGGCCGCCATCACACCCTGGGTACCAACTTTCGCTCCAGCCATGCGATGGTCGAGGCGGTGAACCATGTGTTCCAGCGTGCGGAAACGGGTCGGGGTGCGTTCCTGTTCCGCGAACCGGATGGCGAAAACCCCGTGCCGTTCCATTCGGTGCTGTCCCAAGGCCGCAAGGAACACTTGCAGGTCGATGGGCAAACGTTGCCGGCGTTGAACCTCTGGTACCTGCCCACCGATCAGCCGATTTCCAATGTGCTGTATCGTCAGCAACTGGCGGCGGCCTGCGCCACGCACATTGTTGAATTGCTCAACGGCGGGCAGCAAGGCACTGCCGGTTTCCTGCAACCGGACGCGAGCTTCAAAGGCGTGCTGCCGTCAAACATTGCCATCCTGGTGCGCGACGGCAAGGAAGCCCACGCGGTACGCGCCGAACTGGCCGCCCGTGGTGTGCGCAGTGTTTACCTGTCCGACAAGGACTCGGTCTTCGCCGCCCAAGAGGCCCACGACCTGCTGGCGTGGCTCAAGGCCTGCGCCGAGCCGGACGTGGAGCGCCCGCTGCGCGCCGCACTGGCCTGCGTCACCCTGAACCTGTCACTGCCGGAACTGGAGCGTCTGAACCAGGACGAACTGGCGTGGGAAAGCCGCGTCATGCAGTTCCGCGGCTATCGTGCAATCTGGCGCACCCAAGGCGTGCTGCCGATGCTGCGGCGTCTGCTGCACGACTTCAAACTGCCGCAAACCCTGATCGCGCGCAGTGATGGCGAGCGTGTGCTGACCAACCTGCTGCACCTCAGCGAACTGCTGCAACAGGCTGCATCGGAATTGGACGGCGAACAGGCGCTGATCCGCCACTTGGCCGAACACTTGGCGCTCTCGGGCCAGGCGGGCGAGGAACAGATCCTACGCCTGGAAAGTGATGAGCAACTGGTCAAGGTCGTGACCATCCACAAATCCAAAGGCCTGGAATACGACCTGGTTTTCCTGCCGTTCATCTGCTCGGCCAAACCGGTGGACGGTAGCCGCTTGCCGCTGCACTACCACGATGAACACGGCAAATCCCAGGTCAGCCTGCGCCCAACGCCCGATTTGATCACCCAGGCCGACAACGAGCGCCTCGCTGAGGACCTGCGTCTGTTCTACGTCGCCATGACCCGCGCCAAACATGCGTGTTGGCTGGGCATCGCCGACCTCAAGCGCGGCAATAGCAATAGCTCCGTGCTGCACCTTTCGGCACTGGGCTATTTGCTTGGCGCAGGCGCATCGCTGGGCGAGTCCGCCGGTTTGGCGCGCTGGCTCTTGGACCTTCAAGAAGGTTGCACGGCAATCAACTATGCCCAAGTGCCCGAAGCGCAAGACATCCTCTTCCACCCACCGCGCAACCAAGCCACGCTGCGCGCGCCCCTGCTGCCCAAGCGCAAGGCGGCGGAAAACTGGTGGATTGCCTCCTACAGCGCCTTGCGCATCGGCGACAGCATGAGCGCTGCCACGCTCGAAGCGCCGGAAAGCCCACAGGCCCAAAAGCTGTTCGATGACGAACGCCTCGACCCCGACGCACCCCGCGAAGTGGCGGCGTCCGGCGGTGACATTCATCGCTTCCCACGTGGGCCCAACCCCGGGACCTTTCTCCACGGGCTGCTGGAATGGGCCGGGGAGGAGGGCTTCAACGTCACACCCGAGGCCATCGAAAAAGCCGTGGGCGCCCGCTGCAATCGGCGCAACTGGGAGGGCTGGATCACCACCCTCGGCAGTTGGCTCGGCCACCTGCTGCAAACACCATTGCCGGTGGAAAACGGTCACGTTTCCCTCAGCCGGTTGCAGCAGTACCAGATTGAAATGGAGTTCTGGTTCGCCAGCCACAAAGTCGACGTACTCGCCCTCGACAAACTGGTGTGCCAATACACCCATAACGGCGTCTCCCGCGTTGCCGCCGAACCGGTGTTGCTCAACGGTATGTTCAAGGGCTTTATCGATTTGACCTTCGAACACGGCGGCCGCTATTACGTGGCCGATTACAAATCCAATTGGCTGGGCCCTGACGATTCGGCCTACACACCGGACGCCATGGAACAGTCGATCCTTGAGCATCGGTACGACCTGCAATACGTCCTTTACCTGCTGGCCCTGCACCGCCAACTCAAGGCGCGCCTGCCGGACTACGACTACGACCGCCATGTCGGTGGTGCGCTGTACATTTTCCTGCGTGGCACGCAGTCCGCGAGCCACGGTGCGTATTTCACTCGACCGCCGCGGGAACTGATCGAAAGCCTGGACCTGCTGTTCCAGGGCAAGCCTATCCCGCCCAAGGTTGAGCCCGCCTGGGAACAAGGAGTGCTGTTATGAGCCTGTCGCCGTTACCGATGGAGGAGCTGACGCCCCTCAGCCGCGCCGTCGACCTGGTGCAATTGCTGGAGCGTTGGGTCGATCGCGGTTGGTTGCGTGCGCTGGACAAAGCCTTCGTCGCCTTCCTGCACGAACTCCACCCACAGGCTGACCCGCTGGTGCTGCTGGCCGCTGCACTGACCAGCCATCAATTGGGCCATGGTCACGTTTGCCTCGACCTGTTCGAGACCCTCAAGGCGCCGGACTTCGCCCTGTCGTTGCCGCCTGAAGGCGACTTGCAAACCGGCGCCATGCTGCTGCCATCGCAGTTGCTCCACGGCCTCGACGGCGCCCACTGGTGCCACGCGCTCGCCGCCAGCCATCTGGTCGCGCTGGCCATCGATGGCAGCGAGTCCGCCCAAAGCCGTCCGTTGGTCCTATCCGGCAAACGCCTGTATCTGCGCCGCTACTGGACCTACGAGCGGCGCATCGATACCGCCTTGCGTCTAAGGCTCGCCACCCAGGAAAACGTCGCCGCCGATCTGCCACAGCGCCTGAGTCGTTTGTTTGACCAACCCCCGCCCGACGGCGTGATCGACTGGCAAAAACTCGCCTGTGCCTTGGCCACTCGCGGCGCATTCAGCATCGTCACCGGCGGCCCTGGCACTGGCAAGACCACCACCGTGGTGCGCCTGCTCGCGCTGTTGCAGGCGCCCGCCGTGGAAGCCGGCAGCCCGCTGCGCATTCGCCTGGCCGCGCCCACCGGTAAGGCCGCCGCACGCCTCACCGAGTCCATCAGCCAGCAAGTGCTGTCGCTGAAAGTGCCGGACAACGTGAGGGAAAAAATCCCGACCCAGGTCACCACCGTCCATCGTCTGCTGGGCAGTCGCCCGGGCACGCGGCACTTCCGCCACCACCTCGGTAACCCGCTGCCTTTGGATGTTCTGGTGGTGGACGAAGCCTCGATGATTGATCTGGAAATGATGGCCAACCTGCTCGACGCCTTGCCGCCCCATGCACGCCTGGTGCTACTGGGTGACAAGGACCAACTGGCCTCGGTAGAGGCGGGTGCCGTCCTCGGTGACTTGTGCCGCGACGCCGAAGCTGGCTTCTACAGCGCCGACACCCGCCAATGGCTGCAATCGGTCAGCGGCGAAGACCTCAGCGCCAGCGGCCTGCAAGAAGACCTCGACGCCAGCCACCCGTTGGCCCAACAAGTAGTGATGCTGCGTTACTCGCGGCGTTTCGGCGAGGGCAGTGGCATCGGCCAACTGGCGCGTTGGGTCAACCAGCAAAATGCCGAAGAGGCGCGCAAGCTGCTCGCGGCGCGCAGTCACAGTGATCTGTTCTGCATCAGCCTCAAGGGCGAGCACGACCACGCCCTGGAGCGCCTGGTGCTGGACGGGCAGGGTGATGGTGCCCACGGTTATCGCTATTACCTCAACCTGCTGCAAAGCGCCCGCCCGTCACTTGATACCCCGCGCGAAAGCGCTGCCTGGACCCATTGGGCGCAACAACTGCTGCAAGCCTTCGACGCCTTCCAACTGCTCTGCGCGGTACGCAAAGGCCCATGGGGCGTGGAAGGCCTGAACCAGCGCATCACCACCGCCCTGCGCAAGGTGCGTTTGATCGAGGGCGACGAGCAATGGTACGAAGGTCGCCCGGTACTCATGACCCGCAACGACTACGGCCTGGGCCTGATGAACGGCGATATCGGCATCGCGCTGAAATTGCCCGAAAGCGACGGCGGCCCCCAGGTGTTGCGCGTTGCCTTCCCACGCAACGACGGCCAGGGCGGTGTGCGATTTGTGCTGCCTAGCCGTCTGAACGATGTGGAAACTGTTTACGCCATGACCGTGCACAAATCCCAGGGCTCCGAGTTCACCCACACCGCATTGATCCTGCCGGATGCGTTGAACCCCGTGCTCACCAAAGAATTGATCTATACCGGCATCACGCGGGCCAAGCGCTGGTTCAGCCTGATCGAGCCCCGAGGTGGTGTGTTTGAAGAGGCGGTCAGGCGCAAGGTCAAGCGCTTGAGTGGGCTGATGCTGGAATTGGGCCACGAACCGGAAAAAACTGACTGACAGGTCATGCCATTTTTCTGATTCAGTCGACTGATTTTTCTGGAAAAATATCGGCCCCCGTGAAGACCTACTCTTCGCGGGGTTTTGCGCCGCTGTGCTATCGTTGCGGCATCATCTAAAAAACACCTGAGAGAATCGCTGCATGAACGTGGCTGTCTCGCCCACAGAGCGCAGTTTGAGCTGGAGACGCATGCTGCTGGTGGCGTTGCTGTGCGTACTCGCGCCGCGCGCCTTCGCCCAGGCGCCCGACCCCGCTGATCTTGCCGCCCAGCGCGCCCAAGCGGTCACTCAGGTGGTACTCGGTATCCTCAGTTATGCGCGCTGGCCGGTCGAGCCTGCGCAATTGCGCCTGTGCGTCGTCGGCCCGACCCAATACACCGACGACCTGATCAAAGGCACCACCCAGGCCACCGGTCGTCCGGTGGTGGTGCAGCGCCTGCTGGCCAACCATCCCGATATCGTCAACGCGTGCGATGCGGTGTACATCGGCAAACTGAGTGCCGATGAGCGTAGCCAGTTGTTCAACTCGTTGATCGGTCACCCGGTGCTGAGCATCAGCGAAGGCGGCGACCAGTGCACCGTGGGCAGCCTGTTCTGCCTGCGGGTGAGTGATGAGCAAGTGTCCTTCGAGGTCAACCTCGACTCCGTGGCGCGCAGCGGCGTGCGCATTCACCCCAGCGTGCTGCAGTTGTCCCGTCGGCGAGCGCCTGCGCCATGACTGTCACCAAAGTGCGACCTACCCTGCGCTCGGTCATCGGCAGGGGGCACCTGATCCTGGCACTGGTGGCGGTGACCCTGGCCAGCATCTCGCTGACCCTGCTGGGTGTGCTGGCGCTGCGGGTGTATGCCGAACACAACCTGCACCTGATCGCCCGCTCCATCAACTACACCGTGGAAGCGGCGGTGGTGTTCAACGACAGCGCGGCGGCCACTGAAGCCCTCAGCCTGATCGCCTCCACCGAAGAAGTGGCCCAGGCCGAAGTCTTCGACGCCAATGGCAAGTTGCTGGCGCAGTGGATACGTCCGGATACCGGCATGCTCTCGCGAGTTGAGCTGGAGCTGGCGCACACCCTGCTCGAACAACCCATCAGCCAGCCGATCCTCCACCAAGGGCGAGCCATCGGCAGCACTCACCTCACCGGTCACGGCGGTAGCCTGTTGCGCTTCCTGCTCAGCGGCCTGGCCGGGATCCTCATCTGCACCGCGCTCAGTGCTTGGATCGCTCTGCACTTGGCGCGACGCTTGTTGCGTGGCATCACCGGCCCACTGCAAAGCCTCGCCGCCGTGGCCCACGCCGCCCGTAGCGAGCGCGACTTCGACCGCCGCGTGCCGCCGGCGCGAATCGCCGAGTTGGACAGCCTGGGCAGCGACTTCAATGCCTTGCTCGGCGAGATGGAAGCTTGGCAAAACCACCTGCAAAGCGAAAACGAATCCCTCGCCCACCAGGCCAATCACGACAGCCTCACCGGCCTGCCCAACCGTGCGTTCTTCGAAGGGCGCCTGATCCGTGCCCTGCGCAGTGCGGCCAAGGCCAAGGAACAACTGGCGGTGCTCTACCTTGACAGCGACCGTTTCAAAGAGATCAACGACAGCTTTGGCCACGCCGCCGGTGATGCCGTCCTAGTGGCTGTGGCCGAGCGCGTGCGTGCGCAACTGCGTGAGGATGACCTGGTCGCGCGCCTGGGCGGTGACGAGTTCGCCATCCTGCTGGCGCCGCTGCACAAGGTGGAAGACGCCGAGCGCATCGCCGACAAAATCATCGCCAGCATGGACCTGCCGATTCCGGTGCCCGGCAACACCCAGGTGTTGACCTCACTCAGTATCGGTATCGCCATCTACCCTGATCATGGCGCCACACCCGGCACCTTGCTCAATGCCGCCGACGCGGCGATGTACCAGGCCAAGCGTTTGTCCTCGGGCGGCCAGCAAACGGCGGAGTCGGAGAATTCCGTCGTCAACGTTCAACACAGGAGTTGACCCCTTGTTCACGACCGCGCGTTTCATGTTTATCACCTTGCTGGTGGCACTGCTCGCCCTTGGCGGCTGCCAGACAGCCCCACCCAAAGGCCTCACCCCGGCACAGGTCGCGGTTCTCAAGCAGCAAGGCTTTGAACTGACCGACGAAGGCTGGGCCTTCGGCCTGTCCGGTAAAGTGCTGTTTGGCAGCGACGTCGAGACGCTCAACCAACCCAGCACCGACATCGTCCAACGCATCGGCAAGGCCCTGCTGGGTGTCGGCATCGAGCGCGTGCGCGTTGATGGCCACACCGATGCGTCGGGCAAGGAAACCTACAACCAGCAACTGTCCCTGCGCCGGGCGAAAAGCGTGGCGACGGTGCTGACCGGCGTGGGCATGAAAGAAGAAAACATCCAACTGCGCGGGTTGGGCAGCAGCGAGCCGGTGGCGCCGAACAGCACAGTGGCGGGGCGTACGGAGAATCGGCGGGTGTCGATTGTGGTGATTGCAGACTGAGCCCGTCCCACCAATCACAATGTGGAACCCAATCAAAATGTGGGAGGAGCTTGCCCCCGATGGCGGAGTGTCATAACCAAATGCATTGGCTGACCCACTGCTATCGGGGGCAAGTCGAATCGTCGCACCGCCCCTCCCACATTTGAGCTGCGTGCGCTTAACGGCTTGGCGTCATGGCTTGGGTCAGGTCATCAACGACGGCTTTGCCCATCTCACACAGGTAATGCGCGGCCCACGCGTATTGCTCGCCGCGTACATCCATGGCGGCTTCCATCGCGAGTTTCTTGGAGTAGAAAAGCAGGGTGGAGGCGTGCTCTAACGCTTCCTCAATGGGCATGCCGGCGTTGACGCGGAACAGGGGTTTTTCGTTTTCACCGTAGTCGCCGAAGGTGACTACGCCGAGGGTGGTGAGGGATGAAAGCGGTGGATCGGGGACGATCTTGGACATGGTTTTTCCTTAGGTTAACAAGTAGAAACCGCCACGGCATGTCGCTAAACATGGAAAGGTGGCAGCTGTACGCAGGTTAGCGAACCGGTAACCTAGGGAACCCGGTAGACCCCGAAGGTCTCCCGCGCACAGCCGCCATAACACGATCAAGCAGGCAAAGAATGCCGGCCAAAGGAGTTGAGGAGGTCGAACCTACGTTTCTCGGGTCGCTAAACCCAGTCGCTGTTTGCAGCGACCCGAGGAGGCTAGACACTCAAATCTTGCGGCACAATAGGCCAGAGATTCTCTAGGAAACGTCCTGCAAATTAAAGCGAATCATCGTTGATGGCCCTTTAATCCGCGAACCTCATCTCCCTTGTCTCCCCCATCAACAACCCGTGATTTTGCTCCGTCACCTCCCGGATGTAGTCCCACAACAACGTAATCCGCTTCAACTTCCTCAGATCCTCCCGGCAATACATCCAGAACTGGCGAGTGATGGAAATCTGCTCCCCCAACACCGGCAACAACCGAGGGTCCTGCGCCGCCAGAAAGCACGGCAATATCGCCATTGACCGCCCCTGCTGCGCCGCCACGTACTGCGCAATCACGCTGGTACTGCGCAAACTGGCGCTGGCGCCGGGCACCACGTTGGCCAGGTACAGCAGCTCCGAGCTGAACGCCAAGTCATCCACATAGCTGATAAAAGGATGCTCGGCTAAATCCGCAGGTTTGCGGATGGGCGGATGTTGGTCGAGGTATTCCTGGGTCGCGTACAGCTGGAGTTTGTAGTCGCACAGTTTGCAGCACACATACGGCCCGTGTTCCGGGCGCTCCAGGGCGATGACGATGTCGGCTTCGCGCTTGGACAGGCTGATGAAGTGGGGCAGGGGCAGGATGTCCACCGAGATGGCCGGGTAGGTGTCGACGAAGTGGCTCAGTTGCGGGGTGACGAAGAAGCTGCCGAACCCTTCGGTGCAGCCCATGCGTACGTGGCCGGACAGCGCCACGCCTGAGCCGGAGACTTGCTCGCAGGCCATGTGCAGGGTGCTTTCGATGGACTCGGCGTAGCCCAGCAAACGCTGGCCCTCGGTGGTCAGCACGAAGCCGTTGGTCCGGGATTTTTCGAACAGCAGGGTGCCGAGGGACACTTCCAGTGAACTGATGCGCCGCGACACGGTGGTGTAGTCCACCGCCAGGCGCTTGGCGGCCACGCTGGCCTTGCGGGTGCGGGCCACCTCAAGGAAAAACTTCAGGTCATCCCAGTTCAGGGAGCCCAGGGACGTGATGTTTTTTTGCATATTGGTCCGGCTTTTATGTGCGTTCTTATTAGAGATTTGCACATCTATACTCCAAAAACAGTCCGAACGCCTCATTTCCCAAGGCGGTTACGCGCCTTGTCTCTGCATAAATATAAGATTGGAGACCACATGAACGCATCTGCCGATATTTCCGTGCAACAGGTCAAGTTGCTGATCAATGGTGAATGGGTCGAGTCCAAGACCACCCATTGGCAAGACATCGTCAACCCCGCCACCCAAGAGGTGCTGGCCAAAGTCCCGTTCGCCACCTCCGATGAAGTCAACGCTGCCATCGACGCCGCCCACCGCGCCTTCCAGACCTGGAAGCTGACGCCGATCGGCGCGCGCATGCGCATCATGCTCAAGCTGCAAGCCTTGATCCGCGAACATTCCAAGCGCATTGCCGTGGTGCTCAGCAATGAGCAGGGCAAGACCATTGCCGATGCCGAAGGCGATATTTTCCGTGGCCTGGAAGTGGTGGAGCACGCCTGTTCCATCGGCACCCTGCAAATGGGCGAATTCGCCGAGAATGTCGCCGGTGGCGTCGACACCTACACCCTGCGCCAACCCATCGGTGTGTGCGCCGGCATCACCCCGTTCAACTTCCCGGCGATGATCCCGCTGTGGATGTTCCCGATGGCCATCGCCTGCGGGAATACCTTTGTCCTCAAGCCGTCCGAGCAGGACCCGCTGTCCACCATGTTGCTGGTGGAGCTGGCGCTGGAAGCCGGTGTGCCGGCTGGCGTGCTTAACGTGGTGCACGGCGGCAAGGACGTGGTGGATGCGCTGTGCACCCACAAAGACATCAAGGCCGTGTCCTTCGTCGGCTCGACCGCCGTGGGCACCCATGTGTATGACCTGGCCGGCAAACACGGCAAGCGCGTGCAGTCGATGATGGGCGCCAAGAACCACGCGGTGGTGCTGCCGGATGCCAACCGCGAACACACCCTCAATGCCCTGGTCGGTGCCGGTTTCGGCGCGGCGGGCCAGCGTTGCATGGCCACCTCGGTGGTGGTGCTGGTGGGGGCGTCCAAACAATGGTTGCCAGACCTGAAGGCGCTGGCGCAGAAACTCAAGGTCAACGCGGGCAGCGAGGCCGGCACCGATGTCGGCCCGGTGATTTCCAAGCGCGCCAAGGCACGCATCCTGGAGCTGATCGAAAGCGGCGTGAAAGAAGGCGCCAAGCTGGAGCTGGACGGCCGCGACATCAAGGTGCCGGGCTTCGAGCAAGGCAACTTTGTCGGCCCGACCCTGTTCTCGGGCGTGACCACCGATATGCAGATCTACACCCAGGAAATTTTCGGCCCGGTGCTGGTGGTGCTGGAAGTGGCGACCCTCGATGAGGCCATCGCGCTGGTCAACGCCAACCCGTTCGGCAACGGTACTGGCCTGTTCACCCAGAGCGGCGTGGCAGCGCGCAAGTTCCAGAGCGAAATCGACGTAGGCCAGGTTGGCATCAACATCCCGATCCCGGTGCCGGTGCCGTTCTTCAGCTTCACCGGCTCCCGTGGTTCCAAGCTCGGCGACCTCGGCCCGTACGGCAAGCAAGTGGTGCAGTTCTATACCCAGACCAAGACCGTCACCAGCCGCTGGTTCGATGACGACACGGTCAACGATGGCGTCAACACCACCATCAACCTGCGCTGATCCGGGAGACGATCATGAAGATTGCATTTATCGGCTTGGGCAACATGGGCGCACCCATGGCCCGCAACCTGATCAAGGCCGGCCATGCGCTGAACCTGTTTGACCTGAACCAGGCGGTGCTCAAGGAACTGGCCGAGCTGGGTGGCACCATCAGCGATTCGCCGCGTGATGCGGCCACCGGCGCTGAGCTGGTGATCACCATGCTGCCCGCCGCCGCCCATGTGCGCAGCGTCTGGCTGAATGAAGACGGTGTACTTGCCGGCATTGGCAAAGGCGTACCGGCGGTGGATTGCAGCACCATCGATCCACAAACTGCCCGTGACGTCGCCGCTGCCGCCGCCAAACACTGTGTGGTGATGGCCGACGCGCCCGTTTCTGGCGGTACTGGCGGCGCCGCCGCAGGGACGCTGACCTTCATGGTCGGCGCCACCCCGGAACTGTTCGCCACCCTGCAACCGGTGCTGGCGCAGATGGGCCGTAACATCGTGCACTGCGGTGAGGTGGGCACCGGGCAGATCGCCAAGATCTGCAACAACCTGCTGCTTGGGATCAGCATGGTCGGCGTCAGCGAAGCCATGGCGCTGGGCGACGCGCTGGGCATCGACACCCAGGTGCTGGCCGGCATCATCAATAGCTCTACCGGGCGCTGCTGGAGTTCCGACACCTACAACCCGTGGCCGGGTGTGATTGAAACCGCGCCGTCGTCCCGTGGTTATACCGGTGGGTTTGGCGCCGACCTGATGCTCAAGGACCTGGGCCTGGCTACTGAGGCTGCACGTCAGGCCAAGCAACCCGTGATTCTGGGCGCTGTGGCCCAGCAGTTGTATCAATCGATGAGCCAGCGTGGGGAAGGGGGCAAGGACTTCTCGGCGATCATCAATAGCTATCGCAAGCCCAAGTAGGGGCGGTTCCGGGAGCCTGCTAATAGTGGGCTCCCGGGTTTTTGCGGCTCAAGCAAACACAAAATATTTACGCACCGTCTCGACCACTTCCCACGTCCCCTTCATCCCCGGTTCCACCACGAAGATATCCCCAGCTCGCAAGTGAATCGGCTCCAGGCCTTCCGGCGTGATGATGCAGTAGCCTTCCTGGAAGTGGCAGTATTCCCACTTCACGTAGTCCACGTACCACTTGCCCGGGGTGCAGATCCAGGTGCCCATGATCTTGCTGCCGTCTTCGCTGGTGTAGGCGTTGAGGTTGACGGTGTGCGGGTCGCCTTCGAGCTTTTCCCATTTGCAGGCGTCCAGGACGGGCAGGGGGTGGGTGTCGCGCAGTACGGTGATGGGCTTGGACATGATGACTCCGAGGAAGGGAATGGAAGGATGCACCCTAAGGCCTAGGGCGTTGCGTCAGTGGTCTGAACTCGACATCGGGATGCCCAGAAGCGCAGCGGTGTGATGATCCGGAAATTACCGCGAACCCCTGTGGGAGCCGGGCTTGCCCGCGATAGCGGAGTGTCAGGCTATGAAGATGCAAGCGGTGCCACCGTCATCGCGGGCAAGCCCGGCTCCCACAGGGCACGGTGACGCATCCGGACGATATATTTGTGCGATTTCTCGTCCGTTCTTCGCAGTAAGTGCGAAAGATTTCCCGTCTCACGCCAGAATTCGCAAGAAAATTCGCAGCCGGCCCTCGTATCATTCACCCCAGTAACCGCCGAGAGCCTTGAAATGAACCCAATAAAAACGTGGTGGGATATCAGCCCACCCTTGAGTACGGCGACCCCGACCTGGCCGGGGGATACGCCGTTCCAAGAAGAGCGCGTATGGCAGTTTGGCCCGGAGTGTCCGGTGAATGTCGGGCGTATCACCCTGTCGCCACACACCGGCGCCCACGTGGATGCGCCGCTGCATTACAGCGCGGACGGCGCGCCCATCGGCGAGGTGTCGCTGGACGTGTACATGGGCCCTTGCCGCGTGCTGCATTGCCTGGACAGCGGCGCGCTGGTGCAGCCGCATCAGTTGGAAGGCCGTGTGGATAACTTGCCCGAGCGGGTGTTGCTGCGCACTTATCCACAAGCGCCGTTGACCGAGTGGGATTCGAACTTCACCGCCATCGCCCCACAGACCATCGAGTTGCTCGCGGGCCTGGGTGTGCGCCTGATCGGGATCGATACACCCTCGCTGGACCCGCAACAATCCAAGACCATGGATTCCCACAACGCCGTGGCGCGCCATGGCATGGCGATTCTTGAAGGCATCGTGCTCGATGACGTCCCCGAGGGCGACTATGAATTGATCGCCCTGCCGCTGCGTTTTGCCAACCTCGACGCGAGCCCTGTCCGCGCCATTCTCCGCCCGCTCAAGGAGCCCACGCGATGAGCCAATGTCCCTTCTCTGCCGATTACCAACCTCCGGAAGAATGGCATAACGCCGAACTGAATTTTTCCGAGTCCATGAGCTACGGCGATTACCTGGACCTGGGCAAAGTCCTCAGCGCCCAGCACCCGCTGTCGCCGGACCACAACGAAATGCTCTTCATCATCCAGCACCAGACGTCCGAGCTGTGGATGAAACTGATGCTCCACGAACTCAAGGCCGCCCGTGAACACGTGCGCCTGGGCGAGCTGCCACCGGCGTTCAAGATGCTGGCGCGGGTGTCGCGGATCTTCGATCAACTGGTGCACGCCTGGGCGGTGCTGGCGACGATGACGCCGTCGGAGTACAAGGCGATCCGCCCGTTCCTGGGCCAGTCGTCCGGGTTCCAGTCGTTCCAGTACCGCGAGATCGAATTTATCCTCGGCAATAAAAGCGCGGCGCTGTTGCGGCCCCATGCCCACCGGCCGGAGCTGTTGAACCAGCTGAAAGTGGCGATTGCCACGCCGTCGCTGTATGACGAGGCGATCAACCTGATGATCAAGGCGGGCCTGGCGATTGATCCGAAACGGGCCGAGCGCGACCCCACGGCGGCGACGGTTCACGATGAATCGGTGGAGGCGGCGTGGCGCGAGGTGTATCGCGACCCGAACCGTTACTGGGACCTGTATCAATTGGCCGAGAAGTTTATCGACCTGGAGGATTCGTTCCGCCAGTGGCGCTTCCGCCATGTGACGACGGTGGAGCGGATCATCGGCTTCCAGCCGGGCACGGGTGGCACGGAGGGTGTGGGGTATTTGCGCAAGATGCTCGACACCGTGCTGTTCCCCGAGTTGTGGCGAGTACGCTCCACGCTCTAAAAAAAGCCCCGGAATTCCGGGGCTTTTTATTTTGGAGTGCGATCAACACTGTGGGAGCGGGCTTGCTCGCGAAAGCGGTGGGTCAGCCAGCACATCTGGTGACTGACACACTGCATTCGCGAGCAAGCCCGCTCCCACAGGGGTTACTGCGCCACGGCTGCTTTCGTGTTTCGGACCCGCAACCGGTAAGCAATATAGATAATCCCCACCCACACCGGCATCGCATACACCGACTCGCTGATGCCCGGAATCGCCAGCATCACGCTGATGATCATTACCATGAACGCCAGGCACAGGTAGTTGCTGAACGGGAACCAGAAGGTCTTGAACGACGGCGTCAGGCCTTGTTCACCCATGGCTTTGCGGAACTTGATGTGGGTGATGCTGATCAGCGCCCAGTTGATCATCAGCGAGGCAACCACCAGCGCAAACAGCAACTCCAGGGCGCTCTTCGGTGCGACGTAGTTGACCACCACGCACAGCATCGTCACCAGGGCCGAAATCGCCAGGGCGCGGATCGGCACGCCTTGCTTGTTCAACTTCATCAGCGACTTGGGCGCATCGCCTTGCTCAGCCAGGCCGAACAGCATGCGGCTGTTGCAGTACACGCCGCTGTTGTACACCGACAGCGCCGCGGTCAGCACCACGAAGTTGAGGATGTGGGCGGCGGTGTCGTTACCGATTAGCGAGAAGATCTGCACAAACGGGCTGCCGCTGTAGGCATCGCCCGACGCGCCGAGGGTTTGCAGCAGTTGGTCCCATGGGTAGAGCGATAGCAGCACGGTCAGCGCGCCGACGTAGAAAATCAGGATGCGGTACACCACTTGGTTGATCGCTTTCGGGATCACCTTGCGCGGTTCGCTGGCCTCTGCGGCGGTGATGCCCACCAGCTCCAGGCCACCGAACGAGAACATGATGAACGCCATGGACATCAACAGCCCCATGCCGCCATTGGGGAAGAATCCGCCGTGGCTCCACAGGTTGCTGACCGAGGCCTGCGGGCCGCCGGTGCCGCTGAACAGCAGGTAGCAGCCGAGCACGATCATGCCGACAATCGCCACCACCTTGATGATCGCGAACCAGAACTCGGCTTCACCGAAGAACTTCACGTTGAGGGTGTTGATCAGGTTCACCGCCACGAAGAACACCAGCGCGCTGACCCAGGTCGGGATCTCCGGCCACCAGAACTGGATGTACTTGCCCACGGCCGTCAGTTCGGCCATGCCCACCAGCACGTACAGCACCCAGTAGTTCCAGCCGGCCAGGAAGCCTGCGTAGCCGCCCCAGTATTTGTGCGCGAAATGGCTGAAGGAACCGGCCACCGGCTCTTCGACGATCATTTCGCCGAGCTGGCGCATGATCAGGAACGCAATAAAACCGGCAATCGCGTAGCCGAGGATCATCGACGGCCCCGCCGACTTGAGTACCCCGGCCGAGCCGAGGAACAACCCCGTGCCGATCGCCCCTCCCAAGGCGATCAGCTGAATGTGCCGGTTCTTCAGGCCACGTTTGAGGCCCACCGGGTTAACCATGTCATCCGCCATTAACATTCCCTTCTACTTGTTTTTCTCAGGGTGGAGTGCACGCCGCATCTACCCCTCAGAAGTGCTGAGGGTCAGATATTACTCTGCGTGAACTTTTCGTAATACAACTGAACGCCATCAAGTGCCTGATCCGCCAGCCATTGTTGGACGGATTCGACCATCGGAGGGGGCCCGCACAGGTACATATCCGCCGATCTGTCCCGCCATTCGGCCAGGTCGAAATGCTCGGTGAGGTAGCCGCGCTTGCCGGGCCATTCGTCCGAGGACGCGCTAAGCACTTCGGTGTAGCGAAAGTCCGCGATTTTTGCGGCATAGGCCTGGATGCGCGCCGCTTCGCACAAATCTTCTGCGCCACGCACGCCGTAGTACAGGTGCACCGGTTGATCGCAACCATTGGCGGCCAGTTCATCGAGCATACCCAGCAACGCCGATAACCCGGTGCCGCCCGCCACCAGCACCAAGGGCTTGGTGACATGGCGCAGGTAGAAGGCGCCGAGTGGCGCTTCCATCCTCAGTTCATCGCCGACCTGGCAGCGTTCGCGCAGGTAGTTACTCATCACTCCATCGGGTAGCAGGCGCACCAGGAATTGCAGTTGATTGCCTGGCAGGTTGGCGAAGGAATACGAGCGCCAACTGTCTGTGCCAGGCACTGACAGGCGCGCATATTGGCCCGGCAGAAAATCCAGCGCCTGATCCAGCTGCACCCGCAGGATCGCCGTGCTGGCCGACACCTGCTCCAGCGCGCTCACGGTGCCCTTGAGCTGAACCGGCCCCGGCGCATTGCACAGGCCCGAATCAAAGTCGAAATAGAATGTCGCGTCGGACTTCACCCGTGTCTGGCAACTGAGCATCTTGCGCTGTTGCAGGTCGAGGCTGGAGAGCGCTTCTTCGTCGACATAGTCCTGGCTGTATTCGCCGGATTCGCAACGGCCCTGGCAAGTGCCGCACACGCCTTCGCGGCAATCCAGCGGGATTTTTATGCCATTGCGCAGCGCGGCATCCAGCAGGATTTCATGGGCCCCGACCGGGAAGAACAGGGTCTTGCCGTCGGCAAAACTGAAGGCCACTTTGTGATTCATTGGTTGAACTCCACGTATTGATGACCTGTGGCGAGCAGGCTTTTTGTGGCAAGCCCGCTCGCCACAAGAAGCCCGGTTGCCACAAACCCCTGTGCCACAAAAGTTCGCTGCTAGAGGTGATAGAAATCCAGCACCGAGTTAATGGTGTCGTTGAGCAGCAATGCGTGCTTGCGGGTGATCAACCAGCTGTCGCCTTCTGGTTTCAGGGTGTAGGTGGCGTGCCCGTAGAACTGCTCCGACGTGGCCAGGCGATAGAAAAGCGTGTGCCAGTTCAACTTGACCTCCAGCGTGCCATCCGCCTGTTCGGCGATGCGCACGTTATTGATCAAATGCAGCGTGCGCGGCATCGGTGTGGCCGACGCGGCCTTGCCGGTGCGCAGGCGGAACACGCGGTCCTCCAGGCCCGAGCGGTTGGCGTAATAGATCAACGACATCTCGCGCTTGGGATCGCGGGTGTAGACGTGTTCCGAGTCCCACTGCGGCAAGTGGAACTCACTCTGCGGGTCGAACAACTGCACATAGGCGTCCCAGTCCTGGGCGTCGCACAGCTCGGACTTGCGGTAGAAGAACTGTTCGATGCGGTACTGCAATGGGGCATTCATCATTTCACCTCCCGCAATTTCAGCGCTTGTTGATCGAGGCCGTTGAGCAGGAACTGCTGCCAGTTGCGGTGTTGGTTCACGTAGAGGCCTTCATGGGTGAACTCGGTGCCGGTCATCGCCGGTTGAATGCCGATGGCTTCGCTGTTCGGTGTGGGGCCGGTTGCCCAGCGGTGGCTGCCACGGGAGATATCGCTCCAGCGCTCCAGGCGGCCCTGGAACCCGCGCTGGGCTTCGCGGAACTCCACCAGGTCATCCGGCGTGCCCATGCCGGACACGTTGAAGAAGTCTTCGAACTGGCGGATGCGGTTCTCGCGATCGGCGTCGGACTCGCCCTTCACCCCTATGCATTGGCTGATGATCTCGGTCTTGTTCCACGCCACCGGGCGGATGATGCGCAGTTGCGAGCTGATCTGGTCGAGGAAGAACAGGCTCGGGTAGATATTCAGGTTGCGCAGGCGGTGCATCATCCACTCGGCCTTTTGCTGGCCGTGCTCGTGCACCAGGCGCGGCATGATGGTGGCGTAGCCGGAGCGCACGCTGGGGTTGGGCATGTCGCTGAACAGCACGCTGTGGCCATTGTTGAAGGCGAACCAGCCGTCATCGGTATTGGCGTCACCGGCGCCGAGCTTGCTGTAGTCCAGGGTGCTGCCGGCGCCTGTGCCGTTCTCGGTGTTCACCTGCTGGCGATGCTGCACCGTGGCCACGTAGTTGTAGTGCACGGTGCTGACGTGATAACCGTCCAGGCCGTTTTCGTTCTGCAGCTTCCAGTTGCCGTCGTAGGTGTAGGCGGATTTGCCCGGCAGCACTTCCAGCTCACCGGTGGCGGACTGCGCGACCATCATGTCGAAGAACACTTTGGCATCGCCGAGGAAGTTCTCCAGGCTGTCGCTGCCATTCACGTCCAGGCTGATAAATACGAAGCCCTTGTAGCTCTCGATGCGCGCCTTTTTCAGGCCACGTGTGGCCTTGTCGAAACCCTCCGGATATTCCCCCGGCGCCTTGACCTTCACCAGGCGGCCATCGCTCTTGTAGCACCAGGCATGGAACGGGCAGGTGAACGTGGATTGGTTGCCCTTGCCGACCCGCGTCAACGTGGTGCCGCGGTGCTGGCAGGCGTTGATCAGCGCATTGAGGCGGCCTTCGCCATCGCGAGTGATGATCATCGGCTGGCGCCCGGCGCGCATCGTCACGAAGTCGTGGTTGTTGGCCAGTTCGCTTTCGTGGCAGGCGTAGATCCAGTTTTTTTCGAAGATCAGTTCCATCTCCAGATCGAACAGTTCCGGCTCGGTGAACATGTCGCGGGCGATGCGGAACACTTCATCCACCGGGCGAAAGTCCAGGCAACCTTCGATAAACGTTTTCCACTGTTCGACGCTTCTTGCACCACTCATGGGAGGCACCTTTTTGATAGGGGCTAATCGGTGGTTCATTAGAGGCAGTGGGGCAGGGCGTGGGCTATCCGCTTAGTGGGGGAACCTGCGCCGGATAATTGGGCAGCAAATACCCAACCCGGTGCAGGAAGGTGACGGGATGCGCTACTGTCTTGCAGGGCAATGGCCGGAAAAACCGGTGGTTTATCCACTTAGTCGACTATTGCTATCCACCCGCTGGCCATTGCGCCGGCGTGGCGCATTATTTGCTGTCGAACAACAACGACGCGCCGCCAGAGCGCGCAACAGCCTAACCGCCGTGGGTGCACCCTGATGAGCAGCCAAACGATTCAACGCTTCGACCTGGAAGGCGCCCGCAGCTGGATGTCCGGCATCTGCGGCCCCCATCGCCTGGCCACCAATACGCCGGAGCGCCTGCGCTTTCACCACAGCGCCAACGTGTTCAAGTCCCGCGCCACCACCCTGGGCGTGATCGAATACGGCACCGACGTGACCATCGACATCGAAGACGCCGAGCACTTCAGCAGCTACAGCCTGAGCCTGCCGTTGGTGGGCGAGCAGGAGTTGAGCAAGAACGGTGAGCGCCTGAGTTCCAACCGCGACCAGGGCGTGATCATCTCGCCCAACGAGCATCAGGTGCTGGCGATTTCCGGCGATTGCCGCAAGCTGCAGGTGGTGATCACGCGGGCGGCGATGAGTGAATCGCTGGAAGGTCTGCTGCAACGGCCGATTGAGGCGCCGCTGCGCTTTGAGTCGGTGATGGACGCAGTGGACGGGGCTTCGGCATCCTGGTGGCGCATGGCGCGCTACTTCATCGCCGAGCTGGAACACGGCAGCGAGTTATACGAGCAGGCCGCCTTTACCCGCGACCTGGAAAGCTCGCTGATCAAAGGCCTGATCCTGGCCCAGCCGAACAACTACTCCGAAGAATTGCGCGATGTCCTCGGCGTGAAACTGCCGCATTACCTGATCCGTGCGCGGCAGTACATCCATGACAACGCTCGGGACACCGTGCACCTGGAAGACCTGGAAGCTGCTGCGGGGGTGTCGCGGTTCAAGTTGTTCGATGCCTTTCGCAAATATTTTGCCCTGTCGCCGATGGCCTATTTGAAGAAGCACCGGCTGTGCGCGGTACGCCAGGAAATCCTCGAGCACGGCTCTACCCGCACCATTTCCGAAATCGCCCTGGGCTGGGGCTTTACTCACCTTGGGCGGTTCTCGGCGGAGTATCGCAAGCTGTTCGATGAGTCGCCGAGCCAGACCCAGCAGCGCAACGATGCGCGGCGCCTGCGTGGCTAGATCAACTCTTCCACCAATTGCAGGCAATGACTGAGCCCTGGCGACTGATCATTCACCCGTCGGCTGAGGATGATCGGCGAGGTCGCGGTGGCCTCCACCACCGGCGTGTAGCCGATGTCTGCGCGGTGCAGCACTTGCACCGAGGCCGGCACCAGCGTCACGCCCATGCCGGCACCGACCAGGCCGATGGCGGTCTGCAATTCGTTGGTCCACTGCGCCACCTTGAGGCTCAGGCCGTGGGCGTCGAACAGCGCGATCACATGGTCGGCATAGCTAGGCCGTGGGTTACCGGGGTAGAGCACAAAGGGCTCGGCGGCCAATTGGGCGAGGGTGGCGGGCGCATCGAGCAAGGGGTGGCCGGCAGGCAGCACGGCGACCAACCGGTCTTCCACCAGCACGCGCTGGACAATGGCCGGGTCATCGATGCGAATCCGCCCGAACCCCACATCGATGCGCCCGGCCTTGAGGGCTTCGACCTGCTGCAGGGTGGTCATCTCCGACAGGCCCAACTCCAGCTCCAGCGCGTCGTGGGTACGCAGTCGGCGGATCAATTCGGGCAGCACGCCGTACAGGGTCGACGGCGCAAAACCGATACCCAGCCACGTCTTCTCGCCCTGGCCGATGCGCCGGGTGTTGTCACAGACCTTGTTCAATTGCTCCAGCAACACGTTGGCGTGTTCATAAAAAAAACGCCCGGCCTCGGTCAGCCGCAGCGGTCGGCCACGCTCAAGCAAAATGACGCCCAGTTCATCCTCCAATTGCTGGATCTGCCGGCTCAATGGCGGCTGGGCGATGTGCAGGCGTTCGGCGGCGCGGGTGAAGTTGAGGGTTTCTCCCAGCACCTGGAAGTAGCGCAGGTGACGCAGTTCCATGACGGCTCCTTTCATACCTTTAAGGTATTGTGTGAGACCCATTCTATATTGGAAGCCTTGAAAAATACGGCACAGAATCGGCTAAAACCTATAAAGAACCCAACGGGTATTGCCATGCCGATTTGCCCCATCGAGTCGATCGAGACGATCATCGTCGACCTCCCCACCATCCGCCCGCACAAGCTGGCGATGCACACCATGCAAAACCAGACCCTGGTGATCATCCGCCTGCGCTGCGCCGACGGCATCGAAGGCATCGGCGAAGCCACCACCATTGGCGGCCTGAGCTACGGCAATGAAAGCCCCGACAGCATCAAGGTCAACATCGACCGCCACTTCGCGCCGCTGCTGATCGGCCAGGACGCCAGCAATATCAACGCCGCCATGTTGCGCCTGGAGCGCAGCATCCGTGGCAACACCTTTGCCAAGTCCGGTATCGAAAGCGCCTTGCTCGACGCCCTCGGTAAACGCCTGAACCTGCCGGTCAGCGAACTGCTCGGCGGGCGTGTGCGCGACGCGCTGCCGGTAGCCTGGACCCTGGCCAGCGGCAACACCGAGCAGGACATTGCCGAGGCCGAAAAGATGCTCGACCTGCGTCGCCACCGCATTTTCAAATTGAAGATCGGCGCTGGTGAAGTCAGCCACGACCTGGCCCATGTGATCGCGATCAAAAAGGCCCTGGGCGACCGCGCCAGCGTGCGCGTCGACGTCAACCAGGCCTGGGACGAAGCGGTGGCACTGCGGGCGTGCAAGGTGCTTGGCGACAATGGCATCGACCTGATCGAACAGCCCATCTCGCGCAATAACCGCAGCGGCATGGCGCGGCTCAACCTGTCGAGCCCGGCGCCGATCATGGCGGATGAATCCATCGAGTGCGTCGAGGACGCGTTCAACCTGGCCCGCGAAGGCGCGGCCTCGGTGTTCGCGCTCAAGATCGCCAAGAACGGCGGCCCCCGTGCGGTGTTGCGTACTGCTGCGATTGCCGAATCGGCGGGGATCGGCCTGTACGGCGGCACCATGCTCGAAGGGGGCATTGGCACCCTGGCGTCGGCCCATGCCTTTCTTACGCTGAACAAACTGGCGTGGGACACCGAACTGTTCGGCCCGTTGCTGCTCACCGAAGACATCCTCACCGAGCCGCCGGTGTACCGCGATTTCCAGCTGCATATCTCCACCGCACCGGGCCTGGGCCTGGCCATCGATGAAGAGCGCCTGGCGTTCTTCCGCCGTGACAAACACTAAGAGGCGCCTGCCATGTTGTTCCACGTAAAAATGACCGTGAACCTGCCGCTCGACATGAACCCCGAGCGCGCTGCCAGCCTCAAGGCTGACGAAAAAGCCCTGGCGCAGCGCCTGCAACAGGAAGGCAAATGGCGCCACCTGTGGCGCATCGCCGGGCACTACGCCAACTACAGCGTGTTCGATGTCGACAGCGTGCAGGACCTGCATGACCTGCTGATGCAACTGCCGCTGTTCCCCTATATGGCCATCGAAGTAAACGCCCTGTGCCGGCACCCGTCGTCGATCCATGAAGACGACCGCTAGGCTGGTTTCCAAACCAATAACTACAAGATGAGGAATGCACCATGTCCATCCGACTGTCCCAGACTGCCCATGCCCAACAGTTTCTCGAAGAAGCCAGCGGCAACCTCAACGACGCGGGTAACCCGCGTACCAAGGCGCTGATTTACCGGATCCTGCGCGACACCGTGAACATCATCGAAGACCTGGAAGTGACCCCGGAAGAGTTCTGGAAGGCGGTCAACTACCTCAACGAGCTGGGCAAGCACCAGGAAGCCGGATTGCTCGCCGCCGGGCTGGGCCTGGAGCATTACCTGGACTTGCTGATGGACGCTGCCGACGAGGAAGCCGGCAAATCCGGTGGCACGCCGCGCACCATTGAAGGGCCGTTGTATGTGGCTGGGGCGCCGTTGAGCAAGTACGAGGCGCGGCTGGATGATGGCAAGGACGACGCGGTGCCGCTGTTCATGCGCGGGCAGGTGCGTGACACCGATGGCAAGCCGCTGGCGGGGGCGATTGTGGACGTGTGGCAGGCCAACACGGGGGGGACTTATTCGTGGTTCGACCCGACCCAATCCGAATTCAACCTGCGCCGACGCATCGAGACTGATGCCCAGGGCAACTACCGGTTCCGCAGTATCGTGCCATCGGGCTACGGTTGCCCACCAACCGGGCCGACCCAGCAACTGCTGGATCAACTCGGACGCCACGGGCAGCGGCCGGCGCATATCCACTTCTTCATTTCGGCGCCGGGGCATCGGCACCTGACCACGCAGATCAACCTGTCGGATGACCCGTACCTGCATGACGACTTTGCCTATGCGACACGGGATGAGTTGATCGCCGAGATTCGCTTCAGCGACGACCCGCAACTGGCGCAGGAGTTTGGCGTGGAAGGGCGGTTTGCACAGATCGATTTTGACTTTGAGCTGCAGACAGCTGGTGCGCCGGTAGAACAAAAGCGCATGCAACGAGTCCGCGCTCTGGAAGATTAAACGCGATTCAAAAATGTGGGAGGGGGCTTGCCCCCGATGGCGGCGGTGAAGTCAATATATTAATTGGCTGAACCATTGCTATCGGGGGCAAGCCCCCTCCCACATTTGACCGATGGTGTTGCGGTTATTTGCGTACCACCAAGTCCAACACCTCATCCCGATCCTTGATCTTCTGCAACACAATCTCCGAGCGGATATCCATCACCCCCGCCGTGCGGTTCAGGTGGTTCACGATAAAGTCCGAAAAGTGCTTGAGGTTGCGCGCCTGCACCCGCAGCACATAGTTGCTGGCGCCGGTGATCACGTAGGCGCTGGCGACCTCCGGCCAACCTTGCACCTTCTTGATGAACGTCTCGTGCCAATCCTCCACATCCTGACGCAACGACAGGTGCACGATGGCCTCCAGCTCGATCCCCAACTGCTCCGCATTCAACACCGCACGGTAACCGCTGATGATGCCCTCGCTCTCCAGCAGGCGCAGACGGCGCAGGCAAGCGGACGGTGACAGCGCGACTTTTTCGGCCAATTCCTGGTTGCTGATGCGGCCATCCTGTTGCAGGAAATGCAGGAGGCGCAGGTCGGTGGCGTCGAGAATCATGGTTAGAATAAATCCGCGTGTTTGGGGGTTAAATTCGAATTTCCTACAGCTTAATTAGCCTGTTGCCCGCCACTTTGCACGAAAATTCTCTAAAAGTTCGTTCATTATTTGGCCCATCCCTACCTATAAAAACCAGGACAACCCATGACCACTCGAAGCCACTGCCAAGCCCTCGACGAACAGGACCCGCTGGCGCCATTGCGCCGCCAGTTTGCGTTGCCAGAGGGGGTGATCTACCTCGACGGCAATTCCCTCGGCGCCCGCCCGGTGAAGGCATTGGCACGGGCTCAGGCGGTGATTGCCGAAGAGTGGGGCAATGGCCTGATCCGCAGTTGGAACAGTGCTGGTTGGGCGGACCTGTCCCAGCGCCTGGGCAACCGCCTGGCGCCGCTGATCGGCGCGGGCGACGGCGAAGTGGTGATCACCGATACCACCTCGATCAACCTGTTCAAGGTGCTCAGCGCTGCGTTGACTGTGCAGCGTCAGCGCTCGCCTGCGCGCAAGGTGATCGTCAGCGAGGCGAGCAACTTTCCCACCGACCTGTACATCGCCGAGGGCCTGGCCGAGCTACTGCAACAGGGCTATTCCCTGCGCCTGGTGAACAGCCCGGACGAATTGCCCGAGGCCATCGACCAGGATGTGGCGGTGGTGATGCTCACCCACGTCAACTACAAGACCGGCTACATGTACGACATGCAAGCGCTGACCGCCCTGAGCCATGAATGCGGCGCGCTGAGCCTCTGGGACCTGGCGCACTCGGCAGGCGCGGTGCCCATCGACCTGCATCGGGCCGGTGCCGACTACGCGATTGGCTGCACCTACAAGTACCTCAACGGCGGCCCGGGCGCCCAGGCGTTTGTGTGGGTCAACCCGGTTCTGGTGGATGTGGTGCGCCAGCCATTGTCGGGCTGGTTCGGCCACACCCGGCAGTTCGCCATGGAGTCGACGTACGCACCGAGTGCCGGTATCGCGCGTTACCTGTGCGGCACCCAGCCGATCACCTCGCTGGCCACGGTGGAATGTGGGTTGGAGATTTTCGCCCAGACCGATATGGCGAGTTTGCGCAGCAAGTCCCTGGCGTTGACCGATCTGTTTATCGCATTGGTCGAAGCACGTTGCGCTGTTCATGAACTGGTGCTGATCACCCCGCGTGAACACGCCCGGCGCGGCAGTCATGTGAGCTTTGAACACCCCGAAGGCTATGCGGTGATCCAGGCCTTGATCGCCCGTGGCGTGATCGGTGACTACCGCGAGCCGCGCATCATGCGCTTTGGATTCACGCCGTTGTACACGAGTTTTACCGAGGTGTTTGACGCTGTGGAAATCCTGGGTGACATCCTCGACAACCGCACCTGGGACCAGGCGCAATTCAAAGTCCGCAACAGCGTCACCTGACCACAACGCAGATAAAAATGTGGGAGGGGGCTTACCCCCGATTGCAGTGTGCCAGCCAATACAGCGTTGACTGATCCACCGCTATCGGGGGCAAGCCCCCTCCCACAGGGAATCTGTGACAACCGTTCAATAGTGCAATCACAATAATAAAGGGGCACACCACGTGACTACGCCAGACACCGGCTTTGCCGAGATCACCCACCGCGAACTGGGCCTGCGGCGCCAGCTCACTTCCGGCCAGATGAGCATGATCGCCATCGGCGGCGCCATTGGCACCGGGCTGTTCATGGGCAGCGCCTACGCTATCGGGTATGCCGGGCCCAGTGTGCTGGTGAGCTACGCCATCGGCGCGTTGATCACCCTGCTGTTGATGGGCTGCCTGGCGGAGATGACGGTGGCGCATTCCACCTCCGGCTCGTTCGGCGCCTATGCCGAGTTCTACATCAGCCCGCTGGCCGGCTTCCTGGTGCGCTACGCCTACTGGGCGGCGATTGTGCTGGCGGTGGGCGCCGAGGTCACGGCGGTGGCGATGTACATGAAGTACTGGTTCGCCAACGTGCCGGAATGGGTGTGGATCGTGTCGTTTTCCAGCGTGCTGATCCTGCTCAACGCCATCAGCGTGAAGACCTTCGGCAACTTCGAATACTGGTTCTCGACGATCAAGATCAGCGCCATCGTCGGCTTCATCATCCTAGCGGTGTATGTAGTGTTCGGCTCCGGCAACCCGGAGTACGGCGTGCAGAACTACACGGCCCACGAGGGGTTTTTTCCCCATGGCCTGAGCGGCATGTGGATCGCGGTGATCGTGTCGATCTTCAGCTACCTGAGCGTGGAGATGATCGCGGTGGCCGCCGGTGAAGCCGCCGACCCGGAACAGGCGGTGAAGAAAGCCTTCCGTGCAACCATCGTGCGCCTGGTGGTGTTTTACCTGCTGACCCTGGCGCTGATGCTGGCCATCGTGCCGTGGAACCAGGCCGGGCAGACCCAGAGCCCGTTCGTCACGGTGATGCAGACCATCGGCATTCCCGGCGCCACCGGGGTGATGAATTTCGTGATCCTGATCGCGGCGCTCTCGGCCATGAACAGCCAGCTCTACATCACCACCCGCATGATGTTCAGCCTGTCCCGTGCCGGCTTCGCGCCCAAGTCCATGGGCACCTTGAGCAAGAGCGGCATCCCGCTGAACGCGTTGCTGCTGTCCAGCTCGGGCATCGCCCTGGCGACATTGCTCAACGTGGTGTACCCGGAAAGTTCGTTCACCTTGATGATGGCAATCTCGATGTTCGGCGCGATCTTCACCTGGTTCATGATTTTCCTCACCCACCTGTTCTTCCGTCGCTATCGCCAGCGCCACGGCGGGCCGAAGCTGTCGTTCCAACTGCGCTTTTTCCCCTACAGCACCTTGCTGGGCCTTGTGCTGATGGGCGCAGTGATGATCACCACGTATTTCACCGAGGCGTTCAAGATGACGCTGGTATTTGGCGTGCCGTTCCTGCTGATTCTGTCAGCGGTGTATTACGGGTTTTTCCGCAAGGGCAGGGCCAAGGCGTCGAACAAGGCCTTGGCGTAACCGGGCAGGCGTTCGAACGCGCGCGCGCATAACAGCAGCTTCCGGCAGGCCCACTCTTCTTGCAGGGGGTGGGCCTTGAAGGTGGGTTCCAGCGGCCAGCGCTCCAGTGCCGCCTGGGGCACGATACCCAGGCCGGCGCCGCGGGCAACCATGCGGATCACCCCATCAAACCCCTCGGCGCGGATGCGTGTTTGCAGGCGGAAACCTGCGTGCAATGCCTGTTCTTCGAGGTAAACCGTCAACGCGCTGTGGGCGGTGAGGCTCACAAAGTCGTGTTGCAGGCTATCGATAAAGCTCCCGGCGGTGAACGGATGATCCTGCGGTGTGATCAGCACCAGCGGGTCATCGCGAAACGGCAAGGTCTGCAGGCCGTGGGTGTCTACCGCGTCGGAAATGATCCCGAGGTCCGCCGTGCCCTGGCGCAAGGCCTGGGTGATGCGCAGGCTCGGCAGTTCCTGCAGGTCGATGTCGAGGTTGGGGTGTTCGCGCAAAAAATCCGCGAGCAACTCCGGCAGGTATTCGCTGAGGGCGGTGGTGTTGCACAGCAGGCGCACCTGGCCCTTGATGCCGTTGGCGTATTCCGCCAGGTCCTGTTGCAGGTGCTCGGCCTGTTGCAGCAGCAGGCGGGCATGGCGAGCCAGGGCTTTGCCGGCGGGTGTTGGGGTAACGCCACGGCGGCCACGCTCAAGAAACTCGATGCCCAGCGAAGCCTCCATCGCCCGGATACGCGCACTGGCGGCAGCCAGGGACAAATGGCTGCGGGCCGCCCCGGCGGTGATGTTACCGGTGTCGAAGATGTGCAGGTAAAGGCGCAGGTCTATCAGGTCAAAGTGCATGCCGGTGTTCTCGGGTGACTGGACTGGCCCCTTCGCGAGCAAGCCCCACCTTTGGAATGCATTCCAAAGGTGGGGCTTGCTCGCGAAGGCGGCATCAGCCTCTCATAAAACAAGAGGCTGCCTCAGTATATGGCGAATTTCAGCCTTCATCCAAAAGTCGCACAATCACCCCATGAATACATTCCTCGCGTTCTACCAACATATCGGCCCCGCCCTGACACTGCTGGTGATCGGCACCTTCGTGCTCGCCGGCACCGTCAAGGGGGTGATTGGCCTGGGCTTGCCGACAGTCTCCATGGGCTTGCTCGGCCTGGCTATGCTACCGACGCAGGCTGCGGCGTTGCTGATCATCCCTTCGACGATCACCAACCTGTGGCAACTGGCGTTTGGCGGTCATTTGAGTGCGTTGCTCAGGCGCTTGTGGCCGATGCTGCTGCTGATCTTCCTGGGCACTGGGCTGGGCACGTTGTGGCTGGGCATGAGCGGGGGAGGCTGGGTGGGCCATGCGTTGGGCGGGGCGTTGCTGGTGTATGCACTGAGCGGTTTGTTCCTGCCGACGTTCAACGTAAATCCTGCGACTGAACGTTGGCTGGGCCCCGTGTGCGGGGTGATCACCGGCATCATCACCTCGGCGACCGGTGTGTTCGTGATTCCTGCCGTGCCCTATCTGCAAGCCCTGGGTTTGAACCGCGATCAGTTGGTGCAGGCGCTGGGACTGTCGTTCACTGTTTCCACCCTGGCATTGGCCGCAGGGCTGGCCTGGCGCGGCACGCTCGGTGGCGGTGAAATCAACGCGTCGGTGCTGGCGCTGGTGCCGGCGCTGTTGGGCATGTGGCTGGGTCAAGTAGTGCGCCAGCGCATCAGTGCGCTGTTGTTCAAGCGCGTATTTTTCATCGGCATGGCGTTGTTGGGCGCCCATCTGCTGATCAGCGGTTAACAATGCGTGGTTGATTCGTGCTTTTTGGTCAAATGTATTTTGCCTCACCGCTGCTTATTCCGAGGGGGCAATGTCGATAGCCTGCCGGCAGACATTGTTAACCCCTCTGGATACCCCATGAAAAAAGTCCTCTTGCTCAACGGCGGCAAAAAGTTCGCTCACTCCGATGGCCGCTACAACGCTACCCTGCATGACACCGCTGTGGCGGCGTTGGATCGTGCTGGCATCGACGTCAAGGTTACCCATATCGACGACGGCTACGACGTGGCCGAAGAAGTCGGCAAATTCCTCTGGGCCGATGTGATCATCTACCAGATGCCCGGCTGGTGGATGGGCGCACCGTGGATCGTCAAGAAGTACATCGACGAAGTCTTCACCGAAGGCCACGGCAGCCTGTACGCCAGCGACGGTCGCACCCGTTCCGATGCCTCGCAGAAGTACGGCAGTGGTGGCCTGATCCACGGCAAGCAGTACATGTTGTCGCTGACCTGGAACGCACCGCAGCAAGCCTTCGACGACCCGACCGACTTCTTCGAAGCCAAGGGCGTGGACGCGGTGTACTTCCCGTTCCACAAGGCCAATGAGTTCCTCGGCATGACCGGCCTGCCCACGTTCCTGTGTGTGGACGTGATGAAACGCCCGGCCATCGAAGCCGACGTGGCGCGCTACGAGCAGCATCTGGCGCAGGTGTTCAATCTCTCGGTGTAAGCTGCGCTGAACCGATAACGAGGAGCGCCTGTGAAAGCCCGATCCGATGAGCTGCAGATCTTCGTCAGCGTGATTGAATGTGGTTCGATTTCCGCCGCCGCCGAGCAAGTCGGGCAGACGCCTTCGGCTGTCAGCCGCACCTTGTCACGCCTGGAAGCCAAGCTCGACACCACGCTGATCAACCGCACCACGCGACGCATGGACCTGACCGAAGAGGGCAAGTACTTCTTCGAGCAGGCCAAGGTGATCCTGGCGCAGATGGAAGAGCTGGAAGAGCGCCTGTCGTCGCGCCAGCAGAAACCGGCGGGGCGCCTGCGCGTCAACGCTGCCGTGCCGTTCATGCTGCATGGGATCGTGCCGTACATCGCCGAGTTTCGTAGCCTCTACCCGGATATCCAGTTGGAGTTGAACAGCGATGACGTGATCATCGACCTGCTGGAACAGAGCACCGATATTGCCATTCGCATCGGCGCCCTGGCGGACTCGACCCTGCACGCGCGATCTCTTGGCTGTACGCCGCTGCATATCCTCGCCAGCCCCGGCTACCTCAAGCAATACGGCACGCCCACCACGGTGGCCGAGCTGGCTAATCACACGCTGTTGGGGTTCACCCAGACCGAAACCCTCAACCACTGGCCGCTGCGCCATGTGGAAGGCGATCGCTGGCTGATCCAGCCCGGCGTGGCCGCGTCCAGCGGCGAAACCGTGCGCCAGCTGGCGCTGGAAGGGCAGGGTATCTGCTGCCTGTCGAACTTCATGACCATCGACGATATCGAGGCCGGGCGCCTGGTGCCGGTGCTGGAGGCGTTCAACAGTGGGTATCGCCAGCCGATCCACGCGGTGTTCTACCGCAACTCGCAGCTGGCATTGCGTATCCAGTGCTTCCTGGACTTTATCCAGGCCAAGCTGGCGCGGTATGCCTGCTGATTCGTGATCTGCGCGCAAGAGTGAATTGGGCGCCAGGGGCTTATTCGTCAAGGATGAGGCCTTGATACTGGGTCCATCACTTACCCAGTCAGGAGAGTCTTCCATGAACGTATTCATTACCGGCGCAGCAGGTTTTATCGGCGGTTCCATTGCCACCGGCCTGGTCAAGGCCGGCCACACCGTCACCGGCCTGGTGCGCAGCGCCGAACAGGCGGCCGAGATGACCGCACTGGGCATCAACCCGGTGATCGGCACCCTGGATGACGCGGCAGTATTGACCGAGCAAGCGCAACAGGCCGATGCGGTGATCAACGCCGCCAGCAGCGACCACCGTGCTGCCGTGGAAACCTTGATCGCGGCTTTGAAAGGTTCGAACAAGCCGTTTCTGCACACCAGCGGTTCGAGCATCGTCGGGGACGCGTCGGGCGGCAAGGCCAGCGATGTCATCTACTTCGAAGACAACCTGCCGGAGCCGACCGTCGACAAGGCCGCTCGTGTGGCCATCGACAATCTGATCCTCGCGGCGGCCAAAGATGGCGTGAACTCGGCGGTGATCTGCAACACCTTGATCTACGGCCACAGCCTGGGCGTGAAGCGCGACAGCGTGCAATTGCCGCGTCTGCTCAAGCAGGCACGCAAGAACGGCGTAGTGCGCCATGTGGGCACCGGGCAGAACATCTGGTCCAACGTGCACATTGAGGACGTTGTGGCGCTGTACCTGCTGGCGCTGACCAAGAACGTGCCGGGTACGTTCTACTTTGTGGAAAGCGGCGAGGCAGCGTTCATCGACATGACCACCGCCATCGCCGAAGCGCTGAAGCTGGGCAAACCGCAGGATTGGCCATTGGCCGAGGCTGAAGCCGAGTGGGGCTATGAAATGGCCAACTATGGCCTGGGCTCCAACAGTCGGGTGCGTGGCAAGCAGGCGCGTGAACTGTTGGGTTGGGCGCCGAAGCGTACGTCGGTGGTGGAGTGGATTCGCAACGAAATGGTGTGAGTTTCACTTGATCCCCAGGGTGTTGCTATCGGGGGCAAGCCCCCTCCCACAGTTGACCGAGTTCCAACTATGGAGTGCAGTCTAGTGTGGGAGGGGGCTTGCCCCCGATTGGCACGACTCGGTCTTCGAGACTAGCTCCATCTCCCTCAATTCCGTACCATTCCCCGCCTTAACCCCATCGCACTACCCATGGTACTTCATGAACCTCACCCGTCTGCGCGCCGATGCCCTGGCCGGCCTCACCACGTCTTTTGCGCTGCTGCCCGAATGCATCGCCTTTGCCCTGGTGGCTCACCTCAACCCGCTGATGGGGCTCTACGGCGCTTTCATCATCTGCACCCTCACCGCGTTGTTCGGCGGTCGGCCCGGCATGGTGTCCGGTGCGGCCGGCTCGATGGCGGTGGTGATCGTCGCGCTGGTGGTGCAACACGGTATGGAGTATCTGCTGGCGACGGTATTGCTGGGCGGCTTGATCATGGTCGCCTTCGGCCTGCTGCGCCTGGGCAAGCTGGTGCGCATGGTGCCGCACCCGGTGATGCTGGGCTTCGTCAACGGCCTGGCGATCATCATTGCCCTGGCACAGTTGGAGCATTTCAAAAGCGGTGAAACCTGGCTCAGCGGCACGCCGCTGTACGTGATGACCGGCCTGGTGCTGGTGACCATGGCCATCGTCTACCTGCTGCCGCGCATCACCCGCGCCGTGCCGCCTGCGTTGGTGGCGATCCTCGGCGTGGGGCTGGCGGTGTACCTGCTCGGCCTGCCCACCCGCACCCTTGGCGACATGGCCCATATCGCGGGCGGCCTGCCGACTTTCGCGCTGCCGCAGATACCGTGGACCCTGGACACTCTCGGCATCATCGCGCCGTACGCGTTCCTGATGGCGATGGTCGGCCTGCTGGAAACCCTGCTGACGCTGAACCTCACCGACGAAATCACCGAGACCCGTGGCTACCCCGACCGTGAAAGCGTGGCCCTCGGCGCGGCCAACATGGTCTCCGGCCTGTTCGGCGGCATGGGCGGCTGCGCGATGATCGGGCAGACCGTGATCAACCTCAGCTCCGGTGGGCGCGGGCGTTTGTCGGGGGTGTTTGCCGGGGTGATGATCCTGTTGTTCATCCTGTTCCTGTCGCCGTTCATCGAGCGCATTCCGCTGGCGGCGCTGGTGGGCGTGATGTTCGTGGTGTCCCAGCAGACCTTCGCCTGGGCCTCGCTGCGGGTGATCAACAAGGTGCCGTTCAATGACGTGCTGGTGATTCTTGCAGTGACGGTGATCACGGTGTTCACCGATCTGGCTACCGCCGTGCTGTGCGGGATCGTGATTGCGGCGTTGAATTTCGCTTGGCAGCAAGCGCGGGAGCTGTATGCCGATGAGCATCTGGAGGCCGATGGCAGCAAGCTCTATCGCCTGCATGGCACGTTGTTCTTCGCCTCGACCACGCCGTTTTTGAACCAGTTCGACCCGGCCAACGACCCGGCCCAGGTGACGCTGGATTGCCGTCACCTGAGCTTTGTCGACTACTCGGCGATTGCCGCGTTGATGACCTTGCGCGAGCGCTACAGCAAGGCCGGCAAGCACCTGCGTGTGCTGCATCTGTCGGAGCGTTGCAAGAAGCTGCTCAAGCGCGCCAGGGTTCACCACGACTGACTGACTACGGCCCGACCAGGTCCTCGAGTTCCTGCGCGCGGGTCTGGGTCATGTCCAGCACGCAGCCGGAACCGTTGACCCGGTCGATGCTGCCGCCGGTGGCGGAACCGGCGAAGGCGCAATTGGCGTCACGGTATTTTATCCACAGGCGCTGCACGTCTTGCAGTTGCTGCTTGCGCGGGCCTTCCTGGGCGGCGAGGGCGGTCTTGTAGGCGCGGTTCAGGCGTGCGTCCTGCACCTTGGCTTCGTTGGCGTTGCACGTAACCATGTCGGCGGTGGTGTTGGCGCTGTCCATGCACTTCTTCAGCGCTGGGTTGTCGGCGGCCGACGCGGTGCCGCACAGGGCAAGGACCAGGGCGCTGGCGGCAAAGGAGGTGCGAATCATGGTCGTTTTTCCTGGGCATGAGTGGAGGCGCATTTTATGACTCGATGACGGCGTTTGAGTTTCCGGCATCCTCTGATCTTCATGTAAGAACACCCCTCGAATTTTCATTCACGCCTGTCGGGCATATCCCAACGCGACAGCGCTTACCTGTGGGCGAAAGTTACTTTCATAAAAATTGAAAATACTCCTCGGTAATGATTTATGAATTTCACAACCAATTCGACGTGACCCTTTCCGAGGAGTACCGCATGGCCGCATCACCGGGCTTCGGGCTGTTGGCATACGCTGCCATCGCCATCATTGCTTTGATCGTGCTGATTGCACGTTACCGACTCAACCCGTTTATCGTCATCACCCTGGTGTCCATCGGCCTGGCGCTGATGGCCGGGATGCCGGCGGACACCATCATGGGTTCCTACGAGGCGGGTGTCGGCAAAACCTTGGGGCACATCGCCCTGGTGGTGGCGTTGGGCACCATGCTCGGCAAGATGATGGCCGAGTCCGGCGGTGCCGAGCAGGTGGCGCGCACGCTGATCAACCGGTTTGGCGAGCGTAACGCGCATTGGGCGATGGTGTGCATCGCGTTCCTGGTGGGGCTGCCGCTGTTTTTCGAGGTGGGGTTTGTGTTGCTGGTGCCGATCGCCTTTACCGTGGCGCGCAGGGTCGGCGTGTCGATCCTGATGGTCGGTTTGCCGATGGTCGCCGGTCTGTCGGTGGTGCATGCCCTGGTGCCGCCGCATCCGGCGGCGATGATGGCGGTGCTGGCGTATAACGCGTCGGTGGGGCAGACCGTGCTGTATGCGATTTTGATCGGTATTCCTACGGCAATTATCGCCGGCCCGGTCTACGCCAAGTTCATCGTGCCGCGTATTCATCTGCCGGCGGAAAACCCGTTGGAACGCCAATTCATCGAGCGTGAACCACGTACCCGTCTGCCGAGCTTTACCCTGACCATGGGTACGATCCTGTTGCCGGTGGTGCTGATGATGATCGGCGGCTGGGCCAACGTGATCTCTACGCCGGGCACCGGTTTTAACCAGTTCCTGCTGTTTATCGGCAACTCGGTGATTGCGCTGCTGGTGGCGACGTTGGTGAGCTTCTGGACCTTGGGGATTGCACAGGGCTTCAACCGTGAGTCGATCCTCAAGTTTACCAATGAATGCCTGGCGCCGACCGCGAGCATCACCTTGCTGGTGGGCGCGGGCGGCGGGTTGAATCGCATCCTGGTGGACGCCGGTGTCACTAACGAAATTCTCGGCCTGGCCCATGCCTTTCACCTGTCGCCGTTAGTGATGGGTTGGCTGTTCGCCGCGCTGATGCGAATTGCCACGGGCTCGGCCACCGTCGCCATGACCACCGCATCCGGTGTTGTAGCGCCGGTCGCCCTGGGCCTGGGTTATCCACACCCTGAACTACTGGTGCTGGCCACCGGTGCGGGTTCGGTGATCTTTTCTCATGTCAACGACGGCGGCTTCTGGCTGATCAAGGAATACTTCAATATGACGGTGATCCAGACCTTCAAGACCTGGACCGTGTTGGAGACTTTGATTTCAGTGGTCGCCTTCGGTCTGACTTATGGTCTGTCCTGTATTTTGTAACCCGGAGAGCCCATGGACATCCTCTACCAGATCCGCGCTCGCCAGGACGCCTTCAGCGCCGGCGAAGGGCGTATCGCCAAGCTGATGCTGGATGACGTGGGATTTGCCGCGTCGGCCAGCCTGGAGGAGTTGTCGCAACGGGCCGAGGTCAGTACGGCCACGTTGTCACGGTTTGCGCGCAGCGTGGGGTGTCGGGACTTGCGTGACCTGCGCCTGCAACTGGCCCAGGCCAGCGGCGTCGGCAGTCGCTTCCTCGACCCGGCGGGGTTGCCGGAACAGTCGGCGTTTCATCGGCAGATCCTGGGGGATATCGAGGCGACGTTGCGTCAGCACTTGTCGGGCTTCAACCAGGCCAGTTTTGTCGATGCGGTCAGCCTGCTGGGCAAGGCGCGGATGATCCATGCGTTCGGCATGGGCGGCCCGTCGAGCCTGTGCAGCGATGAGTTGCAGGTGCGCCTGGTGCGCCTGGGCTATCCGATTGCGGCCTGCCATGACCCGGTGATGATGCGGGTTACGGCGGCGACGCTGGGGCCTGAGCATGCGCTGATTGTGTGTTCCTTGACCGGCCTCACCCCCGAACTGCTGGACGTGGTGGAGCTGGCGCGCAATTACGACGCGCGCATCGTCGCTATCACCCTGGCCGACTCGCCATTGGCCCAATTGGCCGATGTGCTGCTGCCGCTGCAGCCGGCCGAAACCAGTTTTATCTACAAGCCCACCGCCGCCCGCTACGGCATGCTGCTGGCCATCGACCTGCTTGCCACCGAGTTGGCCCTGGCCTCGCCGGACGACAACCAGGAACGCCTGCGCCGGATCAAGCTGGCCCTGGACGATTATCGCGGCGGCCCTGACAGCCTGCCGCTTGGAGACTGATATGAAGTACGACACGTTGATTCGCCAGGCATTGATCATCGATGGCAGCAACACTCCAGGCTATGTGGCCGATGTGGGGCTGCGCGCCGGACGTATCGAGGCGATTGGTGATTTGTCGAGCGCATCGGGCGCGCATGAGGTTGACGCTCAGGGGCGTGTGCTGGCGCCGGGCTTTATCGACGTGCACACCCACGATGACACGGTGGTGATCCGCCACCCGCAGATGCTGCCCAAGCTCAGCCAGGGCGTGACCACGGTGATCGTCGGCAATTGTGGCATCAGTGCGTCGCCGGTGACGTTGCGCAGTGATCCGCCCGACCCGATGAACCTGCTGGGCAGCGCTGCGGCGTTTGTCTATCCGCGTTTCAGCGACTATCGAGCGGCGGTCGAAAAGGCTCATCCGGCGGTCAACGTCGCCGCGCTGATTGGTCACACGGCACTGCGCAGCAATCATATGGAAGACCTGCATCGTACTGCTTCGGCGGATGAAATCGGTGCCATGCGCGTGCAGTTGCGAGCGAGCCTCGAAGCCGGTGCCCTGGGGTTATCCACAGGCCTGGCCTATGCCAGCGCGTTCAATGCCGAGACGGATGAGGTGCTGCAACTCAGTGAGGAGTTGACGGTCTTTGGCGCGGTGTACACCACCCATTTGCGCAGCGAATTCGAACCGGTGCTGGAGGCGATGGATGAGGCGTTTTTGATCGGTCGGCATGCCCAGGCCCCGGTGATCATTTCCCACCTCAAATGTGCCGGCGCCGGTAATTGGGGGCGTAGTCCGCAGCTGTTGGCGTCGCTGGAGCAGGCGGCGAAAACCCACCCGGTGGGTTGTGATTGTTATCCCTATGCCGCGAGTTCTTCGACCCTGGATCTCAAGCAGGTGACTGATGCGTTTCGGATCACCATCACCTGGTCGACGCCGCATCCGGAAGTAG
Organism: Pseudomonas allii; assembly: GCF_055380095.1. NCBI lineage: Bacteria > Pseudomonadati > Pseudomonadota > Gammaproteobacteria > Pseudomonadales > Pseudomonadaceae > Pseudomonas > Pseudomonas allii. The sequence goes on along the minus strand of NZ_AP039450.1, from coordinate 5,548,452 downwards.
GCGGGCGGGATCTGCAGGACATCGCTGCTGAGTGGGATGTTTCGCTGATGGATGCAGCGCGTCGCCTGCAACCGGCAGGGGCGGTGTATTACGGGATGGATGAGGCGGACGTACGGCGGATTCTCGCGCATCCGTTGTCGATGGTGGGGTCGGATGGGTTGCCAGAGGACCCGTTCCCGCATCCGCGTTTGTGGGGTGCGTTTCCACGGGTGCTGGGGCATTTCAGCCGGGATGTCGGGTTGTTCCCGCTGCACACCGCCGTGCACAAGATGACTGGCTTGTCAGCGGCGCGATTTGGCCTAGCCGAGCGTGGTGAAATCCGCGAAGGGCACTGGGCCGACCTGGTAATGTTTGACCCGTTGCGCGTGCGCGATGTGGCTGACTTCAAGCAACCGCAGCGGGCGGCGGAGGGCATTGATGGGGTGTGGGTCAACGGCGTGTTGAGCTACAGCGATGGACAGGCGAACTGTCGGCGGTTGGGGCGTTTCCTGGCGCGAAGTGGGGATTTGCGTCGGGGATTTTCGTCTCTATAGTGGGCGCTCTTATAAACGGAGCGATTGCCATGCACTTAGGAAAAGTCACCCCCATCCTGCGGATTTTCGACGAGGCCAAGGCGCTGGAATTCTACGTCGACTTTTTGGGGTTCAAGGTGGATTGGCAGCATCGTTTCGAGGCGAATTTTCCGTTGTACCTGCAGGTATCGCTGGGTGAATGCGTGTTGCATTTGACTGAGCACCATGGCGATGCGTCGCCGGGCGCGGCGGTGCGGATTCAGGCCCAAGGGGTGGACGCGTACCAGCAGCAGTTGGTTGGCAAGGATTACCGGTATGCCAAGCCAGGGGTCGAGGAAACGCCCTGGGGCTCGCGGGAGATGAGCATCAAGGACCCGTTTGGGAATCGGCTGGTGTTTGTTGAGGAAGGTGAGGGCTGAGGGGCAAATCGCGGGCAATAAAAAACCGCCTTGGTAGGGCGGTTTTTTTTTGCAAACCCAGTTAGTGGCTGGGGTTGGTCTCTCAAAGGACGCAATCGACTCGCAGGCCGATACTACCTCCGGTCATTCCAACACGCAAGGCCGAGCGATGCTCATCAAAGAACGCTTTCGCGCATTTTTCTGACCTGATTCAACTGCAAAAGCTTGTAATGAATCTCGCGAGAGACACTGGATATTTAACCACTGGCTGACACACCTTCAGCGAGGATGTTCGTTAGAATTTTCCCCGTTCTGCGTTTGTCGCTTTTGGAGTGAGCCGGGTATGCGCGCGAATTCTGGACCGACTGCCACGGGCTAGTAATCCGTGCCGGATTGATGCGGAAGGACCATCAGCCCGGCCACCTCAAAAGGCGCAATCGACTCGCGTCCGAAGGCCCACGTGTTCCGGTAAGTGTGCTGGAGGTAAGGCCCAACTTACGGAGGGCCGAGTATGTCTAGGTTTGCACGACGTACGTGGAACCTCGTAGTGAACTGCCTGCGTGCTTATCACGTTTGGAAGTTCCTGCGGGACAGCTTCGATGACCGTTAAGGTCTGAGAAGTGGAGCCGCCTCGGCTTTGGCCGAGGCGGCTTTTTGGTTGCTTAAACCCGGAAATGACTGACCATCTGCTGCAACTGGCTGCCCAGCCGCGCCAGCTCCACACTGGACTTGGCCGTCTCGTCACTCGCCGTAGCGGTCTGCTCCGACACGTCACGCACGTTCACGATGCTGCGGCTGATCTCTTCAGCCACTGCGCTTTGCTGCTCGGCGGCGGCGGCGATCTGCTGGTTCATCGACTGGATATTCGACACCGTACGGGTGATGTTCTCCAGCGACACACCCGCCTTGCGCGTCAGCTCGACACTGCTGTCGGTGAGGCTGCGGCTGTTGTTCATCACGTTGGCCACTTGCTGGGTGCCGTTCTGCAAACCGGCGACCAGGCCTTCGATTTCCTCGGTGGACTTCTGCGTGCGCTGGGCCAGGCCACGCACTTCGTCGGCCACCACGGCAAACCCACGCCCGGCTTCACCGGCACGCGCCGCTTCGATCGCCGCGTTGAGGGCCAGCAGGTTGGTCTGTTCGGCCACGGCCTTGATCACGTCCATCACGCTGCCGATCTTGTTGCTCTCTTGTTGCAGATGGGTCATGGCGTCGGTGGAACGCGCCACCTCAGCGGCCAGACGCTCGATCTGGGCGATGGCTTCGGCCACCACTTTATCGCCTGCGCGGGCCTGGCCATCGGCATCGGCAGCGGCCAGGGAGGCTTGCTCGGCGTTACGCGCGACTTCCTGCACGGTGGCGGTCATTTCGTGCATCGCCGTGGCGACCTGGTCGGTCTCGATTTTCTGGCTGTTCACGCCGGCGCTGGTCTGCTCGGTGACGGCCGACAGTTCTTCGGCGGCGCTGGCGATCTGGGTCACGCCGTCGCGGATGCCGCTGATCAATTCGCGCAAGGTGGTGCCCATGCGCTGGATGCCTTGTTGCAGCACGCCCAGCTCATCGCGGCGGGTGATCTGGATGTTGTGGCTCAGGTCACCGGAAGCGATGCGCTCCACCACGGCCAGGGTTTCCTGGATCGGGCGGGTGATCTGGCGGGTGATCACCAAGGCAGCAATGATGCCGACCAGCAGGGCCAGCAAGGTGCTGATCAATTGCAGGCTGCGGGCCTGGGCGCTTTCGGCGTCGCGGCGATCCAACTGGATGTCGTACAGCTTGTCGCTGATCGTCACGATATCGGCGCCCTGGGTGGTCATTTCGGCGCGGGCGGTGACGATGTTGGCGTTGGCGGCTTTGTAGTTCTGCACGGCCGTGCGATAGGCGCCCAGGGCAGTTTCCAGCGCGGTCAGTGCGTTCTGCTGGCTGCTACCGAAGACGGCGCTGAGGTCTTTCAAACCCGCGATGGCTTTTTCAATCTGTGCGGCGGCACGGGCTTCGGTGTCCGGGTTGACGTTGCCGGTGTACCCGCGAACTTCGTAGCGCGCCAATTGGAATTGCATCTTGGCGTCGGCCACGGCCTGGAACTGGGCCAGATGCTCCGCGCTGTCAGGCATTTGCTTGACGCTGTTCTCCAGCGCATTGATCTGCGCATTGGCGATGTCGGCTTTGTCGCCCATCACCTGGCGAGAGGCGTTGCCGTTACGGTAGGCCTCACGCATTTTATTTAGCGACTGCTGGTAAGCGGTGATGATCGCTTTCTGCTCGTTGAGCAGCTTGACGTTCTCCGGGCTCTTGAAGCTGTCCAGCAGTTTCTGTTGCTGGGCAGCGAAGGCATCCAGGTTGGTCTGTACGTTCTGGGCCACGGCCTCGTCGCCGTTGGCGAGCATGTATTGCAGGCGCACGATGCGCAGCTTGGTCAGCGACGCGTTGAGCTGGGTGATGTCGCTCATCCAGTTGCTACGGTCGATCAGGCTGCCCAGGCTGGTCCAGCCAGTGAGGGCGAGGATCGAGGTGAGGACCAGCACCAGGCCGAAGCCCAGGCCGAGTTTGAGGTTGACGCTGATGTTACCGAACCAGCTGTTCATCGAATGCTCCGCAAAGGTGATGTCTGTCTGCTGGGCGGTGTTGTTGTTTGAGCCAGCCAAGATGTGTAGCGCTGTATCGGCGGGTGAGTGGGAATCTGAAACTTTTTATTTGTGAATAGATGGGCGCCCCCCGTGAGTAACCGACCAGCGGAGGCTCGCCGGCGTGAGGCGCCGGGCTCATCGTGCGCGCCGGTTTTGTGCTAGTCTGCGGGCCCTTTTAGTTTTGGATGACACGGGAAACTGTGTCGCCCTACAGCGGAGCCTCTTCATGTCCGAAGTTAATCTGTCCACCGACGAAACCCGCGTCAGCTACGGTATCGGCCGTCAGTTGGGCGACCAACTGCGCGACAATCCGCCACCTGGCGTAAGCCTGGACGCAATCCTGGCCGGCCTGACCGACGCTTTCGCCGGCAAGCCAAGCCGTGTTGACCAGGAACAAATGGCTGCCAGCTTCAAGGTGATCCGTGAAATCATGCAGGCCGAAGCGGCTGCAAAGGCTGAAGCTGCGGCTGGCGCAGGCCTGGCATTCCTGGCTGAAAACGCCAAGCGTGATGGCATCACCACCCTGGCCTCCGGCCTGCAGTTCGAAGTGCTGACCGCCGGCGATGGCGCCAAGCCAACCCGTGAAGACCAAGTGCGTACTCACTACCACGGCACCCTGATCGACGGCACTGTGTTCGACAGCTCCTACGAGCGCGGCCAGCCTGCAGAATTCCCGGTTGGCGGCGTGATCGCCGGCTGGACCGAAGCCCTGCAACTGATGAATGCTGGCAGCAAATGGCGTCTGTACGTGCCGAGTGAACTGGCTTACGGCGCTCAAGGCGTTGGCAGCATTCCGCCGCACAGCGTGCTGGTGTTCGACGTCGAGTTGCTCGACGTTCTGTAAGGCCTGCTGATTACCTGTGGGGGCGAGCCTGCTCGTCCCCACAGTGTTTTGCGGGTGTGTTCATGGATGGAACTTGCCATTGAGCTCCGTCGCCGGGCGCAACGCTCGGGCATAGCAGAACAGAAACAGATTACGCACCACCTCCTTCAGCACCCCAGGTTCACTCGAACTCAGGCCATTCACGTCCAGGTCGCCCTGGTCCTGCAGTTCACTCAGCGCTTCTTCTTCCAGTACCGCACAGACTTCACCGGTTTCCCGATGCAGGATCCGCAGATAAGGGTGTGGGCGGTCCAGCCAGGCATCTATCAAATAAGTCATGGGTCGCATCTCCTTGATGAGTTTCAATGAGAATAATTCTTATTCGTGAAATAGCAAGTGCCTATTGGTGATTTCCGGGTTTTTCTGTGTGGATATTGCGAGAGGTCAACGCAGAGGGCGAAACGCCATCCCGCGGCGGGCGCGGGATGGATGCAGCGGATTCAGACTTTACGCACGAACTCAGACTTGAGCTTCATCGGGCCGATACCCTCGATCTTGCAATCGATATCGTGGTCGCCATCGCACAGGCGGATGTTCTTGACCTTGGTACCGACCTTGACCACCAGGGAGGTGCCCTTGACCTTGAGGTCCTTGATCACGGTGATGGTGTCGCCGTCCTGCAGGACGTTGCCCACAGAGTCTTTCTTCACGGCTTCATCGCCGGCCGCTTCGGCCTCGCCAGTGGCGGACCACTCATGGGCGCATTCCGGGCAGATCAGCTGGGCGCCGTCTTCGTAGGTGTATTCGGAATTGCATTTCGGGCAGGGTGGCAACGTGCTCACTAAAGCTCCTTGAAAGTCAGGATGGCTAAAAGTCGCACATTATATAGGGATTTGTGGTCTTACAGGTTGTATGAAATCTAAATGTGGGAGGGGGCTTGCCCCCGATGCCGGTGTGCCAGTCTATACAGGGGCTGGCTCACTACCGTTATCGGGGGCAAGCCCCCTCTCACATTGGTCGGTGTTTGCAGGTCTGACTTAGTGAGTACGCGCGACCGCAAACTCACTCAGCTCAACCAGAGCGTCCCGGTATTCGCTGGCTGGCAAGGCCTCCAGGCACTGGATGGCACGCGCCACGAAATCACGCGCCAGTTGCGCGGTGTAGTCCAGGGAACCCGACGCTTCGACAGCGGCGCGGATGGCTTCCAGATCTTCGATCCCACCTTTCTGGATCGCCTTGCGCACCAGGGCGGCCTGTTCCGGCGTGCCTTCGCGCATGGTGTAGATCAGCGGCAGGGTAGGCTTGCCTTCGGCCAGGTCGTCACCGACGTTCTTGCCCAGGGTTTCGGCATCGCCACGGTAGTCGAGCAGGTCGTCCACCAGTTGGAACGCCACGCCCAGGTGATCGCCAAAGGTGCGCAGGGCTTCGGCCTGTTCGGCGGTAGCGTTGCACAAGGCTGCGGCGCTGTGAGTGGAGGCTTCGAAGAGCATCGCGGTCTTGCCGCGGATCACTTCCATGTAGGTTTCTTCGGTGGTGCTGGCGTCGCGGACCTTCGACAGTTGCAACACTTCGCCTTCGGCGATGATGCGGGTGGCCTGTGAAAGAATCTTCATCACCGGCATCGAGCCGAGTTCAACCATCATTTCGAACGAGCGCGAGTAAAGGAAATCGCCTACCAGTACGCTGGGGGCGTTGCCCCACATGGCATTGGCGGTCTCGCGGCCACGGCGCATCCCGGACATGTCGACCACGTCGTCATGCAGCAAGGTGGCGGTGTGCAGGAATTCGATGGTGGCTGCCAGCAGGCGCAGGTCATCGCCTTCACGGCCCAGGGCCTTGCCGCACAGCAACACTAATAAAGGACGCAGGCGCTTACCGCCCGCCGACGTAATATAGTCGCCAATTTTGGAGACCAGCGGCACTTTAGAAGTCAGCTGCTTCTTGATGATGCCGTCGACGGCGCTAAAATCGTCCGCGACCGCGCGGTAGAAAGCTTGGGGTTGCATCAGCGACAGTCGCTCCAGAAGGGTTGCGCGGCATGCTAGGACCCAGGCCCCCGGGTGTCAAGGCGCGATGGACGGCCTCTTGCAACGCATCAAAGCCTTGCGTACAATCGCGCACCCTGAACTTCCTGGGCAGCACCTGCCTTACGCAATTGCATTCGGGACGTCCATCCCATGCAGCCATGCCAGCCAATACCTCTTCTTATAAAGCGCTGGGTGAGCAGGATTATCGGAGAAATACCATGTCGTACGCAGTAATTGTTACTGGTGGCAAGCAATACAAAGTCGCCCCAGGTGAATACCTGAAGATCGAAAAACTGGAAGTCGCTACCGGCGAATCCGTTACTTTTGATCGCGTTCTGTTGGTCGCCAATGGCGATGACGTGAACATCGGCGCTCCAGTTGTTGCTGGCGCTACCGTTGTGGCTGAAGTGATCTCCCAAGGTCGTCACGATAAAGTCCGCATCATCAAGTTCCGTCGTCGTAAGCACCACATGAAGCGTATGGGCCACCGCCAGTGGTACACCGAGATCAAAATCACCGGTATTCAGGCTTAATTTCAGCCTAATTCCTCACTAGGAGAATTGACTCATGGCACACAAAAAAGCTGGTGGTAGTACCCGTAACGGTCGCGACTCAGAAGCCAAACGCCTTGGCGTTAAGATGTATGGCGGCCAGAAAATCATTCCGGGCAACATCATCGTGCGTCAGCGCGGCACCCAATTCCACGCCGGTTACGGTGTTGGCATGGGTAAAGATCACACCCTCTTCGCGAAAATCGAAGGCGTGATCAAGTTTGAAGTAAAAGGCGCGTTCAACCGCCGTTACGTGAGCGTTGTCGCAGCTTAATTGCGAGATCGCTGGAAAAGCCCTGTCTTGCGACGGGGCTTTTTCGTTTGTGGGGTGAGTCTCTTGCAAAGCTGTTTGTAATGGGCTCAGGCGCTGGTTTTGCGGTCGCTGATTGAGGTCGCTGCGCTCATTTTTGCAAGAGTCTTATGTCTTGGTTTCTTAAGCTCGTCCATGCGACGAGAGGCGTTTTGTTATGAAGTTCGTTGATGAAGTTTCCATCCGAGTAAAAGCAGGCGACGGCGGTAACGGTTGCATGAGTTTCCGTCGCGAAAAATTCATCGAAAACGGTGGCCCCAACGGCGGTGACGGCGGTGACGGCGGTTCCATCTACATGATGGCCGACGAAAACCTCAACACCCTGGTCGACTACCGTTACACCCGGCACTTCGATGCCGAGCGTGGCTCCAACGGCGGCAGCACCGACTGCACCGGTAAAAAAGGTGAAGACCTGGTACTGCGCGTACCGGTCGGCACCACGATCATCGACTCCGCGACCCAGGAAGTGATTGGCGACCTGACCAAGGCCGGCCAGAAGCTGATGGTGGTGCAGGGCGGCTGGCACGGTCTGGGTAACACCCGATTCAAGTCCAGTACCAACCGTGCGCCACGCCAGACCACGCCAGGCAAGCCGGGCGAGCAGCGTGACCTCAAGCTGGAAATGAAAGTACTCGCCGACGTGGGCCTGCTGGGCCTGCCAAACGCTGGTAAAAGTACCTTCATCCGCTCGGTGTCGGCCGCCAAGCCAAAAGTTGCCGACTACCCGTTCACCACCCTGGTGCCAAACCTGGGCGTGGTCAGCGTCGACCGTTGGAAAAGCTTCGTGATCGCCGACATTCCCGGCCTGATCGAAGGTGCTTCCGATGGTGCAGGCCTGGGGATTCGCTTCCTCAAGCACTTGTCGCGTACCCGTTTGCTGCTGCACCTCGTGGACATGGCGCCGCTGGATGACACCAGTGCACCGGATGCCGCCGAAGTGATCGTCAGCGAACTGACCAAGTTCAGCCCGTCCCTGGCTGAGCGTGATCGTTGGCTGGTGCTGAACAAGTGCGACCAGATCCTCGAAGAAGAACACGAAGAGCGCGTCAAGGAAATCGTCGACCGCCTGGAATGGGAAGGCCCGGTCTACGTGATCTCGGCCATTGCCAAAGAAGGCACCGAGCGCCTGACCCGCGACATCATGCGCTACCTCGAAGACCGTGCCGACCGCCTGGCGGCTGACCCGGTGTTCAAGGCCGAGCTGGCCGAACTCGACCAGCGCATCGAAGACGAAGCCCGCGCTCAACTGCAGGCCCTGGATGACCAGCGCGCCCTGCGCCGTAGCGGCGTGAAGTCGGTCCATGACATCGGTGACGACGATTGGGACGAAGAAGACGTGGATGATGAAGACGGTCCTGAAATCATTTACGTGCGCGACTGATTCGTTGCGATAAACTTGAACGCCGCTCCTTATAGGGCGGCGTTTTAGTATCCGGGTTTAACGTTATGGGCCGCGCTGGGTCGCGCAGCCCTCAATCTAAGGTTGAAGATGATGCGGAGCAAAGTGACAGGTGCGCAGCGCTGGGTCGTAAAGATCGGCAGTGCGTTGCTGACGGCGGATGGCAAGGGGCTGGATCGCGCAGCCATGAGCGTCTGGGTCGAGCAGATGGTGGCCTTGCATGAGGCTGGCGTGGAGTTGGTGCTGGTGTCGTCCGGGGCGGTTGCTGCCGGGATGAGCCGCCTCGGCTGGACCGCGCGACCCAGCGCGATGCACGAATTGCAAGCCGCTGCCGCCATCGGGCAGATGGGCCTGGTGCAAGCCTGGGAATCCAGCTTCGCCGAGCACGGCCGCCACACGGCGCAGATCCTGCTGACCCACGACGACCTGTCCGACCGCAAGCGCTACCTCAATGCCCGCAGCACCCTGCGCGCGCTGGTGGAGCTCAAGGTCATCCCGGTGATCAACGAGAACGACACCGTGGTCACCGACGAAATCCGCTTCGGCGACAACGACACCCTGGCCGCCCTGGTGGCGAACCTGGTGGAGGCCGACCTGTTGGTGATCCTCACCGACCGCGACGGGATGTTCGACGCCGACCCGCGCAACAACCCCGACGCCCAGCTTATTTATGAAGCGCGTGCCGATGACCCGGCGCTGGACGCGGTGGCCGGCAGCGTTGGCGGTGCCCTGGGTCGTGGCGGCATGCAGACCAAGCTGCGCGCTGCGCGCCTGGCGGCACGTTCGGGTGCCCATACCATCATCGTCGGTGGGCGCATCGAACGCGTGCTGGACCGCCTAAAGGCCGGTGAGCGCATCGGTACGCTGCTGTCGCCGGAACGCGGCATGCTCGCGGCGCGCAAACAGTGGCTGGCCGGTCATCTGCAAACCCGTGGCACCCTGGTGCTGGACGAGGGTGCCGTGTCGGCGCTGTCCCAAGGTAACAAGAGCCTGCTGCCGGTGGGCGTCAAGTTGGTGCAGGGCAGCTTCCGCCGGGGTGAGATGGTGGTGTGCGTGGCGCCGGACGGTCGCGAGATTGCACGTGGCCTGGCCAACTACAGCGCGCTGGAGGCCCAGAAAATTATTGGACAATCCTCCGATGCAATTGTCGGACTATTAGGCTATATGGCTGAACCTGAACTGGTTCACCGCGATAACCTGATCCTGGTCTAACCAAAGGAACACACCATGCGTGTCATAAAGGGATTGCTCGGCCTGCTGCTGGCCATGCCGTTGCTGGCCTCGGCCGAGGAAATCGGTCAGGTGTCGACAGTGTTCAAGTTTGTCGGCCCCAACGACCGAATCGTTGTTGAAGCCTTTGACGACCCCAAGGTTGACGGGGTGACCTGCTACCTGTCGCGCGCCAAGACCGGTGGCGTGAAAGGCGGCCTGGGCCTGGCCGAAGATCGCGCCGAAGCCTCGATTGCCTGCCGCCAGGTAGGCCCGATCCGCTTCAAGGGCGAGCTCAAGGACGGCGACGAAGTGTTCAAGGAGCGCACCTCGCTGGTGTTCAAGACCATGCAGGTGGTGCGCTTCCTCGACAAGAAGCGCAACACCCTGGTGTATCTGGTCTACAGCGACCGCCTGATCGAAGGCAGCCCGCAGAACGCAGTGACGGCGATTCCGATTTTGCCCTGGCCTACCGCTCAGTAACTCGCAGGCGCGTTTTGCAATCGGCGTCTATGATTGCAGGCTTGCGAGTTGTAATCTCGAAGCGCCGCAATGCGAAGAACATGGGATATCTGGAGTTCGTCATGAGTGCTTTCCACGACCTGAAACTCAAAGCTTTGGACGGACAAGAGCTGCCGCTGGCGCCCTTCAAGGGGCAAGTGGTGCTGGTGGTCAATGTGGCCTCCAAATGTGGCTTGACCCCGCAATATGCAGCACTGGAGAACCTCTACCAGCAATACAAGGACCAGGGGTTTACCGTGCTTGGCCTGCCATGCAACCAGTTTGCTGGCCAGGAGCCAGGGACAGAGGAAGAGATTCAGGAGTTCTGCAGCCTGAACTACGGGGTGACATTCCCGTTGGGCAGCAAACTTGAGGTCAACGGTCCTGACCGTCACCAGTTGTACCGCCTGCTGGCGGGCGAGGGCGCTGAGTTTCCTGGGGACATCACCTGGAACTTCGAAAAATTTCTGCTGGGCAAGGATGGGCGAGTGCTCGCGCGCTTCTCCCCACGCACCGCACCGGATGACCCGACGATCGTCCAGGCCATCGAAAAAGCCCTGGCCTGAACCCCGGGAGGCTTTTGTGGTGAGCAGGCTGTCTGTTATGAACGGGCTTGTTGTGGCGAGCGGGCTTGCCCCGCGTTGGGTGGCGAAGCCGCCCCAATAAAAACGCCGCATCTTGTCAGGAAAAAATGCAGCGCTTGGTTTCAGGGCTGCTTCGCAGCCCGACGCGGGGCAAGCCCGCTCACCACAAAGGCCTGCCAAGTCTGACCGCTCCAGGCTAGCGGCAACCAGGCTCTCGCGCTTTTACCCTTTAATCACCCAGATCAATAGTGCTACCCAGCCTGTCGCACTCCCCATATTATCCGCATCATAAACCCCGTCTTCCGTGGAGTGCCCCCATGCCTGTCCAAGCCTTGTTCAAACCCTTCCAGCTCGGTGCATTGCAATTGTCGACCCGTGTCGTCATGGCACCGATGACCCGCTCGTTCTCGCCGGGTGGCGTACCCAACTCTAAAGTGATCGAGTACTACCGTCGCCGCGCCGCCGCCGGCGTGGGCTTGATCATCACTGAAGGCACAGTGGTCGGCCACCAGGCCTCCAACGGTTACCCCAATGTCCCGCACTTCTACGGTGAAGCCGCCCTGGCCGGCTGGAAGAAAGTGGTCGACGCGGTACACGCCGAAGGCGGCAAGATCGTCCCTCAGCTGTGGCATGTAGGCAGCGTGCGCCGTATCGGCACTGAACCTGACGCCAGCGTGCCTGCCTACGGCCCGATGGAAAAACTCAAGGATGGCAACGTGGTCGTGCATGGCATGACCCGGCAAGACATCAAGGACGTGATCAACGCCTTCGCCCAAGCCGCCAAGGATGCGCAGCGCATCGGCATGGATGGCGTGGAGATCCATGGCGCCCACGGCTATCTGGTCGATCAGTTCTTCTGGGAAGGCAGCAACCAGCGCACCGACGAATATGGCGGCAGCCTAGCCAACCGCTCACGCTTTGCCATTGAACTGATCCAGGCTACCCGCGCCGCGGTCGGCCCGGATTTCCCGATCATCTTCCGTTTTTCCCAGTGGAAACAACAGGATTACACCGCGCGCCTGGTGCAAACCTCGCAAGCGCTGGGCGAGTTTCTCAAGCCGTTGTCTGATGCGGGTGTGGACATTTTCCACTGCTCCACTCGGCGTTTCTGGGAGCCGGAATTCGAAGGCTCCGACCTCAACCTGGCCGGCTGGACCCGTCAGCTGACCGGCAAGCCGACCATCACCGTGGGCAGTGTGGGCCTGGATGGCGAGTTCCTGCAGTTCATGGTCAACACCGACAAAGTCGCGCAACCGGCCAGCCTGGAAAAACTGCTGGAGCGCTTGAATAACGACGAGTTCGACCTGGTCGCCGTGGGGCGTGCCCTGCTGGTGGATCCGGATTGGGCGTTGAAGGTGCGCGAAGGTCGCGAGGGCGACATCCTGCCGTTCAGTCGTGAGGCGTTGACGACCCTGGTGTAAGCGGCGACAGGGCGGGCACCGGATGCCCGTCCTTGCACACTCCGCGAAGCTGACGCTCGAACTGCTCGATAATCGCTGGCCAACCCTGGCGGCTGGCGTGTTGGCGGGCATTCAGCCGCATGCGGCGCAAACTTTCGGCGTCTTCCAGCAACCAGTTGGCTGCCTCGCAAAACGCATTCTCGTCCCCTGGCATCGCCAGCACGCCGTTGTAGCCGTGGCGGATATGCTGGGTTGCAGCGGCTTGGTCATAGGCCACCACACCCAGCCCCGACGCCATGGCTTCCAACACCACGTTGCCGAAGGTTTCGGTGAGGCTGGGGAACAGGAACACATCGCCCGATGCGTAATGCCGCGCCAGTTCTTCACCGCGCAAGGTGCCGCAGAAGATTGCTTCCGGCAGCTCCTTTTCCAGCGTCGCGCGTTGGGGGCCGTCGCCGACGATGATCAGTTTCATCTGGCGCATTGGGTAGGTGTCTTGCAACGTTTCGAAGCAGCGCTTGAGCAACCCCAGGTTTTTCTCCTGCGCCAGCCTGCCCACGTAGAGCACGGCAGTCTGTTCGCTGTTCAATGCCCAGCTTTCCCGCAGCGCATTGTCACGTTTTGCGGGATGGAACAGTTGGCTGTCCACCCCACGCGACAACATTCCCAAACGTTCGAAGTGCCGGCGCTCGAGCTCCAGGCGCTGGCTGGCGCTGGGCACCAGGGTCAGGGTTGAGCGGTTATGAAACCAGCGTAGGTAGTGGGTGACCATCCGGCTCAGCATGCTCAAGCCGTATTGGTTCGAGTACTGCTGGAAGTTGGTGTGAAAGCCACTGACCACGCTGATCCCCAGGCGCCGCGCTGCACGCAGGGCAGACAAGCCCAGCGGACCTTCCGTGGCGATGTACAGCACGTCCGGACGCTGACGGGTCCAGCGCCGCAGCAGCTTGTGCATCGACGACTGGCCCCACTGCAGGCCCGGATATCCCGGCAGCGGCCAGCCACGGCATAGCAGTAACGCGTCGTCGCTGGGGCGGCTCTGGTCGACGCCTTGGCGCGGTCGCACCAGTTCGACTTGATGGCCACGCGCCCGCAACCCCTCGCACAGGCGGCCAAGGGTATTGGCCACCCCGTTGATCTCTGGCGGGAAGGTTTCGGTGATAAGGGTGATGTGAAGCGAAGCTGTCGTCATGACCCACAGTGTCACCGTGGGCCATGTCGTCATTGTGTCATCGAGATGATGGATTTATGACGGGGTCACCTTTTGCTGCGCTGCCATCGCCTCGGCACCTTGCTCGCGCACCCAGAACAACGTCGCTCCAGCCACCGCCGCTGGCATCATCAGCAGGTTGACCACCGGCACCAGCAACACCAGGTAAACAATCCCGCCAAAGCTCATGCTCTGCCAGCGCTTCTGGCGCAGCCAGGCGAGCATTTCGTTCCAGCCCAGCTTATGGTTGTCGGCCGGATAGTCGATGTACTGGATCGCCATCATCCACACGCCAAACAGCAACCAGAGCGGTGCTGCGACCAGATTGACCACCGGAATGAACGACAGGATAAACAGGCCGATGGCCCGTGGCAGGAAGTAGCCCAGCTTGCGCATCTCCCGGGCGAGGGTGCGCGGAACCATCGCGATCAGCTCGCCCCAGCTGAAGGCTGGGAAGTCATCGGTGCCGCGCACCACCACTTCCACTTTCTCCGAGAGAAAGCCGTTGAAGGGGGCGGCGATGATGTTGGCGAGCATGGTGAAGGTGAAAAACACCATCAATACCACCAGCACCACGAACAATGGCCAGAGCAGGTAGTTCAGGAAGCTCAGCCAGTTCGGCAGCGTCGGCATCAGGTGGTCGACCCACAGGCTGAACTGATGACCGGCAAAATAGATCAGGCCGACGAACAGCACCAGGTTGATCGCCAGTGGCAGCAGCACAAACAGACGCAGGCCTGGGCTCAATACGAGTTTGAGGCCTTCGCGCAGGTATTGCGGGCCGGAAATAGCAGGGGCGGGCATGTAGAACTCCGAGCAAAAGGGCGAACGCGCCGACCTTACCGGCTTTACATCACCGGCGAAAGCCGCGACATCAGCCGTAACAAACCTGTCGATCAGTCGGGCCAACTACATAGTGACCGTCTATGAGCTGGATTGTTATTCCGTATTTCCTTAATCTTGCCCCCCTCGATACGCTGCACCCATTATTTTTCAGGGCCCGCGAATTCAAGCCTTCCCCAAGTGCTTCGTGGTCCCTTTTTTATTCCAGCCGCCTTGTAGTCCGGGCGGTCGATAGGAGTGAGTCATGTCTGATACCCGTCATTCGCGAGTGATTATTCTCGGTTCCGGCCCTGCCGGTTACAGCGCCGCTGTTTACGCTGCCCGGGCCAACCTCAAGCCGCTGCTGATCACCGGCATGCAGGCGGGCGGTCAATTGACCACCACCACCGAAGTCGACAACTGGCCGGGCGACGTCCACGGCCTGACCGGCCCGGTGCTGATGGAGCGCATGAAAGAACACGCCGAACGCTTTGAAACCGAGATCGTGTTTGATCACATCAACCAGGTCGACTTCTCCAAGAAGCCTTACGGCCTGACCGGCGACAGCGGCGTGTACACCTGTGACGCACTGATCATCGCCACTGGCGCCAGCGCTCGCTACCTGGGCCTGCCGTCGGAAGAAGCGTTCATGGGCAAGGGCGTTTCGGCCTGCGCGACCTGCGACGGTTTCTTTTACCGCAACAAACCGGTAGCTGTGGTCGGCGGTGGCAACACCGCCGTGGAAGAGGCGCTGTACCTGGCCAACATTGCCAGCACCGTGACCCTGGTTCACCGCCGCGAGACCTTCCGCGCCGAGAAGATCCTGATCGACAAGCTGCATGCCCGTGTCGCCGAAGGCAAGATCATCCTCAAGCTCAATGCCACCCTGGACGAAGTGCTGGGTGACAACATGGGCGTGACCGGTGCCCGCCTGAAGAACAACGACGGTAGCTTTGACGAGCTGAAAGTCGACGGTGTGTTCATCGCCATTGGCCACACCCCGAACACCTCGCTGTTCGAAGGCGTGCTGGAAGCCAAAGACGGTTACCTGGTGGTGCAGGGCGGCCGTGAAGGCAATGCCACCGCGACAAACATTGAAGGTATCTTTGCTGCCGGTGATGTGGCCGACCACGTCTACCGTCAGGCCATCACCTCGGCCGGCGCCGGTTGCATGGCGGCACTGGATGCTGAGCGTTACCTGGATGGTCTGAAAGACGCTGCGTTCTAACTAACACCGCAAAACAAATGTGGGAGGGGGCTTGCCCCCGATTGCAGTGTGTCAGCTAATGAATACTTGGCTGATACACCGCTATCGGGGGCAAGCCCCCTCCCACATTTTGATCCGCGTATGATTCAGGATTTTCGAGTCAGGGGCTGGGCGGTGAACTTTACGCCGGCCAGGCCGTTTGCGATCAATGCGCGGATATTGCCGTGGTCGCTGCCCTCAGGCGTCGCCACCACTGAGCGGTAATGCTCACCAAATGCCAGCAGCGCTTCCTGGTCGCTCAGTCCTTCCAGCACTGCCAGGCCTAACGTCTTGCACGACCCTTCGTTCTGCCCTGCGGCATTCTCTACCGCGCCATTGGTGAACGCCTGTGGCTGGTACTCATAACCGGCAGCGACAAACGCCAGGGTATCGGCAAAAACGTGTTCGCCGCTGTTGAGGCTGGCGCGCAGGGTGTTCAAATCAGTCATGGGGTTTTCCTTTGGCGAACGCCGCCTGTTGATCGGCGCTGGCTTCTTTCTGGTATTGGGTTTTCCACTCGGCGTACGGCATGCCGTACACCACTTCACGGGCGTCATCGAGGCTCAGCTCGATCTGGCGCTCGTCGGCCTCGGCCTTGTACCACTTGGACAAGCAGTTACGGCAAAAGCCAGCGAGGTTCATCAGGTCGATGTTCTGCACATCCTTGCGGCTGTCCAGATGCGCCACCAGCCGGCGAAAGGCGGCGGCTTCGAGTTCGAGGCGTTGTTGGTCGTTCATAAGGTTCACGCAAATCTCAGGGGTTAACGGCTGGCCGCCAGGGTAATCGAAACCGACTCCGCAAAGCGCAACGCATGGGGCTTGTCCACTTCCACTTCGGCGTACAACACCGACTCATTGCTCATCACCAGGTCCAGCAGTTCCTGGGTCAGGCGCTCGAGCAGGGCAAAGCGGTTGCCCTCGACGTGGGCGATGATCGCCTTGGTGATGGTGCGGTAGTTCAACGCATGGTCGATGTCGTTGTCGCGCACGGCTTCCTGGGCGGCATACAGGATGGTCAGGTTGATCAGCACATCCTGCTTGTTGAGGATTTCGTCCTCGTTGATGCCGATGAAGGTGCGCAGGCACAGGTCCTTGACCCGGATGCGCGCCATGCCTGGTTGAAGTTGTGGCATTGCTACTTGCTCCGTCCGATCAGTTGCAGGAACTCCATGCGCGTGGTGTTCGACTCGCGGAACGCGCCGAGCATCACCGAGGTGTTCATGGTTGAATTCTGTTTTTCCACACCGCGCATCATCATGCACATGTGCTTGGCTTCGATCACCACGGCCACACCGGCGGCCTGGGTCACTTCCTGGATAGCGTCGGCGATTTGCCGCGTGAGGTTTTCCTGGATCTGCAGGCGGCGGGCGAACATGTCGACGATGCGTGCCAGCTTTGACAGGCCGAGCACCTTGCCGGTTGGGATATAGGCCACGTGGGCCTTGCCGATAAAGGGCAGCAGGTGATGCTCGCACAGCGAGTACAACTCGATGTCCTTGAGGATCACCATCTCGTCATTGTCAGAGGCAAACAGCGCGCCGTTGACGATTTGTTCCAAGTTCTGCTCGTAGCCATGACACAGGTACTGCATGGCCTTGGCGGCACGCTTGGGGGTATCGAGCAGGCCTTCGCGCTCGGGGTCTTCGCCCAAGCCCTTGAGGATCTCGCGGTAATGGTGGGGCAGGGATAAGGTCATACAACATCCTCACAAACGGCTTACTTGATATGCCGCCCGCCGTTGACGGTCAGGGTGGTACCGGTGACATAGGGGTTGTCCAGCAGGTAACGCACGCTCTGGTAGATCACCTCGGGCCCGGGCTCGATGCCCAGTGCCGACTTGGCCAGTACCTTGGTGCGGTAGGCCGCGTCGTCGCCGTCGTTGAACATCACCATTGCCGGGGCTATGCCGTTGACCTTGATCAACGGCGCCAACTGCGCGGCAAACGACAGCGTAAGGCTGTCGAGCCCGGCCTTGGTGGCGCAATAGGCGATGTGCTGGCGGCTGCCCTTGCGCACCACGTCATCGCTGATGTGCACGATGTCGGCCGGTGTCGAGCGTTGCAGCAAGGGTGAACAATGCAGGTTGATCAGGTACGGCGCAAGCATGTGTACGCTGAACATGTCGGTAAACGCGCGGCTTTCGTCGTCGGGCGATTCTGCTACCCAGGCCGAGGCGTTATGGATGATCGCGCGCAGGCTCTGGGTATGGGTGTTCAGTTCAGCGATAAACGCCAGGATGCCGGCCTCGCTGGAGAAGTCGGCAAACACAGCAATCGCCCCACGCTCGCGCAGTGCCTGCACGCCGGGCCGTTCGCTGCGGTAGCTGAAAATCACTGAGTGACCTTCGTCCAGCAAGCGCTGGGCGCAATGCAGGCCGACACGCTGGCCGGCGCCGGTGATCAGAATCGGGGCGTTCGTTGCAGTCATGGGAGGCTCGAGTCGCTGGCAGGTTGAAACTATACCAGCGACCGGCCGCCCCTGTATTCACGCCGCGGCTTCAGCTGCCTTGCGCGGTGCCGGGGCAGGATGCAGCCAATTGGCCAGCAGATGGGTCGACAGCGGGATGAACCCGTAAACCATCAGTGGCGTGAGCGCCATCGTGCTGACCAGCACGCGCGGCGCCAGGTCCAGCTGGCTCAGCAGCGGCCCCAGGACAAAATTGAACAAGAGTGACACCGGGAAAAACGCCAGCCAGATCGCCACGGCTTGCTTCCAGCGTGGCGGGCGTGCGCCCACTGCGCCGAACCAGCCGTCGATGCCGCGCACGCGGTGTTCGGACGGGTCGGCAAACAGCTCACTGCCACGGCTCAGCCATGCACTGCGGGACGCAGAAAACTCCCAGGTATGCAGGGTTTTTTCATCGGCGAAGCGGAAAATGATCTGGAATTCATCATCATTGGGTGGCGGCGCAAGCACGCCTGAGCCCAGGTAGCCGGGAAAGTCGGTGGCCAGTTGCTCGCCTTCGCGCAGCCAGGCCATCAGTTCTTCATAGCGCCCCTTGGCCACGCGGCGCGCAACCATCAGGGTGACGGGGGAGGTAGACATTGTGTATCTCCAAATATTCGGGTACGCCGGGCCGGGTAGGGGGCGCACAAACAAAGCGACGGGGTGGTGCCGCTCTGTAAAAACAGGCAAGGATTATTCCTGTTTTGCAGAAATACGCCAGAGGCGTTTGTCTGAATGTGCAGGGGCCTTGAAAAAGACAGGTTTAAAGGCGTTAAATGCGGATCCAATCTTCGTTGGTCCTTTGGTCTCAAATGCCTGTGATTACTGCCTCAAGTGATAGCAATTTGCATCCAAAATCGCTCGACACAGCTGAGCTTCTTCCGATTCGTGAAGTCTCGAGAATGACAGGCATCAACCCGGTCACCTTGCGTGCCTGGGAGCGACGTTACGGCCTGATCCAGCCCGTACGCACCGAAAGCGGGCATCGGTTGTATTCCAAGGCTGATATTACGACCATCAATCGTATCCTCGATTGGATCGAGCGCGGTGTGGCGGTCAGCAAGGTGGGGAAAATTCTCGCCCGTGACGACCAGCAAGCCCTGGCTGTTCGCGCCGAGCAAGACTCGCTGGAGGGAAGGGAATGGGCTCAATGGCAGATGCAGATGATGCAGGCTGTCAGCGCGTTCGACGACCGACGGTTGGAACACCAGTACGCCCGGGTTCTTGCCACCTACCCCCTCAGCGTGGCTTTTCAAGACATCCTCATGCCGCTCTGGCACGAGCTGTTGCGTCATCAGGGCCGGTTCGGCCAGGCCAGCGAGTGGTTGTTTTTCGATAACTTCCTGCGTGTAAGGGCCTTGCAGCGCCTGCAACTGGCCTGTGCTGCGCCCGTGCCGCGAGTGCTGCTTGCTGCCATCCCCGGCGAGTGTCGCAAATTGGAATTGTTGGTGGCTGCACTGCTGATGGGCGCAGAAGACTTGGCGGTGAAGGTCCTGGCGGTCGGCCAGCCGCTGGACGAATTGACGCTGATCTGTGAGAAGACTCATCCCCAGGCACTGATCGTGTTTTCCAATCGCGCACACAATCAAGACTTGGTGGGACGTTTGAATCGCCTGGCGCAAACCCTGGACTGTCCATTGCTGATTGCCGGCGACGCTTCGGACCTGGCGGAAAAAGACCTTGTGGGCTCGTCCGTCGGTTGCCTGGGCAGTGAGGGTCGCTTGATGCAACGCCGCCTGCAGCAGTATCTCAGCGGTACCCTGGATACCTGATATCAGGCGTGCACATGCGGATGCACCAGGCGGTGCTGATGCAGGATGAATTGGCGCAGGCGCTCGGTTTCATCCGCATCGCCCTGGCTCAGGCGGTAGGCGAACAAGCCTCGGGCCGTTTCCCGTTCCAATGTGCCGCGCAGGGCGATGCGCTCGTAGCCGGATGGGCTGAACCATAGGGAAAAGGTTTTGGGTGGTTTGACCCGCCCGCGAATCTCCACCAGCACCCCCTTGAACGACACTTCATGTACCCACAACGCACTGAGGTTGCCCCTGACGTTCTCCAGAGCCACCGGGGTTTCCAGTGCCAGACGCCAGGGACGAATCATCGGCCCGTCTTCGAAAATGCTCGGCACGCCCAAACGCAGGTGCACGGCATTGAACTCGTCTTCCACCAGGCGCAAGGGGAAGGTCAGTTGCTGATTATCGAATTGTGCCTGGATGGTGAGGTGGTCGTGAGCGGCCAGCCGGGTAAGCAAGTCGCGAATCTGTGCACCGCCGTTAACGGTCAGGTTCGACGAAGCATCCCGCAGGTTGAGTTGCGGGTTGTGCTGCATGTTCTGAATGAAATCCAACTCGTCCTGGGTCAGGAGCGCATCGCGTTGCATCACTCGTGCTCATTAGGGGGTGTTAAAACGCCATTATCCCCCCGAATGGCCGCACTTCCTAAATTTTGTTAGATCCGCTCGTCGCTTTGAGCGCGGCCAGTTCGGCCTTGACCTGAGCCAGTTCGCTTTCCAACTGGGTGACGCGCTGCTGGGCCTTGACCTGCAACGTGACGTCTTTTTGTACGCCGACGAAATAAGTCTGCTTATCGGCCTCGTTGTACACCGTCGACAGCGACAGCTCATTCCAGAAATGGCTGCCGTCCTTACGGTAATTACGCAGGATTTCCCGGCAGCCGCCACCATTTTCCAACGCCTCACGAATCGCCATCAGGGCCGGCTGATCACGGTCGCCAGACTGCAGGAAGCGGCAATCCTGGTAGAGGATTTCATCCAGGGTGTAGCCGGTCAGGCGTTCGAAGGCCGGGTTGACATAGATCAGCGGCTTATCCTTGCCTTCGCGTTCGGCGACGACGATACCGTCGTTGGAGGCGTTGACGACCAGTTGCATCAGCTTGGCGTTAATCATTGAGCGGTCCATGGCGTGTTTTTGAAAGCCTGGAGTTTATGGCAAGTCCTGAATGTTGCACGGGGTGCGCCGAAAAAAATGTGGCAGCTGTTAATATCCCAGGCTTTCGCTCAACTACAGGATCAGATTGATGAAAGTCGCCATCCTTTCCGGCTCGGTCTACGGCACCGCTGAAGAAGTCGCCCGTCACGCTGTCGGCATTCTCAATGCCGCCGGTTTCGAGGCCTGGCACAACCCTCGCGCCAGCCTCGCCGATGTGCAGGCGTTTGCGCCGGACGCGTTTCTGGCGGTGACGTCCACCACCGGCATGGGCGAATTGCCCGACAATCTCCAACCCCTGTACTCGACGATTCGCGACCAACTGCCCGCCGCCTGGCGCGGGCTGCCCGGCGCGGTGATCGGCCTGGGCGACGCCAGCTATGGCGACACCTTCTGCGGCGGCGGCGAGCAGATGCGCGAGCTGTTTGGCGAGCTGGGCGTGCGCGAAGTACTGCCGATGTTGCGCCTGGACGCCAGCGAAAGTGTGACTCCGGAAGCCGACGCCGAACCGTGGCTGGCTGAACTGGTCACTGCACTGCGCGCTTGACCGGAAACTCACGCAGCAACGCCAGCCAGGCCTGGGCGGCTTTCGACAGGTAGGCGCCCTCACGCCAGATAAAGGCAATGTCCCAGCGCAGGTAGTCGGGCGCCTTGAGCGTCAGGCGCACCACCCCGGGTCGCACCAGCCCACGCGCGACCACGCTGGGCAGCAGCACCACCCCCTGGCCGGCGGCGACCAATGCGGCGAGGAAGTCCGCTTGGCCGCTGCGACCGATTTCCTTCGGCGTAAAACCCAACTGTTCACACGCCTGCAGCAGACGGTCGTTCAGCACGAAGCTGCGCTGGTACATCAGGAACGGCGTGTCGGCCAATTCCTCCAGGCGCACCTGGGCGTTTTCCGCGAGGGGATGTTCAATCGGCAACAGCGCGTCCAGGGGCTCATCGCAGAACGCTTGCCAGGCAAACGCCGGGTCGCTGGGTTTCAGGCTGCCCCCCACTTCCAGTTCGCCGCTCAGGATGGCCTGTTCGATATTGCGACTGCCGCCCTCCAGCAACTGGATGGTCACATTCGGGTAACGCCTGCGGTATTCGGCAAACAGTCCGGCGAACAACGTATCACCGGCCAACAATGGCAGGCCAAGGCGCAACTCGCCTCGGGTCAACTGGTGCATATCGTCCAACTCGCTGAGTAGCTCGTTTTGCAGGCGCAGCATGGCTTCGGCGCGTAGCAGGACGACTTGACCGGCGGCGGTCAGGCGGATCTGCGAGCCGATCCGGTCGAGCAACGGCGTGCCCAGGCTCTGTTCCAATTGCGCGACCTGTTTGCTGACCGCGGACTGGCTGATATGCAGGGTTTTACCGGCCTGGGTAAAGCCACCCCGATGGATCACCTCGACGAAGCTGCGTAGCTGTTTGAATTCCATGTGCGAAATTCCGATTTGGAATAGTTGGCAGTCTAACAATTCGCTGTGGGGATGGGGCATGCCTCTTTAAAATGAAGGCCTGCGAGGACCCAAAGCCCATGAAACGTTTCACCCGTCTGTTGATTGAACTGGTCGTGCTCCTGGCCATTTATCTGTTCGGCTGCCAACTGGCCGTGTGGTGGGCGTGGCCAATTCCCGGCGGTGTGGTAGGCCTGGGCCTGTTGTTGATGGCCTTCGCCAGCGGCCTGGTCAAACCGGCGGCCCTGCAATTGGGCGCAGGTGTGCTGATGGCGGAGATGCTGTTGTTCTTCATTCCGGCGCTGATGAGCCTGCTCGACTACGGCGGCCTGCTGCGCCATGACGGTTGGCGCATCCTGCTGGTCATCGGCCTCAGCACCTTGGCGGTGATGCTGGTGACCGCGTTCACCGTGGAACTGGTGTGCCGCTGGAGGCTGCGCCATGAAGCTTGAGCTGATGCCAGTGTTCTGGCTCGCCTTGACCTTGGGCGCGTATGTCTTCAGCCGCTGGATCTACCGCCGCACCGGGCGTTACCTGTTGTCGCCGCTGATCCTGGTACCCGTGCTGTTGCTGGCGGTGGCCGTGCCGATGAACACGGCCTACGCCGAATACTCCGCCGACACTCATTGGCTGATGCTGGTACTCGGCCCCGTCACCGTGGCATTCGCCGTGCCGATCTGGCAGCAGCGGCGGTTGCTGGCGCGTCACTGGTCGGCGTTGTTGCTGGGGATGGTGGCGGGCAGCGTGGCGTCCATCGCCACCTCATTTGGCCTGGCCAAAGCCTTGGCCCTGGACAGCTCGGTGACCCTGTCCCTGGTGCCGCGCTCCATCACCACGCCGTTCGCCATGCCGGTGTCCTCCGACCTGGGTGGCGTGCCGGAACTGACGGCGGTGTTCGTGATGTTCACCGGTGTGTTTGGGGCGATGCTCGGCGGTGTGCTGCTCAAGTGGTTGCCACTGCGTACCCCACTGGCGCGCGGTGCATTGTTTGGCGTGGGCGCCCACGGTGCGGGCGTGAGCCGGGCCCATGAAGTGGGTGGCGAAGAGGGCTCGGTCGCAGGCCTGGTGATGGTCCTGACCGGCCTGCTCAACCTGTTCGCCGCACCTTTATTGGCGGCACTTCTCTGACGTCGCTTGCGCGGATTTAAACTATTCTCAAGGCTGACCCGCACGGTCATCAAGCTGGCTGCCAAGGCAACTACGGCGGGCAGGGCGTCTGACTAGACTGGCCCATCACTCAAAAAACAATAAGAAAGTGCGCCAAGGAGGTCGTTGCCGTGAGCCTAGCCCCCGTTCCATCGCCACAGAATGTCAAAGATCAGGTCAGCGCCGCCGAATGGCAGACCCGCGTCGACCTGGCCGCCTGCTACCGCCTGGTGGCGATGCACGGCTGGGATGACCTGATCTTCACCCATATCTCGGCCAAGGTGCCGGGCACCGACGATTTCCTGATCAACCCCTACGGGCTGATGTTTCACGAGATCACCGCGTCGAGCCTGGTCAAGGTCGACCAGGCCGGCAACAAGCTGATGGACAGCCCCTACGAGATCAACCCGGCGGGCTACACCATCCACAGCGCCATCCATGAAGTGCGCCACGATGTGACGTGCGTGCTGCATACCCACACCGCCGCCGGTGTCGCGGTGGCGGCGCAGAAGCAGGGCGTCTTGCCGATCAGCCAGCAATCGATCTTCGTGCTGTCGAGCCTGGCTTATCACGCCTACGAAGGCGTGGCGCTGAACCACGAAGAGAAGGCCCGTTTGCAGGCCGATCTTGGCCAAAACAGTTTCCTGATGCTGCATAACCACGGTCTGCTGACCTGCGGCAGCACCATCGCCGACACGTTTCTGATGATGTTTACCTTCCAGCGCGCCTGCGATATCCAGGTGCTGGCCCAGAGCGGCGGAGCGGAATTGATCCCTATCGGGCCGCAGATCCTCGCCGGTGCCAAGGCGATGGTGGCGGCTGTCACAAAGAGTGCGCAAGGTATGGGGGGCGCGCTGGCCTGGCCGGCGTTGCTGCGCAAATTGGACAGCCTCGATCCTGGGTATAAAACCTGATGCCTCTCGCCGAGATCCCGCTGAGTGTCTGGCGCAAACGCAGCCAGACGTTCGACTTCAACGGCCGCACTATCCGCTACTGGGTGGCGGGGCAGGGCGAACCGTTGCTGTTGATCCATGGGTTTCCCACTGCCAGTTGGGACTGGCATTACCTGTGGCAACCCCTGGCCCAACGCAACCTGGTGATCGCCTGCGACATGCTCGGTTTCGGCGATTCGGCCAAACCCCTCGACCACGGTTATTGCCTGCTGGAACAGGCGGATCTGCAACAGGCGTTGCTCGAGCACCTGCGCGTGGACCAGCCGGTGCATGTGCTCGCCCACGACTACGGCGACAGCGTCGCCCAGGAACTGCTGGCCCGGCACTACGAAGGCCGCTTTCACATGGCCAGCTGCGTGTTTCTCAACGGCGGGTTGTTCCCGGAAACCCATCGTCCGGCGCTGGTGCAAAAGCTGCTGCTCAGCCCCCTGGGCTGGATGATCGGTCGTGCGTTCGGGCGCAATGCCCTGGCCAACAGTTTCAGCCAGATATTCGGCCCCAATACCCGCCCCAGCGAAAGCGCCCTGGACGACTTCTGGAGCCTGATCGACCGCAACGATGGCACGCGCATCCTGCACAAGCTCATCGCCTATATCCCCCAGCGTCGGCGCCTGCGTGAGCGTTGGGTGGCGGCGATGCAACACACTGATGTGCCACTGCGGGTGATCGACGGCGAGATCGACCCGATCTCCGGTGCCCACATGGTGGCGCGTTATCACGAACTGGTGCCCCACGCCGATACGGTGCTACTGGCCAACATCGGCCATTACCCGCAGATCGAGGCGCCGGTGCAGGTACTCAAGCACTACCTGGCGTTTCGTGATCGCATCGGGCAGTCGGCTCCGCGAATGGCCTATTCCTGATCGGACGATTATCCCTCAGCCTTATCGAGCACCATTCAGCCCTGGCCGGCTTTATTGTGACCAGCGCCCCCGTGCCTGACACTCGACCCATTCCCATTGTCACCATCGGAGTTCGGTATGAGTGAGTCAGTGCAGTTCCAGGATAAGGTCGTGATCGTCACCGGTGCCGGTGGCGGATTGGGCCGGGCCCATGCGCTGCTGTTCGCCAGGCACGGCGCCAAGGTACTGGTCAACGATCTCGGCGGTTCCACGCAAGGTGAGGGCGCCAATGCGTCGGCTGCCGATCGGGTGGTGGCCGAGATTCGCGAAGCGGGCGGTATCGCCGAGGCCAACCACGACTCTGTCACCGACGGTGACAAGATCGTGCAGAACGCCCTCGACGCCTTCGGCCGTATCGATGTGGTGGTCAACAATGCCGGGATCCTGCGCGACAAAACCTTCCACAAAATGGACGACAGCGACTGGGATCTGGTTTACCGGGTGCATGTCGAAGGCGCCTACAAAGTCACCCGCGCCGCCTGGCCCCATCTGCGCGAGCAAGGGTATGGCCGGGTGATCTTCACCGCGTCCACCTCGGGCATCTACGGCAACTTCGGCCAGTCCAACTACGGCATGGCCAAGCTCGGCCTGTACGGCCTGACCCGCACGCTGGCGCTGGAAGGACGCAAGAACAACATCCTGGTCAACGCCATCGCCCCCACCGGCGGCACACGCATGACCGAAGGCCTGATCCCGCCGCAAGTGTTCGAGCGCCTCAAGCCGGAACTGGTCAGCCCGCTGGTGGTGTACCTCGGCAGTGAAGCGTGCCAGGAAACCTCGGGGCTGTTCGAAGTGGGCGGCGGCTGGATCGGCAAGACCCGCTGGGAACGCAGCCTGGGTGTGGGCTTCGATCCGGAGGCGGGGTTCTCGCCCGAAGACGTGGCGGCGCACTGGCAGCAGATCTGCGACTTCGAAGGCGCGGCACACCCCAAGGACAACATCGAAGCGTTGAAGGAAATGATGGCCAACTTGCAGAAATACAGCCTGTGATCGTTGCTTGAAAAAGCTTTAATCCTGCGGGGCGCTGATGGCGCCCCGTTTTATTGGGGGCAAAAAAAAGCCGCTGCAAACGCAGCGGCTGAAGTCAGACGTTGGATCAAGGAGCGACAAATCAACGTCAGTGAACACCGGTAACAGATTGAAAGCAGGCATCAATCCATTTAAATCAGGCTTTTCTTCCGGTAGCGGAAGCGGGACGGTTGCCCTGAAAGCCCGCTAAGAATAGTCGTTTGTAACAGGATGAGTAATGCCGGTTCGTGACAAGGACTGTTACTGAAACAGCAACAGTTGCGCTGCCTATCATCTATTCCCCTGATAACCCCCTATCCACACGCTGCATGCCCCCGGCCAGACCCCAGCCAGAGCGTCTTGTCATCCTTTCGAGCGACAACACGAATCCCTCCTTGGTGCGCTTATCGCTCCTGAGACGCGGCAGTAGGGTGGGGCCTTCTGTCACTCACCGGGGAAGACGCATGACAAGAACAACAATGCGCGCCATCTTCAGGCCACAGGCGCTGGCCGCTGCGGTTGCGTTGGGGTGCTGTGCCCAGGCACAGGCTGTTTCGTTCAACATTGGCGAGATCGAAGGGCAATTCGACTCTTCGCTGTCGGTGGGCGCGAGTTGGGGCATGCGTGACGCCGACAAGAAGCTGGTGGGCACCGTCAACGGTGGTACTGGCCAGGCGTCTACCGGGGATGACGGACGCCTGAACTTCAAGAAAGGCGAGACCTTCTCCAAGATCTTCAAGGGCATTCACGACCTGGAACTCAAGTACGGTGACAGCGGCGTCTTCGTGCGCGGCAAGTACTGGTACGACTTCGAGTTGCAGGACGAAGACCGCGAGTTCAAGCAGATCAGCAACCACCATCGCGACGAGGGCGCGCGTTCTTCGGGCTATGAATTGCTCGACGCCTTCGTGTATCACAACTATTCGATTGGCGACCAACCGGGCAACGTGCGCCTCGGCAAGCAAGTGGTCAGTTGGGGTGAGAGCACCTTTATCGGCAACTCGATCAACAGCATCAACCCCATCGACGTTTCGGCCTTCCGCCGCCCCGGTGCAGAGATCAAGGAAGGGCTGATCCCGGTGAACATGCTGTTCGCCTCCCAAAGCCTGACCAACCAACTGACCGTGGAAGGGTTCTACCAGCTCAACTGGGAAAACACCGTGCTGGATAACTGCGGCACGTTCTTTGGTGGAGATGTGGCGGCCCATGGCTGTAATGACAACTACACCGTGGGCAACCCGGCGATTGCGCCGTTGCAACCTGTCGCCGCCGCGTTTGGGCAAGGCTTTCAAGTGACCCGTGAAGGGGTGATCGTGCAGCGTGCACAGGATCGCGACGCCCGTGACAGTGGCCAATTCGGTACGGCGTTGCGTTGGTTGGGGGATGACACCGAATACGGCCTGTACTTCATGAACTACCACAGCCGCACTCCGACCGTGGGCACCATCACCAACAATACGAGCCTGGCCAGGCTTGGTGCGATCGCCGGTGCAGCCAATGGCATCGCGCCCGGCTCCGGCGCAGGTCTGGTCCAAAGCCTGATGCTTGGTCGTGGCCAGTACTACCTGGACTACCCGGAAGATATTCGCCTGTTTGGCGCCAGTTTCTCCACCACCTTGCCCACCGGCACAGCGTGGACCGGCGAGATCAGCTACCGCCCCAACGCTCCGGTGCAACTCAACACCACCGACCTGACCCTGGCCCTGATCAACCCGGTCGCAGGGCAACTGGCCTCGCCGATCCGCAGCAACTTCGGTGACGACAACAAAGGTTACCGCCGCAAGGAAATCACTCAGATCCAAAGCACCATGACCCAATTCTTCGACCAGGTGCTGGGCGCTGAACGCCTGACCCTGGTGGGCGAAGCGGCCTACGTGCACGTTGGCGGTCTGGAGGATAAGTCCAAACTGCGTTATGGCCGCGACTCGGTGTATGGCGCCTACGGTTTCCAGGGTGACACCGACGGTTTTGTCACGGCCAACTCCTGGGGTTACCGCGCCCGCGCGATCCTCGACTACAACAACGCGATTGCCGGGGTGAACCTCAAGCCCAACCTGTCCTGGTCCCATGACGTGGCCGGCTACGGCCCCAACGGCCTGTTCAACAAAGGCGCCAAGGCCATCAGCGTCGGCGTGGATGCGGATTACCGCAGCACCTACACCGCCAGCCTCAGCTACACCGACTTCTTCGGCGGCGACTACAACACCCTCACCGACCGCGACTTCATCGCCCTCAGCTTCGGCGCGAACTTCTGATCTGGCTTAAGGAAGGACAAGACTCTATGCGTAAGATAATTGCGGTAATGGCCCTCAGCCTGTTGGCGGCCCACGTCATGGCGGCGGTGTCGCCGGAAGAGGCGGCCAAGCTCGGCACCACGCTGACCCCGGTAGGCGCCGAAAAAGCCGGCAACGCCGATGGCTCGATCCCGGCCTGGACCGGCGGCATCCCGAAAAACGCCGGAGCCGTGGACAGCAAGGGCTTCCTGGCCGACCCGTTCGCCAGTGAGAAACCGCTGTTCGTGATCACCGCGGCCACCGTCGACAAGTACAAAGACAAACTCTCCGATGGCCAGGTGGCGATGTTCAAGCGCTACCCCGAGACCTACAAGATCCCGGTCTACCCGACCCACCGAACGGTCAACCTGCCGCCGGAGATCTACGAGTCGATCAAGCGCAGCGCGTTGAACGTCAAGCCGATCAACGATGGCAATGGCCTCGAAGGGTTCACCGGCAACCGCTACTACGCGTTCCCGATTCCCAAGAATGGCGTGGAGGTGTTGTGGAACCACATCACCCGGTACCACGGCGGCAACCTGCGCCGCATCATCACCCAGGCCACCCCGCAGACCAACGGCAGCTACACGCCGATCCGCTTCGAGGAAGAGGTGGCGGTGCCGCAACTGATCCCCGACATGGACCCGGCCAAGGCCGCCAACGTGCTGACCTTCTTCAAGCAGTCGGTGACGGCCCCGGCGCGCCTGGCGGGCAACGTACTGCTGGTGCATGAAACCCTCGACCAGGTGAAGGAACCACGCCTGGCGTGGATCTACAACGCCGGCCAGCGTCGCGTGCGCCGGGCGCCGCAAGTGGCCTACGACGGGCCGGGCACCGCCTCCGACGGCCTGCGCACCTCGGACAACTTCGACATGTTCTCCGGCGCGCCGGACCGCTACGACTGGAAGCTGGTGGGCAAGAAGGAGATGTACATCCCCTACAACAGCTACAAGCTGGACCAGCCGACGCTCAAGTACGACGACATCATCAAGGCCGGCCACATCAACCAGGACCTGACCCGTTATGAGCTGCACCGCGTGTGGGAAGTGGTCGGCACGGTCAAGCCGAGTGAGCGGCACATCTACGCCAAGCGCCACATGTACATCGACGAAGACAGCTGGCAGGTGGCGCTGGTGGATCACTACGACGGCCGTGGCCAACTGTGGCGGGTCGCCGAAGGTCATGCGCAGTTCTACTACGACCACCAGACCCCGGCCTACACCGTGGAAACCCTGTACGACATCATCGCCGGGCGCTACATCGCGCTGGGCATGAAGAACGAGGAGAAGAGCAGCTTCGTGTTTGGCTTTGCGGCCAAGGCGGCGGATTACACCCCGGCTGCGCTGAGGGCCGAAGGCGTGCGCTGATCACCCTCTGACCTGGCCGGGACCCTTCGGGCTCCCGGCTTTTTTATGCCCGCCAATCACCCCGCTGAATACTTCTTCAACAACCACCAACCACAGGACTAGGGTAGGCGTCACGTTGCATAACAATAAGAACGCAGGATGCAGCAATGACCGCCATGACACGCTGCCTGGACCGTCCTGGATTCATGCCTCGGCTGTCCGCCCACCATCTGTTGCGCCCACGCCTGGCCGGGCCGTTGCTGGCAGCGCCGGTCAGGGTCAAGTTGCTGTGCGCCCCCGGCGGCAGCGGCAAGAGTGCGTTGCTGGCCGAATGTGCGTTGCAGGCGCCAGCGGAATGCCAGGTGTACTGGTTGCCGCTCAATGGTGTCGCCCTGAGCCCCCTCGACCTTTGCCGGCGGCTGGCGCAAAACCTCGGCCTGGCCTTCATCGACGAAGCCACGCTGCTGGCGGACCTTGGCCGCTGGCCAACATCGGCATGGGTGTTCCTCGATGATTTCTGTCGCTTGCCCACCCCCGAAACCGATGCCTTGCTCGATCGCCTGCTCACGGCGAGCAGCCCTTCGCTGACCTGGTGGCTGGGCGCGCGGCGCCGTCCAGCCTGCAACTGGCCGCGCCTGTTGCTCGACGATGAATTGCTGGAGGGGGGCGCCGAGTTGGCGTTCACCCTTGAAGAAATCCAGCAACTGCTCCCGCTGGGGCCGTCAGCGGACAGCGTGTGGCAGTTCAGCGCCGGTTGGTGCGCCGGCGTGCGCATTGCGTTGCTGGGGGATGGCCACCCGCAGAAAACCTTGCTCGATTACTTGCAGCACGAACTGTTCAGCACCTTGCCGCCCGAACTGACGGAAGCCTGGCGCGTGCTGGCCCACATGCCACGCTTTAATCCGGGATTGTGCGAACACTTGTTCGGCTTTGGCGACGGTGACCACTACCTGCGCGAGTTGCAGGCTCTCGGCGCCTTTATCCAGCCTTGGGAAGATACCGAGTGGTTGCAGGTTTTCCCGCCGCTTGCCCGGCTGATACGCGATGACCCCTGGCCGGCCAAGCGTTCCTGGCATCGGCGTGCCTGCCAGTGGTTCACCGCCGAACAGGACTGGCAGGCCGCGTTCGAGCACGCGCTGCTGGCCGAAGAGTACGAGGTGGCAGTCAGCCTGCTGCAGCATTTCAGTTTCGAAGACCTGTTCCGCCAGCAGAACGCCGTATTGCTGCTGCGCTTGCATGAACAACATGGCGAAGAGTTGATGCTCGGCTCTGCGCAACTGGTGGGGCTGGTGACGGCGGCGTTGCTGTTCGCCGGGCGCTTCGACCAGGCCGCGCAATGCATCGACCAGTTGGCACGGTTCGCGCCGCAACCGACGGCGGCGCAACAACGCTACCTGCTGGCGCGCTGGCAGGCACAGTGGGGCTGGCTGCTGCACTTGGGCGGCGATGCCGAACGCTCCCGCGAGCATTTCCTCGAAGCGCTGCAAGCCTTGCCCGACAGCGCCTGGACGTCGCGGCTGATGTGCCTGTCGGGTCTCACCCAGCAAGCGTTGCTGCGCGGTGAATTGGATGTGGCCCAGGCGCTGAGCCGCGAAGCGTTGTGCCTGGCCCGCGCCCATGGGTCGTTGCTGCTTGAGGCGTTGCTTGAACTGGATCACGCACAGCTGCTGGAGCAGCGCGGCGCCCCGTATCGGGCGCAGAGCCTGCTGGAAAATGTGCAGGCGATGTTGCTCAAGCAACGCCTGAAAGCCGGGCCGCTGGTGGGGCGCATCGCCCTGCGCCGTGGGCATCTGGCCTTGCGTCAGGGCCAGGACAGCCTGGCTGCCGAGTGCTTCGAGAGCGGCATGCAGATGTGCCTGCACAGCCAGGACAAGCGCGTGCTTTATGGGTTTCTCGGCCTGGCCCTGCTGGCCGCCAACCGTGGCGACTACGCCGCGGCCTTTGTGCAACTGCGCGAGGCCGAACGCTTGATGCAGCAACGCCAGGTGCCCGACACGGTGTACCGTGCAGTGCTGCTCTTGGTCAGTGGGCATTTCTGGTTGCAGCAGGGGCGCGCCGAGTTGACGGTGGAAGCGGTACGTCGTGTGCTTCGCCACTTTCGTGGTCCCCAGGCCAAACAGGCGCCGCCGGCCACCCTGGAACTGATCCCGCGCCTGGAATACCTGCTGGTGCTGGCGGAAGTGAAGCTGGGCTGCGCCGAGCATCCGGTGGCACGTATCACGGCTTTGCTGGAGGCAACCCATCAACGCGGCATGCTCTGCCTGGAAACCGAACTGCACCTGGTGCTGGGGGAGGTGGCCTGGCAAATGGGCGACTCGGCCCTGGCGCGTCGCTCACTGCAAACCGGGCTGGAGTTGGCGGCGCGTTGCCAGGTACAGCAAGCGATTCGCGAGCTGCGGTTGCGCTCGCCGGGGTTGCTCAGTGAGTTGGGCATGGAGCCCCAGGCGGCCGTGTCGGGCGCGGCGGAGAATCCCCTGAGCCAGCGCGAGCTGGAAGTGCTGCAATTGATCGCCCTGGGCAACTCCAACCTGGAAATCGCCGATCGCCTGTTTATCTCCCTGCACACCGTCAAGACCCATGCGCGGCGCATCCACAGCAAGCTGGGGGTGGAACGGCGTACGCAAGCAGTGGCCAAGGCCAAGACCCTGGGGTTGATGACCTAGGCGCAGAAGGCCTGGCGGTATTCGCCGGGCGTGGCGCCCATGGCCTGGCGGAAGCGATGGGTGAAGTGGCTGGCGCTGGAAAAACCACACATCAACGCGATTTCACCCAAGGGCAGCGCGCCGCTGCGCAGCAGCGCCTGGGCGCGGGTCAGGCGGCGCGCCAGCAGGTACTGATGGGGCGGCAGGCCGAAGCTTTGGCGGAACATCCGCGCGAAATGGTATTCCGAGAGTGCGCATAAGCCGGCCAATTGACCCAGGCTGATCGGGTCTTCCAGATGCTGGTCGATGTACTCCACCAACAGCCGCCGCAGGTACGCTGCTAGCCCGCCTTTAAGGCGCAGCCCGTCGCGTGCGCCCACTTGGCTGAGCAGGGTGTGGCTGAGCATTTCATGGGCCAGGCTGCTGGTCAGCAGGCGCTCGGCGGGTTCGTGCCAGTTCAGCGCGATCAACTGGTGAAAGCGTCGTGCCTGGCCGGCGTCTTCCAGAAACGTACTTTCGCGCAGTTGCAGGGTGCGCGGTTCGCGGTCGAGCAGGGTGACGCAACCGAGGGCGAATTGCTCAGGGCTGAAATACACATGGGCCAGGCGGATCTCGCCGTTGATCACCCAGGCCGACTGGTGTTCGGCGGGCAGGATGCACAGTTTGTCGGGGCCACCCTTGGTGCCGGGTTGGTCACGCCGAAACGTGCCGGTGCCGCCGCCGATGTAGCAGGACAATGTGTGATGGCTGGGGGCCTGGTAGTCCTGCGCGTCGTGATGGTTGCTCCACAGCGCCGCAGACAAGCCGTCACCGAGCTCGGCGCAGGCTTCGAGGCGTGCGTTGGGCGAGCGGTTAAGCGCTTGGAAGACTTGCAGGGATTCCAGATCTGGCATGGTTCGTACTCTCTGACGCCTTGCATCCTACTCCGCGCGCTTGTTGCTGTGATCCCATCGGCCGACAAAAGCGCAAGATTGTGCAAGAGCACGCCTCGGGTCGGGGGCCACACTGTGGCTCAATCGATGGAGCCCGCTATGAACCTTTCCCTGTATTTACTCACCGTGCTGATCTGGGGCACCACCTGGATCGCCCTCAAATGGCAGTTGGGCGTGGTGGCGATTCCTGTGTCCATCGTCTATCGCTTCGGCCTGGCGGCGCTGGTGTTGTTTGCACTGTTGCTGGTGAGCCGCAGGTTGCAGGTGATGAACCGGCGCGGGCACCTGATCTGCCTGGCCCAGGGGTTGTGCCTGTTTTGCGTGAATTTCATGTGCTTCCTCACGGCCAGCCAATGGATCCCCAGCGGCTTGGTGGCGGTGGTGTTTTCCACGGCCACGCTGTGGAACGCACTGAATGCCCGGGTGTTTTTCGGCCAGCGGGTAGCGCGCAATGTGTTGATGGGCGGTGGCCTGGGGCTGGCGGGGTTGGGCCTGCTGTTCTGGCCGGAGCTGGTGGAGCACACCGCCAGCCCGCAGACCCTGCTTGGCCTGGGCTTGGCGTTGCTGGGGACCATGTGTTTCTCGGCGGGCAATATGCTCTCGAGCCTGCAACAGAAGGCCGGGCTCAAGCCGCTGACCACCAATGCGTGGGGCATGGCTTATGGATCGGCAATGCTGGCGACTTACTGCGCAGTGCGCGGGATTCCCTTCGAGATGGACTGGAGCGCGCGGTATATCGGCGCGCTGTGGTACCTGGTGATTCCAGGTTCGGTGATCGGCTTTACCGCGTACCTGACCCTGGTCGGGCGCATGGGGCCTGAGCGTGCGGCCTATTGCACGGTGTTGTTCCCGGTGGTCGCGTTGAATGTGTCGGCGTTTGCCGAGGGATATCAGTGGACCGCACCGGCGTTGGCGGGGTTGGTGCTGGTGATGCTGGGCAATGTGCTGGTGTTTCGTAAGCCCAGGCCAGCGAGCCCGGCCTTCAAGGCAAAGGCAATCTAAAAATGTGGGAGGGGGCTTGCCCCCGATGGCGGTGGGCCAGTCAGCACATGTATTGCCTGACATTCAGTCATCGGGGGCAAGCCCCCTCCCACATTTGAACCAGTTGTCTGGGTTATTTGAGGCCCAGGCGCTTGGCCATCCGCCCGAGATTGGCGCGGTCCAGGCCCAGTTCGCGGGCGGCGCTGGCCCAGTTGTGCTGGTGGCGTTCCAGGCAGGCGCTGATGACCTGGCGCTGATACTGCTCGGTGGCCTGGCGCAGGTCGCCGGTCACCAGGGCGACCGCCTCGGCGGGTTCTTCGACCAGCGCTGCGCTGACATCGGGCAGGTCTAGGTCCTGTGCATTCAGGCTGAGAATCTTCGGACGCTCGCGACAGTTACCCAGTGCTTTCAGCGCGCTGCGTCCGATCAAATGTTCCAACTCCCGCACATTGCCCGGCCAGTTGTAAGCCAGCAGCGCCGCCTGGGCATCGCTGGTCAGGCGCAGGCTGCCCAGCCCCATGCGTGAGCGGTTCTGTTCAAGGAAGAAACCGGCCAGCAGCAACACATCACGCCCACGCTCGCGCAGCGCCGGGACTTGCAGCGGGTACACACTGAGGCGGTGGTAGAAGTCGGCGCGGTAGCGACCGTTGCGCACCTCGTCGGCCAGGTCGCGGTTGGTGGCGGCGATCAGGCGCACGTCCACCTGGTGTTCCTTGTCCGAGCCCAGGCGTTGCAGCTGGCCGCTTTGCAATACGCGCAGCAGCTTGGCCTGTACGGTCAGTGACAGTTCGCCCACTTCATCCAGGAACAGCGTGCCGCCGTTGGCCAGTTCGAACTTGCCGCGACGTTCGTTCAACGCGCCGGTGAAGGCGCCGCGCACATGACCGAACAGCTCGCTCTCCACCAGGGTTTCCGGCAGGGCGGCGCAGTTGAGGCTGATCAGCGGTTTGTCGGCGCGGGGCGAGGCGGCGTGGATGGCCTGGGCCACCAGTTCCTTGCCCACCCCGGTTTCACCGGTGATCAGCACGGTGAGGTCGCTGCCGCCCACCAGCTTGATTTCCTCGACCAGGCGTTTGTGTGGCTTGCTCTGGCCGATCATTTCCTTGTGCTGTTGGCCGCTGGCCTCGCGGTAGATTTCGGCGCGCAGGGTCAGGCGTTCGATGCGTTCGGCGACGTTCACGGTGGCGGCGGCGAGACTGGCGAACGCCTGTAGGGCGTCCAGCTCCACGCGTTCGAAACGCTCGGTGTCGAGGGCGTCCAGGGTCAGCAGGCCCCAGGGCTGATCGTCGACGAACAGCGGGCAACCCATGCAATCGTGCACTTCCAGGTGCCCGTGCAGACCCTCGACCAGACCGTCGTAGGGGTCGGGTAATTCGCTGTCGCTGTCAAAGCGCGTGGGGCCGGGGCTGCTGAGCAGCACGGCAAAGCGCGGGTGCTCGCTGACCTTGAAGCGTCGACCCAGGGTGTCGGCGCTCAACCCATCCACCGCCAACGGCACCAGCCACTCGCTGTCCAGGCGCAACAATGCGGCGGCATCGCAGGGCAGCAGGGCGCGCATGGCTTGCAGCAGGCGACGGTAACGCTCGCCTTCGGGCAGTTCGCGGGACAGGTCGGCGACCAGGGGCAGCAGGGTGGTGAGCAGCGATTGCGCAGTCATAATGACTCCTTGTAGTCCTAATGACTATAAGGTGTAAGAAGTCATACTGACTACAACTTAATTAAATTATTGAAAATAAACGATTTATTAGTTGGCACGAATACTGAGTAGGTAAAGGCAATCAGTAAAGAAGCCCAGGAGGCTCCCATGCTTAGTGCCCAAGACCGTGCCATCGTCAAATCCACCGTGCCCCTGCTGGAAAGCGGCGGTGAAGCGCTGATCACCCATTTCTACCGCATGATGCTGTCCGAGTACCCGGAAGTTCGCCCGCTGTTCAACCAGGCCCACCAGGCCAGTGGCGACCAGCCACGTGCCCTGGCCAATGGCGTGTTGATGTATGCGCGACACATCGACCAGCTCGACCAGTTGGGCGACCTGGTGGCCAAGATCATCAACAAGCACGTGGCCCTGCAGATCCTGCCGGAGCATTACCCGATCGTCGGTGCCTGCCTGTTGCGGGCGATTTCCGAAGTGCTGGGCAGTGAGATTGCCACCCCTGAGGTCATGAGTGCCTGGGGCGCGGCCTATGGCCAACTGGCGGATATCCTGATCGGCGCTGAAGCGGTGATCTACGACGAGAAAGCCCAGGCGCCCGGTGGCTGGCGTGGGGCGCGGGCGTTTATCGTGGTCAAGCGTGTGGTGGAGAGCGACGAGATCATCTCCTTTTATTTCGCTCCAGTGGACAACGGTCCGATCCTCGCCGCCGCGCCGGGCCAGTACATCGGCATGAAGCTGGTGCTCGACGGTGAGGAAGTGCGTCGCAACTATTCCCTGTCGGCGTTGACCGATAGCGGTATGTATCGCATCAGCGTCAAGCGCGAAGCCGGTGGCCGGGTCTCCAACTACCTGCACGACCAGCTGCATGTGGGCGCGACCATCGACCTGTTCACCCCGTCGGGCGAGTTCACCCTGGCGGCCAGCGATAAACCGCTGGTGCTGATCAGCGGCGGGGTAGGGATCACGCCGACCCTGCCGATGCTCGAAGCCGCCCTGGCGACCCAACGCCCGGTGCATTTCATCCACTGTGCACGTAACGGTGGGGTGCATGCGTTCCGTGACTGGGTGGACGCCCTGGCGGCGCAGCACCCGCAACTCAAGCGCTTCTACTGCTACACCGAAGACGATGGCGTGAGCCCGGCGGCGGACAAGGTGGGCTTGCTCAGCCAGGAACAACTGGGCGCCTGGCTGCCCGAGCAGCGCGACTTGGACGCCTACTTCCTCGGGCCTAAGGGCTTCATGGCCGCGATCAAGCGCCACCTCAAGGCCCTGGGCGTACCCGAGCAGCAAAGCCGCTATGAATTCTTTGGCCCGGCTGCGGCTCTGGAATAGGGTTTAGCCGATACACCGGGTCGGCATCATCGCGGGCAAGCCCGGCTCCCACAGGGGATCGCATTCCTCTGTGGGAGCCGGGCTTGCCCGCGATGGCGTCCGACCCGTCACAACATTTCTCTGGATTAATCCGCTGTTAACCCCCCTCTGTTTAAACGGTGGCCTGTGTGTAAACTTGCGGCCATTGGCACAACCAAACAAAGGGATACGGGGATGAGTGACGAATTGCGTTTAGGCAGGGAGCGGCGCTTTCTGGTGTTGCTGGGCATCATCTGCCTGGCGCTGATCGGCGGTGCGTTGTACATGCAGGTGGTACTCGGCGAGGCGCCATGCCCGCTGTGCATCCTGCAACGTTATGCCTTGCTGTTGATCGCGATCTTCGCGTTCATCGGCGCGGCCATGCGTAAAAAAGGTGCGATCACGCTGTTTGAAGGCCTGGTGGTGCTCAGCGCCCTTGGCGGTGTCGCTGCCGCGGGTCATCACGTGTACACCCAGTTCTTCCCCCAGGTCAGTTGCGGCATCGATGTGCTGCAACCGATCGTCGATGACCTGCCGCTGGCCAAGGTATTCCCGCTGGGCTTCCAGGTCGATGGCTTCTGCAGCACACCGTACCCACCCGTACTGGGGCTTTCCCTGGCGCAATGGGCATTGGTGGCCTTCGTGTTGACCGTGATCCT
Organism: Pseudomonas allii; assembly: GCF_055380095.1. NCBI lineage: Bacteria > Pseudomonadati > Pseudomonadota > Gammaproteobacteria > Pseudomonadales > Pseudomonadaceae > Pseudomonas > Pseudomonas allii. The sequence goes on along the minus strand of NZ_AP039450.1, from coordinate 5,510,158 downwards.
GGTACCGCTGGGCATCTATCGCAATCGCCAGCGCAAAGCCTGAATCATTCACTCAAACGCCCCGGCGCTTCTTCATGAAGACCGGGGCGTTTTTGCGTGTGGGGATTTGTGAACGGAACGTGACGCCGGACAATTTTGGGTGCGCGCAGTGTGCGACATGTTGTCACACGGAAGCCGCCGCAGGACGTTTCTGACCCGCCGAACACCCGCTTAAATTTGCATAAAACCGCCAAGATGTGCTGTCAGTTCGGGGCGCAGGGAAGGCCGCGCACCTCGCGTCGCGCCAGGGATTCAGTGATGTCCGAATGCCTTGTTTTATGGGGGGTTGCATCGGTTTGGCAGCCCCTTACACGCGGTAAGGGGTGCGGCAGGTTGCCCTATAACACGGCATTTTTTGTGGTTTTTGTTGAGAATCGAACGCGATAAGATCGCGAACCGTTGCAATAATGGTGAAGGATTATTGCTGTAATCGATAAAAATTATTTCTTTATAAGACATGGTTTATACATCGCTAGCTAACTACAATCGCCCGCACTGAATGTCCGGTGCTGTTCAATATTTGAGCACTGGAGCGGTCGAAGGGCAGATGGACGGCTCTGTGCGACCCCAAGGTTCCGACAGCCTTTCAACTATCCGCACCAAATGGAATTGGTCTGTAACAAGGCCTTTAACCACGAAATCGAATAAGAACTCACCGCAGGTCCGTGAAACGTCCCCTTATGACGTGATGGGCAGGCTCTTATTCAATCGAAGAGAAATGCCAACCCTTGGCAGGGTGAAGTGTTGGCGATCAAAACCCAACTGCATTGCGCAAGCTGCTTTAGAGGTCGTGAGATGAGTAAAAACAGGTACCCCCGATTACTAGGCTTTTTGCCGCTGCTTGGCATGATGTTAATGCTGGGAGGCTGCAAGTGGACCTTGATGGACCCGAAAGGACAGATCGGTCTGGATCAACGAAACCTGATCATCACCGCCACCCTGCTGATGCTGCTGGTCGTGGTCCCTGTGATCATCATGACCTTCGCCTTCGCCTGGAAATACCGCGCGTCGAACACCAGCGCCACCTACGCGCCGAAGTGGTCGCACTCCACCAAGATCGAAATCGCGGTGTGGTTGGTCCCGATCCTCATCATCATCGCCCTGGGTTACATCACCTATAAGTCGACCCACGAGCTGGACCCGTACCGTCCGCTGGAGTCCGACGTCAAGCCGATCAACATCGAAGTGGTCGCGCTGGACTGGAAGTGGCTGTTCATCTACCCGGACCTGGGTATCGCCACGGTCAACGAGATCAAGTTCCCCGAGCACACCCCGCTCAATTTCCGGATCACCTCCGACGCCGTGATGAACTCGTTCTTCATCCCAGCCCTGGGTGGCCAGATCTACGCGATGGCAGGCATGCAGACCCGCCTGCACCTGATCGCCAACGAAAAAGCTGAAATGGAAGGCATCTCCGCGAACTACAGCGGCGCTGGCTTCACCGGCATGAAATTCAAAGCGATCTCGACGAGCCAGGAAGATTTCAACGCCTGGGTAGCCGAAGTCAAGGCCGCACCTAAACAGCTTGATCAAGCTGAATACGATGCCCTGACCAAACCAAGCCAGAACAACCCAGTCGCCCTGTACTCCACGTATGAGCCGAACCTGTTTCAGAAAATCGTCGACAAGTACGAAGGTATGAAGCCAGGCAAGCCGGTCAAGCACGAGAAGAAAGAAGTGGCCGTGGTTGAAGGTTCTGACACGGGCTCGCATTCAACTGCTGGGGCAGAGGAGTAAACGATGTTTGGTAAATTAAGTTGGGATGCGGTCCCGTTCCACGAGCCGATCGTAATGGTGACCATCGCCATGATCGCGCTGGGTGGTCTGGCACTGTTTGCAGCAATCACTTATTTCAAGAAGTGGACCTACCTGTGGACCGAGTGGCTGACGTCGGTCGACCACAAGAAAATCGGTGTCATGTACGTCATCGTTGCCATGGTCATGCTGCTGCGTGGTTTTGCCGACGCCATCATGATGCGTACCCAGTTGGCCATGGCCACCGAGGGTTCGCCTGGCTACCTGCCACCTGAACACTATGACCAGATCTTCACCGCCCACGGTGTGATCATGATCATCTTCATGGCGATGCCATTCTTCACCGGCCTGATGAACCTTGCCTTGCCGCTGCAGATCGGTGCGCGTGACGTTGCCTACCCGTTCCTGAACTCCCTGAGCTTCTGGCTGCTGGTTTCCGGCGTGGTGCTGATCAACGTATCCCTGGGCGTCGGCGAATTCGCCAAGACCGGTTGGGTTGCGTATCCGCCATTGTCGGGCATCCAGTACAGCCCTGGCGTGGGTGTGGACTACTACATCTGGGCGCTACAGTTATCAGGGCTCGGGACGACATTGACGGGGGTCAACTTCCTGGCCACCGTCCTGAAAATGCGCGCCCCTGGCATGAAACTGATGGACATGCCGATCTTCACCTGGACCTGCACCTGGGCCAACGTCCTGATCGTGGCTTCGTTCCCGATCCTGGCCGCTACCATGGCGCTGCTGTCGCTTGACCGTTACCTGGATTTCCACATTTTCACCAACGAACTTGGTGGCAATCCAATGATGTACGTGAACCTGTTCTGGGCATGGGGTCACCCTGAGGTGTACATCCTGATCCTGCCAGCGTTCGGTATCTTCTCCGAAGTGATCTCGACCTTTACCGGCAAGCGCCTGTTCGGTCACCACTCGATGGTCTACGCATCGGGCGCGATCTCTGTACTGGGCTTCATGGTGTGGCTGCACCACTTCTTCACCATGGGTTCGGGCGCCAGCGTCAACGCCTTCTTCGGTCTGGCGACGATGCTGATTTCCATCCCGACGGGGGTGAAGCTATTCAACTGGCTGTTCACCATCTACCACGGCCGTTTGCGCATCACCAGCCAGGTTCTGTGGACCCTGGGCTTCATGGTGACCTTCGCCATCGGCGGCATGACCGGCGTACTGCTGGCCATCCCGGGTGCTGACTTCGTCCTGCACAACAGCCTGTTCGTGATCGCTCACTTCCACAACGTGATCATCGGTGGTGCGGTATTCGGTTACATCGCTGGTTTCAGCTTCTACTTCCCGAAAGCGTTCGGCTTCAAGCTGCACGAAGGTTGGGGCAAGGCTGCATTCTGGTTCTGGATCTCGGGCTTCTTCGTCGCGTTCATGCCGCTCTACGCGTTGGGCTTCATGGGCATGACCCGTCGTCTGAACGCCACCACCAACCCTGAGTGGGTGCCGTACCTGTACGTCGCCATGTTCGGTGCGGTGATGATTGCTGTGGGTATCGCCTGCCAGCTGATCCAGCTGTACGTGAGTATCCGTGACCGTAAGCAGAACGCTTGCGACTCCGGTGACCCATGGAATGGCCACACCCTGGAATGGTCGACTTCGTCGCCACCGCCGTTCTACAACTTCGCCGTGATCCCGACTGCGAACACCATCGATGCGTTCACCGAAGCCAAGGAAGACGGTACTGCGTACCAGCGTCCGAAGCACTATGAGCCGATCCACATGCCAAACAACACCGCCACTGGCGTGGTGATGGGCGGCCTGCTGACCGTGTTCGGTTTCGCGATGATCTGGCACATCTGGTGGCTGGCAATCGTGAGCCTGGTGGGCACTATCGGTTACTTCATCATTCACGCTGCCCGTGATGATCAAGGCTACATGGTGCCGGTCGAAACGATCGAGCGCATCGAAGCCGAGCAGCACGCTCGCCTGGTAGCCGAGAAGAAGATCCCGGCCAACCGTGTTGAAACCTCGTTGGAACAGGCTTAAACCATGTCGAACTTAGTGACCAATGCTGGACACGCCCATGTCGATGACCATGGGCACGATGACCATCACCACGACTCGGGGCCGATGACCGTTTTCGGTTTCTGGCTCTACCTGATGACCGACTGCATCTTGTTTGCGTCGATCTTCGCGGTGTACGCGGTACTGGTAAACAACGTAGCGGGTGGCCCGTCGGGCCACGACATCTTCGAACTGCCTTACGTGCTCGGCGAAACCGCCTTGCTGTTGTTCAGTTCGATCACCTACGGCTTCGCCATGTTGGCCTTCTACAAGGGCAACAAGAAAGGCGTACTGAGCTGGTTGGCCCTGACCTTCCTGTTCGGCCTGGGCTTCATCGGCATGGAGATCAACGAGTTCCACCTGCTGATCTCCGAAGGCTACGGCCCGCACCGTTCCGGCTTCCTGTCCGCGTTCTTCACGCTGGTAGGTACTCACGGTCTGCACGTATCTGCCGGCCTGCTGTGGATGGCGGTGATGATGTATCAGGTCAATAAACACGGCCTGACCAACACCAACAAGACTCGCCTGACTTGCCTGAGCCTGTTCTGGCACTTCCTGGACGTGGTCTGGATCTGCGTCTTCACCGTTGTTTACCTGATGGGGACTCTGTAATGGCTAATGCACACTCCCATGACCATGACAGCCATGATGCAAGCCACGGCAGCGTCAAGTCGTACGCCATCGGCTTCATCCTGTCGGTGATCCTGACGCTCATCCCGTTCGGTCTGGTGATGTACCCGACCCTGCCGAAGTCGATCACCTTGATGATCGTGCTGGCATTCGCGGTGATTCAGGTTCTGGTGCACCTGGTGTACTTCCTGCACCTGGACCGTTCCAAGGAGCAGCGCGACAACGTGGTTGCGTTCGTGTTCGCAGGGATCGTAATCGTACTGCTGGTTGGCCTGTCGATATGGATCATGTTCAGCATCCATACGTTCATGATGGCGAAGTGAGGTAAGACCCGATGTCGCTTAAGCACTTTATCCAAATCACCAAACCGGGGATCATTTTCGGTAACGTGCTTTCTGTGGCGGGCGGTTTCTTCCTGGCCTCCAAGGGACATGTCGATCTGGCCATCTTCCTGGCTGCAATGATCGGTACGTCCCTGGTGGTAGCTTCCGGATGTGTGTTCAACAACTGCATCGACCGTGACATCGATATCAAGATGGAGCGCACCAAGAATCGTGTGCTGGTCCAGGGCCTCATCTCCCTGAAACTGGCACTGATCTATGCGACCGTCCTGGGTGTTGCCGGTGTGGCGTTGTTGTACAAGGTGGCCAACCCGCTGGCGGCGCTGTTTGCCGTGATCGGTTTTGTCATCTACGTCGGTCTCTACAGCCTGTACCTCAAGCGCAAGTCGGTTCACGGCACGCTGGTGGGCAGTCTGTCGGGGGCGATGCCGCCGGTGATTGGTTATGTGGCTGTAACCAATAGCTTCGACATGGCCGCGCTGACGCTACTGGTGATGTTCAGCCTGTGGCAGATGCCGCATTCCTACGCCATCGCGATTTTCCGCTTCAATGACTATCTGGCTGCGTCGATTCCGGTATTGCCGGTAAAACGTGGTATCCAGGTCGCCAAGAAACACATCCTGCTGTACATCCTGGCCTTCCTTGTGGCGACCTTGATGTTGACCTTCAGTGGCTACGCCGGCATGAGCTACCTCGCCGTCGCTGCCGCCATGGGCATGTACTGGTTGTACATGGCCTGGACCGGCTACAAGGCGGTGGATGACACCGTCTGGGCACGCAAGCTGTTCGTGTTCTCGATCTTCACCATCACCGCGCTGAGCGTGATGATGTCCCTGGATTTCCAAGTACCGAAAGAGCTGTTGTTGACCTACGCTCACTGAGTGGTCCCGCAGTGAAAAAGCCCCGCCTTCGAGAGAAGAGCGGGGCTTTTTCTTGGGCGAGGGTTTAAATCCCCTGGGGTTTTTCTCGTCATACCCCTCAGTACGAGCTGTGCGAATCCATCACCCGTCTACAAGGAGTAGTCCTATGGTCAGCGTAAGTCGTCGGTCCCTTCTCGCCCTGGGCGCCGCCCTGCCTCTGCTGGGACGCGTCGATTGGGCGGTCGCCAGCCCGCCGCCGACCAAGCCTGACAAGGTGCTGCTCAACTATAACGAAAGCCCCTACGGGCCATCACGGGCTGCCCGCGAAGCCATGCACAAGGGAATCGCAACGTCCGGGCGTTACCCCTACAAACACATGTACGCCCTGGCCGGGCTGTTTGCCCAGCAACAGGGGATTGCTGAAGAACAGGTGGCGGTATTTGCCGGCTCCATGGCTGCTCTGCGCTATGCAGTGCTGGCATTCACCAGTGAAACCCGCGGTCTGGTGATGGCCACGCCATCCTATGAAGTGCCACGCCAGGCCGCTGAGTCGAACAGGGCCTCGGTGAAGGAAGTCAGCCTCAACGCCGACCACGCCCACGACATCCCGGCCATGCTCGCCGCCGATCCCCAGGCTGGCATGCTCTATCTGTGCAACCCCAATAACCCTACAGGCACTGTCACGTCCACTGATGCCATCCGCCAGGCCTTGGCAAACAAACCCAAAGGCAGCGTGCTGGTGGTGGACGAGGCCTATATCGACTTTGCCGATGTTCCCAGCGTGGTCAGTTGGGTCAAGGACCACGACGACCTCCTGGTGCTGCGCACCTTCTCGAAAATCTACGGCATGGCCGGTGCGCGCCTGGGCCTGGCGATCGGTCATCCGGCGCTGCTGGAGCGGCTGGCCGTGTTTGGCGGTGACAACGTGCCGGCAGGCAGCACGTTGCTGGGTGGCCTCGCCAGCCTGGAGGACGTGAAGCTGTTGCCGCAACGCAAGGCCCTCAACACTCAACTGCGTGATGAGACAGTGGTGTGGTTGAAAGGGCGGGGCTTCACCTGCACCGCGTCACAGGCCAATTGCTTCATGATCGACGTGAAACAGCCGGCGGAGCAGGTGATCGAGACGCTGGCGGCACACGGTGTGCTGATCGGCCGGGTGTTTAAAAGCTGGCCGCAGTGGGTACGGGTGACGGTGGGGGACAAGCAGGATATGGCGCGGTTTCGCGAGGTGTTTGCGCAGCAGGTCAGTTGACGCGACGCCGAACACATGTGGGAGCGGTACCCAGCAGTGTTGCGGATTAAGGGGCATCCCTTTCAAGGTCTTTGAAAAACCGACCCTATCTGGCTGAGGACGAACACTGCAACTGTGGCGAGCGGGCTTGCCCCGCGTTGGGTTGCGAAGCGACCCCGGAAGGAGGAATACGGTGAGTCAGGCATCTTCGGCCGCGGGTTTCAGGGCTGCTTCGCAGCCCAACGCGGGACAAGCCCGCTCGCCACAGAGTACTTATCGCCTGTTCTACCTAAAGACCTTGAAACGGCTGGGATTAGGGTTACTGCTGCGCGATGCTGTACCCATCAAACGCCGTCTGCTGCTGCAACGCAGTAATCACACTCTTGCGGCTCAGCGGCTGCTCGGCACCGGCGTTATCCACAAAGCTCTCGACTTCCAGCTCCGCTTCATCGCCTTCACCCACAAAGCTGAAGCCCAGGAACTCGAACGCCTCACGGTCAACGTTCAGCTTTGAGCGCGGCGTGCGCAGCGGCAGGGTGACGCTGATGCCATCCTTGCTGATCACAAACACTTCGGCTTCTTTCTTCGGGCGGGATGCCTTGCTCTTGCCGGCGCTCGGGTTGCTGATGGCCTGGTGGCTCTGGTTCAGCACTTTCAACGCCAGGCCGTAGACCAGCTCCTGGAACTCGGGGTCGTCCTTGAAGCAGGACAGGATGCGGCTGATGGAGAACTGGCTGCTCAAGTTTTCCAGGGCAGCATTGTCGGCGGCCTCGGCGTCCTTGAGCTGCTTGAGCTGGCCCATCAGGTCGTAGGCCTTGTCATCGTCGAAGGCATCGTGGGCCTGACGGATGGCCACGCGCAGTTCGCGGATCTGGTCGCTTTCCTTGGAGGTGTGGAAAGCGTCCAGCACCATCTCGCTGATGATCTTGGCGGCGGGCAGATGCTGTGAAAGATTGATGGCGTTTTCGTATTCGGCTTTGGCGTGCAAGGCGACGACGGATTCTTCGGTGGCGGAGTGTTCGGTGTAAGAATCGGACATTGAAATTTCACTACTTCAGTAAACGAGGACAAAAAAGCGTCGCGCATTTTCAGGGGGGAGGGAGGTCAGGTCAAGGTGGGTTCCTGCGGGTAAATTCATTCAGTAGTCGCCTCTGCCCTCAGGGGAAGCGAGTATTTTCATTCTTCAATCAACTACTTTGGCTTTGCGGGCCCGCAGGCTGTTGGCTGAGCTGATGAGGCGTTTGGCATTTTCTGGCGAGCGCAGCAGATAGCCTGTCTCTTCAAGCGCGTTGAACTCTGACAACGAAATCATCACCACAGGCTCGCCTTTTTTCCGGGTTACCAGCAGTGGGATGCGATCTTCGTTGACCCGATCCATCGTTTCGGAAAGATGGGCGCGGGCGTTGGCGTAGGTGACGGTCTCCATGGTGGTCTCCTCGTTCGATGGCTGAAACCTACAGAATTGTGCACGGGGCTTCAAAGGGCAACTTATCAACGGTCAAGTGCCTGTCGTTGCCATCGATTTCGCCCTGACCCATATCAACATCCTTCGCCCGCATATCCGTTACAACACAGAGGCCTGATGAACCCATAAAAACGACCACTGACCTGCGCCCAGGGGACCACCCCACGCCGGGTTATTAAAGGACTAATGCGATGGCGCTTTCCCTTTCCCGCCTGGCCTTGCTGGGGGCGACACTTTGCCTGTCTCTTCCCCTGCTCGCCAACACGCCTGACCCCTCGCTGATTGAACAGGGCAAATACGTCGCGCAACTGGGCGACTGCATTGCCTGCCACACCGCCAAGCAAGGCAAGGTCATGGCCGGCGGCATGGAGTTGAGCACGCCGATGGGCACGATCTATTCGAGCAACATCACGCCAGACCGCGAGACCGGGATTGGCGGCTACACCTTCGAACAGTTCGACCGCGTCATGCGCGAAGGCGTAACGCCGACGGGCATGAACCTGTACCCTGCGATGCCGTATCCGTCCTACGCGAAGATGAGCGAAACCGACATGCGCGCCCTCTACGCCTACCTGATGCAGGGCGTCGAGCCAGTGCGACAGGCTAACCTGGAGGCGGACATGGGCTTTCCGTTCAACCAGCGCTGGGGCCTGGCGCTGTGGAATTTCGCCTTTCTCGATAAACAGCCCTTCCAGGCCGATCCGGCGCGAGATGATCAGCTCAACCGTGGCGCCTACCTGGTCCAGGGCCTGGGCCACTGCGGCTCCTGCCACACCCCACGGGGCATTGCCTTCCAGGAAAAAGCCATGAACGACGCGGGGCGCAGTGGCCAGCATTACCTGGCCGGCGAGACCGTCGAGCATTGGCGCGCCTTGAGCCTGCGCAACCTGTGGACTGTGGAAGACACTGTGCAACTGCTCAAGACCGGGCAGAACCGCTTTGCCACGGTCTCCGGCAACATGGCCGATGTGATTCACCACAGCACCCAGCACTTCAGTGAAGACGACCTGACGGCCATCGCCCGTTACCTGAAGTCCCTGCCGCCCGGCAAGGACGACCTGCCCATGCCGTCCGTGGCCGTGGCGCCCGCCGCGCCCCCGGCGGACTTATTTAGCAGCCGCGGTGGCCTGGGTTACATGCAGTTCTGCAGCGACTGCCATCGCAGCGACGGGGCGGGCGTGAAAGGCCTGTTCCCGCCCCTGGCGGGCAACCCGAGCATCGCCTCCAGCAACCCGACTTCACTGCTGCACATCACGCTCACCGGTTGGGAGACCGCACAGACGGCGACCCACCCACGGGTCTACACCATGCCGGGTTTCGCCCGTTTGAACGATCAGGAAATCGCCGAAATCCTGACATTCGTGCGCACCCGTTGGGGCAACGAAGGCACGCCGATAAGCGCTGCCCAAGTGAAAAAACTGCGTGACCAACTCAACCCGGCTACTACCGATTCGTCGGCGTTTGAAACCCCGCGACTGGCCGATCTGCTTGCCGCCCCGAATGCCGACCAGGTCATTCGCGGCATGCGCCTGCACCTGCAAACCAAGGCGCTGTTGCCCGCCAATGTCGGTAACGCGCTCAACTGCACCAGTTGTCATCTCAACGCCGGCACCGTGGCGGACGGCTCGCCGTTCGTGGGCGTCTCGGCGTTTTTCCCCAGCTACGCGCCGCGCGCGGGCAAGGTGGTGACCCTGGAAGAGCGCATCAACGGCTGCTTCCGTCGCTCGATGAACGGCAAGCCTCTGCCGCCGCAATCGGCGGATATGCAGGCGATGGTCGCGTACTTCGACTGGATGAAAAACAACACCCGCCCTGAAGACAAAGTCGCCGGGCGCGGCGTGGGTAAGGTCGACCCGGCGCTCAAGCCGGACCTGGCCAATGGCAAGCAGGTGTACGCCAAACAGTGCGCGGTGTGCCATGGCGACAATGGTCAGGGCCTGGCACGCGCTGATGGCGAGCTGATCTACCCGCCGCTATGGGGCGAGCAATCGTTCAATATCGGCGCCGGCATGGCGCGCACCTACACGGCGGCAGCGTTCGTCAAACGCAACATGCCGATCGGCTTTCACGAGAAATTCCCGCTGGGGCAGGGTGGGTTATCGGACCAGGAAGCGGTGGATGTGGCGGCGTATTTCTCAGGTCAACCGCGCCCGGACTTCCCCGACAAGGTCAAGGACTGGCCGAACGGCGGTAAACCGGTGGATGCGCGCTACTAGTCCAATTGCTTGAGGCTGGCCTCGAGGATATCCAGGCCTGCCTCCAGCACCGCAGGCTCGATGGTCAGCGGCGCGAGCAAACGGATGATGTGCCGCGACTTGCCGCTGGGCATCAGCAACAACCCGGCGTCCCGCGCCAGGCTCAAGAGCTGGGCGAGCTGTTGCGGCGCGGGTGTGCCGTCGGCGTTGGCCAACTCGATGCCGCGCATGGCGCCGACACCGGTCAGGCGGCCGATGTACGGCAGGCCTTGCGCGCGCCAGCTTTCATAGCGGCTGACGATGGCGTGTTGCTGCTGTGCGCCCCAGGTCTCCAGGTGTTCGTCGGTCATCGCGTCCAGCGTGGCCAAGGCCGCCGCACACGCGATGGGGTTGCCGGAATAAGTCCCGCCCAAACCGCCTTTGGGCAGGTTGTCCATCAGCGTTTTTCGCCCGACCACGGCGCCCAGCGGTACTCCACCGGCGATGCTTTTGCCGAGCAGGATCAAGTCCGGTTCGATGCCCAGCCGCGAAAAGGCAAAGCGCTGTCCGGTGCGGCCAAAGCCCGACTGGATTTCATCGGCAATCAGCAGGATATTTTTCTCATCGCAAAAGCGTCGCAAGGCTTGGGCAAATTCGATGTCCAGTGCGAGAAACCCGCCTTCGCCCTGTACCGGTTCGATGATGAAACAGGCCACATCGTTGACGTCGATTTCCACACTGAACAGGCGCTCCATGGCCTTCAACGCCTCGGCGCAGCTCACGCCGTTGTCGGCACTCGGGTAGGGCAGGTGATACACCGGACCCGGCAGCACACCGACCTTCTGTTTGTAGGGCGCTACCTTGCCGTTGAGGTTGAGCGTGGCCAGGGTGCGGCCGTGGAAGGCGCCGTCGAAGGCGATCACCGCCGTGCGGCCAGTGGCGCCGCGTACGATCTTCAGGGCGTTTTCCGCCGCTTCCGCGCCGCTGTTGGTGAGCATGCCGCTGACCGGGTAGGTCACCGGGATAAATGCGGTCAGCCGCGCCATCAGTTCGATGTAGGGCGCATGCGGCGCCGCGTTGAACGCGTAATGGGTCAGTTGGGTGGCTTGGTCACGAATCGCCTCGACCACGCCCGGGTGGCAATGACCGAGGTTGAGCACACCGATGCCGCCGACAAAATCGATGTAGCGTTTGCCCGTGGTGTCCCAGACTTCGGCGTTCTTACCGTGGCTGAGGCTGATGGGGTGAACGATGGAAATCGACTGGCTGATGGTTTCGTGGCTCATGAATCGCAAACTCGGCAGTGACGGGCGTCTTTTATCTAAGCCGGGCGCCCACCCTTGTCGCAAACGAAATAAAGTCGCCGGGTCATGACTGAAAATCGCGATGTGCGCCTACATAGTCGACCATCCAGCTCAGGAAAGCCTTCACCTTGGGGATCTCGCCGGCATGTTCGGCATGGGCGATAAAGTGCGCGCCGCTGCTGGGCATCGCATAGTCCCAGGGGATCATCAGGCTGCCCTGGGCCAGCTCCTCGGCCACCAGATACTGCGGCACCAACGCGACGCCATAACCCGACTGTGCCGCGCGAATGCACATGTAGAACGTGTCGAAGCGCGGCCCGTGATAGCTGTTCTGCGAGTGCAGGCCCTGCTCCAGGAACCACTCGTGCCAGGCCTCCGGGCGCGAGGTGCATTGCAGCAGGGTGTGGCGCGACGAAGCATCGCTGCCCTCGGCGACGAAACCCGGCGCACACACCGGCACCACCGCCTCACGGAACAGCTCGATGCAGGTCGCTCCCGGCCATGAACCCTGGCCGAAGAAAAACGCGATATCCGCCTTGGCCTGCAACACATCGAACGGCTCCAACTCGTTGCGCACATCCAGGTGGATGTTCGGATGATGCGCCGCAAAATTCTTGAGCTTGGGTACCAGCCAACGGTCGCCGAAGGTCGGCTGGGTGGCGATGCGCAGCACTTCGGTCTCGCCGCCGTAGGTGAGGATGTAGCGGCTGGAGATGTCGACCTGTGTGAGGATCTTGTGCACTTCGGCCAGGTACAGCGACCCTGCCGGTGACAGGTAAAGACGCTGGCGCACTCGGTCGAACAAGTTGTGGCAGAGCATCTCCTCCAACTGCGCCACTTGTTTGCTCACTGCACTCTGGGTCAGGTGCAGCTCCTCGGCGGCGCGGGTGAAGCTCAAGTGGCGGGCGGCCGCTTCGAAGCATTGCAGGGCTGTCATCGAAGGGGTCAAGCGTTTTGAAATCATGCACTTCATTCCAAATCGGAAGGAGCCTTTGCCTAAAGGTCGTTTGTGGCAGCGGTGCGAAGCCGTAGATACTGCCCGGCAGCACTATAAACCGGCGCGGGCTTTGGGGCGTCGAATAATAAGGAATGACAGGGAGAGCCTTGCATGAACCCATTCAAAACCACCTTGGCCGTGATCGGCACCACCGCTGCATTGGGCCTGGCGAGCAGCGCCTATGCGGGCGTAACCCTGGACGCCATTCAGAAAAAAGGCTTCATCCAATGCGGCGTCAGCGACGGGCTACCGGGTTTCGGCGTACCGGACAGCACGGGCAAGATGACCGGTATCGATGTGGATGTGTGCCATGCAGTAGCGGCGGCGGTCTTCGGCGATGCATCGAAAGTGAAGTTCACCCAGTTGACCGCCAAGGAGCGCTTCACTGCACTGCAATCGGGTGAAATCGACCTGATCTCGCGCAACACCACCTGGACCAGCTCCCGCGATTCGGGCATGGGCCTGGTGTTCACCGGCGTGACCTACTACGACGGCATCGGCTTTCTGGTGAACAACAAACTGGGCGTTACCGGCGCCAAGCAACTGGATGGCGCGACCGTGTGTATCCAGGCCGGCACCACCACCGAGCTGAACGTCTCGGATTACTTCCGCACCCACGGCATGAAGTACACGCCGATCACCTTCGACACCGCCGACGAAAGCGCCAAGGGCCTGGAAGCCGGGCGTTGCGATGTGCTGACCACCGACCAATCCGGTCTGTACGCCCAGCGCATCAAGATGGCCCACCCGGACGAGTTTGTGGTGCTGCCGGAAGTGATCTCCAAGGAACCGTTGGGGCCGTTGGTGCGTAAAGGCGATGACGAGTGGTTCAGCATCGTCAAGTGGACCTTGTTCGCCATGCTCAATGCCGAGGAAATGGGCATCACCTCGCAGAACGTCGAAGAGCAAGCCAAGACCACCAAAAACCCGGATGTCGCGCGGTTGCTGGGGGCGGATGGCGAATACGGCAAGGACCTCAAGCTGCGCAAGGATTGGGTGGTGCAGATCGTCAAGCAGGTCGGCAACTACGGTGAGGTGTTCGAGCGCAATATCGGCCAGGGCAGCGTGCTGAAGATCAAGCGCGGGCTCAACGCGCTGTGGAACAACGGCGGCATCCAGTACGCGCCGCCGGTTCGGTAACACGGGGGCTGTTATTCAGAGACCCCATCCTTCCCCGCCGCCTTGGCGCGGTACAGCGCCTGGTCGGCACGCGCTATCAGGGCGGCGGGGGATTCATCCCGTTCGCGCTCGGCTACACCCAGGCTCAAGGTGACGGTGAAGTCGTGGCTGTGCGAACTGTTGCTCAATTGCTGGCGGATGCTATGTGCCAGTGTCTTCGCGCTTTCCAGCGAGGTCTTGGGCAGGACCAGCACAAACTCATCGCCGCCCCATCGGGCCAACAGATCACCTGGGCGAACACAGCGTTGCAGGCATTGCACCACCTGCACCAGCGTCTGATCGCCCACGCCATGACCGTAACGGTCATTGATCGGCTTGAAGTCATCGATATCCATCGCGATCAACGCCAGCGGCAGGCGAAAGCGCTGGGCGCGGTCGCATTCTTCCAGCAGCACTTTCTCCAGGCGGTAGCGGTTGGCGACCAGGGTCAGGGCATCCCGTTCGGCCAACGAGCGGTTTTCATCCAGCTGTAGCTGCAACTGCTGGTTGACCCGCGACAATTCGCGCGTGCGCTCGGCCACCAGTGCCTCAAGGGATTGATTGCGTTGCTCCAACTGCTCGACGGAGCATTTTCGCAGATGAATGTCGCGGTGGGCGCCCACCATCCGTGCGACCGAGCCGTCGGCGTTACGTGCAATCACGTAGCCACGGTCTTCGATCCACAGGTAGCTGCCATCCTTTTTGCGGCAGCGGTATTCGGCTTGGTAGTAGGGGGCACGACGGTGGATGTAGTCGTCAAACAGCGTCATCACCCGGGGGTAGTCGTCTGGGTGAATCACGTTTTCCCAGGTGAATACACTGTTCTCCAGCGCATGGCGGGGATAACCGAGCATTTCGTACCAGCCTGGGTTGCGGTAGACGAACCCGGTGTTGGCGTTCCAGTCCCAGATCCCGTCGCTGACCAATTCGAGGACGGTGTGCAACATGTCGGCGTTGAAGTGAGAAAAGTCCTGTTTCAACGGGTTGTTGTCGGAGGTATCGCCCATCTGCGCGTTCCTTGCGTGGGCAGGCCTGCAAAGCCTGCCGTTGTTGACGCCGATACTCCGTGGCTGGCGCTACTGTACAACGGGGCTTGGACGCTTTGAATAGGGCAGATGTACGGCGAAAGGTTGATGGCTAATGGCTATGGCTGTCTCTGAAGAGTCCGGCTTCCCGGTGAGCGTCTGGCATGCCGCTTCAGGTAATCGGCAGTATTGCATCCGAGTCAGGTATGAGCCGAACTTCTACCCGTTGGCCTAGAGCCCTTGCCGCACTTGCCAGGGTTGCCAATGTCATGCCTGCATCGTTCTGATCGAGCGCCCGGTCTACTGCGGTACGGCTGGTGTGCATACGCTCGGCCAGCGCTTTTTTGCTGATTTTCTGGGCTTTAATGGCTTCTGCCAACTGCCAGGCGATGACACGTTTCAACGCCCCTGCTGACACTTCCTCAATGAGCCCATCGTCGTTAAGAAAGTCGTCGAAGTTGGAGCCAATATGCTTGTTCATAGGTTGTGCCTCATAGCTTGCGTTTACGACGCCGGGCGGTGTCCAGTTCTACCACAGGTGTTTTTTGGCTTTTTTTGATGAAGCCATGCAGCAGCACAATGTCACAGCCCACCAGCGTAAAAATGATCCGTGCGATTTAAACAGTCACTTGTGATCTTTCTACAAGACTGGCGTGAACGTGTTTTTATGTCTGTGGGAAAGATTACTTCGGCGCCGTCATCCTTGTCCGCACCCGCCCATCCGCGTTGTGCTGGTAGATCGCTTCAGGCTGGCCCTGATCGTTGAAAAACACCTGGCCTATCCCCGCTGAATTCCATAACCGCTCGCCCGCTTCGGCGTCCTCTGGAATATGCGGCACCACCTTCATGCTGCGACGGCGTGTGAACCCGTTGAGCGGCGAGCGCGGTGAGTAGAGCCAACGGTTGAGGCGGTCGAACCATTCCAGCAGGCGTGGGGGGAACTCGTTCTTGATGCCGCTGCTGGTGATCTGCCAGATCCTTGGGCCGGCGTTGCGATGGCGGATCAGCACTTCGTAGACGAACGAATAGTGAACGTCACCTGAAAGGATCACGTAGTTACCCGGCGTACGCGAGTGGCGGAAGATATTGAGGATCACCTGGGCAGCGCCACGATGGGCCATCCAGTTTTCCGCATCCACCAGCAACGGGTGCCCGCACCAGCTGAAAATTTTCTGGACTGTTTCGATCAACTTCACGCCAAAGATGGGGGCGGGTGACACGATAATGGCCGAGGGATGGTCGAGCAGCTCCTGTTGCAGCTCACTCAACGCCTCCCAGTCGAGCAGGCCGGACGGTTGCTTGAGGGTGAACTCGCTGCGCCAGCGGCGGGTGCGGGTGTCGAGTACCACCAGGGCCGGGGTGGTGGGTAGCACGTAGTGCCATTGCTGGAACTTGAGCAGCGCGTCGATCAATTCATCCTGAGCGGCGGCATCCAGGTGATTGGCCTGTGGCTGGCAGGTAAGCGCCTGGGTTTGGCTGACCAGCTTGCTGAACGCATCCGGCTGATTGCCCCAGCCCTGGCACAGCAGGTAGGCCAGCAAAGCGTTGCCGATGATGCGTTTGGAGAACGGGTGGCCGTAGGCGGTAGCTTCCCATTGGGCGCTGAGGTTCCAATCGTCGGTGATGTCGTGGTCGTCAAAGATCATCAAGGTGGACAGGTGGGCAAACACCCGGGCGACACCTGGCAAGCCCTCGCGGAATCGGTCGAGTTGCATCTGTTCGTGGGTGTAGCGCTGCAGTTCTTCTGTGCTCAGTTGCGGCGCTTCAGGCGCGATCAGTTCCCAGGCCGTCGGCGACCATACCAGCAAGTACATCGCAATGACTTCAGCGAAGGTGACCAGGTGATTGTCGGCAGTGCTGCTGGTGAAGATCGGCTTTTTCACACCGCCAAAGAAGCGTTCACGCAAGGTTTCGTTGCTGTCCAGTGCCGGCAGCAGGTCGGCGCGATGGTAGTAACTGGCACGATGCCCGTAGAGGCTGGCGCTGTCATCGATCACGGCGCCCTGCAGGTATTCGTCGAACAGGCCCAGGCGTGTGATCAATGCATGTATTGCGCGCAACATCGGCCCGGCCACATCGTCGGCGTACACCTGGTCACCGCTCATCATCAGCAGGGCCGGGCGCTCGGCTGGGGTGTGGGCATCGGCCAACAGGCGGTCGACACACAACAGGCCTTCATCGGCGCTGTGGTGGGGTTTGCGGCATGAGCCGTGTACCAACTGATGGATACGACTGTGCAAAACAAAACTTGGGAAGTGGGCGTTGGTGTACAGCAGGTGGGGTGCCCAGTCGGCGATGCCGGTGTTGTCGAACAACACGTCGTAACTGATCGCGACGTCCAGGGGCAGGGCCTTGTCCAATGGCACATCGATCAAGTGGATAAAAGCATGGTGCCCAACCGGTACGACCTGGCAATGATCAAGTTTGATCTCCAGGGTTTGGGCGGGTAGATGCAACTGCAGGGTCAGTTCCAGAGCTCGACTTCCCACCAGCCACAATACCAGGCGCCGGGGTTCGAGGCGGCGCAGCAGTGGGCCAGCCAATACGGCGGGCAGTGTGTCGAGGTGCGGCATGCAGGTAATGGTTCCACGCTGGGTTTAACCGGCAAGGTTAGCCCAGTGAATGTCATGGTTTTGTTAAACAACAGTACGAAGGGCCGTGCACTGCCCTTCGCATTAAGGCGGGTTAGAGCAACCTTCCTTGACCCAGGGTGTCTAACCCACCTCCGCTTTTGCGACGGTCGTTGGCGGCCGTGCTCCCAAGATCGGCGGCGTTCAGTTGCGAGTGTGTGACGTCAATGCTGCGCTTCCTGCGCTGGGGCTCTGCATCGTCCTGCTGCAGTGGAGGGTATTGAAAGCTGCCCAGTGTGTGATTGATAGCGCTTAGCATGGATGTTTCCTTCTATTGTGTAGAGGACTACTTCGCCTGTTGCAGCGAAGTGAGGCCAAATTTATAGAGGGCGAAACGAGTCAGCTATAAACGCGCTGCTGCAAGATATGACACGGGCGGCCAGTGCTTTCAGAAGTCATCCGAGGCGCTGTTGGCGCAACCGTCCAGCCCGGGAGATGTCGCGCCTTCCTGGCCCTCGCGCACAAAGGCCGCCCGATTTTCCGCCACCACATTGCGCAACGCGCTGTAGTAATCCGGCAGTTTCTGCAGGCTGTCGGTGAGCGGCAACAATGACGCACGGGTATCGACGGTGCCGCCCACCAGGCTGATGGTGCCCAGGGTTTGCACGGTATTACTGTCGCCCAGTGGCGAAACCAGGAAGCTCAAGACCTTGCCCGCCGCATCCCGGCTATTACTGGTGCCCAGCAACGGCAGTTCGACAATCGGCCCATTGCCGATCCCCCACACACCGAATGTCTGGCCGAAGTCGGCTTTATGGCGCGGGATGCCCAGGCGATCCGACACATCGAACAACCCGACCACGCCCACCGTTGTGTTCACGGCGAAGCGCCCCAGGGTATTGACCGACCGTCTCGGGTTGCCTTGCAGCAGGTCGTTGATGAATATCTCCGGCTCGCTGAAGTTGCTCGCGAAGTTATGCACACCCTGCTGGAAAAAATCCGGCAGGTAACGGTAGCCTCGCGCTACCGGTGCCAGGGCGTAGTCATCTACAGCACGGTTGAACGCGAACACGCCGCGGTTGACCGGCTCGGCCGGGTCATACACCGGGTAATCCACCTGCGCGCAGCGGGCAGTCGGCGCGAATGGGGCCGGGCTTGCGCAGCCCGTCAGGTAGGACACTGTCAGCAACAGCATGGCCTGGCGGGCCAGGTGCTGGGGGTAGGTCAGCGAGCACATGGGCACAGTCTCCGCAAAAAAAGGGAGGCCGATCCTGGCAGTGCGACCTTGCGCAAAGATGTCTGGTTTATTGCGCCGTTGACGCTTTATTGCACGATTGAAATATATGACGGACCGTGCCGAATGGTTTTAGATAGCGCCTCGACCCAACCCAGTGAAGACCGTCGGTGAGCAACTTGTTGATTGTGGACGATGACCTTGAAGTCCTCGCCCTGCTGAAGAAATTTTTCCTGCAACACGGCTATGGGGTCGAGACGGCTGCCAGTGGCGCCGAGCTGTGGGCGGCCATGGAGCGCCAGCCGGCTGACCTGATCATCCTCGACCTGATGCTGCCCGGTGACAACGGCCTGCTGCTGTGCCAGCGCCTGCGCCAGCAATACGTGACGCCGGTGATCATGCTCACCGCCATGGGCGAACTCAGCGACCGCGTGGTAGGCCTGGAAATGGGCGCCGACGATTACTTGAGCAAACCTTTCGATGCCCGTGAATTGCTGGCTCGGGTGCGCGCGGTCTTGCGCCGTGCGGGTGAAACGCGGCTGCCGATGGGGGAGGTCGCACGCCCATTGATCCGCTTTGCTGGCTGGCAACTGGATCTCACGCGCCGCGAATTACGCTCGCCCGACCAGGTGATGATCCCGTTGTCGTCCGGCGAGTTCGACCTGCTGCTGGTGTTCGCCGAACACCCCCAGCGCGTGCTCACCCGCGAACAGTTGTTGAACCTGGCGCGGGGCCACAGCCATGACGCGTTTGACCGCAGCATCGACGTGCAAGTGAGCCGTCTGCGCCGCAAGCTGGAATTCGATACCAAACGCCCGGCGATGATCCGCACGGTACGCAATGGCGGTTACCAATTCACCGCCAGCGTGACCCGCTCATGAGCCGCCGCCCACGCGACACCGTGGCCCGCTGGATCGCCCTGACGGTGCTGATCGCGATGTTCACCGCATTGGCGTTCAACGCCCTGTTCGTGAAGCTGGCGGGGGTTTGGGCACGGCCGCCGCTCACCGAAACCGGCCTGCTGGAAAAAATCGCCGTGGTGGTGCGCGTGGTCGAAGCGTCGGCGCCGGCGCAACGACCGCGTCTGGCAGAAGTAATGGCTGACGACGCGTTCAGCGTGAGGTGGTCGGCGCAGCGAACAGCCTTTGATTTGCCCGTGCTGCAGGACCCGGATTTCCAGTCGGGAGAAGAGGCCTTCGAGCACCTGCTCGACGGCCCGATCCGGCCCATGGAAGCCTATGAACCGTCCGATTGGCCCGACGGCAATGGCCACTACATGCTGCTGATGCAACTGGCTGATCATTCCTGGCTGATGTTCACCGCGCCTGCCCGCAGCTGGGGCCTGGACGAGGGCGCACGCAGTGTGATCGTGGTGTTGCTGGTGCTGGTCTCCACCGCACTGGTCACCCTGGTGGCCACTCGGCGACTGGCGCGACCGCTGCAGGACTTTGCCCACGGCGTTCGGCGCTTTGGTGCAGACTTTCGCGCACCGCCCGTCGAACCGGTGGGGCCTCATGAAATCCGCCAGGCGATCCTTGCGTTCAACAGCATGCAGGCGCAGTTACGCCACTTCATCCAGGACCGCACGCAAATGCTCGCTGCCATCTCCCACGACCTGCGTGCGCCGCTGACGCGCCTGCGCCTGCGCGGGGAGTTCATCGAAGACGTCGACCAGCAGCAGCGACTGTTTCGCGACGTCGATGAAATGCAGGCCATGATCAACACCGCCCTGGAATTCTTCCGCGACGACGCCCGCCTGGAGCAAGCGACCCAACTGGACCTGGCGGAATTGCTGCAAACCCTGATTGACGACTACCGCGACCAGGCGATCGACATCACCTTTCACGGTCCGCCACGCCTGGTGTATTTCGGCAGGCCCCTGGGGCTCAAGCGGGTGATGACCAACCTCGTGGACAACGCGATCCACTATGGCGTCGCGCCGGAGATCGAGTTGCAGCACACACAGGACGAGGTCGTGATTCGCGTGCTGGATCGCGGCCCGGGTATTGCGGCTGAACATCGGGAGGAAGTGTTCCTGCCGTTCTATCGCCTGGAGGGCTCACGCAACAAAAGCACGGGCGGTGTCGGCTTGGGGCTCTCCACCGCCCGGGCGATTGTGCTGGAACACGGCGGCACCCTGACCCTGACCGAACGCCACGGCGGAGGGCTGGAGGCGGTGGTGGTGTTGCCCGTTTAAACATGGCATGTGGCGAGCGGGCTTGCCCCGCGTTGGGCTGCGCAGCAGCCCTCAAACCACCCAACTCGGTGTATCTGGAAGTTCACAGTGGATCTATTGGGGCTGCTGCGCAGCCCAACGCGGGGCAAGCCCGCTCGCCACAAAACACTCTACCTTCACAGTAGGGACGTTCACTCAGGTATGCGAGTCGTCGATCACCTTCGGCACCGTAAACCGGAACTCACTCCCCCGACCCACTTCGCTTTCGGCAACGATCTTGCCGCCATGGGCCTGGACGATACCTTGCGTGATATACAGCCCCAGCCCGCTGCCGGTCGGGTTGTTTTCCGTCTGGGTCCAGTAACGGTCAAACACATGCGGCAGTTGTTCCGGTGCAATGCCTTCGCCCGAGTCGCGCACGGAGAACACAATTTCTTCGCCATTGCTCATGGCACTGATGCCGATGTTGCCCTGGCGCGGAGTGAACTTGATCGCGTTGCCGATCAGGTTCGACAGCACCTGGAACAGACGCTCCGGGTCGGCATTGATCTGCAGGCCCGGCTCGGCGTTGAAGGACAGGTCGATGCCCTTATCCATCGCCAGCGGTGCCAGCAGGGAATAGGCTTCCTCGAAGATCTGGGTCACGTCGAGTGCCACCGGCTTGACCACATACCGCCCGGCCTCGATTTTCGAGGTGTCGAGCAAGTCTTCCAACAGCACGTTCATACGCCCGGCGGCCTGTTGCATGGTGTCGATAGCCGAGGAAATGCGTCGCGAGGTGTGTGGGCCATCGGAGCTGAAGGCCTTTTGCATCATGCCGCACAGCATCGAGATCACCGTCATCGGGTTACGCAGGTCGTGGGACACCACCGCCACCAGCTCATCACGCGCCCGCACCGCTTGTTGCTCGCGCAGCACCTGGCGCGCCAGGTCGTTTTCCAGGGCCGAGCGGCGCAGGTCGTTGGCGGCAAAGTGGTCGCCGTGGCTCCATTTGGTGGAGATGCCGGCCATTTCCACTTTCCAGATTTCAAACGAGGTGCGTGGGCGAAGGCGCAGGCCTGCGTCAGAGTTTTCCAGGTCCAGCGGTTTTTTCGGGTCGCCGCTCCAGTTGATGTTCTCCTTCACTTCCGGGCGGAACCACAGCACACCGTTGTCCACAGGCTTAGGCAGGCTCATGGCCAACACGCCACTGGCTACCTGTTGGAACTCGGCGGCCGGTGGGTACACCGACACCAGGTTATGGCTGGAAAACACCGGCTCGCTGCGCGCTTGCAACCACTTGTGCAAGGCACGGATCTGCGCCGGTTCCGGGCAGTTGCCGTAGCGGTGCAGTTGTTTGTCTTCGATGATCGCAACGCCGCCGGACAAGGTCAGATCCATCAACAATTGCGGTTGCTGGGCCAGGCCGTCGAATACGTTCTCTGCCGAGCGCTTCATGGCCTGGTCGAGCAACGCCAGGGCCTCGACTTTCTCCTCGCGCTGACGGCTAAGGTCCAGGGCCTCCATGGCGCTGATCTGCAGCGACAGCACCTGGCCGATGGTCTGGCAGGCGGTGCGCAAGTCGTTCGGCACCAGCAGCGGCTCGCGGTTGCCGCAGCTGATCAGGCCCCAGAGTTTGTCGCCCTTCATCAACGAGATGCTCATGGACGACAACACGCCCATGTTCTGCATGTACTGGCAGTGGATCGGCGACACACTGCGCAGGGTGGCAAAGCTCAGGTCCAGCGGCTGGCCGGTGTCCGGGCGCAGCTTGGGCAACAGCGGAACCGGCTCGTAGGCTGCGTTCGGGATGATACGTAGCCAGTTGGTGCGATACAGCTCGCGGGCCTGCTCCGGGATGTCGGACGCGGGGAAGAACAACCCGTTGAACAGCTCCATGGACGGCGCCGACGCTTCGGCGATCACCTGGCCGTGGCCTTCATCTTCGAAGCGGTAGATCAGCACGCGGTCGTAGCCGGTCATGGCCTGGATTTCAGTCACGCTGATTTCGTACAGCGCTTGCAGGGTTTTCGCCGACTGCAAACGTTGCAGCATCTTGCCCAGGTCGCTGGTGCGACCGTTCAGTGCCCGTGGGCGGAAGTCTTTGAGACGCGGCTCGAATTCCAGCACCAGCACATTCTGATGGCGGTGCAGCAGGCCTTCGAACTCTGCGCCGTTAAAGGAAACGTGCAGCGGCGGCGCGTCAAAAAACGTGTTGTTTTCGGCCATGGCAGCAACGGCCTGGGCGTGCTCGGCGCCCACCAGCGTGTGCAGCGGCTGGCCCAGCAGCGCCTCGGGCACATGGCCGAACAAGCTGCCCACGTTGGCGCTGACCTGGATGATATTCAGCTCGGGCTCGGACAATGTCAGCAGCACGCCATGGGGCTGGATCGCCCCCGGGAAGCGAATCGGCTCGTCGGCACAGTTGGCAAGCAGCTCTTCAAAGTCTTCGGGTTTCATAGCAGTACCTCCTGGCTGTCGAGCCATTGCTCAAAGCAGCGGAATGTCGAACGGGCTGCCTCTACCGCGCGCTGTTTGGCAGGGGCATCCAGCGGCAGGCGGCCCAGGTAATCGAGAAAGTCTTTCCAGCGTCGACCGGTCTCGGCGCCGTATACATTGAGAAACGCCCCACCGTTATCGGCATTGACGTCCAGGCGCTGGGCCATTTCCCGGCGCAGCACTTGGCCGCCGAGGGTCGCGCCTTCCAGCACGTAGAGGACTCCGAGGCAGGCGGCGGGGGTGTCGAGGTTCGGGAGTTCGGCGCAGCGGGGCAGGGCGCCGATAGCCTGTTCATTCAAACCCAACGCGTCGAGGTCATTCAGCAGCGTGGGTGTTTTCGTACGCAACCCCTGATCAAAGCCTTCAGGGATCAAATCACATTCGTACAGCGCCGCTTCCATTGGCCCATAAAACCCGTAGTACGCCTCAAGCAAGCGCTGATACCAGTCGGCATCCAGGCGCTCGGAGAAAAACGGCAGGCGCTTTTCCAACGCCACATGCAGCAGGGCCGTGCCTGTGCGCAACGTTTCCAGCAAAGAGGGCGCACCAACGTCATGGGCCTGTGAATGCATTCAATGAGCTCGAACTGTGGGCCTCTCGGCCATGAATGACGCGTTTTAATGGGCGACAATTCTACACAACTCAAGGCAGGCAGCTGTACGCACAAGGCGAAAAGGCTGACCAGCGGATCAGAAAAGTCGCTCCTTGCTTCATCAATGACCACAGCGCCCGCCGTGAAGTTCGGTTCGAGTGATGTTGAAGCGCTATCAATGCATGGATAAACCTTGCTGGGTGAGCGCCGTTTGCACACATTGGATCAAATGTTCGGAGCTCCAGGGCTTGGGCAGGAACCGCACCGAGCCGCCCAATTGTGCCGCCAGCTTCGTATTACCGGAGGTCAACACCACTGGCACCGTCGGCCAACGATGCGCCACCACCTTGCTCAGGTCGTAGCCATTGAGCAAACCCGGCATCTGGATATCGCTGACAATCAGGTCCACCGGGTCGTCGCCCCGCTCCAGGTAAATCATCCCTTCATCCGCCGAAGGAAACGACGTCACCACCGCGCCGAAATCTTCCAGCACATCCACCATCAACGCCCGAATGATTTCGTCGTCTTCCAATACCAAAATCGATGGCTGAGCCATGATCCTTACTCCACCATCAGGGTTCATAGAGGTGGAGTAGAACACAGCTGCTTAGGTTCGATTGGATGTGTATGAAGCGATGGATGGTCATTCAGAGTGTCTGGGTTGCACATTTGCGCAAGGGGGGGCGGGAGGATAGCGGCGCTGCGCACCCCAAGGACTGAAACGGTAATCTGGATGAGCATGCGCTCCAGACAAACAGGCATAATCGCCCGCTACACCCTCTGTGGAGTCTGCCATGAAGTACGCCCTGTTCACCCTCGTCCTGGCCCTCAACGCAAGCCCCGCTTTGGCGGCCGGCGACGCCGAGGCGGGCGGCAAACTCTTCACCAAGACCTGCGGCGGCTGCCACAGCATCGGCGAGGGTGCGCGCGGCGGTTTTGGTCCGCAGCTCAACGGCATCATCGGCCGGCCCGCCGGGACGACCACGGACTATCAGTATTCCGACGCGATGAAAAACTCCGGTGTGGTCTGGACCCGCGACAAGCTCGCCGCCTATATCGAAGCGCCGAAGAAGGTGGTGAGTGGCACGCGGATGATTTTTTGGGGCATCAACGACCAGGACAAGATTGCCGACATCCTGGCCTACCTCGAAACTTTCCAGCCCCAATAATCACTCTCGTACGTTGCTGAACAGCATCAACCGCGCACTCTCATGCAGCCCTCGGGTCAATCCCTGCAAGCGTTGAAACTCTTCGGGGTGCTGCGCGGCTACGTTCTCTCGCGGGCTGGGTGAGGCCAGGTCATGCAGGGTCGGCGAGCTACCGTCGTGTTGCATCTGCAGCAGGAAGTGCCGGGTGACGCCGCCGATGATCGGGAAGGTGCCTTCGCGCAACACCAGCGGCACCACGCGTTCGCCTTCGGGCGCCGGCTGCTGGATATCACGCCCCAGCGCGCCATTGCGAAACGGCATGCCCGCCATGCCGGCGACGGTGGGCAAAAGATCCGCCAGGCCCACGGCCTCCTCGATCACCCGGGGGGGCAGGCCAGGGGCGTGGATCAGCAGCGGTACGTTGTTGCTCTCCAAACCAAGCTGCTCAAAGGCCGGCGCCATGTGCGGGATCTGGCTGATGCGCGTGTTGTGGTCGCCGAAGAACACGAAAATGCTGTTGTCGTACCAGCCGCCGGCCTTGGCGATGTCCATCAGGCGGCCGATGTTGTAGTCCAGCAAGCGCACCGCGTTGTACTGCTCGACGCTGCGCGACCCGGCGGCCTGGACGTGCTCCAGGGTCACGTCCTTCACCTGGAAACCGTCGTTGTGCCTGGGGATGGTAAAGGGGCGATGGTTGCCGGAGGTTTGCAGGTAGGCGAAGAACGGCTGTTCCTTGGGCACGGCGCGCAGCAACTGGTCGCCTTCCTTGAACAGGTCCAGGTCGGAAATGCCCCACACGTCCACTCGGGGCGAACGCCAGTGGCTTTCCTCATACAACTGCACGCCGTCGATGCTCTGACGAATCAACGCGTTGATATTCGCCCAGCCGGCATTGCCGCCGATCATGTAGAACTTCTGGTAACCCTCGAAGGCGTTGATCAGCGTGTGCTGGCGCGTGATCAGCGGGTTGCGCGTGGCAGTCTCCTGGCGGGTCACGTCCGGCACGCCGCTGATGCTGGCCCACACGGTCTTGGCAGTGCCGGTGACAGGCACATAGAAGTGTTTGAAGAACCAGCTCTGGCTGGCCAGTTTGTCCAGGTTCGGCGTGGGGTTGAGCGGGTTGCCGTAGGCGCCTACGGCGCTGGTGCCAAGGGATTCGAGCATCACGAAGATCACGTTGGGCGGCCGCTCGCCGGCCAGTCGATAGGGTTGTACGCCTTGGCTGCGGATGAAATTGAGTGACTGCGCATCGGGTGTGTCTACCCCCAGGTAGTCGGCGATCAGCGGGTAATGTTTGCGCACCTGGGCTTCATCGAACTGCGACTGGCCAACCTTGAGGGTGTCGTACAAAAACAGCACCGGGTTCAGCCCCACTGCGGCGACTTGGCTGTTGCCGGAAAAGAACGCATCACTCCAGCGCAGGGGCACCGGGTTTTCCAGATTGAGATGGGCGACGCGACCGAGCAGCGCCAGCAGCACGCCGACCACGGCGATGATGGAAACCGCTACCAGGGACAGTTTGCCGCTGGCGCTGGGTGCGCGGTCCAGTGTCAATCGTTCGAGACAGACGAGCGCCCAGACCCACAGCGCCACCGCCGCCAGCCAACAGGCAGTTATCCACAGCACTGGGTAGGTTTCCCACACCATCTGTTGTGAAATCTGTGCGTCTTGCAGGTAGCGCAGCACCGTCGCATTGATGCGTACGCCGAGGTAGGCGTAATGGCCGAAGTCGATGATGTACACCAGGCCGACCACAGCCAGCGCCACCGTCAGATAAGCGCGTGCCAGCCAGCGCAGGGCGGGCAGAGTGATGAGGTTCCAGCGCGGCAGCCATGCCAGTACGGCCAGCGGCAGTAGGAGCAGCACCGCCAGGCGCAGGTCGAACCGCAGGCCGATGCCCAGGGTTTCCAGCAGGGCCGGGGTCCTCAAATCCAGGCCGGAAAAACCCAGCACAAACACCAGCCGCAACGCAGCCAGCAGCACAAACACCAACCCGATCGCGCCCACGCCGTAGCGCAGGCGGCGTGATTGCAACGCACTCATTATTTTTCCCATTCTTTAAAACGACGCAGAACCCATGTGGGAGCGGGCTTGCCCGCGATAGCGGTGGTTCAGTAAACACAGCGGTAACTGATACACCGCTATCGCGGGCAAGCCCGCTCCCACAGTTTGAATTGCATTAGTCCGGCGACTACGCAGTAGACCGTCAGCAGCGGATCGACCAGATAGTCCCAATAGTTTTCCGATGCCTTGAGCCGCAGCGCGAACGCCAGCGTACCCACCGCCAACATCCACACCGCCAGCGTGTTGCGCAGCCACAGCATCACTAGCGTCGCGACCGCCACCAGCACAATCATCGGGCGAGGGTTGAAGCCCCAGCGATACGGATCGAAATAGGTCAGGCCCAAGGTGGCGGGGTACAGCAACAGGCTCAGCAGCCCAAAGAGCAGTAGCATCTGTACCTGATGGTGTCGATCCAGCGCCCGCACCACGCCCAGCCGGCACAACCCCACCCACGCCAGCAACACCAAGGTGCTGATCGCCAAGTCATCAGTAAAACTGCGCACATACGCCGCCAGGGGCAGCGCATTGACCGGGATAAAACTCACCACCACCAACATCGGTAGCAACCACGGCCGCCACGGTACGGTGAAGCGCAGCGCGCTCAGCGCCACGAAACCCAGCAACACAAAACTCAAATGGGCCTGCCACACAGCAACCATCACAGACGCTCCGCCAGCCAGGCTTCGTTGAAGCTGACATGCTTGATAAAGGTGTTATTCCACGAGTACACCAGGTGGTACATGCCGTCCGGGCTGCGGCTGAAATACGGGTATTCGTATTCGAAATCGCAGCCCTGGGGTTTGCACACGCGGTAGTCGAGGTTGCTGAGGAAGCGCTGCTCCAACGGCAGGCGTCGGGCACCGCTGGAGGCGCGGAAGCCTTCGCCGATGATTGCTTTATAGGCCTCGGGCGAAAACGGTTGACCGAGCGGGTCGGGTGACTGGTCCAGTTCCACCACGGTGCGCCACTGTGTGAGCTGTGCGTCGGTGCCATACAGGCTGAGCTTGAAGCGACCGTCCTCCAAGTCATTGAGAGCCACCAGCAAACCATCATCCTGGGTGCCCACCGCCGCCAGCGATGAATTGGGGTTGGCTGGCGCCAGCGGGTAGGGCTCGCTCCAGGTCTGCCCGGCGTCTTCGGTGCGGCTGGCCAGCACGCGGTGGTGGGTGTCGCCGGCGTAACGCAACATCGCCACAGCGCGCAGGCCATCCTGCGGCACGATGGTCGGTTGCAGGGAATGCTTACCGCGGCTGATGCGGAATTTATCGATCACCGCCCCGTCGGCGCTCAAGTACAGGTACTCGGCAAACTTGCCCATGAACTCGTGATATACCGGCAGCCCGATGGAACCATCGGCATGGAACACCGGCGCGGCGCGCACCAGGGTACTGATATTGAAGAACGGCGACGTCACCAGTTGCCGCGGTGCCGACCAACTGGCGCCCAGGTCATCCGATACCATCACATTGATCGCACTGGCGGCCCAGCCACCCACCGACACCGACACATAAAACATCCACAGGCGTTGGTCTGGCGCCAGGGCAATCACCGGGTTGCCGAGCTTGCGGATATAGCGCTGGGTGCCGTCGCGGGTGCTTTCCCGCGTAGCCAGCACCTGCTCGGCGCCCCATTCGCCGGCGCGTGCGTCGAAGCGCGCGGTACGCACTTGCACATCGGCGGCACCTTCGCGGGAACCGGCAAACCACACCGCCATCAGGTCGCCACCGGGCAGGGCAGTGACGGACGAGGAGTGCACAAAATCGGTGAGCTGTGTCGACACAAACCGGCTGGTGTACTGCGGGGCCGATACCACTTTGGCGGCGTTCGGGCTCACCTGGGCAAACGGTGCCAGCACATGGGGCGGATGGCTCTGCCAGGCGGCGAAAAACACCGCGAGCAGGCCGAAGATCAGGAGGACGGAGCGCATAGGGAACCTGTGGGTCAAAGAATTACGGCGCACGTTCATCCGGCAGGCGCTTCCTGCGACCGGTGAGCATGGATAACGGCAGGTTGTCCCGCACCTGGAGGCTTTCAATGATCGCTGCCAGAACATGGACGCAGACCAGGCCGAGCAGCCCATTGGCGGCGGTTTCGTGGATTTGCAGCGGCCAGTCGGCGCCCCACAGGGCATCGACTTCCTGCATCAGAAAACCGCTGATACCCAGGGTCAGCAGCGCCAGCAACGTCAATAGCATCACCAGCGCGCCAATCGGCGAATGGCCCAGGCGATGCTGTGGCCGACCGCTGAGGAGCGAGCGTAGGTGGGCATTCAGGCGTCGTGGCGTCGGCCAGAAGTCCGCCCATTGGGCGCTACGCGGTCCGACAAATCCCCACACCCCACGTACCAGCAGCCAGGCCATGGCGTAGTAGCCCAGCCAGACATGCCAGTCGTCGCCTGCTTCGTTAAAGAAGTAATTGGCGACAAAGACCCCGGCGATGGAGCCATGAAACAGCCTCACCAACGGGTCCCACAGGCGCAGGGATTCGCCTGGCATCAGCCTTTGATCTCGGTCTTCACGGCTTTGCCGGTGACCGGGTCGTGGTAGATCTCGACCTTGCGCTTGTCTTTGTCAAAGCCGTAGATCTCGTAGCAATTGCCGTCGGTGACCTTGAACTTGCTGATGGTGTAGCCTTCGGCCTTGAGCTTGTCCTGGAAGGCTTTTTCGTCTTGCCATTGTGAGCGTTCGGCGGTGGTGCACTGTGGGCCGGCGACGGCCAGGGGGCTGGCGAGAATCAGGGACAGCAGGAGAATTTTGCGCATGGAAAAGCTCTCAGCAAACGTAGGAGTTTGCACAGTGCAAAACCAACCTTAGTGCAACCTTAGTTGGCAACGAGCCGTAACATCTTTGCCGAGGGGGCTCCGGCGAAACCCGGCATGATTTCGCCGTTTCCTACAGAGAATCCGTAATGCGCCTACTCCTTGTCGAAGATGACCGTGCCCTCGGCCAGGGTATTCGCGTGGCCCTGGGCGCCGAAGGCTACACCCTCGACTGGCTGCAAGATGGCGTTGCCGCCCTGCATGCCCTGCGCACGGAATCGTTCGACCTGCTGCTGCTCGATCTTGGGCTACCGCGCCTCGACGGCCTCGACCTGTTGCAGCAACTGCGCGCCGAGCAACACGACGTGCCGGTGCTGATCCTCACCGCCCGCGACGGCACCGCCGAACGTATCGCCGGCCTGGACGCGGGCGCTGACGATTACTTGGTCAAACCCTTCGACGTGGAAGAACTCAAGGCTCGCGTACGCGCGCTGTTGCGCCGCAGCCAGGGCCGCGCGCAACCGCTGCTGGAACACGCCGGCGTCAGCCTCGATCCGGCTACCCAGCAAGTGCGCTATCAGGACGCCGATATCATCGTCACCCCCATGGAGTACCAACTTCTACACCAATTGATGGTGCGCCCCGGCAAGGTCGTCACCCGCGAGCGGTTGTCCCGCGCGTTGTATGGCTGGCAGGACCGGGTCGAGAGCAACACCTTGGAAGTGCTGATCCATAACCTGCGCAAAAAGTTATCCACCGAGCTGATCCGCACCGTACGCGGTGTCGGCTATGTGCTGGTGCTCACCGCATGACCTCGGTTCGCGCGCGCATTCTCGTCCCGGTGTTGGTGTTGATCCTGTTGGGCGATGCCTTGATCAGCTGGTTGGTCCTGCGCGACAGCCATCACGAAATCGAAGAAGTCTACGACGCCCAACTCGCCCAGAGTGCGCGCCTGCTGCAAAGCGTGCTGCGCCAGCGTGACCCTGGGGACGCGGGTTGGGAGCGGTTGTACCAGGCGTTCGACCAGGCCATGAGCCGAGTCGGCGAGGACGGCGTGGCCCATCCCTATGAAACCCGCCTGACCTTCCAGGTCTGGAACAGCGCAGGGGAGTTACTGGTGCGCTCTGCCGAAGCGCCGGTGCTGGCGGCGCCACCGACCACCCTCGGCTCCCACGACCTGATGGACAACGGCAACGACTGGTGCGCCTTCCTCCTCGCCGACCCGCAACAGGGCGTGTTGATCTGGGTGGGCGAGCGCGACGACATCCGCCAGGACGTGATCCAGCGCATCATGCGCCACACCCTGTGGCCCACGCTGATCGGCGTGCCGTTGCTGACGGTGTTGATCTGGCTGGTGATCGGCTGGGGCTTCAAACCGCTGCGGGCCATGGCTCTTTCCATCCGTGGGAGAACTGCCGAGACCTTGCAACCGCTGCACCTCAAGCCGTTGCCGAGCGACCTGGAACCCATGCAAACCGCGCTGAACCGGTTGCTGGTCCAAGTGGATGAACTGCTCGAACGCGAACGCCGCTTCATCGCCGACGCCGCCCATGAACTGCGCACGCCCCTGGCGATCCTGCGCATTCACGCGCAGAACGCGCAAAGCGCCGTCACTGAAGAACAGCGCCGCGAAGCCTTGGCTTTTCTAGTCAATGGCGTCGACCGCGCCACCCGTATTGGTAGCCAGTTACTGACCATGGCGCGCATCGAACCGCAGTTGCACAATCCTGTGTGCGGGCGCGTGCAACTGACTGAACTGGTGCGCGAAGAACTCGCCGAATTGACCCCCCTGGCCATGGAAAAAGGCGTTGAGCTGGTGCTGGAAGGGGAGGAGGAGTGTTGGGTGAAAACCGAACCGGCGGCGTTGGCGATTGCGTTGCAGAACCTTGTGACCAATGCCCTTAACTTTTCCCCGGCAGGCAGTGAAGTGAAGGTGGTGATTGGTGCTCATTGCCTGAGCGTGAAAGACCATGGGCCGGGGATTGATGAGGCACAAATGGAGCGCCTGTACGAACGGTTCTACAGCCGGGGTAATGCCAATGGCGCGGGCTTGGGGTTGGCCATTGTGCAGATGATCGTGGGCAAGATCGGCTGCCGGTTGGCGCTGCATAACCGCAAGCAGGGTGGATTGTGCGCGCGGTTGGTGTTTGAGAACGCTTGAAACGGCCGCACCGCTAATCCCCTGTGGGAGCTGTCGAGCCCCAGCGAGGCTGCGAAGGGATCACCTCGGTATGCCTGCCAGACCGCAGCGCCCGCATCGCCACCCTTCTAAAGCGGAACAATCCGTTTAAATTCGGGTCCAGTCATCACACTCTTCCCCGATAAGGACATCCCCCGTGAAGCGAATCGCGCTGCTCTCCCTCGCCCTGGCCCTGGGCGCCTGCCAATCCAACCAACGCGACTCATCGCCCAGCCTGCTCAAGGACGGCATTCAGTTTCGCCAGAAAACCGTGGCGGTGGATACGGAACACGCCAAGGTCATCATGAAGTCCAGTGGCGGCACTCCCGCCGTCGACTTCTCGATCAGCCGCGAAGGCGACCCCGACCCACGCATGGAAGCCCTCGGCACGGTGATGGACACCGGCGAAGGCAAGGTCTTCAACTGGATCGCCAAGCTCAACCAGACCGTGGCCAGTGCGGGCTTCAAGCGTTTTCCACAACTGGAAATCCAGGCGGACCCCGGCAAGAAACTCACTGTATCGGGTTACGCGAACGACACCCGCACCGGTTACTACTACACCTGTGGGCCGAAGATGAATACGTTCAGCCCGGAGAAGGCAAAAGTGTATCTGGTGGAATTCCAATTCAAGGGCTCGGGGTGTGAGCAGCATGTGTATGACGTGACGGACCCGGCGAATCGGGTACCGGTGGCTGAGGCGGCGAGTGGGGTTAAGTCGGGTTGAGGGCTATGCATCGAACCGCAATTTGATGGTTTGTCTTTTTCGTTTTTGGTGTACCGCTCATATCGATAGGCGCGGCAACTGCCGTGGCGCATGCCATGGGTTCGGGCGTTGACTGAGCGGTAGAGGAGGGGCTTTTGCATTGCATCAAGACGCCTTTTTAGGTTGCTTTGGCTGCGGTGGCCAGGCGCCTTGGTAGCGAAAGGAGATCTGATAGTCGAGGCGGTCGGGTTCGATCGCGTGCTGGAAGTACGGCTGAATAATCGTTATCCAACTCGGCAGCACGTTGAATACGTCGGCATATATCGAGGTCTCTTCGCTTAAGCCCAATGCTTCAAAAACACTGTCTGAGTCTGCGATATCCGCTGAGTACTCATCCGCTTTCAAGTCGTTGCCGTGCTTTTCGTACCATCGTAGTCTGATTTTCATCACTATTTTTGGACGCCCCTCTCTGTCGGTAATTGCGATAGTTTTGCTGAAGACACAGCTGGGAAACCTGATGTTGTTCCGGGACGGAGAGTGAGATAAATGCGCGTTAGGTGGACGGACCAAACAAATGTGGATGCTGCGCTTGGAAGGACCTGAAGGTTTGATACTTCCAGCGCCCTGCGCCAGGGTCGTCATCGGTCGTGCTGACTTCGCCGAAGTACCAATGCTCTGATTCGAAGGTGTTTCCTTCTTCGTCCTCGTGGATGAACTGAAAGCCAACTTCGTGTAGGCCTGGAGGAACCACCAACCCCCATTCGCAAGCGAGGCTTCGACCGGTGATGCGGATTTGACGGAAGTACTCATAGTCAAAGGGTTGGGTGTGACCGAGGTAGCGGCCTTTGTCGGTATAGACACAGACTCGGCTTGAGAACATGTCCGGGACCATGATGCAGGCGACAATCCAGCACTCAGGGGCATCGTCTGACCGGGCTTTAAATAGGTGGCCTGCCACGTTAATCAACTGTTGAGCGCAATGCGTCAGAATGTCCGGTGTGGTTTGTTTGCCTTCGACAAGGTTTTCAATAACTGGGATTCTTAAATTTACATAGTCCGGTGGCGACGATAACTCTTCGTAAAAGCAGTCTTCGAAGCTTTCTGCCCAGCGGGTTATGGCTCTGAGATGTCTAGGGATGTTGCGGAGTTTTTTGTTTGTGAGTGACAGTCTACGCATGAAGCTGAATTCTCGAAGTCTGTGTTATTCGTTTGTATCTTCGTAATCAAACGCGATGAAGTAATCGCTTTCTGAAAGAGCAATTTCATGAGAGAAGTGTTTCTGTATCAGTGCTAGCCACTCCCGGCGCAGTTCAAACATACCGTTATTGATGTCCTCGGTTGGCGACAGCCTAAGCTCGGAAATAACCGAGTAGTCGTCTCTTAGGTCTGCCGACTCCTCCGCTCCACGTAGCTGCTCTGTGGTTCTGTCGAACCATTCCAATCTCACTTTTAGTCCCATGTAGCCCTCACAGATATTTTCTGATATTTCGCTTTTTCTTCGGCCCTTTTAGCTGCTCGCCGTTTACGTGGCTGAATGCACCTAGATGGCTCCCATCACTTGCGAGATAAACTTCCAATTCCCCATGTTGAGAGTCCCACTCATAGATTCTCCGGCCTTTTTCCTCAATCCAACGCTCCCTCAACCCGGCACCTCCCTGTCTGGGAGTCATAGGTTTTGCTTTGATCAGGCCTGCAAAGCCAGTTATTTGTTCAGTATTAGGTGCCTTGTGGTACTTGTGATCCCCAGCCTTGACACTGACCACCACATACAGCGGCCGAACCCCCGACTCCACCGGGAACACCAGAATAAAATCCCGATACTCCGGTGGATAAATCGGGTTCACCAGAATCTGCGCCGCTTTCTCCGTCGGCGGATAAATCCAGATCACTGGCGCTTGCGGCGCAGCCTCCAATGGCGGAATCCCCAGCGTGTCACTGGGATCAACGGCGGGCGTCCAGATCAGCTCCACACCCTCACCCAAATCCGCTACAAACTGATCGCTACGGTTTTGGAACTGCACCACATCAATCATCTGCCAATCGGCATGATTGCCCGTGTAGAACCCATACCCCTTGAGCGTGCCGTCCGCGCGTTGCTCGACATGCAACCGCATCTGCGACCGCGCCCGTTGCATCGAACGCAACTGCTCCTCGCTGTAGAGCGCGCTATCACCCAGCTCTGACGGCCAGGCCAGCGCCACCAAACCCGTCAGCAGGCCCCCGGCGACCGATCCAACGGCAGTTGCCGCCGACTCCCAAGCCGCCGACCGCAACGCCAACTGGCCCAAACCTGCAGGCAATGTGCTGCCGCCGATCTTGCGCAAGGCAACTGCGCCCCTGCTATCCACCTCACGCCCACCCAGCAGGCTTAAGTGGCCGTATTCCCTGATCAGCTCCAACGGCACATACCCGGCCGGGTTGAAGTAATGAGTGATGCCGTCAGGCAGTTGGCATGGCTTCATGAAGACGCAGCCGGGAGGTTTGGCTCGCGTAGGGGCTGGGGCAGGGGATGGCTCGAAAAAATCAACCGATGGCGAAGACGGCGCACGGGATGGCTGCGGCGTCAGGATGCGTTGTTTGCGTAACTCTTCTTCGGTGGGTGGGTAAAAGCGTTCTGGCATGACGGGCTCACTTCCTTGTGCGAGGAGGTGAGCCTACGAGGGGGGATCAGAACTGGATATCGGCACAAATCGGTGATGGGTGTGGGAAAAGTGGACGGACTCTTGAGTGGGTGTCTCTGTTTCGAATGCTTCGATTATCGTGTGTCTCGTTTTGCGTTGAGCCCATCGGGGGCAAGCCCCCTCCCACATTTTGATCGAGGTACAGCCGTCTAAATGAATGGCCTGCCGATCAGGTCAGCAGATGCTTGGAAATCAACCGCGAGATTTCCACAATCGAGGTCTTGCCGGTGAATTCGAATTTCACTTTGCCCGACGACGAAAAGTAAATTTCCAACTCCGAATCCAGGTCAAACGTCCCGGACGTCTCCACCGAATACGCCACGATGTTTTTATACGGTAGCGACGTGAAGTCTTTCTTGCTGCCGGTAATCCCTTGCACG
This sequence comes from Pseudomonas allii, assembly GCF_055380095.1. Taxonomy (NCBI): domain Bacteria; kingdom Pseudomonadati; phylum Pseudomonadota; class Gammaproteobacteria; order Pseudomonadales; family Pseudomonadaceae; genus Pseudomonas; species Pseudomonas allii. The sequence goes on along the minus strand of NZ_AP039450.1, from coordinate 5,474,194 downwards.
TTCACCGCAATAATCCGCTTGGTGGTAAACACCACACCGTCGCGCATGGCCTTGTAGGCGTCGACCACTTCTTCTCCGTCCAGCAGCAGGGCGGCGACGCGTTCGGCGTATTCGTTGTTTTGCTTGAGCTTGAAGAAGCCTTTGTTATTGAAGTCGATCATGTCCTGCCTCTTGGGTGTATGCCGTTTTGCTCGCGGATCTGTATCTAACGCGCGCATTTTGAACGCCCTACCATGGCGGCCAAGCCGACAACCTTGGCCAAATGTTTCACGTCGACAAAATACACCCCAGGAGCCCAATAATGCCCGAACTGTCCAGCTGGTTGGCCTATGCGCTGATTTCACTCGGCATGGTGCTCACGCCCGGTCCGAACATGATTTACCTGATCTCCCGTTCGATTTGCCAGGGGCGCACGGCCGGGTTGATTTCCCTCGGCGGCGTGGCGTTGGGGTTTCTGGTTTATATGCTGTGCGCGGCTTTAGGGATCACGGCCTTGGTCATGGCGGTGCCGTTTGCCTATGACGCGCTGCGTTTCGGCGGCGTGCTGTACCTGGCGTACATGGCCTGGCAGGCGATCCGGCCGGGTGGGCGTTCGCCTTTCCAGGTGCGGGATCTGCCCAAGGACAGCCCACGCAAGCTGTTCACCATGGGCCTGGTGACCAACCTGCTCAACCCCAAGGTGGCAGTGATGTATTTGTCGCTGCTGCCGCAGTTCATCGACCCGAACGGTCATGGCAGCGTGTTGACGCAATCCCTGGTGCTGGGCTTTACGCAGATTTTCATCAGCGTAAGCGTCAACGCGACGATTGCCACTATGGCGGGGTCGATCGCAGTGTTTTTCGTCACCCGACCGGGTTGGCAGGTGGTGCAGCGCTGGCTCATGGGCTCTGTATTGATGGGGCTGGCGGTGCGGATGGCGGTGGAGGGGCGGCGCTGAACCGTGCGTTACAGGATGGCTTTCAGGTAATCCTTGAGTGCGTTGAGTGGGTCATTGAGTTCATCCAGTGTCGACGCCTGGCGTACGCCCAGCGCCAAGCGCTGCAACTCGCGCCCCATCACTGTATCGGCCCCGCCCAGTGCTTCAAGCGCTTGATCCACACATTCCGCGACTTTGGATTGAATGGCCGCCAAGTCTCCCTGCCGCACCAGCAGCCCGAATACCTCCCGCTCATACCCATCCATCACCGGATCGTCCCGCAAGACCGGGCTGCCGCCGTCCGTCTCGTGCACCAGCTTCAGTGCAAAAAGCGCAACAGCTTCCAGCGTCAACTCCATGGTCTTGGTTCCTAGGGCTTGGGGGAGGGCGATGATCACCGTTCTAGGCAGGAAAAAAAAGACCCCAATACCGCGAACCGCCAGGCTCACCCTCCTGTGAAGTCATCGTCCCAAGGAACGATATTAATTAGCCATGTTCCAACTCGCCGTGCCAAATGCACCCGGCCACCAGACGGACAGTGTGCAAGGCTTAAACCATTACAAGGACGCAAACACTTATGCAGTCATCCCCTACCCAAGCACCTTCGGCCACCGGCGAGCTGATCGCGAGTTTCCGCCACGGCAAAGGCTTCCTGATTTTCAGTTTGATATTCGGGGTTGTGTTATTGGCCCTCGCCGGTTTTGTGCTGTACCTGGGCACGATACTGCCACCGGGCAACGATGGCCCGGTCAACCTCCAGACATCACGTGGCATGGCCTTGAACTTTGCCAACCCACATACCCTGATCTACGCCACCAGCGCCTTGCTGGTCGTTCTTGCCGTGGGCGTGTTTGCAGCCTACGCCTGGCACAAAAAACTGCGCGCGCCACGCTACAACGTGTTTGAGTTCGGCATCGAACGCATCATCAACGAGCAACGCGAGTACACGGCGTTTGCCGATATCGAAGACCTGTACTTGTTCGGCTCCGGGCAAACCGTGATGACCGGCATGATCACCAACCTGGCCTATCGTCGAAACGCGTCCGAGCCGTTTCATCGGGTGATTGAAAGCCTCAAAGGCTTTTACGAATTCCAACAACGGGTGCGTGAATTGCACGTTCGCGCACGCATGCCGGCAGTGATCGCGACGCTGGAGATGGGCGGGGCTGTGACGTTCAACTGCATCAGCTCGGGGCAGGTCTGGGGCAAACGCGTGAGTGGCAACTTCCTGAAAATCACCACCTCGCCAATCGTCGTCAGCCGCGCATCCCTCGAGTACCAGGGCCACAAAGTGCCGATGTCGTCGCTGCGCAGCGTCGACCTCAACGCCTGGACCGAAAAAGTGGTGATCAAGGACGAGAGCGGCAACCCCGTGTTGTCGACCATCGCCACCGGCATTCTGAGCCACGACCTGTTCCTCAATACCCTCGATGCCGTGTTTGCGGCGCAACAACAAACACGCGAGCTGGCTTGAGCCGGCAGCGTCACAGCTGAGGATTAAATGATGATCTATCGCGGCGCAGGCTGGCTGACGTTATTTACACCGGTGGCGATGGTGCTGCTATTAATGTGGCTATGGCCCGACCCCAGCGTCAAACCCGGCAACACATCGCTGATGCAGGTGTTGCTCGGCTTTGGGGCGGGGTCAGCGATCAACACTGTGCTGGGCTTTGTACTGAACCGACAACCGCACGCCGATGGCGTGCGCCACCACTTCTTTTTCATGCCGATGCAATGGCCGGCGCTGGCGATCACGGTGGTCTGCACGCTGATTGCCTTGCTGAAATAACCCTCCCGGCCGCTCGTCCGGGGCGGCCGCGTCTTGACCTGTTCAAGGCTGACACGGTAAGTGGAGTGAGTGTCTCATAACGGTATGAGCGAGCAGGCGACGCCAGCCTCAGATCCACTGGTCATTCACAGCCGTAAGCTCCCCACCTTCATGTCCGGTATTCAAGATGCCCCGTGGCTCGATCATCATCAGCTTGGCCTCGCCTTCGGCGGCTGTGCGGTGCGCTACGCCCCGAGGGACCACGTACAGCTCACCCGGTGCGACATAGACCGGGCCGTCTGGAAGGTCGATACGCAGGGTACCGTCGAGTACCAGAAAGGCCTCGTCGGTTTCGGGGTGGGAGTGCCAGATGAACTCGCCTTCGATGCGCACGACTTTGAACTGGTAGTCGTTCATCTCCGCAACGACGCGTGGGCTCCATGGTTGGTCGATCAGGTCAGCTTTTTGGATGAGATTTATGGGGTGTGTCGGGGGCTGTGACTGAGACATGTCGGAGACTCTGCTGAATAAGAGTCGTCAGGTTAGCGAACGAGGGAACGAGGGCGCTTGTACGATCCTGCAAGCAGCCTGAGCGTGTCAGCTGGCGTCACCTACACTTAACTCCGTGCTCAGTCACACACCGGTCATAAACCAGACGGAAGGTACTCAACAGACCTAAAGTTGAGCCGCTAGGGGCGGATAGCCTCTATGTCGTTTACATCCGCAACACTGTTCAAGGATCGAACTCATGCCCCAGCGCCCATCCAGCCGCACGCACCTTCCCGTTTATCCTCGTTTCCGTTGGTTCGCCTTGATTCCGGTCGTGCCGGCCGTTGTGTGGATACTCGTGCAATCCACTTCGCCGGCCAATCTGCTGGCCTGCACGGTACTGGTGATGATCGGCCTCGGTGCCTGTGCCTGGAGCGCGGCTTCGCAGCGCAACGCGCTGCAGCGAGCGATTGCGCAGGCGCAGGCGGACCAGTCGAGTGCGCACGCGCATAACGGCTTGGCCTCGCGTGCACAGCTCGATGAGGTATTGCTGGGTGCCATGCCCATCTGGGCCAAGCAGGTGGAAAGCTCGCGCCATCAGACCGAGGAAGCGATTGTGAGCCTGGTGAACCGTTTCACCGGGATCGCCACACGCTTGGAGGAAACGGTACAAGCGTCGCAGCACGCGGCCGGCGAGCTGGACGGGCAGGCCGCTGACGGCGCGCTTGAGGTGCTGGCGCGCAGTGACAGCGAGTTGAGCCAGGTGATCAATTCGCTCAAGGCCACTCAAACCAGTCGTGACCAGACCCTGGCGCAGGTGCGCAGCCTGACCGCCTACACCGGCGAACTGCGTACCATGGCCGCTGATGTGGCAGCGATTGCCGCACAAACCAACTTGCTGGCCCTCAACGCGGCCATCGAAGCGGCGCGCGCCGGTGAGGCCGGTCGCGGCTTCGCGGTGGTGGCCGATGCGGTGCGCAGCCTGTCGAGCAAATCCAGTGAAACGGGCCAGCAGATGTCGGCCAAGGTCGACATCATCAATAACGCCATTACTCAATTGGTGCAGGCCGCGTCCAGCAGTGCCGACCAGGACAGCCATTCGGTGGCCGAGTCCGAAAACAGTATTCAAATGGTGCTCACACGCTTCCAGAACATCACTGGGCGCCTGGCCGAATCCGCCGACCTGCTCAAGCAGGAAAGCTACGGCATCCGCGATGAGATGACCGAGGTGTTGGTCAACCTGCAATTCCAGGACCGGGTCAGCCAGATCCTCAGTCACGTGCGCGACAACATGCACGCGCTGCATGACCATCTGCAACAGGCCAACCAGACCCCGGACCAGCCGCTGGCCATCGACGCCCGCCAATGGCTGGCGCGCATGGAAACCACCTATGCCACTGACGAGCAACGACGCCTCCATCGCGGCGAGGCGGCAGTGCAGTCGAATTCCCAAGACATCACTTTCTTTTAGGAGCACATCATGGCGAAGAATGTATTAGTGGTCGACGACTCCAGCAGCGTGCGCCAAGTGGTCGGCATCGCCTTGAAAAGCGCCGGTTACGACGTGATCGAAGCCAGCGACGGCAAGGACGCCCTGAACAAGCTGACCGGGCAAAAAGTGCACCTGATCATCAGCGACGTGAACATGCCCAACATGGATGGCATCACCTTCGTCAAGGAGGTGAAGAAGCTGGCCAACTACAAGTTCACACCGATCATCATGCTGACCACCGAGTCTCAGGAATCGAAGAAGGCCGAAGGCCAGGCCGCGGGCGCCAAGGCGTGGGTGGTCAAGCCGTTCCAGCCGGCGCAGATGCTGGCGGCGGTCTCCAAATTGATCCTGCCCTGACACCCGGCGCCAGGGAGGCCAACATGCCGATCACTCACGAAACAATCGACGACACCGCCCATGTGGGCATCGACGGCGAACTCACGATCTACACCGTCGCTGAACTGGCGGGCGCGTTGTTGTCGCAGATGGGCGCGGCGCCGCGCCTGGAACTGGACCTGTCCCAGGTGACGGAAATGGACGGTGCCGGCCTGCAGTTGCTGGCCGTCATCCAGCGTGAAGCCGGCATTGCCGGCACCGCCTTGAGTGTGACCGGCCAGAGCCAGGCAGTCATGCAGGCGCTCCAACTGTGTCGCAGCGCCGCGCTTTAAGCGGCACTGTCCCGTTCATTGATCGACAAGGAAAGTCCAGGTGAGCATCAATCTCGATCAGGCACTGCAGACCTTCATCGTCGAGGCGCGCGAGCTGCTGCAGGCCATGGAGCAATCCCTGCTGCAGTTGGAAAGCGACCCCGGCGACCAGGATGCCATCGGCGCGATTTTCCGCGCCGCGCACACCATCAAGGGATCCGCCGGACTGTTCGGCCTCGCGTCGATCGTGGGGTTCACGCATATCGTCGAAGACGTTCTCGATCGCCTGCGCGATGGCAGTGTGGCGGTGGACGCGGCGTTGATCGCGCTGCTGCTCAAGTGCGGCGACCACATGCTTGAACTGATCGACGTGGTCGCCAGTCGCGGTGAGACGCCGACCCCGGCCACGCTGGAGCGCGGTGAGACCTTGCGCGAGGCGCTGAGCGACTACCAGCCGCTGCGAACCGCCACCGCCGACGTCGTACCCGCTGCGGTGCACGACGACACGGGGGGCGACGTGCTTTGGCATATTTCTCTGCGTTTCGGCGTGGACGTGTTCCGTAATGGCATGGACCCGCTGTCGTTCCTGCGCTACCTCGATACGCTGGGGCAAATGGTGCAGGTCACCACCCTGACCGACAGCATCCCCGCCCTGGAGCACTGGGACCCGGAAAGCTGCTACCTGGGCTTTGAAATCGACCTGCGTTCGACGGCCAGCCATGCCACGCTCAACGAAGTGTTCGACTTCGTGCGCGACGACTGTGACGTGCACATCCGCGCGGTCGACGAAACGCCCGCAAGCAGCGTCGCCATCGGCAGTGACCTGATCGCGCAAGCCGAGCCAGGCCTGGCCCCCGCGTCGCCCCAGCGCCAGCCGGCGAACAGCGAGGCGAAAACCCGCGACGGCAGTTATGTTCGGGTCAACGCCGACAAACTCGACGAGTTGATCAACCTGGTCGGCGAATTGGTGATCGCCAGCGCCGGCGCAAGCCTGTTGGCGCGCTCCTGTAACAACGACCCGCTGCAAGAGGCCACCTCGACGGTGTCGGGGTTGGTGGAAGAGATTCTCGATGGTGCCCTGCACCTGCGCATGATCCCCATCGGCGACACGTTCAACCGCTTCCGCCGCGTGGTGCGCGATGTCAGCCAGGAACTGGGCAAGGACATCGAGCTGATCATCAGCGGCGCGGAGACCGAGCTGGACAAGACCGTGGTCGAGAAGATCGGCGACCCGCTGATGCACCTGCTGCGCAACGCCATGGACCACGGTATCGAAAGTGCCGATGCGCGACGTGCGGCGGGTAAGTCGAGCAAGGGTCATCTGAGCCTGAATGCCTACCACGACTCAGGAAGCATCGTCATCGAAATCGCCGACGACGGCGCCGGGCTCAACCGCGACCGCATTCTGGAAAAAGCCCAGGAACGCGGGCTGGTGGCCAGCGGCGCGGTGCTCTCCGACCAGGAGGTCTACAACCTGATCTTCGAGGCGGGCTTCTCTACCGCCGAGGCCGTGACCAACCTGTCCGGGCGCGGCGTCGGCATGGACGTGGTCAAGCGCAATATCACGCTGTTGCGCGGCACCGTGGACCTCGACAGCCGCCCAGGCCAGGGCACGGTGGTACGCATTCGCTTGCCGCTGACCCTGGCGATCATCAATGGCTTCCTGGTCGGCATTGACCAATCCACCTACGTGATTCCGCTGGACATGGTCCAGGAATGCGTCGAGCTGGATGAACGCCAGCGCCAGTCCAGCCGCGATCAGGGCTATCTGGACCTGCGTGGCGAGGTGCTGCCCCTGGTGGACCTGCGCGACCACTTCAGCCACGAAGGCCCGGCCGCCCGCCGTCAGAACGTGGTGGTGGTGCGCTATGCCGAGCACAAGGCCGGGCTGGTGGTCGATGACCTGCACGGCGAGTTCCAGACCGTGATCAAGCCCCTGGGCAAGCTGTTCGGCGCACTGCGCGGTATCAGTGGCTCGACCATTCTGGGCAGCGGCGCGGTGGCCTTGATCCTGGATGTACCGGCGCTACTCAATCAAATCGTACAACTGGAAGCCCGCACGGCCCAGGCGCCTCAGTCGCCACCGCTCGTCGCCCGCTGACGTCTTTGCAATTCCATGGAGGTTCCCCGATGAAATGGTTCTACGATCTTAAAATTTCCACCAAGCTGATCAGCTCGTTCCTGGTGGTCCTGGCCCTCACCGGGGCCATGGGCGCCTTCGCTATCCTTCAGCTCGGTGCCGTCAACCAGGCCGCCCAGGACATCAAGGGCAACTGGATGCCCTCCATGCGTGCAGCCGCAGGCATGCGTTTTTTTGCCGCCAACTATCGTTTGAAAGAAAACCGCCACATCGGTACCGAGATTCCCGAAGAAAAGGCCCAGGCCGAACGCGAAGCCACCGAAGCGCGCCAGGAGTTCGAAACCCGCATGCAGACCTACGAGCAATTGCTGTCGAACGATGAAGATCGTCAACTTCTGCTCAGCGTGAAAAGCGCATGGGACGCCTACATTGCGAGCAGCAAGCAGGTTCTGGAGTTTTCCCGTCAGAACCAGGAAGCCCAGGCGCGCAGTTTGCTCCGGGGTGAATCCAAAGGGCATTTCGATGAGGTGACCAGCCGCCTGCAGAAAATGGTCGAGCTCAATGACGCCGGCGCCACTGCCGCGGGTGACAAGGGCTCGGCGCTGTATGAAAGCTCACGCGTGTCGATCATCGCGGTACTGGCCGCATCCCTGCTGATCGGTCTGGGCCTGGCGATATTCATCGCGCGGATCATTTCCCGGCCGTTGCGCCAGGCGGCGAGCGCCGCCGAGCAATTGGCCGAAGGCAACCTTAATGCGCACATCGAGCCAGGTGGCAAAGATGAAACCGGCATGGTGCTCAACGCCATGCGCAACATGGTCGGCAAGCTGGCCCATATCATCGGCGAAGTGCGTAACGCCTCCGATAACCTCGCCAGCGCCTCCGAACAAGTCAGCGCCACCGCGCAATCGATGAGCCAGGCCACCAGTGAACAGGCCGCCAGTGTCGAGGAAACCAGTGCGTCGGTCGAGCAGATGAGCGCCAGCATCAACCAGAACACCGAAAACGCCAAGGTCACGGATGGCATGGCCAGCAAAGCGGCCAAGGAAGCCACCGAGGGCGGCGAATCGGTACAGCAGACGGTGGTGGCGATGAAGAAAATCGCCCAGCGCATCAGCATCATCGATGACATCGCCTATCAGACCAATCTGCTCGCGCTCAATGCCGCCATCGAGGCCGCTCGGGCCGGCGAGCACGGCAAGGGGTTCGCCGTGGTGGCCGCCGAAGTGCGCAAGCTGGCCGAACGCAGCCAGGTCGCCGCCCAGGAAATCGGCGAACTGTCTTCCAGCAGCGTGGAGATGGCCGAGAAAGCCGGCAAGTTGCTCGACGAAATGGTGCCTTCCATCAACAAGACGTCCGACCTGGTGCAGGAAATCAGCGCGGCGTCCGAAGAACAGGCGGCCGGTGTCGCGCAGATCAACACGGCGATGACCCAGCTCAACCAAGTGACCCAGCAAAACGCCTCGAGCAGTGAGGAACTGGCGGCCACGGCCGAAGAAATGAGCAGCCAGGCCGAGCAACTGCAACAGGCCATGAGTTTCTTCGTGCTGGATTCAGCGTCCAAGGCTGCGGTGCAAAGCACCGGCGTGGACAGCCCCGGCAGCACGCCCCACCGTCAACCGCCGCGCACCAAACCAACGCCGCCGCGCAAGGCGTTCGCCTACACCATGGCCAGTGCCCCGGACGAATCGGATTTCACCCGCTTCTGATCGCACGATCGATGCGGGCCTACAAGGGAGAGTAGTGACATGGGCGCAGTAATGACGACTCGGCAGACCGCGGTGGCGGTCGATGAGGATGCGCAGTACCTGACCTTCATGCTGGGCGGCGAAATGTTCGCCATCGGCATCCTGGGGATCAAGGAAATTATCGAATACGGCAGCCTGACCGTGGTGCCGATGATGCCCGCTTTCGTGCGCGGGGTGATCAACCTGCGCGGCGCAGTGGTGCCGGTGGTGGACTTGTCGGCGCGCTTTGGGCGGGCCAACTCGGCGATCACCCGGCGTTCCTGCGTGATCATCATCGAGGCGAGTACCGAGGACGGTCAGCCACAGGACATCGGGCTGCTGGTCGATACGGTATCTGCCGTGCAGGAGATCCCGGCCACGCAGATCGAACCGCCACCGAGCTTCGGTGCGCGCATTCGCGCCGATTTCATCAGTGGCATGGCCAAGGTCGAGGGCAAATTCGTGATCGTGCTGGAAGTGGACAAGGTGCTGTCTATCGACGAGATGTCCAGCCTGGCCGAGGCCGGCCAGGCGCCGGCCCCTGACCTCGACCTGCGTTGAGGCTCGATCATGTCAGACACCGTCTCCATCGACGACCGTGAATTCGGTCAGTTCCAGACCTGGCTGTACCGGGCGGCCGGCATCAACCTGTCGCCCGCCAAGAAAGCCCTGGTGGCCGGGCGCCTGTTCAAGCGCCTCAAGCACTATGAGCTGCAGAGCTATGGTGAGTATTTCAAGCTGATCATGAATGACCAGCGCAAGGGCGAACTGCAGGTTGCGCTGGATTTGCTGACCACCAACGAAACCTATTTTTTTCGCGAGCCCAAGCACTTCGACTTCCTGCGTCAGCACGTGCTGCCCCAGGCCGCGCCGGGCCGGATGTTTCGCGTGTGGAGCGCGGCCAGTTCCACCGGCGAAGAGCCCTACAGCCTGGCGATGACCCTGGCCGAAAGCCTCGGCACCACGCCCTGGGAAGTGATCGGCTCGGATATCAGCTCCCAGGTACTGGCCAAGGCGCGCACGGGGCATTACTCAATGGAACGCATCGAGACATTGCCCCAGCCGCTGCTGGTCAAGTACTGCCTCAAGGGCATGGGGCGTCAGGAGGGCACCGTCTTGATCGACAAGACCTTGCGCAACCGCGTCAACTTTATCCAGGTCAACCTTAACGAAGCGCTGCCGGCGCTGGGGGAGTTCGAGGTGATTTTCCTGCGCAACGTGATGATTTATTTCGATCAGCAGACCAAGAGCCAGGTGGTCGCGCGTCTGTTGCCGCTGCTTAAGCGTGGTGGTTATTTGATCATCAGTCACTCCGAAAGCCTCCACGGCGTCAATGACACCTTGAAGCTGGTGGCGCCGTCGATTTACCGCAAGCCATGAAAAAGCCCGCGGGTACGACCGAAGTGGTATTGGCGCCTGGCCAAGTCAGTTTTGCAACGCGGCCGACGCGCCTGCGGACCTTGCTCGGCTCCTGCGTGGCGATCACCTTTTGGCATCCGCAGCGGCTGATCGGCGGCATGTGTCACTTCATGCTGCCGGGGCGCCTGCGCAACCATCAGCCCCTCGATGGCCGGTATGCCGACGAAGCCCTGGAACTGCTGCTGCGCCACGCGCAAATCAATGGCACGCATGCACGGGATTACCAGGTCAAGTTGTTCGGTGGCGGCGAGATGTTTCCTGATCTGCAACGCCGCCTGCCGACGCAGGACGTGGCCAGCCTGAATATTCGCGCGGCGCTGGCCCTGGCCGAGCGTCATCACCTGCACCTGACCGCCCAGGACATGGGCAGTACCGGTTACCGCACGATCATGTTCGACCTGTGGAACGGCAACGTCTGGGTTCGGCACCAACCAATGGGAATACTTCAAGAAGATGCCTACCAAAAAAATCAGTGTGCTGCTTGTCGATGATTCGGCCGTGGTGCGCCAGGTACTGCTGGCGATTCTCAGCGATACGCCGGATATCCACGTCATGGGGGCGGCTTCCGACCCGATTTTCGCAATGGACAAACTGGCGCGGGAATGGCCGGACGTAATCGTGCTGGACGTCGAAATGCCGCGCATGGACGGCATCACGTTTCTCAAGAAAATCATGAGCGAGCGGCCGACGCCGGTGGTGATCTGCTCCTCGCTGACCCAGAAATGCGCGGAAACCTCCCTGCAGGCGCTGTCGGCGGGCGCTGTGGACATCATCACCAAGCCCTCAACCGGTTTGAAGAGTTTCCTGATTGAGTCGGCGGCCGAGTTGGTGGCCGCGATCCGGGCCGCCGCAAACTCCAACGTCAGGAACCTGGGAAAACGCAGCGTCAGCCCACCACTGGTTCCGTCCAGCAAGCTCACTGCCGATGCGATCCTGCCTGCCGCCAATGGCCATGCAATGGCCCAGACCACCGAGCGTATCGTCGCCATCGGCACCTCCACCGGCGGCACCCAAGCGCTGGAAGCCGTGCTGACAGCACTGCCGCGCGTATGCCCGGGTATGGTGATCGTGCAGCACATGCCCGAGAAGTTCACCGCTTCGTTCGCCGAGCGCCTCAACAGCGTGTGCGAAATCGAGGTGCGCGAAGCGCGCAACAACGACCGTATCCTGCCTGGCCTGGCCCTGATCGCACCCGGCGGCAAGCACCTGATGGTCAACCGCAGCGGCGCCTATTACCACGCTCAGGTGATCGATGGACCGCTGGTCAACCGCCATCGACCCTCCGTGGATGTGCTATTTCGCTCGGTGGCCCGCTACGCCGGCAGGAATGCCACCGGCATCATCATGACCGGCATGGGCGACGACGGCGCACGCGGTCTCAAGGAAATGCTCGAGGCCGGGGCCGCGACAGTCGCCCAGGACGAAGCCAGTTGCGTGGTGTTCGGCATGCCCAAGGAAGCCATCAAGCTCAACGCCGCTCAGCGCATCATGGCGTTGGAGGATATTTATCGGGCGATCTTGCATAAGTGAGGGGGAAGGGGCGGGGGTGTAGGTAGGTGAGTAGTTGTTGCGTCGACGAGTTACTTTTCTGTAGGCGAAAAAAAAGACCTTGAATTTCAAGGTCTTTTTTTAAGATGGTGCCCCGAGGGAGACTCGAACTCCCACTCCTTTCGAAAACGGATTTTGAATCCGCCGCGTCTACCAATTCCGCCATCAGGGCTCAATGGCGGCGAAGTATAGAGAGGTGATTACCGTTGGTCAATCACGTTTCATGGTCAATTTTGACTATTTCCGCTAGACTTCCCGGCCCTGCTAGACGAACCCCATCATGCGCGTTGCTGACTTTACTTTTGAGCTCCCTGATTCGCTGATCGCTCGCCACCCTTTGGCCGAGCGTCGCGCCAGTCGACTGCTGACCCTGGACGGGCTCAGCGGTGCCCTCGCACACCGTCAATTCACTGATTTGCTTGAGCATTTGCGCCCGGGCGACTTGATGGTGTTCAACAATACCCGGGTGATTCCGGCGCGGCTGTTTGGCCAGAAAGCCTCCGGCGGCAAGCTGGAAATCCTGGTGGAGCGGGTGCTGGACAGCCATCGCGTGCTGGCCCATGTGCGCTCCAGCAAGTCGCCGAAACCGGGCTCTTCCATCCTCATTGATGGCGGTGGCGAAGCCGAGATGGTGGCGCGCCATGATGCGCTGTTCGAGCTCAAGTTCGCCGAAGAGGTGTTGCCGCTGCTGGAGCGTGTCGGCCATATGCCGTTGCCTCCTTATATAGACCGCCCCGACGAAGACTCGGACCGCGAGCGCTATCAGACGGTGTACTCCCAGCGCTTGGGCGCCGTCGCTGCACCGACTGCCGGGCTGCATTTCGACCAGCCGCTGCTGGATGCGATTGCGGCCAAGGGCGTCGAGACCGCCTATGTGACCCTGCACGTGGGGGCCGGGACGTTTCAGCCGGTGCGTGTGGATAACATCGAAGACCACCATATGCACAGCGAGTGGCTGGAAGTCAGCCAGGACGTCGTGGATGCCGTGGCTGCGTGCAAGGCGCGTGGCGGGCGGGTGATCGCGGTGGGCACCACCAGCGTGCGCTCCCTGGAGAGTGCGGCGCGTGATGGCGTGCTCAAGCCGTTCAGCGGCGACACCGATATCTTTATCTACCCAGGCCGGCCGTTCCATGTGGTCGATTGCCTGGTCACCAACTTCCATTTGCCGGAATCCACGCTGTTGATGCTGGTGTCGGCATTTGCCGGTTATCCCGAGACCATGGCCGCATATCAAGCCGCCATCGACAATGGGTACCGTTTTTTCAGCTACGGTGATGCGATGTTTATCACCCGTAACCCGGCGCCACGCGGCCCAGAGGAACAACTATGAGTCGTATGTCGTTTGAATTGCTCGCCACCGACGGTAAAGCCCGTCGTGGTCGCCTGACTTTCCCGCGCGGCACCGTCGAGACCCCGGCCTTCATGCCCGTGGGCACCTACGGCACCGTCAAGGGCATGCTGCCGCGTGACATCGTCGCCACCGGCGCCGAGATCATCCTCGGCAACACCTTCCACCTGTGGCTGCGCCCGGGCACGGAAGTGATCAAGAAGCACGGCGACCTGCATGACTTCATGAAGTGGCAGGGCCCGATCCTGACCGACTCGGGTGGTTTTCAGGTGTTCAGCCTGGGTGCCATGCGCAAGATCAAGGAAGAGGGCGTGACCTTCGCCTCGCCGGTGGACGGTTCCAAAGTGTTCATGGGCCCGGAAGAGTCGATGCAGGTCCAGCGTGACCTGGGTTCTGACATCGTGATGATTTTCGACGAATGCACGCCGTACCCGGCTGACGAAGACGTCGCGCGGATTTCCATGGAGTTGTCCCTGCGCTGGGCGCAGCGATCGAAGAATGCCCATGGAGACAACACCGCGGCGCTGTTCGGCATCGTCCAGGGCGGCATGCATGAAAGCCTGCGCAAACGCTCGCTCGAAGGCCTCGACAAGATCGGCTTTGACGGCCTGGCCATCGGCGGTCTGTCGGTGGGCGAGCCCAAGCACGAGATGATCAAGGTACTGGATTACCTGCCGGGCCTGATGCCTGCTGACAAACCTCGTTACCTTATGGGCGTTGGCAAACCGGAAGATCTCGTAGAGGGTGTGCGCCGCGGTGTGGACATGTTCGATTGCGTGATGCCAACCCGTAATGCCCGCAATGGGCATCTGTTCATCGATACAGGCGTGCTGAAGATCCGTAACGCGTTCCATCGCCATGATGATTCGCCGCTGGATCCCACCTGTGACTGCTACACCTGCCAGAACTTCTCCCGTGCTTATCTGCACCATCTGGACAAGTGCGGGGAAATGCTGGGTAGCATGTTGAATACCATCCACAATTTGCGTCACTACCAAGTCCTGATGGCTGGTTTGCGCGAGGCTATTCAACAGGGTACATTGGCCGCCTTCGTCGATGCCTTCTATGCCAAGCGCGGGCTCCCTGTGCCGCCCTTGGACTGAGTTTTCCGACCCTAAGATTCACTATTTGCAACTGGAGTGCTAAATGAGCTTTTTTATCTCTAACGCCATGGCTGATGCCGCTGCGCCTGCCGCTGCCGGTCCTATGGGCGGTGGTTTCGAGTGGATTTTCCTGGTCGGCTTCCTGGTCATCTTCTACCTGATGATCTGGCGTCCACAGGCCAAGCGCGCCAAAGAGCAGAAAAACCTGCTCGGCAGCCTGCAAAAAGGCGACGAAGTGGTGACCACTGGCGGTATCGCCGGCAAGATCACCAAGGTTTCCGATGCTTTTGTGGTCCTGGAAGTCTCCGACACCGTAGAAATGAAGTTCCAGAAGGGCGCCATCGCCGCCACGCTGCCAAAAGGCACGCTCAAAGCGATCTGAGTAACAACCTTTACCAATCGACGGGGCGCGCAAGGCGCCCCGCGTTATAAGCGGGCGGCGTGATGCTGAACAAATACCCTCTGTGGAAATACGTACTGATCCTGGCGGTGCTGGCGATCGGTTTTATTTATTCCGCTCCCAATCTTTATCCTGATGACCCGGCGATCCAGATCACTGGCGCCAGCACTTCGCTGCAGGTCAATCAGGCCGATCTGGACCGTGCGAGCAAAGCGCTCACCGACGCGGGTATCCAGGTCAAGGCGGCAACATTGGCGGCGGGTGCCAAAGGCGGCTTGTTGCGCCTGACCAAGGCAGAAGACCAATTGCCGGCCAAGGACGTCGTACGCAAGGCCATGGGTGATGACTATGTAGTCGCGCTCAACCTGGCACAGACCACCCCACAATGGCTGCGCAGCATTGGCGCGCACCCGATGAAGCTGGGCCTGGACTTGTCCGGTGGTGTGCACTTCCTGCTGGAAGTCGACATGGACAAAGCCCTCGACGCGCGCCTGAAAGTCTACGAAGGCGACGTGAAGAGCCTGCTGCGCAAAGAGAAGCTGCGCTATCGCAGCCTGCCGCAGTTCAACGGTGCCATCCAGCTGGGCTTCTCTGACGAAGCGTCCCGCGAGCAGGCCCGTGCGCTGGTGCGCAAGAACTTCAACGATTTCGACATCGTACCGGCCGACCTCAATGGTCAGCCTGTACTGCGCCTGGCGATGACGCCGGCCAAGATCGCGGAAATCCGTGAATACTCCATCAAGCAGAACTTGACCACGGTGCGTAACCGCGTCAACGAGCTGGGTGTGGCCGAGCCGATCGTCCAGCGCCAGGGCGCCAACCGCATCGTGGTTGAGCTGCCGGGCGTGCAGGACACGGCTGAAGCCAAGCGTATCCTGGGCAAGACCGCCAACCTGGAATTCCGTCTGGCGGCCGAGCCGGGTGCTACCCGTGCCACTGCCGAGGAGTTCGAGTTCCGCGAAGGCAATCGTCCTCCTGCACTGATTGAGCGTGGCTTGATCATCACCGGTGACCAGGTCACCGACGCCAAGGCCGGTTTCGACTCCCAGCACGGTACGCCTGAAGTGAACATCCGCCTGGATGGCCATGGCGGCGACCTGATGAGCCGCGCCACGCGCAGCAACGTCGGTCGCAGCATGGCGGTGATCTTCATCGAGCAGCGCCCTGTCACCACTTACACCAAGCAGATGGTCGACGGCGTCGAGAAGGACGTGCCGGTCCAGACCTTCAAGGAAGAGAAGAAGATCATCAGCCTGGCGACCATCCAGTCGCCGCTGGGTGCTCAATTCCGCATCACTGGCCTGAACGGCCAGGGTGAATCGTCTGAGCTGGCCCTGTTGCTGCGTGCCGGTGGCCTGGCGGCGCCGATGTACTTCGCTGAAGAACGTACCATCGGCCCGAGCCTGGGTGCCGACAACATCACCAAGGGTATCGACGCGGCGTTGTGGGGCATGCTGTTCGTGTCGCTGTTCATCATCGCCATCTACCGCTTCTTCGGCATCATCGCCACCGTGGCCCTGGCGGGCAACATGGTGATGCTGCTGGCCCTGATGTCGCTGCTGGGCGCTACACTGACCCTGCCAGGTATCGCCGGTATCGTACTCACCATGGGTATGGCGGTAGACGCCAACGTACTGATCTTCTCGCGGATCCGTGAAGAGATCGCGGCGGGCATGACCGTACAGCGTGCAATCAACGAAGGCTTCGGCCGGGCATTTACCGCGATTCTCGACTCCAACCTGACCACGTTGCTGGTCGGCGGGATTCTCTTTGCCATGGGCACCGGCCCGGTCAAGGGTTTTGCGGTGACCATGTCCCTCGGTATCTTTACCTCGATGTTCACGGCCATCATGGTGACCCGCGCAATGGTCAACCTGATCTTTGGCGGACGTGACTTCAAGAAGTTGTGGATTTAAGGGGCTGCCATGTTACGTACAATCAACTTCATGGGCGTTCGCAACATTGCGTTCGGCGTCACCGTGCTCCTTACCGTTCTGGCGTTGTTCAGCTGGTTCCATAAGGGCCTGAACTACGGTCTGGACTTCACCGGCGGTACGCTCATCGAGCTGACCTACGAGAAGCCTGCCGACGTTACCCTGGTGCGCAACGAGCTGGTCAAGGCCGGCTATCACGAAGCCATCGTGCAGAGCTTTGGTGCGACCACCGACCTGCTGGTGCGTATGCCGGGCGAAGACCCGCAACTGGGTCACCAGGTGGCCGAGGCCTTGCAGAAGGTCGGCGGCGACAACCCGGCGTCGGTCAAGCGCGTCGAGTTCGTCGGCCCGCAAGTGGGTGAAGAGCTGCGCGACCAGGGCGGCCTCGGCATGCTGATGGCGCTGGTCGGCATCATGATCTACCTGGCCTTCCGCTTTCAGTGGAAGTTCGGTGTTGGCGCGATTGTGTCGCTGATCCACGACGTGATCGTGACCGTGGGTATCCTGGCGTACTTCCAGGTGACCTTCGACCTGACCGTACTGGCGGCTGTACTGGCGATCATTGGTTACTCGCTCAACGACACCATCGTGGTATTCGACCGGGTTCGTGAGAACTTCCGCGTACTGCGCAAGGCGTCGCTGATCGAGAACATCAACATCTCCACCACCCAGACCCTGTTGCGCACCATGGCGACCTCGATCTCCACGTTGCTGGCGATTGCGGCGCTGATGATCTTCGGCGGCGACAACCTGTGGGGCTTCTCACTGGCACTGTTCATCGGCGTACTGGCGGGTACCTATTCGTCGATCTACATCGCCAACGTGGTGCTGATCTGGCTGAACCTCAACAGCGAAGACCTGATCCCTCCGACCAGCACTGGCAAGGAGGTCGACGACCGTCCTTGATGTGCGCTTGTTGATCCGCTGTTACAAAAAGGCACGAGTATTGAACTCGTGCCTTTTTTTTTGCTCCAAGGCTGGGTATAGCGCGGATCTTTCGATCCGTTTGTGATGGTCAGGAGGTTCACGTGAACAAGTCGTTACTGGTTGGTGCGGTATTGGGTGCTGTCGGTGTGACTGCCGGGGGTGCTGTTGCCACCTACAGCCTGGTAAAAAGCGGCCCTGAGTATGCGCAAGTGCTGGCAGTGCAGCCGGTGAAAACCCAGATCAAAACCCCGCGCGAGGTCTGCAAGGATGTCGCCGTGACCCGGCAGAAGCCGGTGCAGGATCAACATCAGATCGTCGGCACCGTGGTCGGTGCGCTGGCTGGTGGCCTACTCGGCAACCAGGTGGGTGGCGGTAATGGCAAGAAGCTGGCTACGGTAGCCGGTGCGGTCGGTGGTGGTTACGCCGGTAACAAGGTTCAGGAAGGCATGCAGAACCGCGATACCTACACCACCACGCAAACTCGCTGTAACACCGTCAACGACATCAGCGACAAAGTGGTCGGTTATGACGTGCGTTACACCTTGGATGGCAAGGAAGGTTCGGTGCGCATGGACCGTGATCCGGGTGGTCAGATTCCGGTCGACAAGGAAGGCCGCTTGGTGCTGGGCCAGAACCAGCAGTAATTCCAAGCCTGATACCGATGCAAAAAGTTGTGTGAGTTCAAAATGTGGGAGGGGGCTTGTTCCCGATAGCGGTGGATTAGTCAGCTCGTTGGGTGCTGACCCACTGCAATCGGGGGCAAGCCCCCTCCCACAATTGATTTGCGTTGTTGCTGGAGTCGCGGCAAACCTCAAATCCCAGGCATAAAAAAAGCACCCTTCGGGGTGCTTTTTTGTGCTCGCTCGCTTAACGCTTCAGCGAAGCCGGCAGGTGCGGCTGGATAGCTGTGAGTACTGCCTTGAAGCATTTGGTGTTGCCGGCCACCACGTGACCTTTCTCAAGGAAGTCATGACCGCCGGTGAAGTCGCTCACCAAGCCGCCCGCTTCCTGGATCAGCAGGGCGCCCGCAGCCATGTCCCACTCGGACAGGCCCGACTCCCAGAACGCATCAAAACGACCGGCAGCCACATACGCCAGGTCCAGGCTTGCCGCGCCAGCGCGGCGGATGCCGGCAGTCTGGCCAACCAGGGCGCGGAACATGCCCAGGTAGTTTTCCAGGTTGTCCATCTGGTCGTCACGGAACGGGAAGCCAGTGCCCAGCAGGGCGCCGTCCAGGCTAGTACGACCGCTGACACGCAGGCGACGACCGTTCAGTTGGGCGCCGCGGCCACGACTGGCGGTGAATTCTTCCTGGCGGACTGGGTCCAGAACCACGGCGTGTTCCAGGCGGCCACGGTATTTGCACGCGATGCTCACGGCAAAGTGCGGGATACCGCGCAGGAAGTTGGTGGTGCCATCCAGTGGGTCGATGATCCACAGGTAGTCTTCGCCTTCACCGCTGCCTTTGTGCAGGCCGGTTTCTTCGCCGAGGATGCCGTGGGTAGGGTAGGCCTTGCGCAGGGCGTCGATAATTTTCTGTTCGGCGGCGCGATCCACCTCGGATACGTAATCCTTGGCGTCTTTTTCGTCGACCTTGATGGTATCCAGGCGCTCGATGGAGCGGAAGATCAATTCACTGGCGCTGCGGGCGGCGCGCAGCGCGATATTCAGCATGGGCTGCATGGATGTGTCACCTAAGGTTGTTAAAGAAAGCCGAGCATTCTAGCAGAAACTTTCTTCAGGTGAAGGACGACGTTAGCTTTCATGGCATAACCTTAGGCTGTTCTGTAAGATTTGCTCCCCTTTCCCGTGTCCGAGAGCGCCTCCCTTGCTGCAAAACATTCGTGTCGTCTTGGTCAATACCAGTCATCCCGGCAACATCGGCGGAGTGGCGCGAGCCATGAAAAACATGGGGCTGACGCGCCTGGTGCTGGTCGAACCACGCGTGTTTCCGCATCACGAGGCCGATGCTCGCGCATCCGGCGCCAATGACCTGCTTGAAAAAGCCCAGGTCGTCGCCACCTTGGAAGACGCGTTGGTCGGCTGCAACCTGGTGCTCGGCACCAGTGCCCGCGACCGCCGCATCCCCTGGCCATTGCTGGATCCGCGTGAGTGCGGCACCAAGGTGGTGGAAGAGGCCGCCGGTGGTGCTGAAATCGCCTTGGTGTTTGGTCGTGAAGACTCCGGCCTCACCAATGAAGAGCTGCAGCGATGTCATTACCACGTGCACATCCCATCAGACCCTGAATTCAGCTCGCTGAACCTCGGGGCAGCGGTGCAGGTGTTGACTTACGAAGTGCGCATGGCCTGGCTGGTCGCTGCTGGTCAGCCAAGCAAGGTAGAGAAGGAAGAGGTTGCCTCGACCAAAAGTGGCGAATTGGCCACCATGGACGAGCTGGAACGGTTCTATGAGCACCTGGAGCAAACCCTGGTGGCCATCGAGTTCCTCGATCCGGAAAAACCACGGCACTTGATGGCGCGCCTGCGTCGCCTTTACGGACGCAGCTCGGTCAGCCGGGCAGAAATGAATATATTGCGTGGCATCCTCACGGAAACCCAGAAAGCGGCCCGTGGCGAGCTTCTTAAGCGGAAGGATTAAAAATGTTCGAGCGTTTGCGAGAAGATATCCAGAGTGTTTTCCACCGTGATCCGGCGGCGCGCAACGCCTTTGAAGTGCTGACCTGCTACCCGGGCATGCACGCCATCTGGATACACCGCCTGTCCGGCGCCTTGTGGGGCATGGGCTGGAAATGGCTGGCGCGGCTGGTGTCGAACTTCGGTCGCTGGTTGACCGGGATCGAGATTCACCCGGGCGCCAAAGTCGGGCGCCGTTTCTTTATTGACCACGGCATGGGCATCGTGATTGGCGAGACCGCCGAAATTGGTGACGACGTGACGCTTTATCAGGGTGTGACCCTGGGCGGCACCAGTTGGAACAAAGGCAAGCGGCACCCCACGCTGGGTGATGGCGTGGTGGTGGGGGCGGGCGCCAAGGTGCTCGGCCCTTTCACCGTCGGTGCGGGTGCCAAGGTCGGTTCCAATGCTGTCGTGACCAAAGCTGTGCCTCCGGGCGCGACCGTTGTCGGTATTCCAGGCCGGATCATCGTCAAGCCGGAAGCCGGCGACGAGCAGGAGGCCAAGCGCAAGGCTATGGCCGAGAAAATCGGTTTCGATGCCTATGGTGTCAGCGAGGATATGCCCGATCCGGTGGCGCGCGCCATCGGCCAGTTACTCGACCACCTGCAGGCGGTGGACGGCAAGTTGGAGGGTATGTGCGGTGCGCTGAAGGATCTGGGCAGCCCTTACTGTGCGAAAGATCTGCCTGAGTTGCGCGAAGAAGACTTTGCCGAAATCAAGGACGAGGCTGCGTCCAAGGCCGGCTGAGGCCTTTCTGTGGGAGGGGGCTTGCCCCCGATAGCAATGTGTCAGTCACCACTTTCGTGGCTGGTACACCGCTATCGGGAGCAAGCTCCCTCCCACATTTTGGTCTCCGTTGATCCAGCGATCTCCATCCGCCCTTGTTCTCGCTGTTCGTCGTCGACCCATCCTGCTATGATTCGCGCGCCCTTTTTACGGGTAATCCTGACTAAAGTACTAGGTCTTATAGTTGACTTAAATACTCGGGAATCGCATACTTGCTCCCATTCTGAAACACCTTGGTACTTGTCCATGAGACTGACTACAAAAGGCCGATACGCGGTGACCGCCATGCTCGACTTGGCTTTGCACGCGCAAACTGGGCCGGTGTCCCTGGCCGATATCTCTGAGCGCCAAGGCATTTCCCTGTCCTACCTCGAGCAACTGTTCGCCAAATTGCGTCGCAGCAACCTGGTGTCCAGTGTGCGTGGGCCGGGTGGTGGCTATCAGTTGTCCCGTGACATGCAGGGCATTCAGGTCGCCCAGGTGATCGACGCGGTCAACGAATCCGTCGACGCCACCAAATGCCAGGGGTTGGGTGATTGCCATGCCGGCGACACCTGCCTCACGCACCACCTGTGGTGTGATTTGAGCCTGCAGATCCATGAGTTTTTGAGTGGTATCAGCTTGGCTGATCTTGTGACTCGCCGTGAGGTGCAAGAAGTAGCCCAGCGTCAGGACCAGCGCCGTTGCAACACCAAGGCGCCGCGTCTGGACAAGATCGAAGCGTCCGCCGTCGAGTGACAGCCGAAGAGCTAACGGCACGCCAGCCAGCCTGATTTAGGAGAAAGTCCATGAAATTGCCGATTTACCTTGATTACTCAGCGACCACCCCGGTTGATCCGCGTGTCGCGCAAAAGATGAGCGAATGCCTGCTGGTTGACGGAAACTTCGGCAACCCGGCCTCCCGTTCCCACGTATTCGGCTGGAAAGCCGAGGAAGCGGTCGAGAACGCTCGTCGCCAGGTGGCAGACCTGGTTGGCGCAGACCCGCGTGAAATCGTCTGGACCTCCGGTGCCACCGAGTCCGACAACCTGGCTATCAAGGGCGCGGCGCATTTCTACGCGACCAAAGGCAAGCACCTGATCACCACCAAGATTGAGCACAAGGCTGTCCTCGACACCATGCGCCAACTGGAGCGTGAAGGTTTCGAGGTTACCTACCTCGAGCCAACCACCGACGGCATCGTCACCCCGGCCATGATCGAAGCCGCGCTGCGTGAAGACACCATCCTGGTTTCCGTGATTCACGTGAACAACGAAATCGGCACCATCAACGACATCGCAGCCATCGGCGAGCTGACCCGTTCCAAGGGCATCCTGCTGCACGTCGACGCTGCACAGTCCACCGGCAAGGTCGACATCGACCTGTCGAAACTGAAAGTCGACCTGATGTCGTTCTCGGCCCACAAGACCTACGGCCCCAAAGGCATCGGCGCCCTGTACGTGAGCCGCAAGCCACGTGTGCGCATCGAAGCCACCATGCACGGCGGCGGTCACGAGCGCGGCATGCGTTCGGGCACCCTGGCGACCCACCAGATCGTGGGCATGGGCGAAGCCTTCCGCGTGGCCAAGGAAGACATGGCTGCCGAAAACGTGCGCATCAAAGCGCTGAGCGACCGCTTCTACAAGCAGGTCGAAGGCCTTGAAGAGCTGTACATCAACGGCAGCATGACCGCCCGCGTACCGCACAACCTGAATTTGAGCTTCAACTACGTCGAAGGCGAGTCGCTGATCATGGCCCTCAAGGACCTGGCGGTTTCGTCCGGTTCGGCCTGCACCTCGGCGTCCCTTGAGCCTTCGTACGTACTGCGCGCCCTGGGCCGTAACGACGAACTGGCACACAGCTCGATCCGCTTTACGTTCGGCCGTTTCACCACCGAAGAGCAAGTCGACTACGCCGCGCAGAAAGTCTGTGAAGCCGTCAACAAGCTGCGCGTCCTGTCGCCGCTGTGGGACATGTACAAAGACGGTGTCGATATTTCCAAGATCGAGTGGGCGGCACACTAACTATAGAAGCCGCCACCCCAGCTCTGTAGGAACGTGGCGGAAAACGCAGGCGTTTCTACAGGGTTCCAGAGCGGCCCTGATGAGTGAGGATTCAGTACCATGGCTTACAGCGAAAAGGTCATCGACCACTACGAAAACCCGCGCAACGTCGGCAAGATGGACGCGGAAGACCCTGATGTCGGCACCGGCATGGTCGGCGCTCCGGCGTGCGGCGATGTGATGCGCCTGCAGATCAAGGTCAACGACGCTGGCGTTATCGAAGACGCCAAGTTCAAGACCTACGGCTGCGGTTCGGCCATCGCTTCCAGTTCACTGGCGACCGAATGGATGAAAGGCAAGACCCTGGATGAGGCTGTCACTATCAGCAACACCCAACTGGCCGAAGAACTGGCCCTGCCGCCCGTGAAAATCCACTGCTCGGTACTCGCAGAAGACGCCATCAAGGCGGCCGTTCGCGACTACAAGCAGAAGAAAGGCTTGATTTAAGCATTTGGCGACGAGTAAGGAGTCAACGATGGCTATCAGCATGACAGAAGCGGCTGCGCAGCACATTCGCCGCTCCCTGAATGGGCGCGGTAAAGGTGAGGGGATTCGTCTGGGTGTTCGCACCACGGGCTGTTCCGGCCTTGCCTACGTGCTGGAGTTTGTCGACGAGGTGGTTGCGGAAGACCAGGTGTTCGAGAGTCACGGCGAAAAAGTGATCATCGACCCCAAGAGCCTGACCTACCTGGACGGCACCGAACTCGATTTCGTCAAGGAAGGGTTGAACGAAGGCTTCAAGTTCAATAACCCCAACGTCCGCGGTGAATGTGGCTGCGGCGAAAGCTTCAACATCTGAGGCTACTCGTGGGTACTCCTTGTCATTTCGCTTTATTCGAGCTGCAGCCGAGCTTTCGGCTGGACCTTGAGCAGCTTGCCACGCGCTACCGAGAACTGGCGCGTGGGGTGCATCCGGACCGCTTCGCTGACGCTTCCGAGCGTGAGCAGCGCGTGGCGCTGGAGAAGTCGGCCAGCCTCAACGAAGCCTATCAGACGCTCAAAAGTCCCCCGAAACGCGCGCGCTACCTGCTCGCGATGAACGGTGGTGAGTTGCCGCTGGAAGTCACGGTGCACGATCCGGACTTCCTGATGCAGCAGATGCAGTGGCGCGAAGAACTCGAAGACTTGCAGGACGAAGCCGATCTGGCCGGCGTCGCAATCTTCAAGCGTCGTCTGAAAACTGCCCAGGATGAGCTCAACGAAAGCTTCGCAGCCTGTTGGAATGATGCAGCGCAACGCGAACAGGCCGAACGCCTGATGCGGCGCATGCAGTTCCTCGACAAGCTCACCTACGAAGTGCGCCAGCTAGAAGAGCGCCTCGACGATTAACCCAGTGTGCTGCCCGTGATGCACGCCTGATAGACAGATAAGACCTGATTACCATGGCCCTACTGCAAATCGCCGAACCCGGCCAAAGCCCTCAACCGCACCAGCGTCGCCTGGCGGTCGGGATTGACCTGGGCACCACCAATTCCCTGGTTGCTGCCTTGCGCAGCGGCCTGTCCGAGCCGTTGCCCGACGCTGATGGCCAGGTGATCCTGCCGTCTGCCGTGCGCTATCACGCTGATCGCACCGAGGTCGGTGAGTCGGCCAAGCTGGCAGCCTCTACCGATCCTCTGAACACCGTGCTGTCGGTCAAGCGCTTGATGGGGCGTGGTCTGTCGGACGTCAAGCAATTGGGCGACCAGCTGCCATACCGCTTTGTTGGCGGTGAATCCCATATGCCGTTCATCGACACTGTCCAAGGCCCGAAAAGCCCGGTGGAAGTGTCGGCCGATATCCTCAAGGTGCTGCGCCAGCGCGCGGAAAAAACCCTGGGCGGCGAACTGGTCGGTGCCGTAATCACCGTTCCGGCTTATTTCGATGACGCTCAGCGCCAGGCCACCAAGGACGCGGCGAAACTCGCCGGCTTGAACGTACTGCGCCTGCTCAACGAGCCGACCGCAGCGGCCGTGGCCTATGGCCTGGACCAGCACGCCGAAGGCCTCGTCGCTATTTACGACCTGGGCGGCGGCACCTTTGATATTTCGATTTTGCGCCTGACCGGCGGTGTCTTCGAAGTGCTGGCCACCGGTGGCGACAGCGCCCTGGGCGGCGATGACTTCGACCACGCCATTGCGGGCTGGATTATCAGTGGCGCCGGCTTGTCTGCCGACCTGGACCCGGGCGCGCAGCGCAGCCTGCTGCAAACCGCCTGCGCCGCCAAAGAAGCGCTGACGGATTCCGCATCTGTTGAAGTTTCCTACGGCACCTGGTCGGCCCAGCTGACCCGTGAGGCCTTTGATGCGCTGATCGAGCCTATGGTCGCCCGCAGCCTCAAAGCCTGCCGCCGTGCCGTGCGTGATTCCGGTATCGAACTGGAAGACGTGGGGGCCGTGGTCATGGTCGGTGGTTCCACCCGCGTCCCGCGCGTGCGTGACGCTGTCGCCGAAGCTTTTGGCCGCCAGCCGCTGACTGAAATCGACCCGGACCAGGTGGTCGCCATTGGCGCCGCTATCCAGGCTGATACCCTGGCCGGTAACAAGCGCGATGGTGGCGAACTGCTGCTGCTCGACGTGATCCCGCTGTCCCTGGGCCTGGAAACTATGGGTGGCCTGATGGAGAAGGTGATTCCACGCAACACCACCATCCCCGTCGCCCGCGCCCAGGACTTCACCACTTACAAAGACGGCCAGACGGCCATGATGATTCATGTGCTGCAAGGCGAGCGCGAGCTGATCAGCGACTGCCGCTCCCTGGCGCGCTTTGAATTGCGCGGTATTCCGGCAATGGTGGCCGGTGCGGCGAAGATTCGCGTGACCTTCCAGGTTGACGCCGACGGCTTGCTCAACGTCGCTGCGCGTGAGTTGGGTTCGGGTGTTGAGGCCAGCATCCAGGTCAAGCCGTCCTACGGCCTGACCGACGGCGAAATCGCCAAGATGCTCAAGGACTCATTCCAATATGCCGGTGACGACAAAGTCGCTCGCGTGCTGCGCGAGCAACAAGTGGATGCCCGGCGCCTGCTCGAAGCGGTGCAGGGTGCCCTTGAGGTCGACGGCGAGCGCCTGCTGGATGCCGAAGAGCGCATGGTCATCGACCTGCAGATGCAGGAACTGGCCGAATTGATGAAAGGCAACGACGGCTATGCCATCGAGCAACAGACCAAGCGCCTGTCGCAAGTGACGGATGCCTTTGCCGCCCGCCGCATGGATCAGACGGTGAAAGCCGCACTGGCCGGGCGCAACCTGAATGAAATCGAGGAATAATTAATGCCGCAGGTCATTTTTCTGCCACACGCCGAGCATTGCCCGGACGGTATGGTCGTGGAGGCTGAGACCGGCAAGTCCATCCTCGAAGTTGCCCATGACAACCACATCGAGATCGAAAGTGCCTGCGGCGGTGTCTGCGCCTGCACCACCTGTCATTGCATCATCCGCAAGGGTTTCAACACCCTGGAAGAAGCAGACGAGCTGGAAGAGGACTTTCTTGACCGTGCCTGGGGCCTGGAAGCGACTTCTCGCCTAAGCTGTCAGGCAAAGGTCGGTACGAAAGACATCACCGTCGAAATTCCGAAGTATTCCCTCAACCATGCTGCCGAAGCGCCGCATTGATTCAAGGAAGTGTCATGAGTCTTAAATGGGTTGATGTGCAAGAGATCGCTATCCTGTTGGCCGATGCCAACCCGGATCTGGATCCTTACTCCCTGAACTTTGTAGCTTTGCGTGACATGGTCATGGCGTTGCCAGGGTTCGAAGATGAGCGTGATCGCGGTGGTGAAAAGGTCCTGGAGGCTATCCAGACTGCCTGGAAAGAAGAACAGGACTGACGCCTCCCTTACGCAGTTAGGCAATACCCAATAACCCGCGTATAATTCGCGGGTTTAATTTTTCGTAAATTACCGTTTCTGGAGTTACACCATGGCTGTTCAACGTACTTTCTCCATCATCAAGCCTGACGCTGTTGCAAAAAACGTCATCGGCGAGATCACCACTCGTTTCGAAAAAGCCGGCCTGAAGGTTGTAGCTTCGAAACTCAAGCAACTGTCCAAGGCTGAAGCTGAAGGCTTCTACGCTGAGCACAGCGCTCGTGGCTTCTTCGGCGACCTGGTTGCCTTCATGATCTCCGGTCCTGTTGTTGTCCAGGTTCTGGAAGGCGAAAACGCTATCGCTTTGAACCGTGAGCTGATGGGCGCTACCAACCCTAAAGAAGCCGCTGCCGGCACCATCCGTGCTGACTTCGCCGAGTCCATCGACGCCAACGCTGTACACGGTTCGGACTCCGAAGCCGCTGCTGCTCGCGAAATCTCGTACTTCTTCGCAGCTACTGAAGTAACCGCTCGCTAAGCATCGGCTTAAAGAGTGAGGGTGAATCCATGACGACATCGACTGTAAAAACCAACCTGCTGGGGCTGACCCAGCCGGAAATGGAGAAATTCTTCGACTCAATCGGGGAGAAGCGTTTCCGTGCCGGTCAGGTAATGAAATGGATTCACCACTTTGGCGTCGATGATTTCGACGCCATGACGAACGTCAGCAAGGCCCTGCGCGACAAGCTCAAGGCCATTGCCGAGGTACGTGGTCCGGAAGTGGTCAGCGAGGACATCTCCAGCGACGGCACCCGTAAATGGGTGGTGCGCGTTGCGTCCGGCAGCTGCGTCGAGACCGTGTACATTCCCCAGGGCAAACGCGGCACCTTGTGCGTTTCGTCCCAGGCAGGCTGTGCCCTGGACTGCAGTTTCTGCTCCACCGGCAAGCAAGGCTTCAATAGCAACCTCACCGCCGCCGAAGTGATCGGCCAGGTGTGGATTGCCAACAAATCCTTTGGCAGCGTCCCGGCGACCGTCGACCGTGCCATCACCAACGTGGTGATGATGGGCATGGGTGAGCCGCTGCTGAACTTCGACAACGTGGTTTCGGCCATGCACCTGATGATGGACGACTTGGGCTACGGCATCTCCAAGCGCCGTGTGACCCTGTCCACCTCCGGCGTGGTGCCGATGATCGATGAGCTGTCCAAGCACATCGACGTCTCCCTGGCGTTGTCGCTGCACGCACCCAATGACGCATTGCGTAACCAATTGGTGCCGATCAACAAGAAGTATCCGCTTAAGATG
The DNA here is from genome assembly GCF_055380095.1 of Pseudomonas allii. Lineage (NCBI taxonomy): Bacteria > Pseudomonadati > Pseudomonadota > Gammaproteobacteria > Pseudomonadales > Pseudomonadaceae > Pseudomonas > Pseudomonas allii. Next base: position 5,445,839 of record NZ_AP039450.1, on the reverse strand, counting down.
CTGCTCGAATCTTGCCAGCGCTATATGTCGTCCCTGGGCGAAAAGCGCGTGCTGACCATCGAGTACACCTTGCTCAAGGACATCAATGACAAGGTCGAGCACGCGGTCGAGATGATCGAGTTGCTCAAGAACATCCCGTGCAAGATCAACCTGATTCCGTTTAACCCGTTTCCACATTCTGGCTACGAGCGGCCGAGCAACAACGCCATCCGTCGTTTCCAGGATCAACTGCACCAGGCCGGCTACAACGTCACCGTCCGCACCACCCGTGGTGAAGACATCGACGCCGCCTGTGGCCAATTGGTCGGGCAGGTGATGGACCGCACCCGCCGCAGCGAGCGTTATATCGCCGGACGTGAAGTGAACGCCGCCGACGATTTACCGCTGATCGCTGTGAATCGAATCTGAGAGAGGATCTCTATGCCCTTGCGCCTTGCGCTGCTTCTGCTTGTTACCGGTCTGTCGGCCGGTTGTGTTTCATCGGGTCATGACAGCCCTTTGCAAACCGGTAAAGGCCGTGATGAGGCGCGAGTTGCCTACGTGCAACTGGGCTTGGGTTACTTGCAACAAGGTATGAGCGAGCAGGCCAAGGTGCCGTTGAAGAAGGCGCTTGAGCTGGACAGCGACGATGCCGACGCCAATGCCGCACTGGCCCTGGTGTTCCAGGCCCAGGCCGAGCCTGAACTGGCTGACCGGTATTTCCACAAGGCTCTGGCGGCACGGCCTGCCGACCCGCGGCTGCTGAACAACTACGGCAGTTTCCTGTTTGCGCAGAAGCGTTATGAGCAGGCCGCCCTTTATTTCCAGCAGGCCAGCATCGATACCCTCTATCCTGAGCGTTCGCGGGTGTTCGAGAACCTTGGGGTCACCTCGATCCGCCTCGGCCAGCGCGACGATGCCCGCCGGCAACTGGAAAAAGCCCTGCATTTGAATGGTCGCCAGCCTCGGGCATTGCTCGAAATGGCTGAGATATCCTTTGATGACAGGCATTATGTGCCGGCACGTGACTATTACGAGCGTTTTAGCCTGCTCAGCGGGCAAAATGCACGTAGTCTATTGCTCGGTGTGCGGCTGGCGACGGTTCATGAAGAACACGACACGGCCGCGCGTTTTGGCCAGCAACTCGAACGACTCTATCCCGGTACGCCGGAATATCAGCAATACCTGTCGGAGCAATGATGAAAGCGGCGCACCCGGAAGTTGTAGCAGCTAATCGCGTAAACCCAGGCGAGACCTTGCGTCAGGCCCGCGAAAGCAATGGTTGGTCGCTGGCTGAAGTGGCCCTCAAGCTCAATTTGACCAGCACATCCCTGGGCAACCTGGAAGCCGGCGCGTTCGATAAGCTGCCTGGGCATACTTTCGCCCGCGGCTATATCCGTGCCTACGCCAAGCTGCTGGGGATCGACCAGGCTGTTTTAGTCCAGGAATTCGACCAGTTCACCGGCACCGACTCTCAAGGCAGCAATGTGCATGGCCTGGGTCGCATCGAAGAACCGGTGCGGGTTTCCCACACGATTTTGCGAATTGTCAGCCTGTTGTTGCTGATCGCTGTCATTGGTGGCGGTTTTGTCTGGTGGCAAGACCAGACCTCCCAGCGCACCAAGGACCTGACCAGCAACGCCATGGAGCACGTCGAAGTCGAAAGCGCCGACGGCACTACCCAGATCCATCCGTTGGACGAGCCGGAAGACCAGGCGGTAGCAGAAGGCCAAGCCGCGCCTGAAGCGCCGCTTGCCACAGAGCAGCCAGCAACGGAAACCGCACCTGCCGCGACCGCTGCCGCAGCTGTTCCCGCGACGCCGGCTGCTTCGGGTGCCACAGCCCATACACCGGCCGCTCCAGTGCAGGCGCCAGCGACTCCAGCGCCAGCCGCTCCGGCAGCCCCTGCGATTTCGCCACCTACCACCCCAGCGTTGATCGCCGGTGATGGGCGCGTACAGATTACCTTCGTCGCCGACTGCTGGACGCAAGTCACCGACGGCAATGGCAAAGTGCTGTTTAGCGGTCTGAAGCGTAAGGGAGATACGCTCGACCAGGGCGGCAAGCCTCCTTTGACGCTGCGTCTGGGCTTTGCCCGTGGCGCGCAAGTGGCCTACAACGGCCAGCCTGTGGACGTAGCGCCGTTCACCACCGGCGAGACCGCTCGCCTGAAGTTGGGACAATAGTCATGCACGGCGAATCTCCAATCAAACGTCGCGTATCGCGCAAAATCTGGGTCGGCTCGGTGCCGGTGGGTGGCGACGCCCCCATCGCCGTACAGAGTATGACCAACAGCGACACCAATGACGTGGCCGCCACCGTTGCCCAGATCAACCGTCTGGAAGCCGCTGGCGTGGACATCGTGCGCGTTTCCGTGCCGGACATGGATGCTGCCGAGGCCTTCGGTCGCATCAAGCAACTGGTCAAGGTGCCATTGGTTGCCGACATTCACTTCGACCACAAGATCGCATTGCGCGTGGCCGAATTGGGTGTGGACTGCCTGCGTATCAACCCGGGCAACATCGGCAGCGAAGCCCGTGTGCGTGCGGTGGTGGATGCTGCTCGCGATCGGGGCATTCCGATCCGCATCGGCGTCAACGCCGGTTCCCTGGAAAAAGACCTGCAAAAGAAATACGGCGAGCCGACCCCGGCGGCGCTGGTTGAATCGGCGCTGCGCCACGTTGAACACCTTGAACGCCTGAATTTCCAGGACTACAAGGTCAGCGTAAAGGCCTCCGACGTGTTCATGGCGGTAGAAGCCTACCGCCTGCTGGCCAAGGAAATCGTGCAGCCGTTGCACCTGGGTATCACTGAAGCCGGCGGTTTACGCTCAGGCACAGTGAAATCTGCGGTGGGTCTCGGTATGCTGCTCGCCGAAGGGATTGGCGATACCATCCGCATCTCCCTGGCGGCAGACCCCGTAGAGGAAGTGAAAGTCGGTTACGACATTCTCAAATCCCTGCGTTTGCGTTCCCGAGGCATCAACTTCATTGCCTGCCCGAGCTGCTCGCGGCAGAACTTCGACGTGGTGAAAACCATGAACGAACTGGAAGGACGCCTCGAAGACCTGCTGGTGCCGCTGGATGTTGCGGTGATCGGCTGCGTGGTCAACGGGCCGGGAGAAGCCAAAGAGGCGCACATCGGCCTGACCGGCGGCTCACCGAACCTGATCTACATCGACGGTAAACCGTCGCAGAAGTTGACGAATGACAATCTGGTGGATGATCTCGAAAGACTGATCCGCGAGAAAGCGGCCGAAAAGGTCGCGGCTGACGCAGCGCTGATCGCGCGTGGCTAAGAACGAATTTAAGGATTTGATGTGAGCAAGTCTCTGCAAGCCATTCGTGGCATGAACGACATCCTTCCGGAGCAGACGCCGCTGTGGCGCTACTTCGAGGGCACAGTTGCGCGCCTGCTGGATAACTACGGTTACAAGCAGATCCGCATGCCGATCGTCGAGTTCACCGAGCTGTTCAAGCGCTCCATCGGTGAAGTGACCGACATCGTCGAAAAAGAGATGTACACCTTTGAAGACCGCAACGGCGACTCCCTGACCCTGCGTCCGGAAGGCACCGCTGCGTGCGTGCGCGCTGTGCTTGAGCATGGTCTCACCGGCGCTGGCCAGCCGCAGAAATTGTGGTACATCGGCCCGATGTTCCGTCACGAACGCCCACAGAAAGGCCGTTATCGCCAGTTTCACCAGATCGGCCTGGAAGTGTTCAACATCGACGGCCCGGACATCGACGCCGAGTTGATCGTACTGACTTGGCGCCTGTGGGGCCTGCTGGGCATCCGCGACGCGGTCAAGCTTGAACTCAACAGCCTGGGCACCAGTGAATCCCGTGGTCGTTATAAAGTGGCCCTGGTCGAGTACCTGTCGGCCCACCTGGACAAGTTGGACGAAGACAGCCAGCGCCGCCTGAAAACCAACCCGTTGCGCGTCCTCGATACCAAGAACGCCGATACCCAGGCCGTGCTGGTCAACGCGCCGAAAATGGCCGATTACCTGGACGACGAGTCCCGTATTCACTTCGAGGGCCTCAAGGCTCGCCTGGAAGCGGCCGGTATTCCGTTTGTGATCAACACCAAGCTGGTTCGTGGCCTCGATTACTACAGCAAGACGGTCTTCGAGTGGGTCACCGACAAGCTTGGCGCCCAGGGCACCGTGTGTGCCGGTGGCCGCTACGACGGCCTGGTCGAGCAGATGGGCGGCAAACCGACCACCGGCGTAGGTTTTGCCATGGGCATCGAGCGGTTGATCCTGCTGCTGGAAACCCTTGAGCAGGTCCCGGAAGAGATCTCCCGTCAGGTGGACGTGTACCTGTGCGCCTTTGGCGAGGCCGCCGAACTGGCAGCCCTGGCCCTGAGCGAACAAGTGCGCGACCAGTTGCCGAACCTGCGCCTGCAGATCAACGCCGGCGCCGGTAGCTTCAAGAGCCAGTTCAAGAAGGCCGACAAGAGCGGTGCGTTGTATGCACTGATCCTCGGCGAAGACGAGCTGGCCCAGCAAGTGATAGGTTTCAAACCCCTGCGTGGCCAGGGTGAGCAACAGAACATTGCCTTTGATGCGCTCGCTGCGCACTTGGCCACCTGCGTCGTGCAGGGTTGAAGCTGTCGAACAGCCGAATTTAGCGATTAAGGAGTATTGGGGTGTCGAGTACTGATGATGAGCAACTGGCCGAGTTCAAGGACTGGTGGCAGCGCAACGGCAAGCCCCTGGTTACTGGCGGCCTGCTGGCTTTAGTGGTGGTGTTCGGCTGGCAAGCCTGGACCAAGTATCAGGCCAACCAGTCCCAAGGCGCCTCGATCCTCTATCAGCAATTGCTGGAAACCACTCTGACGCCGGACGGCAAGCCCAACCCTGCGCAGGTTGCAGACCTGGCCGGCAAGCTGAAGAACGAATTCGGCGGTAGCACCTACGCCCAATACGGTAGCCTGTTCGTCGCGAAAGTCGCGGTCGACACCGGCAAGCTGGACGACGCTGCCGCTGAGCTGAAGGCCATCGCCGACAAGCCGACCAACCCGACCCTGGGTGAAATCGCACGTCAGCGCCTGGCGCAGGTACTGGCGGCACAGAACAAGGCTGACGAAGCACTCAAACTGCTCGACGGCGATGCTGACAAGGCATTTGTAGCCACTCGCGAAGAGCTCAAGGGCGACCTGTTGGTCCAATTGGGTCGTACCGACGAAGCCAATGCTGCGTACAAGAAAGCCAAGGCGGCGCTGTCTGATGAAGCGGCGGTCGGTGGCTTACAAATCAAGCTGGACGACTTGGCCAAAGGGGATGCGTGACGTGATCCGTTGGAAACATGCAGCATTGCTGGCTCTGGCCGTTCTGGCCGCGGGTTGCAGCAGCAACAGTAAGAAAGAATTGCCGCCTGCGGAGCTGACCAGCTTCAAGGAAGAAGTGGTCCTGCAAAAGCAGTGGAGCCGCTCCATCGGTGACGGCCAGGGCGAAACCTATAACATGCTGGTACCGGCCATCGACGGTGACAACATTGTCGCCGCTGACGTAACTGGTGTAGTGGTCTCCATGGATCGCATGAACGGCGACGTGAAGTGGAAGAAAGACCTCGAAATTCCGGTATCCGGCGCCGTAGGCGTGGGTTACGGCATGGTCTTGCTCGGCACGCTCAAGGGCGAAGTCGTGGCGTTGGATTCCAGCACCGGTGAAGAGAAATGGCGCGCTCGCGTGACCAGTGAAGTGCTCGCACCGCCTGCCACCAACGGCGATATCGTCGTGGTGCAAACCCAGGACGACCGTGTGATCGGCCTCGACGCCAGCACCGGCGCACAGCGTTGGTTGTACGACAGCACTCCTGCGGTGCTGACGCTGCGCGGTACCAGTGGTCCGATTGTGACCAACAATCTGGCCGTTGCAGGCCTGTCGACCGGTAAAGTGGTCGCCTTGGATACCCAGAACGGCGTGCCGGCCTGGGAAACCCGTGTGGCCATCCCGCAAGGTCGTTCCGAGCTGGACCGCGTAGTGGACATTGACGGCGGCTTGCTGTTGTCGGGTGAAACCCTCTATGTCGCCACTTACCAGGGCCGTGTTGCGGCTCTGGACCTGCAGAGTGGCCGCGTCAACTGGCAGCGTGATGCTTCCAGCTACGCCGGTGTCGCCCAAGGGTTTGGCAGCGTCTATGTCAGCCTGGCGTCCGGCACCGTTGAAAGTGTCGACGAACGTTCCACCACCGCATTGTGGAGCAACGACTCCCTGGCGCGCCGCCAGCTGTCGGCACCGGAAGTGTTCTCCAGCTATGTAGCGGTCGGCGACTTCGAAGGCTACCTGCACCTGCTGAGCCAGGTGGACGGTCGCTTTGTCGGTCGCGAGCGTATCGACAGCGACGGCCTGCGTGCGCGTCCGCTGGTGGTGGGTAACATGCTTTATGTGTTTGGCAACAGCGGCAAGCTGGAAGCCCTGACCATCAAGTAAGAACTATGCTTGGGGTAACACCCAGGCGGCCCCGCTTCGGCGGGGCATGCGGCATTTGATTATGCTGCCCCGAGCACCAGCCGCTGCCTTGCAGCGGCTTTTGTATTTTCTGAAATAACGAAGTGGAGAGCCGCATGGTTCCCGTAATCGCCCTGGTGGGCCGACCTAACGTCGGCAAGTCCACCTTGTTCAACCGCCTGACCAGGACTCGCGACGCCATCGTCGGCGACTTGTCCGGTCTGACCCGTGATCGCCAATACGGTGAGGCAAAGTGGCAAGGGCGCTCCTACATTATCGTCGACACCGGTGGTATCTCCGGTGACGAGCATGGCATGGACGAAAAGATGGCCGAGCAGTCGCTGCTGGCCATTGAAGAAGCCGATGTCGTGTTGTTCCTGGTGGACGCCCGTGCGGGCTACACCGCTGCCGACCAGATGATTGGCGAGCACCTGCGCAAGCGCAACAAGCGTTCCTATCTGGTCGCGAACAAGATCGACAACATCGATCCTGAAGCTGCCCGTGCCGAATTCAGCCCGATGGGCCTGGGCGATGCGATTCCGGTCGCAGGTGCGCACGGTCGCGGTATCACCCAGATGCTGGAAATTGCCCTGCGCGATTTCTCCAAGGATGACGTCGAGGAAGAAGAGGGCGAAGAAGAAATCGTTGCCGAAGGTGAGGAAGCCAAGCGCATTCCTGGCCCGAGCGAAAAAGACGGTATCAAGATCGCTATCATCGGTCGTCCCAACGTCGGCAAGTCGACCCTGGTCAACCGCATGCTCGGTGAAGACCGGGTCATCGTCTACGACCAGCCCGGCACCACCCGCGACAGCATCTACATCCCGTTCGAACGTAACGAGGAAAAGTACACGCTGATCGACACCGCCGGTGTGCGCAAGCGCGGCAAGATCCACGAGGAAGTTGAAAAGTTCTCGGTGGTGAAAACCCTGCAGGCGATCAAAGACGCCAACGTGGTGATCTTCGTGATGGACGCCCGCGAAGGCGTGGTGGACCACGATCTCAACCTGCTGGGCTTTGCCCTGGAGGCCGGTCGTGCCCTGGTGATCGCGATCAACAAGTGGGACGGCATGACGCCGAGCGAGCGCGACTTCGTCAAGGTCGAGCTGCAACGTCGGCTGTTCTTCGTCGAGTTCGCCGACATCCACTTCATCTCGGCACTGCACGGCACCGGCGTGGGCAACCTGTACGCTTCCGTGCAGAACTCGTTCAAGTCCGCAGTGACCCGCTGGCCGACCAACCGCCTCACCCAGATTCTGGAAGATGCGGTTGGCGAGCACGCGCCGCCGATGGTCAACAACCGCCGGATCAAATTGCGTTACGCCCACTTGGGTGGTGCCAACCCGCCGATTATCGTGATTCACGGTAACCAGATCGAGAAGGTGCCGAAGTCCTATGTGCGTTACCTGGAAAACACCTACCGCCGTGTCTTGAAACTGGTCGGTACGCCGATCCGTATCGAGTTCAAGGGTGGTGAGAACCCATACGAAGGCAACAAGAACACACTGACTGACCGTCAGGTGAACAAGAAGCGTCGTTTGATGACTCACCACAAGAAGGCCGACAAGAAGCGCCGCGATAAGAAGTAACGGCAGCTTCAAGTTGTCAGCTACAAGCTACAAGAGAGGGCTCCTTTGGAGCCCTTTTTTGTGCGCGGTAGTTTCTCGCTTGACCTGCTTGCGGCTTGCAGCTTAAAACTTGTAGCTCACCCGAAGGGGGCTCCCATGATCACCAGCAAGCTGCCGAATGTCGGCACGACCATTTTCACCACCATGTCGCAACTCGCTGCCGAAACCGGTGCGCTGAACCTGTCCCAGGGCTTTCCGGACTTCAATGGCCCCCAGGGTTTGCTCAATGCAGTGGGCAAGCATATCGCCCTCGGGCATAACCAATACGCGCCCATGGCCGGCCTGCCGGTGCTGCGTCAGCAGGTGGCCGCCAAGATCGCCCGTAGCTATGGCGCCACAGTTAATGCCGACACTGAAGTGACCATCACTCCAGGCGCCACCGAGGCGATCTTCTGCGCGATCCAGGCGGTGATTCGCAACGGTGATGAAGTCATCGTGTTCGACCCCAGCTACGACAGCTACGAGCCCTCGGTGGAGCTGGCGGGTGGTCGCTGCGTGCATGTGCAACTGAGCCTCAACGGCTTTGCCCTCGACTTCGAGAAGATCAAGGCGGCGCTGTCACCGCGTACGCGCATGATCATCCTCAACTCCCCACATAATCCGACCGGCGCGCTGATCAGCCGCGCCGAGCTGGACCAATTGGCCGAACTGATTCGCGAGCGTGACATCTACCTGGTCAGCGATGAAGTCTACGAACACTTGGTGTTTGATGGCGTACCCCATGTCAGCCTGCTGGCTCACGAAGAGTTGTACCAGCGTGCGTTCGTGGTCAGTTCGTTCGGCAAGACCTACCACGTCACTGGCTGGAAAACCGGCTACGTCGTCGCGCCGCCGGCCCTCACCGCGGAACTGCGCAAGGTGCATCAATACGTCAATTTCTGTGGTGTAACCCCGCTGCAGTACGCATTGGCCGATTTCATGGCGGAACACCCGGAGCATGTCGACGAGTTGCCAGCGTTCTATCAGGCCAAGCGCGATCTGTTCTGCGACCTGCTGGCGCCATCGCGCTTCAGCTTTACCCCAGTGACCGGCACCTACTTCCAGCTGGTGGATTACTCACAGATCCGCCCGGACCTGGATGACGTCGCCATGTCACTGTGGATGACCCGCGAGCATGGCGTGGCGACGATTCCGGTCTCGGTGTTCTACCAGACCCCACCCCAAGGCCAGCGCCTGGTGCGCCTGTGCTTTGCCAAACGCGAGGAAACGCTGCAACAAGCGGCTGAAAAACTATGCGTGATCTGAGTGCACTGCCGAACCTGAACATCGCCCTGGTCCAGACCAGCCTGGCCTGGCACGACCGCCAGGCGAACCTTGAGCACTTCGAGTTATTGTTGGAGCAGGCGAAAGGTGCCGATCTGATTGTATTGCCGGAGATGTTCACCACCGGTTTTTCCATGGAGTCTGCGACCCTCGCCGAACCCGAGAACGGGCCAACTCACCGTTGGCTCCAGGCCCAGGCCGCGAAGTACAACGCCTTCATCACTGGCAGCGTGATCATCCAGGCCGCCGACGGCAGCCACCGCAACCGCCTGCTGTGGGCTCGGCCGGATGGCGAGGTGTTGCATTACGACAAGCGCCACCTGTTCCGCATGGCCGGCGAGCACAACCATTACACGCCCGGAGAGCGCCAGGTGCAGTTCGAAGTGAAGGGCTGGCGTATTCGCCCGTTGATTTGCTACGACCTGCGCTTCCCGGTGTGGAGCCGCGATGCTCAGGATACAGACCTGCTGCTGTACACGGCCAATTGGCCGGGGGCGCGGCGCTCGCACTGGAACCGACTGCTGCCGGCGCGGGCCATCGAGAACCTGTGTTATGTGGCGGCGGTGAATCGGGTGGGCACGGATGGGAAGGGCTTTGCCTACACCGGGGATAGCCAGGTCTTGGACTTCCAGGGCGAGACCCTGCTGAGTGCGGGGGAGGCGGATGGGGTGTTCCAGGTCAATCTGGATGCGGCAGAACTGGCCGCGTATCGCACGCGGTTTCCGGCGAACCTGGATGCCGATACTTTCCAGTTTGTCTGACAGACCGCTATCGGGGGCAAGCCCCCTCCCACATTTTGAATGTATTCACAAATTAAAGTGTGGGAGGGGGCTTGCCCCCGATGAGGCCCTCACAGACCACAAAAAACAAAAAAAAAGGCCCCAGGATTCATATCCAGGGGCCTTTCACATTTTAAGCAGACTGCTTACGCTGCTTTCGCTTCCTGCTGGCTCAACGAACGGTTCAGCGCACTGAACAGCGCCTTGAAGCTGGCTGTGGTGATGTTTTCATCAATCCCCACACCGTGCACCGGACGCTCGCCGTTCACACGCAGTTCGATGTAGGCAGCCGCCTTGGCGTTGGTGCCCGCACCGATTGCATGTTCGTTGTAGTCCATGATCTCTACGCCAATCGGCAAGCCGGCCACCAACGCTTCCAGGGCGCCGTTGCCTTTGCCTTTCCAGTGCAGGTTGGTTTCGCCCTGGCCCTTGCCCGCGACTTCCACCTCGACAAAGCTGTTGCCGTTTTCTTCCTGCAGGCGATGGCTGACCAGCGCATACGGGGTATTGGCTTGCAGGTATTCGCGCTGCAGCAAGGCGTAGATCTGCGGTGCGGTCATCTCCAGGCCCACGCGGTCGGTTTCGGCCTGTACCACCTGGCTGAACTCGATCTGCATGCGACGTGGCAAGCTGATGTCGTATTCCTGCTCCAGCAGGTAGGCGATGCCGCCTTTGCCCGACTGGCTGTTCACGCGTATCACCGCCTCATAGCTGCGACCGATGTCGGCCGGGTCGATCGGCAGGTACGGCACTTCCCACAGCGCATCGTCTTTCTGCTGGGCGAAGCCCTTGCGGATCGCGTCCTGGTGAGAGCCGGAGAACGCGGTGTGCACCAGGTCGCCGACGTACGGGTGACGTGGGTGAACCTGAATCTGGTTGCACTCTTCGACGACTTTGCGGACGCCGTCGATGTCGGAGAAGTCCAGCTGCGGGTCGAGGCCCTGGGTGTACATGTTCAGTGCCACGGTGACCAGGTCGACGTTGCCGGTACGCTCGCCGTTGCCGAACAGGCAGCCTTCGACACGGTCGGCGCCGGCCATCAGGCCCAACTCGGTAGCCGCTACGCCGGTGCCACGGTCGTTGTGGGTGTGCAGGCTGATGATCACGCTGTCACGGCGATTGATATGGCGACCGAACCATTCAATCTGGTCGGCGTAGATGTTCGGCGTGGCGCATTCAACGGTGGCCGGCAGATTGAGGATCATCTTGTGCTCGGGCGTCGGGTTCCACACTTCGATCACCGCGTCACACACCTCCTTGGCGAACTCCAGCTCAGTAGCGCTGAAGGTCTCCGGGGAATATTCGAAGGTCCACTGGGTTTCCGGCTGCTGGGCGGCGTATTTGACGAACAGCTTGGCGGCGTTGACCGCAATGGCCTTGATGCCTTCCTTGTCCTGGTTGAACACGATACGGCGGAAGGACGGCGACGTGGCGTTGTACAGGTGCACGATGGCTTTCTTGGCGCCGCGCAGGGATTCGAAGGTGCGTGCGATCAAGTCTTCACGGCCCTGGGTCAGCACCTGGATGGTGGTGTCCTCGGGGATGTGGCCGTCTTCGATCAGGGTGCGCACGAAGTCGAAGTCGGTTTGCGACGCAGCAGGGAACGAAGCTTCGATTTCTTTCACGCCGACGGCGACCAGGGTCTTCCAGAAGCGCAGCTTTTTCACTGCGTCCATCGGCTCGATCAGCGACTGGTTGCCATCACGCAGGTCGGAGCTGCACCAGATCGGCGCTTCGGTGATGGTCTTCGATGGCCAGGTGCGGTCCGGAATATCGATGGTCGGGAACGCGCGGTACTTCGAAGACGGGTCTTTGAGCATGCTCATCGGGAAATCCTTTGTTGTAGGGGCCGAGAAAAGGCGGCCTGCCGTAGAACTGTTTTTAGGGATAAAACGTAAAGACGAGGCAGATCGATTCAGCCTGGCAGTCGTGCGCTGACGAGGCACAGGCTGCGGTGCTGGCGGAGCTGAATGAGGGTGTGAGAGGTTTTCATAAGCTCAACCCTAACCGTCAGGGTGAAAGATGGCAAGCAGTCGCTAAAAATTGAGAGAAGTTCTTCTGTTGGCGTAGGAAACGAGATCTTATGCCTGAAGATGATTCAATGCCTGGATATAATTGCGCGCCCATTATCGAGCGCGCAATCCAGCGTTTCAGGGTTGGAACGCGCCGATAAAGATCGCCGGGTCGACCCGCGCATCGTTCAGGCTGACGTTCCAATGCATGTGCGGGCCGGTCGCACGGCCAGTCGAACCGACCTTGCCCACCACTGCGCCGCGTGTGAGCTGATCGCCCACTTTCACGTCGATCTTCGACATGTGGCAGAACATGCTGATAAAGCCCTGGCCATGGTCGACGAACACCGTGTTGCCGTTGAAGAAGTAGTTGCCCACCAGGATCACCTTGCCGTTGGCTGGCGTCTTGATCGGCGTACCGGCCGGCACCGCAAAGTCCAGGCCCGAATGAGGGTTGCGTTCTTCACCGTTGAAGAAACGCCGCACACCGAACTTGCTCGACAGCGGCCCGTTCACCGGTTTGTCCAGCACCAGGTTGCTCGGCAGGCTAGGGCTGAAACTGCGGTAGGCCTTGAGCTGCACCGCCAATTCGCCTTCGATGCGCTTGAGCTGCGCCGGGTCAGGGTTTACCTGGCTTTTGTTTTTCAGGGTGATGCGTTGTTCCGGGTACTTTTTGTAGCCGACGATAAACGGCAGGTTGCGCCCGCCGCTGCTGATGCGCTCATTGCCAGGCTTGATCGTCAACGGAATACCGACAATCGCCAGCCAGGTGTCCGCTTCTTTCACCACCAGTACCGGCTTGCCCAGGTACGTGGCTTTGGGGGCGGCAGCGGAAGGGCCGAGTTCGACCACGGCAACCCCGCCAGGCACGGGCTTGTTGAGGGTTCGGGTAATGTAGCTGTCGGCCTGCGCGTTAAAGGCAAGGCACAGCAGCATCAACACACTGAAGAGACGTGGCATCGATCAATCCAATAACGAAAGGGTGACGGGTGTCAGGTGGTTGTCTTCCACCCGCACTTGCAATTGGCCCTCACCGAGGCGGGCGCTCAGGCGCTGGCCGGTGTGGGTCTGCGCGGCATTGCGAATGGCGTGGCCGCGCTCATCCAAGAGGATGCTGTAGCCACGGCCCAGGGTCGCCAGCGGGCTGACCACGTGCAGCGTCTGCATCTGACTTTGCAATTGCAGGCGCCGTGCCTTGAGGCCTTCGCGCATGGCGCGGGGCAGGCGTTCGGCGAGGCTGTCCAGGCGTTGGCGCAACAGGGTCAACTGGCGGCCCGGGTGCTGGCCGGCAAGGCGCGTTTCCAGGCGGATCAGGCGTTCACGGCGGGTATTGAGGCTGCGCTCTAGGGCGCGGCGCAGACGCATGTCCAGGTCATCCAGGCGCTGGGCCTGCTGACGCAGGCGCTCACCGGGGTGACGCAGGCGTCGGGCCATGCCCTCCAGGCGCAGGCGGTCGTGGCTCAAGCGGTTGCGCATCAGCAGCACCAGGCGGCGGCGCAGGTTTTCGACCTGGCGTACCAGATGGCCGGCGTCTGGCGCGAGCAATTCAGCGGCGGCGGAGGGGGTAGGGGCACGCACGTCGGCCACGAAGTCGCTGATCGATACATCAGTTTCATGGCCAACGGCGCTGACGATTGGCGTGACGCAGGCGTCCACCGCACGGGCCACGGCTTCTTCGTTGAAACACCAGAGGTCTTCCAGTGAGCCGCCGCCACGGGCCAGGATCAGCGCATCGAAGCCACGGGCATCCGCGAGTTTCAACGCGCGCACAATCTGCGGGATCGCTTCGCGGCCTTGCACGGCGGTGGGGATCAGGGTCAGTTCAATGTTGGGCGCACGGCGACGGAACACACTGATGATGTCGCGGATCACCGCGCCGGTCGGCGAGCTGATAATGCCGATGCGCCGAGGATGCGCCGGCAGCGGCACCTTGCGCTCGGCACTGAACAGGCCTTCGGCGCTGAGCTTTTCCTTCAGCGCATCGAACGCCAGGCGCAACGCGCCATCACCGGCCGGCTCCACCGTATCGAGGATCAACTGGTAATCACCCCGGCCCTCGAACAGCGAAACCTTGCCGCGCACTTTCACCGCCAGGCCATCCTTCAGCGCCTGGCGCACCCGCGCAGCGTTGTTGCGAAACAGCGCGCAACGCACCTGGGCGCCGCTGTCCTTGAGGGTGAAATACACATGCCCGGAGGCCGGGCGAGCGAGGTTGGAGATTTCGCCTTCGACCCAGATATTGGTGAACACGTCTTCCAGCAACACCCGCGCGCGGCCGTTGAGCTGGCTGACAGTCAGGACTTCGCGGTCCAGGCCCAGACGGGCAAAAGGATCTTTAATCATGGGCGGCAGTTTATAGGCATTCGTGCAAGGTTTGACAGAACTGCTCCACCAGCGCGCTCGGCGCCTGTGCGCACGCCAGGGCCACGGTACTGAGGCAGTCCGGGTCGGCCAGGGGTAAAAAGTGCACGTTGGCGGGGGCGATGTCCTGCATGGATTTTGGTAACAAGGCAATACCGAAGCCGGCCTGGATCAGTTGCAGCTGGGTGGTCTTGCGTGACATCACCCTTGCGGCCTTGGGGAAAAATCCGGCACGCATGCACAACTCGGCTGACAGATAACTCAAGCCGCCGCGCTGGGGGTGGGGTATTGAAATAAACGCTTCGTCCTTCAATTGCCCTAGCTCGATGGGCGCATGACTACGCGCTAACGCATGGTTGGGCGGTACGGCCAGCAGCAGGCGCTCGCTATACAAAGGTATCACTCGAACCCCCTCGCGCTGGCGCAGCACCGGCAAGCGCAGCACGCCGACCTCAAGGCGACCGTCGGCGATTTCTTCCAACTGCGCTTCGGAGGACAGTTTGACGATATCCATCGATACTCCAGGGCAGCGCTCCAACCAGGTGCTGATGCCCTGCAGCAAAGGGCCGCTCATCGGCACAGTGCTCGAATGGCTCAGGCGCAGCGTGCCCAGTTCGCCATTACCCACTTGGGTCGCCAGTTCGCTGGCCTTGAGCAGTTCACTCAGCAGGTTGCGCGCTCGCGGATAGAACGCCTCACCCGCCGCCGTGAGCCGCGGTTGGCGTGCGGTGCGTTCGAACAGCGGGGTTTGCAGCTGGGTCTCCAGCTCCTTGATCTGTCGGCTCAGGGCCGATTGCGCCACGAACAGGCGCTCGGCGGCGGCACTGAAACTGCCGCTGTCGGCGATTTCGACGAAGTAACGCAGTTGGCGGGTGGAAATCACGCGTCATGCCTTTTCGAGATAAGTAGAGGGTTTCGATGATATTAGTCGCATCCCTCGTCGATCGCTAAAGTGATGGCCATCTCTAACAAGGAATACCCCATGAGCCCGGTTGAGCTGATGAGTCAGTGGTCGTTTGGTGGTGTGGATTGGCTGGTGATCGGCCTGGGCATCGTTGTGGCCTATATCGTGTTCGGTATCGCGGGATTCGGTACCGCGTTGGTGGCGGGGCCGCTGCTGATCCTGTATATGCCGCTGTCGAAGATCATCCCGCTGCTGGTGTTGCTGGATTTTGTCGCGGCGTTTGGCAATCTGCTGCAATCGCGGCGCGATGTGAACAAGCCGGAGCTGCTGCGATTGCTGCCGTGCATGGCGATTGGCTGCACACTCGGTGTGGTGTTTTTGCTCAACTTGCATTCGGACCTGTTGCTGTTGTTGATGGGCCTGTTTATCAGCGCCTACGCGCTCTACAGCCTGGCGGTAAAGGCACGGCCGACGCAGTTGGCGGCGGGGTGGTCGATACCCATGGGTACGGTGGGCGGGTTGTTTGGTGCGTTGTTTGGCAGTGGTGGCTTCTTATATGCGATCTACCTGAACAGTCGTCTGCCCAAAGACGCGGCGCGCGCCACCCAGAGTGCGTTGATCAGTTGCAGCACGGTGGTGCGCCTGAGCCTGTTCCTGGTGGCCGGGGTGTATGCTGATTTACCGTTGTTGATGTTGGCGCTGTGCCTGCTGCCGGCGATGGCCCTCGGGCTGTGGTGTGGGCGCAGGTTGACGATGCGCATGTCGCGCGAGGCGTTTGTGCGGCTGGTGACCTGGCTGGTGCTGGCCAGCGGTATTGCATTGATCGGGCGGTATTTGAGTACTTGACCTGGTTTTTTCAGGGATTAAGCTGCCTGCCTTCAGGGCCTCTTCGGGAGCAAGCCCCCTCCCACATTTGGAATGCATTCCCCTGTGGGAGGGGCTTGCCCCCGATGACGCCAGTGGCCACACCGCAGGACTCCCATGAATTCCCAAAGCATCCTTGTCCCGAAAATCTCCACCTTGCCCGTCCACGAACCCCGCGCCCGGGCGATCGTGCGCTGGCTGGTGCGCAAGAACATCATCAAGGAAGAGCTGACCACCTGTGGCCGCACCGGCAACCGCATGGGCTATGCCCTGGCCGATGGCGCCCGCGCCGTGGTGCTTTACCCCGAGGCACTGCCGTTCAACGAGCCGATCAATGGCCTGGAGATCATCTACAAGCGCTGCATCTACACCCCGGCCAAGGGCTTTCTCGAAGAGGCCGGTTGCCCGGAGTGCCGCAAGGAAGTCGGTGAAGCACTGTTTGAAAGCCTGGAAGACTGGATGCCCGGCCACACCGACAACTTCACCTGCCCGCTGTGCGGGCATGAAGACGACATCAACGGCTTCCTGTTCCTGCAGGAATGCGGGTTTTCCAACCTGGGATTTATCTTCAACAACTGGGCGGAGGCAGGGTTCAAGCAAAGTTTTATCGACGAATTCGCCGATTGGCTGGACCAGAAGATGAGTTGGGTCAAAGTCGAGTTGTAACCCTTATCCTGATCGTTCCCACGCAGAGCGTGGGAACGATCATTTCTCCATCTATCAGTATTACCAAGTTTGTCAGAGTTTTACATTGAGCCCGACAGGGTGCATGTATATAATGGCGCGCTTCCATTTTCCCGCTCGGGAGCCCCCGCGATGCTGCGTATCAGCCAAGAAGCTCTGACATTCGACGACATTCTCCTAGTGCCCGGTTATTCCGAGGTACTTCCTAACGAAGTCAGTCTCAAGACCCGCCTAACCCGTGGCATCGAGCTGAATATTCCCCTGGTTTCCGCTGCCATGGACACCGTCACCGAAGCCCGTCTGGCCATCGCCATGGCTCAGGAAGGCGGCATCGGCATCATCCACAAGAACATGACCATCGAGCAGCAAGCTGCCGAAGTGCGCAAGGTCAAGCGTTATGAAGCCGGTGTGGTGAAAGATCCGATCACCATCGAAGCCGACGCCACCGTGCGTGACCTGTTCGACCTGACCCGCCTGCACAACATCTCCGGCGTTCCGGTACTGCACGATGGCGACCTGGTCGGCATCGTCACTTCCCGAGACGTGCGTTTCGAGAACCGTCTTGAAGTCACCGTCCGCGAAGTGATGACGCCCAAAGAGCGTCTGGTCACTGTCAAGGAGGGCGCCGACAAGAACGATGTGCGCGAACTGCTGCACAAGCACCGCATCGAGCGCGTGCTGATCGTCGACGACAAATTCGCCCTCAAAGGCATGATGACCGTCAACGACATCGAAAAAGCCAAGGCTTACCCACTGGCCAGCAAGGATGACCAAGGTCGTCTGCGCGTTGGCGCTGCGGTCGGCACCGGTAAAGACACCGGCGACCGCGTTTCGGCGCTGGTCGCTGCCGGTGTGGACGTAGTAGTGGTCGACACTGCCCACGGCCACTCCAAAGGCGTGATCGACCGCGTGCGTTGGGTTAAGCAGAACTTCCCTGAAGTACAAGTGATCGGCGGCAACATCGCCACCGGCGCAGCCGCGAAGGCCCTGGCCGAAGCGGGCGCGGATGCGGTCAAGGTCGGTATCGGCCCTGGCTCGATCTGCACCACCCGTATCGTCGCCGGTGTCGGCGTGCCGCAAATCAGCGCCATCGCCAACGTTGCTGCTGCCCTCGAAGGCACCGGCGTACCGTTGATCGCCGACGGCGGCATCCGTTTCTCCGGCGACCTGTCCAAGGCCATCGTGGCCGGTGCTTCCTGCGTGATGATGGGCTCGATGTTCGCCGGTACTGAAGAAGCGCCAGGCGAGATCGAACTGTTCCAGGGCCGCTCCTACAAGGCTTACCGTGGCATGGGTTCGCTGGGCGCCATGTCCCAGGCGCAAGGCTCTTCCGACCGTTACTTCCAGGACTCCTCGGCAGGCGCCGAGAAACTCGTCCCGGAAGGCATCGAAGGCCGTGTGCCGTACAAAGGCACCCTGAGCGCGATCATCCACCAACTGATGGGCGGCCTGCGTTCCTCGATGGGCTACACCGGCAGCGCCGACATCGAAGAAATGCGCACCAAGCCTGAGTTCGTGCGGATCACCGGCGCCGGCATGGCTGAATCCCATGTCCACGACGTGCAGATCACCAAGGAAGCGCCAAACTACCGCGTAGGTTGAGGCTTCCAGCAAAATGTTAAGTAACCGGGGCTGTTCTTCAGCCCCGAGTTGTTTCTGATTCATTAGACGAGACTGACTTCATGGCCCTCGACATTCACGCCCACCGCATCCTGATCCTCGATTTCGGTTCCCAGTACACCCAGTTGATCGCCCGCCGCGTGCGCGAAATCGGCGTGTACTGCGAACTGCATCCGTTCGACATGCACGACGAAGCGATCCGCGAATTCGCACCGAAAGGCGTCATCCTCGCCGGTGGCCCCGAGTCCGTGCACGTAGCCAACAGCCCGCGTTGCCCGCAAGCGGTATTCGACCTGGGCGTACCGGTCTTCGGCATCTGCTACGGCATGCAGACCATGGCCGAGCAACTGGGCGGCAAGGTTGAAGGTTCCGAGCTGCGTGAATTCGGTTATGCCCGTGTCGACGTGGTCGGCAAGAGCCGCCTGCTGGACGGCATCGAAGACCACGTCGACGCCGACGGCCTGTTCGGCCTCGACGTGTGGATGAGCCACGGTGACAAGGTCACCAAGATGCCACAGGACTTCCACATCCTGGCCAGCACCCCGAGCTGCCCGATTGCCGGCATGTTCAGCGACGAGCGTCGTTACTACGGCGTGCAGTTCCACCCGGAAGTGACCCACACCAAGCAAGGCGGCCGCATCCTGTCGCGTTTCATCCTCGACATCTGCGAGTGTGAAGCGCTGTGGACCCCGTCGAAAATCGCTGAAGACGCCATCGCCCAAGTGCGCGCCCAGGTCGGCACCGACAACGTCTTGCTTGGCCTGTCCGGTGGCGTTGACTCCTCCGTGGTTGCCGCGCTGCTGCACAAAGCCATCGGCGACCAGCTGACTTGCGTCTTCGTCGACAACGGCCTGCTGCGCCTGCACGAAGGCGAGCAGGTGATGGCCATGTTCGCCGAGAACATGGGCGTCAAGGTGATCCGCGCCAACGCCGAAGATCAGTTCTTGAATAACCTGGCCGGCGAGTCCGACCCGGAGAAGAAGCGCAAGATCATCGGCCGCACCTTCATCGACGTGTTCGATGCCCAGTCCAACAAACTCGACAACATCAAGTTCCTCGCCCAAGGCACCATCTACCCCGACGTGATCGAGTCGGCCGGCGCCAAGAGCGGCAAGGCCCACGTGATCAAGTCCCACCACAACGTGGGTGGCCTGCCTGAGGAAATGAACCTCAAGCTGGTAGAACCGCTGCGCGAACTGTTCAAGGACGAAGTCCGCCGTCTGGGCCTGGAACTGGGCCTGCCGTACGACATGGTCTACCGCCACCCCTTCCCAGGCCCGGGCCTGGGCGTGCGTATCCTGGGTGAAGTGAAGAAGGAATATGCCGACCTGCTGCGTCGCGCCGACCACATCTTCATCGAAGAACTGCGCAAAGCCGACTGGTACCACAAAGTCAGCCAGGCCTTCGTGGTGTTCCAGCCGGTGAAATCCGTGGGTGTGGTAGGCGATGGCCGTCGCTACGCGTGGGTTGTGGCCCTGCGTGCGGTAGAAACCATCGACTTCATGACCGCCCGCTGGGCACACCTGCCGTACGAACTGCTGGAGACTGTCAGCGGTCGTATCATCAATGAGATCGAAGGCATTTCGCGCGTGACGTATGACGTGTCGAGCAAGCCGCCGGCGACGATTGAGTGGGAATGATCCGGCAGCGCTGCATGAAAAAACCGGCCTAGGCCGGTTTTTTCATTTCAGCTGTAGACGTTGATCAGAAGTCGTAACGCACGTTCGCAGTGAAGGTGTCGGCGTCGAAACCACTGCTGGTCAGGTAGTTGTACGTCCCGCCCACGCTCCACGCGCCCACGCGGTAGTTGGCGCCCAGTCCCAGCTCGTAGCTGTCGCGCGCTGGTGTCGCGCCTGTGGTGGTGAACGGGGTGCCGCCGAGCACGAAGGTGGAGGTGGTGCCGGCCTTGTCGCCGATAAAATCGTGCCAGGCCATCAGCTTGGCTTCCGGTTCAAAGCTGCCCACGCCTACGTCAAAAGCGGCCGCCAGGCGAGCACCCAGGCCCATTTCGCCGATTTCGTAGCGCTGGCTGCCGACGTTGAGGGCGGCTGAGCTGCCTTTTTCACGGTACGAGTCAATCGATACATTGGCATAGCGCGCACCGACTTGTGGTTCCAGCAGCCACTGTTTGTCGAGCTGGAACGTGTAGCCTGCCAGCGCGTTGACGCCGAAGATCTCACTGTCGTAGTCGGCCTTGGCGCGGGTGCCGGCGATGTAGCGTTTGGATTCGTTGTCGTTCCAGCCGTACATCAGCGAGGTGTCGACAAAGAAGTTGTCACGGGCCCAGTTGCCGTACAGGGTCAGTGCATGGCCGCTGACGTCGGTCTTGTTGCCCTGGTCGGTTTTCACGTCGCTGGTCAGGTAGCTGTAAGCCAGGCCCACGGTGGTATCGGCATTGAGCTTGCCGTCGGCACCCACGGCGATGCCGTGGGTGTTGGCGTCATAGCCGTCGATACCGTGGCGGCTGTCCTGGTTGGCATCGCTGGACAGCGCTTGCAGCCATACGCCTTGTTCGGCCAGCACGTCACCGGAGGACAGGCCGCTACGCGCTTTGCTGGCGCGGCGGTTGATGGTACTGGCGACCAGGTTCTGGCTGCTGGTGGCTGCGTTGATCGCGCCACGGCTGACGTCCGGGGTCAGGCTTTCGGCCAGTTTGGCCAGTTCTTCGCTGGAGGAGGCGTTGGCGAATTGCTGGAATACCGGGTCGCTTTCGTCCAGTTGGCCCATGAGCGTGTTCTTGAATGGCTTGATGGCGCTCACCGCGTTGCGTGAACCACGGGCGCTCATCAGGTCTTGCGTGATCACCTCATCACTGCGGGTGGCAACCAGTGCTTTCACGTCCTGGCCTTCAATGCCGAAGTTCCTCACCTCAAGCAGCGCCGAGGAGGAAACCACGGACAGGTTCTGCGGGTCTTCCCAGGTGCCAGAGTTGATCAGGGTGTAGCGCGTGCCCTGGGCCGACGTGCGGAAGTCATCGGAGCGCGCCTGCAGTTCGATCTGGCTGCCTGCAGAGAAGAAGGTATTGCCGGTGACTTTCAGGATCGGCGTGTTGGGCAGTGTGTTGTTGTCCAGCAGCAGGCGCAGGCGCGCGGTGGCGCTGTCCAGGTCGAGGTCGCCCACAATCGTGGTCTGCGGGCGAAGCAGCGTCAGGCGGCCATCGCCGATATCAACGTAACCGGCGCGGATGGTCGAGCCATCGAACAGCGTGTCCCCTCGCACCAGCACACCACTCAGGCCCAGCAGATCACCCTTGACCTGACCACCCTCCCAGTAGAAATACGAACGTGGGGCATTGTCGTCCGCCAGAATGGCTGCGGTGCCGCCTTCGATCAGGCCACCTGTCTGCCTGATAGAGAGAGTGTCGGTACCGCCGGAGGTGTCGAGACTGCGAAAGCGGATACCGATCCCGTCAGCCGAGATAGTCCCGCTGTTGTTGATATCACTCTTGGAGGGAGCGCCTGTCATCTGCCCCGTAAAGCGTGCGTTCTCGATGTCGATACCCACAGAGTCGATGCCACGCGCGGTGATAGTGCCCGAGTTATTGATACGCGCCTGGGTCGAGGTGATCAGCATGCCTTCGGCATTGGCGCCTGTCACAGTGATGTTGCCGTTGTTGTTCACTTCACCCGCGATCTTTGCCAGATACAGGTCCAGCCCGACGACGGCGTTACCGCTCACCGTAATGTCGCCACTATTTACCAAGTCACCACCGACGTTGGAATTGAGGGTCATGGCGATACCGGACGGGAAGTCGGTGGGGGTCGCAGCCGTCAGGTTGATTTTGCCCTGGTTGACCAGGTTGCCCGCCAGGGTCACGTTGGTCAGCTCTACACCTGCGTTTTGCGATGTTCCGGTGAAGGTGGCGTTATTGAATACGTCACCGGAGCTGCTGTATGCCCCTGTGCTCAGGTCGTGGTTCAAGTTGGGGGCGGGTACGGCATATGCTGTCGCAGTAGCAGTCGCGACGGACAGCGCCAACAACGAGCGGCGCAGGTGGGAAATGTTCAAGGCAGTATCCTTACAGGGCAGAAACTGACAGGGAACAGCCCACGCGTCAGCGTCTGTTTTAGGCATCCCTGCCAGCTTGTCAGTGAATTGCTGATTCAAGCGCGTGGGAATTTACACGATGCGTGTAGGACAATTCATTACAAAAAGGATCGGTGAAGAAAAAAAGCTAAAAAATGCGACGTCGCCGTGATTTTTTGTAGTTATACAGGGTGGGTCAGCGGGCCTGTTTACCCTCAATCTCAGGATCTCCATGGGGCAATGGCGCTTTAACCCAGTGGCTCCAGGTCGCTTCCCACCCCTTATCATGGCTTGCTCCCCGTACATGGATGTATTCGCAGAGGGGCGAATCAAGCGCCTGTTGGTACCTATCAGCCAACCCACTTGGAATAATCAGGTCCGCTTCGCCGATGAGATGACGCTGGGGTAACAAGGCGAGTCGGCTACGATAGTCCAGCGGATCCAGTAAACCGTCGAGTGGCGACAGGCCTTTCATCGTCGCCCACAGGCGTGGACTGAGATTGCCAGCGAGGGTTTGCACCTGGGTAACGTCATTGCGTTGCGCCGCTAACAGTAATGCGAGCGCGGCGCCACCGGAGTACCCGACCAGTTCGAACTCACTGTTGCCGTAGCGCTGTTTTAATTGATCCAGCGCCTGGCTGAGGCTTGTGACCACTTCCTGAGAGAATCGTCGATGGGTCCAGAGTGCCGATTGACAGGCAGCGGCCCTGACGAACTGGCAGGGGCGTGCCAGGTATGCATTCGGTGTCGGATCATTGATCGCCAGCCGTGGTACCAACAGATTGTGCGGGCTCGGATCCAGGCTGGGTTGAGTGGCCGTCGCCCATGAATGGCCATCGCCTTCCAGGTACACACGCAGGCGCGTCATCTTTTCTGCAGTGTGCGGCGCAAGAAACAAGAGGGGGAAGTTGTGTCCCGGCAGGACCTCCAATTGGCGGTCATGCTCATCAGCCAGGTGTTGCAGTGCCTCACGCGGCGATTGGCAGGCGATGAGAAGCGCGCTGGCCATCACCATCCAGGCTTTGTAGAAGAGGGCCAATGTCCGACGGCGGGGAAAGTATCTACTCATCATATGCCACAACGGATTTTGAGACGTGGTCGTAGAAATGTTTTTCAAGGTGCAGCAAAGGCTGGTGTAGGGTCTTAGAGAAACTGTGATCGAATCAAATCCGTATCGAACGGTGTTATCCCTTGATCAGGTGCAAACACCGACTCTGCTTGCTGCGGTGAAGCCACTCGTTCTCCCCTTGCTCGAACATGTAAATCGAACAGAGTCTCCAAGTCCGGCCTTGGTGTATGTACCAAAGCCCGCAGCATCAACGATACCCCGCGGAGGTTGTTATCGACGTTGTTCCAGCGTGGTGATGAAGTGAGTCCCAGATCGGCCCAAATCATGTGTCGCTCCTGCAAGTCCATCACGAATGGCAGGCAGATAACCGTGTCGGATGCGATATCGATACGGTCGAACACGGATTTGGGCTCGAATACTTCACCCGACGCCGTGTCGGCGCGGGCCATCCAGCCAGCGAAGCACTCTGGAAGATCACAGTACGGCTGCTCGGTGTATGAGTTGATAGACGTAGCGACATAGCGGATACCCTTCTCGACGAGGATATCAAGGTCGAGGTCGATAAACTCCGAAGCGCCTTTCGGTGCGTCGACGATGTCACCACTGTGGTAGCCGCCGTAACCCTTGAGGTTGTAGTAAGCGACCGTTTCTTTGAACACGAAGTTGGCGTCGAAAAATGCTGCGGACAAGTCGATGTCCGTGCGTCCAAGGCCGTTCTTCCACCACAGGAACAGACGAATGAAGCGGGTGTCAGGCATTGGCAATCGACTACCCCGCACCAGCGTACGTAGTGATTTTGATGAGGCACGCTGTGCCAGCGGTACTTTGTATTCGCTTAATGCGGGATCGATGAAACAGCGACCTAGTGGTGGCAGCGACTCAAAACGCTTTACGAGAGCGTCCTCGCAGATTCGGGCTGCACGAGCCAACACGTCCGGTGTCAGAGATTCGCGTCGATCTTTGATGGCAAAGACTTTGGCCAGTGCACCTTTCGGCGTGAAGGCTCGCAGGGGGAGAGGGCGCGGAGAGCGTACCTGGGCCAGTAGTTGCAATAGAACAGGTGAGGATACTTGTGCCGAGACCGCCTCGAACGCGTCTAGAACCAGCTCTGGTTCCGCCGCACGTCGCAGGGTCGCGTCCAGCCGTCGCGCGAACTCACCAGGACGACTCTGTAGTAGGGGCGTAAGCGTGGCGATATTGCGCTGAGCAAATAATGTTTCGACACGTGATCCAAATGAAGCGGGCGCTTCGTTGCGACGCGCTGCCGTGATCGCCGCTAGCGCTCGTGGGTACTTATCGGCGTAGTCGCCCGGATGCAGTACTTCGGCCAGTCGTTTCCATCGCTCAGCATGCCGCATCAGGTCTTCTGCAGCGTTGGGTATGCGGTCGAGCAGGCGCAACAGCAGACGGCGCATCGAGCGTTTCATCGCAGTGAAACGTGTCGACGCGGTCGCCAGTGACACGTCTCCTCCATTCAGGGCAACCGCGAGTCTTAGCACGTCAGTCGCGGTGTCGACGTTTCGCTCTAGAAATGCCTCTATCCGTACATCGCCGGCTACATGCAGGATCAGTGCGCCGCCAACCAATGCACGGATCTCCCGAGACGGCACGACCTCAGGCAGCAGTCGGAACACATCGCTTTTGTACGCTCGGATAAACCAGGCGACATCGGCGGCGTCCTCTTCGGAGAGCGAGGTGCGCGATGAAATCAGTGGTTCCAGGAGTGATTCGAACTCACAAACGCTTCCCGGCTCGATCACGCGAGTTATGAAGTTGCCTTCAAGCATCGCAGGTCGAGCGTGTTCGGTCGGTGGTAAACGTAGAAGCGTGAAGTAATGAATGACGGCGTTAAGGTACAACTCCGCCTCTGAGGCCGTCAGGACTTGCTCTGGAAAGTCAGGATAAAACGGCCTGTGCTGAACATGTGCACCAGTCTGCCGCTGAAGGACCCCGACAATTTCGCCCAGCCAGTGTTTGAGTTCTGTCGCTGACAACCTGCCGATTTGCTCAATCAGAGGTTCTGACAGTACGCATCGGAACGCCGCGACTTCTCGGACAGCCGACGCAACCTGAGCCCGTGTAGCTCCGCCAGTGCCCATTGGTACGTGAACTTTGCTACGGCGACGTAGGAACAGCTCCTGATTCATGCTTGATTTTCTCCCTTGGCCGCCGTGATAAACGAGTTGCAGCGTCGTGCTACAGCTGATGTAAAAACGCCTGCAAGAAGCAGGCGCAGTGTGGAGAGCGAAACCCCTAGGTCATAGGAGGTTAGAAGGAAGGTGTTCCATAGCCACGAGGGCATTCTACGTAGGGTTTTATCTGTTTGTCTTGTCGCTGCGTATTTCAACAGTAACAAGCTGCTTCGCCAGAAGAACAGGAGCCGCTTCACGATCCAGCAGACAATAGAGTTTCATACGCTGCTCATCGGGCTCCACACCATAAACCTCAGAAAAGGGTTGCACCCATTCCTGCCCAAGGATGCGTTCGAGGTATTGCCCACGCCACTTGTCCGGAATGTTAACGGTGCTTTCTTTCCAACTGAGACCCGTACAAACTCTACTTTAAGCTAGGAAGGGTTGGAGAATTTCCTGAGCTTGCCCATAATCGAAACGAAGCAACGCTCCCTTGTTGTTTCTGTTCGAATTAACAAGCTGATGCCATCGCTCACTGTAAGTGGTCGCAATCTTGGAGGCCTGTACATGAAGCTGGAAGAGCGTATGCAGAATGCTATTGATGGCATGCTGGGAAGCGTGATCCTGCGCATGGATGTTTCTGCGCTTGGTGGGCATTCACAGGTATCTGTTGCGTTGGATGAACTCATACGCAAAGGCGTGATCGTCCGCATGGGCATTGGCATCTACGCGAAAGCTTCGTGTCACCCTGATTCGGGAGTTGTCACTCCTATAGCTGACCTTGAAACACTCGCCGTTGAGGTGCTTCAGCGGTTGGGCGTTAGTGCGTTTGTGCAAGTCACCCAATCCGGGTCCGGACGCTCAGTGGTATCAAAAGACGCAAAAATCTGCGTACAGGGTAGCCGCCGAATTCGACGCAAGTTATCGCTTGGTGGGCGGTCAGTGGTTTATGTCAATGAACGCGCCGCTCCCCGGAAACCGAAAAGCTCGGTAAGGCGTCATCCGAAAACAGGTGCCTTGATCATTCCTAAGTCTGGACTACGGCGTTATGTGATGGATCTGGCGGTTTCATGCCAGGTCGCTTATATCAGGACTTACGCAGATGAGTGGGCAGAAAATGTCTCTCGTCTGGCGGGAGATGATATTCGCACTGACGTCATAGAGAACTTGGTCATCGCGCTGAAGAAAGAGAAAAAGGTCACCGGTCTGGAAGCTGTTCACCTGCTCACTAACTACTTGAGGGAAAAGCAGCGTGTTTGACCCATTCAAGGACTTTGACGCGAAGGGCTATCTCAGAAACGTTGTGGGTGAAAAAGACCTCAATATCGTCAAGCAGCTTGAACATGACCTGTTTACGGCGAACCTTGCTGACGCGATGGCCTATTTGGCGAAGAAACGCACGATCAGGTATCGCGACTTTCTACAGGTCCACGCGCTTCTGTTTGGCGATCTTTATCCGTGGGCTGGCACTGACAGGATGACGACTTCACCTGACTTGGCGATCTCTAAAGCAGGCACCTGTTTTTGCCTTCCGTACGAAGCCAAAAGAGCCGTTGACGAAGGGCTTCGTTTGGGGCAAAACAAGGCAGTTCTTAAAACGTCACCGGGGCTGGTGATGGGCTTTTTTGCATACGGGCATCCGTTTCTTGATGGCAATGGAAGAACGATGCTGGTGGTTCATTCAGTCCTCTGTCATCGCGCAGGGTTTTCGATCAATTGGGGCCGGACGGATAAGTCGGCCTACCTATCTGCCTTGAGTCAAGAGATCGAGATGCCTGATAAAGGCATTCTGGATGCGTACTTGAAAAACTTTATCGAACCGCCGCTTGATTCAGGCGCATGGGAAGCCGCTATTCATTCCGTCCGCGGCCTGAATGGCTTAGTGACGACGGACACTGTCGAAGGGCGTTCAGACGATCCTGCGATTTCCCGAAAATATCAGGAGTTTGATCAGCGGCGGGGCTACACCATCGATTAAGGGGGGTGGCTCTCAAGCCGTTAGCCCCCCAAACCTGCGCGTGGATTTTACCGCCGCGCAATATCCGAAAAGTAAAACTTATCCAACGTATGCCGCGACTCGGTGTACTCGAACTGCCGCCCGTCCTGCAAAAACGTCTGGTTGCTTACCACGATCACATGGCTCTGACCCTCAAGGTCCAGGTGCGCCTGGTCGTCCTTGCTGCGCGGCAGGGCTTCGATGGTGCGTTGGGCGTAGGCAATTTGCAGTTGCAGGGTCTGTTCGATAAACGCGTAGATCGACTGCTCGGCAATCGAGCGGTCCAACCCTGGGATCACGTCGGCCACGAAGTGGTTGATGTCGAGGATCACCCGTTTGCCGCCGATGCGCCGTACTCGTTTGATACGGGTGATCAGGGTGCCGGGTTCGGCTTCGATGTGTTGCAGCAGTGAGCCTTCCAGCGGGAGTTGGGTGAACTCGACCACTTCGGTGCGTACGTCGTCGCCCAGGTCGGCGTGGGTTTCGTGGAAGCTGACGATGCCACCGAGTTGGAACTCGATCGGGTTGGGCGACAACACGAAGGTGCCCTTGCCGTGGATCTTTTGCGCAAACCCGCGCTCCTGCAACTGCTCGATGGCCCGACGCACGGTGCCTCGGCTGGCCTGGTAACTGTCCATCAATTCAGTTTCGGAGGGGAGGCGCGTGCCGCGTTGCAGGCGTTCAGTCGTGATGCTGGCAAGCAGATCCGTATAGATCTGGTTGTATTTGCTCATGGGGATGGCTCTTTGCCGGGGTTGCGGTCAAGGCAGGAACCTTAGTGGCCCGGCTGGGGTTTGTCCATTGGACCCTTGGATTTATGCGGTGCGCAGCGGTGCGGCGTCCTACAAAAAATAAACAATATGTAACTCGTACAGACGAGTTGTTGCTTTAACTCGTACAGACGAGTACTTTTGCCCTCGGCGTGCTGCCAATGACTGCCCCCAATAAAAAAAACCAAAGTGGAAACCAAGCATGAGCCACGACTATTCGACTATCGCCCGCGAGATTCTCGAGAACCTCGGGGGTAGCGACAACCTTGAGCAAGCTGCCCACTGCGTGACCCGCCTGCGCCTGGCGCTCAAGGACCCGAGCCTGGTCAACGGCAACGCGCTGAACCAGGTCGATCTGGTCAAGGGCTCGTTCTTCACCGGTGGATTGTTCCAGGTGGTGATCGGCCCCGGCGAAGTGGAGAAGGTCTACGCCGCCCTGCGTGAGCAGACCGGCCTCGCCGCCGCGACCATCGCCGACGTGAAGAAGAAGGGCGCCGACAAGACCAACGCCATGCAGCGTCTGGTGCGGGTGTTCTCCGATGTGTTCATGCCGATCCTGCCCGCGTTGATCATCGCCGGCCTGTTGATGGGCGTGAACAACCTGATGGGTGCCAAGGGCATGTTCATCGAGGGCAAGACGCTGCTGGAGGCGTATCCGAACCTGGATGGCCTGTGGAGCCTGATCAACCTGATGGCCAACACCTCGTTTGTGTTCCTGCCGGCCCTGGTGGGCTGGTCGGCGGCCAAGCGGTTTGGCGGCAGTGAAATCCTCGGCATCGTGCTCGGCCTGATGCTGGTGCACCCGGACCTGCTCAACGCCTGGAACTACGGCAAGGCGGTCGCTGGTCTCGACGGCCAGAGCCTGCCGTACTTCGATATCTTCGGTTGGTTCAAGATTGAAAAAGTCGGTTACCAGGGGCAGATCCTGCCGATCCTGATGGCGGCCTACGTGATGAGCGTCATCGAGAAATGGCTGCGGGCGCGAGTGCCCAACGCTATTCAATTGTTGGTCGTACCGATCACTACCATCGTTGTCACTGGCGTGCTGGCCCTGGCGATCATCGGCCCGGTGACCCGTCACCTCGGCATCCTGATCACTGAAGGCGTGGTCACCCTGTTTGACCTGGCGCCGATGGTCGGCGGGGCGATTTTCGGCCTGCTGTATGCGCCGCTGGTGATCACCGGCATGCACCACATGTTCCTCGCCGTGGACCTGCAACTGATCTCTACCCAGGGCGGCACCTTTATCTGGCCGATGATCGTCATGTCCAACCTGGCCCAGGGCAGCGCCGCGCTCGGTGTGTTCTACATGACCCGCAATGCGCGGGACAAAAGCATGGCCTCGACCTCGGCGATTTCTGCGTATTTCGGCATCACCGAACCGGCAATGTTCGGCGTGAACCTGCGCTTCAAGTTTCCGTTCTATGCCGCGCTGCTCGGCTCGGCACTGGGCAGCATTTTCCTGTCGCTGAACAAGGTCCAGGCGTCGGCCATCGGCGTCGGTGGCTTGCCTGGATTCATTTCGATCATTCCGCAGTACATCCCCAGTTTTGTGATCGGGATGGTGATCGCGATTGTCGTGCCGTTCGTTTTGACCTGTGCGTTGAGCATGAAGATTGTTCGGCCTGGGTATCGCGTCGCCTGAACCGGCGCAATCGGGGTGTAGCCCCCTCCCACATTGGAACGCATTTCAAATGTGGGAGGGGCGGTGCGACGACTCGACTTGCCCCCGATGAGGCCCCAGAGGCCTGCTCAAAAAATCAACTGAAGGAGCCCACCATGCAAGACTGGCAACACTCGGTGATCTACCAGATCTACCCGAAAAGCTTCCACAGCCACGCGGGTAACGCCACCGGTGACCTGCTGGGCATCGTGGACAAGCTCGACTACCTCAAATGGCTGGGCGTCGACTGCCTGTGGATCACCCCGTTCCTGCGCTCGCCGCAACGCGACAACGGCTACGACATCAGCGACTACTACGCCATCGATCCCAGCTACGGGACCATGGCCGACTGCGACCTGCTGATCAGCGAAGCGGCCAAGCGCGGCATCAAGCTGATGCTCGACATCGTGGTCAACCACACCTCCATCGAACACGAGTGGTTCCAGCAGGCGCGCAGCAGCCTCGACAACCCGTACCGCGACTTCTACATCTGGCGCGACCAGCCGAACAACTGGGAATCCAAGTTCGGCGGCTCGGCCTGGGAGTACGAGGCGCAAACCGGCCAGTACTTCCTGCACCTGTTCGACCACACCCAGGCCGACCTGAATTGGGACAACCCCAAGGTGCGCGCCGAAGTGTTCAAGCTGATGCGCTTCTGGCGCGACAAGGGCGTGGGCGGTTTCCGCCTGGACGTGATCAACCTGATCTCCAAGCCCGCCGATTTCCCCGAGGACAGCACGGATGGCCGGCGCTTCTACACCGACGGCCCGAACGTGCACGAATACCTGCAGGAAATGCACCGCGAAGTCTTCGAAGGGCATGACCTGATCAATGTCGGCGAGATGTCCTCCACCAGCCTCGAGCATTGCATTCGCTACTCGAATCCTGCGTCGAAAGAACTGTCGATGACCTTCAACTTTCATCACCTGAAAGTCGATTACCCGAACCTGCAGAAGTGGGTAAAGGCCGACTTCGATTTCCTGCAACTCAAGCAGATCTTCTCTGACTGGCAACTGGGCATGCAGGCCGGTGGTGGCTGGAACGCGTTGTTCTGGTGTAACCACGATCAGCCGCGGGTGGTCTCGCGCTTTGGCAACGACGGCGAGCATCGCGTGGTCTCGGCCAAGATGCTCGCCACCGCGCTGCACTTTCTCCAGGGCACGCCGTATGTGTACCAGGGCGAAGAGTTGGGCATGACCAATCCGGGCTTCGACCGGATCGAGCAGTACCGCGATGTGGAGACTTTGAACATCTTCCGCCTCAAGCGCGATGCGGGGGAATCCGCGGCGTCGAGCATGGCGGCGATCATGCAGAAGTCCCGCGATAACAGCCGTACGCCGATGCAGTGGCATGTCGGGGAGAACGCCGGTTTCAGTACCGGTGAGCCGTGGATCGGCATCCCGGCCAATGCGGCGCAGATCAACGTCGAAAGCCAACTGGATGACCCGGACTCCGTGCTGCATCACTACCGCGCGCTGATTGCATTGCGTCGTCACGAACCGCTGATCCAGACCGGCGTTTATCGGCCACTGCTGCAAGACCATTTGCAGGTCTGGGCGTACCTGCGCGAAGGCCAGGGCGAGCGCTTGCTGGTGCTGAACAACTTCTACGGGGAACCCTGCGAAATCCAACTGCCGGACAACGTGATCAACCAGGCGACCGAGCAACGCCTGCTGATCAGCAACTACCCCGACTGCCCGGTGCGAACGGGCACGGTTGCATTGCGTCCTTACGAATCGTTCGTGCTGCACCTCAAGGACTGAGACCCGCTGTAACCCCGTGTGGGAGCACGGGGCGCTGCAAAAAACATAATAAAAAAATCGGAGTGCTTCATGAAAACAATAATAAAGCTGGGCCTCGTTGCGTCTTGCCTGGGCCTGCCGTTCGGCGCTCAAGCCCTGGAATTTGCCGGTTACCTGCGCAGCGGCGCGGGCACTTCCACGGGCAGCGGCCCGCAGCAGTGCTTCCAACTGCCGGGGGCGCAATCCAAGTACCGCCTGGGTAACGAATGCGAGCAATACGCTGAGCTGGAGCTGCGCCAAGACCTGCTCACCCTCGACGACGGCTCGGTGCTCAGCGTCGATGCCATGGCATCGCTCTACAACAAGTACGACCGCGCGCTGAAGTTCCAGGGCGAAAACAACGGCACCGCGCGCATGCCGCAGATGTATGCGCAGTGGTCCAACCTGCCAGCCCTTAATGGCGGTTCGCTGTGGGCCGGCCGGCGTTACTACAAACGTAACGACATCCATATCTCCGACTTCTACTACTGGAACCAGAGCGCCACGGGCGGTGGTATCGAGGACGTGCTGATCGGCGACCTCAAGTACAGCTATGCCATTTCCCGCAAGGACAACCTGTACCAGAAGGAATACGCCACCCGTCACGACTTCAACGTCGCGGGCTTCAAGACCAACCCCGGCGGCGAGCTGGAACTGGGCCTGAGCTACATCGAAAAAGCCGGCGGGCGCGACACCAACAGCGGTTGGGCGCTCACCGCGCAGCACGTGCAAAAACCTTTCCTGGGCGGCAAGAACAAGTTCGCCTTGCAGTACGGCGAAGGCCCCGGCACCGGCCTGGGTTACACCGGCAATACCTTCCTGGACAACAGCAGCAAAAGTTACCGCGCCGTGGAGTTTTTCGATTGGCAGGCGACCCCGCGTTTCGGTGGGCAGATCGAAGCGGTGTACCAGAAGGATATTCGTCCGGGCAGCCAGGACCAGACCTGGATGTCCCTCGGTGTGCGTCCGGCGTACGCCATCAGCGAACAGTTCAAACTGGTCGCCGAGCTTGGGCATGATCAGGTCGAGGCTACGGGCGGGACGCGCAAACTGAGCAAATTCACCTTCGCTCCGACCTGGTCGCCCAAAGGCCCGGATTTCTGGGCGCGGCCGGAGGTGCGCTTGTACTACACCTATGCCACCTGGAACGAAGCGGCCAAACGTGCGGCGAATGAGTTGGCGGCGGGATCGGCGTTGTCCGATACCGGCTCGTATGGCACGGCGCGGCATGGCTCGAACTTCGGCGTGCAGGTCGAGTACTGGTGGAAATAGATGTTTGGGTGTACGCGGACAAAATGTGGGAGGGGGCTTGCCCCCGATGACGGTGTACCAGCCAATAAATGCCTGTCTGAAACACCGCTATCGGGGGCAAGCCCCCTCCCACATTTTTCCCTGTCACCCTCAGGATTTGCATCCACCCAATGATATTTACAGAACACAACAACAGGTGACGTCATGACCACAACTCAACCCCTGGAATTGCTGGCGCCCTTGTCGGGTGTGCTGCTGGCGCTGGACAAGGTGCCCGACCCGGTCTTCTCCAGCCGCCTGATCGGCGATGGCCTGTGCATCGACCCGACGTCGCAGACGCTGTGCGCGCCGCTGGCCGGGGTGATCAGCAATATCCAGAACAGTGGCCATGCCGTCAGCATTACCGACGACAATGGCGTCCAGGTGCTCATGCACATCGGCCTGGACACCGTGAACCTGGCGGGCAAGGGTTTCACCCGGTTGGTGCAGGAAGGCCAGCGGGTGGAGGCCGGGCAGGCGCTGATCGAATTCGATGCCGACTATGTGGCGCTCCATGCGCGCAGTCTGCTGACCTTGATGCTGGTGGTCAGCGGCGAGCCGTTCAGCGTGTTGGCCACCGATAGTGTGGCGGTCGGCCAGCCGCTGTTGCAGTTATCCCCAGGTGAAGCCGTTGACACAGTGGACGAAGAGGAGGGCGACGCACTGTTCTCCAAACCGCTGACTTTGCCCAATGCCAACGGTTTGCACGCCCGCCCGGCGGCGGTGTTCGCCCAGGCCGCGAAGGGCTTCAAGGCGAGTATCTACCTGCACAAGCAAACCCAGAGCGCCAACGCCAAATCGCTGGTAGCGATCATGGCGCTGCAAACCGTGCACGGCGACACGTTGCAGGTGAGCGCTGCGGGTGAGGATGCCGAAGTGGCGATAAAGGCGCTCGTGGCCTTGTTGGCTGAAGGTTGTGGCGAGGTAGTGGCGAGCGTTGCCGAGCCGTTGGCAACGCAGTCGTCGGCGACCGTGCTAGGGGGCGTGTGTGCATCGCCGGGGTCGGCGTTTGGCCAGGTGGTTCAAGTGACTGAACCTGAGTTGACCATCACTGAACATGGCACGGGTGAAGCCACTGAGCGTGCTGCTTTGAAGCGTGGCCTGCTGGCTGCCACTGAGGCATTGCAGGCGCTGCGGGACAAGGCTGCTGGCAGTGCCCAGGCCGAGATTTTTCGCGCTCACCAGGAATTGCTCGAAGACCCGACCTTGCTGGAACAAACCCACAGTTTGTTGGCGGAGGGCAAGAGCGCCGCGTTTGCCTGGAACAGTGCCACGTTCGCGACCGTCAAGCTGTTCCAGGGGCTGGGCAATGCGCTGATCGCCGAACGTGCGGCAGACCTGGCGGACGTCGGCCAGCGCGTGCTGAAACTGATCCTGGGCATCCAGGACAGCGCCTGGGACTTGCCGGAGCGCGCGATCCTCATCGCCGAGCAATTGACCCCTTCGCAGACGGCGAGCCTGGATACCCGCAAAGTGCTGGGGTTCGTCACGGTCGGCGGTGGCGCGACCAGCCACGTCGCGATCCTGGCCCGTGCCCTTGGTCTGCCGGCCATTTGCGGTGTTTCCACCCAAGTGCTGGGGTTGGCCAACGGCAAGCAGGTACTGCTCGACGCTGACAAAGGCGAGCTGCACCTGGAGCCGAACCTGGCCGAGATCGAGCAGTTGGAGGCGACTCGCAAGCAACAGGTGCTGCGCCATCAGCACGATGTGGCGCAGGCGTCGTTGCCCGCCACCACCCGCGACGGCCATCACGTCGAAGTCACCGCCAACGTGGCCTCGTTGCAGGAGGTGGAGCAATCCCTGACTCTCGGCGGTGAAGGCGTCGGCCTGCTGCGTTCGGAATTCCTCTACCTGGACCGCAATCGTGCGCCAGGCCCCGATGAACAAGCAGCCACCTACACGGCCATCGCCCGTGCCCTGGGCACCGAGCGCAACCTGGTGGTGCGCACCCTGGACGTCGGTGGCGACAAGCCGTTGGCCTATGTGCCGATGGATGCCGAAACCAACCCGTTCCTCGGCCTGCGCGGTATACGCCTGTGCCTGGAACGTCCTGAGCTGCTGCGCGAACAATTCCGTGCGATCCTCGCCAGTGCCGGTTTTGCGCGGCTGCACATCATGTTGCCAATGGTCAGCCTGCTGTCGGAGCTGCACCTGGCGCGCAAGATTCTGGAAGAGGAAGCGCTGGCGCTGGGGCTTACCGAGCTGCCGAAGCTGGGCATCATGATTGAAGTACCGTCCGCCGCGCTGATGGCGGATGTGTTCGCGCCCCACGTGGACTTTTTCTCCATCGGCACCAACGACCTGACTCAATACACCCTGGCCATGGACCGCGACCACCCGCGCCTGGCCAGCCAGGCCGACAGCTTCCACCCGGCGGTGCTGCGCCTGATTGCCACCACCGTCAAGGCCGCCCATGCCCATGGCAAGTGGGTAGGGGTGTGCGGTGCGCTGGCCTCCGAAGCGCTGGCCGTGCCGGTACTGATCGGGCTGGGCGTGGACGAGTTGTCAGTCAGCGTGCCGTTGATCCCCACCATCAAGGCCACCGTGCGCGAACTGGACCTGGCCGACTGCCAGATCATCGCCCGCCAAGTGTTGGGCCTGGAAGAAGCCGCCCAAGTGCGTGAGGCCCTGCACCAATATCACGCAGCTACCGTTGAAACCTCACCTGTCATGGAGCTTTGAGCATGTTCGAGAAATTGCAGCGGGCGTTCTGGAAGGCCCTGACGCCGGATTTGATTGCCGAGACCGTAGCAACACCGACGCAGAGTCTATTGCCGGCCGAAGTAATCAGCGCGTTGGGCGGCGCGGACAACCTCAAGTCGCAGCAGCGTGTGGCGCTGACGCGGGTGCGGGTGCAGTTGCAGGATGTGGCGAAGGTGGATGCTACGGCCTTAAAGGCAGCGGGGGTGCCAGGTGTGATGGTGCTGACGGGCGCAGTGGTGCATCTACTCACCGGCCTTTGAGCCAGCTCGAGATCCAAATGTGGGAGGGGGCTTGCCCCCGATTGCAATGTATCTGTCAGCTTAGTTGTAACTGACACACCGCTATCGGGGGCAAGCCCCCTCCCACAGGGTTTTGCTGTGTTCTTACAACTGTGGGTTATCTTCCGGCGGCTTGGTCTTGTCGATACCCGGCACATGCAAGTTGCCTTCGACCACCTGGTTGCCCTCCAACTGCGGCTGGGTCACCCAGGTGAGGATGTCGTAGTAACGCCGGATGTTCGCCACAAAGTGCACCGGCTCACCGCCTCGCGCATAGCCGTAGCGGGTCTTGCTGTACCACTGCTTCTGCGACAGGCGCGGCAGCATCTTCTTCACATCCAGCCACTTGTTCGGGTTCAAACCTTCGCGCTTGGCCAGCGTACGCGCATCTTCCAGGTGACCGGTGCCGACGTTGTAGGCGGCGAGCGCGAACCAGGTGCGATCCGGTTCGGCGATGCTGTCGTCCAGTTCATCCTTGATCTTGGCCAGGTATTTGGCGCCGCCCATGATGCTTTGCTTGGGGTCCAGTCGGTTGGACACGCCCATGGCCTGGGCAGTGTTCTGGGTCAGCATCATCAGGCCGCGCACGCCGGTCTTGGAGGTGACGGCTGGCTGCCACAGCGATTCCTGATAGCCGATGGCCGCCAGCAGGCGCCAATCGACCTTTTCTTCCTTGGCATAGGCGCGGAAGTGTTTCTCGTACTTGGGTAAACGCTGCTGCAGATGCTGGGCAAAGGTGTAGGCGCCCACATAGCCGAGCACGTCGACGTGCCCGTAGTAGCGGTCTTTCAGGCGCTGCAACGTGCCGTTCTTCTCGACTTTATCCAGGTAACTGTTGATCTCGTTGAGCAAGCTGTTGTCGTCGCCCGGCGCCACGGCCCAGCTCTGGTTGCTGGCATCGCCGAGGTCGAACGCCACGCGCACGTTGGGGAAGTACACCTGGTTCATCGCCACTTCGTTGGAGTCCACCAGAGTCAGGTCGATTTGCCCCTCGTCCACCATGCGCAGCAGGTCGACCACCTCAACGGCGTCGGATTCTTCGTATTCAATCGCAGGATTCTGCTTTTTAAGCGCCGCCAATTGTTCGGCGTGGGTGCTGCCCTTGAGCACCATGATCTTCTTGCCCACCAGGTCCGCCGCGTTCGTGGGGCGGGACTGACCATTGCGGTAGATGATTTGTGGGGTGACTTCCAGGTAAGGGTGGGAGAAACGCACCTGCGCCTGGCGCTGTTCGCTGCTGACCAGGCCGGCGGCGGCAAGGACCGGGCCGTTGGGTTTGCCCAACTGGCCGAACAGGTCGTCGAGGTTGTCGGCGGTCTCGATCTCCAGCTTCACGCCCAGGTCGTCGGCGAAGCGCTTGACCAGTTCGTACTCGAAACCGGTTTCACCGTTGCGGTCCTGGAAATAAGTCGCGGGACTGTTCCGGGTGATCACCCGCAATACGCCATCCTCCTTGATTCGCTCGAGCGTGCTGGGTTTATCAACACAGGCGCTGAGCATCAGGAAGAGTCCGGTGGCGATGAGCCATTTGGCGCATCGCGGTCGCAAAGCCGTTGGGGAGAACATCTGCGCAGTATACGCAAACGGCCCACGGCGCCATATCTCGACAGCGTGGGCGTTGTCTGCTAGCGCCGGAAAAACTGTGCTGCAACCCGCAGAAACGCGGCTTGGCGAGGGATTGTGACGGTTAAAATAACTGCGCCGAATGCCCCCTATGACCCCGCGAAAGGGGTGTAATCCGGCCAACTGACGTTCGGCGGCAGCCACCGGTAGCGTTTCGGGTGCCGTTGGCGGCGGTTTACGCTAGAATGCACGGCCTCAAAGCACACCCCCTTCCCGAGGCTGTCCCGAAGATGTTGATCCTGCGCGGCGCTCCTGCCCTTTCTGCCTTTCGCCACAGCAAACTCCTTGAGCAACTGAGCCAGAAGGTTCCAGCTGTTACAGGCCTGTACGCTGAATTTGCTCACTTCGCCGACGTTACCGGCGTATTGACCGCCGACGAACAGCAAGTGCTCGCACGCCTTCTGAAGTACGGCCCAAGCGTTCCGGTCCAAGAGCCTGATGGCCGCTTGTTCCTGGTGCTGCCACGGTTCGGCACCATCTCGCCCTGGTCGAGCAAGGCCAGCGATATCGCCCGCAACTGCGGCCTGGAGAAAATCCAGCGCCTGGAGCGTGGTATCGCTTTCTATGTCGCCGGCCAGTTCAGCGATGCCGAGGCCGAGCTGATCGCCAGCAGCCTGCACGACCGCATGACCCAGATCATCGTCAGCCAGCTGGAACAGGCTGCCGGCCTGTTCAGCCACGCCGAGCCCAAGCCGCTGACCGCGATTGACGTGCTCGGCGGTGGCCGCGCCGCCCTCGAGAAGGCCAACACCGAGCTGGGCCTGGCCCTGGCCGAAGACGAGATCGACTACCTGGTCAACGCCTTCAATGGCCTCAAGCGCAACCCGCACGACATCGAACTGATGATGTTTGCCCAGGCCAACTCCGAGCACTGCCGTCACAAGATCTTCAACGCCAGTTGGGACATCGACGGCGAAAGCCAGGAAAAAAGCCTGTTCGGCATGATCAAGAACACCTACGTGATGCACAGCGAAGGGGTTCTTTCTGCTTATAAGGACAACGCCTCGGTGATCGCCGGCTCCGTCGCCGGCCGTTTCTTCCCGGACCCTGAGACCCGCCAGTACGGCGCGGTGCAGGAGCCGGTGCACATCCTGATGAAGGTCGAGACCCACAACCACCCGACTGCAATTGCCCCGTTCCCGGGCGCAGCCACCGGTTCCGGCGGCGAAATCCGCGACGAAGGTGCCACCGGCCGTGGCGCCAAGCCCAAGGCGGGCCTCACCGGTTTCACCGTGTCCAACCTGCAGATCCCGGGCTTCGAACAGCCGTGGGAAGTGCCGTACGGCAAGCCTGAGCGCATCGTCACCGCGCTGGACATCATGATCGAAGGCCCGCTGGGCGGCGCTGCGTTCAACAACGAATTCGGGCGTCCGGCCCTGACCGGTTACTTCCGTACGTTCGAGCAGTCCATCACCACCCCGCGTGGCGATGAAGTGCGCGGTTACCACAAGCCGATCATGTTGGCCGGCGGCATGGGTAACATCCGTGAAGAACACGTCAAGAAGGGCGAGATCCTGGTCGGCTCCAAGCTGATCGTGCTCGGCGGCCCGGCGATGCTGATCGGCCTGGGCGGCGGCGCAGCTTCCTCCATGGCCACCGGCACCAGCTCGGCAGACCTGGACTTCGCGTCCGTACAGCGCGAAAACCCAGAGATGGAACGCCGCTGCCAGGAAGTCATCGACCGTTGCTGGCAGTTGGGTGACAAGAACCCGATCAGCTTCATCCATGACGTCGGCGCGGGCGGCTTGTCCAACGCCTTCCCGGAACTGGTCAACGATGGCGACCGGGGTGGCCGCTTCGAATTGCGCAATATTCCAAACGACGAGCCGGGCATGGCCCCGCACGAAATCTGGAGCAACGAATCCCAGGAACGCTACGTACTGGCGGTTGGCGCAGAAGACTTCGCACGCTTCCAAGCCATCTGCGAGCGTGAGCGCTGCCCGTTCGCCGTAGTCGGCGAAGCCACTGCCGAGCCGCAACTGACGGTCACCGACAGCCACTTCGGCAACAGCCCGGTGGACATGCCGCTGGAAGTGCTGCTGGGCAAAGCCCCGCGCATGCACCGTTCGGCTGTGCGTGAAGCCGAGCTGGGCGATGGTTTCGACCCAAGCCAACTGGAACTGGCCGACAGCATCGAACGTGTGCTGCACCACCCGGCCGTGGCGAGCAAAAGCTTCCTGATTACCATCGGCGACCGCACCATCACCGGCCTGGTGGCCCGTGACCAAATGGTCGGCCCGTGGCAGGTTCCGGTGGCCGACGTTGCCGTCACCGCCACCAGCTTCGACGTCTACACCGGTGAAGCCATGGCCATGGGCGAACGTACGCCGCTGGCCCTGCTCGACGCACCGGCGTCAGGCCGCATGGCCATTGGTGAAACCCTCACCAACATCGCTGCGTCGCGCATCGGCAAGCTGTCCGACATCAAGCTGTCGGCCAACTGGATGTCCGCTGCCGGCCACCCGGGTGAAGATGCGCGCCTGTACGACACCGTCAAGGCGGTCGGCATGGAGCTGTGCCCTGAGCTGGGCATCACCATTCCGGTGGGCAAGGACTCCATGTCCATGGCCACCCGCTGGAACGAAGACGGCACTGACAAGAGCGTCACCTCGCCGCTGTCGCTGATCGTCACCGGTTTCGCGCCGGTCACCGACATCCGCCAGACCCTGACCCCACAACTGCGCATGGACAAGGGCACCACCGACCTGATCCTGATCGACCTGGGCCGTGGCCAGAACCGCATGGGCGCCTCGATCCTGGCGCAGACCCATGGCAAGCTCGGCAAGCAGGCACCGGACGTCGACGACGCCGAAGACCTCAAAGCGTTCTTCGCCGTGATCCAGGGTCTCAATGCCGACGGCCACCTGCTGGCTTACCACGACCGTTCCGATGGTGGTCTGCTGACCAGCGTCGTCGAAATGGCCTTCGCCGGTCACTGCGGCCTGAACATTGTGCTCGACAGCGTTGCCGAGGATGCGGCCGAGATCAACGGCATCCTGTTCAACGAAGAGCTGGGTGCGGTGATCCAGGTGCGCCAGGACGCTACCCCGGACGTACTTGCACAGTTCAGCGCCGCCGGCCTGGACGACTGCGTGGCGGTGATCGGCCAGCCGATCAACAACGGCGAGATCAATATCTCGTTCAACGGCGACACCGTGTTTGCCGGTCAGCGCCGTTTGCTGCAACGCCAGTGGGCCGAGACCAGCTACCAGATCCAACGCCTGCGTGACAACGCCGACTGCGCCGAGCAGGAATTCGACGTGATCCTGGAAGAAGACAATCCGGGCCTGAGCACCAAGCTCAGCTTCGACGTCAACCAGGACATCGCCGCGCCTTACATCAAGAAAGGCATTCGCCCACAGGTTGCCGTGCTGCGTGAGCAGGGCGTCAACGGCCAGGTGGAAATGGCGGCCGCGTTCGACCGTGCCGGTTTCAATGCGATCGACGTGCACATGAGCGACATCCTCGCCGGTCGCGTTGACCTCAACGAGTTCAAGGGCCTGGTGGCCTGCGGCGGTTTCTCCTACGGCGACGTGCTGGGTGCCGGTGAAGGCTGGGCCAAGTCGGCCCTGTTCAACAGCCGTGCGCGTGATGCGTTCCAGGGCTTCTTTGAGCGCAACGACAGCTTCACCCTGGGCGTGTGCAACGGTTGCCAGATGATGTCCAACCTCAGCGAGCTGATCCCGGGCAGCGAGTTCTGGCCGCACTTTGTGCGCAACCGTTCCGAGCAGTTCGAAGCCCGCGTTGCCATGGTGCAGGTGCAGGAGTCCAACTCGATCTTCCTGCAAGGCATGGCCGGTTCGCGCATGCCAATCGCCATCGCCCACGGTGAAGGCCATGCAGAGTTCGCCAGCGAAGAAGCCTTGCTGGAAGCCGACTTGTCCGGTTGCGTGGCCATGCGTTTCGTCGACAACCACGGCAAGGTCACCGAGACCTACCCGGCCAACCCGAACGGCTCGCCGCGCGGGATCACCGGCCTCACCAGCCGCGACGGTCGCGTGACCATCATGATGCCGCACCCGGAGCGTGTATTCCGCGCCGTGCAGAACTCGTGGCGTCCGGAAGAGTGGAACGAAGACGGCGCCTGGATGCGCATGTTCCGCAACGCGCGCGTGTGGGTGAACTAAGACGGTGTACAAGCTCGCCTTCTTCGTGCCCGACAGCCATGTGGAGACGGTGAAAACCGCCGTCTTCGCCGCCGGCGGCGGACGCATCGGCAGCTACGATAGCTGCGCCTGGCAAGTGCTGGGCCAGGGCCAATTCCGCGCGATGGACGGCAGCCAGCCGTTTATTGGGCAGGTGGGCCAGGTTGAAGTGGTTGAGGAATGGAAGGTTGAGTTGGTGGTGGCGGATGAGTTGATTGTGGCTGTTGTGGCTGCACTCAAGCTTAGCCATCCGTATGAGACACCGGCGTATGAGGTGTGGCAGTTGGCGGATTTTTAACTCGCACGCTGCAAAAACAAGAAACCCGCTGGGCCAGTTTGGTCAGCGGGTTTTTTTTTGCTTCTAAATGCCTCATTTTGGGAGGATTTTTAATGGTCCGTACTAATAGATACTTCTGGTTCGACGGAGAGGGATATTAGATTGGCAATCTCTGTATATAGTTGTACGTCTTCTTCAGTTGATGAAATCGAAACTACAAGGCTATAGCGACTACGACTGTTACACCTCCCTAAATGAGGTCTATAACGCCACCAGCCAGCCACGGGATATATAGCAATTTTGTCTCGTGCGGCTAAATCAATAGCTGGGCCAGTCCAAACGTCGCTATGTATCGATCCAGCAGCGACATGTTTTGAACCAAAGGTCCAATTATTGTCTGATTCGGCAGGCGGAGGATTTTTCTCTAGGCGCTCCAGCTTATTTATACGGTGCCTGAAGGCTGCCTCAGTCTCAGATTTTCTTTTTAGGTCGAATCGTAGACCGAATGATTGATATCTGGCGGGAACAACTTGCGCCATCTCTCCTGGGCTCGGCTCTACAAAGTAAGATAACGTGATTTTAAGCTGAACTTCACTATTCTCTAAACGCTCCAGTTCAGCCTTTGGCCAAGGAAGATCGTAATAATGGACTTCGTTGAAATGTGGCTCACCCTTTTCTCGACCGTTATCATCACAATCCCTGATAAAAGGTTGTATATATGTTTCGGAAATTAGTGCTAGATCATTTTGCGCAGAGGCAAGGGCGCGTTGCAATTGTGGAACGCCGTATCCAAAGTGCCTGGCGAGTAACACACGATCCTTTTTGCTCTTTCCCTTCAGTCGGCTAAGCATTACAGGAGTCCATTGAGCACTATGAATAATTAGCGCTCGTATAGTCTCCGGCCAGAGTTTTGGATGATGGGCCATTATAGCAGCAGCCAGACCCGCTGCTTGGGCAGTAGCTGAGCTAGTCGCCCAAAACTCTTCCACAGGATTATTAGTAAAATCCTTTCCTGTAGTAAGGATAGATAGGGAAGGTATGCCTGAAATTATTTGTCGTCCATCAGGACTTATAGCTTTGTTCCCCGCTTCAAAAACTACTTCCGGTTTGATTGGCGTTTTGGAGTGCTCCCAGTCAATTGAGGCACGGCTATATGGGCTGTGATCGCCAACGTTAGCTACTGGGTGCCAATCTTCATATCCGGGTTGGCTTTGCAAATCTACTTTGTCTGTGAATCCGCCTACAGCTAAAGCATTCCAGGCTTGCGCGGGATCTTCAATTGGAAATTCGTATAGATCTGATACATCCTCAGGATTTGAAGAGTCAGGAATGTTTCCTGCCGAGAGAATGAACAGGCGCCTAGGTCCCAATTCTCCATCATCATCAAAATCGCCAACCATAGAACCGGAGCAAATTT
Organism: Pseudomonas allii; assembly: GCF_055380095.1. Lineage (NCBI taxonomy): Bacteria > Pseudomonadati > Pseudomonadota > Gammaproteobacteria > Pseudomonadales > Pseudomonadaceae > Pseudomonas > Pseudomonas allii. Next base: position 5,402,124 of record NZ_AP039450.1, on the reverse strand, counting down.
GGTCGATTGAAGAGCTCCACGTCGTAGGTCTTATACCTGAAACATGCTCGTTGGATACTGCCATACAGTAAACGCGATTTCGTGTCGGTGCTCTTGTTTCAGCAAGGCTTACTGCGGACTGGGTAATCACTCCGTAGCTTGAGGGACTGTTTCGCTCCCATCCTCGTGGAGGTAGAAACTTAACAGACTCGATCTTCGCGTTTAGGTTAACGCTTCTCTGGTCCGCAAGCGAGTAAGTCAGATCCCCAAATAGCACCGCTCCTGCCATGTTGGTCCCATGACCATGGTGATCATCGCTGCCCCAGTCAAGATTAACAGACTGACAATCCTCAAGTGAGATCGCTGGTTGTAAAAGAGGATGTGCGTGATTTACTCCGTTATCGAGAATGCAGACCGAAGGGCTGTCAGCTGCTGGAGGTTTAATGCGTCCTGAGAGATCGGAGGTCCAATGAAATTTATCTTTGGGAGGTAACCGAGTAAAAAAATATGGGTTGTCAGTAGCTCCTCTAAGCTCCTCAACTCCATCAGAGTTATTTGTAAGAAGTGATATTTCCAATGTATTTGCGTAAATAAGTAGTACTTCTGTGTCTGGAAAGCTGAGATGGTTTTCACTTACTCGTAATTTGAGAGTTTGACAGATGCGACGTAGCTGGTCGACTCTTGTAGGAATGCACCAGCACTCCCACCACAATTGTTTAGAAAGCCCGGCTGGAAAGGGGCGCGAGTCTGTCCATAAAGTTTCAAGATTTCCAAGGGTAAATTCGTTTACTGATGAGAATTTGCTATCGTTTTTTGCGTTTCCTTTAGGTGTCTTTTCCTCCGCATATTCTCTTAGTTTTTCACCTAGGAAATCAACTGCATCTATTGGGACGTATAAGGCACCTATGGCGCCGCCATCCTCGGAAACTCTTAGCGCGGAAAGTCTAATGTTTTGAGTTTTCCAGTTAAGGTCTGAAGGTACGCTACCCGACTCAAAGATAACTTCAAGGTACAACCCAGGCGAGCCCTCACAAATATCGGAACTGAAATACCCGTTCTGCCCAGAAAACGCAGTTATTGCTAATTCGAATTTTTCCCTGAGACGGCTCCCATGACCCTCTCCGCGCTCTGAAGATAGGCCACTCATGTCCTTCTGTGGGCGTTGATAAGGACGACCACTTTGGAATTTTTCAAATCGGAAATGCGGAAGCTCGTACGACGCCATTTGGAATTTTCCATAAATCCATGGCTCTGCTCGCTTACTTCTGCTAGCTAGAGCTCAAGCCTGACAAAGTATTCTTAAGTGTGTGGCGTTGTTGTAGTGCGTTCGATATTTGTTCGGTAGACGCATTTTTAGCGTCATGAAGAACCAAGTCTTTAATGACTTCTGCTGCCGCTTGGCTTAACTCAGCCTGACTAAGCCCCGCTGCAGCGGATGCGATTTTTGCCCATGATATTCTTTTGGGTAGAAAAGCGTGCATACGCATTTCGAGAACTGCTTTAATACCATCTGAGTTGGGTAGCGCATATTCGATAATGTCATCAAATCTACGAAATAGCGCTTTGTCGAGTAGCTCTGGGTGATTGGTTGTTGCTAGTACTAAACTATCAGTGCTATTTGACTCTTCTAGAAACTGTAGAAAAGAGTTTAGTACTCTGCGCATCTCTCCGACGTCGTTATCAGCATTTCGACGACCGCCGATGGCATCAAATTCGTCAAATAAGTAAACGGCACGCACTGTTGCAATATGATCGAAGATTAACCGAAGCTTTGACGCGGTTTCACCCATGAATCGGGTGATTACCGACTCTAATCTGATAGTGAACAATGGTAACCGTAACTCTCCCGCTAAAACGGATGCAGTAAGCGTTTTACCTGAACCCGGAGGCCCAACTAGCAGTAGTTTTGAACTGGGGACTAAGCCGTGACTTCGAAGTTTGTCCCGTTGACGCTGCTGGTGTATAAGCCGGTCGAGGCGTGCTCGTTTCGGATCATCCAGAATCAAATCCTGAATTTGTGTTTTGGGATAAGCTACTGACAGTAAGTTTTCCAGATCTCCTCTCGGTTTGGAGATAGGAATCGCTACCTTCTGGTTTTGCAATGACTGAGCAGCCTTAGCGGGGCTGCGCTTTCGAGCCGTATCAACAAGTGTTTTCAACTCGTCCGCGACGTCTTTTCGTCCACGGCGCGCCTCTGCAGCAGCAACCTGTAGAGCGATAGATAGGAATTGCTCCTCGTCACCTTGATTATGGCTGCTTAGCAGAGCAATGATTTGTTGGGCCGTAGCCATTGGAGCGCCTTCCCTGTCTGGACGATGGGCTACTGGTTCTGGTTGGCATTCTAGTCCATCAATCAAATCTGGCCTACCCACGGTCGTCCGATTGCGATCGTTCCAGAGTCTTCCGACAAAATGGCGGGATTGCGGTTAGGAAACCAGTTCAATAGTCTCTTTACCTCATCTTAAAGTCGAGAAAGGCAATGGCGAATTTTCTCAATAGCTCTCCCTGCCTTCACTCCGCCTTGAGGATTTTGGTCAAAAAGCCCCTGGACCATGCTGACGACGTTGCCCTGATCAGTGCGGCGAAAGCGGTGTGGTACTCCGACGAGGATCTTGTGGGTGAAGTGAAAATATTTCTGAAAGGGTGCTCCAGTGAATTGGAAGTGCGTCGCGCAGGCTATTTGCTTGAGCGCTTCACACGCTTTTCTTGTGCGACAGATAGTCGGGTAAAGGAAGCGTTGAAAGCGCTTGAACTGTTTTCAGCGTCCAAGCAATACGTGAAACCACAAGGTGCTGTTGCGTTGCGTAGTCGTCGTGACGAACTGGCAATGTCCTGGGGGGTGAGTGAGGGACTGGGTTTGAAGGTTCAGACCTTAATGCCGTTTCAGACCCGCCACTACGCAGCCGAACAGCGGGTGGCGTCTGCCTAGGTATCGACAGCTATCAAAGAACCCGGCTTAGCCGGTTTTTTGCTGTCTGCGATGTCTTCAGCTCTAGGAGATTTCCGACAAGCCTTTCAGGTTGTCCGTCGGAACTCGCACAACTAACCTTCGTCAGTCGCTGCCAATTCAGTGACCGGGACTGCAAGCCCGCCGAAACCTCACCAGTTAGTTACAAGCGCCTTTATAATTGCGGCGCTTTTTCATGGTCGCCATTTATGGCGGCTGTGTGCGGGAGACCTTCGGGTCTACCGAGACTTGCTGGTGACTCTCGGTCTTGCAGGCCCGCACACAGCTGCCACCCATCATCTGCAAGTGATGCTGGTAGTCCTTACTTCACACCAGAGGTTTACCATGATCAAAGACAGCCCAAACCCCCCGTCAGATTCCCAACCCACCGACCAAATTTTCACCGTCCTAACCAACCTGAACAGCGAAACCCTGCTCGCCAATGCTTCCCAAGACCTGGCATCCGTGCAGGCACTGGCGGGCAATCTGGCTTTTGACGTCGACGGCCCGCAGCGAGATGCAGTGCTGGGGATTCATCGGATGGTGGAAGGTATCCAGTTGATGGTCGATCGGGTGTTGGACCTACAGGAAGTGCCGATCGGCAACTGACCACACCCACTCTGTGGCGAGGGAGCTTGCTCCCGTTGGGGGGCGAAGCGCCCCCAAAACCTGCCACAGAGTTCTTTCGGAAAGAATGGGTGTTCTGAGCGAAGGGCTGCTGCGCAGCCCAGCGGGAGCAAGCTCCCTTGCCACAGGGTGATCAGGCGTTGATTGGGCGGGTAACCAACCGCTCCAACGCCTCACCCAATCCTGACGCCTTGTCACCAATCAACAGGTGCCAAACACCGCTTTCCAATTGGCTTACGCCCTGGCAACCGAGTGCAGTAAGTTGAGCTTCGGACAATACAGAATCATCCCCCAGCTCTACCCGCAACCGCGTCATCGCCACGGCTTCCAACTGCCGCACATTCCCCCGGCCGCCCAAGGCACTCAACCACTTCTCGGCTTCCTGCACATTCACCGCCACCGGCTTATCCACAGGCGCAACCGTCGCCGGCGCATTGGCAACAAACGAAGGCATCGCCAAGCGAATCTCATCAGCAATGCTATCCGCCATCGGCCCGACCACCACCTGCAAACTCCCGCCGTTCCCCGGCCGAACCACAGCCATGGCGCCCAGCGCTTTCAACTCCGCATCCACCGCCTTGTTGCGATCCACCATGTCCAACCGCAGGCGCGTGGTGCAGGCGCCAACGCTCAGCAAATTCTGCGCACCGCCCAAGGCCTGGATGTAGGCCGTAGCGCGCTGGTTATCCGTCATCACCTCAGCCTGCACCACCTGGATATCTTCCCGCCCCGGCGTTTTCAGGTTGAAGCGGCGAATGCAGTAGTTGAACACGCTGTAATAGATCAGCGCATAGGCCAAACCAACCGGGAATACCAACCAGCCGTTGGTGGACTTGCCCCAGCCCAGCACCATGTCGATAAACCCACCGGAGAAGGTAAAGCCCAGGTGGATATTCAGCATATTGGTGACCGCCATCGACAGGCCGGTCAGCACCGCATGGATCAGGTACAGGAACGGCGCGAGGAACATGAACGCGAACTCAATCGGCTCGGTCACCCCCGTCAGAAACGAGGTCAACGCCATGGACAGGAAAATCCCGCCCATCACTTTACGGCGCTCCGGCAGCGCATTGCGGTACATCGCCAGGCACGCGGCAGGCAGACCAAACAGCATCACCGGGAACATGCCGGTCATGAACTGGCCGCCTTTGGGGTCGCCGGCGAAGTAGCGGGTCAGGTCGCCGGTCACCACGGCACCGGTCACCGGGTCGGTAAAGGTGCCAAACACAAACCACGCCATGTTGTTGAGGATATGGTGCAGGCCGGTGACGATCAGCAGGCGGTTGAACACGCCAAACACGAAGGCGCCGAGGCTGCCGCTTTCCATCAGCAGCACGCCGAAGCTGTTGATGCCGTGCTGGATCGGCGGCCAGATCAGGCCAAAGATCACGCCCAGCGCGACCGCCGAGAAACCCGTAACAATCGGCACGAACCGTCGCCCACCAAAGAACGCCAGGTACTCCGGCAGCTTGATGTCCTTGAAGCGGTTATACAGCCCGCCCGCCATGAGGCCGCTGGCGATACCGGCGAGCATGCCCATGTTGATGGTGGTGTCCATTACCTTGAGCGTGGAAACCATCACCAGGTAACCAATCGCCCCGGCGAGACCCGCCGTGCCGTTGTTGTCGCGAGCGAAACCCACGGCGATGCCGATGGCAAAGATCAGCGCCAGGTTGGCGAAGATCGCCTGCCCGGCGTCGTGCATCACCGCGATGTTCAGCAGGTCGGTGTCACCCAGGCGCAGCAACAGGCCGGCGATCGGCAGGATCGCAATCGGCAGCATGAGTGCGCGGCCCAGGCGTTGCAGGCCTTCGATGAAATGTTGGTACATGGCGAGTCTCCTTTTTTCTTGTTGTTGTCAGCTCAGCGGCCAGTGGTGTTGACAGGCTTGGCGAACGGCCTTGGCGCTGCTCAGGTCGAGCAGGCCCTGGCTCAGTTGCCGGCATTGCGCCGCGTCCAGGTGGCGGACGCGGTCCTTGATTTCTCCGATCTGCGGCGGGCTCACCGACAGCTCGCTGACCCCCAGCCCGACCAGTACCGGCGTGGCCAGCGGGTCGGAAGCGAGGGCACCGCACACGCCGACCCAGCGCCCGTGTTTGGCTGCCCCGGCGCAGGTCTGGGCGATCAGCCGCAGCAGCGCCGGGTGCAGCGCATCGACGCGGGCGGCGAGGCCGGCGTGGTCGCGGTCCATGGCCAGGGTGTACTGGGACAGGTCATTAGTGCCGATGGACAAAAAGTCCGCGTGCCTGGCCAGTTGCTCGGCCATCAGTGCGGCGGCAGGCACTTCGATCATCACGCCCAGTTCGGGGCGCTGGGTCAGTTCCAGCTCGGCGCACAACTCGTCCAGGCGTTGGCGGATCTGCAGCAGTTCATCCACTTCGCTGACCATCGGCAGCAGGATGCGGCAGCGTTCCAGCGGGCTGACTTGCAGTAGCGCCCGCAGTTGCTGGTCGAGCAGTTCCGGGCGCACCTGGGCCATGCGGATACCGCGCAGGCCCAGCACCGGGTTGGCCTCGACCGGCAGTGGCAGGTAGTCGAGTTGCTTGTCGCCACCTACGTCGATGGTGCGGATGATCACCGACTTGTCGCCCATGGCATCCAGCACGGCCTGGTAGGCCTGGCGTTGTTCCTGTTCGTCCGGTGCGGTGCGCCGGTCGACAAAGAGAAATTCGGTGCGCAGCAGGCCGACGCCATCGGCACCGTTTTCAAATGCCACCTGGGCTTCGGCACTGGAGGCGACATTCGCCGCGACTTCGATGCCCACGCCATCGGTGGTACGCGCCGGTTGTTGGGCCTGCGCTTGTTGCTGCTGGCGTCGCAGTTTTTGCGCGTCGCGAATCTGGTGTACTTCGGCGTGGCGTGCGTCGCTGGGTGCCAGTTCCAGGCGGCCGTTGGCGGCGTCGAGGACCACCCGTTGGCCTTGGGGCACGTCGAGTACTTCGGCGCCCAGCGCGACTACACAGGGCAAGCCTTTACCGCGGGCCAAAATAGCCACATGGGAAGTGGCGCCGCCTTCGGCCATGCAAATGCCGGCGGCGTTTTGCGTGCTCAGTTGCAGCAGATCGGACGGGGTCAGTTCATGGGCGCTGACAATCGCACCTGCGGGCAATTCGAAGTGCCAGGCTTCGCCCAGCAATGCACGCAGTACCCGTTGTTGCAGGTCGCGCAGGTCGTTGGCGCGTTCGGCAAACAAAGGTTTGCCCAACGCCAGCAACACGGCACATTGCGCCTGGATCGTGTCGCGCCAGGCATGAGTGGCGGCGCTGCCGTGCTCGATGGCGCCGGTGGCGGCGTCCAGCAGGGTCGGGTCTTCCAGCAGGGCGAGGTGGGCGGCGAAGATGTCTTCTTCTTCAACGTTCTTGCGCTGGCGGGCGTGCTCCAGGGTGCTGCGGATTTCGCTGCGCACCTGCTCCAGTGCGGCGTCCAGGCGTTGCAGTTGCTCATCGGCAGCATGCTTGCCGGTGTCTACCGGCAGTTCGATACCGGTCAGGCGAAACAGCGGCCCGCAGACCAGGCCCGGTGCGGCACACACGCCTTGCAATACACCGACTTCGGTATTGAGCCGACGGGGCGCGGCGACGACTGGGGTGTGGTGCTCTTCCTTGACGACGGCTGACAAGGCCGCAACCACCGCCTGCATCGCCGCCTCGGCATCCTTGCCGCGACAGCTCACGCGCACCTCATCCCCTTCGCCAATACCCAGGCCCAGCAAACCGATCAGGCTGTCACACGAGGCGGTTTTATCGCCGAAGTGCAGCGAGGCCTGGCTGCTGAAACCCTGCGCAGCCTTGCGCACCAACGCCGCCGGGCGGGCATGCAGCCCACCGCGATGGGTGATACGTACGTTGGCGCTGGCTTCACCCGTCGAGTTATCCACAGACGCCGAAACCGACGCGGCCAAACGCGCCACGATCTGCAACAACGGCTCGCCGACCTTGACCGTTTTAGCCGCCAGCGAGCGCAACTCGAAGCGCTCGCCATTGGTCAGGATGATCAGGCTGACCAGGCTCTTGCACTGGCGCGCAATGCGGTCCAGATCAAATTGCACCAATGCCTGGCCCTTGCTTACCCGCGCGCCGTCCTTGACCAGCAAGGCAAAGCCTTCTCCGTTCAGTTCCACTGTATCGATGCCCACATGCATCAACACTTCGGCACCGTTATCGGCACGGATCGTCAGCGCATGCCCGGTGCGGGCGACGTGGATGATCACGCCGTCACATGGCGCATGCAGGCAATCATTCAGTGGGTCGATGGCAATGCCGTCGCCCATGGCGCCGCTGGCGAACACTTCGTCGGGAACGTTGCCCAGGGCCAGCACCGGTCCGCTGAGGGGGGCGCTGAGGGTCAGGTCATTATTGTTGTTGGACATGGGCACGGTACTCATCAGGAAAACGCCACTCAGTGAGTGCGGGTAACTTTGCTCAGGTGACGCGGCTGGTCCGGGTCCATGCCCCGGGCTTCAGCCAGGCCAGCGGCCATGACGTAAAAGCTTTGGATGGCCAGGATCGGGTCCAAACTCGGGTGTTCGGCGCGGGTCAGGGTCAGGTCGCGCTCGGCGATGTCGTCCGGCGCGGCCAGCAACACGCGGGCACCGCGTTGGCGCATATCGGCGGCCAGGCTCAACAGGCCCGCCTGCTCGGCGCCACGCGGGGCGAACACCAGCAGGGGGTAGTTATCGCCAATCAAGGCCATCGGGCCGTGGCGCACTTCGGCGCTGCTGAAGGCTTCGGCCTGGATCGCCGAGGTTTCCTTGAGCTTGAGCGCGGCTTCCTGAGCGATGGCAAAACCGGCGCCTCGACCAATCACCATCAGTTGATGGCAGTCGCGCAGGGCGTCGATGGCGACCGTCCAGTCCTGCTTGGCGGCGGCACGCAGTTCGTCCGGCAAGGCGCGACAGGCTTGGAGCAAATCGGCTTCCTGGTTCCAGTGGCCGATCAACTGCGCGCTGGCACTCAGGGTGGCGATAAAACTTTTGGTGGCGGCGACGCTTTGCTCCGGCCCGGCGCACAGCGGCACATGGAATTCACAGGCGGCTTCCAGCGGCGAGTCTTCGGCGTTGACCAGCGAAATGCTCAGGGCGCCGCGTTTGCGCAGCAGGCGCAGGCTGTTGACCAAGTCCGGGCTCTGGCCCGACTGAGAGAAACCGAACGCCACTTGGCCGCTGACTTTCATCGGCGCTTGCAGCAGGGTCACCACCGACATCGGCAGCGACGCCACCGGAATGCCCACGTGTTGCATGGCCAGGTAGGCGAAGTAGCTGGCCGCGTGGTCGGAGCTACCCCGGGCGATGGTCATCGCCACTTGCGGCGGCTGGCGGCGCAGGCGGCCGGCGACTTCTTCCAGCGTCGGGTCCAGGCGTTGCAGTTGGGCGGCGACGGCGTCGCAGGAGGCCAGGGCCTCTTCAAGCATTTTTGAAGTCAATGGTTTCTCCTTCGACCATTACGTCGGTGAGTGTCAGGGTGCGGTCCAGGCGTACGCAGTCGGCGAAGCTGCCGGGTTGCAGGCGGCCGCGTTCTTCCAGGCCCAGGTAGTCCGCAGGAAATTGCGACAGGCGTTGTGAGGCTTCGCTGATGGGCAGGCCGATCTTCACCAGGTTGCGCAGCGCCTGGTCCATGGTCAGCGTGCTGCCGGCCAGGGTGCCGTCGGCCAGGCGCACGCCGCCCAGGCATTTGGTCACGGTGTGGCTGCCCAGCTTGTATTCACCGTCGGGCATGCCGGCGGCGGCGGTGGAGTCGGTGACGCAGTACAGGCACGGGATCGAGCGCAAAGCCACGCGCATGGCGCCGGGGTGCACGTGCAGCAAATCCGGGATCAATTCGGCGTACTTGGCGTGGGCCAGTGCGGCGCCGACGATGCCTGGCTCGCGGTGATGCAGCGGGCTCATGGCGTTGTACAAATGGGTGAAGCTGGTGGCGCCGGCAGCAAGGGCGGCGACGCCTTCTTCATAGCTGCCCAGGGTGTGGCCGATCTGCATGCGCACGCCGCGTTCGCTGAGGGCGCGGATCAAGCCGTCATGCCCGGCGATCTCCGGAGCGATGGTGATCACGCGGATCGGTGCCAGGCGCAGGTAGGCTTCCACCTCGGCCATCAACGCGGTGTGAGCGAAGTTGGGTTGGGCGCCGAGTTTTCCCGGATTGATGTAGGGACCTTCCAGGTGTACACCCAGTACACGGGCGCTGCCCGTCGGACGCTGTTCGCAGAAGGTGCCGAGTTGGCCGAGTACGCTGGAAATTTCATCCACCGGTGCAGTCATGGTCGTGGCCAATAGCGATGTCGTGCCAAAACGCACATGGGTGCGGGTGATGGTCTCGAAGGCTTCAGCGCCTTGCATGATGTCTTTGCCACCACCGCCGTGGACGTGCAGGTCGATAAAACCTGGCAGCAGGTAGGGCCGGTCGTTGTCAGCCGGGTCGCAGGGGGCGCCTTCGATGGCGATCACTTTGCCGTGCTCGTGCACCAGGCGGCCGCGAATCCAGCCGTTGGGCGTGAGGATGTTGTCTTCGGACATGGGCAGTTCTCTAGAGTCGCAGTTCAGCGGAGTAGTCATGGCGGCGCAGTTCTGCGACGAAGTCGTAGTAGTCGTTGCGGCAGTAGGTGTCGGTGATTTCAATGGGGGTGTTGTCGGCGGTGTAGCCGACCCGAGTCATCAGCAGCATGGCGGTGCTGGGGGCAATGCCGACCAGCTTGGCGAACTCGTCGGAGGCGTTGATCGCCTGGATATGCTGCAGGGCACGCACCACCGGTTTGCCGATACCTTCCAGGTATTCGTACAGCGAATGACCGATGGCTTGGGGCTGCGGCAGCACCGAGGCGGGCAGGGTGGTCATTTCAATCGCCATCACCGTGTCATCCGCCTTACGCAAGCGCTTGAGGCGTGCCACTTTGTCGGCGGGCGACAGGCCCAGGCGGATCATCTCTTCGTGGGTCGGCTGGGTCAGTTCACGCTCGAGCCACTGGGAGCTGGGCACAAAGCCCTTGAGCCGCAGCATTTCGCTGAACCCCGACAGGCGCGACAGCGGCTGTTCCAAACGTGGCGAAATGTAGGTGCCTGAGCCCTGGTTGCGGCGGATCAGCCCTTGGGCAAACAACACTTCCAGCGCCTTGCGAGCGGTGACTCGCGAAATGCTCAGTTGTTCGCTGAGTACGCGTTCCGAGGGCAGGGCCTGTTCGGAGGTCCACTGGCCGGCATGGATCGCTGCTTCCAGTTTGCGTGCCAGTTGCAGGTACAGCGGCGTGGATTGTTTGTCGTCGGGGCGCAGGGCCAGGATGGGATTCATCTGTCAGGTTTCCGATGCGGTTATTGGAGTGTTGTCGCCCGGTATTGGCCGGAAATTAATACCACTTAAATACCATGTCAATGCAGTCAAAACAGTGCGTTCACTGGTTTAAGGGGCCTGCAATGGGGCGTGGTATCAAGTGGTATTAGAGAGGTCTTTATCGCGCGCAGAACGGCGCAGCCCGCGGGGATGAACTGGTATTCACCGGCGGGCGCAGGGTGGGGTGGGAATTTTTTTCGAATTATTTTACGAACGGTACGAGATTACGGACGAATCTCGATCAGTGTGCCGTCCTTGACCAGGTTCCAGACTTCACGCATATCCACGTTGCGCATGCCGATGCAGCCGTCGGTCCAGTCCAGGGTGTGGAACCACTGCTCCGGGTATTCCTCGGTATCGGGGGTGCCGTGGATCATGATCATGCTGCCGGGTTTCACGCCTTCGCGGCGCGCGCGTGCGGCGTCGCTGATATTCGGGTAGGAGATGTGCATGGCCAGGTTGAAGCGGTCGCTGGTCTTGCGCCAGTCGATCCAGTACAGGCCCTCTGGCGTGCGGCGGTCACCCTCGATCAGCTTGTGGCCCTTGGGGTTTTTGCCCAGGGAAATGCGGTAGGTCTTGAGCGGCTTGCCGTCGTTGATCAACTGCAACTGATGAGCGGACTTGAGCACCAGGACCTTTTCGACGGTCTTGCCGCCCAGGGTTTCCACGGTCGAGGCGGATGAAAGGGTCGCGAACGACAGGCAGATAAGCGCAAGCAACCAACGCATTAAAACGGTATCCCTGGTCATGGAGCGGGCAACACCCGCGGCTCTACAGCCTCGCTGCGCACCGGGAAGGCCTGCTGCCGACGGTCAGCGAAAAAGTATTCGAGGGTACGCCCGACCGTGCGGAACGCCAGCTCGGACCAAGGGATGTCGGCTTCGTCGAACAGCTGCACTTCCAGGCTTTCGGGGCCTGCGGCGTAGTCCAGGTCCACCAGGTCGGCACGGTAAAAGATATGCACCTGATTGATATGCGGCACGTCGATCAGCGTGTAGATGCTCAGGTTGTGCACGCGGGCGCAGGCTTCTTCCAGGGTTTCGCGCATGGCGGCCTGTTCCACGGTCTCGCCGTTTTCCATGAAGCCGGCGGGCAGGGTCCAGTAGCCCAGGCGCGGCTCGATGGCGCGGCGGCACAGCAGCACTTTATCGCCCCATACCGGCACGGTGCCGGCGACGATATTGGGGTTCTGGTAGTGGATGGTCGAGCAGTGATCACACACAAAGCGCAGGCGGCCGTCGCCTTCGGGGATGCGTTGGGTAACCGGTTTGCCGCACTGGCTGCAGAAATTCATGCTGGGGTTCCTGGAAAGTGCGTCTATCTTGGCGTGACGGGCAGGGCGCTGCAAGTTGTCGTTTAGCGACACCGGGCGGGTTTTGGGGTTGGGCACCCGCGAGCTTTGGTGCATGATGCAAGGTAGCCAACAGACCGAGATGACTCATGCTGGACGAGCTACTTCGCCGGGTAAGCAACCACACCCCCCACACGCTTGAATCCGACGGGCGTTTCCCCGAGGCCGCGGTGTTGGTGCCGATTACCCGCAGTGACGAACCTGAGCTGATCCTGACCCTGCGCGCCAGCGGCCTGTCGACCCATGGTGGCGAAGTGGCCTTTCCCGGTGGACGCCGTGACCCCGAAGACCCGGACCTGATCTTCACCGCGCTGCGCGAGGCCGAAGAAGAAATCGGCCTGCCGCCCGGGCTGGTTGAAGTGATCGGCCCATTGAGCCCCTTGATCTCCCTGCATGGCATTCGGGTTACGCCGTATGTCGGCGTCATACCCGATTACGTCGAATACCTGGCCAACGATGCCGAGATTGCTGCAGTTTTCAGCGTGCCGCTGGACTTCTTCCGACAGGACCCGCGCGAACATACCCACCGGATCGATTACCAGGGCCGCAGTTGGTACGTGCCCAGCTATCGGTTTGGCGAATACAAGATCTGGGGGCTGACGGCGATCATGATTGTCGAGCTGATCAATCTGCTCTATGACGACGCCAAGATCAGCCTGCATCAACCGCCCAAGAGCTTCATCAATATCTAGCCATCGTTTGAATGGCAACGCCGTGAGGAAAAACCATGAAATACCGCCTGGGCGACGCCCGCGTCGAGACTCATCCACAGAGCTGGGTAGCGCCGAATGCCACGCTGGTGGGCAAGGTCAAGCTGGAGGAGGGCGCCAACGTGTGGTTCAACGCGGTGTTGCGTGGCGACAACGAACTGATCCTGATCGGCAAGAACAGCAACGTGCAGGACGGCAGCGTGATGCACACCGACATGGGCTACCCGCTGACCCTCGGCACCGGCGTGACCATCGGCCATAACGCCATGTTGCACGGTTGCACGGTGGACGATTACAGCCTGATCGGCATCAACGCGGTGATCCTCAACGGCGCCAAGATCGGCAAACACTGCATCATCGGCGCCAACTCGCTGATCGGTGAAGGCAAGGAAATCCCCGATGGTTCGCTGGTGATGGGCTCGCCGGGCAAGGTGGTGCGTGAACTGACCGACGCGCAGAAACGCATGCTCGAAGCCAGCGCCGCGCACTATGTGCATAACTCGCAGCGTTATGCGCGGGATCTGGTCGAGCAGGAAGAATGAACCCGATTGAACGTCCTGTTGCGTCGCCGTGCGTGAGTATCTGTGCGCTGGACGATGACGACATTTGCACCGGCTGCCAGCGGACCGTGGATGAGATTACGCGCTGGAGCCGCATGGATAATGCCGAGCGCCGGGTGGTGCTGGGGCTGTGTCATGAGCGGGCGGTGGCGAGTGGGTTGGTGTGGATGATGCCTGAGAACTCGGGCAACTGATCGATCGCTATCGGGGGCAAGCCCCCTCCCACATTTTGACCGCATTCCTGCAGATTAAACGCGGTCACCTGTGGGAGGGGGCTACACCCCGATAGGGTCCACCCAGACGACATATTTCAAAATGTGAAGTACCCTGTGCACCTTGTTCACAGGTCCACTCCCATGCTCTTCCTGATCGCCTACATCAGCAGCGTCGTGCTGATCAACTTCGCCTTCTCCACTGCCCCGCACCTGGATGTCATCTGGTCCGCCTGGGGTGGCCTGGTCTTTATCCTGCGCGACATGGTGCAAACCCGCTTCGGCCATGGCGCAATCATCGCCATGCTGGCGGCGCTGGTGCTGTCGTATGTCACCTCGGACCCCGCCATTGCCCTGGCCAGCGCCACGGCCTTCGCAGTGTCCGAGTGTATCGACTGGCTGGTGTTCAGCATCACCAAGCGTCCGCTGCACGACCGCCTGTGGATCAGTTCGGCGCTGAGCATTCCCCTCGACACCTTTATCTTCTTCGGCCTGATCGGCGCGCTTACCCCGGCGGTGGCGGGAACTGCGCTCGTGTCGAAGTTCGCCGGGGTCACGGTGGTGTGGCTGATCATGGCCTGGCGTATCCGCAAGCGGGCCGTCGCCAACTGAGGCCAATTCCTGCAGTTCATGTAAAATGCCGGCCTTTCTCCCAATGATCCGCTCCCCTGAGGACCTGAGATGACCCGAATCGGAACTCCATTGTCGCCAACCGCGACCCGCGTTTTGCTGTGTGGCTGCGGTGAGCTGGGCAAGGAAGTGGTAATCGAACTGCAGCGCCTGGGCGTTGAAGTGATTGCCGTGGATCGCTACGCCAACGCGCCGGCCATGCAGGTGGCGCACCGTAGCCACGTGATCAACATGCTCGACGGCGCCGCCCTGCGTGCGGTGATCGAGGCGGAAAAACCGCACTTCATCGTGCCGGAAATCGAAGCCATCGCCACCGCCACCTTGGTGGAACTGGAAGCCGAAGGCTTCACCGTAATCCCGACCGCGCGCGCCACCTCGCTGACCATGAACCGCGAAGGCATCCGCCGCCTGGCCGCCGAAGAGCTTGACCTGCCGACCTCGCCGTACCACTTCGCCGATACCTTCGAAGACTACAGCAAGGCCGTGCAGGACCTGGGCTTCCCGTGCGTGGTCAAGCCGGTGATGAGTTCCTCGGGCAAGGGCCAGAGCCTGCTGCGCAGCACCGACGACGTGCAAAAAGCCTGGGACTACGCCCAGGAAGGCGGCCGTGCGGGTAAAGGTCGTGTGATCATCGAGGGCTTTATCGACTTCGACTACGAAATCACCCTGCTGACTGTGCGCCACATCGGCGGCACCACCTTCTGCGCGCCAGTCGGCCATCGCCAGGAGAAGGGCGACTACCAGGAATCCTGGCAGCCACAGGCCATGAGCCCGATTGCCCTGGCCGAATCCGAGCGCGTTGCCAAGGCAGTGACCGAGGCCCTGGGCGGCCGTGGCCTGTTTGGCGTGGAGTTGTTCATCAAGGGCGATCAGGTGTGGTTCAGCGAAGTGTCGCCACGCCCGCATGACACCGGTTTGGTGACCCTGATTTCCCAGGACCTGTCGCAGTTCGCGCTGCACGCTCGTGCGATCCTGGGTCTGCCGATCCCGTTGATCCGTCAGTTCGGGCCTTCGGCTTCGGCGGTGATCCTGGTGGAAGGGCAGTCGACCCAGACGGCGTTCGCCAACCTGGGCGCCGCGTTGAGCGAGCCTGATACCGCGCTGCGCCTGTTCGGCAAGCCGGAAGTGAATGGCCAGCGCCGCATGGGCGTGGCGTTGGCGCGGGATGAGTCGATTGAAGCGGCCCGGGCCAAGGCGACCCGTGCTTCCCAGGCAGTGGTGGTAGAGCTCTAAAAGCATCGGGGGCAAGCCCCCTCCCACACTTGATCCAGTTCACAGAGTTAGATTTGTGAATACATTCAAATGTGGGAGGGGGGCTTGCCCCCGATAGCGGTCTATCAGCCCACGCGATTCAAATCATTATCCCGCGTCTCTTTCAGGCACAGCACAGCAATCAAGCTGAGCAACGCCGCCGCCGACACATACCCACCGACATAACTCAGCCCACCCATCGCCACCAGCTTGGTCGCGAAGAATGGTGCGGCGGATGCCCCCACAATTCCCCCCAGGTTATACGCCGCTGAAGCGCCGGTATAACGCACGCGTGTCGGAAACAGTTCCGGCAACAGCGCGCCCATCGGTGCGAACGTCACGCCCATCAGGAACAGCTCCAGCGCCAGGAACAGCGCCACGGCCCAGGTCGAACCGTGGGTGAGCAATGGCTCCATGGTAAAGCCCGACAGAATCGCCAGAATCGCACCGACGATCAGCACCGGCTTGCGTCCGTAACGATCACTGGCCAGGGCTGCCAGCGGAGTCGCCAGGCCCATGAACAGCACCGCAAAGCACAGCAGGCCGAGGAAGGTCTCGCGGCTGTAACCCAGGGTTGAAACGCCATAACTCAGGGAAAATGCAGTGGTGATGTAAAACAACGCATAGCACACCACCATTGACGCAGCGCCCAGCAACACCGGCAGCCAATGCTGGCTGAACAGTTCCACCAACGGCACTTTGACCGGCGCTTCCTTGGCGACGGCGTTGGCGAACACCGGCGTTTCGTGCAGCTTCAGCCGCGCGTACAGGCCCACCATCACCAGCGCCGCGCTGAGGATGAACGGGATGCGCCAGCCCCAGCTGCGGAATTGCTCATCGCTGAGGCTCATGGCCAGGATCAGGAACAAGCCGTTGGCTGCCAGGAACCCGATCGAAGGGCCGAGTTGCGGGAACATGCCGAACCAGGCGCGTCTGCCCTTGGGCGCATTCTCGGTCGCCAACAGCGCCGCGCCGCCCCATTCGCCGCCCAGGCCCAGGCCCTGGCCGAAACGCAGTACGCACAACAGGATCGGCGCCCAGGCGCCGATGCTGTCATAACCGGGCAGCAAGCCGATCAGCGTGGTGCACACGCCCATCAGCAGCAGCGAGGCCACCAGCGTCGATTTGCGCCCGATACGGTCGCCAAAGTGGCCGAATAGCGCCGAGCCTAGTGGGCGGGCGATGAAGGCGATACCAAAGGTCAGGAATGACGCCAGCATCTGCGCGGTGCCGGAGGTCTGCGGGAAGAACACCGGGCCGATCACCAGCGCAGCAGCCGTGGCGTAGATATAGAAGTCGTAGAACTCGATGGCGGTGCCGACGATGCTCGCCGTGGCGACCCGTGCGGTCGAGTTGGTCGGGGCAGCGGCGGGCGCGGCCGCGTTGTAGGTGGTGCTCATGGTGGTATCCCTGACGGTCATTGCGCGTTTGGACGCGGATTATTATTGGTCGAACACCCATGGATCAGGGTTGTGCGCGGGGCGGCTCGGGATGGGAGCGAACACCGGTCAGACGCGGTATGGCGGTGCCTGGACGCGTTCAGTGCGGGTAGCACGCGGTCGGGCGGGGCTCTGGTAAGCCGTCCCGATTATAGGAAGGGGTTTGAACATACAACAAGTCAAAATGTGGGAGGGGGCTTGCCCCCGATAGCTGTGTATCAGCCACTTGATGCGGTGACTGACACTCGGCCATCGGGGGCAAGCCCCCTCCCACATTATTTGATTATGAATTAAGCGGCGACCGGCATCCGGCTGGTATGCCAGATCAGCACCTTGCTCACCCGGTTGTCCTCGGTCTCGAGGATTTCCAGGCGGTAGCGGCCGATCTTCAGGCACACCGCGCAATCGGGAATGGTTTCCAGCGCTTCGGTCACCAGGCCATTGAGGGTCTTGGGGCCGTCGCTGGGCAGGTGCCAGTTGAGGCTCTTGTTCAATTCGCGGATCGAGGCGGCGCCGTCGATGATGTAGCGGCCATCCGGTTGCGCTTCGATATGCGGATTGTCCGCACTCTGTTCGCTTTCGAATTCACCGACGATTTCTTCGAGTATGTCTTCCAGGGTCACGATGCCGAGTACTTCGCCGTACTCGTCCACCACCATGCCCAGGCGACGCTGCTGTTTGTGGAAGTTCAGCAGTTGCAGTTGCAGCGGGGTGCTTTCCGGGACGAAGTAGGGCTCGTGGCAGGCGGCGAGCAATGCCTCTTTGGTCAGGCTGGCGTCGGGCAGCAGGTGTTGGATCTGCCGCGTGTTGAGCACGGCTTCGACCTGGTTGATGTCGCTGTGGAACACCGGCAGCCGCGTACGCTGGGAGGTGCGCAGTTGCTCGATGATTTCCTCGATGTCGTCATCCAGGTTGATGCCGTCCACCTCGCTGCGGGGCACCAGGATGTCGTTGACGGTGATGTTGTCCAGGGCATGTATGCCAGGCATGCCGGGGGTACGGCCTTCGGCAATCTCGGGTTCGGGTTCGTCATCATGGTCAGGCAGCGGTTCGTCGCTCTTCTTCACCACGCCGGTCTTGCGCGCAAGCGGGCGCAGCAGCAACAGGCTGATAGCGTTGAGCAGCCAGGCCAGGGGGTAGACGATTTTCAGTGGCACACCCAGCAGCGTATTGCCAAAGCCCAGTACCGTTTGCGGGTAGCGGGTGGCCAGGGCGCGGGGCAGGTAGTCAGCCAGAATCAGCAGGATCGCGCAGGAGATCAGCCAGCCGAGCCACGGCCCGTTCTGCGCCCAGGCGTAAATGGCCAGCAGCGTGCACAGGATGACCACGGCGGCGCGACACAGGCCGTTGCACAGGATCAGGCTGTTGCGCGGAAAGCTCAGGCGAGTGGCCGCCTTGTCGCCCTGGCGAGTACCGGGGCGCAGGGCCAGCAAATGTTGCTGGGCGGCTTCGATGGCGGTAAACAGCGCGGCCCATAACACCAGCAGGGCGATTACCGCGAGCATCGGCTCCAGGGGCAAGTTGTCCATGATCGCCGCCCGTCAGATATGCAGGATGTATTCGCGAACCAGCTTGCTGCCGAAATAGGCCAGCATCAGCAGGCAGAAGCCGGCCAGGGTCCAGCGGATCGCCTTGTGCCCACGCCAGCCGAGGCGGTTGCGGCCCCACAGCAGGACGCTGAACACGATCCAGGCCAGGCACGCCAGCAGGGTCTTGTGCACCAGGTGCTGAGCGAACAGGTTTTCGAAGAACAGCCAGCCGGAGATCAGCGACAGCGAGAGCAGGGTCCAGCCGGCCCACAGGAAGCCGAACAGCAGGCTTTCCATGGTTTGCAGCGGCGGGAAGTTCTTGATCAGCCCGGACGGATGCTTGTGCTTGAGCTGGTGGTCCTGCAGCAGCAGGAGCAGGGCCTGGAACACCGCGATGGTGAACATGCCGTAGGCCAGGATCGACAGCAGGATATGCGCGAGAATGCCCGGTTCTTCATCGATCACCGGCACTGTGCCGGTGGGCGCGAATTGCGCCAGCAGCACCGTCAGCATGCCCAGCGGGAAGAGCAGCACCAGCAGGTTTTCGACCGGGATCCGGTAGCAGGCCATCAGGGTCAGCGCGATAACGGCTGCGGCGATCAGGCTGGCGGCGCTGAAAAAGTCCAGGGCCAGGCCGACCGGCGTCATCAAGTGCGTGAACAGGCTCGCCGCATGGGCGAGCAAGGCGAGGACACCAAGGCCTACCAACAGGCGTTTGTCCGCCTTGGTGCCCTGGGCCAGACGAGTGCCCTGATAGACGGTCGCAGCGGCGTACAAGATGGCGGCGGCGAGGCTGGGTAGCAAACTGGGTGACAAAGGGAGCATAAATCCTGTTAGGCAAGCCCGAAAGGCGCTGAGTTTGGCATACCCCCGCGCAACACGAAAGACTCCCGGGCCAGACAGCGGGTGTGCATGGACGCAGTCTTCGCTATAATCCGCGACCTGCCCACGCCGCAGGCTCGCCGAGCGCTGTTTTTAATAGCGATTTACCACAGCCTGGGCCGCCATTACCTCGGTCTATGAATAGGGCCTGAAAGGATCGCGCATGTTTGAAAATCTGACTGACCGTCTCTCGCAGACGCTGCGCCACGTAACCGGCAAGGCCAAGCTGACCGAGGACAATATTAAAGACACCCTGCGTGAAGTGCGCATGGCGTTGCTGGAAGCCGACGTGGCCTTGCCGGTGGTGAAGGACTTCGTCAACTCGGTCAAAGAGCGCGCGGTGGGCACCGAAGTGTCCCGCAGCCTGACCCCGGGCCAGGCGTTCGTGAAGATCGTCCAGGCCGAACTCGAAAGCCTGATGGGCGCGGCCAACGAAGACTTGAACCTCAGCGCCGTGCCGCCGGCCGTTGTCTTGATGGCGGGTCTGCAAGGCGCGGGTAAGACCACCACCGCCGGCAAGCTGGCGCGCTTCCTTAAAGAGCGCAAGAAAAAGTCCGTGATGGTGGTGTCGGCCGACGTGTACCGTCCGGCGGCTATCAAGCAGTTGGAAATGCTCGCGGGCGAAGTGGGGGTGACCTTCTTCCCGTCCGACCTGAGCCAGAAGCCGGTCGACATCGCCAACGCCGCCATTAAAGAAGCCAAGCTCAAGTTCATCGACGTGGTCATCGTCGATACCGCCGGTCGCCTGCACATCGACGAAGAGATGATGGGCGAGATCAAGGCGCTGCATGCCGCGATCAACCCGGTCGAGACGCTGTTCGTGGTCGACGCCATGACCGGCCAGGATGCGGCCAACACCGCCAAGGCCTTCGGCGACGCATTGCCGCTGACCGGCGTGATCCTGACCAAGGTCGACGGTGATGCCCGTGGCGGTGCCGCGCTGTCGGTACGTGCCATCACCGGCAAGCCAATCAAGTTCATCGGTATGGGCGAGAAGAGCGAAGCGCTCGAACCGTTCCATCCTGAGCGTATCGCCTCGCGTATCCTCGGCATGGGGGACGTGCTCAGCCTGATCGAACAGGCCGAAGCCACCCTCGACAAGGACAAGGCCGACAAGCTGGCCAAGAAGCTGAAGAAGGGCAAGGGCTTCGACCTCGAAGACTTCCGCGACCAGCTGCAACAGATGAAGAACATGGGCGGCCTCGGCGGCCTGATGGACAAGCTGCCGAACATCGGTGGTGTGAACCTGGCGCAGATGGGCAATGCCCAGGGCGCGGCAGAGAAGCAGTTCAAGCAGATGGAAGCCATCATCAACTCCATGACCCCGGCCGAGCGCCGCGACCCTGAGCTGATCAGCGGTTCGCGCAAGCGTCGGATCGCCATGGGCTCCGGCACCCAGGTGCAGGATATCGGTCGCTTGATCAAGCAGCACAAGCAGATGCAGAAGATGATGAAGAAATTCTCCGCCAAGGGCGGTATGGCCAAGATGATGCGCGGCATGGGCGGTATGTTGCCCGGCGGTGGCATGCCGAAAATGTAAAGTATTCGAGCGGGAGCCCAGCTCCTGCTCCGACCCACAGGGATGTGGGATCTCCAGCAAACCCGCCGTTGGCGGGCGCTGACTCGCCGTTTTAACCGACGGCTCTATAGCAGATCTGAATGGCACGCTGATAGGCGCCGGAAAAAGACATTTGCAAAAGTCCGGATATTCCTTAGAATATGCGGCCTTTCGGGCACCTATGCCCGCTGTGCATTTAGATTTGCAGCACCGACTACAGGAACGATGTTCACATGCTAACAATCCGTCTTGCCCTTGGCGGCTCCAAAAAGCGCCCGTTTTACCACTTGACCGTAACCGACAGCCGCAACCCGCGCGACGGTTCGCACAAGGAACAGGTTGGTTTCTTCAACCCTGTTGCTCGTGGTCAAGAAGTTCGTCTGTCCGTGAACCAAGAGCGCGTAGCCTACTGGCTGAGCGTGGGTGCACAGCCATCCGAGCGCGTTGCAAAACTGTTGAAGGACTCGGCTAAGGCCGCAGCCTGAGCAATATGAACGCGACGCCAGCTGTTGCTGATGATTTGATCGTTATCGGCAAGATTTATTCGGTTCATGGCGTTCGCGGCGAAGTGAAGGTGTATTCCTTTACTGATCCGACTGAAAACCTGTTGCAGTACAAAACCTGGACGCTCAAGCGCGAGGGTAGTGTGAAACAGGTCGAGCTGGTCAGTGGACGCGGGAGCGACAAGTTCCTGGTCGCAAAGCTCAAGGGTCTTGATGATCGTGAAGAAGCTCGTCTTCTGGCCGGTTATGAGATCTGCGTGCCGCGCAACCTGTTCCCTGAATTGACCGACGGCGAGTACTACTGGTACCAGCTGGAAGGTCTGAAGGTTATTGATCAACTCGGGCAACTGTTCGGGAAAATCGATCATCTTCTGGAAACCGGCGCCAATGATGTAATGGTGGTCAAGCCTTGCGCTGGCAGCCTGGATGATCGCGAACGCCTGTTGCCGTATACCGAGCAATGCGTGTTGGCCGTCGACCTGGCAGCGGGCGAGATGAAGGTGGAATGGGACGCGGACTTCTAAGCGTGGCTAATTTGCGCATTGAAGTGATCAGTTTGTTTCCCGAGATGTTTTCCGCCATCAGCGAGTACGGCATCACCAGTCGGGCGGTGAAACAGGGGCTGTTGCAGCTTACCTGTTGGAACCCGCGAGACTACACGACGGATCGACATCACACTGTGGACGATCGCCCATTTGGCGGTGGCCCGGGCATGGTGATGAAGATCAAGCCCCTGGAAGACGCGTTGGTTCAGGCCAAGGCCGCAGCCGGGGAGAAGGCGAAGGTGATTTACCTGTCCCCTCAAGGCCGTCAGCTGAAACAGGCTGGGGTCCGCGAACTGGCGAATGAGGAAGCACTGATCCTGATTGCCGGTCGCTATGAAGGCATTGACGAGCGTTTTATTGAAGCTCATGTCGATGAAGAGTGGTCGATTGGGGACTATGTCCTGTCTGGCGGCGAGCTGCCGGCGATGGTCCTGATAGATGCGGTTACACGACTGCTGCCTGGAGCTTTAGGGCATGCGGACTCCGCGGAGGAAGATTCCTTCACGGATGGTTTGCTGGATTGCCCGCACTACACCCGACCGGAGGTGTATGCGGATCAGCGTGTTCCCGACGTATTGCTAAGTGGCAATCACGCACACATCCGGCGTTGGCGTTTACAGCAGTCCCTTGGTCGGACCTATGAACGACGCGCCGATCTTCTGGAAAGCCGCTCGCTTTCTGGAGAAGAGAAGAAGCTGCTCGAGGAATACATCCTCGCGCGGGACGATAGTTAACAACGTATCGATGGTAGGTCCATTGACTTACCTTAGGAGCACAGCATGACTAACAAAATCATCCTTGCACTCGAAGCAGAGCAGATGACCAAAGAGATCCCTACCTTTGCCCCGGGCGACACCATTGTCGTTCAGGTGAAAGTGAAGGAAGGCGACCGTTCGCGTCTGCAAGCGTTCGAAGGCGTGGTAATCGCCAAGCGTAACCGTGGTGTGAACAGTGCTTTCACTGTTCGTAAAATCTCCAACGGTGTTGGCGTAGAGCGTACTTTCCAGACCTACAGCCCGCAAATCGACAGCATGGCCGTCAAGCGTCGCGGTGACGTACGTAAAGCCAAGCTGTACTACCTGCGTGACCTGTCCGGTAAAGCAGCTCGCATCAAGGAAAAACTGGCTTAAGTCCAGCTTTCCGATGCAGAAAAAAGCAGCCTACGGGCTGCTTTTTTGTGCCTGAAATTTGTCCACTCCCCGGTATTTGTCCATGACTACCCGCCTTGAAGAAATCCAGCGCCGCACCCACCTGTCCGTCACCCACGTGACCAAGGCTGTGTTTCCGCCGACCACCAACCACCACAACACCTTGTTCGGTGGCACCGCCTTGGCGTGGATGGATGAAGTGTCGTTCATCACGGCCACTCGTTTCTGCCGTCTTCCACTGGTCACGGTTTCCACCGACCGTATCGATTTCAATCACGCCATCCCGGCGGGCTCCATCGTCGAGCTGATCGGCCGTGTGATCAAGGTCGGCAACACCAGCCTCAAGGTCGAGGTGGAAGTGTTCGTCGAAAGCATGAGTGCCGATGGTCGCGAGAAGGCGATCCAGGGCGTGTTCAGTTTTGTGGCCATTGACGCAGACAAGCGTCCGGTGCCGGTGTTGCCTGGGTTTGTAGACTGATTCAGATCGAGTCGCGGCCATCGGGGGCAAGCCCTCTCCCACATTTGGAACGCATTCCTCTGTGGGAGGAGGCTTGCCCGCGATAGGATGTCGCTGACAACACCTTTTCCAAGTGCGAACCCCCATGCCTGCCATTGACCATCCATTGATCGACCGTTTCCTCGACGCCCTGTGGCTGGAAAAAGGCCTCTCTGACAACACCCGCCAGGCCTACCGCAGCGACCTTGCGCTGTTCAATGGTTGGTTGCAGGAGAAAAACCTCGAGCTGATCAACGCCGGCCGCGAGCTGATTCTCGACCACTTGGCCTGGCGCCTGGAGCAGAACTACAAGCCACGCTCCACAGCGCGATTCCTCTCCGGCGTGCGTGGTTTTTATCGCTATCTGCTGCGGGAAAAGCTGATCGCCCTCGACCCCACCCTGCAAGTCGATATGCCACAACTTGGTAGGCCGTTGCCCAAATCCCTGTCGGAAGCCGACGTGGAGGCCTTGCTCGCCGCCCCCGACCTCAGCGAAGCCATCGGTCAGCGCGACCGCGCCATGCTCGAAGTGCTCTACGCCTGTGGCCTGCGGGTGACCGAGCTGATCAGCCTGACCCTGGAGCAAGTCAACCTGCGCCAGGGCGTGTTGCGGGTGATGGGCAAAGGCAGCAAGGAGCGACTGGTGCCGATGGGCGAGGAGGCGATTGTGTGGGTCGAGCGCTATATGCGCGATGCCCGTAGCGAACTGCTCGGTGGACGGCCCAGCGATGTGCTGTTCCCCAGCTTGCGTGGCGAACAGATGACTCGCCAGACCTTCTGGCACCGCATCAAGCACCAGGCCAAGGTCGCCGGGATCGGCAAGGCGCTGTCGCCGCACACGCTGCGCCATGCATTCGCCACGCATTTGCTCAACCACGGTGCGGATTTGCGTGTGGTGCAGATGCTGCTCGGCCACAGCGATTTGTCCACCACCCAGATCTACACCCACGTGGCGCGCGCGCGTTTGCAGGATATGCACGCCAAGCACCACCCGCGAGGCTGAAAACGTCCAATTTATCCGGCCACGGGCTGCCCTGCGGCCCAACTGTGGTAGGCTTTGCCGGTTAGCAAAGGGGACGACCCAGACCCGTGTTTCCAAGCAGTGTTACTGCCCGTCCCTGCATCTGCCTTCAGGAGTTCCCATGCGCTTGACCCAGATTATTGCCGCCGCAGCCATTGCGTTGGTTTCCACCTTTGCCTTCGCCGATGACGCCGCCGAGCAGACCATCCGCAAGAGCTTGGCCAACCTGCAGCTCGACACCCCGATCGAGAGCATCAGCGCCAGCCCGATGGCCGGCCTGTACGAAGTCAAGCTCAAGGGCAGCCGCGTGCTGTATGCCAGTGCCGATGGCCAGTACATCGTCCAGGGCTACCTGTTCCAGTTGAAGGACGGCAAGCCGGTCAACCTGACTGAAAAAGCCGAACGCCTGGGTGTTTCCAAGCTGATCAATGGCATTCCAGTGGCCGAGACCGTGGTGTACCCAGCCATCGGCGAGACCAAGACCCACATCACCGTGTTCACCGACACCACCTGCCCGTACTGCCACAAGCTGCACGCCGAAGTGCCTGCGCTGAACAAACTGGGCGTGGAAGTTCGCTACGTGGCGTTCCCGCGCCAGGGCCTGGGTTCGCCGGGTGACGAACAGCTGCAAGCCGTATGGTGCTCGGCCGACAAAAAAGCGGCCATGGACAAGATGGTCGACGGCAAGGAAATCAAGGCTGCCAAATGCGCCAACCCGGTCTCCAAGCAGTTCGCCTTGGGCCAGTCCATCGGCGTCAACGGCACACCGGCCATCGTTTTGGCTGACGGCCAAGTGATTCCGGGCTATCAGCCGGCACCACAAGTTGCGAAACTGGCGCTGAGTGCCAAATAAACCAGCATCGTCGAACCTTTGGCGATCATGGCCTGTGGATAAGTCGACAGGTCATTAATTGAAAGCCGCAGTCGTGCGGCTGTTTTCCACGGCCGACCTCGCGTCGGCCGTTTCATGGGGAGTTCTTCAGTGAAACCGGTCAAAGTAGGCATCTGTGGGTTAGGGACCGTCGGTGGCGGCACCTTCAACGTACTTCAGCGTAACGCTGAAGAAATTTCCCGCCGTGCAGGGCGTGGGATTGAAGTGGCACAAATTGCCACGCGTTCGCCAAAGCCTCAGTTCGAAACGACCGGTATTGCGATTACCAACGATGTCTTCGCCGTGGCCACCAACCCTGAAATCGATATCGTGATCGAACTGGTGGGCGGCTACACCGTTGCCCGCGAGCTGGTGCTCAAGGCCATCGAGAACGGCAAGCACGTGGTCACTGCCAACAAGGCGCTGATCGCCGTGCACGGCAACGAGATCTTCGCCAAGGCGCGTGAGAAGGGCGTGATCGTGGCGTTCGAGGCTGCGGTGGCTGGTGGCATTCCGGTGATCAAGGCGATCCGTGAAGGCCTGTCCGCCAACCGCATCAACTGGGTGGCCGGCATCATCAACGGCACCGGCAACTTCATCCTCACCGAAATGCGCGAGAAGGGCCGCACCTTCGAAGACGTTCTCGCCGAGGCCCAGGCCCTGGGTTACGCCGAAGCCGACCCGACCTTCGACGTTGAAGGTATCGACGCCGCGCACAAGCTGACCATCCTGGCATCCATCGCCTTTGGTATCCCGCTGCAGTTCGACAAGGCGTACACCGAAGGCATCACCAAGCTGACCACCGCCGATGTGAACTACGCCGAAGCCCTGGGCTACCGCATCAAGCACCTGGGCGTGGCGCGCAGCACGCCGGCCGGTATCGAACTGCGAGTGCACCCGACGCTGATCCCGGCCGACCGCCTGATCGCCAACGTCAATGGCGTGATGAACGCGGTGATGGTCAACGGTGACGCCGCCGGTTCCACGTTGTTCTACGGCGCCGGTGCCGGCATGGAGCCAACCGCTTCGTCGGTGATCGCCGACCTGGTGGACGTGGTGCGTGCGATGACCAGCGACCCGGAAAACCGCGTGCCACACCTGGCGTTCCAGCCGGACTCGCTGTCGGCCCACCCGATCCTGCCGATCGAAGCCTGCGAAAGCGCCTACTACCTGCGCATCCAGGCCCAGGATCACCCGGGCGTATTGGCCCAGGTGGCGAGCATCCTGTCCGAGCGCGGTATCAACATCGAGTCGATCATGCAGAAGGAAGTCGAGGAGCAAAACGGCCAGGTGCCGATGATCCTGCTGACCCACCGCGTGCTCGAGCAGCACATCAACGATGCCATCGCTGCCCTGGAAGCCCTGCAAGGCGTGGTTGGCCCGGTGGTACGGATTCGCGTCGAACACCTGAACTAATGGTTTTGCGGCAAGAGCCCCGCAAGTTCGGCGGCCCTTGTTCAAGAATGCTCTAGAGGAGCCAGTCATGCGTTATATCAGTACCCGCGGCCAGGCACCGGCCCTGAATTTCGAAGACGTCCTGCTGGCAGGCCTTGCCACGGACGGCGGCCTGTACGTGCCGGAAAACCTGCCACGCTTCACCCAGGAAGAGATCGCTTCCTGGGCCGGCCTGCCGTACCACGAACTGGCCTTCCGGGTGATGCGCCCGTTCGTCACCGGCAGCATTCCGGATGCGGACTTTAAAAAGATTCTGGAAGAAACCTACGGCGTGTTTTCCCACAACGCCATCGCACCGCTGCGCCAACTGAACGGCAACGAATGGGTGCTGGAGCTGTTCCACGGCCCGACCCTGGCGTTCAAGGACTTCGCCCTGCAACTGCTGGGTCGCCTGCTGGATTATGTGCTGGAGAAGCGCGGCGAGCGCGTGGTGATCATCGGTGCCACCTCCGGTGATACCGGTTCGGCGGCCATCGAAGGTTGCAAGCACTGCGAAAACGTCGACATCTTCATCCTGCACCCGCACAAGCGTGTGTCGGAAGTGCAGCGCCGCCAGATGACCACCATCTTTGGCGAGAACATCCATAACATTGCCATCGAAGGCAACTTCGATGACTGCCAGGAAATGGTCAAGAACAGCTTCGCTGACCAGAGTTTCCTCAAAGGCACGCGCCTTGTGGCGGTGAACTCGATCAACTGGGCGCGGATCATGGCCCAGATCGTCTACTACTTCCACGCTTCCCTGCAGTTGGGCGGCCCGGCGCGTTCGGTGTCGTTCTCGGTGCCGACCGGTAACTTCGGCGATATCTTCGCCGGTTACCTGGCGCGCAACATGGGCCTGCCGATCAACCAATTGATCGTCGCCACCAACCGCAACGACATCCTGCACCGCTTCATGAGCGGCAACCAGTACGTCAAGGAAACCCTGCACGCGACCCTGTCGCCGTCCATGGACATCATGGTCTCGTCGAACTTCGAACGCCTGCTGTTCGACATGCACGGTCGCAACGGTGCGGCGATTGCCGGCTTGATGGACTCCTTCAAGAGCGGCGGCGGTTTCAGCGTGGATGAAGAGCGCTGGACCGAAACCCGCAAGCTGTTCGACTCCCTGGCCGTGGACGACGCGCAGACCTGCGAAACCATCGCTGAAGTCTATGCCCAGACCGGCGAGCTGCTCGACCCTCACACCGCCATCGGCGTGAAGGCCGCCCGCGACTGCCGTCGCAGCCTGGATATCCCGATGGTCATCCTGGGCACCGCCCATCCGGTGAAATTCCCGGAAGCGGTGGAGAAGGCCGGTGTTGGCAAGGCGCTGGAGTTGCCGGTGCACCTGGCTGACCTGTTCGAGCGTGAAGAGCGTTGCACCGTGCTGGCCAATGACCTGAAGGCTGTGCAAGCGTTTGTGAGCCAGCATGGCAACCGGGGTAAGCCGTTGTAAGGCTCACCGCGTAGACAAAAACGCCGCTTTCCCTTCCTGGGGCAGCGGCGTTTTTCGTTTCTGGCAGGCCCCGCTTGGTATACGCGGCTATGTGAGTAGTTTCTGTACGATAGCCAAGACAGTGCTGAACGCCGTAAACATGGCCATGACGACACCCAATGGATACCAGAAATTCTCACGGGTTATCTTGTGGGTCTCGGCAGTGAGTTTGCGTTGCTCCGCATAAATGCGTGATATGTCGGCGTGAATCTTCTCTAGCGCAGCTTGCTCTTTATCGTGTTCCAGCATCGTATTTATCCTTCGCAATAAGGGCCTTTTGACATGCGCTCCTGCCTGCAAGACAAAGTGATCAGCGCCCACCGAGTATAGGATTCACCTTGGGCCTCAACGCCCGGAAACCCCAAAACAGCCGCCCATTGCGTAAGCACTTATGTGCGACCGTTTTTTCGTTGTCATGTTGCAAGCGCATGCTGGAATCCGTCACCCCCTGACGGCCCCATAAAGACGATAAAGCGAACTTTCCTACGTCACAAACAGTCACTTAGGATAGATGCAGCTCCCGTTGAAACGATTGTTCCCGAACTATTGAGTGGTGATCGAGATGGAAAGTATCAGCCTATTGCTCGAAGAAGCACTGAGCCCTTATCAGGTTACGCTGACCACCTCTGGTGTGCAGGACGAGTGCCTGGTAACCGTTAAGAATCCTGCTGGCGCCATCGTGGTCGAGCGTGACGTCGACCGCGCCCAATTGATGGACAAGCGCGTGCTGGTGGATGTGGTGGATTGCCTGCTGCGTGACATCAAAATTGCCGAAGGACGTCTGGAGCCCTCGGTCATCGCGGCCTTGCGCAACGCAGCCCAGACTCGCAACGCCACCGCCGCATGAAGAATTGTTTAACTGTGGAAACTTCCTACAGCGCGGCCGGTCAGATTTTGTAACAGCAAGAGCAAACATTGTGCTCCGGTGTTTGTGCCTTGCTGTACTGGTCATTGTAGGCCACGTTTAACCCCAAAGTGTCTCCCCACGCTTTGGGGTTTCTTTTTGCCTGCGATTTGTCACGGCTCTGGCGAGTCCTGGAAAAAACTCGGGTTATCCCGCAGGTAATGTTCGCGCATGATCGGGTCCAGCCATGAGGCATACGACTGCTGCACCTCTTGCAGCGGGATCTCGCGCAGTACCTGGTCGATTCGTTTGATGGCCTGGCGCCCCTGGGGCGTATCCGAGCAGCCGATGTGCGTACGCTGATACGGCGCCGAGCCTTTGATCGGGTAGAAGCTCAGGTCATCCGAGGCGATGCCTTGCTGCATCGCGTGGTAGCGGATCTCCGGCCAGTAACCCAACACGGCTTCCAAGCGCCCCAGGCGCTGCATTTGTAACAGGCTGCCCAGTGCATCGTTGCCGTAATGCAGCGCGAGTGAGTGCGTGTCGGCCTGCTTGAGCTGTGCATCGATGACAGGCCCGTAGCTGCGCTCCGCAGTGGCCCCCACCCGTGCCTCGTGCGCATCGAGCAAGGCCTGTAGGTCAAACTGGCCCTGCGAGATATAGGCGGCCATGGCTTGCTGCTGGCTGCGCCGGATCGTGATCCCATTGCTGGCGACCACAAAGGCCTGGTTGGAAAACACCACGTACCTGGCCCGCTCGGCGGTCCACAGCAATGAAGGGTCACAGGTGAATGTGCGCTCGCGCAGCATTTGTGTGCCCCGTGCGCGATTGACGTGCAATACCTGGTGCCGATATTCAGGCAGGTGCTCGATCAGTCTCGGCAACAGTTGGTCCAGCGCGCCCTGGCCTTTGCGCGGGCCTTCGAAAATGGTCAGTGGCGGTAAATCACGCAAAAGCCAGATCAGCGTATCCTCGGCATTGGCCGGCAGAGGCCAAGCGCTCGCCATCATGACGGCGAGGCACAACTGAGCAACCCGACGGGCCATCAGATCGCGCCTTCCTCGCGCAGACGCACAATGGCAGCAGCGTCATAACCCAGCCCGCCGAGCACTACGCTGTTATGTTCACCCAGTTGCGGCCCCACCCATTCACAGCTGCCCGGTGTGTCCGACAGCTTGGGCACGATGCCCGGCATCTTGAATTCCTTGCCGCCGGGAAGCTGGGCCTTGAGGAACATTTCCCTGGCGAGGAATTGTGGGTCGCCGAGCATATCTTCGGCACTGTAGATCCGGCTGGCAGGCACCTCGGCTTTGTTCAGCACGTCTATCACCTGATCCAGCGGCAGCGAATTCACCCAGCGATCTATCACCCCATACAGCTCGTCACGGCGGCTGTCGCGCCCGTCATTGCTGGCCAGTACCGGATCGTTGGCCAAGTCTTCACGGCCAATGGCCGACATGAAACGCTTGAAGATCGCATCGCCATTGGCGCCGATCTGCACATGCTTGCCGTCGGCGCTGGTGTGGATGGAGGAGGGCGTGATGCCGGGCATGATGTTGCCGGTGCGTTCGCGAATAAAGCCAAACACGTCGAACTCGGGAATCATGCTTTCCATCATGGCGAAGATGGCTTCGTACAGCGCCACATCCACCACCTGGCCCAGGCCACCGTTGACCTCGCGATGACGCAGCGCCATCAGTGCGCCGATCACTGCCCACAACGCGGCAATCGAGTCGCCGATGGAAATGCCGGTGCGCACCGGCGGGCGGTCTTCGAAACCGGTGATATAGCGCAGGCCGCCCATGGACTCGCCCACTGCGCCAAACCCGGGTTGGTCTTTCATCGGCCCGGTCTGGCCGAAGCCGGAGAGACGTACCATCACCAGCTTGGGGTTCAGCGCGTGCAGGGTTTCCCAGCTCAGGCCGAGCTTTTCCAGCACGCCGGGGCGGAAGTTTTCGATCAGGATGTCGGCGTCCGCCAACAGTTGTTTGAGGATGGCCAGGCCGTCCGGGTGCTTGAGGTTCAGCGTCAGCGACTGCTTGTTGCGCGCCTGCACGAACCACCACAGCGAAGTGCCCTCGTACAACTTGCGCCATTTTCGCAGCGGGTCGCCGCCGTCCGGTGATTCGACCTTGATCACCTCGGCGCCGAACTCCGCGCAGATACGTGAGGCGAACGGGCCGGCGATCAGAGTGCCGAGTTCGATGACTTTCAGGCCGGCAAGTGGTTTGGCATTGAACGACATGAGGATCCTTGTCTGCGCAGGGCGGTGGTGTGATGCCTTTTAACATAGGCGAGCAGCCCAGGGCAGCGCAGGATTCGTTGATTGGCCTCGTCATCGGTTAGACTGGCCGCCTTTCCCTGTCTCTAGAAGCCCGTTCATGGCCCAGCCGTCCACGACCTACAAATTCGAACTCAACCTCACCGACCTCGACCGCTCGGTGTACGAGAGCGTCAAACAGACCATCGCCCGCCACCCGTCGGAAACCGAAGAGCGCATGACCGTGCGTCTGCTCGCCTACGCCCTCTGGTACAACGAGCAGTTGTCGTTCGGGCGTGGCCTGTCAGACGTAGACGAACCAGCCTTGTGGGAAAAAAGCCTGGATGACCGGGTGTTGCACTGGATCGAAGTCGGCCAGCCCGATGCAGACCGCCTTACGTGGTGCTCGCGCCGCACCGAACGTACCAGCCTGCTGGCCTATGGCAGCCTGCGTGTGTGGGAAGGCAAGGTGGTGCCGGTGGCAAACAACCTGAAGAACGTACACATCGCTGCCGTGCCGCAGGAAGTCCTTGAGACCCTGGCCAAGGACATGCCGCGTGTTATCAAGTGGGACGTGATGATCAGCGAAGGCACGATCTTCGTCACCGACGACCGTGGCCAGCATGAAGTGCAGTTGCAGTGGTTGGTTGGCGAACGCGGTTGAAACGGTGGGAGGGGGCTTGCTCCTGATCGCGGCGGTTCAGTCAGCACCACATTGACTGATACACCGTAATCGGGAGCAAGCCCCCTCCCACAATGACCTGTGTCGTTTGTAGCCTTGTTGTTTAACCGTTTTATCAAAGAGAAGCTCCCGTCACCCCATGCGTATCGATCCTCGCCCGTTGCCTGCCGTCCTGCCGTTTCTCGGTGACTTGCCACCGCTGTTGACCCGTCTCTACGCCGCGCGCGGGGTGCAGTCCGAAGCCGAGCTGGACAAAAGCCTGGCGCGGTTGATTCCCTACCAGCAGCTCAAGGGCATCGACGCGGCGGTCGACCTGCTGGTGACGGCGTTGGAGCAACGCCAACGCATCCTCATCGTCGGTGACTTCGACGCCGACGGCGCCACCGCCAGCACCGTGGGCACCTTGGGCCTGCGCTTGCTCGGCGCGGCCCATGTCGATTACCTGGTGCCCAACCGTTTCGAGTACGGCTACGGCCTGACCCCGGAAATCGTCGCCGTCGCCCTGCAGCGCGAGCCGCAGTTGCTGATCACCGTCGACAACGGCATCTCCAGCGTCGAGGGCGTGGCAGCGGCGAAAGCGGCGGGGCTGCAAGTGCTGGTAACCGACCACCACTTGCCCGGCGACGAGTTGCCGGCGGCGGATGCCATCGTCAACCCGAACCAGCCCGGCTGTGAATTCCCGAGCAAGGCGCTGGCCGGCGTGGGGGTGATCTTCTACGTGCTGATGGCCTTGCGTGCGCGCCTGCGCAGTTTGGGCTGGTATGACAACAAACCACAGCCAAACATCGGCGAATTGCTCGACCTGGTCGCCCTGGGCAGCGTCGCTGACGTGGTGCCCCTGGACGCCAACAACCGCATCCTGGTGCATCAGGGGCTGGAACGTATCCGCGCCGGTCGTGCACGGCCGGGGATCAAGGCGATCCTCGAGGTGGCCAAGCGCGACGCCGCGCGTATTACCTCCACCGACCTGGGCTTTATCCTTGGGCCGCGCCTGAACGCCGCTGGACGCCTGGATGACATGAGCCTGGGCATCGAATGCCTGCTCACCACCGATGTGGTCGCTGCCCGTGAAATGGCCGCGCAACTGGACGGCATGAACCAGGACCGCAAATCCATCGAGCAAGGCATGCAGCGCGAGGCCCTGGCCCAGCTCAAGGACTTGCCGGTGGAGTCGATGCCCTACGGTTTGTGCCTGTTCGACCCGGAGTGGCACCAAGGTGTGATCGGAATTCTGGCGTCGCGCATGAAAGAGCGCTACTTCCGCCCGACCATTGCCTTCGCCGACGCTGGCGACGGTTTGCTCAAGGGCTCTGGGCGCTCTGTGCAGGGTTTTCATATCCGTGATGCCCTGGCGGTGGTCGCCAGCCAGCATCCGAACCTGATCAGCAAATACGGCGGTCACGCGATGGCGGCCGGGCTGACATTGCCCGAGGAAAACTTCCCGCTGTTTGCCGAAGCCTTCGATGCCGAAGTGCGTCGGCAACTGCGCGAAGAAGACCTGACCGGGCGTCTGCTGTCTGATGGCACCCTGGCAGTGGAAGAGTTTCACCTGGAACTGGCCCGTGCGCTACGGCATGCAGGGCCGTGGGGGCAGCACTTTCCGGAGCCGTTGTTCCACGGCGTGTTTCAGTTGGTGGAGCAGCGCGTCGTGGGCGAGCGGCACTTGAAGGTCGTGCTCAAGAGCGAATGCGGGTCGGTGAAGCTCGATGGCATTGCGTTTGGGGTGGACCGGGAGGTCTGGCCGAACCCGACGGTGCGTTGGGTGGAATTGGCCTACAAGCTGGATGTGAACGAGTTTCGCGGTAATGAAACCGTGCAGTTGATGATTGCGCACATCGAGCCGCGTTAGATCTCACCAACACCACAAAACCAATGTGGGAGGGGGCTTGCCCCCGATGCCGGTGGGTCAGCTACAGATAAGCTGACTGAAGCACTGCTATCGGGGGCAAGCCCCCTCCCACATTTTGATTGGTGTAAGGCTCGGGCTTATTCGGCTTTGGTTTGGTGTTTCACGATGATATCCACCAACCGCTTGGCCAGCGCCGGGTAGTTCTCATCGAAGTGATGCCCACCTGGCAGCTTGATTGCTTCACCTACAGCCGTCTTGTCCGTGCAGCCACTCTCGTCGACTTCTTCGGCGCCGTAGATGCATACCACTTTGTCAGCCGGCAGCTTGGCCATTTCCGGGCCGGTGGCGGCTTCTTTGCCGGCATTGCCCAGCCAACCTTCCACTTCAATCTCGAAGCTGCCCGTACGCGCAAACGCCAGCAGGATGATTGCGTCGACACGCTGCTGCTCGTTCTCCGGCAGGCGGTTGTAGATGGCCGGCAGTACATCGGCACCGAACGAATAGCCGGTCAGTACGAAGCGCTTGGTGCCCCATTTCTGACGGTAGTGCTGCATCAGCTCGGTAAGGTCCTTGGCGCTTTGTTCCGGGGTCTTGTGCTGCCAGTAGTAGCGCAGCGTGTCGATGCCCACCACCGGGTAGCCGATCTTGGCCATCTCGCCAGCCACATCACGGTCGAGGTCGCGCCAGCCGCCGTCGCCGGACAGGAACAGGGTGACAGTGTCCTTGGCCTGGCCGGCCGGTACTTCAACCACCGGAATCGCCAGGCCGCCGTTGTCCGAGCCCACCAGTTGCTTGCGCAACTCGTTGTTCAGCACTTGCGGGTAGTGGATGTCGTAGTCGCTGATGCTGGTGGTGGCACGCGGTGTGTCACGTACGAAACTGGCACTTTCATCGTCAGGGTTGTCGTTCCAGGCCACCAGCCAGTTGCCGTGGGCGGCGGTCTTCGGCAGTGGGTCCTTGCAGCCTTCCTGCACCAGCGCGAAGCCGACGGAGATGGCATTGGCCTTGTCGTCGTTCTGGGTGGCCAGCCAGCGCCAGGCCAGGCTTGCACCGGGGCCGATGCCACTAACCAGCGTCGCTGGGCCCTTGAGCTGGCCCAGGGCGCTTTGCAGCGCTTGTTCCTGCAGTTTGCAGTCATCCTTGGGCAGGATCACCTGGACAATCTGCGCCTTGCCGCCTTGGCTCAAGGCAATCAGTTGACTGTCGGTCAGGGTTTCATCGGCCATCACGGCCACGGCCACGCGGGCTTTTGGCGTGCCGTTGGGGGTCACGCGGGTCATGACCGAACCGTCGGCCTGGGGCAGTTGCTCCAGCACCGGTTGTGGGGCAGGGCGGTTCCAGTACCAATAGCCGCCACCCAGGATCAGGGCGAGCAGCACTACAAAGGCCAATACATACCGCCAGGAGCGTCGAATCATCAGCGTTTCACCAATCCAGTCAAGCCGCCCGCGATCAGGGCGGCGGTATCGGCCAGTGCCACCAGCGGATCAAGTCCTGCGGGCACGGCCATGTAACGGGGTTCCCAGTCAGGCTGGAACTTGTCTTTGAAGCGGCGCAAACCTTGGAAGTTATACAGTTGCTCGCCACGGCGGAACACCATCGAGCCCAGGCGTTGGGTCAGCGGTGCGCCGCGTCGTGGTTGCAGGCCCGACAAAGGCACCATGCCGAGGCTGAAGCGGGCGTAGCCGTGACTCTTATAATGTTGAATCAGGCCGACCATCATGAATTCCATGGTCAACTTGGGCGCGTCCGGGTGGGCGCGCATCAGGTCGAGACTGGCCAGGTCATGGTTGTAGGTCTCGAGCAGGTTGGCGAAGGCCACCGGGCGCCCTTCGAAGCGAATGATCGCTATGCGAAAGTGCTTGAGGTAGTCGTCGCTGAAGCGTCCCAGGGAAAAGCCCTTTTCCCGCACGTTCTTGCCGGTCAGCCAGGCATCGGAGATCACCTTGAGTTCGTCCATCGGCGCCGTGCCCGGTTCGCAGATCTCCAGGGACAGGCCGTCCCGCGAGCCACGGTTCCAGGTGTAACGCAGGTCCTTCATCTCTTTGCCCTTGGCTTCCAGGTCAAAGCGTTTGAGGTCGACACGGGCTTCTTCGCCCAGTTTGATCGCGGTGAGGCCGATGTCCATGTAGTACGGCAGGTTCTCCGCACGCACCTGGTAGAACACCGGGCGGGCGTGGTGGATGTCGCACAGGTCACGGAACTGCCAGATCATCTCGGCGCGCGGTTGGGTCGGGCCGATCGGGTCGTACAAGGCCACCAGGCTGCGGCCGCGACGGGCGTACATCAGGAACGCTTCGTCGTTGGGGTGGAACAGCAGCGCCTTGTCGCCAGTGAGCGCCAGGCCGCCATCAGGCTGGGAAGAGGCCATCAGGATCTTGCTGGCGCGCTCCAGTTCATCGGGTGTCGGCAAATGGATCACCGGGCGCGCGGTACGCAGCAGCCAGGTCAGGGACACGATCACCAGCAACACGGCGGCGCCGAGCAGCGAGCGCAGGCCACGGGGGGCGTTGGCGTCCAGGGTGAACTGCCACCACAGCTGGTGGCTGTACGGTACGTCCTGATAGGCGAATAGCAACAGCCAGATCGACGCCCCGAGCACACACACTGGCCACCAGGTAAAGCGGCGAGAACGGCAGTTCGGTGAGGCGGCTGGCGCGATAGAAAGAGCGTCGGAAGATCGCCAGCAGGATCGCGGTCATGGTCATCAGGCTGGCTTCTTCCCAGTCGAAGCCTTTGAGCAGCGAGAGCAGGGCGCCCGCCAGCAAGAGCACCATGGTCAGCATCCAGGCGGCCGATAGGCGTCGACGCAGGCCTTGGGCCAACAGCAGGCACAACACGCCGATCAGGCTGGCGCCAAAGTGCGAGGCGTCAATCAGGCGGTGGGGGATCAGGAAGCCGATGTTTTCCAGGCGCGAGTCGATTTCGGGCGTGGCGCCAGAGAACAGCAGGACCACGCCGGACAGAAAAACCAGGACGGCCAGTACTGGCGCTGCCAGCCCCGAGGCGACCCGCAGGCTTTGCTGGGTCTGGAACAGGCGCTGTGCCTCGTTGACCAGCAGGAACACGCAGGCGATCAGCAGGGGCAGCACCACGTAGATCATGCGATACAGCAGCAAGGCGGCGGCCAATGGCGCGGCGCCCAGTTTGTCGGCGAAGGCCGCCAGCAGGATCGCCTCGAATACACCCAC
This sequence comes from Pseudomonas allii, assembly GCF_055380095.1. Classification (NCBI taxonomy): domain Bacteria; kingdom Pseudomonadati; phylum Pseudomonadota; class Gammaproteobacteria; order Pseudomonadales; family Pseudomonadaceae; genus Pseudomonas; species Pseudomonas allii. The sequence continues at coordinate 5,364,791 of NZ_AP039450.1, read as the reverse complement.
ACCGCCTGGTACATGGCTGAGCACACCAGCGGCCAGCGCCAGCAAGTAGACGAGCAGGAAGGGGCCGAAGGGCGGCGCCTCCGGCAGCAGCATATAAAGGACGGTCGCGGCAGCGGCAACGTCCAGTGCGGTAATGATCAGTTGCAGGAAGGTCAGGCGACGGCCCGGCAGGCGCAAGGTGCGGCGGCCGGCTTTGACCAACAGGTTGTCCGGGTAGGGTTGCTCTGGCAGGCGACGGCGATAAATGCCGATGCACAATACGGCCGACAACAGCAGCACCGCGCCGGCAATACCGCCCAGCACCGCCTGCGGCAAATGCAGGTAGGTCGATGCGGCGGGCAGGTTGCTCAGTGTTGCCAATGCAGCCAGTGGCGGCAGGGCAGTACCCAGCGCCAGGCTGGCGAACACGGTCATATGGGCGACTTCGGATGCACCGATGCCATGGCGTGCATATAAGCGGTAACGCACCGATCCGCCGGAAAGCATCGACAGGCCAATGGCATTGCCGATGGCGAACGCGGTAAAGCCGCCGAGGGCCAGGGTCTTGGCGGGCAGGTTTACGCCGGCATAGCGGGCGCCGGAGAATTCATAGCCTAATAGAATGACAAAGCCGGCAACGGCTGCTGCAAACGCACCGAGCAGGGCCGGCTTGGGCACTTCCAGGATCGAGTCGTGGAGGGCGTAGAGGTCCAGCTCCAGCAGCAGGTGGCGGCAGGCGATCAGGGCGATGGCAAACAGCAATAACGTGACGGCCAGCCCGATAGGTTGCCGGTACTTGCTCACCAGATCCAGCCAACGCAAGCGGGTGGGTGTGATCGGTTGTTCTGCTGTGACGGTGTCTTGTGGTTCAGACGAGTTGGCGCGCATCAATCACCTCGTGGATTGTGCGCGACAGGATGGAGGTATCCAGCCAAGTTACCAATCCCTATGGACAAAATAATTACAAATATTAACGCGTATCGCCGGGGGCGGCGACTGCGGCCATTGGTCGTAGAGGGCAGTGCTTGAGCATTGAGCATAGCTTGCAATGAGATGGACTCTACAAACCGTGTACGGTTTCATGAAAGATGCCATGCCATTGTTTCAGAAGAACTTTTTCACCGGATACAAAAAAGGCCACTCTTTCGAGTAGCCTTTTTTGATGTTTGGTTGCGGGAGCCGGATTTGAACCGACGACCTTCGGGTTATGAGCCCGACGAGCTACCAGACTGCTCCATCCCGCGTCTGTGGGCGGCATTCTACAGTCCAGCGCCGAGGTGTCAACCGTTAATGAGCCGATGGGTCAAATAAGTGTGAATTAGCCGTTGAATCTCGGCCATGCACCGTAAGTGCTCGAGGGGTAAAGATTTTTTTGTCTTACAATTTTCGTACAGGACAAAACAGGCAGGCACAAAAAAGGCCACTCTTTCGAGTAGCCTTTTTTGATGTTTGGTTGCGGGAGCCGGATTTGAACCGACGACCTTCGGGTTATGAGCCCGACGAGCTACCAGACTGCTCCATCCCGCGTCTGTGTGTCGGCATTCTACAGAGGAACGCCGGTCTGTCAACCTGTGAATTAAAGAAAAGCGCTTGTTGTTCAATCGCTTAGCTCTCCATGAAGGCCTCTTGATACCCGCGGGCCCAGTCTGGCCGAGGCTTTCAGCTCTATCGGAAGGCAAAATTCGATTGAGAAAATAAATTCATCCTGGAATTTTCCTACCGCTCAAGCGGAAGATTCAAACTACTGGTGCTATATACAGGTGTGAGTGCGATACTGGCCACCCGTAGGTACACACCCCGTTTATATGACGCAGCGCAAAATCATCCACGTCGACTGTGATTGCTTCTACGCCGCCATCGAGATGCGCGATGACCCGAGCCTGGCGCAAAAACCGCTGGCGGTGGGCGGCTCGGCGGACCGGCGCGGGGTAATCGCTACGTGCAATTACGAGGCGCGCGCCTATGGCGTGCGCTCGGCCATGTCGTCGCGACATGCCTTGAAGCTCTGCCCGGACCTGACCATCGTCAAGCCACGCATGGATGCCTATAAAGAAGCATCCAAGGAAATCCAGACGATCTTTCGCGACTACACCGACCTGATCGAGCCGCTGTCGCTGGATGAGGCTTACCTAGACGTGTCCGACAGCCCGCACTTTGGCGGTAGCGCCACGCGCATCGCCCAGGACATTCGTCGCCGTGTCTCCAACCAACTGCACATCACCGTGTCCGCAGGCGTGGCGCCGAACAAGTTCCTGGCCAAGATCGCCAGCGACTGGAAGAAACCCAACGGCCTGTTTGTGATTACCCCGGACCAGGTCGAAGACTTTGTCTCGCAGTTACGGGTCAGCAAGTTGCACGGTGTGGGCAAGGTCACGGCCGATAAACTGGCGCGCCTGGGCATCGAGGACTGCCTGCAACTGCGCGAGTGGAACAAGCTGGCGCTGGTGCGTGAATTCGGCAGTTTTGGCGAGCGGTTGTGGAGCCTGGCGCGTGGGATCGATGACCGTGTGGTGCAGAACGACAGTCGTCGGCAATCGATCAGTGTGGAAAATACCTATGACGTGGACCTGCCGGACCTCTCAAGCTGCCTGGCCAAACTTCCCGAACTGATGGAGACCCTGGCCGGGCGCATGGCGCGCATCGATAGCAGTTACCGGGCAGGCAAGCCGTTCGTGAAGGTGAAGTTTCATGACTTTACCCAGACCACGCTGGAACAGGCCGGGGCAGGGCGGGATCTGGAGAGTTATCAACAGCTGATGACGCAGGCATTCAATCGTGGAGGCAAGCCGGTGCGCTTGTTAGGGATTGGGGTGCGGTTGCTGGATCTGAGTAACGGCAACGAGCAGCTCGAATTCTCGTGGTAAAAATGGGGAGCAAATTGTGGGAGGGGGCTTGCCCCCGATAGCGGTGGATCAGCCAGCCTATCTATAGCTGACCCGCTGCAATCGGGGGCAAGCCCCCTCCCACATTTGACCGCCAACAATTTGAGGGGCTCAGCGTGCTCCAGGATCTGCGACTAGCCGCCCCGCATCCTTGGTCAGCGCCTGCAGAAACTCTTGCTGCAACTCGGGATCATTGCGGGTCAGTTCGATCAGGCTTTGTTCCAGCTCACTGGCCTCTTCTTCCAGGCCCAGCTCCGACAATCGCTTGACCCGGTGCACCCACTGGCTGACTTCGTCGTCTTCCAAGTCGTCGTAGATCAGGCCGTGGGCTTCGAGCAACTTGCCGCGCAGGGTGTTGCTGATCGCCAGGGTCGAGTCCGAATGCACATCGTCCTGGCCATCTTCCACACTGATCTTCAAGGTGGTGACGCGGTTCAGGTCTTGCTCGGCAAACGGGCTGTCCAACAGGTTCAGGCGCAGGACGCCGTTACGGTCGGTGGTCAGCTCATGGGTCTGCTTGCCGGCGGTGACCTGCACCGGGCGTTCGCTCCAGGGCAGGCTCGAATACTCCACGCGCTTGTCGCGCTGGACTTCATCGATACCCGCCAGGTTCTGTTGCGCACGGCCGTGGGATTGCACGTTCATGAACGGGTTGAGGCCGTCCACGCCATAGATCAACCAGTCATGGGTCATGCTGGTCGGCAGGTGGCCGAGGGCGAAGATATTCGCCACGTTGGCACCCGCGCCCGCCACCAGGGCAACCGCACCCAATGGCATCTCGTAGAGCTTGCGCCAGGGCTGGTAGGGGGTATAGCGGTCGTAACGACGGGTGACTTCGAACTCGGTGACCTCGAAGGTCTTCTGCTCGTGAATGCGAACCCGGCGTTGCGGCAGCTCCAGCACTTTGGGCTCGCCTACATCGATCTGCAGGCTGTGGTCGAGCAACTTACGCTCGACCCGCTCCTCGTGCTCACTGCGTTGCGACATCTGGTTGGCGCAGCCGCTGACCAGCAGGGCGCCGCACAAGGCGGCGCCCCCCAGTGCTCTGGTGTTTCGCTTGAACATGACTTCTCTTGATCTGGTTTTCAGCGACGAATACGCGCCTGAAGGAAAGACAGCACGTCAGCCACCGGCAACGGTTGGGCTTCGGCTTCGGTCCGGCTCTTGTATTCCAGATTGCCATCAGCCAGGCCGCGGTCACTGACCACGATCCGGTGCGGGATGCCAATCAGTTCCATGTCGGCGAACTTGATGCCCGGGCTGGTTTTCTTGTCCCGGTCATCCAGCAGCACTTCAAAACCAGCAGCCGTCAATTCGGCATACAGCTTGTCGGTGGCTTCGCGTACTTGCTCGGTTTCATAACGCAGCGGCACCAGGGCGACCTGGAACGGCGCCAGGGCGTCGCTCCAGATGATGCCTTTCTCATCGTTGTTCTGCTCGATGGCAGCGGCAACCACGCGGGATACGCCAATGCCGTAGCAGCCCATGTCCAGGGTGATCGGCTTGCCGTTCTCGCCCAGCACTTCGCACTTCATCGCCTTGCTGTACTTGTTGCCCAGCTGGAAGATGTGCCCGACTTCGATGCCGCGCTTGATTTCCAGGGTGCCCTTGCCGTCCGGGCTTGGGTCGCCAGCTACCACGTTACGCAGGTCGGCCACGGTCGGCACCGGCAGGTCACGTTCCCAGTTCACGCCGAAGTAGTGCTTGTCGTCGATGTTCGCGCCAATACCGAAGTCGCTCATCAGCTCCACCGAACGGTCGATGATGATCGGCAGCGGCAGGTTCAGCGGGCCGAGCGAACCGGCACCGGCGCCAATGGCGTCGCGCAGTTCGGCGTCGGTGGCCATGACCAGCGGGCTGGCCACGCCAGGTTGGTTGGCGGCCTTGATTTCGTTGAGCTCGTGGTCGCCACGGATCACCAGGGCGATCAGCTTGCCTTCTTCCTCGGCGCGCACAATCAGGGTCTTGATGGTCTTTTCAATCGGCAGATTGAATTTTTCCACCAGGGCCGCGATGGTCTTGGTATCCGGCGTGTCCACCAGGCGCAGCTCTTCGGCCGGGGCTGGACGGGAAGTTTCCCGTGGCACGGCTTCGGCTTTCTCGATGTTCGCCGCATAGTCGGAACCGTTGCTGAACACGATGTCGTCTTCGCCGGACTCGGCCAGCACGTGGAATTCGTGGGAGCCGGCGCCGCCGATGGAGCCGTTGTCCGCCTCAACCGGGCGGAACTTCAGGCCCAGGCGCGTGAACACATTGCAGTAGGCCTGGTGCATGCGGTCGTAGGTGACCTGCAAGGACGCCTGGTCAGCGTGGAACGAATAGGCGTCCTTCATGATGAACTCGCGACCGCGCATCAAACCGAAGCGTGGGCGGATTTCGTCACGGAACTTGGTCTGGATCTGATACAGGTTCAGCGGCAGCTGCTTGTAGCTGCTCAGCTCGTTGCGCATCAGGTCGGTGATCACTTCTTCGTGGGTCGGGCCGGCGCAGAAATCGCGGCCATGGCGATCCTTGAAGCGCAGCAACTCAGGGCCGTACTCTTCCCAGCGCCCGGATTCCTGCCACAGTTCAGCCGGTTGGGTGCTCGGCATCAACACTTCCAGAGAGCCGGCGGCGTTCATTTCTTCACGAACGATGGCTTCGACCTTGCGCATCACCTTCAAGCCCATGGGCAGCCAGGTGTACAGGCCGGAGGCCAGTTTGCGGATCATGCCGGCGCGCAGCATCAGCTGGTGGCTGATCACAACCGCGTCGGAAGGCGTTTCTTTCTGTGTGGCGAGCAAATATTGACTGGTACGCATGGTAGGCCGTTGTCGGTTGCTTGGACTTGAAATGACTTGGGATTGTACGGGCGCCGGCTGCTGGAGTACAGGCATCAGAATGCAGAGGGGTATGTGGGAGGGGGCTTGCCCCGATAGCGGTGGATCAGTAACACATAGGCGCCTGACAACCTGCTATCGGGGGCAAGCCCCTCCCTCATTGTCAGTCTTCGGTCGGCGGACTCAACCGCGCCCGCCGATTTTCCTGGAACCAGTGCAACGCGATCAGGAACAGCGTCGGCACGCCCAGCAGGCAGGTGATCAGGAAGAAATTGTGATACCCGAACTTCTCCACCATTACCCCCGAATACCCGCCGATCAGGCGCGGCAGCAACAGCATGATCGAGCTGAGCAGGGCATATTGGGTGGCGGAGAACTTGAGGTTGGTCAGGCTCGACAGGTAGGCCACGAATGCCGAGGTCGCCAGCCCTGAGCTGAAGTTATCCAGGGAAATGGTGAAGATCAGCATCTGCAGGTCGGGACCCATATCGGCCAGCATCACGAACAGCAGGTTGGTGCCGGCCGACGCCACGCCGCCGATGAACAGGATCGGCAGGATACCGAAGCGCACAATCAGCAAGCCGCCCATGCCTGCACCCAGCAGGGTCATGATCAGGCCGAAGATCTTGCTGACGCCGGCGATCTGGTCCTTGGTGAAGCCCTGGTCGATGTAGAACACGTTGGCCATCACGCCCATCACGGTGTCGGACATGCGATAGGTGGCGATCAGCCCCAACAACAGCAACGCCTGCCAGCGGTAGCGCAGGATGAAGTCGTTGACCGGTGTCAGCACTGGCGCAAGGCCCCGGCGCCCCATGGCCGACAGGCATAGCGACGTGAGGGTTATATAGAGGATGGCGCGCAGGAAGGCACGGTCTTCCATCAGCAAGTCCCACAAGCTCATGCCGTGGAACAGCACGCTTTCGAAATCCGTGTTGAACAGTTGGGTGAACATTGCGGGCACCGACACCAGCAACACGATCAGCACAAACACGGACACAAGCTGGTGCACGAAGCTGTAGCGCCCGGCCTGCAACTGGGTGCGCAGCGGCACATTGGGTTCGCGCATGAACAGCGTGGTCAGCAGCGCCGGGATCATCAGCACGCCGAACAGCACGTAGGTGCCGGTCCAGGCCGAGTGCTTGTAGTTGAAACCGGTAGAGCCGAACCCTTCGGCAAAAAACAGTGCGCCTGCCGTGGCCAGCAGGGCGGCGATGCGATAACCGGACATGTAGCTGGCGGCCAGCGCGGCCTGGCGGCTGTCGTCGGCGATTTCCAGGCGGTAGGCGTCCACCGCGATGTCCTGGGTGGCGGAGGCGAAGGCGACGATGACGGCGATAGCGATCAGCCAGGACAAGTGTTTCTGCGGGTCGCAGAAACCCATGCCGATCAATCCGAGGATCACCAGCGACTGGGCCAGCACCAGCCAGGAACGGCGGCGTCCGAGTTTACCGAGCAGTGGCAGGCGCCATTGGTCGAGCAGCGGCGACCAGACCCATTTAAAGGCATACGCCAAACCGATCAGGCTCGCATAGCCGATGGTCTCGCGCGCCACACCGGCTTCGCGCAACCACACCGAAAGCGTCGAGAACACCAACATGTAAGGCAAGCCGGCGGCAAAGCCGAGCAACAACAGGACTAACGTCGAAGGGCTGGCATAGGCAGCGAGCGCGGCGCGCCAGGTTTTACGGGGCATGGGCTGGAGTCTGCCTCAGATTTGCGGAAACAAAGCGCGCACTCTAACCGCTGTGCTCTACCGGGCGCCAGCCATGGCGCTGAATATCCACGCGATTGTTACGGACCGTGACGCCTTCGTCGCGCAAACGCGCCCGTTGTTCGTCGCCCGAGGCACTGCCCACCGGCAGACTTATCCGACCACCGGCACCCAGCACACGGTGCCAGGGTAATCGGGTGTCCTCGGGCAGTTGGCTCAACGTGCGGCCCACCCATCGCGCTGCACGGCCGAGGCCCGCCAGGTGAGCCAGCTCGCCGTAACTCACCACGCAGCCTTCGGGCACTTGCGCCAGGGTCAGGTACAGCGCAGTACGGCGCATCTCGGCAGGGCTTTGCGGCGACTCGGCAGGTTGATTCATTGCGCGGCTATCCGTTGAAATCGTCGGCATTTTTGTAAGAAACGTCTGTAAACATGGTGATGAGCATTGAACTAGACCCCGATACTTGAGTCAGTCCTAGCTATCTAACACGATAATGCCTCCTTTTCGCCAACCTTGAGCCCCATACCCGCTTATGTTGTCCAGAACCCTGCTGTGCCTTGCTGTTTTCAGCGCCTCCACGCCCTTGCTGGCCGACACCGTCTGGTTGAAGAACGGTGACCGCCTGACCGGCAAGATCAAAGTCTTCGATGGCGGCAAATTGCTGATCCAGACCGACTACGCCGGCGCCATCCCCGTGGACTGGAAGCAGGTGAAAACACTGGAGAGCGACCAGGAATTATTGGTCAAACAGGACGCCTACACCGGCGAGAAGGCCAAGTCCCTGAAGGCAGCGGATGATGGCAAGGTGGTGCTGGCCAACGGTGAAGCGCCCAAGACGGTGGAGTTGGCGAGCATCCAGCAGATCATCAAGCCCAAGCCGGTGATCGAAGACCTGGTGTGGAAAGGCAATGTGGACATGGCGCTGGACTACAAGCGCGCCGACAAAGACACCAACGACTACGATATCGACTTCAAGACCACCGCCCGCCATGGCCAATGGCGCCACACCGGCCAGGGCGAGTACAACCGGGAATTCCAGGACGATGTCACCACCACCGACAACTGGGCGCTGGAATATGACCTGGACCGTTTCCTCACTGAGCATTGGTTCTGGCAGGGCCGCTTGACCTACAAGCGCGACAAGGTTGAAGACCTGTCGCGCCAGCGCACCGTCGGCACTGGCCCCGGCTACCAGTTCTGGGACGATGAACTGGGGGCGTTCTCCCTGGGCTCGCTGGTCAACCGCACCGACTATGAATACGCCGACGGCGGCAAGGACAACTTCTATTCCCTGGCCATGAAGTGGAACTACAACCGCTACCTGGTGGGCAAGACCGTCGAATTCTTCACCAATGGTGAGGTGGGCAAGCCTATCGACGGTCCTGCTGAGTACTCGCTGGATGCGGAAATGGGCCTGCGCTATAAAGTCACCGAGTGGGCCTCCCTCAACCTCAAGGCTGAGCGCGACGTGATCAGTGGCGACTCCGACAGCAGCCTGAGCAAGACCCGCTACACCGCAGGCTTCGGCGTGGCCTGGTAACACGGGCGCAGAAAACCTGCTTGGCAACCTTTGCGGATATGATTACCTTGCGTTGAGATCCATTCCCATAGGCCATGGGCGGCTGAATACCCGAGGAGTCATACGTTGAGCGCACAGGTTGCCAAGAACGCCCGAGAGCTGTTGCTCAAGGAATACCGTGGGGCTCTCTCCACTTTGTCCAAAGCCATGCCTGGCTTTCCCTTCGGCTCGGTCGTGCCTTACTGCCTCGACGAACAGGGTCGCCCGTTGATCCTGATCAGCCGCATCGCGCAACACACCCACAACCTGCAGAAAGACCCCAAGTGCTCGTTGCTGGTGGGGGAGCGTGAGGCCGATGACGTGCAGGCCGTCGGGCGCCTGACCTACCTGGCCGAAGCGGAAAAACTGGAGGAGGGCGACGCCATCGAGGCGGCGGCCGAGCGCTACTACCGCTACTTCCCGGATTCTGCCAACTACCACAAGGCCCACGACTTCGACTTCTGGGTACTCAGGCCCGTACGCCATCGCTACATCGGCGGTTTTGGCGCGATTCACTGGGTCGACCAGTTGACCCTGGCCAACCCGTTCGCCGGCAAGGCCGAGCGCAGCATGATCGAGCACATGAACAGCGATCACACCAAGGCCATTGCCCATTACGTCGACCTCAGCGGTTTGCCGACCTCCGAGCCGGCACAATTGGCCGGTATCGACAGCGAAGGCATGCACTTGCGTATCGGCCAATCCTTATATTGGTTGCCGTTTGCGGAGCCTTGCAACACGCCGACACAAGTACGCGAAGCCCTGGTTTCATTGGCCCACGCCGAGGCCTGGCCGAAAAAAGCCAGCGCTGACGCTTGAATTCACGAAACGGCGACGTCATCTAAGGTGGACTGGCAAGGCATTCTTGCGTTGAGGAACCATTTGATGCGCCCTTTTTTATTGCTCTTTCTGCTGTTCCCGGTGTTGGAGCTGTTCGTATTCGTTCAAGTCAGCAGTGCGATCGGGTTTTTCCCGGCCCTGTTGCTGATCATTCTCGGCTCGATGCTTGGCGTTCTGGTGCTGCGCGTCGCCGGCCTGGCCACGGCGCTACGTGCCCGTGAAAGCCTGAACCGTGGCGAGCTGCCCGCACAGACCATGCTTGAAGGCCTGATGATGGCCCTGGCCGGTGGCCTGTTGATCCTGCCGGGCTTCATCAGCGATGTGGTGGGCCTGGTGATGTTGCTGCCGTTCACCCGCAAGCTGCTGGCCGGCAAGATGCGCCAGCGCGCCGAAGATGCGGCGATTCGCCAGCGAGCTTTCGCCGACGACCTGCAACCCCGTGGCGGCCCGGCTCCGCGCCAGCCGCTGGGGCGTGAAGGGGATGTGATCGAAGGCGAGTTCGAACACCGCGACAGCAAATAACCGCTTCATTGGCACGGCACCTTCGGGTGCCGTGCTGCGTTTAACCGCAGGCAGACACAAAAATTTTCATCCCCGGCCCCTTGTAATAAGCATATGCGCCCTTATGTAACGGTCACCGCAAGGTTTCTGGTGGTGACACTGGACAGACTTCCGCGTTTCGCCCCGCGAACCGCGACCGGCACCGCCGGAATTTAACCCGCCGGAATTGATACCGGCCGATGAAAAACACAATTAGGAGAGATCGACAATGAAGCTTCGTCCTCTGCACGACCGCGTCGTAATCCGTCGCAGCGAAGAAGAAAAGAAAACCGCTGGCGGTATCGTTCTGCCAGGTTCGGCTGCTGAAAAAGCCAACCACGGTGTGATCGTCGCTGCGGGCCCAGGCAAGACCCTGGAGAACGGTGATGTACGCGCGCTGGCCGTGAAAGTGGGTGACAAGGTTGTTTTCGGCCCTTACTCCGGCAGCAACACAGTGAAAGTCGACGGCGAAGACCTGCTGGTTATGGCTGAGAACGAGATTCTCGCTGTTCTGGAAGACTGATTTCCCCGCTCATTTTCCCGTTACTCCAAAGTATTTAAGGAATATCGATCATGGCTGCTAAAGAAGTTAAATTCGGCGATTCCGCCCGCAAGAAAATGCTCACCGGTGTCAACATCCTGGCTGACGCAGTAAAAGCGACCCTGGGCCCGAAAGGCCGTAACGTGATCATCGAGAAGAGCTTCGGCGCTCCGACCATCACCAAGGACGGCGTTTCCGTCGCTAAAGAAATCGAACTGGAAGACCGTTTCGAAAACATGGGCGCGCAGCTGGTCAAAGACGTTGCCTCCCGTGCCAACGATGACGCAGGCGACGGCACCACCACCGCTACCGTTCTGGCCCAGGCGATCGTCAACGAAGGCTACAAAGCCGTCGCTGCCGGCATGAACCCTATGGACCTCAAGCGCGGCATCGACAAGGCGACCATCGCCATCGTCGCTGAGTTGAAAAACCTGTCCAAGCCATGCGCCGACACCAAGGCTATCGCTCAGGTAGGCACCATCTCCGCCAACTCCGACAGCTCCATCGGCGACATCATTGCCGAAGCCATGGAAAAAGTCGGTAAAGAAGGCGTGATCACCGTTGAAGAAGGCACTGGCCTGGAAAACGAACTGTCGGTTGTAGAAGGCATGCAGTTCGACCGTGGCTACCTGTCCCCGTACTTCGTGAACAAGCCGGAAACCATGGTTGCCGAGCTGGACAGCCCGCTGATCCTGCTGGTCGACAAAAAGATCTCGAACATCCGCGAAATGCTGCCAGTGCTGGAAGCCGTTGCCAAAGCCGGCCGCCCACTGCTGATCGTTTCCGAAGACGTTGAAGGCGAAGCCCTGGCGACGCTGGTTGTGAACAACATGCGTGGCATCGTTAAAGTCGCAGCCGTCAAGGCTCCTGGCTTCGGCGACCGTCGCAAGGCCATGCTGCAGGACATCGCCGTTCTGACCGGCGGTACCGTTATCTCCGAAGAAATCGGCCTGAGCCTGGAAAGCGCCACCCTGGAAAACCTGGGTAGCGCCAAGCGCGTGACCATCTCCAAGGAAAACACCATCATCGTTGACGGTGCTGGCGTTGAGCAGGACATCCAGGCGCGTATTACTCAGATCCGTGCCCAGGTTGCCGAAACGTCCTCGGACTACGACCGTGAAAAACTGCAAGAGCGTCTGGCCAAGCTGTCTGGCGGCGTTGCAGTGATCAAGGTTGGCGCCGGTTCCGAAGTTGAAATGAAAGAGAAGAAGGCCCGCGTTGAAGACGCCCTGCATGCAACCCGTGCAGCCGTTGAAGAAGGCGTGGTACCTGGCGGTGGCGTTGCGCTGATCCGTGCTCTGGAAGCCCTGACCAACCTGACCGGCGACAACGCTGACCAGAACGTCGGCATCGCTGTGCTGCGTCGCGCTGTTGAAGCGCCACTGCGCCAGATCGCTGCCAACTCCGGCGACGAGCCAAGCGTTGTGGTCAATGAAGTCAAGAACGGCAAAGGTAACTACGGTTACAACGCTGCGACTGGCGTCTACGGCGACATGATCGAAATGGGCATCCTGGACCCTACCAAGGTGACTCGTTCTGCGCTGCAAGCTGCAGCTTCCATCGGCGGTCTGATCCTGACTACCGAAGCTGCAATTGCCGACAAGCCTAAGCCTGAAGGCGCAGCTGGCGGCGGTATGCCAGACATGGGCGGCATGGGTGGCATGGGCGGCATGATGTAAGCCAGCCTTACCCGGCTCATAAAAAACCCCGCCTGCAGTGATGCAGGCGGGGTTTTTTTATGCTCGGTTGAGCGTTCAGCCCATGCCGCCTCGTCGCAACAACTTCTTGAAGGTCATCCCTCTGGCAAGCGCCGAGGGCACACGTGCAGCGGACCACGGTGCAGACGTGTGGCCGAGCGGGCCTTGGGCAGACAGAGTCGCGGCTTTAGTGCGTGGCCTGGGTATGGGCCGCCGCCAGCGGCTGGACATGGTCACCTCGCCCAGCAGTTTAAGGGTGTGGGCGTCGTAGCCGGGCGACTTGATCGAACCAGTGAAGTCAGGCGCTGCGCGGCTCACGGCAGCCGCTTGGCTGGCCAGCAGCGAGCAGGCGACGATACACAGCGATAGCATCAACGTGGGTAAATGCTGTTTTGAGGGACGCATGAACGGGCTCTCCAACCGGGTCCAGAGGACGGGGCCCAGGGCTCAGGGGCAACCCTGGATCAGGTGGGGAGATTACGGAGAATGCCAGCGGTCCACTGTCACAGGCTGTAACACGAAGGTTACTGCGGGCGCAGTGGCAGGATCAGGGTCAGGCGTGCCCCGCCCAACGGGCTACGCGCCACCGACAACTCACCGCGATGCCATTGGCTGGCGCGTCTGGCCAGTGCCAGCCCGAGGCCGAAGCCGCCGGGCTCATCGCCGCCCATGGCCAGTCGCACAAACGGTTCGAAAATCTTTTCGCGGTTTTCGGCGAGTATGCCGGGGCCGTCGTCGTCCACATGCAGCACCAGGTGTTGGTCATCCTGCTGGGCAGCACTGACGCTCACTTGGTCGCGGGCGTAGGTGATGGCGTTGCTCAACAGGTTGCGCACGATCAGATGCAACAAGGCGCGGTCGCCGATCAGTTGCAGGTCCGCCGGCTCGGTGTCCAGGCTCAGGCGCCGCTGATGCCCGTCGAGCAAGGCAAACTCCTGATGCAGCCAGTCACGGATAGGGATGGGCTCATGCTGCAGGTCCGTGGGCGCGCCGGCCATGCGGGCAAAGGCCAGGCTGGCGCGCACCAGGGCTTCAAGCTCTTCCACATCGGTTTGCAGGCGTTCCTGCAAGCGCGTGCGGGTGGCGGGATCGTCGCTTTTGCCCAGCAGGGTCAAGGCGAAGCGCATGCGGGCCAACGGTGTGCGCAACTCATGGGAGACGGCCTGGGAAACCTCCCGGTGGCGTTCGCTCATGGCGGTGATGTCTTGGGCATGTTGCTGCAAGGTCTGCAGCACGGGCGCCCATTCCTTGCCCATGGCCGGCAGCATCGCGTTGGGCGTGCGGGCCAGGGTGCCCAGGCAGGCATCAAGGGCTTGCAGGTCGGCGCTACGCTGGCGGCGTGCACGCAGACCGAACCACATCCACAGCACCAGCGGTAGGGCGGCCACGCACGCGGTGATCCCATACACCGGGAATTGCAGCAGGTCCTTGACCTCGGCGGTTCCCCACATCGGGCCGAATTGGATCAGCGTTTTGTCGTCGAGCGGGAAGTAGGTGATGTCTTCGTCGCTGCTCTGCGCCGGTTGCTGGTGTTGCAGCATGATCAGCGCTTCGGGCGGCAGTTCGACCTCACCCAGGGTGACGAGGCGGACCGGGTACTGGAAGCGCGCGCGCAGTACCTCCATCCGCGCTTCACGCTGGTCTGCCGGCAAGCCCTTGAGCTGCTCCGCCACCAGGTAGCCTGGCCCGGCCATCAAGCGCAAAAAGCTGTATTCGCCGACAAATACCGAGGCATTGGTGCACAGCCACAGCAAATACAGGGTCAACGCGCCCCAGCCAGTGCCTGCGAGAATCGCCATCCAGGGTCGCACTCTAGAGAACATGCCGGGCCTCTTGCGGTGTTTCGACAAACAGGTAGCCCTGGGCCGTGATGGTCTGGATCGTCACCGGGCACCCCAGGCTCATCAGTTTTTTGCGCAGGCGCGACACACGCATGTCTACCGAGCGATTGAGCCCGTCGTACTCCAGGCCGCGCAGGCTTTGCAGGAGTTTTTCCCGGGTCAGCAACACACCGCAGTGGCGGGCGAAGATCGCAAGCAACTCGAACTCGGCCACCGAGAATTGCAAGGTCATCTCGTCAAGCCAGGCCAAACGGCAGTTGAGGTCCAATCGAAACGTGCCCCACTGGTAATACGCTCGGGGCGCCTGGGGATGGCGACGCAGCAGCGAGCGGATACGCGCCAGCAACAACAGCGGGTCGACCGGCTTGACCACGTAGTCGTCCGCACCAACGTTGAACCCTGTCAGTTGCTCGGCGTTTTCGTCGAGTGCCGTCATCATCAGGATCAGGCCGAGGTACTGCTCGCGGATCTGTCGGCACAGGGTAAAGCCGTCCATGCCCGGCAGCATCACATCCAGGATCAACAGCGCCGGTTTTTCGTCAATAATGCGCTGGGCGGCACGGTCGCCACGGTGCTCAACCGCCACGCTGAAACCTTCGGCGCGCAGGAATTCCGCCGTCAGGGCGGCCAGTGGGCGGTCATCTTCGATCAGCAGCAGGGTGTCGGACATGAAAGGGCGTCGTCGCCGGAGAATGGGCGCAAGTGTTACGCCCTTGCCCCGCAGGAGGCAAGGGCCACGCGTGGCGATCAGCGGGCGCTGACGGCGGGTTCTGCGACCTTCGGCGCTTTCCAGCCCAGCAACTGCTGTTTGAAGCCATAGCTGGCGGCTTGGTAGTAGGTGATGGCGCGCAGGATCAGCGGGTCATCATTGCCCACCCGCAGCTCCTGGCTCTCACCCAGGGCCTGATCGTGGCGACGCAAGCCCTGGCGCGGACTGAGGATCGCCAGGTCTTTGCCGTCAAACAAGCCCAGGTGCTGGTAGTTGCCGACCACCACGCGGGGTGGCAGCGGGTTGTCTTGCAGCAGGTTACGACCGAAGAAGGTCGACTCGTAGCTCAGGTTGAGCAGACCGAGCAAGGTGGGCGCCAGGTCGATCTGGCTGGCCAGTTGCGCGGTTTCCCGGGCGTCGATCAGCTTGGGGGCGTAGATGAACAGCGGAATCTGGTAGTTGCTGATGGGCAGGTCTTCCTTGCCGGCGCTGCCGGCCGTGTGGTCGGCGACGAACACGAAGATCGTGTTATCGAACCACGGCTTCTGGCGTGCCGCCTCCAGGAATTCGCCGATGGCATGGTCGGTGTACTTCACCGCGCCGTCGCGGCCGTTACCGGATTTGATATCGATGCGCCCATCCGGGTAGGTGTAGGGGCGATGGTTGGAGGTGGTCATCAGTTGCAGCAGGAACGGCTGCTGTTTTGCGTAGTCGGCATCGGCCAGCTTCAGGGTTTGTTTGTAGAGGTCTTCGTCGGCCATGCCCCAGGCGTTTTTGAATGAGATTTCCGATTCGGGCACGCTGCTCTGGTCGACGACCCGATAGCCGTTGCCGCTGAAGAAGGCATTCATGTTGTCAAAGTAGCCGCGTCCGCCGTAGACGAACACACTGTCGTAGCCGATGGCGGTGAGCTGCTGGCCCAGGCTGGCGAAGCCACTTTCGCGGCCGATGCGCTTGACGATCGAACGCCCCGGTGTCGGTGGGATCGCCAGGGTGATGGCCTCCAGGCCTCTATCCGTGCGGGTGCCGGTGGCATAGAAGTTATTGAAATACAGGCTTTGCTTGCGCAGCGCATCCAGGTTGGGCGTGAGGTTGCGCTCGTCGCCGTTGCTGCCCATGTATTTGGCGCTGAAGCTTTCGATGGTCACCAGCACGATATTGGGTGTGCGCGGCGTGCCGGGGTTGTCGATGGCGCGGCGGATATCCAACGGGTCCTTGTCGATAAAGCGTGCGTTGGGCTCACTCAGTTCGGCGCGCAACTGTTTGGCGACGACATCCGCGGGCAGGCTTTTGTAGAACTGGGTGTAGTCCAGTTCGTTGTTCCGGAACGCGGCGAAAAACTGATACGGGCCATTGCTTGCCAGCTCGTTCTTGTAGGCGTTGCCGCCTTGGGCGCGCGGGCTGTCCTGACTGATCAGTTGCAGGCTGAGGCCGGCAACGACCAAAAGACCCAGGGCGTTGACCAAGCGACCCCGCATTGCCGGCAGCGGTGCATTCATCGCGGCGTTGAACGGTTTGCGCAGGGCCAGGCTCAACACAATGGCGAGCATTGCCAGCAGGCTGAGCAACTTGCCGATCGGGTAGGACTCCAGCAGGTTGTTCAACACCTCATCGGAGTACACCAGATAATCGACGGCGATAAAGTTGAAGCGCACGCCGAATTCATCCCAGAACAACCATTCGGCGACCGAGGTGAACAGCATGGCGAACAGGCTGACGGTCAGTACCGCCTGCAGGAACCAGCGGTGACCGCGACGGCGCCAGAGGGCGGGTGGACATAGCAGCAGATACAGCCCCAGTGGCAGTGCCGCGTAGGCCAGGAAGCCGAGGTCGTACAGCAGGCCCACGCCAAACACCGGCAGCAGGTTGCCACCGACTTCATCCAGGTGAGTAATGAGCAACACGCTGCGCGTGAGCAGGAACACAACCAGCCAGGCACCGGTGACCAACAGCAAATAGCGCATAGGCGCTGTTTTGAGAAACCCCATGTCCAACTTCCTTATATCGATGGGCGCGATCTTCGCCCTGACACTGTAGTCAGTTTGTGAAGCTATAGTGAAAATCTCGTTCAACTAAAATATCGGTTGAAAACCTTTATCGACGGCCCTTGCGGGTCTATCCCTGAGCCACACTTGGCCTTAAGCTGCGCGAGCCAACACGGCCGTTACCGCGTACGGAGACACTGCCCATGCGAATTCTATTGGTTGAAGACAACCGCGATATTCTGGCCAACCTGGCCGATTACCTGGGGCTCAAGGGCTACACCGTGGACTGTGCGCAGGACGGTTTGTCGGGCCTGCACCTGGCCGCCACCGAGCATTACGACCTGATCGTGCTCGACATCATGCTGCCCGGCATCGATGGCTACACCCTGTGCAAGCGCCTGCGTGAAGATGCCCGCCGCGACACGCCGGTGATCATGCTCACCGCCCGCGACCAACTGGATGACCGGCTGCAGGGTTTCAAGTCCGGCGCTGATGATTACCTGCTCAAGCCGTTTGCCCTGTCGGAATTGGCCGCCCGCATCGAAGCCGTGCTGCGCCGTGCCCAGGGCGGCGGTCGCCGTGCCCTGCAGGTCGGTGACCTGAGCTACGACCTCGATACCCTGGAGGTCACCCGCGAAGGGCGCCTGCTCAAGCTCAACCCGGTCGGCCTGAAACTGCTGGCGGTGCTGATGCAGAAGAGCCCGCACGTGCTGCGCCGCGAAATTCTCGAAGAAGCCCTGTGGGGCGACGATTGCCCCGACAGCGACAGCCTGCGCAGCCACGTTCACCAATTGCGCCAAGTGATCGATAAGCCGTTCGCCAAGCCGTTGCTGCAAACGGTGCACGGTGTGGGTTATCGCCTGGCCGAGGGTCGTGATGGAGTTTAAGCAAAGCCTTGCACAGCGGATCATCATCGCCTTTGCCTTGATGAGTGCGTTGGTGGCGGGGGCCTTCGCCATGGGCATCGTCGCGACGGTGCACCTGGTGGAAGAGAAGTTGATCTCGGCGGGCTTGGGCGGCGACTTGCAACGCCTGCTGCTGATGGACACCGTCGAGGACTGGCGGCACCGGCCGGAGCCGGACCAGCTGTTTTATTTCAGCGGCGGCCCCGGCGACTTCGAGTTGCCCAAGGACCTGCGCCACCTTGAGCCCGGTTTCCATGAAGTATTCCGCGAGGCGCTGTCGTACCACGCCATGGTCGAAGTGGTCGATGGGCGGCGCTACGTGCTGTTGCAGGATCAAAGTGATTTCGAAGAACGCGAGCGCGTGTTGTTCGCCGTGGTGCTGGTGGGCTTTGTGCTCAGCCTGGCGCTGGCGGTGTTCCTGGGTTGGGTGCTGGCCCGCAAGGTGATGGCGCCGGTGGTGCGTCTGGCCCGCCAGGTGCGTCACCGCGACCAATTGCTCGGCCTGGCCCCGCCCTTGGCGCCGGATTACGCGGCGGATGAAGTGGGCGAGTTGGCGGTGGCGTTCGACGCCACGCTGGGACGGCTACGCCAGGCGCTGTCCCGTGAACAGCTGTTCACCAGCGACGTAAGCCATGAACTGCGCACACCCTTGATGGTACTGGCCAGTTCCTGTGAGTTGTTGCTGGAAAACCCGGCTATCGATCAGCGCGGGCGCAACCAGGTCTTGCGCATTGCGCGGGCCTGCGAAGAAATGCGCGAACTGGTGCAGACCTTCCTGATGCTGGCCCGTGCCCAGCACAACGACGCGGCGATGTCGCCCCAGGTCAGCCTGACGCAGGTGGCCGATGATCTGCTCGGCATCTGGCGCGAGCCTATCGAGCACAAAGGCCTGGAGCTGATCTACCAACCCGGCAACCCGCTGGATACACGCTATAACACCACCTTCCTGCATGCCGTGATGGGCAACCTGCTGCGCAACGCCCTGCACTACACCGAGCAGGGTTTTATCCGACTCACCCTGGAGCCGAGCGGATTTATCGTGGAGGACAGCGGTGTCGGTATCCCCGAGGACAAGCGCGAGGCAATGTTCGAGCCGTTCGTACGCGGCAGCGAGAAGCGCGGTGAGGGCCTGGGGCTGGGGCTGTCACTGGTGCAGCGTATCTGCGAGAACCAGGGCTGGAGCGTCAGCCTCAGCACCATGGAGCCCAACGGCTGCCGCTTTCATGTGCAATTGAGTCAGGTCAACGCCTGACTCCACCCCCTGCCGCTATCCTGCCAGAGATCCCGGTAATTCGGCGAAGATGGCCCCATGCTATCGCTTGTGTCTGTAAAGTCTTGAAATGTATGGGATTGGACAGGACAAGTTTTTCACAACGGGTTGACCTGTTGATCACAGTACGGTGCTTAAGGTTGTAGGCATCAGTTACTGGAGATCCGTTGATGTCTGACCCGATCAAGCTCGAATTTTCTGAAAAGTACGACGACGAGCACGCCCAGGAATATTTGCTCAAGCATCAGGACAATCTGGCACGCCGGTTGTCCCACAAACGCGACGAGCAATTGGCCCGGGGTGCGCTGGCGATGGCGGGTGAGCCTGGCCTGGTGCTGGACTTGCCGTGCGGTGCGGGGCGTTTCTGGCCCTTGCTGGCAGAAAAGCCCAACCGCGTGATCATCGGTGCCGACAATTCGGCGTCCATGTTGAAGGTGGCGATGGCCGCCCAGCCCGCCGATGTGGTGAAACGGGTACGGCCCTTGCAGACATCTGCCTTTGATATTGATCTGCAAGATAACGCGGTCGACAGCATTTTCTGTATGCGCCTGTTGCACCACATTGGTGACCCGGCGCATCGCATGGCGCTATTGCGGGAGTTTCAACGCGTTACCCGTGACAGCGTGATTATTTCGTTATGGGTAGACGGCAATTTCAAGGCCTGGAAACGCAAGCGTCTTGAACAGCAACGTCGCGTAAAAGGTGAGCAGGAAGGTTACCAAAACAGGTTTGTGTTACCGGCTGCTACTGTTGAAGCAGAATTTGAGGAAGCCGGTTTTCGTGTTCAGGAATCCCTGGACTTCATACCGCTCTACGCCATGTGGCGAGTGTATGTATTGCGCAAGAGGTAACAGGATGGCAGTTGAGTGCTTAGCAGGCAGTCATGTAGCGCCCGAAGAACGCTTTGATTATTTCTGGCGCCAGCAGGGCGAGTGGGTCGAAGAGCCCAACCTTCGGCGTGGTGGTGAAAGCGGTGTGCAGCGTGTGATCAGCGCCAACGGCCGCTTGCTTTACAGTAAACGCCAGACCGGGCACATCTACCGCAGTTGGCTTCATCCGTTTGGCCGCCCGACGGTGCTGCGCGAGCGCGACGCCATCAAGGGCCTGCGTTTGCTGGACGTTCGCGTGCCGGAAATGGTGTTTTGCGAAGCACGCCGTGACCCCGAGCACCAATGGAAGGCACTGTTGGTCACCGCCGCCCTCGACGGTTTCGACGAAATCGAGAACTGGTACGCCGCCGGTGGCCGCGAACAATACGGCGAGCAGGTGCATGAGCGTGTACTCAAGGAGCTGGCCGGCACCTTGGCGCGCATGCACAAGGGCCGATGGCAGCATGGCTGCCTTTACATCAAGCATATCTTCGTGCGGGTAACGGGCGAGGGTGACTCGGCCAACGTCGAAGTGGCGCTGCTGGATTTCGAGAAATGCCGCCAGCGCCTGACCGCTTATCGGGCCGCCTCCCATGACATGCTGCAATTGCGCCGCCATTCGTCGTGGAACGATACCGACTGGAAGAAACTCAGCTACTTTTACGAGACGGCGTTTGGCAGCGCTATCAAGGGTTTAACCAGATGAAGCTAGAAATAGCACGAGGTCTGTTCCTGGTCGGGGCGCTGGGCATCGCAGCCTTGGCGCTGGCGGCGTGGGAACAGCCTCGCACACAGGTGCTCAGTGCAACGCAGGGTGGCGCGCAATGCCTATTGCCGCGCGTTGCCAAAGCGAGCACGGCGGCCAAACCTGATCATGAGTTGTTGCTGTTCATGTTTGGAATGTCTCAAGGGATGAGGCCACAGAGTTGATGAGTTTAAAACCAAAATGAATAGGCCTCGCGTTGCGAGGCCTTTTTTTTTGGTTGGCATCCGGCTCGTGTCGGGTGAAAAGCGACGCGAACTCAGATCAGATGCAGATGGTTATCCCAGAGCCCTGCCGGCAATTCCAGCGGCTTTGCGACCAACTGTTTCTGGCGACAATCGTAGAACCGGCAACGGCCCTGGCCCGACGTCACGACAAACCCATCCTCGACCGCGCCCACGCCGGCACAGTCGGGCAGCGGTCCATCCAGGCGCAGCTCGCCGCTGTCCATGTCCCAGATAAAGAAGCGATTGCCACGCGGCGCGGTCAACGCCACCAGGCGCAATTCACTGTGTACCGCCACGCTGGCGGTGTAGTGCCCCATCGCCTGCAATTGCTCGTCGGCCACCGGAAACGCCACGAACGGCTGCCCCGGACGCTTGATCGCCAGCAACTCGGAGCGTTCCTGGGACGGTCCCATGAACTGTTGCCCGGTGAGGATGGTGCCATCGCTGGCGATCCCCATATGGCGCACGCTGTTCATCTGCTGGCCGAGGGTTTCCTTGCTGATCAAGCTGCCGTCGCGCTGCATCAGCACCAGGCTCGGTTCCATGGCGTCGAGGTTCATCTCCACGCGGCTTTCGGCTTCGGTACGAATGCCGCCGTTGGCCACCACCAGGGTCTCTCCGTCGGGCATCCACGACACCTGGTGCGGGCCGATGCCGTGGGTGGAGATTTCGCCGCTGTGCACCAGCCGCTCGCCTTCGAACCGGTACACACCGAGCAAGCCACGGCCGGGGTCGGCTGTGTCGTTCTCGGTGGCGTACAGCCAGTCGCCACTCTTGTGGATGACCGCGTGGCCATAGAAGTGGCGGTTGACCTGGGAGGTGATGGTTTGCAGCAGCGCGCCATCGCGCAGGTCGATCAGGTAACTCTCGGTGCCCGGGCGACGGGCGACAAACAGCGCAATCGGCAGCGTCGGGTGGTTGATGATGTCGTGGCAGCGCTGGCCGACCTGGGTGGCAAACACCGGCTTGCCGTCCAGGCGATAGCCCACGGCGTAGTGCTTGCCGTCTGCATCATCCCGCGCCGAGAGCAGCAGCGGGCCCTTGTCTTTGCTTTTGAACAGCGTCCAGCCACCCAGTGTGAGAGCACTGAGCAGCACGCTGCCGATGGCCAAAGCCTGTCGCCTGAGCATCATCAGTCACCGTCGTTGGCGTTAAAGCCCAGTTGGATGCCCAGCGCCTTGGCCAGTTCGCCTTCGTGCAGGCGGTGGACGACGTTGAGGCTGTCGTAGATATCGTTGAGCTGCTGGCGCCCGGCGTCATCGGCCAGCAGTTCATTGAGGGTGCGCTGGTTGCTGGCAAACAGTTTCAGGGACGCGGCATAGGCAGCGTCGATCTTGTCGGCCAATGGCTTCTGCTCGGACGGCAGCAGGCCACGCAGGCCTTTGTTGTCGACGCCGACCCACACGGTCTGGGCTGCCGCGAGGCTGGCTTCGAGGCTTTGCAGGGACGACTGGCTGCGCCATGCGTCGGCTTGGAACGGCTGTGGGATGCCCTTGGTCTGGCGGCCCATCGGTGTGCCGAGTTTTTTCTTCAGGGTGTCCAGTGCGGTGACCTGCACGCGCAGCAGATCGGCAATGGCTTCGTGGGAGTCGGCGTAGCGCTGGTTGGGGAACTTGGTCATCTGCGCCAGCATGCCGTCGGTGCTGTTCCAGCTGGCCAGGATCTCTTCGGCCAGGGCCTTCTGACGGTCACCGATGGCGACCAGCAGCGGGCAGTAACGGGCCTTTTGTGCGTCGTCGGCGATGTCGGTCTTGGCGTCGTAGAGGATGTATTCGTAGGCGGACAGGCCTTGCACCACCACGCTGGACTTGGCCAGGGCGGCGCCGTCGATCTGCGGCTGGCTGGCGACCAGTTGCTCGACCTGACGGCCGACCAGGTTCTTCTTGTCCGGCCAGAACTGCACCTGCCACGAACGGTTGCCCTCGGCCAGCGGCCCGATCAGCAGCGGTTGCAACTCGGCCCAAGCCTTTTGTGCATGCAGGAAATCGGCACGCGCGGTGTCCAGGCTCTCCTTGCCCTGGCAGTAGGCCAGCGCACTGACGGCCAGCTGTCGGTCGGCTTCGACCCAGCGGCTGTAGGTCGGCAGGATCACTTGCTTGGCGATGGCCGCAGAGGTCACTGCTTGCGGGTCTTGCGGCGAGCAGGCGCCAAGGGCGAGGGCGGCCAGGCTGGTGAACAACAACTTGGGACGGAACATGTCGAGCTCCCTTCTATAAGTGGGGCGAAGCTTATAAAGAATTCAGGAACGCCAGCAACGCAGCACGCTGCTCGGCATTGAAGGACAACACATGCTGCTGCGCCGCTTGGGCTTCACCGCCATGCCACAGCACGGCTTCGAGCAGGTTGCGGGCGCGGCCGTCATGCAAGAACTGGGTATGGCCACTCACGGTTTGCGTCAGGCCGATGCCCCACAACGGCGGCGTGCGCCAGTCGCGGCCACCGGCCTTGAATTCTGTGCGGTTGTCGGCGAGGCCCGCTCCCATGTCGTGCAACAGCAGGTCGCTGTAGGGGCGGATCACCTGGTTGGCCAGTTCAGGTTCGGCGGCATTGGCGGCCGTGGTGAACGCTGGTGTGTGGCAACCCTGGCAGCCGGCTTGATAGAACAGGTTTTTACCGGCCAGCACCTGCGGCGTGTTGACGCCACGGCGCGCGGGTACCGCCAGGTTGCGGGTGTAGAACAGCACCAGGCGCAGGATGTTGTCGCTGACTTCCGGCTCGCCATCGGGGCCATTGCCGTTGGGGGCCTGTCGGCAGGCGACTTGGGCATCGGTGCAGTCATCAAAGGGTCTCAGGGACGTGGTGAGACCCATATCACCAGAGAACGCGTGAACATTTTGTTGATTGAGGTTGGGTTGCCCGGCTTTCCAGCCAAAACGCCCGAGCACGGTTTTTTGCTGGGCGTCGTCCCAGACCCAATTGGCACGGCCGACGATGGCGTCCTTGTCGGCGGTCTTCGGGTCGGTGTTGCGCAGGATATCGGCGTCGCTGATGGCCTCGAGCAGGCCCAGGCCGATCATCGGCGGGGCGATGCGCGCAGAAAAGCGCGTGTCGGGATGCATCGGGCCGTAGCCAAGCTGGGTGATCTGCAGGTCGGGCTTGCGCAACTCGACCACCGTACCGTCCTTGAAGGTGACGTTGACCGGCGTGTAGTCGACCCGCACCTTGCCTTCCGGCGGCACGCCCGGCACCGCCATGTCCTGCAATTGCCCGCCGTAGACCGGCTCGGGCACCACGCCAATCTGCTCGATGGCCTTGGCATAGGCGGGCGTATCCGGAATCGACAGGCGTACCAGCATCGACACCGCGTTGGGCGCATCGGGCAGCGGCGGGTGACCACGGCCGTCTTTTATATGGCAGTTCTGGCAGGCATTGGTGTTGAACAGCGGGCCCAGGCCATCACGCGCGGTGGTGGTGGACGGTGCAATCACCCAGGGGCTGCGAAAGAAGCTGTTGCCGACGCTGAAGTCCAGGCGCCGGGTCGGCGACAGGTTGGCCGAGGGCAGGGAAAATGCGTTCTGGTCGCGCTTGTTCACCGTCGCAGCGCCGCCCGCCCGTGATTCACCCGGCTCGGCCTTGGTAAACCTGGGCGCGTCATCGCAGGCGGCCAGGCTCAGGGCCATCAACGCTGCTGACAGGCGAAGTAACGAACGGAACATCGAGTTTCCTGGGCGACGACGAAAAATAAGGTCGCAAAGTCTAACAGGGCAGGGCGCAATGAATAAGAGCAATTATCGTTTGGTGGCAACCCGATTCATTCCCGCTAGAATGACCGCACATTTTTTCTGGAGGTGGCCCATGCAGGCTCTCGACGCTTTGCTCAACCGTGTTTCCGTGCCACGCCTGCTGGAACCGGCACCGACCCAGGAGCAGCGCGACGTGCTGTTCGCCGCCGCCATGCGTGCGCCCGATCACGGCCAACTGCGCCCTTGGCGTTTCCTCACGGTTGAAGGCACTGCCCGCGAGCAGATGGGCAGCTTGTTGGCCGAAGCGGCCCGGCTGCAAGACGCCGATGCACCGCAAGCGGTGATCGACAAGGCCCAGAACGGTCCGCTGCGCGCGCCGTTGGTGGTGGTGGTGATTGCCCGTTTGCAGGAGCACTTCAAGGTGCCTAAGTCTGAGCAACTGTTGGCTGCTGCCTGTGCGGCCCATGGCATTCTGCTGGCCGCTTACGCTCAGGGGATTGGTGCGGTGTGGCGCACCGGTGAACTGTCTTACTCGGCCCACGTCGCCAAAGGCCTGGGGCTGACGGCGGATGAGGAGGTGATTGGCTTCCTGTACCTGGGCACACCGCAGAACCCGCCGCGTACCGCGGCTAAAGAAGACCTGACGCAGTTTGTCAGTGCCTGGACCGGTCTCTAAATCCAAAGTGATCAAACTGTGGGAGGGGGCAAGCCCCCGATGTGGGGGGGCAGCTACAGAAGCGTTGACTGGCACTCTGCTATCGGGGGCAAGCCCCCTCCCACATTGGAACTGTGTTGTTTTTGAGATTGGGTTTACACCCTGAACTGATCCATCAACTTCATCTGCTGGCTGGCCAGTGCATTGAGTTGGCTGCTGATGGCCGCCGATTCGGTGGCCTGGCCGGTGAGGGTTTCGGTCACGGTACGGATCGCCGAGACGTTGCGGTTGACCTCTTCGGCCACGGCGCTCTGCTGTTCGGCGGCGCTGGCGATCTGCAGGTTCATGTCGCTGATCACGGTGACCGCATCGCTGATCTTGCCCAAGGCCTGCACCGCCTGATGGATCTGCCCGGCATTGTTCTGGGCCTGGCTCTGGCTGGAATGCATGGTCGCCACCACGCCACGGGTGCCGCTCTGGATGCGTTCGATCACCAGGCGGATTTCCTCCACCGAATCCTGGGTGCGCTTGGCCAGGTTGCGCACTTCGTCGGCCACCACCGCAAACCCTCGGCCGCTTTCACCGGCGCGTGCCGCTTCGATGGCGGCATTGAGGGCCAGCAGGTTGGTCTGCTCGGCAATGCTGCGGATCACTTCCAGCACTGAACCAATCTGCTCGCTGTTGACCGCCAGGGCTTCGACTTCGCCCACGGCCTTGCTGACTTCCTCGGCCAGGGTGGTGATGTCGCGGGTGCTCTGCTCAATGATCGACATGCCTTCCCGCGCCGACTGGTCGGCACCGCGTGCCGCGCTGGCGGCATTGGAGGCGCTGTTGGCCACGTCGTGGGCGGTGGCGCTCATTTCGTTGGACGCGGTGGCCACCTGGTCGATTTCGCGGAACTGCACCTGCATGCCTTCGCTGGTCTGGCGTGCGATCGCTGAAGACTGGTCTGCGGTGCCGCGGGCTTCGGTGATGCTTTTCTTGATCTGGGCGATGGTCGGTTGCAGCTTGTCGAGGAAGCGGTTGAACCAGTTCACCAGTTCGCCCAGTTCATCTTTCTTCGCGTAGGCCAGGCGTTGGGTGAGGTCGCCGTCACCGCTGGCAATGTCCTTGAGCATGGCGGCCACGCTGTTGATCGGCCGGGTCACGCCGGTGGCGGTCAGCCAGATCAGCAGCAAGCCAAGCAGACCGGCGGCAGCGGCCACCAGCAGTGCCTTGAGGGTGCCGGCCGCCTGGGCTTTATCGAGTACCCCTTGCAACTTGACGTTATCGGCGAGCATCACCGCTTTCGGCAGTTTGATCACTACGCCCCAGGATTTGGCGTCGGCAATCGGCTTGACCGGGTAAACGGCGCGGATGGTGTCGTCCTGTTCGCGGATCATGCGGTTGTCAGTGGCCAGCAGCTGCACGATTTCCTTGCCCTCGGCGCCGAGGGTGTCGACCAGGTTCTTGCCGACTTTGGCGGGTTCGCCGCTGTAGGCCGCGATCAGACCGGTGCTGGAGAGAATTTCCAGGTGTGCGGCGCCGTTGAACAGGTCTTTCTGTGCCGCGTCGGCGGTTGCTTGCAGGGCGGTGAGGGCGATGTCGACACCGACGACGCCGATGAGTTTGCCCTCCACGATCAGCGGCGAGGCGATGGTGGTCATCAGTACCTTTTTGCCCGCCACCGTATCTTCATACGGGTCCAGCAGGCAGGTATTGCGGGTGTCCCGTGGGCAGGTGTACCAGATGTTGTAGGGCGTACCGTTGAGGGTGAGGCTGGTCTTGTTCAGGTCTTCTTCAACCATGATGGTGTTCAAGCCTTCACCGCCGGCACGGCTCCAATAGCTGGAGAAGCGCCCTTTTTCGTTGGAGACGCGTGCCTTGTCATCGACGAATTCGCTGTCTTTGCCGTCGAGGCCGTTGGGTTCGAATGACAGCCAGAAACCCAGCACTTTGCTGTTGCGATCGAAGGTGGTTTTCAGGCTCTGGTTGATTTCTTCGCGCAGCGCGCCGGCTTCCAGGCCACGCTTGCTGGCCATGCTGCGCAAATCCTTGATCTGGTCGGCCAGCGCGGTCAGCGCCATCAGGCTGTCGCCGAAGGTTTTCTGCAACTGGCCCGCTTGCTCGGCGGCCCTGGCTTGCAGCAGTTGTTCCACGCTGGCGGTGAGCATGCGCGAGCTGGAATCGCTGACCAACAGGTCATTCTGGTTGGTGTTGTAGATATTGATGCTGACGACCAGCGCTATCACCCCCAACAGGCAAAGGCCGGACAGCAGCACGATTTTCAGGCGGATGGAGAGGGTATTGAACATAGGCTCACTCGCGAATGGAGTTGTTGGAAGGCACGCAGTGCAGGCCAAGTCCTTTCAGCGCTATGTCTGAAACATCGGCGTAACAAATTTATTCATGAGCAGCAGGCGATGAGCGGTAGGAAAACGCCTACAGCCAGCGTTACACGGGCTGTGCGAGTCGTTCGGGGCGAGACCAGATCCACAGGTTGCCCAGGCTCATCCCGGCAATGGCCAGGTAGATCGGCCAGCCGTGGTCGAGCATCACCAGCATCAGGATGGCGCACAGCAGCATGCTCACGGTGGCGCTGACCTTGGCCCGGCGCGCAATGATCTTGCCGTTGCGCCAGTTGAGCAGGATCGGCCCGAACAGCCGGTGGTTCTCCAGCCAGGCGCTGAGGCGTGGCGAGCTTTTGGTGGCGGCCCAGGCGGCGAGCAGGATGAATTCGGTGGTGGGCAAACCCGGCACCACAATCGCGATCAACCCAATGCCCAGGCTGACATAGGCCAGCAGGCCGAAGAGGAACCGGGCGATTTTCGAGGTGGAAGGGGTTTTGCGGGTCATGGTTTATTTGAAACGTCGCGAAGTGAGCGTCAACTGTGGGAGGGGGCTTGCCCCCGATGGCAGTCGTTCAGTCACTGTAGAGGGTGATTGGTACTCAGCTATCGGGGGCAAGCCCCCTCCCACAGTTGATGGCATTTCAATCTGGATGTCAGGCCAATTCAGGGGCGCTAGCGTACGCCTGTTCCAGCAATACGGTGAAGCGTACAAACGCGTCGATCGCGCCTTTTTCCACGGCGGCTTCTTCTTCGGCGCTGAATTCCAGGGCGTCGAGGGTGCGAGTGAAGCTTTTCCAGCCCTCGGCGCGACCACCGGCCGGCTCACCCAGGTGACGGGCACCGAAGGTTTCGCTCAGGCCCAGGCCCACGGCACGCTTGATCAGGAACGCAGCGCCCAGCTTGGAGCCTTCGGACACGAACAGCCAACCCAGGGCTTCGGCCTTGCTCGGGTTTTTCACCGCGCCGGCGACCGGTGCAGGTACATCGGTGTCCAGGTCGCCCAGGTCCAGTTTGGCGGCTTCGGCGCGGCAACGTGCGGCCAGGTCCGGCACGATCTTGATCAGTTCGGCATCGTTGTACAGGGCCACCAGTTCCGATTGGAACAGGTACTGCGCCACCACGAAACGGGCGAAGTTGGCTTGGGTTTCAAACGGGGCGTGGGCTTTGACCAGTGCGTCCAGCTTGGTGTGCGGCTCGTTGGTGATCTGGTTCAGGCGTTGGGAGCGCAGGCTTGCGCGTTCTGCGGTAGGGGAAGCGGTCATGAAAAAGTCCTTGAGAAGGGATGCGCCTTAGTGCCCGAAAGAGAGCTGTTATCAACTAGACGAACAAGAAGACGCGGCACAGTAAAAAATCCTCACCCCGTCGATGAAATTTCGACGAGGTGAGTAGGGCGGTGCTAGATGTCCCAGATCACGTTGATCGCAAAGTTGCGGCCGGGCTGGGTCAGGCGGTCGAGGTTGGCCGGGCCGGTCACGGCGGCTTCGCCGACGCTGTCGTAGCTGCGCACGTCGTCCCAGTTCCAGTACTTCTTGTCGGTGAGGTTGTAGAGGCCGCCGTTGATGGTCACGTCGTGGGTGACTTTGTAGAAGGCGGTCAGGTCGACCACACCGAAGCCTGGGGTCTTGAAGGGGCCGCTGGTGTCGCCGTCCGGCGCGTGGAAGGTCGTGCTGTCGACGCGATCCTGCTTTTTCACCAGGGTCCAGCTCAACAGGCCACCGTAGTTGTCCTGTTCGTAGCCCAGGCCGAAGACGCCCTTGAGCGGGTTGACGCTGTTCAGCGGCTCGCCGTTATCGTCGTTGCGGCCGTAGGCATAAGACACCGAGCCCTGGGTGTAGAGGCCTTGCGGCGCACCGAAGGCGTCCAGGTTCAGGCGGCCCTTGGCTTCGGCGCCTTTGATGGTGGCGCGCTTGATATTGATGGCCTGGAACTGTTCCAGGCTGCCGCCGACAACGGCGTTGTCTTCGTCAATAAAGTCGCGGTATTTGTTGTAGAACACGGCGATCTCGAAGGAGCCTTCGTCGAACTTGCCGCGAATGCCGGTTTCGACGCCTTTGCTGGTTTCCGGCTTGAGGTCGGGGTTCGGTTCGACGGTGTAGCCCAGGTTCAGGTTTTCAAAGCGGCCGTACAAGGCCTTGGCGGACGGCGTACGGAAACCTTCGGCGTATTGGCCGAACCAGGTGTATTGATCGGTCAGGGCATAAGTCAGGCCAAACTTGGGCGTCACACGGTGCCAGGTTTTTTCCTTGTCGCTCACCGGGTCCGCGCCTGTCGGGTTGACGGTGTTGAGGAACTCCTGGGTCAGCTTGGGTTTGAGCTGGGTGTAGTCGTAGCGTACGGCGGGCAGGAAGGTCCACTTGTCCCAGGTGATCTGGTCCTGTGCGAACAGCGAGTACGTGTTGATGGTCGGATCGGGGAAGTCGCTGGACTTCTTCACGCTGTCGCTGGCAATTGGGCTGGGTGCACCGATGGCGGTGCATCCACTGCCCACGGCCACGCAGGTCGCGCTGCCCTCGCGCGAACCGGTGACTTTTTGCTGCTTGAGGGTGGTGCCGTAGGTCACCTGGTGGTCGGTTTCACCGAGGCTGAATGCTTTGTCCAGCTGGGCGTCGAAAATCCACTGTTTTTCCTGGTAGAGCGTGTCGCGGGTGCGCAGGACACGACGGCCTGACTGATAGATCTCGGCGGTGGTCTGGTCGGTCTTGGCGATCTGGTAGTTGAGGCTGGTCTTGATGCGGTCGGCAATCGGTGACTCGAGGGCAAAGCTGTTTTCCAGGCCGAAACGTTCACGGGTAATGGTGTCGTTGCCACGACGATCACGGTAGAGGTTGAAGCCTCGGCCGCCGATGAACGGGCCGCCTACGGCGTTCTTCAGGTTGACGTCGCGATCATCCTTGTACTTCTCGTAGGTCAGGCCCAGGCGGTTGTCATCGCCATAGTTCCAGCCGAGCTTGGCCAGGATGTTGGTGGTGCGCGCGTCCTCGGGGTTGGCGCCGGTGCGGGCCAGGCCGGTGGCGTTGTTGCCGTTGTAGGACTCGGTCTCGTGGCCACTGCGCTGGCTCAGGTGCAGCAAGCCATCGAAGTCCTGTACGCGGCCGGCGACGGTGCCCGAGGTCAGCCAGCTTTCGTCGGCGGAGCTGTAGCCGGTCTTGAGGCGGGCGCCGACATCCTGGCCGGGCTTGATGATGTCGTCCGGGTCGAGGGTGAAATAACTCACGGCGCCGCCGATGGCGCTGCTGCCATACAGGGCGGAGGCCGGGCCACGCAGGATCTCCACGCGCTTGACGATCTCCGGGTCGACGTAGTTGCGGCGGGTCTTGGCGTAGGGGCCGTTGAAGAAGTTGTCGGGGACTTCCACACCGTCCACCTGGGTGAGGATGCGGTCGCCGTCGATACCGCGGATGTTGAAGCCGGCGTTACCGGAGCGGGTGCCCGCGCCGCCGACCGAGACGCCGGGCTCGTAGCGCACCATTTCGCGGATGGTGTTGACGTTCTGGCGGTCCAGTTCTTCGCGATCCTGCACGCTGACGGTGCTCGGTACGCTGTTTACATCCTGCTCGTTGCGGGTGGCGCTGATGGTCACCTGTTGCAGGTTGAGGGTGCTGCCCGCCGTGCGCTTTTCCAGGACGATGTTGCTGCTGCTCAGCTTGCGGTAGCTCAGGTTGGTCCCCACCAACAGCCGGTCCAGGGCTTTTTCCGGCGGCAACGGGCCGCGTACGCCAGGGGACGACACACCCTGGGCCAGTTCCGCCGGCAGGCCGACCTGCCAGCCTGTCACGGCGGTAAAGGCGTTGAGCGCGGAGACCAGCGATTGCTGCTCGATGCTGAAGTTGTAGTTGCCGTGGCTGCGTGGGGCAGGTTCGGCGGCGGTGGCGGTCATCATTGGCGCACCGGCCAGCAGGATGGCGGCCGTCAGCAAGGACAGGACGGGCGAAGAGGACCGGCGGTTGAAACAAGAGGACATCGAGAGCGCTCCGGGGTACGAATCTTATAGTTGCGAACTGAATCAAATAGGAATCAGTTGCATTGGCTAAGACGAGACGTACCACCGTCGGCTATCGAGTAAAAATAATTCTCATTTAGTTCAGGATCACCAGTGCCGGGTATTCCGACAGCCTGGCCGAGGTGATGTGGGCCAGGGAGCGCACCACGTCCAGCGGCTGGTCGAGGCGGTAATTGCCGGTGACGGCGACGCTGGCGAGTTGGTCGTTGGTGTTGACGATCCAGCCAGGGTAATAGCGGCGCAGTTCGGCCAGAACTTCACTCATCGGGCAGTTTTCGAAGATCAGCCGACCTTGCACCCACGCCAGGTCCTTGTTGGCGTCCAGTTTGGCGGGCGGGCCGAAACCCTTGGGTCCGATGCGGATACTTTCACCGGCCGTCAGGCGCACGCGGGCATCATCGAAGGTATTGCTCAGGTCGACATCGCCACGCTGCACCTGCACCTGTGCTTCGCCATTGAGGTAGCGCACGGCGAAGGCCGTATCGCGCACGCTGGCACGTACGGGGCCGGCGTCGATCTCCAGGGGCAGGCCATGGTTGGGCTTGATGTCGAAAAACGCCTCGCCCTGATACAGGCGGGCGATGCGCTGATGGTCCTTGATACTGCTGGAAAACGCCGAGTTGGTGTTGAGCAGCACCTTCGAACCATCGTCCAGTTGCAGGCGCTGGCGTTCACCCACCACGGTGAGGTGATCGGCTTGCAGGCGCACCGGCAGGTTGCTGAAGCTGAACAGGCCGATCAGCAACACGGCGGCGGTGGCCAAAGGTTTCCAATGGGGCTTGATCCGCCGCCAGGCGCTGGGCTTGCGCGGTGCTGCCAGGGCCACTGCGGCGCTGTGCACTGGCGCGCCACCCCAGGCAGCCTGGGCCTTGGCGAAGGCGTGGACGTGAGCGGGATCGCTGGCCAGCCAGGCTTCGAATTCGGCCTGCTGCCCGGGCTGCGGGCACTGCAAGGCGATCAGCCAGTCAAGGGCTTGGTCCATGGCCGCGTCTTGCAACACCTCATGAGCCAGCTCATGGGGGCGCAGTTTGTTCGGGTCCGTCACGGTGTTCCTCGGGTCTTCGCCACGTTCTATTCAACTTTCCTACAGCTTGGGGCGACGTTTCTGTCGGGTGAAGCTTAAGGCCGATCCAGTCGTTCGGCCACACCTACACAGATGGCCATGATCAACTTCAGTTCCTTTTGCACGGTGCTCAAGGACACTTCCAGCTGATCGGCAATCTCCTGGTAACTGCAACCGTGCAGGCGGCTGAGGATGAAGATCTGCTGCTGGCGGGCGCTCAACTGGCCCAGGCTGACGCTCAGGGCCTCCAGCATTTGCTCGGCCTGGGTGGCATCTTCGGGCGTGCTGATGGGGGCGGCGACGCTTTGCAGGACATCCAGCGGGACATCTTCCTGCAACGTACGGGCCTGGATCCTGCGCGCGCGCAGATGATCCAGCGCCAGGTTGCGCGCGGTTTGATAGACGAAGGGTTCAAGGTGATCGATCGGCCGCTCGCTGAGGGCCCGGGTGACGCGCAGGTAGGTTTCCTGCAACAGGTCCTCGGCGGTGCTGTGGTTATTCACCATCCGCTGCAAGGTGCGAAGCAGAATCACCCGTTGGGTGAGAAAGACGTGGTTGAAGCGAGATTGGCTCACAGTGCTACCAGACCGATTTGCAGTTAATGATAATGCTTATCATCAACTCAAATGGCAAGTGGCTATTTTTCTTACTGCGCGACACAAACCAATGTGGGAGGGGGCTTGGCCCCGATGGCAGTGGATCAGTCACAACATAAGTTGACTGGCCCGCCGCTATCGGGGGCAAGCCCCCTCCCACACAAGCCCCTTCACAAGGCCCGCACAACTCACATTACTCGGCGTTGCACAGTGCCAGGCAGTTATCCAGCATACGGTTGGAGAAGCCCCACTCGTTATCGTACCAGGCCAGCACTTTCAGCAATTTACCGCTGACTTTGGTGTGATTGGCATCGAAGATCGACGACAGCGGGTTGTGGTTGAAGTCACTGGAAACCAGCGGCAAGGTGTTGTAGCCGAGGATCTTCGAGTGCTGGCTGGCTTCTTTGAGCAGCGCGTTGACTTCTTGCGCCGTGGCTTCTTTCTTCAGTTGTACGGTGAGGTCCACCAGCGACACGTTGATCACCGGCACCCGTACCGCCATGCCGGTCAGCTTACCCGCCAGCTCCGGCAGCACCAGGCCTACCGCTTCGGCGGCGCCGGTCTTGCTCGGGATCATGTTCTGGGTGGCCGAACGCGCGCGGTACGGGTCGGTGTGGTAGACATCGGTCAGGTTCTGGTCATTGGTGTAGGCGTGGATGGTGGTCATCAGGCCGCTTTCGATACCCAGCTCGCGGTGCAGCACTTGAGCCACAGGCGCCAGGCAGTTGGTGGTGCACGAGGCGTTGGAGATGATCTGGTGGGATTGACGCAGAATGTCATGGTTGACGCCGTAGACCACGGTGGCGTCCGCGCCCTTGGCCGGTGCCGAGATGATCACCTTGCGCGCGCCGGCGGTAATATGGGCGGCAGCCTTGTCACGTTCGGTGAACAGGCCGGTGCATTCGAACACCACGTCGATCTTGTGCGCGGCCCAGGGCAGGTCGGCCGGGTTGCGAATGGCACTGACGGCAATCCGGTCGCCATTGACGGTCAGGCTTTCCTGATCGTGGGCGACCTCTGCTTCGAAAGTGCCATGTACGGTGTCGTATTTGAGCAGGTGGGCATTGATCGAACTGTCGCCCAGATCGTTGATGGCGACGATCTGCAAATCCTGGCGGTAGCCTTGGGTATACAGTGCGCGCAGGACATTACGGCCGATACGGCCAAAACCATTGATTGCGATACGAAGAGTCATTGGAAAGTGCCTGTCGTCGATTTGTTGTAAGAATTACAAGATTATTCGCATAAAAATAGAAAACAAGCCTTTTTAGTGGCAATATTTTGTTCAATCTACAACGAGTGACCTGAATCAACTGGTCCGATGATCCAAACGACTCCCTGCCATCCCATGCGCTGCGGGCGTTTGATCAGCATAGACACTCAGGTCGCCACATCCGTTAGCCTGGAGTTCTACACATGCATCCCCGCGTCCTTGAGGTCACCGAACGGCTTATCGCCCGCAGCCGCGCCACCCGCGAGGCTTACCTTGCGCTCATTCGCGGCGCAGCCAGCGACGGTCCGATGCGCGGCAAGCTGCAATGCGCCAACTTTGCCCACGGCGTGGCCGGTTGCGGCACTGAAGATAAAAATAGCCTGCGCATGATGAATGCCGCCAACGTGGCAATTGTTTCGTCATATAACGACATGCTCTCGGCGCACCAGCCGTACGAACATTTCCCTGAACAGATCAAGAAAGCCCTGCGCGAAGTCGGCTCGGTCGGCCAGTTCGCCGGCGGCACTCCCGCGATGTGCGACGGCGTGACCCAGGGCGAGCCCGGTATGGAGCTGAGCCTGCTCAGCCGTGAAGTCATCGCCATGTCCACGGCGGTAGCGCTGTCCCACAACATGTTCGACGCGGCCTTGATGCTGGGCATCTGCGACAAGATCGTCCCCGGCCTGATGATGGGCGCGCTGCGCTACGGTCACCTGCCGATGATCTTCGTACCGGGCGGGCCGATGCCGTCGGGCATTTCCAACAAGCAGAAGGCCGATGTGCGCCAGCGCTACGCTGAAGGCAAGGCCACCCGCGAAGAGCTGCTGGAGTCGGAGATGAAGTCCTACCACAGCCCCGGCACCTGCACCTTCTACGGCACCGCCAACACCAACCAGTTGCTGATGGAAGTCATGGGCCTGCACCTGCCGGGCGCCTCGTTCGTCAACCCGTACACGCCGCTGCGTGATGCGCTGACCCGCGAAGCCGCGCACCAGGTCACGCGCCTGACCAAGGCCAACGGCAACTTCACGCCAATCGGCGAGATCGTCGACGAGAAATCCATCGTCAACTCCATCATCGCGCTCAATGCCACCGGCGGCTCGACCAACCACACCCTGCACATGCCGGCCATCGCCATGTCGGCGGGCATCATCCTCACGTGGGACGACATGGCCGACCTTTCCGAGGTGGTGCCGACCCTGTCCCACGTGTATCCGAACGGCAAGGCCGACATCAACCACTTCCAGGCGGCGGGCGGCATGTCGTTCCTGATCCGTGAACTGCTCGAAGCCGGCCTGCTCCACGAAGACGTCAACACCGTGGCCGGCAAGGGCCTGAGCCGCTACACCCAGGAACCGTTCCTGGTCGACGGTGAGCTGATCTGGCGCGACGGCCCCATCGAGAGCCTCGACGAAAGCATCCTGCGCCCCGTGGCCCGTGCGTTCTCGCCCGAGGGCGGCTTGCGCGTGATGGAAGGCAACCTGGGGCGTGGCGTGATGAAAGTCTCGGCCGTGGCCCTCGAGCACCAGATTGTCGAAGCACCTGCCGTGGTGTTCCAAGACCAGCAGGACCTGGCCGACGCGTTCAAGGCCGGCCAGTTGGAAAAAGACTTCGTCGCGGTGATGCGCTTCCAGGGCCCGCGCTCCAATGGCATGCCCGAATTGCACAAGATGACCCCGTTCCTCGGTGTGTTGCAGGACCGTGGCTTCAAGGTCGCGCTGGTAACAGATGGGCGTATGTCGGGCGCGTCGGGTAAGATCCCCGCCGCGATTCACGTCAACCCCGAAGCCCAGAGCGGCGGGCCACTGGCGCGGGTGCGCGATGGCGATATCATTCGCGTGGATGGCGTGAAGGGCACCCTGGAGCTTAAGGTGGACGCCGAAGAATTTGCAGCGCGCGCGCCTGCCACGGGCCTGTTGGGCAATAACGTGGGGGCCGGTCGCGAGCTGTTTGCATTTATGCGCTTGGCCGCAAGCTCCGCAGAGCAGGGCGCCAGCGCCTTTACCTCTGCCTTGGAGACGCTTAAGTGAAGTTAGCGCTGGTCGGTGACATCGGGGGCACCAATGCCCGTTTTGCGTTGTGGCGGGATCAGGAACTGCATTCGATCCGCGTGCATGCCACGGCGGATCATTCCAGCCCTGAGGCCGCTATCAAGGTTTACCTCAAGGAGGAAGGCCTGGAAATCGGGGACATCGGCGCGGTGTGTCTTTCCGTCGCTGGTCCGGTGAGCGGAGATGAATTTAAATTCACCAACAACCACTGGCGCCTGAGCAAGACTGCGTTTTGCAAGACATTGCAGGTGGATGATCTGCTGTTGGTCAATGATTTCTCGGCCATGGCCCTGGGCATGACCCGCCTCAAGCCCGACGAATTCCGCGTGGTCTGCGAAGGCACGCCGGAGCCGTTGCGGCCTGCGGTTGTGATCGGTCCGGGCACTGGCCTGGGGGTCGGTACATTGCTGGACTTGGGCGGTGGCCGCTTTGCGGCGCTGCCGGGGGAAGGCGGGCATGTCGACCTGCCGCTGAGCAGCCCTCGGGAAACCCAACTGTGGCAGCATATCTACACCGAGATCGGGCATGTCAGCGCTGAAACCGCTTTGAGCGGTGGTGGGTTGCCGCGTCTGTACCGGGCGATTTGTGCAGTCGACGGCCATGCGCCGGTACTGGAAACGCCCGAAGCCATCACGGCCGCCGGCCTGGCCGGTGACACGGTGGCGATGGAGGTGTTGGACCAGTTCAGCATCTGGCTGGGCCGCGTAGCCGGTAACAATGTGCTGACCACCGGAGGACGCGGTGGTGTGTACATCGTGGGCGGGGTGATACCGAGGTTTGCCGACTTCTTTATCCACAGCGGTTTTGCCAAGAGCTTTGCCGACAAAGGCTGCATGAGCGACTACTTCAAGGGCATTCCGGTGTGGTTGGTGACGGCGCCGTATTCCGGGTTGACCGGGGCTGGCGTCGCGTTGGAACAGGCTTTTGCATAGGGAATGATGGCCTCATCGGGGGGCAAGCCCCCTCCCACATTTGGAACGCATTCCAATGTGGGAGGGGGCTTGCCCCCCGATGAGGCCATCAATAACACCCCATAACAACAAGGAGGACCCCGTGAGCGTAATCAGTAAATCGATCCTCCTGGTCGACGACGACCAGGAAATCCGCGAATTGCTGCAGACCTACCTCAGTCGTGCCGGTTTCCAGGTGCGTGGCGTGCCGGATGGCGCGGGGTTCCGCCAGGCGATGAACGAGGCGCCGTGCGACCTGGTCATCCTCGATGTGATGTTGCCGGACGAAGACGGTTTCAGCCTTTGCCGCTGGATCCGCCAGCACCCGCGCCAGGCGCAGGTGCCGATCATCATGCTCACCGCCAGTTCGGACGAGGCCGACCGTGTGATCGGCCTGGAGCTGGGCGCCGACGACTACATCGGCAAACCCTTCAGCCCTCGCGAGTTGCAAGCGCGGATCAAGGCCTTGTTGCGCCGTTGCCAGTTCGGCCAGGAGCGCAGCAGCGGCGGCGAAGTGCTGGTATTCGATGAGTGGCGGCTGGATATGATCAGCCACCGCCTGTTCCATGTGGACGGCGAAGAAGTGATCCTCTCCGGCGCCGACTTTGCCTTGCTCAAATTGTTTCTCGACCATCCGCAGCAGATCCTCGACCGCGACACCATCGGCAACGCCACCCGGGGTCGCGACCTGATGCCGCTGGATCGCATCGTCGACATGGCCGTCAGCCGCCTGCGCCAACGCCTGCGCGACACCGAAAAGCCCCCTCGTCTGATCCGCACCGTGCGGGGCAGTGGTTATCAACTGGCAGCCAGCGTGGTTGCCGGCAATGTCCACTGAGCATTTGACCGAACACCGCCGGCGTTTCCCGGTGCCGCGTTCGCTGCTGGGGCGCATGCTGCTGCTGACGCTGCTGGCGGTGCTGTTCGCCCAGGCGCTGTCCAGCGTGATCTGGGTCTCGCAATTGCGCGCCACCCAGCTCGAAGGCCTGGTCACCAGCGCCCGCAGCCTGGCGCATTCGATGACCGCCAGCGTGAGTTATTTCCGTTCGTTGCCGGTGGCCTACCGCCCGCTGGTGCTCGATCAACTGCGTAGCATGGGCGGCACGCGTTTCGTGGTGACCCTCAATGACCGGCCGCTGGACATGGCCATCCTGCCGCAGACCCCGCGCAAACAGGCGGTGCTTGAAGCGGTGGATGAGGTGCTGAAGCAGACCCTGGGCGCCGATGTGCATATGTCGGTGGAGTTCGTCAGCGCCGAAGACCTGCGCATCTTCAATGCCGGCCTGAAACTCGATGAGCTGCCGCGTTCCTGGGCCCACTACGCGCTAACCCTGGAACCGGTGAACCCGCCGGTGCTGGTCACCCAGATCCAACTGGCCCAGGGCGAATGGCTGTACATCGCCTCGCTGTTGCCCGAGCCCTACACCAGCCTTGAAGAGCAAGGCCTGCCGTCCCAGCAGGTGTGGTTCATCGTGTTGACCAGCGGCTTTTTGCTGTTGTTCATCGGCCTGCTGGTGCACTGGCAAAGTCGACCGCTCAAGCGTTTGGCGCGGGCGGCGCGGGATATGTCCCTGGGGGCCGACGTGGAACCGGTGGCCGAAGGCGGTGGCAGCGA
Organism: Pseudomonas allii; assembly: GCF_055380095.1. Lineage (NCBI taxonomy): Bacteria > Pseudomonadati > Pseudomonadota > Gammaproteobacteria > Pseudomonadales > Pseudomonadaceae > Pseudomonas > Pseudomonas allii. The sequence goes on along the minus strand of NZ_AP039450.1, from coordinate 5,325,495 downwards.
AGTGGTGGAAGTGGGCCGTGCCTTCAATGCCATGCGTGAGCGTATCAGCCGCTACCTGACCGAGCGCAGCCAGTTGTTCAGTGCGATTTCCCACGACTTGCGCACACCGATCACCCGCCTGCGCCTGCGCGTGGAACTGCTGGAAGACGAAAACCTGCAAACCAAGTTCGGCCGCGACCTGGATGAACTGGAGTTGCTGGTGAAGGGCGCGCTGCAATGCGTGAAGGACACGGATATCCACGAGAACATCGAGCCGGTGGACCTCAATCATGTTCTCGAATGCCTGGTGGAGCCTTACGTGGCACCCAACGGCAACGGCCGGGTCACGCTGGACGGTGCTGCCCTGGCGGCGTATCCGGGCAAGCCGCTGGCGCTCAAGCGCTGCATCGGCAACCTGATCGACAATGCCTTGAAGTATGGGCAGAACGCCCATCTGCACATCGAGGACGATGGCGCGGAGTTCGTCCTGCATGTGGACGACGAGGGGCCCGGCGTGCCGGAGCAGCGCCTGGAGCAAGTCTTCGAGCCACACTTCCGCCTCGCCGGGCAGCAACAGGGTTACGGCTTGGGCCTGGGGATTGCGCGCAACATTGCGCACAGCCATGGCGGTGAAGTGAGTTTGCAGAATTTGCGTGAGGGTGGCTTGCGCGTGACCCTGCAGCTGCCGCGCGGATTAGACTGAACACAAGCGGTCCCAGTGTGGGAGGAGGCAAGCCCCTCCCACATGTTGATCGTCATTGGCTCAGATGCTCTGGCGCAACCGGGCCAGGTCGCGCAACGGCGGTGCGCCAAACAATCGGCTGTACTCCCGGCTGAATTGCGATGGGCTTTCATACCCCACGCGATACCCGGCTGCCGACGCTTCCAAGCCTTCGGCAATCATCAAGCGCCGCGCCTCCTGCAAGCGCAACTGCTTCTGGTATTGCAACGGGCTCATGGCGGTGATCGCCTTGAAACGGTGGTGCAGGGTCGAGACGCTCAGGTTCACTTCCTTGGCCAGGTCATCGATGCGCAGCGGTTGTTCGTAGTTGCCGTTCAACCACTTGATCGCCTGGCTGACCCGATGGCTCTGACTGTTGGCCACGGCGATTTCATACAGCCGATAGCCCTGCGGCCCACGCAATAATCGGTAAAGAATTTCGCGGTTGATCAACGGCGCGAGCATGGTGATGTCTTTCGGCGTATCCAACAGGCGGGCCAGTCGCAGTACGGCGTCCAGCAGTTGGCTATCAATGCGGTCGACGTACATGCCGCGAGAAGTCGGGCGCGATGGCACGCCCATCGGGCCGGCCTCGGCAATCAGCGCCGTGAGCTGCGCCGGGTCGATGTTGATGCGCACCGACAGGTTCGGGTCCTCCGGCGTAGCATCGATGATCCGCCCGGCCACCGGCATCGCCACCGAGAACACCAGGTAGTTGAGCGGGTCGTAGGCAAAGATCTCGTCGGCCAGGCGCACTTCCTTGCTGCCACTGGCGAGGATGCACAGGGCCGGTTCCACCAGCACCGGCATGAAGTCGCGCGGGGTGTTGTGGCGGTTCAGAAACAGGGTGGTGATGGCCGTACCGTAGGAACCGTCCTCCCAGGTATGCCGGTGCACGATGCTGGCCAGTTCGGCGCGCTGTTTTTCCATCTCGGCGTCGAGGGGGATGGCTTTATGTTCGGGCGACGACATGGAACGTCCTCTACGGGCTACTTCGATGGGTTCAGCTTAGCGGCGGCTTTTCAAACAGTGTTACGTCGATTCTGCACAATCCTTGCCTGATCCTGCGATACATCGTGAATCAGGCAATCACGGCACCTGTCATCTCCCTGAAACAAGGGGTTGGGCCCTGGAATAAAACCGCTGTGCCAGACGTCCTCCCTACGCTTCTCGCAGGATTGTGCAATAAGCCGACAGGAATTGACTAACCGCGCGACTACCCGCGCCGTTATCTTTGATCCTGTGGCAACACGCCCTCACAGTGCTTGCCGAGCATCACTTCTCAACGGGAGAGTCGAACATGTCCACCCCCATTCCCGCGAGCCATATGGCCTTTATCCGCGCCCGCAGCGGGTGCAGCACCGAACTCGGTGCACGCTTGAGCAGTTTGATCGAACCGGGCGGCCAGGCTCAGGGTTGCCTGCAATTCTCGTTGCAGCATTCCCAGGTCGATCCCGATGTATGGTTGATCTCCGGTTTCTGGAGCAGTGAACAGGCCATGAGCGCCTACTTCAATTCTCCAGCGCTGATGATCTTTACCGAGCTGTTGAACGACATGGTCGTGCGCAGCATGGACTTCCAGACCTTTACCGATGCATCCGCCGCACACGCCTACGGCGAGTACCTGCAACTCGCCAGCTGAAGGTCTAGAATGGCCGACTTTCCATTGGCCAGGACCTGCAACATGGCACGTAAACAATTTGCCCACCACGAAGCCGTATCCGCCGTAGTACCGGGTGAAGGGGGCTACAGCGCCGCCGTCGCCGTCAAGGCACTCGATGGCATGGGCGCCCCGCAGTTTCACAAGATCCTTGACGGACAGACGTTCAAGACGGCCTCCGATGCTGACGATGCAGCCACTGTGCAGCTTGAACGGCTGATCGGTGTGGATGAAGAGGGTCAGCTGACCTGGGCGAGCGCCGCCAACTGAGCAACACCGACAGTCCAATGTGGGAGGGGGCTTGAACCCGATAGCAGTGTGTCAGTCAACAAAGATGTTGAATGTGCCATTGCCATCGGGGGCAAGCCCCCTCCCACGTTTTATTGTATTTCAGTCAAGGTTTGCCGGCGCCTGGGCGATACATCTTGAACAGGGCCTCTGGGCCCAACTGGAAGTAATCCGCCGGTCCGCCACCGCGCAAAATCGGCTCGGCGGCGGCGGTGTCGTAGATGCCATCCTTGAGCAGCCACTTGGCGATATGCACCGCGACTACCTCGCCAAGCACCAGCCAGCTCGGCACCAACTCTTTGTCGGCACGTTGCAGCTGGATGATCTGTGTCACCTTGCATTCGAACGACACCGGGCTCTCGCCCACCCGTGGTACGCCAACGATTTTCGAAGCCACCGGCGTCAGGCCGGACAATTCGAATTCATTCACGTCCGGTGATACCGGAGCACAACTCTGGTTCATCTGCTCGGCCAACGGGCGGGTGGCCAGGTTCCACACAAACTCGCCGGTCTGCTCGATGTTGTTCAGGCTGTCTTTGCGCCCGACGCTGGAGAATCCAATGATCGGCGGAATGTAGTTGAACGCATTGAAAAAACTGTAGGGCGCCAGATTCAGGCGACCTTCGTTGTCATGGGACGAGATCCAGCCGATCGGCCGTGGACCGACGATAGCATTGAACGGGTCATGGGGCAGGCCGTGGCCGTTGGCGGGTTCGTAGAAATGGATATCGTCGGGCATGGCCGGGGTTCCTGCAGTGGTCGTCGATGAAGTGGCCATACTATGGAATTTTCATTCGTCGCCCACCTATTTTTCACAGCTCCACCGTCAGTCTGCGCCCACTGTCGACAACCCAATAAGTCGGCCTATTGAGAGACTGAGCTTTGGAGCCTTCCCCCTTATGAACAAACTTCCTCAGATCACCCTGGCGTTCTGGGTCATGAAAATCTGCGCGACCACCCTGGGCGAAACCGCCGGGGATTTGCTGTCGATGACCCTTAATGTCGGGTATGCCATCAGTTCGATGATGCTGATCAGCGTGTTCCTGATCACCTTGGTGACGCAGCTGCGGTCGAGAACCTACAACCCGGTGCTGTACTGGATCGTGATTCTGTCCACCAGCACCGCAGGCACCACGATGTCGGACTTCATGGACCGCACCTTGGGGCTGGGTTATGCCGCGGGCTCCATGATCCTGGTCGCGATCCTGATGATCATCTTCGCGTTGTGGCACCTCAGCGGCGATTCGCTGAACGTGAACAAGGTGCAGACCTTCCGGGGTGAGTTGTTCTACTGGATGGCCATCCTGTTCTCCAACACCTTGGGCACCGCGTTGGGCGATTTCCTGGCAGATGACTCAGGGCTGGGTTTTGCCGGCGGCGCGTTGTTGATCGGCTCGGCGATTGCGGCGGTGGTGGCACTCAAATACTTCACCAGGATTTCTTCAGTGCTGTTGTTCTGGGTGGCGTTTGTACTGACCCGGCCGTTCGGCGCGACCTTGGGTGACTTCCTTACCAAGCCCCATGAAAAGGGCGGGTTGGATTTCGGCACCATCGGTTCGTCGGCAGTTTTGGCGGCGGTGTTGGTGGTGATGATTGCGGGGGCGTCGTACGCGCAGCGGCGGTACGGACGCAAGACGATCGCCGAGTTGTCCTGATTCAACCTGTGGGAGGGGCTTGCCCCCTCCCACAGGTTGACTGCAACTGACGTTTAGTCGGTGGTAATGCGCGAGTGTTTGCGGGTGTCCTTCATGGTCACGTAGACCACCAGCGACACCGCGATGCACGCGGTCACGTACCAGTAGTAACCGGTTTCCATGCCGATGCTCTTGAACCAAAGCGCGATGTATTCAGCGGTGCCGCCGAAGATCGACACTGTCAGCGCATACGGCAGGCCCACGCCCAGGGCGCGGATTTCGGTGGGGAACAGCTCGGCCTTCACCACGGCGTTGATCGAGGTATAGCCGCTGACGATGATCAGCGCCGCCATGATCAGGAAGAACGCACCCCACCAGGTCTGGATGGTGTGCAGGGTGGTGAGGATCGGCACGGTGAACAGGGTGCCGAGGATGCCGAAGGCGATCAGGATCGGCCGCCGGCCGATCTTATCCGACAGCCCGCCGACAATGGGTTGCAGGCACATGAACAGGAACAGCGTCGCCGCCGAGATGGTGGTGGAGTCGGAAATGCTCATGCCGACGGTGTTCACCAGGTACTTCTGCATGTAGGTGGTGTAGGTGTAGAACGCCAGCGTACCGCCCATGGTCAGGCCGACCACGGTCAGCAGTTCCTTGGGGTGGCGCATCAAGGTGCGCATCGCGCTTTCCTTGGCTTTTTCCTTCTTGGTGAACGACTCGGTTTCTTCCATTCCGCGACGCAGGTACAGCGCAACCACTGCGCACAGGGCACCGATGGCGAACGGGATACGCCAGCCCCAGGCATACAGTTGCTCGGTGGTCAGCAGTTGTTGCAACACGATCAGCACCGCCAGGGCGATGAGCTGGCCGGAGATCAGGGTCACGTACTGGAAGCTGGAGTAGAAGCCGCGACGTTCCTTGGTCGCCATCTCGCTGAGGTAAGTGGCGGAGGTGCCGTATTCGCCGCCGACCGACAGTCCCTGCAGCAAGCGGGCAAAGACCAGCAGGATCGGCGCACCGATACCAATGATTTCATAGCCCGGGCTCAGGGCAATCAGCAGCGAGCCGAAGCACATCAGGTAGACCGAGGCCATCAAGGCTTTTTTACGGCCGACCTTGTCGGCGTACAGGCCCATCAGCCAGCCACCGATCGGGCGCATCAAAAAGCCCACGGCGAAGATCGCGGCGGTGTTGAGCAACTGGGCGGTGGTGTCGCCTTTGGGGAAGAAGGTCTTGGCGAAGTACAGCGAGAAAGCGGCGTAGACGTACCAGTCGTACCACTCGACCATGTTGCCGACGGAACCACTGAAAATCGATTTGATGCGGCTGGAGGTAGTGCGCTCTTTCGTCGGCGCGGCCGCCGACCCCAGAGGCAGGGCGTTGGAGTTATCCATTGAAGGATCCTTCATCTAGTTGTTTTTATGGAGCGGCGCGTGCGCAGCCTGGCTCGAGCTATAGCAGGAGCTGTGCCAGGTGGATGAAGGCCCGGTCTAGAAGGGTTTGGTGGATTTTTTGAGCGGAAAGTCGCTGATGATTTTCAGGGTGTGAGCGGAAATCCGCTTATGGCTGCTGGCCTCATCGGGGGCAAGCACCCTCCCACATTTTGATTTGTGAACACGCTCAAGTGTGGGAGGGGGCTTGCCCCCGATAGCGGCCTGCCAGTCAACACAAGGATTCGCCTAGAGGAACATCTCCCGCACCAACCCATGCCGCTGCATCTTCTCATTGAAGGTACGCCGCGGCAGTTGCAGCTCGGCCAGTACTGCCTTGATATCGCCCTTGTGTCGAGTCAGCGCAGCTTTCAGGCAATGCGCTTCGAAGGCTTCCTGCTGCGCCGCCAGGGATTGTCCTGCCTCGATGCCTTCCGGTTCCGGGTCGCCAAGGCCCAGCACCTGGCGTTCGGCGACGTTCGCCAACTCGCGCACGTTGCCCGGCCAGTCATGGCTGAGCAAGCGTCCCAACTGCGCGCCGCTCAATGGCTCGACGCTGCGGCCCAGGCGTTCGGCGGCACTCTGTGCGAAGTGATCGAACAGCAACGGGATATCTTCGCGACGCTCACGCAGGGGCGGCAAGCGCAATTGCGCGACGTTCAATCGATACGCCAGGTCTTCGCGAAAGCGCCCGGCGCGGGCTTCTTCCAGCAGGTCCGGCTTGGTGGCGGCGATGATGCGCAGGTCCACGTGGATGCTCTGGTTGGAGCCCAGCCGTTCCAGCTTCTGCTCCTGCAGCACACGCAGCAGTTTTACCTGCTGGGCCAGCGGCATGCTTTCGATTTCATCGAGGAACAACGTGCCGCCGTGGGCGTATTCCAGTTTACCGATGCGCTTACCCTGGGCGCCGGTAAACGCGCCGCTTTCGTGACCAAACAGCTCGGCCTCGAATAACTGTTCCGGGATCGCCGCGCAATTGAGCGCTACAAAAGGCTTCTTTGACCGTGGGCCGAAATCATGCAGGCAACGCGCAACCATTTCCTTGCCGCTGCCGGTCTCGCCACGGATCAGTACGTTGACCGGCAGGCTCGCCAGGTCCAGCACCTGGCGGCGCAAGGTCTGCAAGCTTCGGGACACGCCCAGCAGTGTCGATTCCAACTGCGCCCGATGATCGGCCTGCTGATGCAGGCGACGGTTTTCCAGGATCAGCCCGCGCTTGTCCAAAGCACGGCGCAGGCTGTTGAGCAGGGCATCCGGGCTGAAGGGTTTTTCCAGAAAGTCGTAGGCGCCATCGCGCATGGCTTCGACCGCCATCGGTACATCGCCATGGCCGGTGAGCAGGATCACCGGCAAATCGGCATCCCGGCGCTGCACTTCGGCCAGCAGTTCCAGGCCGCTGAGACCCGGCATGCGCACGTCGCTGAGGATCACGCCGGGGAAATCCCTGGGCAGTTGCGCCAGGCATTCTTCGGCGCGACTGAATAGTTGCACCTCAAAGCCTGACAGGCTTAACCATTGCTCGATAGCCGTGCGAATGCTGGCTTCGTCATCGACCACAATCACCGCGTTCAACATAGGTCGGGCGTCTCCAGCGCGATGGGCAGGGTCAGGGTAAAGACTGCACCGTCGCCGCGGTTGCCGGCGATCAGGCGACCACCCAATTCGTGCACGATAGCGTAGGACACCGCCAGCCCCAAACCGAGGCCGTCACCCACCGGCTTGGTGGTAAAGAACGGGTCGAACACACTGTTCAGGTGCTCCTCGGCAATCCCGCCGCCGCTGTCGCTCACCGTCAATTGCCAGAGTTGCTGATCGGCGTGCAGGCGGATTTCCAGGCGTTTGCGCGGTTTGTCGGCCATGGCGTCGAGGGCGTTGCGCAGCAGGTTGATCAGCACCTGCTCCAGGCGGATGGCGTCGCCGCGCACCCAGGCGGGTCGGGTCAGGTCCAGCACCACACCGATGGCCTCTTCGCGCAGGCGTGCGTCGAGCAGGTGCAGGGACTGGTCGACCACGGTGGCCAGGTCCAGGCGTTCACGCAGGCCGCTCGGGCTTTTGCGCGCGAAGGTCTTGAGGTGGCCGGTGAGCGCGGCCATGCGCGTGAGCATATCGTCGAGCGGCGTGAGGGCTTTGTAGGCGTCGTCAACACGGCCGTGGTCCAGCAGCAGGCGCAAGGTCGCCAACTGCATGCGTTGAGCGGTAAGCGGTTGATTGATTTCATGGGCAAGGGCGGCGGACATCTGCCCCAGCGCCGCCAGCTTGGCCGATTGCACCAGGCCATCCTGCGCGGTGCGCAACGCCTGTGTGCGCTCTTCCACCAGTTGTTCAAGCTCTTCGCGGCTGCGTTGGCGCAAGCGTGCCAGGCGCCAGCGTTGGGTCAGGAACAGTACCAGGAATACCAACGCCAGCCAGGAACCGGCGGCCGCCAGGCCGGCGTTGCGTTGATCTTCAAAGGCGAACTGAGGCTTGCGCAGCAGGTGCAGGGTCCAGCCTTCGGCTTTCAGCGGCAAGGACTCCCAGATGTAATTCGCATTGCCGTCCGGGCCGTTGACGCGCATCAGGTGGCTGTTTTCGTCAAAGCGCTGCAGCGTCTGGGTCTCCAGCGCCTGCAGTTGTTTTTTGTCGTATTGGCGGGTGGCTTTCAGCTCGGCGAGGTCGTTGGCCGACAACGGACGCAGGTTGCGATAACGCCAGCCGGGCTGGTTGGCGATAAACACGATGCCCCGCGCATCGCTGACCAGCAGCAAGTCATTGCCCTGGGCCCATTCACGCTCAAGCTCGGGGAACTCCAGCTTGACCACCATGGCGCCGAGGAACTGCTCGTGTTCATCCAGCACCGCGCTGGAGAGGAAATACCCTGGGATGCCGGTCGTCACACCCACCGCATAAAAACGCCCGGTGCCCTGGCTCAAGGTCTGGCTGAAGTAAGGCCGGAACGCATAGTTATGCCCTACATAACTGCTCGGCAGGTTCCAGTTGCTGGCGGCCACCGCCAGGCCGGTGCGATCCATCAATTCCAGGGTGGAGGACTGCGCGGCGCCATTGATGCGTTCGAGCTTGCGGTTAAGCACGTCCTGGGTGGCGGCGTCCAGCGGGCCTTTCAACGCGCTGATCATTTCCGAGTCCAGCGCCAGCACGGCGGGTAACGCGCGGTAGCGTTCAATCAGGGTGTGCAACGAGTTGGCATAGAGTGCAAGTTGCTGATTGGCACGGGCGGCATCGTCCACCAGGGCCTGGCGTTCGGCGTGGCGAGTGGCCAGGGCTGCGGCCAGTAGTGCGCCGGCGATGATCAGCAGGGAGTAGAAGGTCAGGCGCAGGGGACGAGGGATCGCGATCATACGGTGATGGGCAGGCACGGTAAGGGGAGTGCACCATAGCATGCACGACGTTTATGTTGGGGAGCGGCCTTCCTGTCGCGATCGGTGCTGTTGTGGCGAGCGGGCTTGTCCCGCGTTGGGCTGCGCAGCAGCCCCAATAAGGCCACCGCAGTGTGTCAGGCATATCTCGGTGGCAGGTTTCAGGGCGGCTTCGCCACCCAACGCGGGACAAGCCCGCTCGCCACAACAAGCCCAGTGGTCACACAGAAAGCCCAGAGGTCACAACCGCCGCGTTTTCCACAGGCCATAAAAAAGGCGACTGGGCCATGGGCCGCAGTCGCCTTTATGTTTGGAGGGGAAGCGCTTACTGCACTTCTACCGCCAGGCTTTCACTGATCTTTTTCTGCCAGATGGCAGGACCGGTGATGTGCACGGATTCGCCCTTGCTGTCGACAGCAACGGTCACCGGCATGTCCTTCACGTCGAACTCGTAGATCGCTTCCATGCCCAGTTCGGCAAACGCGACTACGCGCGACTTCTTGATGGCTTGCGCCACCAGGTAAGCAGCGCCGCCGACGGCCATCAGGTACACGGCCTTGTGGTCCTTGATCGCTTCGATCGCAGTCGGGCCGCGTTCGGATTTGCCGATCATGCCCAGCAGGCCAGTTTGCTCAAGGATCTGACGGGTGAACTTGTCCATCCGCGTCGCAGTGGTCGGGCCTGCCGGGCCAACCACTTCTTCGCGCACCGGATCAACCGGGCCGACGTAGTAGATGAAGCGACCTTTCAGGTCCACCGGCAGGCTTTCGCCTTTGTTCAGCATCTCGACCATGCGTTTGTGCGCGGCGTCGCGGCCGGTGAGCATCTTGCCGTTGAGCAACACGGTCTCGCCCGGCTTCCAGCTCTGTACTTCTTCCGGGGTCAGGGTGTCGAGGTTGACGCGACGGGCCGACGGGCCGGCTTCCCAGACGATTTCCGGGTAGGCGTCCAACGGTGGCGCTTCCAGCGACGCCGGGCCAGAACCGTCGAGCACAAAGTGCGCGTGACGGGTGGCGGCGCAGTTGGGGATCATGCACACCGGCAGGGAGGCGGCGTGGGTCGGGTAGTCCATGATCTTCACATCGAGCACGGTGGTCAGGCCACCCAGGCCCTGGGCGCCGATGCCCAGTTGGTTGACCTTCTCGAACAGCTCCAGGCGCATTTCTTCGATACGGTTCTGCGGGCCGCGCTTTTTCAGCTCATGAATGTCGATGGATTCCATCAACACTTCCTTGGCCATCACTGCGGCTTTCTCGGCGGTGCCGCCGATGCCGATGCCCAGCATGCCCGGTGGGCACCAGCCGGCGCCCATGGTCGGAACGGTCTTGAGCACCCAGTCGACGATCGAGTCAGACGGGTTGAGCATGGCCATTTTCGACTTGTTCTCGGAACCGCCGCCCTTGGCCGCCACGTCCACTTCCACGGTGTTACCCGGGACGATGGAGTAGTGGATGACCGCCGGGGTGTTGTCCTTGGTGTTCTTACGTGCACCTGCCGGGTCGGCGAGGATGGATGCACGCAGGACGTTTTCCGGCAGGTTGTAGGCGCGACGCACGCCTTCGTTGATCATGTCGTCCAGGCCCATGGTGGCGCCGTCCCAACGCACGTCCATGCCCACGCGCACGAACACGGTGACGATACCGGTGTCCTGGCAGATCGGGCGATGGCCGGTGGCACACATGCGCGAGTTGATCAGGATCTGGGCAATGGAGTCACGGGCTGCTGGCGATTCTTCGCGCAGGTAGGCTTCGTGCATGGCCTGGATGAAATCAACGGGGTGGTAGTAGGAAATGAATTGCAGGGCGTCGGCAACGCTCTGAATCAGGTCGTCTTGCTTGATTACGGTCATGAGTCGCGCTCCTCTATAAGGGAACATTCAATAAAGGTGGGCCCAGTGTTGCATCGGTCGGCTGGGTCCACCTTTCCAAGGCACGCCAAAGTGGTGCAGGCGCGACGCTAAAAAGGCGCGGCAGTATAACCCGCCGCGGTGGCCGATACACCCGACTATGGTCAAACTGTCGCAGGCATGATTCCCTGTGCGCGCCCCTTGTGACTGAGTCCTTATATGCCTGAACTGTACGTCGGCGAACGCCATTGGTCGGTAACCACCGGCAGCAACCTGCTGGATGCCTTGAACCAGGCGGGTGTTGCCGTGCCTTACAGTTGCCGCGCCGGCAGTTGCCATGCCTGCCTGGTGCGTTGCCAGGGCGAAGTCGAAGACAAGCAGCCCGAAGCCTTGAGCCCGGCGCAGCGCCAGGACGGCTGGCGGTTGGCCTGCCAGTGTCAGGTCGTTGGCGACCTGCGCGTTGAAGCGTTTGACCCGACGCGTGATGGCTTGCCGGCCCAGGTGGTGGGTGTCGATTGGCTGAGCCCGAACGTGCTGCGCCTGCGCCTGCTACCGGAGCGAGGTTTGCGTTACCGGGCTGGGCAGCACCTGGTGTTGTGGGCCGGGCAGGTGGCGCGGCCGTATTCCCTGGCGAGCTTGCCCCAGGAAGATCCATTCCTGGAGTTTCATCTCGATTGTCGTCTGCCGGGTGAATTCAGCGATCTTGCCCGGCAGTTGCAGGTGGGTGATCGGCTGCGCCTGGGTGATTTGCGCGGCGGTGCGCTGCAATATGATCCGGACTGGCAAACAAGGCCGCTGTGGCTGCTGGCGTCCGGCACTGGGTTGGGGCCGTTGTGGGGCGTGTTGCGTGAGGCGCTGCGTCAGGATCACCAGGGCGCCATCCGCGTGATTCACCTGGCCCATGATGCCGAAGGCCATTATCTGGCCGAACCCTTGGCGCAGTTGGCTGTACAGCATCCAAACGTGTCAGTGGAACTGTGGACGGCGGCGCAGGTGACCCAGGCATTGGCGCAACTGCGGCTTGTTTCGCGGCAAACGCTGGCCTTACTCTGCGGACACCCGGCCAGCGTCGAGGTGTTTTCCAAGCGCCTGTTCCTGGCGGGGTTGCCGCGTAATCAACTGCTGGCCGATGTGTTTCTGCCTCGTGGTTGAGCGCTGATTTTTCCAGCCGCGAGAATCGCCATGACCGATGCCATCCAACAGGTGCGCGAGCGCGGGCTGCTGATCCTGCAGCTCAATCGCCCCGACAAGAAGAACGCTCTGACCCGCGCCATGTACACGCAATTGGCCGAGGCACTGGAGCACGCCGATGCGGACGCGGATATCTGTTGCGTGCTGATCCAGGGCAGCAATGAGTGCTTCACGGCCGGCAACGACATCAGCGACTTTCTCGAACAGCCGCCCAGCGACCTCGACAGCCCACCGTTTCACTTCATGAAAAGCCTGCTCAATTGCAGAAAGCCAGTGATTGCTGCGGTGGCGGGGGCTGCGGTGGGGATTGGCACAACCCTGCTGCTGCATTGTGACCTGGTGTATATCAGCCGCGATGCGCGGCTGCGCATGCCGTTCGTCAACCTGGGGCTGTGTCCGGAGTTCGGGTCCAGCCTGATTTTGCCGAGGTTGCTGGGGCACGCGAAAGCCGCCGAATTGCTGCTGCTGGGCGAGGGATTTAGCGGCGAACAGGCCGCGGCGTGGGGGCTTGCCACCGAAGCGCTGGGCAGCGGTGATGCGGCGTTGGCCAAGGCGCGTGAAGTGGCCGAGCGTTTTGAGACCCTGGCACCGGGGGCGGTGCAGGTCACCAAGCAGTTGATGAAGAGTGTGGATCGTGAGCAGTTGCGCCAGGTGATCGAGGAGGAGGGCGCTTTGTTCACCCAGCGGTTGAAGTCGCCGGAGGCGATTGCGGCGCTGTCAGCGTTTATCACCCGGCGATGAACGTGTGGTGGTTGATCGGGCTTCATCGGGGGCAAGCCCCCTCCCACTTTTGATCGGCGGCGCGGTCAAACGGTGGGAGGGGGCTTGCCCCCGATGAGGTCCTTTGGCATCACACAACCGCTTCCCTGAAATGCAAAAAGCCCCGCCATTTTCATGGCGGGGCTTTTGTTTTTCAGCGTGTCACTCAGACCTGCGGGTCGCCCACGTGCAGGATCTTCATGCCATTGGTGCCACCGGTGGTGTGGTAGCTGTCGCCCTTGGTCAGGATGACCCAGTCGCCTTGCTCCACGACGCCGCGTTTGACCAACTCGTCGATCGCCTTCTGGCTGACTTCGTTCGGTGCCAGCGAAGCCGGATCGAACGGAATGGTGTACACGCCACGGAACAGCGCTGCGCGGGCCTGGGCTTCGCGGTGCGGGGTGAACGCGTAGATCGGCACGGAGGAACGGATGCGCGACATGATCAACGGCGTGTAGCCACTTTCGGTCAAGGCGATGATCGCTTTAACGCCCGGGAAGTGGTTGGCGGTGTACATGGCGGCCAGGGCGATGCTCTGGTCGCAGCTTTCGAACACCTTGCCGATACGGTGGCTGGAGGTCTTGCTGGTCGGGTGCTTTTCGGCGCCGACGCAGATACGCGCCATGGCCTGCACGGCTTCCAGTGGGTACGGGCCTGCGGCGCTTTCAGCCGAGAGCATCACGGCGTCGGTGTAGTCGAGCACGGCGTTGGCCACGTCGGACACTTCGGCGCGGGTCGGCATCGGGTTCTGGATCATCGACTCCATCATCTGGGTCGCCACGATCACCGCTTTGTTGTGGCGGCGTGCGTGCAGGATGATCTTTTTCTGGATACCGATCAGCTCGGCGTCACCGATTTCCACGCCCAGGTCGCCACGGGCAACCATCACCGCATCGGAAGCCTTGATCAGGCCGTCGAGGGTTTCGTCGTCGGCCACGGCTTCGGCGCGTTCGATCTTCGCTACCAGCCAGGCGGTACCGCCGGCTTCGTCGCGCAGTTTGCGAGCGTATTCCATGTCGGCGGCGTCGCGTGGGAAGGACACGGCGAGGTAGTCCACTTCCATTTCGGCGGCGAGCTTGATGTCAGCCTTGTCTTTTTCAGTCAGGGCCGGTGCCGTCAAGCCACCGCCACGACGGTTGATGCCTTTGTGGTCGGACAGCGGGCCGCCGATGGTTACGGTGCAGATCAGCTCGGTGCCGGTGGCGGTATCGACGCGCATGACCACGCGGCCATCGTCCAGCAGCAGTTCGTCACCGACGCCGCAGTCCTTGACCAGGTCCGGGTAGTCGATACCCACGACTTGTTGGTTGCCTTCGGTCAGCGGGTGGCTGGTGGAGAAGGTGAAGGTGTCACCGATCTTCAACTCGATCCGCTTGTTGGCGAATTTGGCGATACGGATTTTCGGGCCTTGCAGGTCACCCAGCAGTGCCACGAAGCGGCCGTGCTTGGCAGCCAGGTCACGCACCAGCTTGGCGCGAGCCTTGTGCTCGTCCGGGGTGCCGTGGGAGAAGTTCAGACGGGCAACGTCCAAACCAGCCAGAATCAGCTGTTCGAGGACTTCCGGCGAGTTACTGGCCGGGCCAAGGGTGGCGACGATTTTGGTACGACGGACGGACATGCACAGACTCCTGAGTTCAAGCGCTGAGGAAGGCTACTATGCTCTTTCGTTGTAGTCATTGTTCGTTTGCACTACTTATCGATGATTGACTTGTTTTCGCTGCGGCTGAATACGAACATCCTTGAAGATTTTTGGCGAGGGGTCGATACACTGCACAAGACAGGAGAACCTTCATGCGAATTTTGCTCATTGCTGCCCTGGCCGTCAGTGTTGTCGGCTGCACCCGTTGGTCGATGGATCACCATTTGAACAATGCCTATCGTGCCTACAAGGTCGGTGATTGCGAACGCGTCACCCTGGAATTGTCCCAGGTCGACCGTGAAAGCCGCACGCGCCGCTATGTGCAGCCGGAGGTCTCGATGTTGCGCGGGCAGTGCCTGGAACGGCAAAAACTGTTCGTCGATGCGGTGCAGACCTATCAATTCATTATCAATCAGTACCCGTCGAGTGAGTACGCCTATCGCGCGCGCGCAAGGCTCGACACCCTGCAACAATTGGGGCATTACCCCGGTGCAAGTGTCGCTCAGCCGCGTCCAGCGTCTTTGTGATGATAATCGCCATTTCATAACTGGCCTGTTGCCAGTCTTGGGCTATCCTTTGAATGTTCGTTTGTACAAGTTTCTATGCAAACGAATGTGGGGCCCGGACTCGGTAGCTGTTCTGGCGGCGGAACATTGCCTGTTGTCGCACCGAGATCCATGGAGAGCGAGTGTTATTTGCTCGTTCCGAATCACTGGCACGGCCGCAGTTATGGCCACTGGATGGCGATCTCACCATGTTTACCGACCGACGGATCGAGCGGCATCAGCTACCTTATTTCCTGCAAGTGTTTAATCGTCTAACCGACAAGCCCATCGGTTTTTTGGGCAATGTATCGGAAGACGGGCTGATGTTGATCAGCCAATTGCCCATGATGGTCGACGTGGATTTCGAGCTGCGCTTGAAGATTCCGGAGGCTGACGGCACCTTCCATCCAGTCGATCTCACGGCGACCTGCCTGTGGAGCCACGAAGATGTCAACCCGCAACATTACGACTCCGGGTTCAGTGTGCTCCAGGCCCCTGAGGAATACCGGCAATTGATCAGCGTGTTGTTGCAGTACTTCAGTTTTGATCCTTTGCAGGCTTCGGCTTAGCAGCAACCTGCTCTCGACCCGGTTCAGGGGCTTTATGCCCCTGCCTTGGTCGAGTGTTTCTTTTCAGAACCTTCTCCTCAGAGGGTCCCGGCTTTTTTCCAACCCAGGTAGCGTGTCACCAATGCGGGGCCCAGCTCAGAGGGCAAGGTGTCCAGCACGGACAAACCGTGCGCGCTCAGGCGGTCATGCAACTCATCCCGTGTGTTGAGGTAGTCGATGGTGCCGCTGTAGGCCAGGGCTTCGGGCAAGGTTTGCACAGGGGCCTGGCGCAGTTGGTCGAGTACCTCCTCGCGCAAGCTGGCCACCAGCACCTTATGTTGGCGACTGATGCGTTTGACGGCAGTCAGCAGCGCTTCATCGTCCTCGTCCCGCAGGTTACTCACCACAATGACCAACGCTCGACGCTTCTGCCGGGCCAGCAGTTGGCTTGCCGCAGCTTGGTAATCGGCAGTGCGTCGGGTGGTGTCCAGGTCGTACACCGCATTGAGCAACAGGTTCAGCTGGCTACTGCCCTTGACCGGCGCCAGGTAGCGTGACTGGTCACCGGCAAAGGTGCACAGCCCCACGGCATCGCCTTGGCGCAAGGCAACGTAGCTGAGCAGCAGGCATGCATTGAGGGCATGGTCAAAGTGAGACAGTTCGTCATCCTGGCTGCGCATGCGCCGGCCGCAGTCAAGCATGAACACGATTTGTTGGTCGCGCTCATCCTGGTATTCACGAGCGATGGGGGTGCGTTGCCGGGCAGTAGCCTTCCAGTCGATCTGGCGCAGGCTGTCGCCTTCGCGAAACTCGCGCAACTGATGAAACTCCAGCCCCAACCCACGTCGTTGGCGTTGACGAACGCCCAATTGGCTCAACCAGTTGTCTACGCCCAGCAGTTGGGCGCCGTACAGCCGGGCGAAGTCCGGGTAGACGCGGGTGGTGTCGTTCACCTCGATATAGCGTCGTGCAGACCATAGCCCCATAGGGCTGGGCAGATGAACTTCGCAGCGGCTGAAACTGAAATGCCCGCGCCGCAGAGGGCGAAGACGGTAGCCCAGCTCGCTGCGTTCACCGGGATACAAGGTGATGGACTGAGGCATGTTCTCCACGCTCAGCCCGTCGGGGGCATGATCGAATACCTGCACCGTCAGCCGCTGTGGGAAGTCGTGATGTAGGGCCAGGCGGATTTCGCCCCAACGCCCCAGCGCCAGGCTGCTGGGCATCTGCCGTTGTACACGCGGAGAAGGGCGGCGATGCACTCGTACGGCGTCTAGCATGGCCAACAGTAACAACGCCAGGAGTAATCCCCAGACGAGTGAGTGCAAGGTGTCCGATACTGTGAGCTGCAACGCTGCCGCAGTGCCCAGCAGGATGCCCAGGCCCAGCAATGCGCCGAGCCAGTTCAACAGCAGACGAGTCGGTTTCATGGGCGAGTCATTGCCGAGGTGCCGGAATCTGATCGAGCAATTGCCTGAGCACCTGGTCGACCTCCAGCCCGTCTATATCCAGCTCTGGCGCGATACGTACGCGGTGACGGAGTACTGCCAGGGCGCATTCCTTGACGTCATCCGGCGTGACGAACTCACCACCGCGCAACAAGGCGCGGGCGCGGGCGCCGCGTACCAGGTCAATGGACGCCCGTGGGCCAGCACCGATCGCCAGGCCCGGCCAGTTACGGGTGGCGCGCGCCAGGCGCACGGCATAGTCGAGGACCTGTTCGTCCAGGGCAAGGTCACTGGCAACCTGCTGCAGTTGCAGTACATCTTCGGCCTGCAACACCGTGCGCAGTGGGTGTACATCCAGCATGTCGGCCCGCGACGAACGTGTTACTTCGCGCACCATGTCCAGTTCCTGCTGCGCGTCGGGGTAATCCATGCGCACCTTTAGCATGAAGCGATCCAGTTCCGCCTCTGGCAGGGGGTAGGTGCCTTCCTGTTCGATGGGGTTCTGGGTTGCCAGCACCATGAACGGTTGGCCGATGGGCATCGCCTCGCCTTCGAGGGTCACCTGCCGCTCCTGCATGGCCTCAAGCAAGGCCGCCTGGGTCTTGGCCGGGGCACGGTTGATTTCGTCGGCCAGTAACAGATGAGTGAACACCGGCCCCTTGCGCAGCTTGAACTGTTCGGTGTGCAGGTCGTACACGGCGTGGCCGGTGACATCGCTGGGCATCAGGTCCGGGGTGAACTGGATGCGTGCGAAATCGCCCTCGAAGCAGCGTGCCAAGGCACGTACCAGCAAGGTTTTACCCAGCCCCGGCACACCTTCGAGCAGCACATGGCCGCCAGCGATGAGTGCGGTCAGGACATCGTCGATCACCGCGTCCTGGCCAATCACGGCCTTGCGCAACTCGGCTCGCAGGGCTTGAGCTTGCACAGTGACGCGTTGCAGGGATTCGCTGGTCAAGGCAGTGGCGCTTGGGAAATCACTCATAAGGCATTCCTGAGGGTTTGCAGGCATGCCACCTGCCGGCTGAAATCGGCGCTGGAAAGCCGTTTTGCCGAGAGTGGGCCAAGGGCCTGGTTGATCACGTGAGAGGGTTGGCGCGTCAGGTGTTCAAGCACCCGGCACTGTTCTGCGTTGTCGAGGTGTTCAAAGCCGGGGTGACGGCGTCGGGCCGCACGCAGGATATCGCGCTGCAAAGTCTGCAGCAGTGTGTACTGGCCGCCGCGCCGCAGCAGGAAGTCGGCACTGGCTTTCAGATGTTCCTGCAGTTGGCGACGAGCAGGGGAAGCGGGGGGCTGGATCGGGCCCTGACGCACGCCGGCACGCCAAAGTCCCAAGGCGACGAGGGCAACGAGTGCGACCAGGGCTTGGGGGTAATACCGCATCAGCAAGCTAAGCAGGTCGTCGAAATCGCTGTTGAACAGCAAGGTCACGGCGGTGCCCTGGTTCAGGTACCAGAGCAGCCAGGCATTGTCGTGCTTTCCGATGTTCGGGGTTTTCCACAGGTCGCTGTCCGTGATCACTGTGACGCGGCCTTCCCCGAGGTCAAGCTGCATCAGGTGGCTGGCCCTTGCGCTGTTGGCGGAAAATTGAGCCAGGTGCCGGGGGTCGGTGAGGTTGAAATCTGTGTCGAAACTGAAGTAAGCCGATGCGGTTTCATTGTCGACATAGAGCTTGGTCAGGTCCGGCGCTTTCTTCTTCGAGGGCTTCTTGACGGAAGTGGCAGGTTCTTCAGGCTCGTCACTCAAGGTCTGGTGAATATGCAGGCGATCGAGCAGCAGGTCGCCGCTTTTGCCTGTCTCTTCATCCCACAGCGCCTCGGCGACCACCAGCAAATGACCGCCGGATCTGGCCCACGCCAGCAACTGTTCTACCTGGCGTGGTGACAGGTTATTGCGTTCGCCAAGCAGCAGCAGGCTGTTGCCTTTGGAAGGCAGGGTGCCCAGCCGTTTCAGGCTATTGGCGTGGTCCACGGTGAGGCCTTGTTGACGCAGAAAGTGTTCGGCTGCCAGATAGGGATTGGCCAGTGCTTCCGGAGAAGGACCACGATCCACCACTTCGTCGTAGGGAGTCGCCTTGCTCCACACGTAGTAACCGCCCGCTCCAAGCAGGCATGCCAGCAATAACCCCACCCACAGTAATGGACGATTCATCGGTTGCTCCCTGGACTGAACAGGGCGCGCCAATCACTGCATAATTTCTGCTGGGCAGGGAGCGCAGGGAGGTGGTGACCATAGGCGAGGTTTTGCCAATGCCGGGTCAGCTCATCACTGAAGGCCAGCAGTTGGGGATGTTCCAACTGGTGTACACGTGCCAGGACCTGGCCTTCGGTATCAGCGCCTTTCAACGGCAGGTTGAAATCATGCAACAACCGGCTGAGCAGGCCTCGGTACAGCAGGCCGAGGGCTTCCCTGGGGTGGGTGGCCCATAGGCGTTCGGCGGCGCCGGCAACGTCGTCGGGCAAGGTTTCGGTGCCCAGTTCAAGGCCGAACAACTGCGTGGGCAGCGGTTTGACAACCTCTGTCTTGCGCGGCCCGCGCCTGCTGACAAAGGTGCGCAACCACTCGCGATAGCGCCACACAAGCATGATCAGGCTACCAATGAACACGCTCCACAGCAGAATTTCCAGGCCTTGGGCGATGTGCTTGAAGGTATTGCTGTTGAGGTTGTCCAGCAGGGCCTTCAGCCAATCCGGAAGTCTGCCGTTATAGGGGGGGGTGTTTTTACCGGCTGGCTTTTCTCCGCCAAACCGATAACGGGTCACGGTTTCCGGGTTTTTGAAGGGCGGCTTGTCCAGCAGCGATTTGATGGACTGGCTCGCGCTCGGAGTGCTCAGTGGTTTGGAGGGGCTGGAAGCATCGGCCATGACGGGAAGGCTGAGAGGCAGCAGCATCAGTCCGATCATCAGTAACAACATCGGTGCCACATTGCTCAGGCGTTGACGCAGGCGTCGGAATACCAGCTCCAGGTCCCAGGCTTCCAATACGGTGCGACGATTAAGGTAGAGGCTGAAGCCGCAGGCGACATAGATGGGTTCCCAAAATATCAGGAGCAAGGCATAGAGCGCGTTGCCCAGGTGCTCCAGCCACAACCCTTCCGAGCTTGTCGCCAACAACAGGCGCTGCCAGTCCCACTCCATCTCGAGGTTTTGCGGGATGAACAGATAGAACAGTGCCATGCAACCAAACCACAGGCCGATTTCAAGGTGCATCCCGATGATGGTGAGCCAGCGGGCGGCTCCGGCATTACGTTGCTGCAACACGCCCAGGCGTTTCTGGCGTGCTGGGCCGTCCAGGCCTTCGAGTTGGCTAACCGGCATTACAAAGCTGCGGCTCAGGCTGAGCCGTCGCCAGGTCAGGCTGGCCAGCAGTTGACCCTTGAGGAGGCGCGGCCACTGGCGCACAGCGTGCTTGATAGTGGGCGTTTCACCAAACAGGGCCTTGGACAGAATGTACAGCGGCAAGCGGTCGAAGACCGGCTTGAACCACCAGAACAGTAATATGGCGGTGGACGGATAATGCCACAGCAGGGCTGTAAGCAAGGCGAACACAGGTAGGGTGACCAATGCCCAACTGCCCATCAATAGCACGCGATGCTCCCGTGCCATCAAGGCGCCAAGATCCATGGCTTCCCAGGCGGTACGCGGCCGGATGACCACACTGGCGTCAGTCAGGCGCATGGCGATTCCTTCCGGCAAAGCCCAGGTAAGTGCCCACCAGGAGCCACAGAACAGCGCCCACCAGGTATTTGATCCACGGGGTTATCACGGTGGTGGATGACCAATATGCCTCGATGAAAGCTGCGATCAGCAGAAACAGCATGACACCGCAGAGCATTCGCACGCTCTTGCGTGCAGCCAGCCGCAATGATTCACCACGGGTCAGTTGTCCAGGGGCGATCAGTGCCCAACCCAACTGCAAGCCTGCGGCCCCGGCGAGGACGATCGCGGTCAGTTCGAATGCGCCATGGCCGATGACGAATGACCAGAAGGTCTGACCATAGCCGATCTCGGTCAGGTGCCCGGAAACCGCACCGATGACCAGGCCGTTGAAAATCAGAAAGAACACGCTGCCCAGGCCGAACAATAAACCGGCGGCAAACGTCTGGAACGCGATACCGATGTTGTGCATCACGTAGTAGCCGAACATCATCCAGTCTTCGCTTGATGCACGCTCGGCGGCGCGGCCCAGGCGGCTGGCATCAGGGTCGTACATGCCCTGCATCTCGGCTACCTGTTGCGGGCTGACGATGCTGTAGATCAGGTCGGGAAACAGGTAGACCAGCAGGGCAATACCCACCAGGCTGCCAAAGAACAGCAGGCTGGCGATCATCACGAAACGCCACTGTTCCCTTACCAACCGAGGAAAATCGGCGAGTACAAAGCTCAGCGCATTCGCCGCCAGTTGGCTGCGATGACGGTAGAGTTGTTGGTGGCCGCGCAGGGCCAGTTGTTGCAATGGGTCTACCAGGTAGCTGCTGTAGCCGCGTTCCTGGGCCAGGGCCAGATGCTGGCACAGGCGTCGATATTGATGAGGGAAATCGGCCACGTCAGCGGCCTTGGCCTGGCCTTGCTCCAACTGTGTGAGCTGCGCGGCGAAGGCTTGCCATTGGCGCTGGTGACAGTTTTCGAAAAGGCTCTGTTTCATGTCGGCCCCAGCAGGCCACGGGCCACGCCATTGAGTTGTTCCGCGGCGCGGGCAGGGGATACCTGCAAGGGCGCGGCGAGAATCGAGGCCAATTCGTGAACGCGCTCGGTGGACAGTTCCCCCTGGCGTTCCGCAAAACCAAGGATCGCCCGTTGTTCACTCAAATCCAGGGCGAAGGGCAAGCGCAGGGCTGTTGCTTGAGGAATCTGGGGCCGTACAAGTGGCTGTTCCCGGTAGATCACCAGTGTGCCGGCGGCCAGGTCGCCCAGGCGCTTGAAGTGGGGGTGTTGCAGGCAACTGATCGCGCCCAGGCAGTAGCCGAACGGCAGCATGTCGACAAACCGCAGCAGGTTACGAATCAGTGAAGCGGACCAGCCAATCGGAGTGCCGTCATCTTGTACGACACGCAACCCCATGACCTGCTTGCCGGGTGAGCAACCCTGGTTGAGCACCTCGAACAGCACCATGTACCACCAACTGATCAGGAACAGCAGCAGCGCTCCCAGGCCGATCCCGACGTTGCCAAGCAAGGCCAATGGCACCAGCAGAACGCCCATGATCACCCCGCGTACACCCAGGTCGAAGGCAAAGGCGAGCACGCGCGGCACCAGGCCGGCCGGACGCAGGGGCAGGTCGATGCCCTCCGGGGTCTCGATCTGGTAGCGGGTGTCCAATGGGGCTGACGGCATCGCGATCCTTGGCAGTGCAGAGTGGCTGGAAGACACGGATGCTAGCAGTGTCGGGGATGGAAGCAACCACTCAAGATTTTGCTGGATGTTTGTACAGTGCATTTGGTGCTGGTCGCGGAAGCCTTTCAGCGCCTAGACTTTGTCGATCTTCAGTACAGGAACAGCCCGTGACCTCCATTTTCTGGTACGACTATGAAACCACCGGCATTAATCCGCGCAACGATCGCCCGCTTCAGGTAGCCGGCATTCGTACCGACCTCGAACTTAACGAGATCGGCGCGCCGGTCAATCTCTATTGCCATCCCGGCGACGATATTCTGCCTCACCCCATCGCGTGTGCGATCACCGGAATCACACCCGCAATACTTGCGGAAAAAGGCTTGTCTGAGGCTGACTTCATGACTCGGGTGCACACTGAACTGGCCGCCCCCGGTACGTGCGGTGCTGGTTACAACACGCTGCGGTTTGATGACGAGATGACGCGCTACAGCCTGTATCGCAATTTTTTTGACCCCTACGCACGAGAATGGCAGGGGGGTAACAGTCGCTGGGATTTGATCGACGTGGTTCGCACGGCCTACGCCCTGCGCCCGGAGGGCATTGAATGGCCGCAGCAGGATGGGCGTGTCACGCTCAAGCTGGAGCGTCTGACCGAAGCCAATGGGATCGACCATGGTCAGGCGCACGATGCGTTGTCCGATGTGCGTGCCACGATTGCGTTGGCTCGGCTGGTACGTGAGAAACAGCCCAAGTTGTATGAATGGCTGTTTCAGCTGCGCAGCAAGCAACGGGTAATGGACCAGGTGCGTCTACTGCAGCCGATGGTGCATATTTCCGGGCGTTTTTCTGCCGAACGTCATTACCTGGGTGTTGTGCTGCCGCTCGCATGGCATCCGCGTAATCGCAATGCATTGATCGTCTGTGACCTCGGACTCGATCCGCAGGGGCTGCTGGACCTTGATGCCGAGGCCTTGCGCCAGCGCCTCTACACCCGTCGTGACGATCTCGCCGACGGTGAGTTGCCGGTCCCCCTCAAATTGGTGCATATCAATCGCTGCCCCGTGGTGGCACCCTTGAGTGTGCTGCGCGCAGAGGATCGTGAACGTCTGCACTTGGACATGAATATTTATCAGGAGAGGGCGCTGCGACTAACTGACGCACAGGAACTTTGGCGCGATAAGTTGGCGGCCATTTACGCGCACGAAGACTTCACGCCGAGTTCGGATCCTGAGCAACAGCTTTACGACGGTTTTATCGGAGACCGTGACCGGCGTTTATGTGAACAAGTTCGGACGGCCGAGCCTGCGCAATTAGCGCGCCAGCAGTGGCCTTTTGATGACGAGCGTTTGCCTGAATTATTGTTCCGCTACCGAGCGCGCAACTTCCCCGATACGTTGAACAGCGAGGAGCAACTGCGCTGGAAACTTTTCTGTCAGCAACGTTTGTCGAGCCCGGAATGGGGCGCGCCGAATACCCTTGATGCGTTTAAACAGGCTCGGCTTGAGTTTGCCGTTAGTGCTACACCTTTCCAGTCTCAGGTGCTGGACCAATGGCAGGAGTATGCGGACTCTCTAGCGACCAGAGTGAATCTGTAGTCGGTTTTCGCAGACTATGCGGACAATAAAAAACGCCAGCAAGCTGGCGTTTTTAATGTGTCACGGGTCAGGCGCAAACCTGGTTAAGCTTAGCCCAGCAGGGTAGCCCAGCCTTCAACCACGTCACCGCCCCACTTGGCTTTCCACTCTTTCAGCGTTTTGTGGTTGCCACCTTTGGTTTCAATCACTTCGCCGTTGTGCGGGTTTTTGTACTGTTTGACTTTGCGGGCACGCTTGGTACCGGTAGTTTTTACGGCGCCGCGTGGAGCTTTAACTTTCGACTCTGGATCCAGCAGCGCGATGATGTCACGCAGGGATTTGGAGTATTCACCCATCAGGGCACGCAATTTACCTTCGAATTCCAGCTCGGTTTGCAGTTTGTCGTCTTGGGACAGGTTCTTCAAACGGGCTTGCAGCTCTTTGATAGCTTCTTCGGTGGCACGGTATTCGTTGATCAGAGACATGTGGACTACCTTATGTAGAGCGCTGATTGACAGGGATAGTGGCCCAATAATAGTCAGGCAGTTTCCCCAAGTAAACATTTAAGCTCGCATTTATGTGAATTACTTTGAATGTTTGTAGCAATGCTATGCATTCGAGTTAATTACTAGGGCGTAGACCCAAAGATAATCTGCTTGGAAAAGCGGGAGCAGCCGTGGCATGCCGCACAGATTCATATAAGGGTGGTAAAACCATAGGCTATTAAGGGACAAGGCTGGGGCCGGCGATCAGAATAAACGTTAACGAATACTGCAGTTTTCCTGCGCAATCGCTAGAATGGCGGCCTTTGCGAAGTTTTGGAGTTTCCCCCTAATGCGCACTTTTCGGCTGGTGATTGCTTGCCCGGACCGGGTCGGCATCGTTGCCAAAGTCAGTAACTTTCTGGCCTCCCACAACGGCTGGATCACCGAGGCGAGTCATCACTCGGACAATCTCAGCGGTTGGTTCTTCATGCGTCACGAGATTCGTGCCGATTCGCTGCCTTTTGGTCTTGATGCCTTCCGTGACGCGTTTGCGCCGATCGCCGAAGAGTTTTCAATGACCTGGCACATCACCGACACCGAGCAGAAAAAACGCGTGGTGTTGATGGCCAGCCGCGAATCCCACTGCCTGGCCGATTTGCTGCACCGCTGGCACAGCGATGAGCTGGACTGCGAGATCGCTTGCGTGATTTCCAACCATGACGACCTGCGCAGCATGGTCGAGTGGCATGGCATCCCGTATTACCATGTGCCGGTCAACCCACAGGACAAGGAACCGGCGTTCGCCGAGGTCTCCCGCCTGGTCAAGCAGCACGAAGCAGACGTCGTGGTGCTGGCGCGCTACATGCAAATCCTGCCACCTGAGTTGTGCCGCGAATACGCCGGCAAGGTGATCAACATTCACCACAGCTTCCTGCCGTCCTTCGTGGGCGCCAAGCCGTATCACCAGGCTTCCCTGCGGGGTGTGAAGTTGATCGGCGCGACTTGCCACTACGTCACCGAGGAACTGGACGCCGGCCCGATCATCGAGCAGGACGTGGTGCGTGTCAGCCACAGCGACAGCATTGAAGACATGGTGCGTTTCGGCCGGGACGTCGAGAAGATGGTCCTGGCTCGTGGCCTGCGCTACCACCTGGAAGACCGCGTGCTGGTGCACGGCAATAAGACGGTGGTGTTCTGATCGACCTGTTGTGATTGAAGAATGAAGGGCCTGGGCGTTAAATCGTTCCAGGCCCTTTTTCTTTGCGCGCCCTTGAGGATTGAGCGATGAGTGATCCGTTGGACAAAGCCACGTCAAAAGCCCCGGCTACGTTGGGGGAGGGGTGTTTGAGCCGATATGACCCTGATGACCTGAGCAGCGAGGACGGCACCGAATTTCCCGGTGCCGCCGAGTTGTGGGAGCAAGAGCAGGCCAAGTCCGAGCCTCAGGACTCCTGATCAGATCCGGAAACTACCCACCAGTTGCTTCAACCGTGCCGCTTGTTGCTCAAGGTCGGCACACGCTCGCAGCGTGGACTGCAGGTTTTCCACCCCTTCCTGATTGAGGGTGTTGATCTCGGTAATGTCCATGTTGATCGACTCCACCACTGAAGTCTGTTCTTCAGTCGCGGTGGCGACCGACTGGTTCATGCCGTCGATCTCGCCGATGCGCTGGGTCACGCTATTCAAACGCTCGCCGGCCAGGTTGGCGATGTCCACGCTGTCGAGGCTGTGGCGCTGGCTTTCACTCATGGTGCTGACCGAATCCCGGGCGCCGACTTGCAGCTCCTCGATCATCTTCTGCACTTGCTGCGCGGACTCCTGTGTGCGATGCGCCAAGTTGCGCACTTCATCGGCAACCACCGCAAACCCACGGCCCGCTTCCCCGGCGCGCGCTGCTTCAATGGCGGCGTTCAGTGCCAGCAGGTTGGTTTGCTGGGAAATGCTGGTGATTACTTCGAGAATCTGGCCGATATTCACCGTCTTGCTGTTAAGCGCTTCGATATTGCTACTGGACGCGCTGATCATCGCTGATAACTGATTCATCGCCTTGATATTGCGTTCGACCACTTGCTGGCCGTCCTCAGCCAGGTGCCGGGCATCGCTGGCCTGATGGGAGGCTTGCGCGGCATTGCGCGCAATTTCCTGGGCGGCGGCCCCCAATTCATTGATGGCGGCGGCGACACTGTTGGTACGGTTGGCCTGCTCGTCGGAGTTGACCATCGACGAATTGGACGCGCTGACCACCCGCAGTGCTACCTCATTCACCTGTTCGGTGGCTGAGGACACTTCGCGGATCGACGTGTGAATGCGCTCCACGAAGCGGTTGAAGGCGTTACCCAGCGTGCCGAATTCATCGTGATTCTGGATGGTCAGGCGGCGCGTTAGGTCCCCCTCGCCATCGGCGATGTCTTGCATGGCGCGGGTCATTACGTGCAGAGGTTGCATCAATACGCGGATCAGCATGCCCAGCAGGGCGATGATGATCACCACCGCAATCACCGTGGCGATGACCGCCGAGGTGCGGAATTCGCTGAGCATGGCGAAGGATTTGTCTTTATCCACTGAAATACCGAGGTACCAGTTCACCGAAGGCAGGCCCTTGATCGGTATGAAGGTCACGATGTTGGCCTTACCGTTGGCCTCGACTTCGCTGAAGTCTGCGCTGATCTTTGGCGTATTTTTCGGATACACATCGGCCAGGGTCTTCATCACCAGGTTTTTGTCCGGGTGTACCAGTACTTTGCCATCGGCGCTGACCAGAAACGCGTAGCCCATGCCGCCGAAGTTCAGCGCGCCAATGTTATCCACCAGGGTTTGCAGGCTCAGGTCGCCACCCACCACACCGATGCTCTGAGTGCCTCGAGTGCTGGGGGTGGCCACTGAAATGATCAACTTGCCGGTGGCGGCATCGATATAGGGTTCGGTCAGGGTTGAACCGTTGCTGTTTTGGGCGCCCTTGTACCAGGGCCGTACACGCGGGTCGAAGCCGTCCGGCATCTTGGTGTCGGGGCGGATGGTAAAGGCGCCCTGGCTGTCACCGACGTAGGTGGCCATGAATGAGGACGTCAGGGTTTTCTGTTCCAGCAGGCTGGCAACTGCGGAAGGCTCGGGGTTGATGGCGATGTTTTGTGCAGCGTTTTCCACCAGAGCAATACGCCCGGTGAGCCAGGTTTGAATATTGCTGGCGGTGACGTCGCCCATTTCATGCAGGTAATTGTTGAGGTCGTCGCGAATGGCGTTGCGTTGCAGGTAGTCGTTGTAGAGGGTAAACAGCGCGAAAGCCGCAATGACGATAAGGGAGGCTGCAAGCAGGATTTTGTGGCTGAAGCGCAGATTTTTATTCATGGCTTGTAGGGTCCGCTAAGGTCTTAATATCCAAAGCGCGTCCTTGTGGGATGCGCAAAATGACAGCGTCAAAAAAGGTGTGATACTGCTTGTGATAGCTCCGGTGGTCCATGTAGGAACTATCTGACCTATTTTTAGACTTTGTGGGTCTTACATCTGCCTGTATCGACTTGGCGACACTAAAGATTAACCATGGGTGACGAAATGCCTGACTCCTCGCAACTGCTTATCGGTGCCGACCTTTCCGGCCAGCCCATCGCCCAGGCCATGCGGTTGGCCAATCGCCACGGGTTGATCGCCGGTGCCACCGGCACGGGCAAGACCGTTACATTGCAACGCCTGGCGGAAGCCTTCAGTGACGCCGGCGTGGCGGTGTTTGCCGCGGACATCAAGGGGGACCTATGCGGCCTGGGCGCTGCGGCGAATCCGCAAGGCAAGGTCGCCGAGCGCATCGCCGGCATGCCTTTCCTTAATTACACGGCCAAGGCTTATCCGGTCACGCTGTGGGATATCCACGGGCAGTCCGGTCATCCATTGCGCACCACCATCAGCGAAATGGGCCCGTTGTTGCTCGGTAGCCTGTTGGAACTTACTGACAGCCAACAGTCGGCGCTTTACGCGGCGTTCAAGGTGGCGGATCGCGAAGGCTTGCTGCTGCTGGACCTCAAGGACCTCAAGGCGTTACTTAACCACCTGCGCTACCACCCCGAATTACTGGGTGAAGACGCAGCGCTGATGACCACCGGATCCAGCCAGGCTCTCTTGCGCCGCCTGGCGGTGCTGGAACAACAGGGTGCCGAAGCCTTGTTTGGTGAGCCGGCCTTGCAGTTGGAAGATATCCTGCAACCCACTGGTGATGGACGCGGGCGCATCCACCTGTTGGACGCCAGCCGCCTGGTGCACGAGGCACCGAAGGTGTACGCGACGTTCCTGCTGTGGCTGTTGGCGGAATTGTTCGAGCAATTGCCCGAGCGTGGTGATGCCGACAAACCGCTGCTGGCGCTGTTTTTTGATGAGGCGCATTTGTTGTTCGCCGATACGCCCAAGGCTTTGCAGGACCGCCTGGAACAGGTGGTGCGGCTGATTCGCTCCAAAGGCGTCGGTGTGTATTTTGTCACTCAATCGCCGGGCGACCTGCCGGACAGCGTGCTGGCCCAGCTCGGTCTGCGTATCCAGCATGGTTTGCGGGCGTTCACCACCAAGGAACAGAAATCCCTGCGTGCCGTCGCGGAGGGGTTTCGGCCCAACCCGGCATTCGATGCCTTGTCGGTATTGACCGAGCTGGGTACGGGTGAGGCCTTGGTGGGCACCTTGCAGGAAAAAGGCACGCCGGAAGTCGTCCAGCGCGTTTTGGTTGCACCGCCGCAATCACGCATCGGGCCGCTCAGCGGAGCCGAACGCGCCGCGTTGGTGGCCAGTTCGCCGCTGCAAGGCCGTTATGACAAGCCAATCGACCGGGAATCCGCTTATGAAGTGCTGATGTCACGCAAGGAACTTGGACCGACCGAAGAGACCAAGCCAACCGCTGACGAGCCGAGTTTTACCGACAGGGCCGGTGCGTTTCTGGGCACCACGGCAGGCAAGGCGCTGAAATCGGCGATGCAGCAGGCCGCCAATCAGATGGGGCGGCAACTGGTGCGTGGTTTATTGGGATCGCTATTGGGCGGCAGCAAGCGCAAATAGAGACTCAGGGCTTGGGCCTGGCGTGGGCTGCAAGGCGCTCAAGGGCTGCGCGCAAGGCAGGGTTGCTGATCCCGTCAGCCGTTGCCTGAATGGTTTCGGCGGCATTCGTCGAGAGGTCATGAGTGTGCTCCACCACGCCAGGCAGGGTGGTGGGCGGTTGTACCTTGAACTGGATGCGCGTCAAGCCGGAGAATTCATCAAACGCTATCAATTGACGTTGCAGGCGTTTTTGCTGATAACGCAGACGTGTCGCCCAATGGCCATCTGTGACAATTAGCAGCAGGTTGCCTTCACGCCAGGACGCCACGCGGCAGTGTTCGCGCGCGGCCGGTTGCAGTTGGCTTTCGAGCAGGCGTTGCAGATGGCCCAGGCGTTGCGCATGGCCAAAGATGGCTTTCAGCGGCTTGGCATCGCGAAGCAACACGGCAGGCGCGCGGGCTGGCGAGGGACGAAATGCCATTGTTGGACACCTTAAGTAACAGAGCCGCCATCTTAGCAGAAAGCGTCTGCATCTCCCCAGGCAACGCATCCATGGGCTTTTGTGCGTGAAATCAATCGGTAACTTCTGCGCTCCATGGGTTGAAGTTCCAGTAAAAGCCCTTATTTTAAACAGGCCCTCTCACAGCACCATGCCAGCATCGGGGAACAACGCCACTTTCCTCACCCACGATTCCGGGTAGAATGCGCGTTCGCATGCGGCCGTGAGGGCTGCTCGGGCCACTCACGGTGCGCCCTCCATCCCTATGTGTGGAAGAACCTGCCGATATGTTTGCGCCTTTGTTAAAGAAACTTTTTGGAAGCAAGAATGAGCGCGAAGTCAAACGCATGCTCAAGACGGTGCAGCTGGTCAATGCCTTCGAAGAGCAGATGGTTGCCCTTTCGGACGAGCAATTGCGCGCCAAGACCCAAGAGTTCAAGGCCCGCATAGCCAAAGGTGAAACCCTCGACAAGCTGCTTCCCGAAGCTTTTGCGGTCGCCCGTGAAGCCGGTAAGCGTGTCATGGGCATGCGCCACTTCGACGTCCAGTTGATCGGCGGCATGACCTTGCATGAAGGCATGATTGCCGAAATGCGTACCGGTGAAGGCAAGACCCTGGTGGCAACCCTGGGCGTTTACCTCAACGCACTGTCCGGCAAGGGCGTGCACGTGGTCACGGTGAACGACTACCTGGCCCGCCGCGACGCCAACTGGATGCGCCCGCTCTATGAATTCCTCGGCCTGACCGTCGGCGTGGTAACGCCGTTCCAGCCGCCGGAAGAGAAGCGCGCCGCCTACGCTGCCGACATCACCTACGGCACCAACAACGAATTCGGTTTCGACTACCTGCGCGATAACATGGCGTTCAGCATGGAAGAAAAATTCCAGCGCGAACTCAACTTTGCCGTGATCGACGAAGTCGACTCCATCCTCATCGACGAAGCCCGTACCCCGCTGATCATCTCCGGCCAGGCCGAAGATAGCTCGCGCCTGTACACCGAGATCAACAAGTTGATCCCGCGCCTGGAGCAGCACATCGAGGAAGTCGAAGGCGTGGTGACCAAAGAAGGTCACTTCAGCATCGACGAGAAGACCCGCCAGGTCGAACTCAACGAAGCCGGTCACCAGTTTGTCGAAGAAATGCTGACCCAGATCGGCGAACTGGCCGAGGGTGAAAGCCTGTACTCGGCACACAACCTGGGCCTGTTGACCCACGTGTATGCCGGCCTGCGCGCCCACAAGCTGTTCCATCGCAACGTCGAGTACATCGTGCAGGACGGCCAGGTCGTGCTGGTCGACGAACACACCGGCCGTACCATGCCGGGCCGCCGTCTGTCCGAGGGCCTGCACCAGGCCATCGAAGCCAAGGAACACCTCAACATCCAGGCCGAAAGCCAGACGTTGGCGTCTACCACCTTCCAGAACTACTTCCGGCTG
Source organism: Pseudomonas allii (assembly GCF_055380095.1). NCBI lineage: Bacteria > Pseudomonadati > Pseudomonadota > Gammaproteobacteria > Pseudomonadales > Pseudomonadaceae > Pseudomonas > Pseudomonas allii. The sequence goes on along the minus strand of NZ_AP039450.1, from coordinate 5,294,120 downwards.
TACAACAAGCTGTCCGGCATGACCGGTACGGCCGACACCGAAGCGTTCGAATTCCACCAGATCTATAACCTGGCCGTGATGGTCATTCCGCCGAACAAGCCGTTGGCGCGTAAAGACTTCAACGACCTGGTGTTCCTGACTGCCGAAGAGAAATACGCGGCAATCATCAACGACATCAAGGACGGTATGGCCCAGGGCCGTCCGATCCTGGTGGGCACCGCTACCATCGAGACTTCCGAGCACGTGTCCAACCTGCTCAATAAGGAAGGCATCGAGCACAAGGTCCTCAACGCCAAGTTCCACGAAAAAGAAGCCGAGATCATCGCCCAGGCCGGTCGCCCAGGCGCACTGACCATCGCCACTAACATGGCCGGTCGTGGTACCGACATTTTGTTGGGCGGCAACTGGGAAGTGGAAGTCGCGGCCCTGGAAAACCCGAGCCCCGAGCAGATCGCCCAGATCAAGGCCGATTGGCAGAAGCGCCATCAGGCCGTGCTGGAATCCGGTGGCCTGCAGGTGATTGCCTCCGAGCGTCATGAATCGCGCCGTATCGACAACCAGCTGCGTGGCCGTGCCGGTCGCCAGGGTGATGCCGGTTCCAGCCGCTTCTACCTGTCCCTGGAAGACAGCCTGATGCGCATCTTTGCCTCGGACCGCGTGAAGAACTTCATGAAGGCCCTGGGCATGCAGTCCGGTGAAGCGATCGAACACCGCATGGTGACCAACGCCATCGAGAAGGCCCAGCGCAAGGTCGAAGGCCGCAACTTCGACATTCGTAAGCAACTGCTAGAGTTCGATGACGTCAACAACGAACAGCGTAAAGTGATCTATCACATGCGTAACACGTTGCTGGCCGCCGACAACATTGGCGAGACCATCGCTGACTTCCGTCAGGACGTGCTCAACGCCACCGTCAGCGCGCATATCCCGCCACAATCCCTGCCTGAACAGTGGGATGTTGCCGGCCTGGAAGCGGCGTTGAAGAGCGATTTCGGTGTCGACTTGCCAGTCCAGCAGTGGCTGGATGAAGACGACCACCTGTACGAAGAAACCCTGCGCGAGAAACTGATGGCCGAATTGCTGGCCGCGTACAACGAGAAAGAAGAGCAGGCGAGTGCCGAAGCACTGCGCACCTTCGAGAAGCAAATCGTTCTGCGCGTGCTGGACGACCTGTGGAAAGACCACCTGTCGACCATGGACCACCTGCGTCACGGCATCCACCTGCGTGGTTACGCCCAGAAGAACCCGAAGCAGGAGTACAAGCGCGAGTCGTTCACGCTGTTCTCCGAGCTGCTGGATTCGATCAAGCGCGATTCCATCCGCGTGCTGTCCCACGTTCAGGTGCGTCGCGAAGACCCGATCGAGGAAGAAGCTCGCCTGCGTCAGGAAGCCGAGGCACTGGCTGCGCGCATGCAGTTCCAGCACGACGAAGCGCCGGGCCTGGAAGCGCCTGAGGTATTGGGTGAAGAGGTCGATGTGGCCCTGGCTCAAAGCCCGGTCCGCAACGAACAGAAGCTGGGTCGCAACGAGCTGTGCTATTGCGGCTCGGGCAAGAAGTTCAAACACTGCCACGGCCAGATCGAATAAGATTTTCGCCTGACGCTGCAACACCCTGCGCCGCGACCGGCTTCTGCCGTCGCGGCGTTTTGCCATTAATTTCACCGTCGCTCACGACGGCACAGACATCACCCATTTTTAAGGAGCGCATTCATGGCTGTTGGTCTTGGTCCTTTGCCCACGTTGCACCCGGTTGCCGGTTTTGAACTCGGTATCGCTTCGGCCGGCATCAAGCGCCCTGGGCGCAAGGATGTAGTCGTGATGCGTTGCGCCGAAGGCTCGACCGTCGCCGGTGTGTTTACCCTCAACGCGTTCTGCGCCGCGCCGGTGATCCTGGCCAAGCAACGCGTGGCCGGTACGATCCGCTACCTGCTGACCAACACCGGCAACGCCAACGCCGGCACCGGCGAGCCGGGCCTGGTGGCCGCGGCACGCACCTGCGCCAAGCTGGCCCAACTGACCGGCGTGGACGCCAGCCAAGTGCTGCCCTATTCCACCGGCGTGATCGGTGAGCCGCTGCCAGTCGAGAAAATCGAAGGTGCATTGCAAGCCGCGCTGGACGACCTGTCTGTGGATAACTGGGCGGCCGCCGCCACCGGCATCATGACCACCGACACCCTGCCAAAAGGCGCGAGCCGCCAGTTCGTGCACGACGGCGTGACTGTCACCGTGACCGGTATCAGCAAGGGCGCGGGCATGATCCGTCCGAACATGGCCACCATGCTCGGCTACATCGCCACCGATGCCAAAGTCTCCCGCGACGTGCTGCACAGCCTGATCCTGGACGGCGCCAACAAGTCGTTCAACCGCATCACCATCGATGGCGACACCTCGACCAACGACTGCTGCATGCTGATCGCCACCGGCCAGGCCAACCTGCCGCAGATCACCGAAGCCAGCGGCCCGCTGTTCGCCGCGTTGAAAAAGGCGGTGTTGGAAGTGTGCATGGAGGTGGCCCAGGCCATCGTGCGTGACGGCGAGGGGGCCACCAAGTTCGTCACGGTTGAAGTCAACGGCGGCGGCAACCACCAGGAATGCCTGGACGTGGGTTACACCGTGGCTCACTCGCCGCTGATCAAGACCGCGCTGTTCGCCTCTGACCCGAACTGGGGCCGTATCCTGGCGGCCGTTGGTCGTGCCGGTGTGCCAGACCTGGATGTGAGCAAGATCGACGTGTTCCTCGGCGATGTGTGCATCGCCAGCCGTGGCGCACGTGCTGAAACCTACACCGAAGCCCAGGGTTCGGCGGTGATGCAGCAGGAAGAAATCACCATCCGTATCGAGTTGGGTCGCGGTGAGTGCAGCGAAACCATCTGGACCACCGACCTGTCCCACGAGTACGTGAAGATCAACGCGGAATACCGTACCTAAGAGGATAAGCGCGGTGAAACGAGTGCATGTAGCAGCAGCGGTGATCCGCGGTGTCGACGGCAAAATCCTGCTGGCGCGCCGCGCCGATACTCAGCACCAGGGCGGCCTCTGGGAATTCCCCGGCGGCAAGGTGGAAGCCGATGAATCGGTAGCCGGCGCGCTGTCCCGCGAATTGCAGGAAGAACTGGGCATCCAGGTCACCACGGCGCGGCCGCTGATCAAGGTGCAGCATGACTATCCGGACAAACAGGTGTTGCTGGATGTCTGGGAAGTCTCGGCGTTTACCGGTGAGCCCCATGGCGCCGAAGGGCAACCGCTGGAATGGGTGGCGCCTCGGGATCTGCTCAACTACGCGTTCCCGGCGGCCAATGCGCCGATCGTTGCGGCTGCGCGCTTGCCTGCCGAGTACCTGATCACCCCGGGCGAACTGGAAACCCCGACGTTACTGCGGGGTATCCAGAAAGCCATTGCTGGCGGCATCAAGTTGGTACAACTGCGTGCGCCCAATGGCTACGACCCCAAATACCGCGACCTTGCGGTGGATGCGGTGGGCCTGTGCGCGGGCAAGGCCCAGTTGATGCTCAAGGGGCCGTTTGAATGGCTGGGGGATTTTCCTGCGGCCGGTTGGCACATGACCTCGGCGCAACTGCGTAAATACGCCAGCAAAGGTCGACCGCTGCCTAAAGATCGTTGGCTGGCAGCGTCTTGCCACAATGCCGAGGAGCTGGCATTGGCTGAAATGATGGATGTGGATTTTGTCACGCTGTCACCGGTGCAGCCGACCCAGACCCATCCTGATGCTCAGCCGTTGGGTTGGGAGCAGGCCGCAGAGCTGATCCGTGGGTTCAGCAAGCCGGTGTTTCTGTTGGGCGGGGTTGGACCCGCCGAGCGGGAGAAAGCTTGGGAGGCAGGGGCCCAAGGTGTGGCAGGGATTCGCGCGTTCTGGCCTGAGATTTGAGGCTGTTCTGACCGGCCTTATCGGGGGCAAGCCCCCTCCCACATTCGACCGAGTTCTACCGTTGGAATGCGGTCAAATGTGGGAGCGGGCTCGCTCGCGAAGGCGTCAGATCAGGCGCTGAATAATCAGTGGGGTTTAGCGGCAGCCTGCCATAAAACCTCAGCAACGCCCTGGCGCCTTGCAATCACCCGCGCCGCCACAAACAACAAGTCCGATAACCGATTGATGTACGCCAACCCCACGCCTTCCAACGGCTCGACCGCATTCAACTGCTGGCACCGCCGCTCTGCACTGCGCGCCAGGCTGCGGCACACGTGGGCCTGGGCGATCAACGCCGAGCCACCGGGCAGGATGAAGTTCTCTAGCGACCCCACTTCTTCATTCCAGCGATCAATTGCCGCTTCCAGCCGATCCACCTCCGCCGCATTCAACGCCTTGTACACCGGCATCGCCAACTCGCCCCCCAGGTCGAACAAGCGATGCTGGCACGGCGTAAGCACCTCGATCACATCCTTCAGTTCCGGATGTTTGCCGCTCTGTTCTTCAAGATTGGCCAGTAACAATCCCAACTGGCTGTTCAGCGTATCCACCTCGCCGATGGCCTCCACCCGTGGGTGATCCTTGGGCACACGGCGGCCGTCGCCCAGGCCGGTTTCGCCTTTGTCGCCGGTACGGGTGTAGATCTTCGACAGGCGAAAGCCCATGGTCATTGCTCCAGTTGGGTGAGTTCGTAAGGCGGCAGTTGGCTGCCGGCCAGGGGTAAGCGCAAGGTAAAGCAGGTGCCCTGGCCGAGGGTGGAGTGCACTTCCATCTGGCCCTTGTGGTTATTGGTGATGATGAAATACGACACCGACAGCCCTAGCCCGGTGCCCTGGCCGATTTCCTTGGTGGTGAAGAACGGCTCGAAGGTGCGTTTGCGCACGTTTTCGCTCATGCCGATGCCGTTGTCTTCCACCTGGATCTCCGCCCACGGCGGGTTGAGGCGCGTACGCAGGATGATGCGCCCCGGTTCGCTGTCGTCTTCCCGCAGGTGAATGGCCTGGGCCGCGTTCTTCAGCAGGTTGAGAAGGACCTGTTCGAGTTCGTTGGCGGTGCCGGGCACCGGACCCAGTTGGGGATCGAACTGCCGAATGATCGCCTGGCCTTTGAAGTCAAAGCCGATGGCCAGGTCGAAATCGTTACCGGCAATCTCCACCGCTTGGTCGATCAATGCCGGCAAGTCGCAAGGCGCCATCTGTCGGTTGCTGCGGCGACTGAAACTGAGCATATGGGTGACGATCTTCGCCGCCCGCGCCCCAGCCTGCTGGATGCCGTCAAGCAGTTGTGGTACTTCGCGGCTTTGCAGGTAGTGGTTGACCGTTTCCAGCTCGATACCCACCTGTTCCGCGTGTTCCAGGTTCTTCGGCAAGTCAGGCGACAAGCGGCGGCGGATGTTTTGCACGTTATGCAGGATCGCCCCCAGCGGGTTGTTGATCTCGTGGGCCATGCCGGCGGCCAGGCCGCCGACGGAGAGCATCTTCTCCGACTGCACCATCATTTCTTCCAGGGACAGGCGCTGGGTGATGTCATCGATACGGATTACCACGCCACGTCCGGCACCGCCCATCAGCGGGTAGAAGGTCAGGGCGTAGTGCTTGGGTTCGTCGTCCTTGAACCAGGTGACGCGCTCGATGCGCTCCACCGTGTGTTGTTCGACCGCTGCCCTGATCTGTGGCAAGTAAGGCTTGAGCGGCTGGAAGGCCAGGTAGATCGGCTGGTTCAGGGCCTCGTCCAGGCGCGTGCCGGAGAGGGCGCTGGCTTCCTGGTTCCATTGGGTGACGTAAAGCTGTTCATCCAGGGCGATCAATGCCGAGGGCATCGAGTCGATGATGCTGTTCAGGTAATTCTGGAAACCGGTGAGTTTCTTCTCGATCTTGCTGCGGACCTGGACTTCCAGTTCCAGCTTGCGGTTGGTGTGGCGCGTCTCTTCGGCCAGGCCTTGGGCCTGGTCGTAGGCCGCCTGGGAGTCGTCCCGTGCGCGCTTGAGCTGCTGCTCGCGGGCTTCGATGCGCGACAGCATGGTGTTGAAAGCTTCGGCCAGGCTGCCGATTTCATCGTGGTTGCCACGACCGGCGCGCAGGGCGTAGTTCTCTTCGCGAGTGACCTGACGCGACAGTTCTTCCAGTTCATGGATCGGCCGCGTGATCAGGCGTTTGATCTGGCGGGCGATGACCAGCCACAACAATACGCTGAAAATCAGGATGCCCAGGCTGGCAGTCAGTGTGCCGGTGTAGAACGCCACTGGTAGCTCACTGCTGGCCACCAGCAGCAAATGCCCGGACGGTTGGCCGGCGCGGGGCAGGGTGATGACCTGGTTGCTGCGAAACTCGGTGACACGCCAGGCCTCGATATGCCGGTAGTGGTCGGGCAGGTGCAGGCGGTCACCGTGTTGCATCTGCGCCAGGCGGTTGCCGTCGCCGTCGTACAGGGCGGCGGCGCGCAACGGCGAATAGCTGGTCAGCTCATTGAGCAGTGCGTCTGCCTTGGTCGGCGATTCGAGGGCTTCAGCGGCGAGCGCAGGGTTGGACACCAGGCGGCCGATGGCCTGCAAGGCCTGGGGCGCCATGCTCTCCTGGGAGATCCAGTAGGCGGCGCTGATAAAGGTCAGGTTGGCCACCAGCAGTACGGTGGTCAACAGCACCAGCAGGGCGGCCAGCAGTTTCTGCCCGACCGGTAGGTTTTCAAGACGCTGGCGCAGCGGCATCAGGGTTTTCCCAGGTGATAGACAGGCGGGCAGGGTAGCGCGTGGCTCAGTCGCGGGGCAATCCGCGTGCAAGCAACTGCTCGACCAGACGCACTTGCAACTGTTGAAGGTGCGGCAGGTTCAGTTGGTGACGGGCGGCCGCCTGGCAAGCATAGCCCAACAGGTAGCTGATTTCGGTGCGGCGGCCGGCAGCCACGTCCTGGTACATGGAGGAGTAGTTGGCGGCGGTGGCCTGGATCACCCGTTCCACCTCGTGTTGCAGGTCCAGCGCGGCGGCGGGCTGGCCACAGCATTCCAGCAGCTCGCCGAGTTCGGCGCACAGGGTGGCGACTTCGCACTGGTGGGCCTGTAGCTCGCCATTGCGGCACTGATACAGCACGGTCAGCGGGTTGATGGCGCAATTGAGCGCCAGCTTGCGCCAGAGCCGCGTGAGGATATCTGTGTTCCAGTCGTGGGGGATACCGGCGGCGTGCAAGTCCTCCAGCCACAGCGGCGCGGTAGGGTGGCCCGCGTCGCCCAGCCAGGTGTAGCCATGGCCAGCGAACACCACACGCCAGTCGCCGTCGCGAAACGCGCCTTCGGTGCTGGAGGCAAAGATGCAGCGGGCCTGGGGCAGTTGCGCGGCGACTGCGTCCTGGCTGCCGAGGCCGTTCTGTAACAGGATCAGTTCGGCGTCCGGTGCAAGGCGCTGTTGCAACTGTGCGACGGCGGCTTGAGCGTCGTGGGCTTTGCACGCCACCAGCAGGCGATGAATCGGCGCCGGGCTGTCAGCTGTTTCGCCGATCACCGGGTAGGTGTGTTCTACGCCTTGTTCCACCAGGGTCAGCCCCTTGGCTGCCTGATAACTGGCCAAGCGCGCTTCATCGCGCAGGATCAACCGCACGGGCACGCCAGCACGCGCCAGGCGAGTCGCCCAAAGTGTGCCCAGGCTGCCTGCGCCGAGAATATGCCAGGTGGTCGACATCAGTTTTGCTCCGTAGGGTCGCCCGCAGCGAACGGGACGAAAGAACCGCTATAATGCCCCGGCATTTTAGCTTGGGCGCGCTCCATCTCTACTGAGTCCGCCCCTTATATTGGAGATATGACATGCCTTCGTTCGACGTGGTATCCGAACTGGACAAACACGAAGTCACCAACGCCGTCGAGAACGCCGTCAAGGAGCTGGATCGCCGCTATGACTTGAAAGGCAAGGGCAGCTTCGAGTTCAAGGAAAAAGAGCTGACCGTCAACCTGACCGCTGAAGCCGATTTCCAGCTGGAAGCGATGATCGAGATCCTCAAGCTGTCGCTGGTCAAGCGCAAGATCGACGCGCAATGCCTTGAAATCAAGGACGCCTACGCCTCCGGCAAGTTGATGAAGCAGGAAGCCATCCTCAAGGAAGGCATCGACAAGGAGCTGGCGAAGAAAATCGTCGCCCACATCAAGGACGCCAAGCTGAAAGTCCAGGCCGCGATCCAGGGTGAGCAGGTTCGCGTCACCGGCAAGAAGCGTGACGACCTGCAAGAAGCCATCGCGGCCCTGCGTGCCAAGACCTTCGACATGCCGCTGCAGTTCAATAACTTCCGCGACTGATGGCACATTGGGGAACCTGCGGGCGTTTTTGACGTCCCACGCCCCACAACCTGCGCCTACTATTGAGCCCTTCGGGGCTCAATTGCTTTTATGGCCACTCACTACACCGAACATCCGGTAACCAGGAGAATGTAGATGGATTTGAATGCTGAAGTGGATCACCTGATCAAGACCTCAGAGTCGTGGCTGCCGATGATCATGGAGTACGGCAGCCGGTTTTTGCTGGCGTTGGTCACCCTGGCCATCGGTTGGTGGCTGATCAACGTATTGACCCACCGCGTGGGACGTTTGCTGGCACTGCGCAATGCCGACCTGGCACTGCAACACTTCATTACCAGCCTGGCGAACATTGCGCTCAAAGTCATGCTGGTGGTCAACGTGGCCTCGATGATCGGCGTGGCAACCACCTCGTTCGTGGCCGCAATTGGTGCCGCGACACTGGCCATCGGCCTGGCACTGCAAGGCAGCCTGGCGAACTTCGCCGGCGGCGTGCTGATTCTGCTGTTCCGCCCGTTCCGCATTGGTGACTGGATCGAAGCCCAGGGCACCTCGGGCACCGTCGACAGCATCCAGATCTTCCATACCGTCTTGCGCACCGGTGATAACAAGACTGTGATCATCCCTAACGGCAGCCTGTCCAACGGTCTCATCACCAACACCAACCGCCAGCCGACCCGCAAGGTGGTGTTTGATGTGGGGGTGGACTATGAGGCTGATCTGCAGAAAGCCCGTGAAGTGCTGCTGGAGCTGGCGAAAGACCCTCGCGTGTTGGCCGATCCGGCTGCTGTGGCGGTGGTTTCGACTTTGGGCGACAGTTCGATCACTGTTTCCCTGCGTTGCTGGACCAAGACGGCGGATTATTGGGATGTGATGTTTATGTTGAATGAACTGGCGCGTGACCGTTTGAAAGCGGCGGGGATTGATATTCCATTTCCGCAGCGGGTTATTCGTGTGATGCAGGAAAGTGTTACGAAGTAACTAAGGACAATGGCGTTGAACTTGGCCAAAAGGTCAGGTTCAAGGTCGACGGGTTAATCTCGTTAGTTAGCTTGCTAGTTATTTTTCGATTGAAATTAAACGGCAATAAAAAAGCCGCCTCCTTGTCTGCAAGGGGGCGGCTTTTTATTTAAGGCCGAAGCCCTAAGCCATCGTTGTAATCAAACGGTCAATTACAAGATGTTCAACGGGTAGTTCGCGATCAGACGCAGTTCGTCGATCGAAGGCGAACCGTAGTAAACGCCATCACCCGAACGATAGGTGGCTTGACGCAGACGCAGGCTCAGGTTTTTCGCTGGGCCGCTCTGTACCACGTACTTGGCTTCGATGTCACGTTCCCACTCTTTACCGTTCGAAGTGGTGGCAGTGTTGGCGCCGCTACCGGTGACATAACGAGTCATGAAGCTAAGGCCAGGAATGCCAAAGGTCGCCATGTTGATGTCGTACCGAGCCTGGTAGGACTTCTCGCCTTCGGCGTTGAAGTCGGAACGGGCGATGGAGTTGGCCAGGAAGACCGTGCCGCCGCCGTCTACGCCGTAGCCGTAGTCGCCGTCGCCGGTGACTTTCTGGGCGGCCAGGGTAAAGGTGTGAGCACCGATGGTGTAAGCGCCCTGCAAGCTGAACGCACGGTTGTCGAGCTTGGTGCGTTGTGCGAACGGCAGAGCGCTGTCTTTGGAAGCACGTTGCAGGCCTTCGCCCTCGCTCTTGGTGTCGTAGATGTTGAAGTCCAGGGCGAAAGACTGGTCGTCGCTCAGCGCGTGGGTCCAGTTCAGGTTGCTGTAGTACTTGCGGAAGTAATCTTCGGTCTTCGCGTAGTACAGGCTGCCGGTGAACTCAGGCGTGAACGAGTAGACACCACCGACAAAGTCGGTTTTGGTCAAGCCAAGGCTGTCGTGATAGGTCTGGTTCTGCGCAATGCTGGAAGTGAAGTGACCGCCTTCCAGTTTCAGGCCCTTGATCTCGTTACTGGTGATCGAGATACCTTGTGGCAGCTCTGGCAGCAAACGGCTGTCGTCAGAGGCGAACACAGGAGCCGTTGTGTACTGGTCACCGACTTTCAGGACAGTATTGGAGATACGGAACTTAACGGCACCGCCGCCTTTGGAGTAGTCGTCTTGCGAGCGACCGTCCGAACCGGTTGGGAATAGACCGGTACCCGCACGGCCCTTGCCGCTGTCGAGCTTGACGCCCAACAGGCCAATCACATCAACACCGACACCGATGGTGCCTTGGGTGAAGCCCGATTCGTACAGGGCATTGAAGCCCAGGCCGGTTTCTTCTGCACGGCTCTGGGAGCCTGGGCCCGACGGGTTGTTGCGGAAGTCGCGGCTGAAGTACAGAGCGCGAGTATTGATGCTGAAAGTGCTGTCTTCAACAAAGCCCTTGGAATCGTCCTGGGCGGACGCCATTGCGAACTGCGAGGTGCCTGCTGAAACAGCCAGGGCGATCATGCTCCACTTCATCACGCGCATCGTGATTTGCTCCTTTGGTTTTAGGAAGAGTACTGCCGTCCCACCTGTATTTTTATCTGGGCGGCTCTTTCTTTTATGTGTCGGCGCAAAGTTATATCACGCAGACCCTATTGACGATACTTACCCATCTATCCTTTCAGCTTCTTTACGAGGCTGTCGTAAATTGCTAGCTCCATGTCGCAAATCCACAGTCCTGTTGTAACCGGACTGACAACTTCAATACTGTTTCCAAACCCTTATCAAAGTTTGAACACTTCCTTGATACGCATTGAAACGCTGCTGTTCTTTATCGCGAAACACCTGCTTCCAATCGGGTGTCGTTGCCGACGATGCAGGTGTCAATGCAACAAGCGTGCACAAAGCGGTAACCGAATGTCATTTTTTCGTGAAAACCGTTCCGGCCCTGTAAAAACCGCATAAGCACGGGCTTTTTACGCCGTTTGGTTTGGGCTTGACGCGGCGGTGTTACCCCTGTTCGGCGGTATATAAAACCTGTGCGCGGGAAAAACGTTACCGGTTCACCCTCATGAGTGGGTAATTGGCGGATCCCTTTGAGGCACAAGTGGGTCATTTTGGTGCGTCCCGGTGAGGCCCGGTTTAGCGTAGCTCAAATATTCGACCGCCTCGAAAGGGTGCATGTTTTTTCATCACTGGCGCCGGCGCTTTCCTGCATTCGCCGTGAAGCCGTGCGCATTCGAAGGTATGCTGGGCGCTTGAACCTGACTTGCCGAATGGAGTGCCCGCGGTGTTCGCCCTAGATCAACGCCTGCAACAAGACACACTGGTCATCGGGGACTTCCCGCTGTGCCGCCTGCTGCTGTCCAATGACTCAAACTACCCGTGGTTCATCCTGGTGCCACGCATCAACGCTATCAGCGAAGTGTTTCAACTGGATGTCGCCGACCAGCAGCGTTTGTGGAAAGAGACGACTGCCCTGGCCCAGTTGCTGAATGAAGGCTTGGTCGCCGACAAGATGAACATCGGCGCCCTGGGCAATGTGGTCAGCCAATTGCACGTGCATGTGATCGTGCGCAAGCGCGACGATGCTGCCTGGCCGGCGCCGGTATGGGGCAAACATCCGGCGCAGCCTTACACCGATGAGCAAGTCGCTGCCCTCCGCGCCCGTCTGCGCGAGCTGTTGCCCGCCGACTTCATATTTAACCAGGGCTGAATCATGGACCTGCAAGACCGCGTCACCGACCTGGAAAGCCGCCTGGCCTTCCAGGACGACACCATCGAGACCCTCAATGACATCCTCGTCACGCAGCAGCGTGCGGTAGAGCGCCTGCAACTGCAGATGACCGCGCTGCTCAAGCGCCAGGAAGAAATGGGCGGTCAGTTCGAAACCTCCGAAGAAGAAGCGCCGCCGCCACACTATTAATAGCCCCGCATAAAAAAAACCGCGACCCAGCCAGGCTGGATCGCGGTTTTTTTTTGCTGCGAAGGCCGGTATCAGCGACGCGGCAGTGCAGCGATCACGTCTTCGGCCTGCAGGCCTTTGTCGCGATTCATCACGGAGAACTCCACGCGCTGGCCTTCCACCAGGACGCGATGGCCTTCGCCGCGAATGGCCCGGAAGTGGACGAAGATATCGTCGCCCGAATCACGGGAAATAAAGCCGAAGCCTTTGGATGTGTTGAACCACTTGACGGTACCGGTATCCCGATTGGTCATGTCGTAGGTTTGCGACGAGGTCGCAGGGGACGAACGGTAGAAGCTGATGGCCAGGTGAAGAACGATGGCGACCACAGCGATCACCAGGCTGAGCAGGATGGCCGGGTGGCCGCCGACTTCAGGCATGGGTGCCAGGAGGGTGAGGGTTTGTACGACAACGGTCAGTACCAGCAGCGCGCTGACCAGGTTTTGCAGTTGATGACGTGGGCCTTTGTTCCAGTAAGGGATCACCGGTGCCAGCGTCAGGTTAAGAAGGCCGAACATGGCCAGGTACAGAGCGTCGTGTTGTTCCAGATACGGCAGGCTTTCAGGCTGCAGGCTCGGGATAAAGGACAGCAGCAAAGCTGCAACGCCCGTTAGCAGGTGGACGATTTTCAACATTTTGATTAACTCACGTTAAGACGGATCACAAGGAAGAGCTGACTGGCACGGTTCGCTTCTGAACAATGGGAGGCGTTGAGCACGTGCGCGGGGTATCAGCCTATGCCGCTGCCGCAGAAAGTAACGGCGACGACACGCCATCTATTTAACAGCAAAGGCTGTGCCTACTCAAATCAAGCATTTCGGGGTATTGCAAGGGCGACGGCATTTCTGCGGCAAACGCTTGTCCTAGACACGTGCAGTTTTTTCAAACGGCCGGCAGAGAAATTTCCTACTTGCCTCAAAGGCTTGGGCTGCGCCGGTCGACAAGGCACACCGGGGCGAATTGCCGCGCCGGGCTGCGCATCACCGGCACTCTTGCTAGAGTGGTCCTGCACCTGATCAATGAATGCTTGTCAATTGAAGGGGATAAACATGGCAATCGATATCGGTATCAGTGAAGAAGATCGTAAATCCATCGTCGACGGGCTTTCGCGACTGCTTTCCGATACCTATGTTCTGTATCTGAAAACCCACAACTTCCATTGGAACGTCACGGGCCCCATGTTCCGCACGCTGCACTTGATGTTCGAAGAGCAGTACAACGAGCTGGCCCTGGCGGTCGACTCCATTGCCGAGCGTATCCGTGCTCTGGGTTTCCCGGCGCCGGGTGCCTACTCCATCTATGCCCGTCTTTCTTCCATCAAGGAAGAAGAAGGCGTGCCCAGCGCCGAAGAGATGATCAAGCAGTTGGTGGCTGGCCAGGAAGCGGTCACCCGCACCGCGCGCGGTATCTTCCCGCTGCTCGACAAGGTCAGCGATGAGCCGACGGCCGACCTGCTGACCCAGCGTATGCAGGTGCATGAGAAAACCGCGTGGATGCTGCGTTCCCTGCTTGAAAATCAGTAAACGCTGACCTTGAGTGGCGCCACCCTGGCGCCGCTCGCTTGTTTCCGCGCATTTCCTGGCGTTGTCCTACGTCGATCAACTCCGCGTCTTCTGGCTGCCTGCCTCTGCCTGCTGTTTTATAGGGCCATTGCCCAATGGGACCACCCATGGGCGGTTGTTTGGCAATGGAGTGTCAGGTGTATGTCACGCGGAGTGGGTAATGGAGTGATGGAAACCGGTGGTTTTCATAAGATAAAGATCGACCCGTTTGCAAAAGGGTTCGATATGGGGCTGGCCAAGCCGCTGTCCCGGTCGGTGAGGCTCAATGGGTTTTCCACGTGCCTGCGGCTGGAGCAGATCTATTGGAATATCCTCACGGAAATCGCCAGGATCAATGCCTGTTCAGTCAGTGCGTTGCTGTCTTATGTCGATCGGGAAGTGCACTTGCGTTATGGCGGTGTGAAGAACTTCAGTGGGTTGGTCAGGGTGGTGTGCGTGGTTCATGTCCTCAAAGGGCGTGCTGAACCTGCGTGCTCACCGGGATAGCCGCCGGGCTTCGGGGCCGGCCCTCCATGATGGCGGGCAGGGCCCTGGGCAGAATGCCGGCTGCGCTGCCTCGATTTACCGGATATAATCCCGCGCTTTGCTACGCATGCTGCGGACCCGTAGGGCAGGCGTGGCGCAGTAACGTTCTGATCGCCGAGACATCGCCATGCCCATGTACGACTACCAATGTGCTTCCTGCGGTCATCAGTTGGAAGCCATTCAGAAGATCAGCGCAGCACCGCTGGTCGATTGCCCAGCCTGCCAGGCACCGGAACTCAAGAAGATGTTGTCCATGCCGGGCTTCCGCTTGAGCGGCAACGGCTGGTACGAGACCGACTTCAAGACCGGCTCGAAGAAGAACCTGGCCGGCGGCGACAAAGCAGACTGAGTTGAACTCTACGCGCAGGCTCCTGCATTATCCGTCCCCTGCTTTAATGTACGGTGACGAGGCAGGCCTCCACCGAATTTCGAATTACGAGAAGTGAAACCACTACCATGATGCGCAGCCATTATTGCGGCCAACTGAACGAGACCCTGGAAGGTCAGGAAATCACCCTTTGCGGATGGGTTCACCGTCGCCGCGACCACGGCGGGGTAATCTTCCTCGATATCCGTGATCGTGATGGTCTGGCCCAAGTGGTGTTCGACCCGGATCGCGCCGAAAGCTTCGCCGCCGCCGACCGCGTGCGCAGCGAATACGTTGTGAAGATCACCGGCAAGGTTCGTCTGCGTCCGGCGGGTGCCGTGAACAAGAACATGGCGTCCGGCGGCATCGAAGTGCTGGGCTATGAGCTGGAAGTGCTGAACGAGTCGGAAACCCCGCCGTTCCCACTCAACGAATACTCTGACGTGGGCGAAGAAACCCGCCTGCGCTATCGCTTCCTGGACCTGCGTCGTCCGGAAATGGCCGAGAAGCTGCGCCTGCGTTCGCGCATGACCACCAGCATCCGTCGTTTCCTCGACGAAAACGGTTTCCTGGACGTAGAAACGCCGATCCTGACCCGGGCCACCCCGGAAGGCGCGCGCGACTACCTGGTGCCTAGTCGTACCCACGCCGGTTCGTTCTTCGCCCTGCCGCAATCGCCTCAGCTGTTCAAGCAACTGCTGATGGTCGCCGGCTTCGACCGCTACTACCAGATCGCCAAGTGCTTCCGCGACGAAGACCTGCGCGCTGACCGCCAGCCTGAATTCACCCAGATCGACATCGAGACCAGCTTCCTCGATGAAAAAGAGATCATGGGCCTGACCGAACAGATGATCCGCAACCTGTTCAAGGAAGTGCTGGACCTGGAATTCGGCGACTTCCCGCACATGACCTTCGAAGAAGCCATGCGCCGCTACGGTTCCGACAAGCCAGACCTGCGTAACCCGCTGGAACTGGTGGACGTGGCCGACCAACTCAAAGCAGTCGACTTCAAGGTGTTCAGCGGCCCGGCCAACGACCCTAAATGCCGCATCGCCGCACTGCGCGTGCCTGGCGGCGCGAGCATGCCGCGCAAGCAGATCGACGACTACACCAAGTTTGTCGGCATCTACGGTGCCAAGGGCCTGGCGTACATCAAGGTCAACGAGCGCGCCAATGGCGTTGACGGCCTGCAATCGCCGATCGTCAAGAACATTCCGCTGGACAACCTGAACGCGATCCTCGACCGCGTTGGTGCAGTCGACGGCGACATCGTGTTTTTCGGCGCCGACAAGGCCAAGATCGTCAGCGAAGCCCTGGGCGCGCTGCGCATCAAGCTGGGTCACGACTTGAACCTGCTGACCTGCGAATGGGCTCCGATGTGGGTCGTTGACTTCCCGATGTTCGAAGAGAACGACGACGGCAGCTTCAGCGCCTTGCACCACCCGTTCACCGCGCCGAAGTGCTCGCCGGCCGAACTGGAAGCCAACCCGGCTGGCGCGCTGTCCCGCGCGTATGACATGGTGCTGAACGGCACTGAACTGGGTGGCGGTTCGATCCGTATCCACCGCAAAGAGATGCAGCAAGCGGTGTTCCGCCTGTTGGGTATCAACGAAGCGGAACAGGAAGAGAAATTCGGCTTCCTGCTCGACGCCCTGAAGTACGGTGCACCGCCGCACGGTGGCCTGGCGTTCGGCCTGGACCGTCTGGTGATGCTGATGACCGGCGCCCAGTCGATCCGTGAAGTGATCGCCTTCCCGAAAACCCAGAGCGCTGCGGACGTCATGACCCAGGCTCCAGGTGTGGTGGATGCCAAGGCACTGCGCGAGCTGCACATCCGTCTGCGCGAGACGCCGAAGGCTGAGTAAGGCTGCTGCGTGAAAGCGCACTGAGGTTTACGCAGTCTAAAAAGGCGCATCTTCGGATGCGCCTTTGCGTTACAAGGGTTGCATTCCGCCTGGGGCGGAATTGATAAGGTTTCTAGAGAATTTTTGGAGTTGTGTTATGGCTGGCCATTCCAAGTGGGCGAACATCAAGCACCGCAAAGAGCGTCAGGATGCCAAGAAAGGCAAGATTTTCACTAAATGGATCCGCGAGCTGACCGTTGCGGCCCGCCAGGGTGGGGGTGATCCAGGCTCCAACCCGCGTCTGCGCTTGGCGCTGGACAAGGCCCTTGGCGCGAACATGAGTCGCGACATCATCGACCGCGCCGTGGCCCGCGGTGCCGGCGCTGCCGATACCGACGACATGGTCGAGCTGAGCTACGAAGGCTATGGCCCGGGTGGCGTGGCCGTGATGGTCGAGTGCATGACCGACAACCGCAACCGTACTGCCGCCGCTGTGCGCCACGCATTCAGCAAATGTGGTGGCAACCTCGGCACTGACGGTTCGGTGGCCTACCTGTTCGAGCGCAAGGGGCAGATCTCTTTCGCGCCGGGCACCGATGAAGATGCGCTGATGGAAGCGGCGATGGAGGCGGATGCCGACGACGTGGTGACCAACGAAGACGGTTCCATCGACGTGTTCACTTCGTTCGCCAGCTTCTACGCCGTGCGTAATGCCTTGGAAGCCGCCGGTTTCAAAGGTACTGACGCGGAAATCGTGATGTTGCCGACCACCAGCGCCGAGCTGGACCTGGACGGTGCGCAGAAAGTGCTGAAGATGCTGGATATGCTCGAAGACCTGGATGATGTGCAGAACGTTTATTCGAATGCGGATATCCCAGAGTCTGTGGCCGAACAGCTAGGCTGAAGGGCGATGTAGATCAAAAAGTGGGGGGGGGCTTGCCACCAATGACAGTGTGTCAGTTACGTATAAATCGACTGATCCACCGCTATCGGGGGCAAGCCCTCTCCCACATGGGGTCTTATCTGTATCAAAAATTGTGTTTACCCAACCCGCAGGCGTTATGACTTTAATCCTAGGTATCGACCCCGGTTCGCGCATCACCGGTTTTGGCGTGGTGCAACAGACCCCGCGTGGCTGCGTGTATGTGGCCTCGGGCTGTATCCGCACCGGCGCGGGCGAGTTGGCCGAGCGCCTGCAGATCGTCTATCGCGGCGTGCGTGAAGTGATCCAGACCTACGGGCCGGTGACCATGGGTATCGAGAAGGTGTTCATGGCAAAGAATGCCGACTCCGCGTTGAAGCTTGGCCAGGCCCGTGGCGCCGCCATCGTTGCCGGCGCCGAGGAGTGCATGGAAATCGCCGAGTACACCGCCACCCAGGTCAAACAGGCCGTGGTCGGCACCGGCGCGGCGAACAAAGAGCAGGTGCAGATGATGGTCATGCACATGCTCAAGCTCACTTCAAAACCGCAGATCGACGCCTCGGACGCCCTGGCTATTGCCATTTGCCATGCGCACACTCGCTCAAGCTTGCTGCCTCACGGCCTGGGCACGGCACGCAGTCGTGGCGGGCGCCTGCGTCTCTGATAGCATCAGCGCAATCGTTATTTCCGGTCAGGCTTTCATCTGGCCTCAAGCTTTAAGGATCTGAACCGTGATTGGACGCTTGCGCGGCACCCTGGCTGAGAAACAGCCGCCGCACCTGATTCTGGATGTAAATGGGTTGGGGTATGAGCTGGAAGTGCCCATGACCACTCTGTATCGCCTACCGTCGGTCGGTGAGCCGATTACGCTGCACACCCACCTGGTGGTGCGCGAAGATGCGCAATTGCTCTATGGTTTCATTGGCAAGCGTGACCGCGACTTCTTCCGTGAGCTGATCCGCCTGAATGGCGTGGGGCCAAAACTGGCCCTGGCTCTGATGTCGAGCCTGGAAGTGGATGAGCTGGTGCGTGCCGTTTCGGCCCAGGACACCTCGGCGCTGACCAAGGTGCCAGGCGTCGGCAAGAAGACCGCCGAGCGCCTGCTGGTGGAGCTCAAGGACCGCTTCAAGGCCTGGGAAGTCGTACCGAGCATGTTTGCCCTCGTCCCGAACCAGCCGGACATGCCGGCCGGCCAGGTGGCGAGTGCCGAGAGCGATGCGGTCAGTGCGTTGATTTCCCTGGGTTACAAACCACAGGAAGCCAGCAAGGCCATCTCGGCCATCAAGGACAAGAACCTGAGCAGTGAAGACATGATCCGCCGCGCCCTGAAGGGAATGATTTAAGTGATTGAAGCCGATCGTCTGATTGCAGCCACCGGCCCGCGCGACCGTGAAGAGGTCCAGGACCGCGCCATCCGGCCCCTGAGCCTGGCCGAGTACATCGGCCAGCCCACCGTGCGCGAGCAGATGGAATTGTTCATCCAGGCCGCGCGTGGGCGCAGTGAGTCCCTGGACCACACGCTGATCTTCGGCCCACCGGGCTTGGGCAAAACCACCCTGGCCAACATCATTGCCCAGGAAATGGGCGTATCGATCAAGTCCACCTCCGGCCCGGTGCTGGAGCGTCCGGGGGATCTGGCCGCGTTGCTGACCAACCTTGAACCCCACGATGTGCTGTTTATTGACGAGATCCACCGGCTCTCGCCGATCGTCGAAGAAGTGCTGTACCCGGCCATGGAAGACTTCCAGCTCGACATCATGATCGGCGAAGGCCCGGCGGCGCGCTCGATCAAGCTCGACCTGCCGCCGTTCACGCTGGTCGGTGCCACAACCCGCGCGGGCATGTTGACCAACCCGCTGCGAGACCGTTTCGGCATTGTTCAACGTCTAGAGTTCTATAGCACGGCCGACCTGGCGACCATTGTCAGCCGTTCGGCGAATATTCTCGGCTTGCCGCTGGACCCGGAAGGCGCGTTTGAAATCGCCCGTCGAGCCCGTGGCACGCCACGGATCGCCAACCGTTTGCTACGTCGCGTGCGGGATTTTGCCGAGGTGCGGGCCAAGGGGCATATCACCAAGGCCGTGGCTGACCTGGCCTTGAACCTGCTGGACGTGGACGAGCACGGCTTCGATCACCAGGATCGACGTCTACTCTTGACCATGATCGAGAAGTTCGACGGCGGCCCGGTGGGCGTCGACAGTCTGGCGGCGGCCATCAGCGAAGAGCGCCACACCATTGAGGATGTGCTGGAGCCGTACCTGATCCAGCAGGGCTACATCATGCGCACGCCAAGGGGGCGAGTCGTCACGCGCCACGCCTATCTGCATTTCGGGTTAAACATTCCGTCACGATTGGGCGAGATGCCTGTAGTAGACGAATTTCTCGATGCAGTGGACGATTAAAAGCTTCACGCCAGACGATTTATCCGAGGTTTGTGCTGTCCTAGTGGCTGGTGTCGTCATTCAGTCGGTAGAAAAGTTTCAGACAATGAAAAAACAGTTGCCCAGCCGGATTGGCAACCTGAGGAGTAAGCACTAGAGTATGCGCGCGCAAAACGGGGATCAGTCGTTCGCACATCGCTGTCGCGTTTATTACGAGGACACCGATGCCGGCGGCATCGTGTATTACGTCAACTACCTCAAGTTCATGGAGCGGGCTCGAACCGAGCGGCTACGGGAGCTGGGCTTTGCCCAATCCGAGCTGGCAGGGGAGGACCTGTTATTCGTCGTGCACTCCAGCGAGGCGCGGTATCACGCGCCGGCGCGGCTGGACGACGAGCTGTTGGTCAGCGCTGAAGTAATCGAATTGAACCGTGTCAGCCTGCGTTTCAAACAGCAGGTCAGGCGGGCAACGGATGCAACGCTGCTCTGTGAGGGGCAGTTCCTGGTGGCCTGTGTGCGCACCAATAGTTTGAAACCCCGGGCCATTCCCGAAGCTCTACGTGCGGCCTTTGCCGACGTAAGCGGCGCGGGTAAACAATCAAAGCAGGAGATTTAGCGTGGAACCTACCGTCGTCGACCATTCCTCCATGTGGAGCCTGGTCAGCAATGCCAGTGTTGTGGTTCAACTGGTCATGCTGACCCTGGTAGCCGCATCGGTTACCTCTTGGGTCATGATTTTTCAGCGTAGCAACCTGCTGCGTGCCGGTCGACGTGCCCTGGAGAGCTTTGAAGAGCGCTTCTGGTCGGGTATCGACCTGTCCAAGCTGTACCGCCAGGCTGGCAGCAACCCTGACCCGGATTCGGGCGTCGAGCAGATCTTCCGCGCCGGCTTCAAGGAATTCTCCCGTCTGCGCCAGCAGCCAGGCGTTGACCCGGAAGCGGTCATGGAAGGTGTGGCCCGTGCCATGCGCGTCGCCATTTCCCGTGAAGAAGAAAAGCTTGAGCAAAGCCTGCCGTTCCTTGCCACCGTCGGTTCCGTCAGCCCGTACATCGGCCTGTTCGGTACCGTGTGGGGGATCATGAACTCCTTCCGTGGCCTGGCCCAGGCCCAGCAAGCGACCCTGGCTACCGTGGCCCCGGGTATCGCCGAAGCCTTGATCGCTACCGCGATCGGCCTGTTTGCCGCTATCCCCGCAGTAATCGCCTACAACCGCTTCGCTGCCACCAGCGAAACGTTGATCGGCCGTTACTACACCTTCGCCGATGAGTTCCAGGCGATCCTGCACCGTAAAGTGCACACCAGCGAAGAATAAGCAGGTAATTCCCAATGGCTTTAATCGCTCGAGCTCGCAAAAAGCGCAAGCCGGTCGCCGAGATGAACGTAGTGCCTTACATCGACGTGATGCTGGTGCTGCTGGTTATCTTCATGGTGACCGCGCCGATGCTCAACCAGGGCGTGAAGGTTGATTTGCCCAAGGTTTCCAGTGAAGCCTTGCCGCAAGACAACAACACTCAAGTCCTGACCATTTCGATCAAGGCTGACAAGACCTATTACTGGAACCTTGGCAGCGAAGTCGACACGCAGAAGCAGCAAGACAAGGCTCTCACCTTGCCCGCGATGACTGATGCCGTGACCAAGATCATTCGCTCCGGCAACGAAGGCGGCAAGCACACCCAGGTGTTCATCCGTGGCGACAAATCGGTCGACTACGGCTCTGTCATGGGCGCCATGGGCGGGCTGCAGAAGGCCGGCGTGGGTAACGTTGGCTTGATTACCGAGGCGCCCTGATGCAGCAACAGCGAGAGCCGTCCGCCTCGGAAAGCTACTTCTGGCCTAGCGTCTGGGCGATTGCCCTGCACGTCCTGGTGTTTGGCATGCTGTTCGTCAGCTTTGCCATGACCCCGGACCTGCCGCCAGCCAAGCCGATCGTGCAGGCGACCCTGTATCAGCTGAAATCGAAAAGCCAGGCCACCACCCAGACCAATCAGAAGATTGCAGGGGAGGCCCAGAAGTCGGCTGCACGCCAGACTGAAGTCGAACAGATGGAACAGAAGAAGGTCGAGCAGGAAGCGGTGAAGGCGGCTGCGGAACAAAAGAAAGAAGAGGCGGCTCAAAAGGCCGAGGAATCGAAAAAGGCTGATGAAGCCAAGAAGGCTGACGAGGCGAAAAAGGCTGATGAAGCCAAGAAAGCCGAGAAAGCTGCCGAAGCGAAAAAGGCCGAAGAGAAACAATTGGCTGATATAGCCAAGAAGAAATCTGAAGAAGAAGCCAAAAAGGCTGCCGAGGAAGAGGCCAAGAAAAAGGCCGCTGAAGACGCCAAGAAGAAAATAGTCGAAGACGCGAAGAAAAAAGCCGCCGAAGACGCCAAGAAAAAAGCTGAAGCAGACGAGGCGAAGAAAAAAGTCGCCGACGACGCGAAGAAGAAAGCTGCCGCCGACGCCCAGAAGAAAAAGGCCCAGGAAGCAGCGCGCAAATCCGCCGAAGAGAAGAAGGCCCAGGCCCTGGCAGATTTGCTCTCCGACACGCCGCAGCGTCAGCAAGCCTTGGCCGATGAACGTGGTGATGAAGTCGCGGGCAGTTTCGATGACCTGATTCGGGCGCGGGCAGCGGAAGGCTGGACACGTCCACCTTCGGCGCGCAAAGGCATGACAGTAGTGCTGCAGATCGGCATGTTGCCGGACGGTACGGTGACTTCGGTCAGCGTGGCCAAGTCCAGTGGTGACGGTTCGTTCGACAGTTCGGCGGTTGCCGCAGTCAAGAACATTGGCCGGTTGACCGAGATGCAGGGAATGAAACCAAGCGACTTCGCTCCCTATCGTTCATTCAAGATGACATTCACACCTGAGGATCTAGCCTTGTGAGAAACCTTCTTCGAGGAATGCTTGTCGTTATTTGCTGTATGGCAGGGATAGCGGCGGCGGATGAAAAGAACATCCTGGTCACCAGCGGTAGCGATCGGGCCACCCCGATCGCCGTAGTACCGTTCGGCTGGCAGGGCGGCAGCGTGCTGCCGGACGACATGGCCCAGATCGTCAGTGACGACCTGCGCAACTCCGGTTACTACGCGCCGATTCCAAAAGGCAACATGATCAGCCAGCCGAACCAGGCCAGCGAAGTCGTGTTCCGTGATTGGAAAGCGGTGGGTGCGCAGTACCTGATGGTTGGCAACATCACGCCGGCTGGCGGTCGCCTGCAAATCACCTATACCTTGTTCAACGTGGCGACCGAGCAGCAGGTCCTGACCGGCAGCGTCTCGGGCACTGCCGAGCAGATTCGCGACATGGCCCACTACATCTCGGACCAGTCGTTTGAAAAGCTTACCGGTATCAAGGGTGCTTTCTCGACGCGTCTGCTGTACGTAACGGCTGAACGTTTCTCCGTGGACAACACTCGTTACACCTTGCAGCGTTCGGACTACGACGGCGCTCGAGCTGTGACCTTGCTGCAATCCCGTGAGCCAATCCTGTCGCCGCGTTTCGCGCCGGACGGCAAGCGTATTGCCTACGTGTCTTTCGAGCAGAAGCGTCCGCGTATCTTCGTCCAGCACATTGATACTGGTCGTCGTGAGCAGATCACCAACTTCGAAGGCCTCAACGGTGCACCTGCGTGGTCGCCGGATGGTTCGCGCCTGGCGTTCGTACTGTCCAAAGACGGCAACCCGGACATCTACGTGATGAACATGGCATCGCGCCAGATCACGCGTGCAACCAGCGGCCCGGGGATCAATACCGAACCGTTCTGGGGCAAGGATGGTTCGACCATCTACTTCACCTCTGACCGAGGCGGCAAGCCTCAGGTCTATAAGGCGAACGTGAATGGTGGTGGTGCGGAGCGCGTTACTTTTATCGGTAACTACAACGCCAACCCTAAACTTTCGGCTGATGAAAAGACGTTGGTGATGATCCATCGTCAGGATGGTTTCACTAATTTCCGGGTTGCGGCCCAGGATTTGCAGCGTGGAACCGTAAAAATCCTTACAGATACCAACCTTGATGAGTCAGCCACTGTTGCGCCCAACGGCACCATGGTAATCTACGCCACCCGCCAGCAGGGCCGGGGAGTCTTGATGCTCGTGTCCATTAATGGACGCGTAAGGCTCCCACTTCCTACCGCACAAGGCGAAGTCAGAGAACCATCCTGGTCCCCTTACCTGAACTGACGCGGCGCTACAAAAAGATTTGCTTAACACACTGGGGTTCATTAGGAGTTTCACGATGGAAATGCTGAAGTTTGGTAAGTTTGCTGCTCTGGCTCTGGCTCTGTCCGTAGCCGTTGGTTGCTCGTCTAAAGGCGGCGACAATGCCGGTGAAGGCGCAGCTGTTGATCCAAACGCTGGTTACGGCGCTAACACTGGTGCGGTTGACGGCTCCCTGAGCGAAGAAGCTGCTCTGCGCGCTATCACCACTTTCTACTTCGAATACGACAGTTCGGACCTGAAACCAGAAGCCATGCGCGCTCTGGACGTTCACGCGAAGGACCTGAAAGCTAACGGCGCTCGCGTTGTTCTGGAAGGTAACACTGACGAACGTGGTACTCGTGAGTACAACATGGCACTGGGCGAGCGTCGTGCGAAAGCCGTTCAGCGCTACCTGGTACTGCAAGGTGTTGCTCCAGGCCAACTGGAACTGGTTTCCTACGGTAAAGAGCGTCCAGTTGCTACTGGCCACGACGAGCAGTCCTGGGCTCAAAACCGTCGCGTCGAACTGCGTAAGTAATTCGTCATGCGAACGTGCCGTCGTGCTCTGACTGTATTGGCTCTCAGCCTCGCACCGCTTGCGGTGTGGGCTGCGGTTCCTGTGGAAGATAGCAACTCTGGCTATAACAATAGCGGGAGCAGTTATCCGCCAGCGGGTTATGGCACGAACGGCGCCTATGCGGGGGGAGCGGCTACGTCCGCTCCCTCGGCACAGGGCGAACTGTTCAACCAGCTGCAACGCATGCAGGATCAAATCGCGCAGCAGCAAGGCGCTATTGAAGTACTGCAAAACCAGGTGAACCAGCTTAAGCAAGAAGGCCTGGAGCGTTACAAGGATCTTGATCAACGTATTGGAGCCGGCGTTCAACCTGCCGCAACTCCTGATAATTCTTCTGCCGGTGGCGCGCCTAGCGCTGCTGCCGGTGCAGCAGCAGGGGCAGCTGCCAGCCAAGCCCCTGCCGCGAGCAGCGAACCGGGTGATCCGGCGAAGGAAAAGCTGTATTACGATGCAGCCTTCGACCTGATCAAAGCCAAGGATTTCGACAAGGCCAGCCAGGCCTTTACCGCTTTCCTGCGTAAATACCCGAACAGCCAATATGCGGGCAACGCTCAATACTGGTTGGGTGAAGTCAACCTGGCAAAGGGTGATCTACAGGGCGCGGGCCAGGCATTTGCCAAGGTCAGTCAGCTGTACCCCAAGCACGCCAAAGTGCCGGATTCGCTGTACAAACTCGCTGACGTAGAACGCCGCCTGGGTCATACCGACAAGGTCAAAGGCATTCTGCAACAGGTGGTGGCCCAATATCCGGGGACTTCCGCTGCCCAGTTGGCCCAACGGGATCTGCAGCGCTTGTAAGCGATGTTTGCCCGTTTAGAAGAAACCCGCGCCTGGCGCGGGTTTTTTCGTTAGAATCCACGCCCTTTTATGAAACACGCTTTTTGGGGTCTACGCGTTGGCGGGATCCCTCAAAGTGCCTGACGGAGGCGGACAGCCTGTTTAGCTGTTACGCCCGTGGCGACTATGCAAGACACATTACGTATTACCGAAGTTTTTTACTCGTTGCAGGGTGAAACGCGAACGGCCGGCCTGCCCACAGTATTTGTGCGCCTGACCGGTTGCCCCTTGCGTTGCCAGTACTGCGACAGCGCCTACGCCTTCAGCGGCGGCACGGTGCGCACCCTCGATGATATCCTGGAGCAGGTTGCCGGCTACAAGCCGCGCTACGTCTGTGTGACCGGCGGTGAGCCGCTGGCCCAGCCCAACGCCATCCCATTGCTCAAACAGCTGTGTGACGCCGGTTACGAGGTTTCCCTGGAAACCAGTGGCGCCTTGGATATCTCTGCAGTTGACCCCCGTGTAAGCCGAGTGGTCGACCTCAAGACCCCCGATTCCAAGGAATCGCATCGCAACCGCTACGAGAACATTGAGCTGCTGACAGCCAACGACCAGGTCAAGTTTGTTATCTGCTCCCGTGACGATTACGAC
This sequence comes from Pseudomonas allii, assembly GCF_055380095.1. NCBI lineage: Bacteria > Pseudomonadati > Pseudomonadota > Gammaproteobacteria > Pseudomonadales > Pseudomonadaceae > Pseudomonas > Pseudomonas allii. Next base: position 5,268,247 of record NZ_AP039450.1, on the reverse strand, counting down.
TGGGCAAACTCCAAGCTGATTCAATACGGGCTGGACCGCCGCGCAGGCGAAGTGCTGTTCTCACCCAGCCACCATGACCTGAACGCACGTGACCTCGCCGATTGGGTGGTTGCGGACAATCTGCCGGTGCGCCTGCAATTACAGTTGCATAAATACCTTTGGAACGACGAGCCAGGACGCTGAAATGACTGAACCAATGATTGATCAAAAACGCGCGGTAATCCTGCTGTCCGGCGGCCTCGACTCGGCAACCGTGGTAGCGATGGCACAAGCTGAAGGTTATGCCTGCTACACCATGAGCTTCGACTACGGCCAGCGTCACCGCGCCGAACTGAACGCTGCGGCCCGCGTCGCCCGTGACATGGGCGTGGTCGAGCACAAGGTTATCGGCTTGAACCTCAATGGCATCGGCGGCTCAGCCCTCACTGACAGCAGCATCGATGTGCCGGAAACCCCCGGCGAAGGCATCCCGGTGACTTACGTGCCAGCGCGTAATACCGTGTTCCTGTCCCTCGCCCTTGGCTGGGCAGAAGTGCTCAACGCCCGCGATATCTTTATCGGCGTCAACGCGGTGGATTATTCCGGCTACCCGGATTGCCGCCCAGAATTCGTCGAGTCGTTCGAGCGCATGGCCAACCTGGCGACAAAGGCCGGTGTAGAAGGGCAAGGCTTCCGTATCCTGGCGCCGCTGCAAAACCTGAGCAAGGCCGACATCGTGAAGGCTGGTGTAGGACTTGGCGTCGATTATTCGCTGACTGTTTCCTGCTACCAGGCAGACGATGACGGCCGTGCTTGTGGGAAATGTGACAGCTGCCGACTGCGTGCAGAAGGCTTCCAAGCCGCCGGAATTACTGACCCAACGCGTTATTTCTGATTTATTTCAAATAAGGTGTTGAATAATCCTTAGAAATCAGTATTATACGCGCCACCACACAGCGGGTCGTTAGCTCAGTTGGTAGAGCAGTTGGCTTTTAACCAATTGGTCGTAGGTTCGAATCCCACACGACCCACCATTTTTGGCGGTTTAGAAAATCCGGAAGGCCCACGCAAGTGAGGATTTCCGGGTTTTTTTTTGTCTGTTTGAAAACCCAGTAGCCCCAGGCGAATGAAAAACCTGGGGCTTTTTTACATCTGCGCGAGGCAGATGCTATCGCCGAAACCCATGGGTCACAATCGGGTTTTCAGGTTATTACTGGAGACGAAAAAACAATCAAAGTCTTTGAAATACATAGAATTGTCCGACAATCCTGCGTATGAAAAACTCTTCATAAACTCTCCGCTCGAACGTTGGTAGCTTCCCCATCGCTGCCCCACAATTCGAGTCCTAATAATGAATAACAAAACTCTTAAAGGCGCCTTGGCGCTCGCCGTTTCCCTTGCCTCAACCCCGTTGTTCGCCGGTGGTTTCGCGCTCAATGAACAAAGCATCAGTTCAATGGGCACGGGCTATGCTGGTCGTTCCTCCTCCGCCGAAGACGCCAGCACGGTGTTCGGCAACCCTGCCGGCATGTCGCGCCTGAAGCAGAATGAAGTCAGCCTCGGCGCGACTTACCTCGATGCCAAATCCAACATCAAGGACGCCAGTTCCACGCAGTTTGGTGCCGACAACCCTGGTACCAACAAAGGCGATATGGTGCCCGGCATTGCCGTGCCGATGGGCTACCTGGTCACGCCCATTGACGAGCACTGGGCGTTCGGCCTGGGCATCTACGCGCCGTTCGGGCTGGTGACCGACTATGAACACAGCTTCCAGGGCAACGGCTTTGGCAATAAGAGCAAGGTCCAGGTCATCACCGTGCAGCCGACGGTCAGCTATGCCTTCAGCGATAAAGTGTCGGTGGGCTTTGGCCCGACCTTCAACCGCATCAGCGGCGAGCTGGATTCCAATGTGCCGCTGGGTGGCGGCGCCGGCGAAAGTGTGAAAGTCAAAGGTGACGACAACGCCACCGGGTTCAACGCCGGTATCCTGGTGCAGCCTCTTGAGAGCACGCGCATCGGTGTGACCTACCACTCGCAGGTGGTCTACCACCTCAGCGGCAAGACCCATGCCTCCGGCTTGATTTCCGATGCCTTCGACGGTGGGCCGCAGAAGTATGACGCCAGCCTGGACGTGACCACGCCGTCATCGGTGGATTTCTCGGTAACCCATCAACTGAATGACGACTGGACCTTGTACCTTGGCAGCACCTATACCCGCTGGAGTCAGTTGAAAAAGATCACCATCAATAACGATGGAGTCTCCGACCTCACTGCGCAATTCGGTGGCCTGGGCTCAATCACAGAGCAGCAGCACTGGCATGACACCTGGTCCCACGCGATCGGTGCGGCCTATCGTGTCAACAAAGAACTCGTACTGCGAACCGGTTTCTCAGTGGACCAGACGCCTACCAACAACACCGACCGCTCCGTGCGGATTCCCACGGGGGACCGCACCGTTTTCAGCCTGGGTGCTGGCTGGACGCCGGTCGATAACCTGACCTTCGATGTGGCGTATTCCTACCTCAAGGAAGAGCCGATCAAGGTGCGGCAGAACCTTTCCCAGGTTGGCCTGACCTACGACGCCAAGTATGAAAACAGCGCCAACGGGTTTGGTGGTTCGGTAACTTACCGTTTTTGATGAGCAACCAGCAGTAAAGGCGGGAAACCCCAAGCGGGGTTTCCTTTTTTTTGCTCCACGAAGGCGCAGGCGAGTACCAGATTAGGCTTTTGAAACCATTCGATATTCTGTAGCCTTGCCGAGCTTCACCTTAACCAGTGCTTGATGAACACAATCACTTCGTCCGGCGGCGCCCGAAGGGCTCCAGAGCCGGTGGTACACTCGACTTTCGCGCAACTGCGCCTGCAGGTCTTGCGAACATGACGCAAATTTCCGAACGCCTTCTGGTTCAAGCCCACCTCGACGCCAAGCAGCCCAAGGCCCTCAGCGCCGATGAAGAGGCGAGCCTGCGCACTGCCATCGCCGCCGAGCTCAAGGCTCAGGATGCGGTGCTGGTTGCCCACTTCTACTGTGACCCGGTGATCCAGGCCCTGGCCGAAGAAACCGGCGGCTGTGTCTCCGACTCCCTGGAAATGGCCCGCTTCGGCGCCGCTCACCCGGCCAAGACCGTGTTGGTCGCCGGTGTGCGTTTCATGGGCGAGACCGCCAAGATCCTCACGCCTGAAAAACGCATCCTCATGCCCACTCTGGAAGCCACCTGCTCCCTGGACCTGGGCTGCCCCGTCGATGAGTTCTCGGCGTTTTGCGACCAGCATCCCGAGCGCACCGTGGTGGTGTATGCCAACACCTCGGCGGCGGTCAAAGCCCGGGCGGATTGGGTGGTGACATCAAGCTGCGCGCTGGAAATCGTCGAAAGTCTGATGGACAACGGCGAGACGATCATCTGGGGGCCAGACAAGCACCTGGGCACATACATCCAGCGCCAGACCGGTGCCGATATGCTGCTGTGGGACGGCGCCTGCATCGTCCACGAAGAATTCAAATCCAAGCAGTTGGAAGACATGAAGGCGCTGTACCCGGATGCAGCCATTCTGGTGCACCCGGAATCGCCGACCTCGGTGATCGAACTGGCGGATGCCGTAGGCTCGACCAGCCAGCTGATTGCGGCGGCCCAGCGCCTGCCGAATAAAACCTTTATCGTCGCCACCGACCGCGGCATCTTCTACAAGATGAAGCAGCTGTGCCCCGACAAGGTCTTCGTCGAAGCGCCTACCGCCGGTAACGGCGCGGCGTGCCGCAGTTGCGCGCACTGCCCGTGGATGGCGATGAACACGCTGGAGCGCACGTTGCAGTGCCTGCGTGAGGGGAGTAACGAGATATTCGTCGAGCCTTCGGTGATCCCGCAGGCAGTACGTCCGCTCAAGCGCATGCTGGACTTTACTCAGGCTGCGCGCCTGAAGTTGGCTGGCAACGCATAGTCGAACGCGGTAAAAAATGTGGGAGGGGGCTTGCCCCCGATAGCAGTGGATCAGTTAATACACCTGTGACTGACACAGTGCTATCGGGGGCAAGCCCCCTCCCACATTTTGATATCCAATAGGCAGAAGGCTACTTCTTCTGCTTGGGAATCCGCACCAACTGCGTGTTCGAATAGATGTCATGCCAGCTGCGTTTGCGCTTATCAAACAGCGACCAGATAAACCCCAGCCCCACGCACAACCATGACGCAATCGATACCACGAAGCGCAACAGCGCCTGCCACAGGCTGATCCGCGAGCCGTCGGCGTTCTGCACGCGTACGCCCCACACCTGCATGCCCAGGGTCTGGCCGGAATGAGTCCAGAACTTGGCGAAGAAGCCAAACAGCACAAATAACAGGATCGTCGACAACAACGGGTCGCCATCCAGTGCGCCGGACTCTGTGAGGGTGCGCATCCTGGCTTCACCGACAAATGCGATCCAGATCAGCTTGTAGATAAACGCCGTGACGATCAGCAGTGCGGTGCATAGCAGGAAATCGTAGAACATCGCTGCCAGGCGACGGCCCAGGCCAACGGCGGGGAATTCGCCTTGGGGGCTCAGCAGGGGTTTCGGCATGGCAGGGCTCTCTTATGAAAAAAGCCATTTTACGAGCAAACGCACATAAAAAAGCCCCTGATGTCACCATCAGGGGCTTTTTGTCGCAGGAAGGATCAGCCTTCTGCTTGTACTTCGTCAGCCTGCATGCCTTTCTGGCCTTGCACAGCTAGGAAGGTCACTTTCTGGCCCTCTTTCAGGGTCTTGAAGCCGTTGCCCTGGATAGCGCGGAAATGTACGAACAGATCCGGACCGCTTTCTGGAGTGATAAAACCAAACCCTTTCTCGTCGTTAAACCACTTGACGGTACCGCTCTGACGATCAGCCATTTTCTTATTTCCTTGACGCTAAAAATTAATGACAGCCCCTTTCGCATGAAAGAGTACTGGGCTGGGTTGCAGGAAAGTAAGAGACGTCGAACGGGTTGTAGCGGACTTCTTCAGCTACTGCCCAGGTCCAGGTTCCAAGCGACCCATGCAAACACAGTGGGCAAACTCTACGCCAACTAATAGAGAAAAAACAAGCCCTGCCAAAAGCCCAGGTTTTGCTGGGGATCATGACACTTGGGTGAATAGTGTGGATTCGACTTATTCGATAGAGTTGATCACTTGTTATAGGTTAATCGCTCTAGTGCAGACTATCGGTAGTGCACTGTTTTATGGCGGTTGCGTTACAGATTAGTGCACGATAACGCAACCTCGTTACTTATAGAAACAGTCAATCAGCCACGATAGTAACGTTGTGGCACAAATGGCATTTTACTTACACGAAGTGGCACCTTTTTCCCACGTACCAACGCAGAGACTTCGGTATCCAGTGCGATGAATGCGCTGTCCAGGTAACCCATGGCCAGCGGGCCGCCGAGGGTCGGGCCGAAACCGCCGCTGCACACGCTGCCGATCACGGTACCGTCTGCGTCGACTATCTCCGCGCCTTCACGTACGGGCGTGCGCTCCTGTGGCAACAGGCCTACACGTTTACGGCTCACGCCGGCTTGCTGCTGGGTGAAGATGGAGTCGGCACCGGGAAAGCCACCGGCACGCGCACCGTCGGCACGCCGGGCCTTCGAGATAGCCCACAACAGGCTGGCCTCGATCGGGGTGGTGTCGGTGTTCATGTCGTGGCCGTAGAGGCACAGGCCGGCTTCCAGGCGCAACGAATCGCGGGCACCCAGGCCGATGGCCTGTACTTCGGTCTCGGCCAGCAGGCTGCGCGCCAGGCTTTCGGCATTGGCGGCAGGTACGGAGATTTCGAAGCCGTCTTCACCGGTGTAGCCTGAACGGCTGACATAGCAGTCCACGCCCAGCAGGCGTAGGGGGGCGAACTGCATGAAGGTCATCTTGGTGACTTCCGGTGCCAGGCGCGCCAGCACCTTGACCGCGGCCGGGCCCTGCAGGGCCAGCAATGCACGCTCTTCGAACAGCGGCTCGATGGTGCACTGGTCGCCGATATGCTGGCGCAGGTGCGCCAGGTCCTGGTCCTTGCAGGCGGCATTGACCACCAGGAACAGTTCGTCGTTGCCCAGGTTGGCCACCATCAGGTCGTCAAGGATGCCGCCCTGGTCATTAGTGAACATCGCGTAACGCTGCATGCCCACCGGCAGGTCGATAATGTCGACCGGCACCAGGGTTTCCAGGGCCTTGGCGGCGTTGGCACCGGTGAGGCGGATCTGGCCCATGTGGGACACGTCGAACAAACCGGCTTGATCACGGGTGTGCAGGTGTTCCTTCATCACGCCCAGCGGGTATTGCACCGGCATGTCGTAGCCGGCGAAGGGCACCATGCGTGCACCCAGTTCGAGGTGCAGGGCGTGCAGAGGAGTTTTCAACAGGGTTTCGGTGGACATATTCAGCTCCTGAAAAACGTGCTGGCGCGCTTTTAGGCGTCAGCACTCGATAATGTTGACCGCCAAACCGCCACGGGCGGTTTCTTTGTATTTGCTTTTCATGTCGGCGCCGGTCTGGCGCATGGTGCGGATGACCTTGTCGAGGGACACAAAGTGCTGCCCATCGCCGCGCAAGGCCATGCGCACTGCGTTGATCGCCTTGACCGAGCCCATGGCGTTACGCTCGATGCAGGGCACCTGCACGAGGCCGCCAATCGGGTCGCAGGTCAGGCCGAGGTTGTGTTCCATGCCGATTTCGGCGGCGTTTTCCAACTGGGACACGCTGCCGCCCAACACTTCGCACAACGCACCGGCGGCCATGGAGCAGGCCACGCCGACCTCGCCCTGGCAGCCGACTTCGGCCCCTGAGATCGAGGCGTTTTCCTTGTACAGAATGCCGATGGCGGCGGCGGTGAGCAGGAAGCGCACCACGCCGTCTTCATTCGCGCCGGGGATAAAACGCATGTAGTAATGCAGCACCGCCGGCACGATCCCGGCCGCGCCATTGGTGGGCGCTGTGACCACGCGCCCGCCGTTGGCGTTTTCTTCATTGACCGCCAGGGCGTAGAGGTTGACCCAGTCGAGCACCGACAACGGGTCGCGCAACGCCGACTCCGGGTTCTTGCACAACTGGCGATGCAGGGCCGCCGCGCGCCGCTTGACCTTCAACCCACCGGGCAGAATCCCTTCTTTGCGACAACCGGCGTCCACGCAGTCCTGCATCACCTGCCAGATTTTCAGCAGGCCGGCGCGGGTTTCCGCTTCCGGGCGCCAGGCGCTTTCATTGGTCAGCATCACCTGGCTGATGGACAGCCCATAGGTGGTGCAATGGCTCAGCAAGTCCTTGGCGTGCTTGAACGGGAAGGTCAGGGGCGTGGCGTCTTCGACAATCCGGTCGGCGCCGGCGGCGTCTTCGTCCACCACAAAACCACCGCCGACCGAGTAGTACTCGCGGCTGCGGATCTGGATATTGGCGGCGTCGAAGGCACGAAAAATCATGCCGTTGGGATGGTAGGCGAGGGGTTTGCGAATCAGCGCCAGGTGTTCTTTCTCGTTGAACGCAATGCGGTGTTCACCGAGCAGATTCAGGTGGCCGTCCTTGCGCATCTGCGCCAGGCGTGTTGCCACGGTTTCGGTATTCACGGTGTCCGGGTGTTCGCCTTCCAGGCCCAGCAGCACGGCTTTGTCGCTGCCGTGGCCTTTGCCGGTGGCGCCCAGGGAGCCGTAGAGTTCCACCTTGACGCAGATGGTGGTGCCCAGCAGGTTGTCACGCTTGAGGCCCTCGACGAATCGAGCAGCCGCACGCATCGGGCCGACGGTGTGGGAGCTGGAGGGGCCTATGCCAATCTTGAACAGGTCGAACACGCTAAGGGACATGGTTGTTCTCCGGTTTCTTATTATTTGACGCGGTCAGTGTGGGAGGGGGCTTGCCCCCGATAGCGGTGGGTCAGCTACAGATTAGCTGGCTGACCCACTGCAATCGGGGGCAAGCCCCCTCCCACAGGGGACCGAGTTGATCTCTTGGTTACGCGTAGCTCTCGATGGAAGGGCACGCACACACCAGGTTGCGATCACCAAACACGTTGTCGACACGCCCCACCGGCGGCCAGTACTTGCCCTCGATCAACGACGGCACGGGGTACACCGCCTGTTCGCGGGTGTACGGGTGCGTCCACTCACTCACCAGTTCAGCGGCCGTGTGCGGGGCGTTTTTCAGAGGGTTGTCGTCCTTGTCCAAAGTGCCGTTTTCCACCGCGCGGATTTCTTCGCGGATGGCGATCATGGCGTTGCAGAAACGGTCCAGTTCTTCCTTGGATTCACTTTCGGTCGGCTCGATCATCAGCGTGCCCGCGACTGGGAACGACATGGTTGGCGCATGAAAGCCGAAGTCGATCAGGCGCTTGGCCACGTCATCGACGCTGATGCCGCTGCTGTCCTTCAATGGGCGCAAATCCAGGATGCATTCGTGGGCCACCAGGCCGTTGCTGCCGGTGTACAGCACGGGGTAGTGCTCTTCCAGGCGACGGGAAATGTAGTTGGCGTTCAAAATCGCCAGCTGTGAAGCGCGCTTGAGGCCCGCACCGCCCATCATGCTGATGTACATCCAGGTGATCGGCAGGATGCTTGCGCTGCCGAACGGCGCCGCGCACACCGCGCCCTCCTTTCGTTCCATGGCTGCGTGGCCCGGCAGGAACGGCGTGAGGTGCGACTTGACGCCAATCGGGCCAACACCCGGGCCGCCACCGCCGTGAGGAATGCAGAAGGTCTTGTGCAGGTTCAGGTGGGACACGTCGCCGCCGAACTTGCCCGGAGCGCACAGGCCGACCATGGCGTTCATGTTGGCGCCGTCGATGTACACCTGGCCGCCGTTGTCATGAATGATGCCGCAGATTTCGCGGATGCCTTCTTCGAACACACCGTGGGTGGACGGGTAGGTGATCATCAGCGCGGCGAGATGCTCGCGATGCTCGATGGCCTTGGCACGCAGGTCTTCGATGTCGACGTTGCCACGGGCGTCGCACGCAGTGACAACCACGCGCATGCCGGCCATGTTGGCGGTCGCCGGGTTGGTGCCGTGGGCCGAAGACGGGATCAGGCAGATGTCGCGGCGTTCTTCGCCACGGCTCTGGTGGTAGGCACGAATGGCCAAGAGGCCGGCGTACTCACCCTGGGAACCTGCGTTCGGTTGCAGCGAGATCGCGTCGTAGCCGGTCGCCGCGCAGAGCATCGCTTCCAGTTCGGACGTCAGTTGCAGGTAGCCGGCGCTTTGTTCGGTCGGGGCGAACGGGTGCAGGGCACCGAACTCGGCCCAGGTCACCGGGATCATTTCACTGGCGGCGTTGAGCTTCATGGTGCATGAGCCCAGCGGGATCATGGTGCGGTCCAGCGCCAGGTCCTTGTCGGCCAGTTTGCGCAGGTAGCGCATCAGCTCGGTTTCGGAGTGGTAGCGGTTGAATACCGGGTGGCTGAGCACAGGCGACTGACGCAGCAGGGCGGTCGGCAGGGTGCTCTCAACGCTGGCGTTGAAGTCCGGCAGGGCTTTGCCGTCGGCGAAAATCGACCACAGCGTTTCGATATCGGCCTGAGTGGTGGTTTCGTCCACCGACACACCAACACGCTCAGCGTCCACCACGCGCAGGTTGATGCGCTGGGCGCGGGCCTTGTCGTGCAGGGCGGTGGTGTTGGCGCCGGTATTCAGGGTGATGGTGTCGAAGAAGTTGGCTTGTTCGACGGTCAGGCCCAGGGCGGTCAGGCCCTTGGCCAAAATCGCGGTGAGCTGATGCACGCGCTGGGCGATCTGGGTCAGTCCCTTGGGACCGTGGTACACGGCGTACATGCTGGCGATGTTGGCCAGCAATACCTGGGCGGTGCAGATGTTCGACGTGGCTTTCTCGCGGCGGATATGTTGCTCGCGGGTCTGCATGGCCAGGCGCAGGGCCGGCTTGCCGAAACGGTCGACGGACACACCGACCAGGCGGCCCGGCATGTCGCGCTTGAACGCATCCTTGGTGGAGAAGTACGCCGCGTGCGGGCCACCAAAGCCCAGCGGCACGCCGAAGCGTTGTGCGCTGCCGATGGCTACATCGGCGCCGAACTCACCCGGCGGGGTCAGCAAGGTCAGGGCCAGCAGGTCGGCGGCCACGGCTACCAAGGCATTGGCGGCGTGGAAACGCTCGGTCAGTGCGCGGTAGTCGAATACGTCGCCGTTGCTGGCCGGGTATTGCAGCAGGGCGCCGAAGAACGGGCTGACGTCGGTCAGTTCACGCTCATCGCCCACCACCACGTCGATGCCCAACGGCTCGGCACGGGTGCGCAGCACGTCGAGGGTCTGCGGGTGGCTGTGGATCGAGGCAAAGAAGGCGTTGCTGCCCTTGTTCTTGCTCAGGCGCTTGCAGAAGGTCATGGCTTCGGCGGCGGCGGTGGCTTCGTCGAGCAGGGAGGCGTTGGCGATCGGCAGGCCGGTGAGGTCGCTGATCAGGGTCTGGAAGTTCAGCAGCGCTTCCAGGCGGCCTTGGGAGATTTCGGGCTGGTACGGGGTGTAGGCGGTGTACCAGGCCGGGTTTTCCAGGAGGTTGCGCAGGATCGGCGAAGGCGTGTGGCAGTTGTAGTAGCCCTGGCCGATGTAGGTCTTGAACAACTGGTTCTTGCCGGCGATGGCCTTGATCTTGGCCAGGGCCTCGGCTTCGCTCAGGCCGTCTTCCAGGCCGAGCACGCTGGTGCCCTTAATGCTCTCCGGGATCACGCTGGCGCTCAGGGCTTCCAGGGAGTCGAAGCCCAGGCTGGCGAGCATCTGCTGCTCATCTTCCTGGCGCGGGCCGATGTGGCGGGCGATGAATTCGTTGGCGGTGGTGAGATTAACAGTCATGGCGCGCTCCTCAAGCTTCAGCGTTGGCTTTGATCAGGCGGTCGTACGCGTCCTGATCCAACAGTTTAGCGACTGCCCCGGCATCGGCCGGTTTGAAGCGGAAGAACCAACCTTCGCCCATCGGGTCTTCGTTGACCAGTTCCGGGCTGCCATCGAGCTTGTCGTTCACTTCGAGGACTTCCCCGTCCAGCGGCATGTACACGCCGCTGGCGGCCTTGACCGATTCCACGGTGGACGCTTCGGCGCCCTTGTCGTAGGCCTGCAACTCCGGCAGTTGCACGAAAACCACATCACCCAGCGCGTTCTGCGCGAAAGCGGTGATACCCACGGTGACGCTGCCGTCAGCTTCGGCGCGCAGCCATTCGTGATCTTCAGTGAAACGCAACTCGCTCATGGAAACTCCTCAGGGCCAGATTCGTCTGGTGGACGGGATTGGAATAATGGGGAGTTGCTTAGCAATATCGCGGCCAACGTCATTAAGTCTTTATAAATCAATGGTTTGATAAAACAGTTATGACGATATGTATTTTTGGCTGTAGCGATTTCGCTACAGTTAGGCCTGTGAAAAAAAGCCTATGTGGATCAAAGCCTTGCATGGCGCGCAAAAAACAGGGTTGTAGCGATATCGTTACGCTGTAGCGCTTTCAGTACAGCCGATGTCGTTCTCAGACCAAAACCGGAAGGCGGTCAATGTGTGGAGTGCGGTCAATGTGGGAGGGGGCTTGCCCCCGATAGCGGCAGTTGGCAATGAGTTGACTGACCCACCGCAATCGGGGGCAAGCCCCCTCCCACATTTGACCTCCAGCGACGCAGCCAGTCAGGGCTTGCTGGTGGGAATGCCGTACTTGCGCAGACGATGGGCAATCGCCGTATGGGACGTCTGCAACCGGCTGGCCAGTTGGCGAGTCGAGGGGTAGCTGGTGTAGAGGGTTTCCAGCAGGTTGCGCTCGAAGTCTTCCACCGCCTGTTCCAGGCTGTCGATTTCGCCGTCGCTCTGGCGGGCTACCGAGGTGCCGGCGATGTCGAGGTCGCCGATGTCCACCAGGCTGCTTTCGCAGATGGCGGCGGCGCGGAAGATCACGTTCTGCAATTGGCGCACGTTGCCTGGCCAGCGGTTGCCCAGCAGCGCCGGGTAAGTGCCGGGCGCCAGGCGGCAGACCGGACGCTGGATCTGCGCACAGGCCTGCTGCATGAAATAGCGGGCGAGCAACAGGATGTCCTGGCCGCGTGCACGCAGCGGCGGCACTTCGACGTTGAGCACGTTGAGGCGGTAGAACAGGTCTTCGCGGAAGGTGCCTTCGCTGACCATCTTCTCCAGGTCGCGGTGGGTGGCGCTGAGGATGCGCACATTGACCTTCACTTCACGGTCGCCACCGACACGCCGGAAGCTGCCGTCATTGAGAAAACGCAGCAGCTTGGCCTGCAAGTACGGCGACATCTCGCCGATCTCATCGAGGAACACCGTGCCCTGGTTGGCCAGCTCCATCAGCCCCGGCTTGCCACCGCGTTGCGCGCCGGTAAAGGCACCGGGTGCATAGCCGAACAGTTCGCTTTCGGCGAGGTTTTCCGGCAGCGCCGCGCAGTTCAAGGCCAGGAACGGCGCGCTGTGGCGGGCACTGATGGCGTGGCATGCACGCGCCACCAATTCCTTGCCGGTGCCGGTCTCGCCCTGGATCAACAGCGGCGCATCCAGCGCCGCCACCCGCTGCGCGCGCGCCTTGAGGGTGCGGATTACCGGCGACTCGCCCAGCAACGCGTCAAAGCCCTCGGCGTGGTCATGGTGCAACGCCGACAGTTGTTCGCCGATGCGGTTGGGTTGGTACAGGGTGAGCAGGGCGCCGGCGTCGGTGATCGGCGTGGCGTCGAGCAGCAGGGTCTGGCCGTTGACGCTGATCTCGCGCAGGGGCAGGCGGAAGCCGTGCTCCAGCAAGGTGTCCAGCAACGCCGGGTCGTTGAACAGTTCGCTGATGCTTTCGCCGGCCGGTTCGCGGCCGTACAGGGCGATCAGCGCCGGGTTGGCCAGCAGGATCTTGCCCGCGCTGTCCAGCGCCAGCACCGGGTCGGTCATGGCGGCCAGCAGGGCGTCGAGTTGCAGGTGGCGGCGTTGGCCGGGGAGGATGTCCACCACGGTCACCGCCTGCACGCCATGCACGCTGAACAGCGCGTCGCGCAGCTCTTCGAGTACGTCGGCGCTAAGGGTCGGCGCGTCGATGTAGACGTTGGGCGGCACCATCTCCACCGCATCCAGGTTGAGATTGCGCCCACCGAGCAGGGCCAGGACTTCCTGGGTGATGCCGACGCGGTCGATGAAGCTGACGTGGATACGCATGGGGCGCTAACGATTCTGGGGAGCGAGAGGCGGCAAGTATGCCTTGCAGAGGGTGGAGATCAAAATGTGGGAGGGGGCTTGCCCCCGATAGTGGTGTGTCAGTCAGCCAATTTGTAACTGATGCACCGCTATCGGGGGCAAGCCCCCTCCCACAGTTGGAGCAGAGTTGTGCCAGTTATTCCAGGTGTTCCGGCTTGATCGGGTCCCCGGCCTTCACATCCAGTTGATGCCGCACATCCTCGAACATCAAGTCGTACTGCTTGTGCATCGAGCCGTTCAACACCGCGACTTTCGGCATCCCATACTTCTGCGCGATGTTCATCGCATGCCGCGCAAAGTCGAACGCCTGGTCCTTGGGCAGGAAAAACTCTTCCTTGAGGTCCTTGCCCTGCACCGAGCCATGCAGCTTGAACAGCATGCCCTTGCCTTCCTTTGGGTCCTGACTGACTTCGTAGTCGATGCACAGGTTGTAGCTGTAGTCCTGGGCATTCAGTGCGTGACGTTCAACATGCAAGTGACCGGGTTCAAAGGTGGCCATAGGCGTCTCTCCTCTACTTCACAGATAGGTGATGCCAGGTGTTGCCGTACTGATGCGTGTACCGGCGCTGCCCTGGACGATGGCTTCGATGTCCGAGAGTGAACCGATGACGGCGGTTTTGCCAGTCTTGCGGGCGAACTCGCAGGCCGCTTGGACCTTGGGCCCCATGGAGCCGGCGGCGAAGCCGAGTTTTTCCATTTCGTCGGGGTGGGCCTGGCCGATGGCTTTCTGGGTCGGCTTGCCGTAGTCGATGAAGGCCGCGTTGACGTCGGTGGCGATCACCAGCAGATCGGCCTCCAGTTGCGAGGCCAGCAGCGAGGAACACAGGTCTTTGTCGATCACGGCCTCAATCCCGCGCAGCTTGCCGTCTTCGCCATACATCGTCGGGATGCCGCCACCGCCAGCGCAGATCACGATAGCGCTTTTTTCCAGCAGCCACTTGATCGGGCGGATTTCAAAGATGCGTTTGGGCCGTGGGCTGGCGACCACGCGGCGGTACTTGTCGCCATCCGGCGCAATGGCCCAGCCTTTTTCGGCAGCGAGTTTCTCCGCTTCGGCCTTGGAATACACCGGGCCGATGGGTTTGGTCGGGTTCTTGAAGGCGGGGTCCTTGGCATCCACTTCCACCTGGGTGAGCAGGGTGGCGAAGGGCACTTCGAAGTCCAGCAGGTTGCCCAGTTCCTGTTCGATGATGTAGCCGATCATGCCTTCGGTCTCGGCGCCGAGCACGTCCAGCGGGTACGGCGACACCTGGGTGTAGGCCGCCGCCTGCAACGACAGCAGGCCGACTTGCGGGCCATTGCCGTGGGCGATCACCAGCTCGTTGCCGGCATGGATCTTGGCGATCTGTTCAGTGGCGATGCGGATATTGGCGCGTTGGTTGTCCGCGGTCATGGGTTCACCACGGCGGAGCAGGGCGTTGCCGCCCAGGGCTACGACGATGCGCATAATGCAATCCTTCTAGAATTCAGCGTTGTGAACACCGGACAAAATGTGGGAGGGGGCTCGCCCCCGATTGCAGTGTGCCAGTCGAAAAATCTGTCACTGATGCGCCGCCATCGGGGGCAAGCCCCCTCCCACATTTGACCGTGTTGACTTTAGATATCTGCGAGTGCCGACACCAGAATCGCTTTGATGGTATGCATGCGGTTTTCCGCCTGCTCAAACGCGATGTTGGCGGGCGACTCAAACACCTCCTCAGTCACTTCCACGCCATTGGCCAGGTTTGGATACCGCGCGGCGATGTCCTTGCCCACCTTGGTTTCGCTGTTGTGGAACGCCGGCAGGCAGTGCATGAATTTCACCCGTGGGTTGCCCGAGGCTTTCATCATCTTGGCGTTGACCTGGTACGGCAGCAGTTGCTCGATGCGCTCGTCCCACGCTTCCACCGGCTCACCCATGGACACCCAGATATCGGTGTGGATGAAGTCCACGCCTTTCACCGCTTCCTTCGGGTCCTCGGTGATGGTGATACGTGCGCCGCTTTCTTCGGCAAACGCCTGGCATTGCTTGATGAAGTCCGCGTGCGGCCACAGCGCTTTAGGCGCGCCGATGCGCACGTCCATGCCCAGCTTGGCGCCGATCATCAGCAGCGAATTGCCCATGTTGTAGCGCGCATCCCCCAGGTAGGCGTAGCTGATGTCATGCAGCGGCTTGTCGCTGTGCTCGCGCATGGTCAGGGTGTCAGCGATCATTTGGGTCGGGTGGAATTCGGCGGTGAGGCCGTTGAACACCGGCACGCCGGCGAACTTGGCCAGCTCTTCGACGATTTCCTGCTCGAAGCCACGGTACTCGATCGCATCAAACATGCGCCCGAGCACGCGGGCGGTGTCTTTCATGCTTTCCTTGTGGCCGATCTGCGACGACACCGGGTCGATGTAGGTGACGTGGGCGCCCTGGTCATGGGCCGCCACTTCGAACGCGCAGCGGGTGCGGGTCGAGGTTTTTTCGAAGATCAGCGCGATGTTCTTGCCTTGCAGGTGCGGACGCTCGGTGCCGGTGTATTTGGCACGCTTGAGGTCGCGGGACAGGTCCAGCAGGTAGTGCAGCTCGCGGGTGGTGTGGTGCATCAGCGACAGCAGGCTGCGGTTGCGCATGTTGAAAGCCATGATGGAATCTCCTTAGTAGTCGATTGGGTCGCGGATGATCGGGCAGGTCATGCAGTGGCCGCCGCCACGGCCCCGGCCGAGCTCACCGGCGCTGATGGTGATGACTTCCACGCCGGCCTTGCGCAGCAGGGTGTTGGTGTAGGTGTTGCGGTCGTAGCCGATCACCACGCCAGGCTCCACCGCCACCACGTTGTTGCCGTCATCCCACTGTTCGCGCTCGGCGGCGAAGCTGTTGCCGCCGGTCTCGACCACACGCAGTGCCTTGAGGTTGAGGGCTGCGGCGACGGTTTCGAGGAAGTTGGTTTTCTCGCGTTGGATGTCGATGCCGTTTGGCTTGCTCTCATCCGGGCGTAGGGTGAAGGGCACGATCTGGTTGACCACTTCGGGGAAGACGGTCACCAGGTCGCGGTCGCAGAAGCTGAACACGGTGTCCAGGTGCATCGCCGCGCGGGACTTCGGCAGGCCGGCGACGATCACGCGTTCCACCGCCTTGTTCTTGAACAGGTTGCGCGCCAGTTGGCCGATGGCCTGGTGGGATGAGCGCTCGCCCATGCCGATCAGTACCACGCCGTTGCCGATCGGCATCACGTCGCCGCCTTCCAGGGTGGCGGCGCCGTGCTCCTGGTCGGGGTCGCCGTACCAGATCTGGAAGTCCGCGTTGGTGAACTCGGGGTGGAATTTATAGATGGCCGAGGCCAGCAGGGTTTCCTGGCGTCGCGCCGGCCAGTACATCGGGTTGAGCGTCACGCCGCCGTAGATCCAGCAGGTGGTGTCGCGGGTGAACTGGGTGTTGGGCAGCGGCGGCAGGATGAAGCTGGCATGGCCGAGGAAGTCACGGAACATTTCGATGGTCTTGCCGCCGAATTGGCTCGGCAGGTCATCGGCCGAGACGCCACCGATGAGGAACTCGGCGGCCTTGCGTGGCTCCAGGCTGCGCAGCCAGGAGCTGACTTCGTCGACCAGGCCCAGGCCAACCGTGTTGGCGGTGATCTTGCGCTCCAGGATCCAGTCCAGCGCTTCGGGGATGGCGACGATATCGGTGAGCAGGTTGTGCATTTCCAGCACATCAATGTCCCGCTCGCGCATCTTGGTGACGAAGTCGAAGTGGTCGCGCTTGGCCTGGGCCACCCACAGCACGTCATCGAACAGCAGTTCATCGCAGTTGTTGGGGGTCAGCCGCTGGTGGGCCAAACCTGGGGAGCACACCATGACTTTGCGCAGTTTGCCGGCTTCGGAATGTACGCCGTACTTCACTTTTTCCGTGGTCATTACAGATCCTCCAGTCAGAATTACAGAGTCAGGAAGCCGTCGTAGAGCCCATAGGCCGCCACCAGGGCGCCAATGACTACTGCGGCGAAAATCAGCTTCTCGACGTTGGTGAAAATCGGTTTGCCCAGTTCATGCTTGGCCTTGGCGAACAGGATCACGCCGGGGGCATACAGCAGGGCGGAAAGCAGCAGGTATTTGACGCCGCCGGCGTAGAGCAGCCAGACCGCGTAGACCAGCGCGATACCGCCGATGAACAGGTCTTTCTTGCGCTCGGCAATGGCGTTTTCGTAGGTCTCACCGCGCACCGCCAGCAGCAACGCGTAGGCCGCCGACCACAGGTAGGGCACCAGGATCATCGAGGTGGCGAGGTAGATCAGCGACAGGTAAGTGCTGGCGGAAAACAGCGTGATCACCAGGAATATCTGCACCATGGCGTTGGTCAGCCACAGGGCGTTGGCCGGTACGTGGTTGGCGTTCTCCTTGCGCAGGAACTCCGGCATGGTGTGGTCCTTGGCGGCGGCGAACATGATCTCCGCACACAGCAGCACCCACGACAGCAACGCCCCCAGCAGCGAGATGATCAAGCCGACGCTGATCAGCACCGCGCCCCAGTGGCCCACCACATGCTCCAGCACGGCGGCCATCGACGGGTTCTGCAGCTTGGCCAGTTCCGGCTGGGTCATGATCCCCAGGGACAGCACGTTCACCAGCATCAGGAACAGCAGGACGGTGATAAAGCCGATCACGGTGGCCTTGCCCACGTCGGAGCGTTTTTCCGCACGGGACGAGAAGATGCTCGCGCCTTCGATGCCGATGAACACCCACACGGTGACCAGCATCATGTTGCGCACCTGGTTCATCACACTGCCCAGGTCGGGGTTTTTCACGCCCCAGATGTCAGCGGTGAAGATATCCAGCTTGAAGGCGAACAGCGCAATCAGCACGAACAGCACCAGCGGCACGACCTTGGCGACGGTGGTCACTAGGTTGATGAACGCCGCTTCCTTGATGCCGCGCAGCACCAGGAAGTGCACGGCCCAGAGCAGCACCGAGGCACCGATCACCGCAGCCGGCGTGTTGCCTTCGCCGAAAATGGGGAAGAAGTAACCCAGGGTGCTGAACAGCAACACGAAGTAACCGACGTTGCCCAGCCACGCACTGATCCAGTAACCCCAGGCGGACGAGAACCCCATGTAATCGCCGAAGCCCGCCTTGGCGTAGGCGTATACGCCACCGTCGAGGTCGGGCTTGCGGTTGGCGAGGGTCTGGAACACAAAGGCGAGGGTCAACATGCCGATGGCGGTAATCACCCAACCAATCAATACCGCGCCGACATCGGCACTGGCGGCCATGTTTTGCGGCAGTGAGAAGATCCCGCCGCCAATCATCGAGCCCACGACAAGTGCAACCAGTGCGCCAAGTCGAAGTTTTCCGGGAGATTCAGACATCGCATAACTCCAATGCAGGAGAAGAGAGACCACAGAATAAATCCGTGCGCTAATCAAACAGCTGACTCAGATCACTTCATTGGCACATTCCATTGTGAATTAATGACTTAGGCTGGAAATTCGTGGGCGATAAGAATCCTCGGAAAGTATTGACGCAGAGCCATTCTTTCCTTTCGGTTAATCATTTAGTCAGCGCTATGGAGGTTTTAAGCTAGACCGTATTCTTGAATATGCAAACTTTTCGAAAGGCGTTTCGCGAACTGTCAGACAATCCGGTATTTAAATTCTAAATAAGACTAAACTCGAATGCCTGACATGCGATTGCGTTATGAGCCTCCTGGTTTTATCGCCTTCACTAATAAACGCTACACTCGCTGAGTTAATTAGCCGAGTGCACAGTTGTCAGCTCAAGTTGTTGTTCATTCAGGAGTGTTCATGTCTCAACCGGCCCAGAAACTGCGACTTGGTGCCCTGATTGCCCTGGTGGTGGGCTCGATGATCGGCGGCGGGATTTTTTCCTTGCCGCAAAACATGGCCGCACGCGCCGAGGTGGGGGCCGTGTTGATCGGTTGGGCGATCACCGCGGTCGGCATGCTGACCCTGGCCTTCGTGTTCCAGACCCTGGCCAATCGCAAGCCCGAACTGGATTCGGGCGTGTATGCCTACGCCAAGGCCGGGTTCGGTGACTACATGGGGTTCTCGTCGGCCTGGGGCTACTGGATCAGCGCGTGGATGGGCAACGTCGGTTACTTCGTGTTGCTGTTCAGCACCCTGGGTTACTTCTTCCCCGTGTTCGGTCAGGGCAACACGCCGGTGGCGATCGGCTGCGCATCGTTGTTGCTCTGGGCGGTGCATTTCCTGGTGTTGCGCGGGATCAAGGAGGCGGCGTTCATCAACCAGATCACCACGGTGGCGAAGATTGTGCCGCTGCTGATGTTTATCGTGATCGCCGCCGTGGCGTTCAAGGCAGATATCTTCACCCGCGATATCTGGGGCCTGGGCAACCCAAACATCGGCAATGTGGTGGACCAGGTGCGCAACATGATGCTGGTCACTGTGTTTGTATTTATTGGTATCGAGGGCGCCAGCGTGTACTCGGCGCGGGCCGAGAAACGCTCGGACGTGGGCCGCGCCACGGTGATCGGTTTTCTCGGCGTGCTGGCCTTGCTGGTGCTGGTGAACGTGCTGTCCCTGGGGATCATGAGCCAGCCGGAACTGGCGCAATTGCAGAACCCGTCCCTGGCCGGTGTGCTGGAACATATCGTCGGCCCCTGGGGGGCGATGGCGATCAGTATCGGCCTGGCGGTGTCGCTGCTCGGCGCGTTGCTGTCCTGGGCGCTGCTCTGTGCGGAAATCCTCTACGCCACGGCCCATGACAGGACCATGCCGGCATTCCTGAAAAAGGAAAACGCCAACCAGGTGCCGGTCAACGCGTTGTGGCTGACCAATGTGATGATCCAGGTCTTCCTGGTGATCACCCTGTTTTCCCACAGCACCTACACCACCCTGATTTACCTGGCCTCGTCGATGATCCTGGTGCCCTACCTGTGGTCGGCGGCGTATGCCGTGCTGTTGAGCGGGCGCGGCGAAACCTACGAAGACGCCCACGGCCAGCGCATGAAGGATCTGCTGGTGGGCCTGATTGCCCTCGGCTACGCCGTGTGGCTGCTCTACGCCGGGGGCTTGAAATACCTGCTGCTGTCGGCGCTGTTGTATGCACCGGGGGTGATCCTGTTTGCCCTCGTCAAACGTGAGCAGCGCCAGCCCTTGTTTACCCACATGGAAAAAGGCATTTTCAGCTGCGTGATCACCGGCGCCGGGCTGGCGGCGTATGGGCTGTACAGTGGGGTATTGTCGTTGTGAGACTGGCGTATCAGCCGCCTTATGACTGGGCGGCGATGGTGGGGTTTCTGTCGGCGCGGGCGATTGCGGGGCTGGAGACCGTGGAGGCCGGCGTTTACCGGCGCAGCATCAGCTTGGGTGGGCGGCATGGCTGGATCAGCGTTGCGCCGGGCGCGGGGGACTGGTTGGACGTCGCGGTGGATTTTGCGGATGCGGCGGCGCTGCCCCAGATCGAGCGGCGCTTGCGCAACCTGTTTGATCTGGACGCCCAGCCACAACGGATCAACCCGCAATTGGCGACGGACCCCTTGATGGCGCAGTTGGTCGCGGCCCGTCCGGGCCTGCGCGTACCGGGCACCTGGGATGGCCTGGAACTGGCGATTCGTGCGGTGCTGGGCCAGCAGATTACGGTGGTGGCGGCGATTCGCCTGGCGGGCAAGTTGGTGGCGCAGTATGGCCAACTGCTTGAGACGCCGTACGCCGGTATCACCCATGTGTTCCCCGCGCCCGAGGTGCTGGCGGCGGCGGACCTGGCCACACTGGGCATGCCCAAGGCACGTGGGCGGACCTTATCCGGCGTCGCGCAGGCGTTGCTGGATGACCCTGGGTTGTTCGAACCCAAGGCCTGCCTCAAGGAGGGCGTGGCGCGACTGGTGGCGTTGCCGGGGATTGGCGATTGGACAGCGCAGTACATCGCCATGCGCCAGATGCGCGAGGCGGATGCGTTTGCGTCAGGGGATATCGGCTTGATCAATGCGCTGGCGGCGCTGGAAGGCGGGCCGGTGTCGGCGCGGCAGTTGCTGGCGCGGGCCGAGGCGTGGCGACCGCTAAGGGCGTATGCGGCGCAGCATTTGTGGACGTCGTTGCAACGCGTGGATTGATAGTGACGGTACTGGCCTCATCGGGGGCAAGCCCCCTCCCACAGTTTGATTTGTGAACAACATCCAAAAATGTGGGAGGGGGCTTGCCCCCGATGGCGATAGTCGGATCACCACTGCGCCCGGTGCGAACCCAGTTCCCCAGCCGGCAGATCCCACTGCAACGGCGTGCCGCTGATAGTCACCGGCGGCAACAATCGATGCGCCTGGCCCCAGGCCGTCTGTTCCACTACCCGGCCTTGATCGCTCGGTTGCTCGGCCCGCAATCCCGGCTGCTGCGGCATCTGTCCGGCGTCCACCAGCAACTTCGCCGTCCGCGCCAACGACAACCGCGCCGATCCACCACGGCCGTATTTCAATCTTTCGCTCAAGGCCCGAATCGCACTGGCCGCCATCAAATACCCGGTGGCGTGATCCAGCGTCTGCAATGGCAGCGGCACCGGTTTGTCCGCTTGTTTCCAGGCCATGCCCGCGGTGGCAATCCCGCTGCTCATCTGCACCAGGCTGTCGAAACCCCGGCGATTGCGCCACGGGCCGCTCCAGCCGTAGGCGTTGAGGCTTACGTCGATCAGGCCGGGGACGAGGGTTTGCAGTTCACTGGCGCTGTAACCCAGCAGTTCCAGGGCGTCGGCGCGGTAACCGTGGAACAGGATGTCGGCCTCCCTGAGCAGGCGTTCGAAAACCTGGCGGTCTTGGGCGTTTTTCAAGTCCAGGCGGGCGCAGCGTTTGCCCAGGGTCATTTCCGGCACCACGCCGGGCTCGTTCCAGGTCGGCGAGTCGATACGCAATACATCCGCACCCAACCCTGCAAGAAAACGGCTGGCCACCGGGCCGGCCAGCACGCGGGTCAGGTCCAATACCTTGAAGCCCGCCAGTGGCCGCGCCACCGAGCCGAGCCAGGGTTTTTCGAGGGAGGTTGTAAAGGTCTGGCGCTGCACCAGTGCCTCGGCATTGACGGCCAGGCCCTGAGGGTGGGTTTGCCAAGCGTGCCAGGTACGCATCTGCGCGGCACAACCGCCTTCATCGACAATCGCCTGTTCCAGTTCGGCGGCGTTCCAAGCGGCAACTTTATTCGCCATCGCGATGCGATCAGCCACCTTGCCCAGTACCCGTTCGGCGGCGGCGCGGTGGTGGGGTGCGTTGGTGTGCAGGCGAATCCAGCCATCGGCGCTGGCGTAGTCACCGGCCACCGGGTCCCACAGCGGCGGCGTCTCCCAGCCTACCGGACGAATCGAAGACGAGAACCAGAAGGACGCGAGTCGCCGATCTACACTGACGCCGGGCAGTCGCCCGGTCTGTTGCAGGATCAACTGGGCCACGGCCTGGCCAGCGGCGCCGATACTGGCAACGGCCAGGTCGGTGACGGCGAAGGCCGAGGGCAGGGCGCCGGCTTCGGTGCTGGTCAGCGGCGTGCGCGGTAGATCGAGTGCGGCTTGGATGGGAGTCAGCAGGTCAGTCATCAAAGGCCCTCCATAAGAGAAGGGCCACTATAGAAGATGATCAGGCCGGTGTGACAATCCCAGGTTCCAGCGGCAGGTCGATACTCGCGATAAAACCGCCTTGGGCATGATTGGCCAGGACCAGGCTGCCGCCATGGCGCTCGGCGGCGCGACGGGCAATCGCCAGGCCCAGGCCGTGGCCCTGTGCGGTCTGGCCTGGGGCGCGGTAGAACGGTTCGCCCAATTGGCTCAGATGTTCGGCGTCAACGCCGGGGCCGTGGTCGCGCACGCTGATCACAATATGCTCGCCGTGAAGGTGGGCGTGTAACTCGATCGGCTCGCCCGGCGGGTTGAAGCGCTGGGCGTTGCGCAGCAGGTTATCCACTGCCCGTTCGATCATGGTCGGCCACCCCTTGAGGTGCAGTTCGGTGTCGGTGGTGAGTTGCACCACCTGGTCCGGCGCGCTGAGCTGTGCGTCTTTTTGCAAGGTCTTGAGCAACAGGTTCAGGTCGACGTCTTCGGCGCTGGCGTTATCGGCATCGACGCGGGCCAGTACCAGGATCTCGCTGATCAGTGCCTCCAGGCGATCGCACTCGCGGGTCAGGCGAGGCCAGAGTTTTTCGCGTTCTTCGGGGCTGGCGCGTTCGGCCAGGGCCAGGGCGATGCGCAGGCGGGCCAGCGGCGAGCGTAGCTCGTGGGACACGTCGCGCAGCAACTGGCGCTGGCTGCCGATCAGGCTTTGCAGGCGCGCGCCCATGCGGTTGAAGTCGGTGGCCAGCACGCCGAATTCATCGCGTCGGTTGGCCAACTGCGCCAGGCTGTTTTGCTGGTAGGTGGCTTGCCCCAGGTCATGCACGGCGCCGCGCAGTCGGCTTAAGGGGCGCGTGATGGACAGCGTGACGAACAGGCTGAACAGGGTCAGCACCACCAAGGCGATGACCAATGCGCTCAACGGCCATGTCAGGCTGCTGCGATGCCATTCGTCCAGTTCCGGGTGCGGGATGCGGTAGATCAACAGGTAAGTGTCACCGGTCTTGTCGCTGGTGTACTCGGCGGTCAGGCGCCGCCACGGCAGGTGGCCGTCCTTGCTATCGTTCTGGCGGGCTTCGAAGGCCGCGGCGCGGCGTGGAAAGGTGCCCCGCACCACCGGCTCGCCGCTTTCGTTCAGCACTTGCACGTCGATGTGGTACTGGCGTTTACGCTGTTGCAGCAAATCCTGGGCAGCGTCCTCGCCCTGGGTTTCGTAGAGCTGGGTCCACTCTTCGGCCAGGTTGTTGAGGCCGGGGTGACGGCTGAGAATCCAGGCATCTTGATTGAGCATATGCCCAAGCAGGATCGACAACCCGGCAACCAAGGCGATGGCCAGCCAGAAACTGGCCAGGATGCGCCAGAACAATGAACGCACAGGAAACCCTCAAGCAGGAAAAGCCCAGTGGCGGCGGCCACTGGGCTGGGAGCGTTAACGCGAGGGCATTATTGCGCTTTTTGCGGCTGTTGCGCTTTCCAGGCCTGGAATTCCTTCCATTCGGCGCGGCGCTGTTCCTGCTGCTTGACGATCTCGTCGAATTTCTTCTGCTGGTCTGGCTTGAGTAGCGCGCGGATATCCGCCTGGGTTTTCTGCTTGCCGGCGGCGATTTCGTCTTGCATGGCCTTCTGGTCAGCCGCCGGGAGCTTGTCCAGGTACTTTCTGGTCAGGTCCTTGCGAGCGTGCCATTGGTCGCCCATCAGTTTGCCGATCTGCTGGCGCTGTTCCTTGCTCAGGTCCAGTTGGCTGAAGGGGCCGCCTTTGCCACGCGGACCGTGTTCGCCGCCGTGACCCGGGCCACCCATCATGTGGCCTTCGGGGCCGCCCATCGGGCCTGGGCCTTCGGGCATTGCCGCCATGGCAACGGTCGGCAGGGCAGCGGCGAACATCAAAGCGATAAGGGTCTTGCGCATGGTGATTCTCCTGTCTCTATTCCGGTGAGTCCGGATGTGAGTAGATTACGGAGATCAAGGTCAGCGGCGGTCAGGTGTGGGTAAAGCTTGGGTAAAGACGGTTTTGGCGGGAGCTGACAAAACTGGCAAGCCAGCTCCCCCAGAGACTTTGCAGCGTGTTCAGAGACTGTAGTAGTAGCCCCTGCTGCGCAGGGCGACGATTCGTGGCCGGCCATCCGGGTGCGGGCCGATCTTTTTGCGCAGGTTGCTCACGTGCATGTCCAGGCTGCGATCGTAAAGGGTCAGCTTGCGGCCCAGGGCGATCTGCGCCAGTTCCTGTTTATCCAAGGGCTCGCCGGGCTGGCGCAGCAAGGCTTCCAGCAGGCGGCTTTCGGAGACGGTGAGGGAAAATTCCTGTTCATCGATGCTGACCACGCCGCGCACCGGGCTGAAACACAGGTCGCCCAATTCGAGCTGGGTGGACACGGCGGCCGGGTGGCTGCGGCGCAGTACGGCGCGCAGCCGGGCGGTAAGCTCGCGTGGGTCGCAGGGCTTGGCCAGGTAATCGTCGGCGCCCAGTTCCAGGCCGAGGATGCGGTCCAGCGGTTCGCCGCGCGCCGACAGCATCAGCACCGGCAGCTCCGGGTGGTCGTTGCGCAATTGCTTGAGCAGTTCCAGGCCGCTGCCGTCGGGCAGCATCACGTCGAGTACCACCGCGGCCGGGGCACTGTCAGCCAAGGCTTTGCGGGCGCTCAAGCCGTCATGGCAGGCGCGCACCTGGAAACCTTCCTGGCCCAACCAACTGGTCAGCAGCTCGCAGAGCTCCTGGTCATCATCTATCAGTAACAGCTCGCTCATGACTCACTCAATTTAGCCATTGTCGACGGCGACGGTGCCCCCCACTGGCGAAAATCCCGCACAGCAGGGCTATCAGTGCGACGGCCCCACCGGTGACGAACCACTGTTGCTGCTCGGTCAGCCATCGGGTCAAGGCGCCGCCCTGTGTCTCTTTGAGTTGCTGGGCCAGGCGTTGGTTCTCTTGGCGAAGGCGACTCAATTGAGCACTTTCGCGGGTAGCGTCCGCGCTCTGCAATTGCCTGCTCAGTTCTTCGCGCTGGCGTTCGCTTTCTTTCAACCGTTGCTGCAACTCGGTGATCTGGGCGCCGGCACTCAAGGACAGGGGCGTGGAACTGCCGGTGTTCGAGGTTTCTTCAGCGTGGGCCGTAGCCCCGATCATTACCACTGCCAACAGACACAACTGACGTAAGCGCATCGGAACTCCTGATTCCACACGAATATTCAGAACGTTGTCGGCAGGTTACCGAGAATAATGAGCAATTAGGCGTACGCCGAACCGATCAGGTTCGGCGTGGCCGTTATCAAGGCAGGACTTGCTTGAACGGCTTGATCACGACGTCGGCGTAAACGCCGGCCGCCACGTACGGATCGGCCTTGGCCCAAGCCTGGGCATCGGCCAGCGAGGCGAACGCGGCGACCACCAGGCTGCCGGTGAAACCCGCCGCGCCCGGGTCGTTGCTGTCCACCGCAGGATGCGGGCCGGCCAGTACCAGGCGGCCTTCGGCTTGCAGCACGTTCAGGCGCTCGAGGTGGGCCGGGCGCACGCTCAGGCGTTTTTCCAGCGAATCGGTAACGTCGGTGGCAATGATTGCGTAGAGCATGTCAATCCTCGGTTTTCGGGGTGGTAGGGGCGACGTCATGCAGGTGACGTGACAGGTAGATACCCTGGCCAACCAGGAACAGCACGGTCATGGCCAGGCTGCCGAAGACTTTGAAATCGACCCAGTAGTCCTGGAAGGTGAAGGCCACGAACAGGTTGGCGGCGCCGCAGAACAGGAAGAACACGATCCAGGCAACGTTCAAGCGTGTCCATACCGGCTCCGGCAGGGTCAGCGCATGGCCCATGATCCGCTTGATCAGCAGGCGGTCACCGATGAAGTGGCTGCCGATAAACACCAGAGCGAACAGCCAGTTCACCACGGGCGCTTTCCATTTGAGGAAGGTTTCACTGTGGAAGGCCAGGGTCAGGCCACCGAACACCAGGCACGCGACCAGAGTGAGCCATTGGCTTTTTTCCAGCTTGCGCTGGGAGATGAAAATGGCGCCGTAGACGACGATAGAGCTGATGATCAGTACGGCGGTGGCGCTGTAGATGCCCCCGAACGAGAACTCATGACCGGCGATTTCGATGACCCTGGGGTCGAGCTTGGTAACGATGAAAAACAGCAACAGCGGGATGAAGTCGATGAATTGTTTCACAGTAAGAGCCAGAAGCTGGATGTGGCGGCATAATAACAAACATCCTTGGTAGCGAAAGCGCCAGCTGACTTGAGGTTACACATCCCCGTGAATGTTGATTTGCACTGCCACAGCACGGCCTCCGACGGCGCCCTGGCGCCCGCGGTACTGGTTGCGCGTGCGTTTGAAAAAGGCGTGCGAGTCCTGGCGTTGACCGACCACGACACCCTCGAAGGCCTCGACGAAGCCCGCAAAGCCGCGCATGCGTTGGGCATGCAGTTGGTCAACGGTGTGGAACTGTCCTGCACCTGGGGTGGCGCCACCATTCATGTGCTCGGCTACGGCTTTGATCAAAAAGCCCCGCCTTTGGTCGCGGCCATTGCCCAGTTGCACGATGGCCGCTGGCTGCGGTCCGAAGAAATAAGCCGCAAGCTCGGCCTTAAAGGTATGTCCGGTGCCTTGGAAGGCGCCCGCGCCATCCAGCAGGAACTGGGTGACAGCGGCAACGCACCGGCCCGGCCGCATTTTGCCGACTGGATGGTGCGAGAAGGTTTCGTCAAGGACCGCGCCGAAGCGTTCCGCAAATGGCTGGGCGCCGGCAAGTTGGGGGATGTGAAACAACACTGGCCGACCTTGGAAGACACCGTAGAGACCCTGCGGGCCTCCGGGGCCTGGGTCAGCCTGGCCCATCCTTGGCATTACGATTTCACCCGCAGCAAGCGCCGCAAGCTGATTGCCGACTATATTGGTGCGGGCGGCCACGCAATCGAAGTGGTCAACGGGCATCAACCCGCCGAGCAGGTCGGCAGCCTGGCGATTCTTGCCCGCGAATTTGGTCTGCTGGTCAGTGCCGGCAGTGATTTTCATGGCCCAGGCGGCTGGTCCGAGATCGGCGAGTATCGCCCCGTCCCGGAAGATTTGCCGCCCTTGTGGGGGCGATTCAAGCATGACCCCATTATTGCCACCGTCTGAACAGGTAGAACACGTGAGTCAATTCTTCCAGATTCATCCGGAAAACCCCCAGGCGCGCCTGATCAAACAGGCCGTCGAGATCATTCGCGCCGGCGGCGTGGTGATCTACCCGACCGATTCGTCCTACGCGATTGGTTGTCAAATCGGCGACAAGGGCGCGGTAGAGCGTGTAAGACGCCTGCGCCAGCTGGACGACAAGCACAACTTCGCGCTGATCTGCAGCGACCTGTCCCAGTTGGGCCTGTTCGCCAAGGTCGACACCGGCACGTTCCGTCTGCTCAAGGCCCACACGCCGGGGCCCTACACCTTTATTCTGAATGCCACCCGCGAAGTGCCGCGCCTGCTGCTGCACCCGAAGAAGCGCACCATCGGCCTGCGGGTGCCAGAGCATCCCATTGCCCTGGCGCTGCTTGAAGAACTGGGTGAGCCGTTGATGAGCGTGTCGTTGATCATGCCCGGCGACACCGAGCCCCTGGAAGACCCGTATGAAATGCGTCAGCTCCTGGAAAAGCAGGTGGACCTGATCATCGACGGCGGTTTCGGCGGCGGCAAAGCTTCCACCGTGATCAACCTGGCCGACGGCGAACCCGAAGTGATCCGCGTGGGTTGCGGCGATCCGGCGCCATTCATGGTCGAGGCCTGAATGTCAGCCGTGGAAACCGTCGACAGCCAGGCGGGCGCCCAGCAGGAACTGCCGTTTGCCATGGTGTATGGCCAGGCGGTCATGGAAATGCCCCTGGATCTGTACATTCCGCCGGACGCGCTGGAAGTCTTCCTGGAGGCTTTCGAAGGCCCGCTGGACTTGTTGCTGTACCTGATCCGCAAGCAGAACATCAACATCCTCGACATCCCGGTGGCGGAGATCACCCGCCAGTACATGGGCTATGTCGAGTTGATGCAGTCGGTGCGCCTGGAGCTGGCCGCCGAGTACCTGGTGATGGCTGCCATGCTCGCCGAGATCAAGTCGCGCATGCTGCTGCCGCGCTCGGAGACGGTGGAAGCGGAAGAAGATGACCCGCGCGCCGAACTGATCCGCCGCCTGCAGGAGTACGAACGCTTCAAGGCCGCCGCCGAAGGCATCGACGGCCTGAGCCGAGTGGGCCGCGATGTGGTGGTGCCCAAACTGGATGCCCCCGAGGCCCGTGCGCGCAAGCTGTTGCCGGACGTGAGCCTGGAAGAATTGCTGATGTCCATGGCCGAGGTGCTGCGCCGTGGCGATATGTTTGAAAGCCACCAGGTCAGCCGCGAGGCGTTGTCCACCCGCGAGCGCATGAGCGACGTGCTGGAGCGCCTCAAGGGCGGCGGTTTCGTGCCGTTTGTCGAGCTGTTCACCGCCGAAGAAGGGCGCCTGGGGGTGGTGGTGACGTTTATGGCGATTCTCGAACTGGTCAAGGAGTCGTTGGTCGAGCTGGTCCAGAATGAGCCTTTTGCGGCTATCCACGTGCGGGCGCGAGCCGAATAAAGAGCTGAATCGATGAATCTGACTGAACCCCGCGAACTGGCGCCGCTGCTGGAAGCTTTCCTACTGGCGTCGGGCAAACCGCAATCCCTGGAGCGTTTGTTCGAGCTCTTTGAAGAGGCCGAACGTCCCGAGCCGCCGGTGTTCAAGAAGGCGCTGGAGATTCTGCGCAAATCCTGCGACGGCCGTGCTTTTGAATTGCGCGAAGTGGCGTCGGGTTATCGTCTGCAGATCCGTGAGAAGTTTTCCCCTTGGGTCGGCCGGCTGTGGGAAGAGCGCCCCCAGCGTTATTCACGGGCGATGCTGGAGACCATGGCGCTGATCGCCTATCGCCAGCCCATCACCCGAGGCGAGATCGAGGACGTGCGGGGCGTGGCGGTCAACAGCCATATCGTCAAGACGCTGCTGGAGCGCGAGTGGATCCGCATCGTCGGTTACCGTGACGTGCCCGGTAAACCGGCGATGTTTGCCACCACCAAGGTGTTCCTCGACCATTTCAACCTGAAAAATCTCGACGACTTGCCGCCGCTGGCCGAATTGCGCGAGATGGAAGCGGAGCCGGTGCTCGACTTCGACGACGCCCCGGTGCCGGCCAGCCTGCAAGAGCTTGCCGATGCGACAGCAGAGCCGGAAGAGCCGAAGGACGAAACCAGTTTCCATACCTTGCTGTTGGAACTGGACGACATGGAGCAGGGCATCAAGACCGACTTTGATGACTTGCTGCGCGACGGTGCGACCGAGGCAGAACCCCAGGAAACCGTTGACCCCGAACCTGAGCCCGAATCTGAAGAAGACATCCTCGGCGTCGCCGACGCCCGCGAAAAACTCCTGGCCGCCGTCGCCGCCCTCGAACAGCCGCCCCTCAGCGACGAAGAAGATGAAGCCCGCGCCCTGGCTGAGGCCATCGAAGCTGAACGTCGCGAGTTCGAAGACTGACGCGTTCCTGCAAACACTGCTGAATCCCTGTGGGAGCGGGCTTGCTCGCTAAAGCGGAGTATCAGCCATCGGAGATGGCGACTGATCCACCGCATTCGCGAGCAAGCCCGCTCCCACATTTTGATTTGTGGTGCTGCCGGCTGGCGGAAAAACCGGTGAATGCGTACTAATCGACTAGTCTCTGATGCGCAACGTGCGCCATGCGCGTATGATTCGCGACCCTTTGCCGAGCTATTCGGCCAAAGCCCCGCTTTCAACACTCTTCAGGCCATGCCTGAATCGACCCACCGGGAGGTGCTTAAGATGAACGACAAAGACCAGAACGACAGCCAGGAAATCGGCCCAGCAGGCGAAAAACTGCAAAAGGTGCTGGCGCGTATCGGCGTGGGCTCGCGCCGCGACGTCGAAGCCTGGATCACCCAGAAGCGCATCAAGGTCAACGGCGTCGAGGCCACCCTCGGCCAGCGCGTCGACCTGCACGACGCAATCACCATCGATGGCAAGGTCATCAAGCGTGAAGAGGCCGCCGAATCGGTACGCCGCGTGATCATGTACAACAAACCCGATGGTGAGATCTGCACCCGTGACGACCCGGAAGGCCGTCCGACCGTGTTCGACAAGATGCCCAAGCCCAAAGAAGGCCGCTGGATCAACATCGGTCGCCTGGACATCAACACCACTGGCTTGCTGATGTTCACCACCGACGGTGAGCTGGCCAACCGCCTGATGCACCCGTCCTATGAGATGGACCGCGAATACGCCGTGCGTGTACGTGGTGAAGTCGACGACGAGATGATCGAGCGTCTCAAGGCGGGCGTGGTGCTGGAAGACGGCCCGGCCAAGTTCACCGACATCAAGCAGGCGCCGGGTGGTGAGGGTTTCAACCACTGGTACCACTGCGTGGTGATGGAAGGCCGTAACCGTGAAGTGCGTCGCCTGTGGGAATCCCAGGGCCTGGTGGTCAGCCGCCTGAAGCGCGTGCGTTTCGGCCCGGTATTCCTGAACTCCGACCTGCCGATGGGCCGCTGGCGCGAAATGAGCCAGTACGAAGTCGACATCCTCAGCGCCGAAGTCGGCCTGACGCCGGTGGCGATGCCGCAGATGAACGCCAAGAGCAAAGACAAGCTTGAGCGTATGCAGCGTAAATCGTCGCGCCCGGTGGCGCGCACCGAACGTGTTGCCCGCACCCTGCGCCCGGCGTTGAATGCACCGGCGACCGGCGGTCGTATCTCCCGTGAGCCGCAGATCGAAGGTGAGCGCCGCCCAACCGCGCCATCGCGTCAGGAAGGCGAGCGCGCGCCACGTACGCCGCGTCCTGCCCCGTCGGGTGGTCGCAGCAACCGGGGTGAAGCGGATCGCCCGGCCGACAACGCTAGCACTAAGCGTCCAGCCAAGCCGGCCGCTAACAAGCGCCCTGGCCCGAAACTGGTCGCCGACGAGCCGTCTGGCAAGCGCCGTGGCGCACCGGCCGGTTCTGGCCAGCGTCCTGGTTTTGGTCGCAAGAAGCCGCAGTGATTTGATCGTCGCATAAAAAACGCCAACCCTCGGGTTGGCGTTTTTTTTGCCTTGGAATACGTTCAAAAATGTGGGAGGGGGCTTGCCCCCGATAGCGGTGTAGCAGCCACCACACACATCAACTGAACGACTGCCATCGGGGCAAGCCCCCTCCCACATTCAGATTTTCAGTGTTAGTTACAGCGTTGCTCAGAACGCAAAGGCCCCATCAAACACCGGCTTGTCATCCAGCGCCAACACCCCACTGGCAAAGATCAAATCCAGGTGATGGCTGCCTTTCTGCCCACCGCCCAGTCCCAGGTGCAACCCGCAATGGCGCTCCTCGAACCCGGCGTTGCGCGCATACAGATCCTTCACGCCTTCATTGGTACCAATCCCCAACTCCTCCACACGCCGGTTCGACGGGTTGGCATTCAGGTACTTGTTGAAATCATCGGCCAACCCCGGCACTTCACTGGCCACGCTGCAGATGGTCGAGTTCTCGATCCACAACTCCAGCGGCGATTGCAGCACACCATATTTGCGCGCAAACGGGATGGTGCTGAGAAAGGTGCCGACAAACCGCACCTGGCCATTGATGGCCTCGCTGTGGGTGGCGATCTCGCCCGGGGCCAGGTCGTGGTTGCCGACCCCGTTGATATTGGTCCACTTCTTGATGCTGCTCATCGGCGCTTCCAGCCGTGAGCCATGTTTGTCGGTAAAGCTCAGCACGTTGGCCTGGGACATACGCCGGATCAGCGTGGCGTTGAGGTCGGCGATGCGTTGGGGCTCGACGCTAAAGGTGTCGTAGAAATAGTCGCCATAATCCTTGAACAGCAGGGATTTTTTCCAGTGTTCGGCCATCACGCCTTGCAGAGCACGGATAAAGTCCGGGCCTTCGGCGCGAGGGTTGGGCAAGGTGGAGGAATCGTAGAGAAACAGGTACAGGTCGCAGGCTTCGATGGCCTGGGCCAGGGTGTCGCTGGCGGCCAGCTCCAGGCGCTGCACCTGGAAGTTGAAACGGGCGGCGCTGCCCTGGGTGATCGCCTGGGTGATGGCGTCGTAGCGCTCGGTATGGCCCAGCAGCACGTTGGGGCAGCTCAGGCCGCTGAGGGCCGGGTGATGCGCGAGGTAGTAGAGAAAGTGTTCGACGGCGCGGGCCTTGTCCATGACGTACATCCTTCTGTGCCTTGGGTAAGGGAGCAGGTGCCGTGCACGGCACCTGCCGGGAGCGTGCCGGTTTTAGAAGGGCCACATCGCGGTGCCAAATGGCACAACGGCATCGGCTTGCATCATTTCAACGGCGGCCTCATGGGTCGGCGCTTCAAACCAATCGTCGAGTTGCAGTTCGGTTTCCAGGTCTTTTTCCAGTGCTTGCATGGTGTATCTCCTAGAGGACGGTGCTTGAGAACGGCTTGCCAACGGGCTTTGCGGGCAAGTGCAAAGAACCTAGGAGAGAGTGTTTCAAAATGCAAAATTTTTATTGACACGGTTTCATTTGGATTTTTTGTTCTGTTTTTCGGGTTTGGTTTTTTCTTGAGGAAAAACAGTCAGCTGGCGCCGCTGAATTGCAGGAAATTTCTGACCGTCATTTTTTACTTAGATCACAGCTGTAACGTTAATTTTCCATGCTGTAACGATTAATTTACGCGTAGATGGCGGCATTATTGGGTGTTTCCGTCCTGTAAGGATTACCTGACAGATCGTCGCACTCGCTTTGCGCAGGCGGCCCCAAGCTGTCGAGCGGTGTACAATGCGCCGCGTTTTACTGTGACCCCCTTGCGTAACCACGCAAAAGGCCAAGACCTCGGGGTGTACCCACCCTGATCACTCCGCCTGGCCACGAGCCGGACGGGTTCGATTTCGTCACAGATAAAAACAAACAGGTGACGCATGACCGTTAGAAAAACGCTGTACTCCTGGTGCCTGCGCTGGGGTTTGGGCGGCGCTGCTTGAGTCGATGACTCAAGGCAGCAACCTGCAGTCAACCTCCTCAAACCTTGCGTGAGACCCTTTTCATGAGTGGACCCCATTCCTCTTCAGGCGAGCTGAAACGCGGCCTGAAAAACCGGCATATCCAGCTGATCGCCCTGGGGGGCGCCATCGGCACCGGCCTGTTCCTCGGCTCGGCCGGGGTGCTCAAATCCGCCGGCCCGTCGATGATCCTGGGCTATGCCATCTGCGGCTTCATTGCCTTCATGATCATGCGCCAGCTTGGCGAAATGATCGTCGAAGAGCCGGTCGCCGGTTCCTTCAGCCACTTTGCCCACAAGTACTGGGGCGGTTTCGCCGGCTTCCTGTCGGGCTGGAACTGCTGGATTTTGTACATCCTGGTGGGTATGTCGGAACTGACGGCCGTCGGCAAGTACGTGCATTACTGGTGGCCGGAGATTCCGACCTGGGTTTCGGCCGCGGCGTTCTTCGTGCTGATCAACCTGATCAACCTGGCCAACGTCAAAGTGTTCGGTGAAGCCGAGTTCTGGTTCGCCATCATCAAGGTGGTGGCCATCGTCGGCATGATCGCCCTGGGCAGCTATTTGCTGGTCAGCGGCAGCGGCGGGCCACAGGCCTCGGTAAGCAACCTGTGGGAACACGGCGGTTTCTTCCCCCACGGTGTCGGCGGATTGGTGATGGCCATGGCGATCATCATGTTCTCCTTTGGCGGCCTGGAAATGCTCGGTTTCACCGCTGCCGAGGCGGACAAGCCGCGCACCGTGATCCCGAAGGCGATCAACCAGGTGATCTACCGCATCCTGATTTTCTACATCGGGGCCCTGGTGGTGCTGTTGTCGTTGACGCCATGGGACAGCTTGCTGGAGACCCTCAACGCTTCGGGTGACGCCTATAGCGGCAGCCCGTTCGTGCAGGTGTTCTCGATGCTCGGCAGTAACACTGCCGCGCATATCCTCAACTTTGTGGTGCTGACGGCGGCGCTGTCGGTGTACAACAGCGGCACTTATTGCAACAGCCGCATGTTGCTGGGCATGGCCGAGCAGGGCGATGCGCCCAAGGCATTGGCCAAGATCGACAAGCGCGGCGTACCGGTGCGTTCCATCCTCGCCTCGGCGGCGATCACCCTGGTGGCGGTGCTGATGAACTACCTGATCCCGCAGCACGCGCTGGAACTGCTGATGTCCCTGGTGGTGGCCACGCTGGTGATCAACTGGGCGATGATCAGCTTCTCCCACTTCAAGTTCCGCCAGCACATGAACCGCACCGGCCAGGTGCCGCTGTTCAAGGCGCTGTGGTACCCCTACGGCAACTTCGTGTGCCTGGCGTTCGTGGTGTTCATCCTGGTGATCATGCTGATGATTCCGGGGATCCAGGTGTCGGTGTACGCGATCCCGGTGTGGGTGGCGTTTATGGCGGTGTGTTATGGGATCAAGAACAAGCGTAGTGCGCAGCAAGCCTTGGACGCGGCAGTGCCCGCGGTTAAGTAAGCGTAATCCGTGATCAAGCAAACCCGGCCGTGTGCCGGGTTTGCTGCTTAGAGGAAGGAGGGCGTGCGCATTCGCGTATCCTTGGGCTTCCCCATTCGAGGTAGCTGCCGCTCATGCTGGTAATTTCCAACAACGTCCACCTGCCCGATGCCGAGGTCGAGCTGACCGCCATCCGCGCCCAGGGCGCCGGCGGGCAGAACGTCAACAAGGTGTCGAGCGCGGTGCACCTGCGGTTTGATATTCCGGCGTCGTCGTTGC
The DNA here is from genome assembly GCF_055380095.1 of Pseudomonas allii. Lineage (NCBI taxonomy): Bacteria > Pseudomonadati > Pseudomonadota > Gammaproteobacteria > Pseudomonadales > Pseudomonadaceae > Pseudomonas > Pseudomonas allii. The sequence continues at coordinate 5,232,900 of NZ_AP039450.1, read as the reverse complement.
CCGAGTTCTATAAGGAACGGCTGCTGGCGCTGCGTGACAGCCGTATCACCAGCGAAGGCGTGCTGGTGCTCAAGGCACAACAATATCGGACCCAGGAGCAGAACCGCGCGGATGCGCTGGAGCGCCTGGTGGAGTTGATTCTCAGCGCTACCAAGGTGGAGAAGAAGCGGCGCCCGACCAAGCCGACCCTGGGCTCGAAAAAGCGTCGGCTCGAATCCAAGACCAAGCGCGGCAGCATCAAGGCCGGGCGTGGCAAGGTCGATTTCTAGGCGTCGCGTGCTTCGCGGGCTTTCGGCGCTTGTCGGTACAGGTAAACACTGAGCAGCAAGCCACCCAAGGCCGCGAGGGCGGCGAACAGGAAGATCGACGCAAAGCCAAACCCCGCCGCCACGGCTCCGGCGAGTGGGCCGGTGATGCCCAGCGACAGGTCGATGAACAGCGAATAAGCCCCCACCGCCGAGCCTCGGCTGGACGCCGGCACCAGGTTGACGGCCTCTACACCCAGTGCTGGAAACACCAGGGAAAAGCCAAACCCGCTCAACGCCGCGCCCGCCAGGGCCAGGCTGGCATCCGGTGCAAGCCACAGCAACAGCAGGCCGAGAATCTCCACCGACAGGCAGGCAATCGCCACGCGAAACCCGCCGATCCGGTTGATCAGGTTGCCAAACAGCAGCCGTGCTCCGATAAAGCTGGCGCCGAACAGGCTCAAGGCCCACACCGCGTTATCCCAGTGCTGGGTGGTGTAGTACAGGGTGATGAAGGTCGCGATGGTGCCAAATCCAATCGAGCCCAGCGCCAGCGCGCAGCCGTGGGGCAATACCCGGCCGAGCACATTCATGAAGGGCAGGCGCACACCGGCCACAATCGGTGCGGCGACCTTGTTCCAGGCCAACAGCAGGCCGACGATGGCCAGCAGGATGATGCTGACCCCCATGCTCCACAGCCCGAAACTCTTCACCAGCACTACGCCCAACGGCGCACCGACCGCCAGTGCACCGTAGCTGGCGATGCCGTTCCAGGAAATGACCTTGGCGGTGTTCTGCGCGCCGACCCGGCCGATGCCCCAGCCGATGGCGCCCGAGCCCACCAGGCTTTCCGCGCTGCCCAGCACCAGGCGGCCGATCAACAGGCTGCTCAGGCTCAAGGCAGGCAGGCTGGAGAACCAGGCCGCGAGCAGCATGAATACGCCGCTCAAGCCACAGCCGACCAGGCCGATCAGCACGGCGCGCTTGCTGCCCAGGTTGTCGATGATCTTGCCCGCATAGGGGCGGCTCAGCAGGGTGGCCAGGTATTGCACGCTGATCACCAGGCCGGCAATCACCGCGCCGTAGCCCAGCTCACTGTGGACATAGCCCGGCAACACGGCCAGGGGAATGCCGATATTCAGGTAGCCGATGAAGGTGAACAAGACGATGGAAACAACTTGCAGCGTGACCGCCATGGGGCGCTGGGTATCGGGCATGGGAGGGGTCCACTGTCGCAGCAGGTAAAGATAGGCTGCTAATGATACCGGTGGTTTGCGTCGTGCAGGGCGGTAAAACGCAAAAACCTCGGATCAAAAAGACCTCAGGCGTGCGCAGGGGCCAGCAGTTGGGTGGTGACCAGAGCGGCCAGCGCGTTTTCCTGGGTGCCAAAACGCTTGAGCAGTACGGCCTGTTTCTCCGCGCTGAGGCGGTTCCATACTTCGACCATCTGCAGGGCAGCGTCGAGTACAGCGGTGTCCGGGTTGTCGGGGAGGGTATCGGTCATGATGGGCGTCTCGATTGATTCAGGCAGTGTGGAAAGCGCTCAACGTTGCGCTTTCCACACGGTCTGGTACGGCGTCAGTCCTGGCTTTTGCTGTCGACTGGTTTGGCTTCTTTGGCCTCAGGCTGTTTGTCGCTGGCCTGCTGCGGTGCTGGCTGCTCTGTAGGGTGCAGGCTTGGGAAGGGGAGATTAGGTATCTCGTGCATCGTCGTCGCTCCTCGCAAGGTCTGTTTTTTCAATCGCAGGTGATTCCGCGCTCTCAAAAAGCCTTGGCAGGATACAGCACCGCAAATGACAAAAAGATTTTTATGTCGCCGGATGGATGAACTTTCATCGTTTAAACGGTCATGCGGCTAAAACGGTACCTTGCCCAGAATCATGTCGCGGTACATCACAAAGTCCCCCAACAAGCTGTAGAACGGGTGCTGAAAGGTCGCCGGGCGGTTCTTTTCGAAGAAGAAGTGGCCGATCCAGGCAAAGCTGTAGCCGGCAATCGGCAAGGCGACCAGCAAGCCCAACGAACCCCGGCCGATGGCATACGCCAGAATGCCGATTACCAGCGTGGTACCGATGAAATGCAGGCGCCGGCAGGTACTGTTGGCGTGCTCGGCCAGGTAATAGGGGTAGAACTCAGCAAAGCTATTGAATCGCTTGACGTTTTCCACAGTGGCTGGCCCTTTGATTGTTATGCCGCCCAACAGATGTTCGGCGGGGAGCTTATTTGAGTCTAGAGTGATCAGTAGTAACAGCCAGTGACAATAGATGCCACTTTAGTATCCTTGGCTTCCTGGCTGTCGTTTGAGCCTGCTTTATTAAGAAGACGCCATGAGCGAACGAACAACTTCTGCAAGCTGGGCGATGGGGATAGTCAAGGCGTTGGAAATGGACGGGCTGGATTGCCGCGCCTTGTTCAAGCAACTGGGCCTGGACTACGCCGCGCTGAATGACCCCGATGCGCGCTTCCCGCAGGATTGCATGACCCGTCTGTGGCAGCGCGCGGTGGAGCTCTCGGGCAACCCGGCGATCGGCCTGAACATGGGCAAGGTGGTGCGCCCGGCGTCGTTTCATGTGGCCGGCTATGCCCTGATGTCCAGCAACACCCTCGCCGAAGGTTTTATGCGCCTGGTGCGTTACCAGCGCATCATCGCCGAAAGTGCCGACTTGAGTTTCCGACTGATCCCCGAAGGGTATGCGCTGATTCTGACGGTGCATGGCGATCACCTGCCGCCGACCCGGCAAAGCGCCGAAGCCTCGCTGGCCAGTGCCCTGGCGCTGTGTGGCTGGCTCACCGGCCGTACCCTGCAGCCGCGCAAGGTGGTGCTGCAAGGTGATCAGCCGGCGGACCTGGCCCCGTACAAACAAGCCTTCCACGCACCCCTGGAGTTCAACGCTCCCTACGACGCACTCATTTTCGAGCGGGCCGACATGGAAGCGCCGCTGCCCACGGCCAACGAGGCCATGGCGCTGTTGCATGATCGATTTGCCGGTGAGTACCTGGCGCGTTTCTCGGAAAGCCGCGTGACCCACAAGGCGCGGCAAGTGCTGTGCCGGCTGTTGCCCCAGGGCGAGCCCAAGCGTGAAGTGGTGGCGCAGACGTTGCACCTGTCCCAGCGCACCTTGCAACGGCGACTACAGGAGGAGGGCACCAGCTTCCAGACCCTGCTCGACGACACCCGTCGCGAACTCGCCGAGCAATACCTGGCACAGCCGAGCATGACCTTGCTGGAAATCGCCTACCTGCTGGGGTTTGCCGACCCGAGCAACTTCTTCCGTGCGTTTCGTCGCTGGTTTGATGCAACGCCCGGCGAATACCGGGCGCGGTTGTTGGAAACCTCGGCTGTCAGTGACGCCAAAAAGCCGGAATACACAGAACAAAGACCGTAATGATCTCCAGCCGGCCGAGCAGCATACCCAATGACAGGATCCATTTGGCCGCATCCGGCAGGCTGGCGAAGTTACCCGCCGGGCCAATGGTTTCACCCAGCCCCGGGCCGACACCGGACACCGTACTGGCGGCGCCGGTCAAGGCGGTCATCCAGTCCAGGCCCAGCAGCGACAAGGCCAGGGCGATGGCGCAGATGGTGATGGCGAAGAAGAACGAAAAGGTCAGGATCGAACGTACGATCTCTTCATCCAGGCGGTGGCCGTTGTACTTCTGCTTGATCACCGCACGCGGGTGAATCAGCTGGTTCAAGTTGGCCTTGAGCAGGATGTAGGCGACCTGGAAGCGGAAAATCTTGATCCCGCCGGCCGTCGAGCCCGAGCAACCACCAATAAACCCCAGGTAGAAGAACAGCATCAGTGAGAAGTTGCCCCACAGGCTGTAGTCCCCCAACGCGAAACCGGTGGTGGTGACCACCGAGGTCACGTTCAGCGCTACATGGCGCAGGGCATCGAGCCAATGCAGGTTGGTGGTCCACCAGTACCAGGTGCCGAGTACCAGCCAGGTCACGACCAGCAAACCGAGCAAGCCTTGTACCTGCTGATCCTTGATCAATGCCTTGCGGTTGCCGCGCAACGTGGCCACGTAGAGGGTGAACGGCAGGCTGCCGAGAATCATCACCACCACCGCTACCCAGTGCACCGCCGGTTGTTTCCAGTGCGCCAGGGATTCATCCGAGGTGGAGAACCCACCGGTGGAAATCGCCGACATCGCATGGTTGATCGCATCGAACAGGCCCATGCCGGCCCACCAGAATGCCAGGCTGCCAAGGATGGTGATGCCCACGTAGGCCGCCACGATCAGCCGCGCCACCATGTGCGAGCGGGGCATGACTTTTTCCGAGCGGTCCGAGGATTCGGTCTGGAACAGGCGCATGCCACCGATGCGCAGCAGCGGCAGGATCGCTACCGCCATGCCGATGAAACCTATACCACCGAGCCAGTGCAGCAGCGAGCGCCACATCAGGATGCCCGGTGACAGGGTGTCCAGGCCGCTCAACACCGTGGAACCGGTGGCGGTGATGCCGGACATGCTTTCGAAGAAGGAGTCGGTGTAGCTGATGTGCTGGGTCAGCAGAAAGGGCAGCGCGGCGAAGACGCACACCACCACCCAGCTGCTGACGGTCAGCAGGTACATGTCCCGTGGACGCAGGTGTACATGCTCGGGGCGACCGGGAATCACCAGGGCCAGGCCGGCCAGAAAGGTGATCATGCTGGCCCACAGGAACGAGGGCAGGTCGCTGGTGCGTTCGAAGATCACCAGGGTAGCCATGGGCACGACCATGGCGATCGCGAGGGTGATCAGGAAGATGCCGATGATGAAACCGATGATGCGCAGGGTCGGCAACGCCATGAAATTCGCTCGAGGTAGGGCAGAGGCGCCATTCTACCTGGGGTGCGGGGCATGTAAACCGGGGTTTGAGGCAGTGCAGTCAAATGTGGGAGGGGGCTTGCCCCCGATGGCGATGTGTCAGTAAACACGTGCTTCACTGACACACTGCTATCGGGAGCAAGCCCCCTCTACCTGGATCAGAACTCGTGATCGGCGTTATCCGGGTTCAGGTCGCTGATGCCCAGCTTGCCCGCTGCCGCTTCGATCGAGCCGGTCTGCTTGACCAGTGCGGCGATGGCGTCGCGCACAACCTGGTTGCCCGCATCGTTGCCGGCCGCGATCAACTGGTCGTAGTGCTCACCCTTGTTGGCGTGGTCGACCATGACCTGGATCTTCGCTTCGGTCGCTGCCAGGTCCGCTTTCAAGGCGGTGTCGGCAGCCGGGTCGGCCTTGGCCACCAGGGACGACAGGCTGGCGCCGGTCATCTTGGTGCCGTCGACGCGGGTGTACTCGCCCAGGTAGACGTTGCGGATGCCCTTGGCGTCGTAGAAGTGCGAGTTGTGGGTGTTGTCGCTGAAGCAGTCCTGTTCGTCTTCCGGCGAGTTGGCTTCGAGGGAAACCTTCATGCGCTCACCGGCCAGCTCGCCCAGGGACAGGCTGCCCATGCCGAACAGCATTTTGCGCAGGCCGTCGGTGGCCGGTTCTGCCTCCAGGGTGGCGCGGTAGTTGTCCTCGACGTTGGGTTTCCAGTTGCCGACCATTTCTTCCAGGTCGCTGACCAGCAGTTGGGTCACGGCACGCAGGTAAGTACGGCGGCGCTCGTTGTGGCCACCGGTGGCACCGTCGCCCGTCAGGTAGTCCGACGCAGGACGGTTGCCGGCGCCTGGGCCGGTGCCGTTCAGGTCCTGGCCCCACAGCAGGAATTCGATGGCGTGGTAGCCGGTGGCGACGTTGGCTTCGGAACCGCCCAGCTCATTGAGGCTGGCGAGTTTTTCCGGGGTGATGTCCTTGACGTCGACCTTGTCTTCGCCGACCTGGATCTGGGTGTTGGCGATGATGTTGGCGGTGGCGCCCGGGTTACCCAGGGCGTGCTCGTAGGACTTGTCGACGTAGTCGATCAGGCCTTCGTCCAGCGGCCATGCGTTCACCTGGCCTTCCCAGTCGTCGATGATGGTGTTACCGAAGCGGAACACTTCGCTCTGCAGGTACGGGACGCGGGCGGCGATCCAGGCGGTACGTGCGGCTTTCAGGGTTTCATCGTTCGGCTTGGCGAGGAATGCGTCGATCGCGGTCTGCAGGGTTTTCGCGGTGGACTCGGCATCGCTGTAGACCGCAAATACCATGTCTGCGTAATGCGCGACCACGGCCTTGGCGGCCGCTTCGTCGACCTGGCCGGCAGGGGTGGCAGCCGCTGGAGCGGTAGTGCTGGCAGCCGGGGTCGGCGCCTGTGGCGCTGCGGCCTTGTCTTTACCTTCGCCACAGCCGGCGAGAGAAATGGCAATGGCCAGCAGACTGGCGGTGGCCAGGGGCATACGAATCATGGCGAACATCCTGCTTCGGTTGTTGATGGGGCGCGCGGGGGGAGCGCAAAAAACTGCGACATAATGCGAAAGATTTGCATTTTGTGTAAAGGGTTATACGAGGGAAATATTCAGTATCGTTTTGGCTCGTCACAGAATCGCTGCGTTATTGCGCTCAGACTGCTTCAGGAAGGCAGCCAACTCCCGGGCCTGCAAGGGTTTGCTGTAGTGATAACCCTGACCTTCATGGCAGCCCTCGGAGACGATGTAAGCCTCCTGCTCGGCGGTTTCCACACCCTCGGCGATCACCTGCATGCCCAGGCTTTTGCCCAACTGGATGATGGCCCGCACGATGGTGGCATCGTCGTCGTCATCCAACAGGTCCTGCACAAAGCTCTTGTCGATCTTGATCTTGTCCAGGGGCAGGCTTTTCAGGTAGCTCAAGGATGAATAACCGGTGCCGAAGTCATCAATGGCAATCAGTGCTCCGGAGCGACGCAGGCTCAGCAGATGTTGGGCGGCGGTGCTGATGTCTTCCATCAGGCCGGTTTCGGTGACTTCCAGTTCCAGGCTGCGCGGTGGCAGGCGGTAGATCTGCATCAGGTTATTGACCACCCGTGGCAGTTCGGTGTGGTGCAGCTGCACGGTGGACAAGTTGACCGCCATGCGCAGGTCGGTGAAGCCCAGGTCGTGCCATTCGCGCAATTGCCGGCAGGCCTGGTCCAGTACCCACTCGCCAATCGGAATAATCGTGCCGTTCTGTTCGGCCAGCGGGATAAACAGGTCCGGCGGGACCAGGCCATGTTCCGGGTGTTGCCAGCGGATCAGCGCCTCCACACCGACCACGCGGTGGTCGCGGTAGCTGATCTGCGGTTGGTACACCAGGTGGAACTGGTCGCGGCTGAGGGCGTCGCGCAGGTCTTTTTCCAGCTCGCGGCGACGGCGCATTTCGCTGTCGACGCTGGCGATGTAGAACTGATAGCGGTTGCGCGAACGGGTCTTGGCCAGGGTCATGGTCTGTTCGGCTTTTTGCAGCAGCTTTTCGGTGCTGTCGCCGTCTTCTGGGAACAGGGTGATGCCGATGGTGGCACGCAGGCGGATGCCTTCGTGGTCGAGGGCGAACTCTGCCTCCAGGTCGTCCAGAATGCTCTGGGCCAGCTCGGCGGCCTCGTAAGGCTGGTCGATATCGGCCTGGACCAGGGCGAACTGGTCGCCGCCCAGTCGAGCCAAGGCGCCGAGACGGCCGCTGTGGGCGCGCAGGCGGTCGGCCAGGGCCAGCAGCAGTTTGTCGCCGGCCTGGTAGGTGAACTGCTCGTTGACGCTCTTGAAGTCATCCAGCCCCACGCACAACACCGCCACGCGCCGTTGCCGACGGCCGGCGTCGATGAGGATCTTGTCCAGTTGCTCCTGCAGTTTCTGGCGGTTCGGCAGGCCGGTGAGGAAGTCGTATTGGGCCATGCGCAACAGGCTGCTTTCGGCCTCATGGCGCAGGTGGGTGTTACGTTCGATGGATTCGAGCAATTGGTTGGCGGTGTTGATCCACAGCCCCAACTCGTTGCGCTCGTGGCCTTTGAGCTGCGGGATCTTGTGTTCGCTGGGCCGGTCCGGGTTGATCGACGTCAGGTGCTCGATTATCCGTGACAGCGGCTTGGTCAGCAGCCAGTGATAGACCAGGTACAGCACCAGGCCCATGGCCAGGGCACGCAGCACCCCGGAAATAAAGATGATCACCGAATTGACGATAAAGCCCTGGCCATAAGTCGCGGTGTCGAGGGTGATGCTCAGGTCGCCGTAATATTCGCTGTAGGGGCCTTTGCCCACCAGCGCCGTGGTGAAAGTGCGTTCCTGGCCAAGAATCAGGTCGGTCAACCAGCGGCTGGGCGCTTGCTGCAATGCACGGCTTTTTTCCGCCAGCATGGTTTCGTTGGGGTGGCCGATGGACGCCATGCGCACGGCGTCATCCTGAAACAGGCCCTCAATCACTTGCATGCCCATCTCGCGGTCCAGGCTGTAGACGGCCTGGGTCGAGGGGTCGCGAAACATGTCGAGGATGCGTTGGGCGTCGCCGGCTACGGCCTGGCGCGTCTTGTAGGCATCAAAGACGATCTGCGCCACGCTCAGCGCGACGCCCACGATCAATGCCGACAGCAGCACAACCCGTAGCAACTTCACCGACAAGCTGTTTTTGAGTTCCAGCTTCAAAGGGTTATTCCTTGTTCCATGCGGGTAGCCTCAATATGCCATGAGTATTGGCAATCTGGTGAGGGCAGTCAAAGGAACATTGGGGTTAACCAGGTTTGAAGGAGAGGGGCGAGGCGGATTGCTGTCCGCCCGCCCGTTACGAGGCCGCGGCAGCGGGTCGTTTAGAACTTCAGCGTGCGGTTTCCTAATTCCAGCGTGTTCGAATAATCAACCGATTTTTTGGTAGGTTCGAAAGCCTGGTCAAGCATCTTGCCCAAAGTCTTGGCTGCTACGTCAGCGAAGGGTTGGGCAAGCGGCACGAGGGACTTGGTGATGTCGCCAGCGGTTTTAACAACGTCGCCAACGATAGGCAGAGCTGCGAGTGCGCCAATGGTCATTGTGATTTCTCCGACAGATAAGAGAGGCTGATTCCTCCAGAGACTGCGTGGCAAAGGCCTGTCACTCAGTTCCATGGCGCATAAAAAAGCCCGGCATCGCCGGGCTCTTTTTTACTGCAAGCAGTGCTTAGGCAGTGAAGGTCTTGCCTTCGAACTGCTCAGCCACGAACTTCCAGTTGACCAGATTCCAGAACGCTTCCACATACTTAGGACGCACGTTGCGGTAGTCGATGTAGTAAGCGTGTTCCCACACGTCGCAGGTCAACAGCGGGGTATCGCCGCTGGTCAGCGGGTTGCCGGCGCCGATGGTGCTGGCCAGGGCCAGGGAACCGTCAGCCTTTTTCACCAGCCAGCCCCAACCGGAACCGAAGGTGCCGACGGAGGTCTTGGTGAACTCTTCCTTGAACTTGTCGAACGAACCGAAGGCTGCGTTGATGGCTTCAGCCAGCGCGCCGGTAGGTTGGCCGCCGGCGTTTGGCGCCAGGCAGTTCCAGTAGAAGGTGTGGTTCCAGACCTGAGCGGCGTTGTTGAAGATACCGCCCGAAGAGGATTTGACGATCTCTTCCAGGGTCTTGCCTTCGAACTCGGTGCCTGGCACCAGGTTGTTCAGGTTCACGACATAGGTGTTGTGGTGCTTGTCGTGGTGGAACTCCAAGGTTTCCTTGGAGATGTGCGGCTGCAGGGCATCGTGTGCGTAGGGCAGCGGCGGCAATTCGAAAGCCATGATAAATCTCCTAATCAGGTCAGTTGCGGTGAGCGCAAGGCCGATCACGGGCGGCCAAACAAGCGCCGGGGAGTTTGTACTCTTTGCGGCGCAGGGTCCGGATCATAGCACCGGGGGTGCGGCAAAACCACGCAACAACTGTGTGGGATAGAGGTTCCAGAGCGTTTTGGAATATTCCTCAGGCACTGATCAATTGATAGGCCACGCTGAACATCATCACCGCCACCAATAGATCCAGCAGGCGCCAGGTGGCGGGGCGTGCCAGCCAGGGCGCCAGCCACGCCGCGCCGAGGGCGAGGGTAGAGAACCACAGCAGCGATGCACTGGCCGCGCCGGCGACGTAGGCGCCGGGCTCGGTTTGTTGGGCGCCGAGTGAGCCGATCAGCAATACGGTGTCCAGGTACACATGGGGGTTGAGCAGGGTGACGGCCAGCGCGCTCAGCAGCACCGCGCGCAATGAGCGCACCTGCAGGTTGCCGCCCTGATCCAGGCTCTGTTTCGAACACGCCCGGCGCAGCGCACAGGCGCCGTACCAGATCAGGAAAGCCGCGCCGCCCCAGCGTGCAACGGCCAACAGTATCGGGCTCTGTGCCAGTACCGTCGCCAGGCCGAACACCCCGGCGGCCACCAGCAGCGCATCGCACACCACACACAACGCGGCCACGGGCAAATGATGTTCACGGCGCAGGCTTTGCGCCAACACAAAGGCATTCTGGGTGCCGATGGCCATGATCAGGCCGAGGGCGACCAGCAAACCATTCAGATAGCTTTGCCACATAGGGTCTACTCCGCATTTGCCGCCAGTTGCTGTAACACCTGCATGGCACGCTGGGCATCGGCACGGCCGACGAACAGGTGGTCGTGGTAATAGCCGGCAATCACGTTGCAACTGATGCCGGCCTTGCCCAATGCGCTGGCGAAGGCGGCGGTGAGGCCCACGGCCTCCAGGGCCGAGTGCACATTCAAGGTGATCCACGCGGCGACGTAGCCGAAGGCCAACCCAGCCCGTTCCGCCTGTTGGCGATCGAGGATCAAGGTCAGGCCTTCTTGTTCGCGGAAACTGCCGATCACCTCGCAACCCTCAGGGATGCGCTGATCGGGCAGGGTGCAGAACACGTAGTCGCCGTCATTCAGATGCGGGCTCATGCTGCGCAGCAGGGTTGCCAGGGCGGTTTCGCCAGCCATGGGAGGTTCCTTATAAAGAGAGAAGCGATGCTGGCTATTCTCATGGCGCAGCCTGTATAAGAAAAACCAATATTGCTGATCGCTCATTAGAGAAACTGATGTTCGACTATAAATTGCTCTCCGCCCTGGCGGCGGTGGTGGAACAGGCCGGCTTCGAGCGCGCCGCCCAGGTGCTGGGGCTGTCGCAGTCGGCCATCTCCCAGCGCATCAAGCTGCTGGAGGCGCGCATCGGCCAGCCGGTACTGGTGCGGGCCACGCCGCCGACACCCACCGATATCGGCCGTCGCCTGCTCAACCATGTGCAACAGGTGCGCCTGTTGGAGCGTGACCTGCAAAGCCAGGTGCCGGCCCTGGATGAGGAAGGCATGCCCGAGCGCCTGCGCATCGCGTTGAACGCTGACAGCCTCGCCACCTGGTGGGCCGAGGCCGTCAGTGGTTTTTGCGCCGAGCAGCATCTGCTGCTGGATCTGGTGGTGGAGGACCAGACCGTAGGCCTCAAGCGCATGCGTGCCGGTGAGGTGGCGGCCTGCATCTGCGCCAGCGAGCGCCCGGTGGCCGGGGCGCGTAGCCTGTTGCTGGGGGCCATGCGTTATCGGGCATTGGCGAGCCCGGCCTTTATTGCCCGGCATTTTCCCGACGGCGTGCGCGCCGACCAACTGGCACGCACCCCGGCCTTGGTGTTCGGCCCGGATGATTTTCTGCAACACCGTTACCTGGCATCCCTCGGCGTGGATGGCGGTTTCGAACATCATTTATGCCCATCGTCCGAAGGCTTTATCCGCCTGACCGAAGCGGGCCTGGGGTGGGGGCTGGTGCCGGAATTGCAGGTCCGCGACCAACTGCAAAAGGGTCTCTTGGTCGAGTTATTGCCAGATAAGCCCATCGATGTGCCGTTGTACTGGCATCATTGGCGCAGTGGCGGGCAACTGCTGGGCTTGTTGACCGATCATCTGGCCCAGGTCTGTGGCCAATGGTTGGTGCCCTATGAGCAGTGACGAGCGTCAAGCTGCAAGCTGCAAGCGAAGAGCTTGCAGACCGTATTTAACTTGCAGCTGATAGCTTGAAGCTTGCAGCTGCATCCGTAGGAGGCTTCATGAAAGTTCTGGTCACCGGCGCAAGCGGCTTCATCGGCGGGCGCTTCGCGCGTTTCGCCTTGGAGCAGGGCCTGGACGTGCGGGTCAACGGGCGACGTGCCGAAGGTGTGGAGCACCTGGTCAGGCGCGGCGCCGAGTTTATCCAGGGTGATTTGAATGACGCCGACCTGGTGCGCGACCTCTGCCGCGATGTCGAAGCCGTGGTGCATTGCGCCGGCGCTGTCGGGTTGTGGGGCAAGTATCAGGACTTTCATCAGGGCAATGTGCTGGTCACCGAGAATGTCGTCGAGGCCTGCCTGAAGGAGCGCGTCGGGCGCCTGGTGCACCTGTCGTCGCCGTCGATCTATTTCGATGGGCGCGATCATTTGGGGCTGACTGAAGAGCAAGTGCCCAAACGCTTCAAGCACCCCTATGCCGCCACCAAGTACCTGGCCGAGCAGAAGGTATTCGGTGCCCAGGAGTTCGGCCTCGAAGTCCTGGCCCTGCGTCCGCGCTTCGTCACGGGCGCCGGTGACATGAGTATCTTCCCGCGCTTGCTGAAAATGCAGCGCAAGAATCGCCTGGCCATCGTCGGCGACGGCCTCAACAAAGTCGATTTCACCAGTGTGCACAACCTCAACGAAGCGCTGCTCAGCAGCCTGCTCGCCACGGGCTCGGCGTTGGGCAAGGCTTACAACATCAGCAACGGAACCCCAGTGCCAGTGTGGGATGTGGTGAACTACGTGATGCGCCAGATGGAGTTGCCGCAGGTGACGCGGTATCGCTCCTACGGTTTGTCCTACAGCGTGGCGGCGCTCAACGAAGCGTTTTGCTCGATGTGGCCGGGCCGTCCCGAGCCGGCGTTGTCGCGCCTGGGCATGCAAGTGATGAACAAAGATTTCACCCTCGACATCAGCCGCGCCAGGCATTATCTGGACTACGAGCCCAAGGTCAGCCTGTGGACCGCCCTCGACGAGTTCTGCAGTTGGTGGAAGGCCCAGGACCCTGGGTTGTAGTAAGCACACAACAGGCAACACTTCGGGAACCGAATTCGGCGTTCCGGGTCGATCAGAGCGCCGGGAACGCGGTTTATACTCCCGTCGCTCGCCACCTCACCGATTCAGGGTTGATTCATGCGTAACGATGCTAAAGACGACTTCGACAACGTTCCCAGCCTGCGGGCCGATGTCGGGGATGACGATGATTTCGAGCCTACCCCGGCCACCTCGGTGCGTTCGCGCAACACCAAGGTGGTCAAGGTCAAGAGCGCCAGCACCGGCCCGTTGTGGGCCTTGATCGGTGCGCTGCTGATCGCCTTTGCGGGCCTGGCCTGGTGGAGCTTCCAGCAGATCTCCCTGATGGGCCAGCAGTTGGTGGCCACCCAGGAGAGCTTTGCGCGCATCAGCGAAGAAGCGGCGGGGCGCCTGCAGGATATTTCCGGCAAGGTGGTGGCCAGCGAGGCCAGCGTCAACAACGGCAGCGAAGCGCTGAAACTGCAGATCAAGCAGCTTGAAAGCCAGTTGCTGGAGCAGGGCAAGCAGCAAATCGGTGTGGCCGGCCAGGCCACCGAGCTGGACAAGCGCCTGGCGCAAATGACCGCCAGCACCACCGACCTGTCCAATGCCAACAGCAAGTTGCAAGGCCAGGTCCAGGCGTTGACCGACGCCGTGGCAACGCTCAAGGCGGCGCAAGGTGACGCGGCCAAGCGCGATACCGAAATCAAGGAACTGAGCGCTGACGTGGCCGCCTTGAAGAAACAGGGCAACCCCAGCGCCGCCATCGCCCGTATCGAACAGGACCTCGTGGTGCTCAAGAGCGCCCAGGACGCAGCGTCGGCCAACAGCGATGCGCCCACCAACAAGGAGTTCGATGTGTTCCGTATCCAGACCACGCGCAACATCACCACCTTGCAGAGCCAGGTGCAGACCCTCAACCAGCAGCTCAACGCGCCGGCGAGAGTCACCCCGCTCGGGCAATAAAGTCTCTGATGGAAATGTCACCACTCGGTGACATTTCCCATCCCCTTCGTTACTTGCCCCCACCGCGCCCTTGTTTAGACTCCGGTCATCCCACAAACAATAATAAGGGCCACCCATGACCACCCAACCACTGCCTGCCAGCAGTTGGCTGAACGCGCCTGCCCATCACGCCTGGCTCGCTGCCGAAGGCCAGCGTCTGTTGGCGTTTGCCAAGGCGTCTCGACTGCCCGATGGCTTTGGCAACCTGGACGACCAAGGCCGGTTGCCGGCCGATGCCCGCGCCGAAACCATGAACACCGCCCGCATGACCCACAGCTTCGCCATGGCCCACGCCATGGGGTTGCCCGGTTACGCCGAACTGATTGAACACGGGGTTGCCTCCCTCAGCGGTCCGTTGCGCGACAGTGAGCACGGTGGCTGGTTCGCCACGGCCCACGCCGTCGACGACAACCGTGGCAAGGCCGCCTACCTGCACGCCTTTGTCGCCCTGGCCGCCAGCTCGGCGGTGGTGGCGGGCGCTTGCGGCGCGCAAAACCTGCTGAATGACGCAATCCATATCATCGACCAGTTCTTCTGGAGTGAAGAGGAGGGCGTGATGCTTGAGTCCTTTGCCCAGGACTGGAGCGGCGTCGAAGCCTACCGCGGCGCCAACAGCAACATGCATGCTACCGAGGCGTTCCTCGCCCTGGCCGATGTGACCGGCGATACACGCTGGCTGGACCGCGCCCTGCGGATCGTAGAACGTGTGATCCACACCCATGCCGCCGGCAACCAGTACATGGTCATCGAGCATTTCGACACCACTTGGCAACCCTTGCTCGGCTACAACGAAGACAACCCGGCCGATGGCTTCCGCCCCTACGGCATCACTCCCGGCCATGGCTTCGAATGGGCGCGGCTGGTGCTGCACCTTGAGGCCGCGCGCCTGCAAGCCGGGCTCGCCACACCCGAATGGCTGGTGACCGACGCCAAAGGCCTGTTCGCCAGTGCCTGCGAGTACGCCTGGGCGGTGGATGGCGCCCCCGGCATCGTCTACACCCTGGACTGGAACCACCGCCCGGTGGTGCGTGAACGCCTGCACTGGACCCACGCCGAAGCCAGCGCCGCTGCCCAAGCCTTGCTCAAACGCACCGGCGAATTGCATTACGAAACCTGGTACCGGCGTTTCTGGGAGTTCTGCGAAACCCACTTTATCGACCGCATCCACGGCAGCTGGCACCACGAACTCAGCCCGCACAACCAACCCAGCAGCAAAATATGGGGCGGCAAGCCGGACCTGTACCATGCGTGGCAAGCGGTCGTGCTGCCTGCACTGCCCTTGGCACCCAGTATGGCCAGTGCCATCGGGGCTGGGCGCTATGTCACCAACTGGTGACATTTGTGCATCCCTTTGTTACCTGCGCCTCAAAAAACCCTGTTTAAACTCCGTGCAGCGCAAGCCTAAGACTTGCATGCATAACAACAAGAAAAGGTACTCAGATGAACGCGATTAATCGCCTCGCCGTCGCTATTTCCATTGCCTCGTTGTTTCCCCTCAGTGCATTTGCCGCCGACTCGAAAGGGACGGTTGAAGTTGTGCATTGGTGGACCTCGGGTGGTGAGAAGGCGGCTGTAGATGTCCTGAAGGCCCAAGTTGAGAAAGACGGCTTCACCTGGAAAGACGGTGCCGTCGCAGGTGGCGGTGGCGCCACGGCCATGACTGTGCTGAAAAGCCGTGCAGTCGCCGGCAACCCGCCAGGCGTTGCCCAGATCAAAGGCCCTGACATCCAGGAATGGGCGTCCACCGGCCTGCTCGACACCGACGTGCTCAAGGACGTCGCCAAAGAAGAAAAGTGGGACTCCCTGCTCGACAAGAAAGTCTCCGATACTGTGAAGTACGAAGGTGACTACGTCGCCGTACCGGTCAACATCCACCGCGTGAACTGGCTGTGGATCAACCCGGAAGTCTTCAAGAAAGCCGGTATCACCAAGAACCCGACCACCCTCGAAGAATTCTACGCCGCCGGCGACAAGCTGAAGAAAGCCGGCTTCATCCCGCTCGCCCACGGTGGCCAGCCTTGGCAGGACAGCACCGTGTTCGAAGCGGTGGTGCTTTCTGTGATGGGCGCCGATGGCTACAAGAAAGCCCTGGTCGACCTGGATAACGCCGCACTGACCGGCCCGGAAATGGTCAAGGCCTTGACCGAGCTGAAGAAAGTCGCGACCTACATGGACGTCGACGGCAAAGGCCAGGACTGGAACCTCGAAGCAGGCAAGGTCATCAACGGCAAGGCCGGCATGCAGATCATGGGTGACTGGGCCAAGTCCGAATGGACCGCCGCCAAGAAAGTCGCCGGCAAGGACTACGAGTGCGTAGCCTTCCCGGGCACCGACAAAGCCTTCACCTACAACATCGACTCCCTGGCGGTGTTCAAGCAGAAAGACAAAGGCACGGCTGCTGGTCAGCAGGACATTGCCAGAGTCGTGCTGGGTGAAAACTTCCAGAAAGTGTTCAGCATCAACAAGGGTTCGATCCCTGTGCGCAACGACATGCTGACCAAAATGGACTCGTACGGCTTCGACTCCTGCGCCCAGACCGCTGCCAAGGACTTTCTGGCAGACGCCAAGACCGGCGGCCTGCAGCCAAGCATGGCGCACAACATGGCCACGACCCTGGCGGTGCAAGGTGCGTTCTTTGACGTCGTGACCAACTACATCAATGACCCGAAAGCCGACCCGGCCGACACCGCCAAGAAACTCGGCGCTGCGATCAAGTCCGCCAAGTAACGGTTGACCTTGTGGGGGGGCTCCCTGGCCCCCCGCAAGGCTTGTTCCTGTAGTCCTTTTTCCTTGTACTGGATTTCCCCATGAGTTCTGTTGCTGTGTTCAGCAAAGCCTCGCCGTTCGATGCACTGCAGCGCTGGCTACCCAAACTGGTGCTGGCGCCCAGCATGTTCATCGTGTTGGTGGGCTTCTACGGCTACATCCTGTGGACGTTTGTACTCTCGTTCACCAATTCCACGTTCCTGCCAAGCTACAAATGGGCGGGCCTTGCGCAATACGCGCGGTTGTTCGACAACGACCGCTGGTGGGTAGCGAGCAAGAACCTGGCGGTTTTTGGCGGGATGTTCATCGGCATTACCCTGGTCATCGGCGTGACCCTGGCGATCTTCCTCGACCAGAAAATCCGTCGCGAAGGCTTTATCCGCACCATTTACCTGTACCCGATGGCGCTCTCGATGATCGTCACCGGTACCGCCTGGAAATGGCTGCTCAACCCGGGCATGGGCCTGGACAAACTCCTGCGTGACTGGGGCTGGGAAGGCTTCCGTCTCGACTGGCTGATCGACCCGGACCGCGTGGTCTACTGCCTGGTGATCGCCGCGGTGTGGCAAGCCTCGGGCTTTATCATGGCGATGTTCCTCGCCGGCCTGCGTGGCGTCGATCAATCGATCGTGCGCGCCGCACAGATCGACGGCGCGAGCCTGCCGCGCATCTATTGGAGCGTGGTGCTGCCCAGCCTGCGTCCGGTGTTCTTCAGTGCGGTGATGATCCTGGCGCACATTGCGATCAAGAGCTTCGACCTGGTAGCAGCGATGACTGCTGGCGGCCCGGGCTACTCGTCCGACTTGCCTGCGATGTTCATGTACTCGTTCACCTTCAGCCGTGGCCAGATGGGCATGGGCTCGGCCAGTGCCATCCTGATGCTCGGTGCGATCCTCGCGATCATCGTGCCTTACCTCTACTCCGAGCTGAGGACCAAACGTCATGACTAGTCTCGCCTCCAAATCACCTATCAGCCTGAGTCGCATCGCGATCTACGCGGTGCTGATCCTCGCCGTGTTGCTGTATCTGGTGCCGCTGGTGGTGATGCTGCTGACCAGCTTCAAGACCCCGGAAGACATCAGCTCCGGCAACCTGCTGAGCTGGCCGACCGTGGTCACCGGCATCGGCTGGGTCAAGGCCTGGGCCACCGTGGACGGTTACTTCTGGAACTCGATCAAGATCACCGTTCCGGCCGTACTGATCTCCACCGCTATCGGTGCGTTGAACGGCTATGTGCTGTCCTTCTGGCGCTTCAAAGGCTCGCAGCTGTTCTTCGGCCTGTTGTTGTTCGGCTGCTTCCTGCCGTTCCAGACCGTGCTGCTGCCGGCGTCGTTCACCCTCGGCAAGATGGGCCTGGCCAGCACCACCACCGGCCTGGTGTTTGTGCATGTGGTCTACGGCCTGGCGTTCACCACGCTGTTCTTCCGTAACTACTACGTGAGCATCCCGGATGCGCTGATCAAGGCTGCGCGCCTGGACGGTGCGGGCTTCTTCACCATCTTCCGTCAGATCATTCTGCCGATGTCGACCCCGATCATCATGGTCTGCCTGATCTGGCAGTTCACCCAGATCTGGAACGACTTCCTGTTCGGCGTGGTGTTCTCCAGCGGCGACTCCCAGCCCATCACGGTGGCGCTGAACAACCTGGTCAACACCAGCACCGGGGCCAAGGAATATAACGTGGATATGGCGGCGGCGATGATCGCCGGGCTGCCGACCCTGCTGGTCTATGTGATCGCAGGCAAGTATTTCGTGCGCGGCCTCACGGCCGGCGCGGTCAAGGGGTAATCATGGCTACGCTTGAACTTCGCAATGTAAACAAGACCTATGGCGCCGGCCTGCCCGACACCTTGAAGAACATCGAACTGTCGATCAAGGAAGGCGAATTCCTGATCCTGGTCGGCCCTTCGGGGTGCGGCAAATCCACGCTGATGAACTGCATCGCCGGCCTTGAGACCATCACCGGCGGCGCGATCATGATCGGCGACCAGGACGTGAGCGGTATGAGCCCCAAGGACCGTGACATCGCCATGGTGTTCCAGTCCTACGCGCTCTACCCGACCATGAGCGTGCGCGAGAACATCGAGTTCGGCCTCAAGATCCGCAAGATGCCCCAGGCCGATATCGACGCCGAAGTGGCGCGGGTGGCCAAGCTGCTGCAGATCGAACACCTGCTCAATCGCAAGCCGGGCCAGCTCTCCGGCGGCCAGCAACAGCGCGTGGCCATGGGCCGTGCCCTGGCGCGTCGGCCGAAGATCTACCTGTTCGACGAACCGCTGTCCAACCTCGACGCCAAGCTGCGCGTCGAGATGCGCACCGAAATGAAGCTGATGCACCAGCGCCTCAAGACCACCACGGTCTACGTGACCCACGACCAGATCGAAGCGATGACCCTGGGCGACAAGGTCGCGGTGATGAAGGACGGCATCATCCAGCAGTTCGGCACGCCGAAAGAGATCTACAACAACCCGGCCAACCAGTTCGTGGCGAGCTTTATCGGTTCGCCGCCGATGAACTTCGTGCCGCTGCGCCTGCAGCGCAAGGACGGCCGCCTGGTAGCATTGCTCGACAGCGGCCAGGCCCGTTGCGAGCTGGCCCTGAACACCACGGATGCCGGCCTGGAAGATCGCGACGTGATCCTGGGCCTGCGTCCGGAGCAGATCATGTTGGCGGCGGGCGAGGGCAACAGTGCGTCGAGCATTCGTGCCGAAGTCCAGGTGACCGAGCCAACCGGCCCGGACACCCTGGTGTTCGTGCAACTCAATGACACCAAGGTCTGCTGCCGCCTGGCACCCGACGTGGCACCGCAGGTGGGCGAGACCCTGACCCTGCAATTCGATCCTTCCAAGGTACTGCTGTTCGACGCCAACACGGGCGAGCGACTGGGCACTGCTTCTTCATCGCCCATACAGGGGCATGCCGACAACGTGGCCCAATTCAAAGGCCGCTGAAGCAGATAAGTTGTTGTTTTAGATAAAAAAAGTAAACCGCGTTAGATAAAAACAGTTTAATAACAATAAAGACGAGGATGTAGGGATGAAAAAGCAACACAACAACACTCGGCTGATCTGCCAAATGTCAGCTGCAGCAGCCCTGGTACTGTCCGCCAATGCGATGGCGGCCGATGCATTCAGTGCTGATTCCAAGTGGATGACCGGCGATTGGGGTGGTGAGCGTACCAAGCTGATCGAGCAAGGTATCGACATCAAGGCTGACTACGTTGGGGAGATGGGCTACAACGCCAAGGGTGGTTACAACCACGACAAGACCGGTCGGTACTCTGACCAGTTCGGTCTCGGCGTGGCACTCGACCTGCAAAAACTGTGGGGCTGGGATAACACCCAGGCCAAGATCCAGTTGACCAACCGTAATGGCCAGAACATCTCCAACGACCGCATCGGCGATCCGCGTGCCGGCACGCTGAGCTCTTCGATGGAAGTCTACGGCCGTGGCCACATGGTGCGTCTGACCCAATTCTGGATCCAGCACCAGATGTTCGACAACAAGTTGGACGTGAAACTCGGCTACTTCGGCGAAGGCGAAGACTTCAACACCTTCCCGTGCGACTTCCAGAACCTGTCGTTCTGCGGCTCGCAAGTGGGTAACTATGTCAACACCTGGTACAACTGGCCCGTCAGCCAGGCCGCGATCCGCGTGAAGTACAACATCACGCCTGAGCTGTATGCGCAAATCGGTGCGTACAACCAGAACCCATCGCAGCTGGAGCACGGCAACGGCTTCAAGCTCAGCGGCAGTGGCACCAAGGGCACCGTGATCCCGGTAGAGTTGGTCTGGTCGCCGAAGGTCAACAACCTGCCGGGCGAATACCGTGTGGGTTACTACAAGAGCGCGGCTGATGCCTCTGACGTCCGTGAAGACATCAACGGCAACGATGCAGCGACCACTGGCGCCGCCTACCGTACCCACAGCAGCAAGAAAGGCTACTGGTTCGTTGCGCAGCAGCAGCTCACCACGCACAACGGCGACGCTTCCCGCGGTCTGAACATCGCGGCCAACGCCACCTTCCACGACAAAGAAACCAACCTGGTCGACAACTATCAGTCGTTGATGCTGGTGTACAAAGGCCCATTCGATGCGCGTCCAAAAGACGACGTGGGTATTGGTGCCGCGCGTCTGCACGTCAACAACGACGTGAAGAAAAACGCCGAACTGCTCAACGTCGCCAATGGCGTGAACGACTACGACAATCCGTTTTACACGCCGATTCGCGAAACCGAGTACAACTTCGAAATCAACTACGGTTTCCACGTCACCAACTGGCTGACCGTGCGTCCTAACCTGCAATACGTCGTGCAGCCTGGCGGCGTGGACAAAGTCGACAACGCGTTGGTGGCTGGCCTGAAAATTCAGTCTACGTTCTAACGCTGTTGCGATAAGCTCCTTCTCTCTGTGCGCATTTTGCGGGTAGCCATGGCTATCCGCTTTTTTTTGGGCTGCATTGTGATGATTTTCAGGACTGTGGCACATGCATGAGCAACCGCTGCAACGCTTTTTCAAATCCTTGCGCGAGCGCCCGGTGTTCGCCTGGGAGCGTTTCCAGATGCGTGACGTGTTGGTGATCGATCATCCGCTGTGCCAGGCGGTGTTCAGTCGCCAAGGCGCGCAGTTGCTGCACTTTCAGCCGACCGGCCAGAAGCCCTGGTTGTGGTGTGCCGCCAAGTGGCCGCAGGTCGGCGCCATCCGTGGCGGCGTACCGGTGTGCTGGCCGTGGTATGGCCGCCATCCGAGTGAAAATGCCTGGCCGTCCCATGGCTGGGCGCGCCTGATCGACTGGAAACTGCTCGACAGCAGCACCGACGACGACGGCGTGCGCCTGCACTGGCAATTGCAGCTGTGCGACTGGCAGGTCGACCTGCACGCGCACCTGGGCGAAACCCTGGAGCTGCGCCTGAGCACCGAGCATCAGGATGAGTTGCCGTGCCAGCTGAGCCATGCATTGCACGCTTACTGGCGTATTGGTCATGTTGATGAGATAGCGCTGTCTGGGCTCGACGGTGCGCAGGGTTACGACCAGCTCAATCGCCAGGTCTGCCAGCAGGAAGGTGAACTGCGGGTGGAAGGCGGTTGCCAGCGGGTGTTCCAGCACGAGGGCGAATTGCAGCTCAAGGACCACGCCTGGCAGCGCGAACTGTGCATCGACACCGGCGACAGCGCCGACACGGTGGTGTGGCACCCGGGCAGCCGGCCGCTGTTGGGCGTGAGTTTCAACGAGGCGTCGGGGTTTGTGTGCGTGGAGTCGGCGATGGCCGGGGCGAGCCTGGCGCCGGGGGAGAGGGCGCATTTGAGTTTGCAGGCCAGGGCTGGGGTTTAGCGGGGTGGTTGATGGCCTCATCGGGGGCAAGCCCCCTCCCACATTTTGAGTGTATTCACAGATCAGAGTGTGGGAGGGGGCTTGCCCCCGATGGGGTCAGTACAGCCAACACAAAGGCCGGCTCAGTTGAACTCATCCCCCACCGGATACCGGCTGTCATTCAGACTCTCTTTGATCTTGCGCAAATGCGGCTGGAAATCCACCCCGCGACGCAAGGTCATGCCGGTGGCCAATACGTCCAGCACCGTCAGCTGGATGATCCGCGAGGTCATCGGCATGTAGATGTCGGTGTCTTCGGGCAGCGGAATGTTCAGGCTCACCGTGCTGGCCTTGGCCAGCGGCGAGTTCTCGGCGGTCACGCCCAGCACTGAAGCGCCGTTTCCGCGTGCGATACGCGCCACTTCCACCAACTCACGGGTACGCCCGGTGTAGGAAATGATCACGAACAATTCGCCGGTATGTGCCACCGAAGCGATCATGCGCTGCATCAGCACGTCGGCATGGGCGGTGACGGCCAGGTTGAAGCGGAAGAACTTGTGCAGCGCATCCATCGCCACCGGGGCCGAAGCGCCCAGGCCGAAGAAGTGGATCTGCCGCGCCTGGATCAACAGGTCCACGGCCTTGCTGATCAGGGCCGGGTCCAGGGCCTGGCAGGCGCTGTCCAGGGAGGCGATGGCGCTGCCAAAGATCTTCTGGGTGTAGGCCTCGGGGTTATCATCGGCCTCCACTGCGCGGCTGACATACGCCGCGCCGCTGGCCAGGCTTTGCGCCAGCTGCAATTTCAGTTCAGGGTAACCGCTGACGCCGAACGAACGGCAGAAACGGTTGACCGTCGGTTCACTGACCGAGGCGGCCTGGGCAAGGGCGGCGATGGAGAAGCGGGTCGCCTGCTGCGGGTTGAGCAGGATGACCTCGGCGACTTTTTTCTCGGCCTTGTTCAATTCTTCGAGGCGGTTCCGGATCTGTTCCAGAAGATTTCGCACGCGGTCCATTCAGTCTTTCCTTCGGGCGACGATGCAAATTAGGGTGGCAACCAATCGACGAGTGGCCTTTTGCGGTGGCCTATCCTACTGAGGGTAGCTGAACACCACCACTCGGAATGCGTATTTCGGGAAAATGTTGTGGTTATTACTACATTTTTCCTTGAGTGATGCCTTGAAAAAAGGTATTTGTAGCTTAACTTGATAAAAGAACAAACATCATGCCTTCGATAACCGTAGAACCCTGCACCTTTGCCCTGTTTGGCGCCTTGGGTGATCTGGCGCTGCGCAAGTTATTTCCTGCCCTCTATCAACTCGATGGCGCCGGCCTGCTGCACGACGACACGCGCATTCTGGCCCTGGCCCGCGAAGCCGGTACCGAGCAACAGCACCTGGCGCACATCGAACAAGCGCTGCGAGAGTTCGTCGGCAAGGAACTGGATGAAGCCATCGCCCAGCGCTTCCTGGCGCGCCTGACCTATGTGCACGTTGACTTCCTGAAGGCCGGTGACTACGTGGCGCTGGCGGAAATCGCCGGCACCGAGCAGCGCCTGATCGCCTACTTCGCCACCCCGGCGGCGGTGTACGGCGCCATCTGCGAGAACCTGTCCAAGGTCGGCCTGGCGGACAACACCCGCGTGGTGCTGGAGAAACCGATTGGTTCGGACCTGGAATCCTCGCGCAAGGTCAACGACGCCGTGGCGCAGTTCTTCCCGGAGAACCGCACGTACCGCATCGACCACTACCTGGGTAAAGAAACCGTCCAGAACCTGATCGCGCTGCGTTTCGCCAACAGCCTGTTCGAAACCCAGTGGAACCAGAATTACATCTCCCACGTGGAAATCACCGTGGCCGAGCAGGTCGGTATCGAAGGCCGTTGGGGTTACTTCGACAAGGCCGGCCAGCTGCGCGACATGATCCAGAACCACCTGTTGCAACTGCTGTGTCTGATCGCCATGGACCCGCCGGCCGACCTGTCCGCCGACAGCATCCGCGACGAGAAGGTCAAGGTGCTCAAGGCCCTGGCGCCGATCAGCCCGGATGGCCTGACCACTCAGGTGGTACGCGGCCAGTACATCGCCGGCTACAGCGCCGGCAAGCCGGTGCCGGGTTACCTGGAAGAAGAAAACTCCAACACCCAGAGCGACACCGAGACCTTCGTCGCCCTGCGTGCCGATATCCGCAACTGGCGTTGGGCCGGGGTGCCGTTCTACCTGCGCACCGGCAAGCGCATGCCGCAGAAGCTGTCGCAGATCGTCATCCACTTCAAGGAACCGTCCCACTACATCTTCGCCCCCGAGCAGCGCCTGCAGATCAGCAACAAACTGATCATCCGCCTGCAACCGGACGAAGGTATTTCCTTGCGCGTGATGACCAAGGAGCAGGGCCTGGACAAGGGCATGCAACTGCGCAGCGGCCCGTTGCAATTGAATTTTTCCGACACCTACCGCAGCGCCCGGATCCCGGATGCCTACGAGCGGTTGTTGCTGGAAGTGATGCGCGGCAATCAGAACCTGTTTGTTCGCAAAGATGAAATCGAAGCCGCGTGGAAGTGGTGTGACCAGTTGATCGCCGGGTGGAAGAAATCCGGTGATGCGCCCAAGCCGTACGCGGCCGGGTCCTGGGGGCCGATGAGCTCGATTGCACTGATCACGCGGGATGGGAGGTCGTGGTATGGCGATATCTGATTTGAAACTGCCCCAGGGCGTAACCCCTCATGAGTATCGTACCCCGGTGCTGTTGGCGGAGGGCCTGGCCAATGACGTGGCTGAGCAACTGCGCACGGCCATCAGTGCCCGTGGCGAAGCGACCCTGGTGGTGTCCGGTGGCCGCAGCCCCGTGGCGTTTTTCCAGCACCTGGCCAAGCAGGGCCTGGACTGGTCCAAGGTCACCATCACCCTGGCCGACGAGCGTTGGGTGCCGGTCGAACATGCCGATAGCAATGCCGGCCTGTTGAAGCAGCACCTGCTGCAAGGCCCGGCGGCCAAGGCCAGGTTCTTGAGCCTGTACAGCGCTGCGGCCAATCTTGAAGACGCAGCCGAGCAGGCCGATCGCCTGCTGGCCGAATTGCCAGCCATCGATGTGCTGGTGCTGGGCATGGGCGATGACGGCCACACCGCATCGCTGTTTCCCAACAGCCCGAACCTGAGCCAAGCCTTGCAGCCCGACGGTACCCGTCGTTGCTGGCCGATGCTGGCGCCGACCGTGCCGCACCAGCGCCTGACCATGAGTCGCGCGTTGCTGGCCACGGCGAACTACACCGTGCTGTCGATTTCCGGTAGTTCGAAATTGACCACCTTGAGCGCCGCGCTGGCCAATGACGATGTCGCTGCCATGCCGATTCGCGCGTTTCTGCAACCCACATTAGAGATTTACTGGTGCCCATGAGCCAAGGATCAGCCGCTATGAAAAGCCCTCAACCGACCGTGTCCATGGCGGACAAAGTTGCCTTGATCGACAGCCTCTGCGCCAAGGCGCGGATCCTGCCGGTGATCACCATCGCTCGCGAACAGGACATCCTGCCGCTGGCCGATGCCCTGGCAGCCGGCGGTTTGACCGCACTGGAAGTGACCCTGCGTTCGGAGTTCGGCCTCAAGGCCATTCAGGTACTGCGCGAACAACGCCCTGAACTGTGCACCGGTGCCGGCACCGTGCTGGACCGTCACATGCTCGAAGCAGCCGAAGTGGCGGGCTCGCAATTCATCGTCACTCCAGGCATTACCCGTGACCTGCTGGAAGCCTCGGTACACAGCCCGATCCCGCTGCTGCCGGGCATCAGCAATGCTTCCGGCATCATGGAAGGCTACGGCCTGGGTTATCGCCGCTTCAAGCTGTTCCCGGCGGAAGTCAGCGGCGGCGTGGCGGCGATCAAGGCCTTGGGCGGTCCGTTCGGTGAGGTGAAATTCTGCCCGACCGGCGGCGTTGGTCCGGCCAACATCAAAAACTACATGGCGTTGAAAAACGTGATGTGCGTGGGCGGTAGCTGGATGCTCGACCCGGAATGGGTCAAGAACGGCGACTGGGCCCGTATCCAGGAAGTTACCGCGCAGGCGCTGGCCCTGCTGGATTGATCTGCTTTTACTGAATCGTTGTTGCTGTGCTTGACGGCATTTTTGCGGTGCACTTGGTCGGTGTACCGCTTTTTTTTGCCTGAAGAAAACCTTAAGACCAACGCCACTCTAAATGTGGGAGCTGGCTTGCCTGCGATGGCGGTGTATCAGTCACACATGCATTCGCTGGCCCACCGCTATCGCAGGCAAGCCAGCTCCCACAGTTTTAATCGGTGTTTAGTTCGGTGATGGCGTTTACCAAGACATTGATATCCGCCGCCGAAGTGACCAACCCCGGCGTCACCCGAATGCAAGTACCAAACGCCGCGCCCACCCGAGTAGTGGTGAACAGGTTGTAATCCTTGAGCAATCGCTCTGTCATCACCTGCTGATCCCGCTCTACAAACTTGAACGCCGTGATCCCGCAATACAGCCGTGGATCATCCGGCGTCAGCACCTCGATCCCCGGCAATGCCCGCACCTGGCTGACCCACAGGTCCCGCAGGTAATTCACCCGTGCGCCTTTTGCCGCCGAGCCGCCTAATTGGCGATGCTCTTCAAACACCAGCGGCAACGTCATTAGCGCCGGAAAGTTCGGCGTGCTGTAGGACGTACGCGCACGCACATCGGTGGCGGGGTAGTGAAACTCACCCATGTCCGGGTCGATATCGGCCAGGCGCTCCGGGGCGATGTACAGGAAGCCCAGGGTCAGTGGCGCGCCGATCCACTTGTGCAGGTTGAAACCAGCGAACTGAATACCCAGTTCAGTCAAGTTGAATTCGATCTGGCCCAGGGCATGGGCACCGTCGAGGATCACGTCTACGCCATGCTCACGCGCCGCCTTGGCGACGGCTTCGACGGGCATCACGAGGCCGGTGCGGTGGGTGACGTGGGTCAGCGCCATCAGCTTCAAACGTGGGTACTGCACAAACGCATCAAGATACTTCTGCACCAGGCTGTCGAAACTGGCCGGGTGTGCGTGGGACAGTTCGATTACCTCCACGCCACGAACGCCGGCCAGCCAACGCATCGCGCCCTTGACCGTGTCGTACTCCAGGTCACTGATCAGCACCTGGTCGCCCGGTTGCAGGCGGTTGTAGTTGCGGATCAGTGACTGCAAGGCCTCGGTGGCATTACGAGTAAAGGCCACCGACTCCGGGTCCACATCAATCAGCTCGGCCAGTTGCCGACGAATCTCGACGTTCTCGCCTTGCTCGAAGCGCTGGCGCACATGCAGCGAATTACTCTGGTTGATAAACGCAACCTGCTCCAGGTAATGCGATAGCACCGTTCGGCTCATGCGACCGAAGTAACCGTTTTCCAGATTGATCGGGCCGGGTTCCAGGGCATAGCGCTCGGAAACAGCCTGCCAATGACGTTCGTTGTCTGCATTCCTTGGCATAGGGGGCTCTTAATGGCGCGGTGCGGGTTTGCCGTGTTTGGCGCGTAGCGGTTCGAGTAATTCAGATAACCCGTTGCTGTCGATTTCCTGCATCAACGCCAGCAAGCCTCCCAGTTCGCCGTGGGGGAAACCTTCACGGGCGAACCAGTTGAGGTAGGGGCCGGGCAGGTCGGCGATGATCCGTCCCTTGTATTTGCCGAAGGGCATTTCGCGGGTGATCAGCAGTTCGAGTTTTTCGGGATTCATGAAGGCTCGGGTGGTTGAGTCGTGACCTTGGAAAATACAGGCATTCTGCATGAAGGCCAAATGACAGATCATGCAAATAACGTACATACAGATGGTTCAATTAATCGTAAACAATTGAAATTTATGATTAATTTGTTTTTTGAAAACCTGGCACGGGCGCTGCAATCACTAAGACAACCTTCTAACCCGTACAAGGAATTGAAAAATGACTGACATCAATAAAGAATCGATCTCCGTACTGAACGACCTGATCGAAACCAGCATCGACGGCCAAAAGGGTTTCAAGGAGTGCGCTGAAGACATCAAGCACCCAGAACTCAAAGCTCTGTTCGCCAAGCGTTCCGCCGACTGCGCCACCGCTGCTGCCGAGCTCAAGACTGCCGTGCGTGCCCTGGGTGGTGATCCGGAAGATTCCGGCAGCGTTGCCGGCGCCCTGCACCGTGGCTGGGTCGACGTGAAGTCGATGCTCACCGGTAAAGATGAAGAGGCTGTACTGAACGAAGCCGAGCGCGGTGAAGACCACGCACTGAAGGCTTACAAGGAAGCGATCGAGAAGATCAACAAGCACAACCTGCTGGGCATTCGTGACCTGGTTGAGCGTCAGTACCATGGCGTGCAACGCAACCACGACCAGGTGAAAGCCCTGCGTAATCAGGCTCGCGCTCAGTCGTAAGCCCAGGGTTGTAAATGCTGTAACCAATGTGGGAGGGGGCTTGCCCCCGATAGCGGAGTATCGGTCAACCGATTCATTGACTGATCAAACGCCATCGGGGGCAAGCCCCCTCCCACATTGGTGTTGTGTTGAGTCTGAAATTGCTATCAGCCAATGCTGATCGGCGGCAACTCGGTCAGCGTCACCACCTGCTGCTTGCGCGGCGCCAGGATCTCCGCCTCGCCATCCACTACCAACTCATCGCGCTGGTTGAACACGCGGGTGGCGATGCGCACGCGGAACTTCGGCAGCTTCTCGAGGATTTCCAGGCGCACGGTCAGGGTGTCGCCGATTTTCACTGGCTTCTGGAAGCTCATCTGCTGGCCGATGTAGATCGTGCCCGGCCCAGGCAGCTCGCAGGCAACGGCCGCGCTGATCAGGGCGCCACTGAACATGCCGTGGGCGATACGCTCCTTGAACATGGTCGCCTTGGCGTACTCGGCATCCAGGTGCACCGGGTTGTGGTCACCGGACATGGCGGCGAACAGCTGGATATCACGCTCTTCCACCAACTTGCTGTAGCTGGCGGTCTGGCCGACTTCGAGGGCTTCGTACGGGGTGTTGGTTACCTGGGTCATCTAAACATGCATCCTGTGGCTAATCGGTAATTTAACTGACTGATTTTAATCGAAAATTTATTCGCAGCGGGTGGGCCTGCGCAAGGCCAGGGCCTGGTCGAGCCAGCTCAGTACATCCGCCGTGACTTCATCACGGTTGGTTTCGTTGAACACTTCATGGCGCGCCTGCGGGTAGATATTCAGTTGCAGGTGCTGGCAGCCCGCTTCACACAGGGCGTTGGCCAGGCTGTTGAGACGCTTGCCTTCGCTCACCGGATCACATTCACCGCCCATCACCAGGATCGGCAGGCCTGGGTCGATCTGCGCGAGATTGGACGCTTTGCTGATTTGCTGCAAGCCGCCGAGCAGGTCGATCCACAGCTGGTTGGTGCAGCGGAATCCGCACAGCGGGTCGTTGATGTACTTGTCCACTTCGGCCGGGTCACGGCTGAGCCAGTCGAAAGCGGTGCGATTGGGTTTGAACGCCTTGTTGAACGATCCAAACGACAGGAATTCGATCAACGCACTGCGCCCGCGCACCCCCTGGCGCAGCCGTTCGGCCCGGGCGATCACCCGCGCGGCGCGGTACAGCGCCACCGGCTGGAAATTCGAACCGCTGAGAATCGCGCCATCCAGGCTGGCGCTGTGGTGCAGCAGGTACGCCTGGGCGATATAGCTGCCCATGCTGTGGCCCAACAGGATGATCGGCAACCCCGGCTGTTGCTGGCCCATATGCTGGTTGAGGCTGGCGAGGTCGCCCACTACCTTGTTCCAGCCGTCATGCTCGGCGTACAGGCCCAGTGTGCCTTCGTCGGCTGTGCGGCCGTGGCCTCGTTGGTCCGGCGCATACACACCGTAGCCGGCGTCGCACAGGGTTTGCGCCAGGCGCGCATAGCGCCCGCTGTGCTCGGCCATGCCATGGGACAGCATCACCAGGGCTCTGGTCGGGCCTTCGGGCATCCATTGATTGACGTACAGGCGGCTGCGGTCATTCGCGGTCAGCCAGAAGCTGCTGTGGTTCATTGCGGTTCCTTTGCTCAGGGGCTGCTCAAGGTCAGCTCGGGGTTGTTGCAGTGTATAGCTCATCTGCCGAGGATCGGCGCATCTGCCTACACGTCAGCGGCAAGATTCATACAATCAATGACACAGTTTGCTGTATTTGCCTGTTTGGCTATTGCTGCTAACGTCCCCAAAGCTCCGCTTTTCATAGCAGTCAGAAAGCGGCCGGACACACTCAGGTAAGAGGACAAGAATAATGCAACCTGATTTCTGGAATGACAAACGCGCAGCGGGCGTTCCCAACGACATCGACCTCTCTGCCTACAAGTCGGTGATCGAAGTCTTCGAGCGCTCCTGCAAGGCCTTCGCCGACCGTCCGGCATTCAGCAACATGGGCATCACCCTGACCTACGCCGAGCTGGAGCGCCAGAGCGCCGCATTCGCCGGTTACCTGCAACAGCACACCGACCTCAAGCCGGGCGAGCGTATCGCGGTGCAGATGCCCAACGTGCTGCATTACCCGATTGCGGTATTCGGCGCCTTGCGCGCCGGGCTGATCGTGGTCAACACCAACCCGCTGTACACCCCGCGCGAGATGCGTCACCAGTTCAAGGACGCCGGCGTGCGTGCGCTGGTCTACCTCAACCTGTTCGGTTCGCGGGTACAGGAGGTGTGCAGCGACACCGAGATCGACTACCTGATCGAAGCCAAGATGGGCGATTTCATGCCCGCTGCCAAAGGCTGGCTGATCAACACGGTGGTCGACAAGGTCAAGAAGATGGTCCCGGCCTACAACCTGCCGCGCGCGGTGTCATTCAAGCGCGCCCTGCGCATGGGCGCGGGCCTTGGCGTGACCCGCCACCCGGTGACCCTGGACGACATCGCGGTGCTGCAATACACCGGCGGCACCACCGGCCTGGCCAAGGGCGCGATGCTCACCCACGGCAACCTGGTGGCGAACATGCAACAGGCGCGGGCGTGCATGTCCCAGGTCACCGATGATGGCCAGCCGCTGGTGAAGGAAGGGCAGGAGGTGATGATTGCGCCATTGCCGCTGTACCACATCTATGCGTTCACGGCGAACTGCATGTGCATGATGGTGACCGGCAACCATAACGTGTTGATCACCAATCCGCGGGATATCGGCGGGTTTATCAAGGAACTGAAAAAGTGGCGGTTCTCCTGCCTGCTGGGGCTGAACACGTTGTTTGTGGCGTTGATGGACCATCCGGACTTCAAGACCCTGGACTTCTCCCACCTCAAGATCACCAACTCCGGCGGCACCGCACTGGTCAAGGCCACGGCCGAGCGTTGGAAGGCCATCACCGGCTGTTCCATCGGCGAAGGCTACGGCCTGACCGAAACCTCGCCGGTGGCCAGCACCAACCCCTACGGCAGCCAGTCGCGCCTGGGCACCGTGGGCCTGCCGGTGCCGGGCACGGCGATGAAAGTCATCGACGATCAAGGTCACGAGTTGCCGTTGGGCGAGCGTGGTGAGTTGTGCATCAAAGGCCCGCAGGTGATGAAGGGCTACTGGCAGCAACCGGTCGCCACTGCCGAGGCGTTGGACGCCGAAGGCTGGCTGAAGACTGGCGATATCGCGGTGATCGATGCCGATGGTTTCGTCAGCATCGTCGACCGCAAGAAAGACCTGATCATCGTCTCGGGTTTCAACGTGTACCCCAACGAGATCGAAGACGTGGTGATGGCCCACCCGGCGGTGGCCAACTGCGCGGTGATCGGCGTGCCGGATGAGCGCACGGGGGAGGCGGTGAAGCTGTTCGTGGTGGCGCGTTCCGAAGGGGTGAGCCTTGAGGAGTTGAAGGCGTACTGCAAGACCAACTTCACGGGGTACAAGGTGCCTAAGCACATCGTGTTGCGCGACTCGTTGCCGATGACGCCGGTGGGCAAGATCTTGCGGCGTGAGTTGCGCGATATCGCTTGATCTGAAATCTGCTGAAAAATGTGGGAGGGGGCTTGCCCCCGATGGCGGTGGGACAGTCACCAGATGTGTAGACTGAACCACTGCTATCGGGGGCAAGCCCCCTCCCACATTTGTACTGTGCTGTTCTGAAAGCCCCGTTCCAGAGCCATTTATCGAGCTATTTCAGCTTGGTTTAAAGTGTGACCAAATATTGTAGGACAGTCGTGTTTATGACCGTGGCCCCCTCTTTTGGCTCTAGGCGGCCTTTGGCAAAGCTGCTACTCTCGGCGCGCTTTGTGACGTCTCGGCCTGCTTGAAAGCGCCAGATTCACCTAAAAAAACATACACCAATAATAATCGCATCAAATGCGATGATGAATTCGCGTCGCTGACGTCGCTGAGGAGTGGGCTTCCATGAACGAAGACTTTTGGAAGGATAAGTACCCCGCCGGGATTGCCGCAGAAATCAATCCAGACGAGTATCCGAATATTCAGGCGGTACTGAAGCAGTCCTGCCAGCGCTTCGCCAACAAACCGGCTTTCAGCAACCTGGGCAAGACAATCACCTACGGTGAATTGTACGAACTGTCCGGCGCCTTCGCCGCGTACCTGCAACAGCACACCGACTTGAAGCCCGGCGATCGGATCGCCGTGCAACTGCCCAACGTCCTGCAATACCCGGTCGCCGTGTTTGGCGCCATCCGCGCCGGCCTGATCGTGGTCAACACCAACCCGCTGTACACCGCGCGGGAAATGGAACACCAATTCAACGACTCCGGCGCCAAGGCCCTGGTGTGCCTGGCCAACATGGCGCACCTGGCGGAAAAGGTCGTGCCCAAGACCGCCGTCAAGCATGTGATCGTCACCGAAGTCGCCGACCTGTTGCCGCCGCTAAAGCGCCTGCTGATCAACAGCGTCATCAAGTACGTGAAGAAAATGGTCCCGGCGTATCACCTGCCCAAGGCGATCAAGTTCAACGACGTGCTGGCCAAGGGGCACGGCCAACCGGTCAGCGATGCCAGCCCGGCCAGCGGCGATGTGGCCGTGCTGCAATACACCGGCGGCACCACCGGCGTGGCCAAGGGCGCGATGCTCACCCACCGCAACCTGGTCGCCAACATGTTGCAGTGCAAGGCGCTGATGGGCTCCAACCTCAATGAAGGCTGCGAGATCCTGATTACGCCGCTGCCGCTTTACCACATCTATGCGTTCACCTTTCATTGCATGGCGATGATGCTGATCGGCAACCACAACATCCTGATCAGCAACCCGCGCGACCTGCCGGCGATGGTCAAGGAACTGTCGAAGTGGAAGTTCAGCGGCTTTGTCGGCTTGAACACGCTGTTTGTGGCGCTGTGCAACAACGAAGCGTTCCGCAAGCTGGATTTCTCCGCGCTTAAAGTCACCCTGTCCGGCGGCATGGCCCTGCAATTGGCAGCGGCCGAGCGTTGGAAGGCCGTGACCGGTTGTGGCATCTGCGAAGGCTACGGCATGACCGAGACCAGCCCGGTGGCTACGGTTAATCCGATCCAGCATATCCAGATCGGCACCATCGGCATCCCGGTGCCCTCCACCGTCTGCAAAGTCATCGCCGATGACGGCACCGAACTCGCACTGGGTGAAACCGGCGAACTGTGCGTCAAAGGTCCGCAGGTGATGAAGGGCTACTGGCAGCGCCAGGACGCCACCGACGAGATGCTCGACAGCGAAGGCTGGCTCAAGACCGGTGACATCGCGATCATCCAGCCGGACGGCTACATGCGCATCGTCGATCGCAAGAAGGATATGATCCTGGTCTCGGGCTTCAACGTGTACCCCAATGAGCTGGAAGACGTACTGGCTGGCCTGCCGGGCGTGCTGCAGTGCGCGGCCATCGGCGTGCCGGACGAAAAGTCCGGGGAGCACATCAAGCTGTTCATCGTGGTCAAGCCGGGTGCCACCCTGACCAAGGAGCAGGTGATGGAGCATATGCGCGCCAACGTTACTGCGTACAAAGTGCCCAAGGCCGTGGAATTCCGCGATGCGTTGCCGACCACCAACGTGGGCAAGATCCTGCGCCGTGAGCTGCGCGATGAAGAGTTGAAGAAGCTCGGTCTTAAAAAGTAACGCTATACCAATGTGCGAGGGGGCTTGCCCCCGACGGCAGTGTGTCAGCTACCGATGTGCTGACTGATACACCGCTATCGGGGGCAAGCCCCCTCCCACATTTTGAACAGCTTTTTTACAGGGCGAACTGCGCGAAGCTCACGCCAGCCCCTGCCGGACGCACATCCTTCAAGAACGAATCCTTGTCCGCGCTAAGTTCCAGCGTGATCTCCGGCTTGCGCTTGCCCGCATTGCGCACCACCAGGCCTTCGAGCTTTTCACGCAGGAACACTGTTGGCACCTTCAGGTGCAGCAACTGGTCGGTCTCGGCGTTGTGCATCAACAGGTGGACCCACTCGTACTGGCCCACGGCAATCCGGCCCACCGGCAGGTCGAACCACCAGATGTTGCGCTTGCGGTCCAGGTCGGTGAAGTGGCAGTTGTTGACGCCGAGTACGGCTCCGCCCAGTTCGGTGTTTCTGCGGGCGATGGCCTGTGCTTTATTGAGTTTCATAACCTTCCTACGGGATCTGTTATTCAGCGTTATAGCCTGAATGTGCCGGGCATTCTCGTGGGTTGGCGGCAAAACATAAAGCCAAACCTGCGGCCGGGGATGAAATGCGTGGGCAAAAATAATTGAAACTCTGCTGAACGGCCTCGGGTCAATCTTTAGGTAATGACCCAAAACCCTTGATTGTTCTTTCGGAGAAATACCATGAGCAGCACATCTGACAAGGTTAAAGGCGTGGCAAACGAGGCGGTCGGCAATATCAAGCAAGGTGTCGGTAAAGTCACCGGCAACGACAAACTGCGCGCTGAAGGTGTCATTCAGGAAAAGAAAGGCGAAGTGCAGAAAGCGGTAGGCGACACCAAGGACGCAGTGAAAAAAGCGACCAAGTAAACACGCTTTCAAGCAGTCCAAACGGCCATCCACGGATGGCCGTTTTTATGTCACACGGCGTGATTAAAGTTTCGAAATTGTTTCAAGGTCGTCAAATAGGCTACCTTGATGTAGAAAACGGCCCCTGAGTCGCCCACAAACTCAACTTTTTGCGGCGAAAGGAGACGCTATGATTTTTCCGGTTCTCGATGGTCTCAAGCTGCACAAAGTGTTGTTGCGTACCGTCAAGGAATTCGTCGATGACGAAATGCCCACCTACGCGTCGGCACTGGCCTACCAGATGCTGTTCTCGCTGTTTCCCTTCCTGTTGTTCCTGATTGCCCTGATCGGTTTCCTGCACCTGCCGGACTTCTTCACCTGGCTGCGCCTGCAGTCGGAACTGGTGTTGCCGCCCCAGGCCCTGGAGCAGGTGAACCCGGTGATCGACCAGTTGCAGCAATCCAAGGGTGGCCTGCTGTCGGTGGGTATCGTGATTGCGCTGTGGACCGCCTCGGCCGGTGTGCGCCTGATGATGAGCGCGATGAACGCCGCCTACGACGTGGTGGAAGGCCGGCCGATCTGGAAGCGCTTCCCGCTGTCGATTTTCTACACCGTCGGCATCGCCGGCATGTTGCTGGCGGCCGCTGCGCTGATGGTGCTGGGCCCGCAAGTGATGGAGTGGTTGGCCGGGCAGATCGGCATGCAGGAATTCGTGGTGACCCTGTGGACCATCCTGCGCTGGCCGCTGATCGTGATTTTGCTGATGTTC
Source organism: Pseudomonas allii (assembly GCF_055380095.1). NCBI lineage: Bacteria > Pseudomonadati > Pseudomonadota > Gammaproteobacteria > Pseudomonadales > Pseudomonadaceae > Pseudomonas > Pseudomonas allii. Next base: position 5,197,079 of record NZ_AP039450.1, on the reverse strand, counting down.
GCCGTGGCCCTCATGTATTACGTGATGCCGGACGTCGAGCAGAAATTCCGCTTCATCACCCCAGGCTCCGTTCTGGCGGTAGTGGTGTGGATCGTCGCGTCCCTGGGCTTTGGCTACTACGTCAAAACCTTTGCCGACTACAACGCCATGTATGGCAGTATCGGTGCGATCATCGTGCTGCTCCTGTACTTCTACATTTCCGCCGCCGTGTTGCTGCTGGGGGCGGAAATGAACGCGGTGATCGAACACATGTCCGCCGAAGGCAAGGACCCGGGTGAAAAGGAATTCGATCAATCCGCGCCGCCTGTCGGCGAAAAACAGCACGTCTCAGGCCTCGGCCGGGACCATTCCAAGCCCACCCCTGACGAAGTCTGATCGATGATCCGTGAAATCCTGAAAATGGGCGACGAACGCTTGTTGCGCATCGCGCCTCCGGTTCCGCCGGAAATGTTCGACAGCCCCGAGTTGTGGCAATTGATCGATGACATGTTCCAGACCATGGAACACGTGGGAGGCGTTGGCTTGGCCGCACCGCAGATCGGCGTCGACCTGCAATTGGTGATCTTCGGTTTCGAGGCCAGCGAACGCTACCCGGACGCACCGCCGGTGCCGCAGACGATCCTGATCAACCCGCTGATCACCCCCCTCAGCCCAGTGCTGGAAGAGGGCTATGAAGGCTGCCTGTCCGTGCCCGGCCTGCGGGGCGCGGTAAACCGTTACCAACAGATTCGCTACGAAGGGTTTGATCCCAAGGGCGAGCCGATTGTGCGGTTTGCCGACGGTTTTCATGCGCGGGTGGTGCAGCATGAGTGCGATCACCTGATCGGCCGGTTGTACCCGTCGCGGATCACCGACTTCAGCAAGTTCGGGTTTATCGAGGTGATGTTCCCGGACATGGACCCCTCCGCCGACGACTAACCCTCAGACATACAGAGATCAACCTGTGGGAGGGGCGGTGCGACGATTCGACTTGCCCCCGATTGCAGTGTGTCAGTCTCAACATCTGTGACTGGTCACCGCCATCGGGGCAAGTCGAATCGTCGCACCGCCCCTCCCACAGTTGACTGCATTTCAAGGCGGGTTATCGGGTGGGTTTGACGAACCGCAACGTCATCCGATCCGACTCACCAATCGCCACATACTTCGCCTTATCCTGCTCCCCCAACTTCAACGTCGGCGGCAACGTCCACACCCCACCCGGGTAATCCTTGGTGTCCTTGGGGTTAGCATTCACCTCGCTCTGTCCCACCAGCTTGAACCCGGCATCAGTCGCGAGCTTCACCACCTGGGCGGTGGTCAGGTAGCCGCTGTCCTTGATGGCCTCCAAGTCCGCCCCATCCTTGGCCCGGTGATCTTCCACACCCAGCACACCACCCGGTTTCAGTACCCGGTAGAACGCACTGAACGTCGCCGGCGCGGTGCCTGCCGCTACCCAGTTATGCACATTGCGAAACGTCAGCACCGCATCCGCCGAAGCGGGTTTGCCGAATACCGGCGCCTTGGGATCGAACTCCACCACCGAGGCCTTGCCGTAGCGCGCTGGGTCAGCCGCGAATTTCTTCTTCAGGTTCTCTGCCGACGTGCGCGCATAGGCGCTGCTGCTCGCGGCCTGCACGGCGGCGATGTACTGCCCGTGATCCTTGAGCAGCGGCGCCAGCACTTCGCTGTACCAGCCGCCACCCGGGGTGATCTCGATCACGCTTTGCTTGGCGCCCAGGCCAAAGAACTCCAGGGTCTGTTGCGGGTGGCGATAGCCGTCACGGGCGCTGTTGGCTGGGTCGCGCCAACTGCCGGCTAGTACGCTTTGGTACTGTTGGGCGCTGATCGGTGCATCGGCGGCCTGGCTCAACGCCGGGGCGAGCAGGGCGGTGAGGGAGAGAACTGCGAGCGTCGTTTTCATGATCATCCTGTAAAGGGCCACTGTGCCGCCGAGGCTAGCATGGGCCCTGTACATGCTGATCACACATTATCGGTGGTCGACCTCACCAAACGATCTAAGCCCATCGCGATCATCGGTTTGTTGCGTTTGTAGCGCACCAGCCGTTCATTGAGGGACTGCGGCAGCACGGTGTCCTGGGTAAAGCCCATGCGCTGATACAACCCTTCGAGCTCCGGATGGCACAGCAACCACAGCGTACCATCCACATCGGCCGCAGCCGCCGTGATCAGCCGCACCGCCAGCCCTTGGCCGCGATAGGCCGGGTCAACGAACACCCCGGTCAACCACTGCCCGCCAACCACGGGTGTGAGGCACAGGCCGGCGATAATCTCGCTGTCGCGCGCCACCCACAAGCGCCCGCCCTTGAGCGCTTTCATCGACGAATTGTGGCTGCGGTAAAACTTGTTCAGCAGGGGCCACAAGGGCTCGGCCAGCGGTTCGATGTGCAATGGGGGCATGGTCTTCAGGCAGCGCTATCAAGGGCCGGGGATTATAAACGCCTTGTGCGAGGCAATAGGTGGTATACCCATGACTGCAACCCCTTAAAGTGGAGTACGCATCATGGCCAAAGGTATGGATTCAAAGAAAGCCGCGAAGAAAAAACCGGCAAAGACCGCCGATGAAAAACGCGCTGACAAGAAAGCCAAGAAAACCGAGACAGGCCTGTTCGGTCACTGAGTTACAAGCTTAGAACCAAACGATCTGCAAGATTTTCCCGCGCCATTGCACAGAGCAGGAAACACCTGCTCTGAGCTGCCGATGGCCCACTACCTTGATCCTGCCCAACGCCGGGAAATCGAAACCCTGGCCCAATGCTTTACCGCCAGAACCGAATGGCCGACCTGGCTGTTGTTGACCGGCATCTACGCCGGTTGGTTCGCCGTGATCCTCGGCAGCCATTGGCTGGGCCTGTGGTTGAGCACACTGCTGTTGATCCCGCTCGTGACGCTGTGGTTGTCGGTCCAACACGAACTGCTCCACGGCCATCCCACCCGTTCGCTGCTGGTCAATAAACTCCTCGGCTATGCACCCTTTGCCGTGTGGTATCCCTACACGTTGTACCGCGACAGCCATCTGCTGCACCACAACGACGAAGATCTGACCCTGCCGGGCGTCGACCCGGAAAGCCGCTACCTCACCCAGCAGCAATGGGACCACAGCTCGCTGTTCGAACGCAGCGTGCATGGGGTGACCAAGACCGTGCTCGGCCGCTTCCTGCTTTCTGCCCCTTTGGCGATTGGCCGCCTGATCCGCCAGGAATGCCAGCGCCTGCCCCAGGTATGGCCGATGTGGCTGGCCCACGGTGCCGTCACCGTGCTGATGTTGATATTCATCGCCCACTACAGCGCGTTGTCGGTGGGGCATTACCTGCTGCTGGTCAGCGTGCCGGCCTTGTCCCTGGCCTCGATCCGTTCCTATTATGAACACCGCCCGTACCCCCGGCCCGAGCAACGCAGCGTGCTCAACGAAGCGTCCTGGCCGTGGACCTGGCTGTTCCTCAATAACAACCTGCACCTGGTGCACCACGATTTGCCGAAACTGCCCTGGTATTTGCTGCCCACGGTTTACCGTGCCCGGCGTGAACAATGGATCGCGCGCAGCGGCGGCTTCCTGGTGCAAGGCTACGGCCAGTTGATCGGCCGCCACGGGCTCAAGGCCATCGACAGCCCCCGGCACCCCTTTGCGTGAGAGACGAGCATGAGTGAGCACTATGCCGAACTGCTGATGTATGTCGCGCCCGAACCGATCCGGCAGGCCAACCAACAGTGGCTGGCGCGCATCCTCGAACACCTTGGACTGCGCCGTCTCAATGCCGATCATCTCGACTTGCCCGGCCTGTGGCTCGCCCCCGAATTGCTGGTGACCCAAACCTGCGGTTATCCACTGATGACCCAGTTGCGCGGTAGGGTCCGCGTGATCGGTCGACCGCGCTATGAGTTGCCCCACAGCCGCCAGGGCGAACATTGCAGCCTGCTGCTGACCCGCGACGACAACCCGCGCCACCGCCTGGCGGACTTCTACAACAGCCGTGGCGTGATCAACGGCCACGACTCCAACAGCGGCATGAACCTGTTGCGCGAACGCCTTGCACCCCTGCAACGCGGTGGGCGTTTCTTCGCCAGTGTCGGTATCAGCGGCGCCCACCGCGAGAGCCTGCGCTGGCTGCGCGAAGACCGCGCCGATCTCGCCGCCATCGACAGCGTGACCTACGACTACCTCGCCCGTTTCGCGCCACAGGAGGTGGTGGGGCTGCGCCTCGTTACCCGCAGTGCGCCGAGCCCGACCTTGCCCTATATCGGCCCGTTGGGCTTGAGCGATGAACAGGGGGGGCAGATCCGCCGGGCGATGAACCAGGCGTTGCAGGACTTGCCCGAGGTGGCCGAGACATTGGGCTTGCACGAAGTGCTTCCCGCCAGCGAAGACGACTATGCGGTGCTCTTGAGTTATCAGGATCAGGCCGTCAACGCGGGTTATCCGATACTTTAATAAGGTTATATAAAAATACCTTTTAAATATTATTAAAGAATAAGCAGCCTTGCTAGGATCGCTCCACCGGAACACCGGACATAACGTGCAACCTTCTCAGATGGAGCCACTATGTCCGGCGCCGACACTTCTCACAGCGACTACGTGGGCGGATTGTTCCGCAGTCATTACGACTGGCTGTGCAGCCGTTTGCACCGCCACCTCGATTCCCGCGCCCACGCCGAAGACATTGCCGCCGACACCTTCGTCCAGCTCCTGAGTGCGCCGGGCGTGGGGCCGATCCGCCAGCCCCGCGCCTTGCTCACCACCATCGCCCAGCGCCTGATGTACCAGTTGTGGCGCCGCCGTGACTTGGAGCGTGCCTACCTCAACGCCCTCGACAATGACGTGACCTCCACCGCGCCATCCTCGGAAGAGCTGGCGCAAATGCTCGAAGCCCTGCACGCCATTGACCAGTTGCTCGACGGCTTGCACGCCAAGGTCAAGGCGACCTTTTTGCTTTCGCAACTCAATGGCCTGACCTACCCGGAAATCGCCGCCGAGCTGGGGATTTCCCAGCGTTCGGTCAGCGACTACATGACCCGCGCCTTCAACCGTTGCCTGCGGTTGTGCCTGGAATGAACGACGACCGGATCAACAAATTACACGCGGCTCAGTTATGACTTTTAACGAACATCACCGCACAACTATGAGGTTGCCGATGAAGCATCTGAAGAAACTCTTGGGCGGTGGCCTGCTGGCCCTGAGCCTGCTGTCCCCCACCGTCCATGCCGCCGAAGCCGTCAAACCCATCCACTTCGGTGACATCACCTGGGAAAGCGGCAGCCTGATCACGGAGGTGCTGCGCCTGATCGTCGAGAAGGGCTACGGCCTGCCCACCGACACTTTGCCCGGCAGCACCGTGAGCCTGGAAGCCGCCCTGGCCAAGGACGATATCCAGGTGATCGGCGAAGAGTGGGCCGGGCGCAGTCCGGCGTGGGTCAAGGCGGAAAACGAGGGCAAGGTGTTTGGCCTGGGCGACACGGTCAAGGGCGCCACCGAAGGCTGGTGGGTGCCGGAGTTCGTGATCAAGGGCGATGCCGCGCGCGGTATCAAGCCTCTGGCGCCGGACCTGAAGTCGGTGGCCGACCTGCCGCGCTACAAGGACGTGTTCCGCGACCCCGAAGACCCGACCCGTGGGCGCTTCCTCAACAGCCCCACCGGCTGGACCTCGGAGATCGTCAACAGCCAGAAACTCAAGGCCTATAAGCTCACCGACAGCTTCGTCAACTTCCGCACCGGCTCCGGTGCGGCGCTGGATGCCGAAGTGGCGTCGTCGATCCGTCGCGGCAAGCCGGTGTTGTTCTACTACTGGTCGCCGACGCCGCTGCTGGGCCGCTTCAAGCTGGTCAAGCTGGAAGAGCCGCCGTTCAACGCCGATGCCTGGAAGACCCTGTCCGACGCGAAAAACCCCAACCCCATCGGCACCCGCTCGATGCCGGCACGCCTGGCGATTGGTGTCTCGGCGCCGTTCAAGGCGCAGTACCCGCAACTGGTGAGCGTGTTTGAAAAGGTCGACCTGCCGATTGATTTGCTCAACGGCATCCTCGGTGACATGAGCGAGAAACGCACGCCGCCCCGCCAGGTCGCTGAAGCCTTCCTCAAGGACCATCCAGATGTCTGGCAGCAATGGGTGTCGGCGGATGTCGCGGCCAAGGTCAAGGGGGCGCTCTGATGCTTAAAATCTTCGCTGCGGCGGTACTGTCATTGATCGCCGGTCATGTGCTGGCGGCCCAACCTGAAACCTTGCGCATCGGCTACCAGAAAAGTTCGGTGAGCATGGTGCTGGCCCGTGAGCACAAACTCTTCGAAGCGGCGCTGCCCGGCACCCAGGTGCAGTGGATCGAGTTCCTCGGCGGCCCGCCGCTGATCGAAGCGCTGAATGGCGGCAGCCTGGACATCGGCAATATCGGCGACATCCCGCCGATCTTTGCCCAGGCCGCCGGCATCGACTTGCAATACTTCGCCGTCGAGCCCAACGAGGGCAAGACCGAAGCGGTGCTAGTGCCCAAGGCCAGCCCCGTGCAAAGCGTGGCCGAACTGAAGGGCAAGCGCGTGGCGCTGCTCAAGGGCTCCAGCGCACACAACCTGTTCCTCAAAAGCCTGCTGCGCGCCGGCCTGCAATGGAAGGACGTGAACGTGGTGTACCTGTCGCCGTCCGATGGCCGTGCTGCGTTCGAGCAAGGCAAAGTCGACGCCTGGGTGGTGTGGGACCCGTACTACTCCGCCGCGGTGGTCGACAGCTCCGCCCGTGTGCTGGGCGACGGCCAGGGCCTCAACCCGGCGGGCAGTTTTTTTGTGGTCAGCAGTCCGTTTGCCAAGCGGTACCCGCAATCTATCGGCACGATCATCCAGACCCTGGGCAAGGCGCAGCGCCTGTCCCTCGACAAGCCCGAAGAGAGCATCGCGCTGATGGCCAAGACCCTGGGCCTGCAACCGGCGGTGGTGAAAAGCTACTTCGAACACCGCTCGCCCGCGCCGATACGGCCGCTGCAAGCCTCGGACGTCGCTACCCAGCAACGCACGGCGGACCTGTTCTTCGCCAACGGCCTGATCCCGAAAAAGGTCGATGTGCAGCAAGCCGTCTTCAAGGCGCCATGAATGTGTGGTGAGCCCGCTCGCCACAACCAAAAGCCCTTAATCAGTGAGCAGACCAAGCAACCGATCTATATCGATTTTCTCAATGCCCACTTCAACGTACTGCGCTGCGATTGGGGCAGGGCGCCCGGCAGATCCATGCCGAGGTGCGCAGCCAGGTGGCGCACCTGGATCAGGATCGCTCGGGCTCGCTGGATGTGTTGGCGCTGGGGCGCTTCATCTCAACTCATGGGTTTTCAGCGGCCAGTGCGGCAACCACCGCAGGTCGCTCACCCACCCGTTGTTGAAATGCCGCCAGCGCCGGCCACCGGCCCAGGTCAATGGCGTGAAACGCGGCCCAGCGCAGCACCACGAACAGGTAGGCATCCGCCACCGAGTAGTGCGACCCCAACAGATAATCCTGGCGCTCCAGCGTTTGCACCAGCACCGCGAAACGTTTGAACAGCGTGGCCTCGAACAGCGCGCGCACGTCGCCCTGGATCGCGTCGCTGAAGAACACCGCCAAGCCGCCATGAATCTCGGTAGCGATAAAATTCAGCCACTCCTGCAAGCGCACCCGTTCCCAGCTGCCATTAGCAGGGGCCAGGCCGGCGGCGGGTTTCAAGTCGGCAAGGTATTGCAGGATCGCGCTGGCTTCGGTGAGTACCTGGCCGTTGTCCAGTTTCAGCGCGGCGACGTAACCCTTGGGGTTGATCTGCAGGAAGTCTTCGCCCTCGGCGGTGGTCTTGGCCTGGTTATCGACCAGCACCAGGTCGAACGGCAACGCCAATTCGCGCAACACGATATGCGGGGCGAGGGAACAGGCGTGGGGGAAGAAATACAGTTTCATCTGGGGCAGCTCCGTTGAATTTGCGCCAGTCTCGCGGGCGTGGCACCGTGCGTAAAATTAAACCTTCAGACCCCCGCCATAAGGACAGCTACTGCCATGATGAACCTGATGCACTGGCGCCTGCTGGTGGCCGTGGCCGATCACGGCAGCATCACCGCCGCCGCCGAGCGGGTAGGCATGACCCAGTCCGCTGCCAGCCAGGCCATGGCCGGCATGGAGGCGACGCTGGGCGCGCAACTGTTCACCCGTGAACCGCGCAAGACCTTGCCTACGGCGTTGGGCTTGAGTGTGATCGAACAGGCGCGGGTGATGCTCGGTGCCTTGCAGGCGATCCGCAGCACTGTGGACGAAGCCAGGCCCATGCTGCGTGGGACGATTCGCATCGCCAGTTTCCCGAGGGTGCTGGCGACGTTTCTGACACCTGCGTTGCAGCGTTTTGCGCAGCTCTATCCCGGCATCGAGGTCACCACCCTGGATGTCACCGACAACGAAGTGCTCACCTTGCTCGATAGCGGCCTCGTCGACTTGGGCGTGGTGCTCAACCCCACGCCCGAGCGCAATGCCACCGTGTTGGGCCGTGACTTATGGATGGCCGTGTTGCCGGTGGACCATGCGCTGGCGCAACGCCCGGCTGATGCATGTGTGTCGCTTGAGGAGTTACTTGAGCAGCCTTTCGTACTGGCTACCGGTGGTTGCACCGCCAATGCGCGCAGCCTGGGGACTGCAGCGGGGCTGACCCTGCGGGATATTCGCGTGGAAGTGCGCGAATGGAGCAGTGCCTTCAGCCTGGTGCGCGAGGGGGTTGGCGTCACGCTGGTGCCGGAAATGGCCCTGCCTATCCAGCGCAAGGGCCTGCGTGTGATGGCGCTGAAGGTGCCGCTGCAGCGTGAGTTTGCCTTGGTCGGCACGCCGAGTCGTCCACCGTCAGCCGCGGTCAGCGCACTGTTGGAAATGCTGGTTGACTAGTGACCTTGCGTAGCGGCAAGCCCGGTCTATGCTCATCCAGAACCGTTGATGACGCTTGGCATATAAAGCGATTCGGATGGTTGTTCCCATAAAGATCTGCCAGCACTATTCAATCCGTGAATGGAATGCGCCTTGCCAGGCGCTGGTATTTGAAAGGGTGATCCGAATATGTTCAACCGCCATCACAAATCCGACCTGCAACAAATCGAACGTTTCTCCTGCGCCCTGACCGAATCCAATGCCAAACTCGCCGCCATCAGCCGTTCCATGGCCATGATCGAGTTCGACCCCACTGGCGTGATCCTTGATGCCAACGACAATTTCTGCCAAACCATGGGCTACAGCGCCGAAGACATCCGTGGCAAACACCACCGCATCTTTTGCGACGAGGCTTATACCCACACCGACGCCTACGCCAAGTTATGGCGCGACCTTGCACGGGGCGAGGCGCTCAGCGGCACCTTCATGCGCTTGAACAAGCACGGCCAGGAAGTATGGCTCGAAGCCAGCTATATGCCGGTGCTGGACAAGGACAATCACGTGCAGAGCGTGATCAAGGTCGCGTCGGATATTTCCGCGCGGGTTCACCATGAACATGAAAACCAAAGCCTGATCGACGCCATTAGCCGTTCCATGGCGGTGATCGAGTTCACTCCCCAGGGCCAGATCCTCAACGCCAACGAAAACTTCCTGAAAACCGTGCAGTACTCCCTGGATGAAATCGTCGGTCAGCACCACAGCATGTTCTGCCATCGCAGCGAAGTGGAGTCGCCGACCTACAAGGCGTTCTGGGCATCGCTCAATCGCGGCGAATACCACTCGCACCGCTTTGAGCGCAAAAACAAATACGGCAAGACATTGTTCCTGGAGGCGTCCTACAACCCGATCTTCGACACCAGTGGGCGCCTGTACAAAGTGGTGAAGTTCGCCAGCGACATCACCGACCAGGTCTCCACCCTGAGAACCGCAGCCGACTCGGCCCACGCCACCTCGGTGCAAAACGACGCCTGTGCGCGCAAGGGCTCGGAGGTGGTGCAGCAGACGGTGCAGATTATTGAAGAAATTTCCCACGATCTGAACCAGGCGGCGCAAAGCATTGATGCGGTGAACAAGCAATCGGACATCATCGGCAGCATCGTGCAGACCATCCGCAGTATTGCCGAACAGACCAACATGCTGGCGCTCAACGCCGCGATTGAAGCGGCACGGGCGGGCGAGCATGGGCGTGGCTTTGCGGTGGTGGCCGATGAAGTGCGCAGCCTCGCGGCACGTACCAGCCAGGCGACGGTGGAGATTGTCGATGTGGTGCGCAAGAACCACGACCTGTCGCTGAGCGCGGTGTCGAGCATGCAGTCGAGCTTGAGCCGCACGGGGCTGGGGGTGGAACTGGCGAATGAGGCGGGGCAGGTGATCCTGGAGATTCAGGAAGGATCACGGCATGTGGTGGACGCGATCGGGCAGTTCAACTCCACGTTGCAACTGCAATAAACCAAAACCCTGCAGGAGCCGGCTTGCCGGCGATGGCATCACCTCGGTCTAACTGATTCACCGAGGCGCCTGCATCGCCGGCAAGCCGGCTCCCACAGTTGGTCAGCGGCGCTTGTCAGATCGCGGCCAGGGTTTCTTTGACTGTCTGCGCCTGCGGCTCAGCGGTTTTCGCCGCTACTTGCTGCTCTTGCTGCTGCTTCAGGCGTTCAGCCACCTGCTTGGAAATAGCGTCCTGCTTTTCCTGGGACATGTTCTGCACATCCGCCTCGGTCAAGCCCTGCTCCTTGAGCAATTGCTCGCGGATACGCTCGGCCGGGGATTTGCTCATGTAGTCCGTGAACTCGGAGCGCGCCGTGGTGGCGGTCGAACCGGTTTTCGGCACGTCCGCAGTCGCCGTTGAGGCGGTGACGGCCTCGGTGGTGGTCTGCAATTGCACACGGGTCTTGGCGAAGGCTTCGTCGATGCGGTCGGCGGCCTTGTCCAGTTCCTTCTGTGCGGCCGGCACGGTCACGCTTTGCTGCGCGGCCTGCAAGGCACCGCTGTACAGTGCGCTGGCGGCGGCGTTGGCGGGGTCCATGTCGGGCCGTTTGATCTGTTGAACGGTCGACACGGCTTGGGTGTTGTTGTTAACCAGCATGATCGGTCACCTGTGGAAATGTGCGGTGCCACAGGTGGAGCAAATAGCGTGCCGGGCGTGAAGTGCCCGGTTTTACTGGGCCTGGCGTGGCCGGCGCGGCAAGGGTTGTCCTGCCGGCGGCCAGCCATTGCCGTCAATGGGCGATGTTTTCCAGCGCCAGGTTCCGCGTACGCGGCCCGAACCAAGTGATGGTGATCATCACGATCAGCATGCTGCTGGCAATGAACGCTAACACTCCAGGCGTGCCCAGATGTTCGAGGATAAAACCGATCAACAAACTGCTGAACACCGTGGACAAGCGGCTGAACGAATAACAGAAGCCCACCGCTCGTGCGCGGATGTTGGTCGGGAACAACTCGCTCTGATAGGAGTGGTAGCTGAAGCTCAGCCAGGCGTTGCAGAAGGTGATCATCACGCCGCAGATCACCAGACCCACCGCCGTGGTTTGCAGGGCGAACAGGCTGCCGAAGATCATCGCGCCCAGTGCCGAGCCGACGATTTGCCATTTGTTTTCAAAGCGATTCGCCACCTTCACAAACAGCAGCGGCCCCAGCGGGTAGGCGAGGGTGATGATGAAGGCGTAGAGCAAGCTGTGGGTCACGCTGACGCCCTGGCCCGACAGCAACGCCGGCAACCAATTGCCGAAGCCAAAGAAGCCGATGGCCTGGAACACATGGAACACGATCAGCATCAGCGCGCGACGGCGGTACGGCGGTTGCCAGATATCGGCAAAGCGGCCACTGCCTTGCACGCTGACGGCTTCCGGTTCTGGCTCATCCAGCGGTTTGCCATGGTCCTTCTGGCAGCGCGCCTCCAGGTTGTCCATGATTGTGCCGGCTTCTGCGAAGCGGCCCTTTTGCGCGAGCCAGCGCGGTGATTCCGGCAGGCGCTTGCGCAGTTGCCAGATAAACAGCGCAAACACCGCACTGCTCAGCACCACCCAGCGCCAGCCCGACACGCCGAATGGCGCCTGGGGCACCAGCCACCATGACATCAATGCCACCGCCGGCACCGACAGGAACTGGATGAAAAACGCAAAGGCAAACGCCGAACTGCGCATGCGCTTGGGCACCAGTTCCGAGAGGTAGGCGTCGATGGTCACCAGTTCGATGCCCAGGCCGATCCCCACCAGGAAACGCATGCCGATGATGCCCAGCGCTGACGTTTGAATCCCCATCAACACGGTAGCGACGGTGTACCAGATCAACGCAAAGGTGAAGATCGCCCGGCGCCCGAAACGGTCGGCGATGGGGCTGAGCAGGCTGGCGCCGAGGAACAGACCGAGAAAGGTCGCCGAGGCAAAGGCGGCCTGGTCCGAGAAGCCGAATACGCCCTCGCTGCCGGTGTGGAAAATCCCATCGCTGATCAGGCCGGGGCTGATATAGGCGGTCTGGAACAGGTCATACAGCTCGAAAAAACCGCCTATCGACAGCAGCGCGACCAGGCGCCAGACGGTGGCAACGGCGGGCAGGCGGTCAATGCGTGCGCTGATGTGGGCGGCGCGGATTGGGTCGATGCCGTCGGTACTGGAGAGTGCGGGCATGGGGGAAACTCAATAAGTGATCGGAATCTCGAATGTTTGAAACGCGTCATCCTTGGGATGGTAACCCAGCACCCGCGTGGTCTCGCTCAAGTCCAGGCGCTTGAAGCGGTTGTTGGAAATACCATGGGCGATCAGGTGCTTCACCCCCTCGGCTTCTACCGAACGTTGCAGCAACTGCACCGCGTCACGCGGGCTGAGCCAGGCGCTGAGGTCGCGGGCGTTGTTGAGGTCGTGGGTGTCGGGAAATTCGAAGGCGCCGATGCGCAAGGCAATCGTCGACAGCGGTGTTTTTGCGGCGTAATAGCCACACAGCGCCTCGCCGTAGCATTTGCTCACGCCATAAAGGTTGGCGGGCATTACCTGCATGCCCGGGGTGATCTGGCGGTCCACCGGGTAACCTTCGATGGTTTGTGCGCTGCTGGCGAACACCAGGCGCTTGACGCCAGCAGCCACGGCGGCTTCGAACAGCCAGGTGGTGGCGAGGATGTTGTTGGGCAGCAATTCGTCGAACGAGGCGCTGGCGTGGGGGATGCCCGACAGGTGCACGATCACGTCGATGTCTTCAAGCAAGGTCGCGAGCCCGGTTTTATCGCTGAGGTCAGCGTGTATGAAGCGGTGCTCGCCTAGGGCGAAATCCGGCGCAATACGGTCAGTGAGCGTGAAGCGGTAGCGGTCTTTCGAGGCTTCGAAAAATGCCTTGCCGATTCTGCCGCAGGCGCCGGTCAGCAGTACGTTGAGTCCTTTCACGGTGCAGTCCTTGTTTTAGTTATGGCCGTCGAGGGCAAAGGTTTTGAAACCGGGGCGCTGGCTGAGACGCTGGTAATACGCCTGCACCGCGGGGTAGGGCGGATGCTCCAGGGGGGCATTGCGCCAACGGTGCACCGAGAGGCCGATGAGGATGTCGGCCAGGGTGAACTCATCACCCGCGACGTAGGCGCCGGTCTTGATCAACTGCTGTTCGAGCAGGCCCATCTTGTCATTCCAGGCTTGCACGCCGGCCTGGATGCGCTGCGGGTCCTGGTAGTCCGGGTTCTGGCGCACCAACGCATGAAAGGCATAGCCCCACGACGGGTTGAGCTCGGTGGCTTGCCAGTCCATCCATTGCTCCACGCGGGCCCGTGGTGCGGGTTCGGCGGGGAGCAGGTCGTGGCGTTGGTAAAGGCTGACGAGGTAGCGGCAGATGGTGTTGGACTCCCACAGCACGCCGTGGTCGTCGATCAGCACCGGCACTTGGGCGTTGGGGTTCAGGGCGAGGAATTCGGGGGATTGGGTGGGGGCATAGCCGATGCCCCAGTCTTCACGCTGGTAGTCGATGCCCAGTTCCTGGCAGGTCCAGAGCACTTTGCGCACGTTGATGGAGGACGTGCGGCCCAAGATTTTCAGTGAGTGTCCCATGGTGCTTCCCTGGCATTTGGAGAAGGGCCAATCTAGCAGGGGTGATAGCAATGTGGGAGGGGGCTTGCCCCCGATATCGGTGGGGCAGTTGCAGCTAACCGGCCTGACACACTGCAATCGGGGGTAAGCCCCCTCCCACATGGGTCAAGTGCTTTCTCGTATCTGCAATTCAAAGCCCATATCCACCACTGGCTTGGCGATCTTGTTACCCGCCATGATCGTCAGCAAATGCTCCGCCGCCCTCCGCCCAATCGCCTCACGCGGCGTGCTGATGCTGCTCAGGCGCGGCACCATGAACGACGACGCTGGCAAATCGTTGAAGCCCAGCACAGCCACGCGCTCCGGCACCTTGATGCCATGGCGCATGGCCTCCAGCAGTGCGCCCTGGGCCAGGTCGTCGTTGCCGAAGAAGATCGCATCCACATCCGGATGGGCTGCCAGCAACTGCAAGAACAGTTCGCCACCCAGGCCCACGGAAGACGGGCGCGGTGTCAGCAGTTCCAGCGCCGGGTCATACAGGCCGGCCTGTTGCAGCGCCCGGCGGAACCCTTCGCCACGCAGCAACGTGCGTTGGTCCAGTTGCGCGCCGATATATGCCAGGCGCTTGCGCCCACGGGACAGCAAGTGCGCCGCCGCCGTCTCACCCGCCGCCAGTTGCGAGAAGCCCACGCAGTTCACTCCGGCGTTCGGGTCCAGGTCCATCATGTACACGCAAGGCACATTGCTGGCCTCGACCATTCGTCGGGCACTTTCGGTGCGATCAAAGCCGGTCAGCAACAAACCCCGTGGCTGGTAGGCCATGTAGTTGCGCAGCAGGTTTTCTTCTTCATCGCGGGAATAGTGGGAGTTGCCGATCAGCACTTCAAAGCCCTTGGGCCGCAGCACCTGGTGGATGGCTTCGAGGGTTTCGATAAACAGCAGGTTGGACAACGACGGCACCAACACCACCACCGAATGGCTCTGCGCCGAGGCCAGGGCGCGGGCGGCGGGGTTGACCACGTAGTTCAGTTCGGCGGCGGCCTGCTGTACTTTTTCCACCAGTTCGGTGGCGACGGTGCTGATGCCGCGCAGGGCGCGGGAGGCGGTAATCGGGCTGACGCCGGCCAGGCGGGCGACTTCGTTAAGGGTCGGGCGACCCGTGGTGCGCATTTTTTTATCGTTCTTGGAGGTCATCAGGCGGCTTGCCAAACAAAAATCGAGGCACTAAGGTAGCGCTGTCTCCAAGTAGCTGCAAATGCTTGAACGCAGGGTTGCCTGATCCGGTTCAAATGATTGGAGAGGATGCACGCGTCACTCCATAAAAATGACAAGACGGCGCGGGAAAAGCCTGTTTTTGCACTCGCCTTACAGCGTGCAAAGGTAGCGCTATCTGCGTCCTGAGGTGTTTCATGAGTCAACCTGTTACCGCCCTGGTCATCATGGGTGTCGCCGGCTGTGGCAAGACCAGTGTCAGCGAGGCCCTGTGCCGCCTGAACGGCGCCACCGCGATTGAAGGCGACAGCTTTCACCCCGCCGCCAACATCGAAAAGATGAGCGCCGGCCACCCCCTCAACGACGACGACCGCGCCGGTTGGCTCGACATCCTTTGCGATGAACTGCGCCGTTCGCTCAAGGCGGGCGAGCATCCCGTGCTCACCTGTTCAGCGCTTAAGAAGAAATACCGCGATCACCTGCGCGAAGCCGCGCCGGGCCTGGGTTTCGTGTTCCTGGAGCTGACCCGTGAAGTGGCCGCCGACCGTGTGTCCCATCGCCCCGGGCATTTTATGCCGGCCAGCCTCATAGACAGCCAGTTCGCCACCCTTGAGTCGCCCAAGGGCGAGCCGCTGACCCTGGCCCTCAACGCCAGCGAAGACAGCGTCGAGGAGCTGGCCGAGCAGACCAATGCCTGGTGGCTGCAACACGGTTTTGAACCATCCAACTGATTTTTTGCCGGAAAAGATAGCGCTGTCCCCGGCAGGAAATTCAACACCCGCTTTAATAACAACAACAAACAGGAGAGACCCCCCATGTTTGGCATGTCCCACGAGTCCTACCTGCTGCTAGACGCAGTGGTTACCATCATCGGGTTGATCGTTCTGATCACCAAGTTCAAGGTGCACCCGTTCATTGCCCTGATCATCGCGGCCGGTTTCCTCGGCCTGACCTCGGGCATGCCCGTGGACAAGATCATCAAGGCGTTCCAGGACGGCTTCGGCGGGGTGCTCGGCTTTGTCGGCATCATCCTCGCGCTGGGTACGATGCTCGGCAAGATGATGGCCGAATCCGGTGGTGCCGATCAGATCGCCCAGACCCTGATCCGCGCCTTCGGCAAAGAGAAGGTCCAGTGGGCCATGATGTTCGCCGCGTTCCTGGTGGGCATCCCGCTGTTCTTCGAGATCGGCTTTGTGCTGCTGATCCCGCTGGTGTTCATCGTCGCGCGCCGTACTGGTGTGTCGCTGATCAAGATCGGCATCCCGTTGCTCGCCGGCCTGTCGGCGGTGCACGGCCTGGTGCCACCGCACCCGGGTCCGCTGCTGGCCATCGGCGTGTTTGGCGCGGACATCGGCAAGACCATCCTCTACGGTCTGATCGTCGCACTGCCAACGGCCATTATCGCCGGCCCGATCTTCGGTACGTTCATCGCCAAATACATCCCGGGCAACCCGTCCCAGGAATTGGTCGATCAACTGGCTCGCGAGCCTGAGAACAAAGACCTGCCGAGCTTTGGCATCACCCTGGTCACCGTGCTGTTGCCGGTGTTCCTGATGCTGCTGAAAACCTTCGCCGACATAGCGTTCGCCGAAGGCAACGTGGTACGCAACTGGATGGATATGATCGGTCACCCGATCACCGCCTTGCTGCTGGCGTTGCTGCTGTCGCTGTACACCTTTGGCCATCGCCAGGGCATTCACTCCAAGCAGATCCTCAAGCTGCTCGACGCCAGTCTCGCGCCGACCGCCGCGATCATCCTGATCATCGGTGCCGGTGGTGGCTTCAAGCAGATGCTGGTCACCAGCGGTGTGGGTGACGTGATCGGCCATATGGCGGTAAACGCGCAGATCAACCCGATCCTGCTGGCGTGGCTGGTGGCGGCGGTGATTCGCGTGGCGACCGGTTCGGCTACCGTCGCGACCATTACCGGCGCGGGCATCGTGGTGCCTGTGGTGGGCATGATTCCGGGGGTTAACCGCGAGCTGCTGGTGTTGGCGACGGGGGCGGGCTCGTTGATCCTGTCTCACGTCAACGATGCGGGGTTCTGGCTGGTGAAGCAGTACTTCAATATGACCGTGGCCGAGACGTTCAAGACCTGGACGGCGATGGAGACCATTCTGTCGGTGGTGGCGTTGATTTTCATCATGCTGCTGTCGCTGGTGGTCTAAGCCACACCGCGGAACAAATGTGGGAGGGGGCTTGCCCCCGATAGCAGAGTGTCAGTCACAGCATCTGGTGACTGATCCACCGCCATCGGGGGCAAGCCCCCTCCCACAGTTTGACCACATTCCTAAAGGTAGATTGGTCAGGCCTTCGTGACCAATCCATCCGCGCGAAACATCCCGCGAATCCCGCGCACCGCCTGGCGGATGCGGTCCTGGTTCTCGATCAGCGCAAAGCGCACGTGATCATCGCCATACTCGCCAAATCCAATCCCCGGCGACACACACACCTTGGCCTCCAGCAGCAACTTCTTGGCAAATTCCAGCGAGCCCAGGGCGGCATACTGCTCGGGAATCTTCGCCCAGACGTACATCGACGCCTTCGGGTTCTCCACCATCCAGCCCAGCTCATGCAGGCCCTTGACCAGCACGTTGCGGCGCTGGCGGTACTGCTCGGCGATGTCCCTCACGCACTGCTGGTCGCCTTCCAGTGCAGCAATGGCGGCGACTTGCAGCGGGGTGAAGGTGCCGTAGTCGTGGTAACTCTTGATCCGCGCCAGGGCGTTGACCAGTTCCGGGTTACCGACCATGAAGCCGATGCGCCAGCCGGCCATGTTGTAGCTCTTGGACAGGGTGAAAAACTCCACCGCAATGTCCTTGGCACCCGGCACCTGCATGATCGACGGGGCTTTCCAGCCGTCGTAGACGATGTCGGCGTAGGCCAGGTCATGCACCACCAGCACGTCGTACTGCTTGGCCAGGGCGATCACGCGTTCGAAGAAGTCCAGCTCCACGCACTGCGCGGTAGGGTTGGACGGGAAACCGAGGATCATCATCTTCGGCTTGGGGATCGAGCCGCGAATCGCCCGTTCCAGTTCGGCGAAGAAGTCCACGCCAGGCACCAGCGGCACCGAACGCACCTGGGCGCCGGCAATCACCGCACCGTAGATGTGAATCGGGTAGCTCGGGTTGGGCACAAGCACGGTATCGCCTTGGTCCAGGGTGGCCAGCATCAAGTGCGCCAGGCCCTCCTTGGAACCGATGGTGACGATGGCTTCCGACTCGGGGTCGATGTCCACTTCATAGCGGTCCTTGTACCAGCGCGAAATCGCTCGGCGCAGACGCGGAATGCCTTTGGAGGTGGAGTAGCCGTGGGTGTCTTCACGCTGGGCGACGGTGACCATTTTCTCCACGATGTGCGCAGGCGTGGCGCCGTCGGGGTTACCCATGCTCAAGTCGATGATGTCTTCGCCGCGCCGACGCGCAGCCATCTTCAGCTCGGCAGTGATATTGAAAACATACGGGGGGAGTCGATCTATGCGCGCAAAGCGGCGCGGCGAACCTTGGTCGGCCATTGTTGCCTCGAGAGTACGTAAGCGCCCGGAACCGTCCGAGCGACGTCGGCCACTGCGGTGGCCTGCGGGGCAGACAATACGGTCGATGATGGCAAGTTGTCCAGATGCGTAGGAAAATTTTCTGCATGGAGTAGCGCGTGGATATGCCCCTATACTCGATACGGGTTTGTTCCCTCATAAGAAGGAGACTGTTCGTATGGATCAGCAGACAAAACAACCGTTGGAGCCACGCATGGAAGCGGGCAAGGCCCTGGTGATTGCCGGTGTACAAGGGCGTTATTCGAAGGCCACCGTGGGCGATATCCCTAAGCTGTGGGAGTTGTTCGACACCTGCATCAAGGACATCAAGAAGCGCGTGGGCGGTGTGACCTATGGCGTTTGCCATAACCCCAACCATGGCGAATTCGACTACATGGCCGGGGTCGAAGTCCTTACAAAAGCCGACGTGCCAAGCAACTTCCAGTCTATCGAGATTCCGCCGCTCAACTATGCCGTGTTCCCGCATTACGGGCCGGTGCATGCGCTGGAACAGACCTACGAACGCATCATGTTCGAGTGGCTGCCGCACTCGGGCTACAAGGTGGTGGGCGCGGATTTCGAGCGCTACAGCGCGGATTTTGATGCGCGCAAGGGCACCGGGACGGTGGAGATCTGGTTGCCGGTGGGCGAAAGAGGCTGAAGCACTCGCCGATGTCACGTAAACAGGACATTAACGTCTGAACGTCATGTTTACGTGACATCAAAGGGCTGGGTTAAACACCCTCCTCAATCTGCGCTCATACCCGATCCGCCCTTTATACGCCTCCCCGCTATCGACCCAACCGGCCGACAGATACAACCCGATCGCCGCCACATTGTCCGCGTCCACCGACAATTCCAGGCCCTTGATCTGCGGCCACGCAGCCAGTGCCGCCGCCGGCAGTGCCTGCAAGCACGCTCTACCGAACCCGTGTCCTTGTTGATGCCGATTGACCTGCAACGCATGCAAGGTCGCGCTGTGCTCATCGGCCCAATGGGGTAGGCACGGTGGGCGTTTGAGTAGCAGGAAGGCCACCGGTATTTCGTCGGCGAGCAGGGCGAAGCCTTTGATCGCGCCGGGGCTGGGATTGACCAGCAGGCTGTTCAGCGCACAGTAGATATCGCCGGAATACGGCAGTTGCTCGGGATGCACTTGCAGGGTGTCGAGTTGCTGTTTCTGCACAAGGCTCAGCGTCTCATAGGCGACGAGGCGGGTTTCCATTGGTGGTGCATCCGAAATCCTACAAAGAGGCGTGGATTCTAGCGGGTTTGCCGAGAGCGAAATTATTTTTAAGCGGGTTGTCGATTTGCCGAAGGGCCATTCGACTAGGGGTGTCTTCCGTGAGTTTTCCAACCCGAGGAGTATCGCCATGAGCACTGCCATCAACACCTTGATCGAACAATGGAAACACGCCGTCATGGCCAAGGATGTCGACAAAATTGTCAGCTTTTACGCCGAAGATATCGTCGCGTTCGACGCCGTTGGCGCCCTGCAATTCAAGGGCAAGGCCGCCTACCAGGCGCACTGGAAGGCCTGCATGGAGTTCTGCCCCGGCCCCGGTATTTTCGACTTTCATGAGCTGCATATTGTTGCCGGTGAAGACAGCGCCTTTGCCCACTGGCTCGCCCACTGTGGTGGCACCGGGCCGGATGGCGTGCTCAAAACGTGCTGGATGCGGGTCAGCGCCGGTTACCAGCGCATCAACGGGCAGTGGAAGGTGGTGCATGAACACTGGTCCGCGCCTTTTGACATGGAAACCGGCGCCGGTCTGTTCGACCTGAAACCGTGAGCGCCGCGAACTATAGTCAGTAGTCCGAAAACGGAGAAGCCCATGAAATACCTCTGCCTGATCTACAGCAACGAACAGGTGTTGCACACCTCGCCGGACAGCCCGGCAGACCCGGAATGCTTCGCCTACGCGCAGTCCGTGCAGGCCAGCGGTCGCATGCTGGCCGCCGAGCCGTTGGAGTCGGTGAGCACCGCCACCACCGTGCGCATGCGCAACGGTAAGCTGTCGATCACCGACGGGCCGTTTGCCGAAACCAAGGAGCAGCTCGCCGGCTTCTACCTGATCGAGGCCCGTGACTTGAACGAAGCGATCCAGGTGGCCGGTGGTATTCCGGCTGCCCGGGTCGGCAGTGTGGAAGTGCGCCCCGTGCGTGAATTGAATCTCTGAACACAACAACCATAAGACTCAAGAGGTTTACCCCATGTCTACGCAACCTGCCGAGTTTGAACTGTCCATCAGCCGCCTGATCGATGCACCGCGCAGCCGGGTGTTCCGCGCCTGGACCGAACCCGCCTTGCTCCAGCAATGGTGGGGCCCCCACGGCATGACCACCCCCGAGTGCGAAATGAACCTGTGGGTCGGTGGCCTGTTTCGTACCCTGATGCGTGCGCCGGACGGTGCCGAATACCCGACCCAGGGCGTGTTCCTGGAAATCGTTGCGCCCAGTCGCCTGGTGTTTACCGATGCCTTCATGCCCGGCTGGATACCCTCGGGTAAGGCGTTCATGAGCGCTGAAGTCACCTTCGAAGAGGTCGATGGCAAGACGCTCTACACCGCCCGGGCCATGCACTGGAGCGCCGAAGACAAACAGGCCCACGAAGCCATGGGCTTTCACGATGGCTGGGGCCAGAGCCTGGATCGGCTGGTCACGCTGGTGACTGAGGGCATGGGCGATTGACCCTCTCGGTCGAGGCCCTTTACCGCAGCGAATCACGTCGGGTGCTCGCCACGCTGATTCGCTTGCTGGGCGACTTCGACCTGGCCGAGGAAGCCCTGCACGAGGCGTTTTTCGTCGCCGTGCAGCGCTGGCCGCTGGACGGCGTGCCGGCCAATCCACGGGCCTGGTTGGTGTCGACCGGGCGTTTCAAGGCCATCGACCGTCTGCGCCGCCAGGCGCGGTTTACCCCGTTGTTGCAGGAGCAGGCCGACACGCTGGAAGCGGCTGACTGGAGCGATGAAGACGTGGAAGACGACCGCCTGCGCCTGATCTTTACCTGCTGCCACCCCGCACTGGCGGCGGATGCCCAGGCGGCGCTGACCTTGCGTGAGATCTGCGACCTCACCACCGAGGAAATCGCCCGCGCGTTCCTGGCCACGCCGGCCACCATCGCCCAGCGCATCGTGCGCGCCAAGGGCAAGATCCGCGAGGCGAAAATCCCTTACCAGGTGCCGTCCAGGGACGCGCTGCCGGAGCGTTTGGACGCGGTGCTGCGGGTGATTTACCTGGTGTTCAACGAAGGGTATTCGGCCTCCATCGGTGCCGACCTGACCCGCGAGGAGTTGACCCGCGAAGCGATTCGCCTGGGGCGCCTGCTGCTGGAGTTGCTGCCCGAGCCGGAAGTCATGGGCCTGCTGGCCTTGATGCTGCTGCACGAGTCCCGCCGCCCGGCGCGCACCTCGGACGAGGGTGAGTTGGTGCTGCTGGCTGAACAGGATCGCTCGCTATGGGACGCGTCGATGATTGCCGAAGGCTGTGGGTTGGTGGAGCGCGCGCTTGGCACACGGCGCTTTGGCCCGTATTGCCTGCAGGCCGCCATCGCAGCGGTGCATGCCGAAGCGGCGCGTGCCGATGAGACCGACTGGCCGCAGATCGTCGGTCTCTACGATGTATTGCTCAGGGCAACGCCGTCACCGGTGATCGAACTGAACCGCGCCGTAGCGCTGGCCATGCGCGATGGACCGTTGGCAGGCTTGCAGCAGGTGGAGGGGATTCTGGCGCGTGGCGAGTTGCTGGATTACCACTTGGCGTATTCGGCGCGGGGAGAGTTCTGCCGGCAACTGGGGCGCGTCGAAGAGGCACGCGCAGCCTACGAGCGGGCGCTGGCCTTGACCCAGCAGACGCCCGAACGCAGGTTTATCGAAAAACGTTTGGCGGGACTCTGAATCAAGGCTGCTGACGCGTCGCCGCGCAAACATTGGCGCTGCCCGCATTGCGTGCCCTGCACGAATACTTCCAGAACAACCGCCCGCCGCAGGTTCAGGCCGCCTGACTTTGTAGGAGCCCGGCTTGCCGACGATGGCGTCCTTAAGGTCTGCCCTTTCAAGGTTTTCAGGTAGAACGGGTGATAAATACCCTGTGGCGAGCGGGCTTGTCCCGCGCTGGGCTGCGAAGCGGCCCCAACACCAGCGGCCGAAGAGTGCCTGACTCACCGTATTCCTCCTTCCAGGGTCGCTTCGCAACCCAACGCGGGACAAGCCCGCTCGCCACAGTTGCAGTGTTCGCCTTTAATGGAATGGTATTAGCCAGATATGGCTGGTTCTTCAAAGACTTTCAAAGAGCTGGTCCTGGTGGAGAGTTACTCGAGCATCTTGCCAAGCAACCAACTCCCCGCCGGCCCTGGCGGGTGGTGCCGTGACCACAGCGCATCCACGGCCACCGAGCGTGGCCAACTGCGGGCTTTGAGTTCGACCAACTGGTCGCCGCCAAAACGCTCCACCAGCCAGCGCGGGATCGGCGCCCAGCCGAAGCCCAGTTGCGCCATTTCCATCAGCATCAAATAACTGGGTGCCGACCATACCCGGCCGGTTGGGCGGGTTTCAGTCGGGTTGATAATGCTGGCCAGGCGCAGTTCGCGGTGTTGTTGCAGTGTGTCGGCCGAGATGTTGCGCAGGTGGGCCAGCGGGTGTGTCGGTGCGACAAACAGCGCGATTTCCGTGCGTTCTTCCACCGGAGCGCCCGTCAGGTCGGGTGGGTAGACGTCTTGTTTTTCGATAAATGCGATATGCGCACGACCACTTTGCACAAGGGCGATCAAGTCTTCACATTCGGCGATCAGGCATTCCAGTTCGAGGTCGGGGTAGCGCTGCTCAAAGGCTTTGAGGGCGATCTCGAAACGATCGGATTGGTAGGTATCCGACATGGCGATGGTCAGTTTCGGCTCCAACCCCTGGGACAACTGGCTCGCTGCCAATTCCAAACGACTGCTGGCCTCCAGCACCTGCTCGGCGCGTTGCAGCAGCACATGGCCGGCGGCGGTCAGCGTCGGCTTGCGACTGCTGCGGTCGAACAGCACCACATCCAGGTCGATTTCCAGACTCGCCACGGCCGCGCTGACGGTGGACTGGCTCTTGCACAGCTTGCGTGCCGCCGCCGAAAACGACCCTTGGGTGGCAGCCTGGACAAACGCCTGCAGCACTTCGTGGGAGGCCATGACTATCGCCTTGATCGATGGTTATTAGTTATGAAGTATCGATCCAAAGGGTAATCATGGCAACCATCGTCCTTCACAGAGCAAAGGTTATGAGCCCTACCAAGTCGATTTCTGAACGCGTTTGCCAAGCCCTGGGTTTTGAAGGCCTGGCGTTGTTGATCTGTACGCCGCTGCTGGTCTGGATCACCGGCAGGCCGGCCCTGGAAATGGGCGCGGTGACCCTGGGCCTGAGCCTGCTGGCACTGACCTGGAACATTATCTTCAACAGCCTGTTCGACCGTCTCAAGGTGCGCCTGCAACTGTCCAACGGCGGTTGGACGCGGGTGCTGCATGCGCTGATGTTCGAAGGCGGGCTGGTGATTATCGCCGTGCCGTTGATCGCGGCGTGGCTGAACATCAGCCTGATGCAGGCGTTCATGCTCGACATCGGTGTACTGCTGTTTTTCCTGCCGTACACCTATGTCTATCACTGGGGCTATGACGCACTGCGCGACACGTTTTTACAGAAACATGCCGCCCGACGCCTCGATGCGCTGCCCCGTGATCCAGTTGCTACCGTCGGCCAGCAGGACGGCGATGGCGCCGCCGATATCGTCCGGTAAGCCTGCCCGGCCTAGGGCTGTGTTGTTGGCGACCATCGTATTGAGCGCCGCATTGTCGCGCACGGCGCCGCCGCCGAAATCAGTTTCGATGGCGCCGGGCGCGAGGATGTTCACGGTGATCCCACGACCGCCCAATTCCTTGGCCTGATAGCGGGTCAGCACTTCCATCGCACCTTTCATCGAGGCATACGCCGCATAGCCCGGCAGGCTGAACCGCGCCAGGCCGCTGGAGATATTGAGGATACGACCACCGTCGTTGATCAGTGGCAACAGCTTCTGGGTTAGGAAAAACGGGCCTTTGAATTGGATCGCCACCAATTGGTCGAACTGCGCTTCGGTGGTCTCGGCAAAGCTGGCGTGGGCACCGATGCCGGCGTTGTTGATCAGAAAATTGAAGTGGTCCTGTGCGAATACGTCTTTGAGCACGGTGCCGACTTCGCCGACAAAATCATCAAAGGTGCCGCTCTGGCTCACATCCAGTTGCAGCATGGCGGCTCGGCCCCCCAGAGCCTGGACCTGTTCGACCACCGCATGGGCTTCAGCCGCCGCGCTGTGGTAGGTGCCGATGATGTCAACGCCCTGGGCCGCCAGGTGCAGCGCGGCGCTTTTGCCCAGGCCACGGCTGGCGCCGGTGATGAGTGCGATTTTACGGGTCATGGTCTAGTCCTCGTGGGTGATCAGTGGGACAGAGTGTATTTATTCGCCCATAACGTGATAAACAGCGCTATACCGGAATCACTGACCGGATAAGGCGAACAATCCCATGAACAAACTTGAGCTGTTGCGCACCTTCGTGCGCGTCACCGAGCTGTCGAGTTTTACCCAGGCCGGCGACAGCCTTGGGCTGCCGCGCTCGACCGTGTCTGAGCATGTGCAAGCCCTGGAAGAACTGCTCGGCGCGCGCCTGTTGCAACGCACCACGCGCAAGGTGCAGGCGACCCAGGACGGCCGGGTTTTGTATGAGCGTAGTAAGGATCTGCTGTCGCACATGGAGGAACTGGAGGGCTTGTTTCGCCAGGATGAAGCGCAATTGACCGGGCGCATTCGGGTGGACATGCCCAACGTGATGGCGCGGGAATTGATCCTACCGCGCCTGCCCGAATTCATGGACGCTCACCCCCTGATCGAGCTGGAGATCAGCACCACCGATCGCCAGGTCGACCTGCTCGCCGAAGGCTTTGATTGCGTGCTGCGTGTCGGTGCGCAACCGGACCAGAGCGTGGTGGCGCGCCTGCTGTGCAGCATGCCGATGATCAACTGCGCGAGCGCGGCGTACCTGCAACGCCATGGCATGCCCAAGACGTTGGCCGACCTGGCGCGGCACCAGTTGGTGCATTACGTGCGGCCGCTGGGCGCGCGCTCGGCTGGCTTTGAATACCTGCTGGGCAACAAGGTGCACCGTGTTCCCATGGCCGGGCGCGTGACGGTCAACAGCACCGATGCCTACAAGGCAGCATGCCTGGGCGGTTTCGGGATTACCCAGGTGCCGGCCCTGGGGATCGGTGATTTATTGGCCAGCGGTGAGTTGGTCGCGCTGCTGCCGGACTACCCGGCGCCGCCGCTAGACGTGTCACTGCTGTATGCCGGCCAGCGGCATTTGCCGTTGCGGGTGCGGGTGTTCATGGACTGGTTGGCCTCCACCCTGCAAGCCCATCTCTAACGCCGTGCCGACAATTGCTGCGGCGCAAGGAACGCGTCGTGGAAGTAATCGCGCACCGCCTGCATCGCCGGGGTGAAGGCGCGCTCGCGGTGCCAGGCCAGGCCCACGCTCATCGGCGTGACGGGGTCGGTGACGGTGAGGGTTTCGATGCGCTTGCCTTCCAGGGACCAGGGCCGATGCACCAGGTCGGACAGGATCGCCACGCCGCTGCCATTGGCGACCATGCTGCGCACCGCTTCCACCGAACTGGTGCGCAGCCGCACCTGGGGCGTTTGCCCAGCCTGTTCCCAATAGCGCATGGCGCTGTGTTCGGCCTCGTCGACGGTGAGCAGGATGTAGGGTTCCCGGGCCACATCGGCCAGGCTCACGGCGCCGCGTTCGCACAGCGGGTGGTGGCTGGGCAGCCACAGTCGGCGCTCCGAGTTGAACAGGATTTCCGAGACGATAGCCGGGTGGGTAAGGTTGGCGGTGAGCACCACCGCCATGTCGAACTTGCCATCGAGCAAGCCCTGTTCGATGGCCTGGCGCTCCTGCTCGAAGACCTCGATGTTCACGTCCGGGTGCCAGTGTTCCATGCGCTGCAAATGGTGCGGCAGGAAGTAGCCGAGCACCGTGTAGCTGGCGGCCAGGCGCAGCACGCCGCTGGCGCGGTAGTCGGGCAGCGGGCTGTTCAGCGCGTCATCGACGCTGCGCAGGATCACGTAGGCACGGTTGAGAAAATGCCGCCCGGCGTCGGTCAGGTTCATGCCCTGGGCCGAGCGCACGAACAGCTGCACACCGAGCATGCCCTCCAGCTCCTTGATCGCCGTGGTCACCGCCGACTGGGAGATGTTCAGGTGGATGGCCGCCTGGGAGATCTGGCCGATTTCGGCGGTGGCGACGAAATAACGAATTTGGCGCAAGGTCAGGGACATAGCGATATCTGTTTTTCAGAAGATGGGCCATCTGATAATAGATCTTCCCAAGGGGTCAAGCCGCAGCCTACTTTTCCTCTATCACTTAGGCGGAGCGACTTCGATGCAGGCAGTGGATTTCAACTCGGACATGGGCGAAGGCTTCGGCCCCTGGACCATCGGCGACGGCGTCGACGCAGAACTGATGGCCTATATCAGCTCGGCCAACATCGCCACCGGCTTCCACGCCGGCGACCCCGGCACCATGCGCCGTACCGTCGAGCGGGCCAAGCAACTGGGCGTGGCCATCGGCGCGCATCCGGGATTCCGCGACCTGGTGGGCTTTGGCCGCCGCCACATCAACGCACCGGCCCAGGAACTGGTGGACGACATGCTCTATCAGCTCGGCGCCCTGCGGGAAATCGCCCGCGCCCAGGGTGTGCCCCTGCAACACATCAAGCCCCATGGCGCGCTGTACATGCACCTGGCCCGCGACGAAGAAGCCGCGCGCCTGCTGGTGCAGAACCTGCAAATCATCGAGCCGACGCTGCTGCTGTACTGCATGCCCAACTCGGTGATCTGGCGTGTCGCAAAGGAGCTGGGACAGCCGGTGGTGCGGGAGTTTTATGCCGACCGTGAGTACGATCTGACCGGCTCAATCGTGTTTACCCGCAACGTGCGGGCGCTGGATCCGGCGACGGTGGCGGCGCGGGTCCTAAGGGCCTGTCAGACCGGACTTGTGCGAACCGTGGAAGGCGAAGACCTGTTTATCGAATTCGATTCCATCTGCCTGCACAGCGACACCCCTGGTGCGCTGGAACTGGTGGAAGCCACCCGCGAAGCGCTGGACCAAGCGGGCATCACGGTCAAAACACCACAATAAAAAATCATCGCCTTATTTTTTCGCCTGCCTTTCTACAATGATTCCAAGAGGAACAGACATGGCTGAAACGTCCCCCATCCGCTACAGCTTCGGCGGTGATGAACACCTGTTTGCCGAGGTCAGCGAGAGCATGTCCCTGGAGGCCTTTTTCAAGGGCATGGCGGTGACCCGCGCCGTGGAACGCCTGGCGCTGGAAGGCGTGCTGGATGTGTGCCTGGCCAATGCATCGTTCCAGATTCGCTTTGACCCCGACCGCATCGCGCCTCATGTGCTGCTCGATGCGGTGCAGACCGCCGAAGCCCAGGCCGTGGCCGAACGCACCCTGCACACGCGCATCATCGAAATCCCGGTGCTGTACAACGACCCGTGGACGCACGAAACGCTGATGCGTTTTCGCGACCGTCACCAGGACCCCAGCGGCACCGACCTGGAATACGCCGCACGCATCAATGGCCTGGCCAATGTCGACGCGTTTATCGCAGCCCACAGCGGCGCGCCGTGGTTTGTGTCGATGGTCGGGTTTGTCGCGGGCTTGCCGTTCATGTTCCAGATGGTCGAGCGCGAGCGGCAGTTGCAGGTGCCCAAGTACCTGCGCCCGCGCACTGATACGCCAAAACTCACCCTCGGCCATGGCGGCTGTTTTGGTTGCATCTACTCGGTGCGCGGTGCCGGCGGTTACCAGATGTTCGGCGTGACCCCGGCGCCGATCTACGACCCGGCGCAGCAGTTGGCCTACCTCAAGGAACACATGGTGTTCTTTCGCCCCGGCGATATCGTGCAGTTCAAACCCATTGATCGCGACGCCTATGATCAGGCGGTGGCGGAAGTGGACGCAGGACGTTTCGACCTGCGTATCCGCCCGGTGGAATTTTCCCTCGACGCGTTTCTCGCCGACCCCATCGGCTACCCGAAAACCCTGCAGGAGGCGCTGGCATGATCAAGGTCCTCAAACCCGGCCTCGCCACCTCCGTGCAGGACCTTGGCCGCGAAGGTTACTACCACCTGGGCATCCCGCCATCGGGCGCGCTGGATCAATACGCGCTGAGCGCGGCCAACCATCTGGTGGGCAACCCGGTGGGCGCAGCGGGCCTGGAGTGCACGCTGATCGGCCCCGAACTGGAATTCCAACAGGATACGTTGGTGGCCCTCAGTGGTGCCTTGATGTCGCCGCGCCTCGACGGTGAAGTGGTGCACCAGGACACCGCGTTCCAAGTGCGTGCCGGGCAGGTGTTGCGCTTTGAGTTTCCCAAGGCGGGGGCGCGGACCTACCTGGCGGTAGCCGGTGGGATTGACGTGCCGCTGGTGCTCGGTAGCCGCTCGACCTACACCCTCGGCGCACTGGGCGGCTTTCACGGTCGGCGCTTGCAGGAAGGCGACGAGTTGCCCATCGGTGAAGCCAGTGGCACGGGGCGTGCGGGCGACAGTCTGCCGATGGCGTTGCGCCGTTCGGTGGGCGGTGACGTCACCCTGCGCGTGGTGCCTGGGCTGTATTACGAGCGCCTGACGGATGCGGCAAAAAGCAGTTTTTTTGCCGAGCCCTGGACTGTGGGTTCCGAAGCCGACCGCATCGGCTATCGCTTCAAGGGCGGCAGTGCGTTGAGCTTCCAGCCACGGGAGCAGCCGTTTGGCGCGGGGTCGGATCCGTCGAATATCGTCGACAGTTGCTACCCGATCGGTTCGATCCAGGTGCCGGCCGGTCTGGAGCCGATTGTGTTACACCGGGACGCGGTGTCGGGTGGAGGCTACGCGATGATCGGCACGGTGATCAGCGCCGACCTGGATTTGATCGGGCAGATGCAACCGAACCAGCGGGCAGGGTTTGTGGCGGTGACGCTGGAGCAGGCGTTGGAGGCGCGGCGGGTGTACAAGAAGCGGTTGAAGCTGATGTCCGGGCTGTTCGCTGGATAACAATGTGGGAGGGGGCAAGCCCCCTCCCACAATGGGTTCTCTGTTCATTTTTGCTTGGGTTTTGTGTCAGAACAGTTGGGTGAACAGCCAGTAGAGGCTGCCGGAAAGCAGAATCGCCGCCGGCAACGTCAGCACCCACGCCATCGCCAGATTGCGGATCGTGCGCATCTGCAACCCACCGCCATTGGCCACCATCGTCCCCGCCACACCCGACGACAACACATGGGTGGTCGACACCGGCAACCCATACATGTCCGCCGCGCCGATGGTCAGCATCGCCACCATTTCCGCCGAGGCGCCCTGGGCGTAGGTCAGGTGGGTCTTGCCGATCTTCTCGCCCACGGTCACCACGATGCGCTTCCAGCCGACCATGGTGCCCAGGCCCAGGGCAATCGCCACGGCGATCTTCACCCACAGCGGAATGAAACGCGTGGAATTGTCGATCTGTTGCTTGAACAGTTGCAGCTTGCCTTGGGTGTCGGCGTCGAAGTTGCCGACCTTGCCCTTGTCCATCAGGCGAATGGTTTCGCTGGTCAGGTACATGTCGTTACGCACGTTGCCGACGGCCTCGGCAGGCACCTTGGCCAGCGAGCCATAACCTTTGACTTCATCACCGATCTGCCCGGCCAGGGCGGCGAGGGCGGGGACCAGTTGCGGGGTGGCTTCCTTGGTGCGCACGTAAGTGGAGAGGATCGGTCGTGGGTCACCGGTCAATGCTTGCGGTGCACTTTTCACCAGGGCGACTTGGGTGACTTCGGCTACGGCGGCGAACTGCAATGACTGTTCAGCCGGCATGGTGCGGTTCAGTGCGTAGGCCATCGGCAAGGTGCCCACCAGGATCAGCATGATCAGGCCCATGCCTTTTTGCCCATCGTTGGAACCGTGGGCGAAGGATACGCCGGTGCAGGTGGCGATCAGCATGCCGCGGATCCACCACGGCGGCGGGGTGTCGCCTTTGGGCGCCTTGTACAGCGCGCGGTTCTTGACGAAGGCGCGCAGGGCCAGCAACAGCATCGCCGCAAACGCAAAGCCGATCAGTGGCGACAGCAGCAAGGCGTAGCCAATCTTGATCGCCTGGCTCCAGTCCACACCGCTGGTGCCTTCACGCCCGTGCATCAAGGCATTTGCCACGCCCACGCCGATGATCGAACCGATCAGTGTGTGGGACGACGACGCCGGCAAGCCCAGCCACCAGGTGCCGAGGTTCCACAGGATGGCGGCGATCAACAGGGCGAAGATCATCGCGAAACCGGCGGAAGACCCCACCTGCAAAATCAACTCGACCGGTAGCAACGCAATGATGCCGAACGCCACCGCGCCGCTAGAGAGCAGCACGCCAAGAAAGTTGAAAAAGCCCGACCACACCACCGCAAAATGCGGCGGCAGCGAGTTGGTGTAGATCACCGTCGCCACGGCGTTGGCGGTGTCGTGGAAGCCGTTGACGAACTCGAAACCCAGGGCAATCAACAGCGCCACGCCCAGCAGCAAAAACGGCGTCCAGGTGGTGAGTTGGGCGCCCATTTCGTGCATGTCGTGCATCAGGCTGTAGGCGGTGAACAACAGGCCCATGGCGAGCACGGCGAAGAAGATGATCACTGTCACCAGGCTGGGTTTCTTGTCCAGCCTGGGTTTGGGGGCAGCGGGTGAGACGTGGGTGGAGGCAGTCAGGGAAGGGGTGGCCATGCCGGAGCATCCAGTGTGGGGAGGATGTCGTTCATAGTCATTGCAGAATGTTACAGAGATGCTGCCACAGGTCAGTGTTTGATGGAATTGGGATAGCCGCTGATCCTGTATACGCCGCAGAACCTATGTGGGAGGGGGCTTGCCCCCGATGACGGTGGGTCAGCAAGCTAATCTGTAGCTGACCCACTGCCATCGGGGGCAAGCCCCCTCCCACATGTTCAACGGTGTTGCAGCTCAGTAGTCTTTGCGCTTCCTGAAGGCCCACCGCCCGGCGATCAAGGTAAAGGTCGCCACCAACGCCACCAGGATCCAGAAGCCTTCCGGATCTTGGGAAAGCGGCACACCCCCCACGTTCATGCCGAAAAAACCGGCAATGATGTTGATCGGCAACGCCAGCACCGTCACCACGGTGAGGGTAAACAGCGTGCGGTTGCTTTGCTCGTTGAGGTTGGCGGCGATCTCTTCCTGCAACAGCTTGATGCGTTCGCCCAAGGCCATCAGGTCGTTGATGATCAGCGCAAACTCCTCGGTGGATTTGCGCAACTCCTTCACGTCTTCCTTTTGCAGCCACTGCGGCGGGCGGTTGAGCAGGCGCAGCAGCGAGCCCGGCTCCAGCGCCAGCAGGCGTTGCAGGCGCACCAACACTCGGCGTGCGGCACCGAGTTCGGCGCGGTTGGTGGACAGGCGTGACGAGAGTAATTGATCCTCGATATGGTCGACGCTGATGCTGGTCTTGCGCACGATCTGCGTCAGCACTTCACCCTGGTCACGCAGCAGGTGCACAAGCAAGGCCAGCGGTGAGCGAAAGCTTTCACCGGCTTTCACCGACGAGCGCAGCTTGTCCACCGAGTGCAGCGGTTGCAGGCGTGCGCTGATCAACAGGCGGCTGCGGGCGCACACCCACAGCGTGGAAATGTCCGACGAGACCATGCTGCTGAAGTTGAACACCACGTCGTTGACCACCGCCAGCAGGGCCGAGTCGACGTGTTCGATGCGGGTGGAGCGCGAGCCTTCATGCAGGGCTTCGAAGAACTCTTCCGGCAGGTCCAGGTGCGCCTGCATCCAGCGCTCACATGCGGCGTGGGCCAGGTTCAGGTGCAACCACAAAAACTCGTCCGGGTCGGCCGGCTGGCGCAAGGCCTGGAGGGCCGTGGCCGAATCGATCTGCTCGCCCTTTTCACCGGGGCGAAAACGGAAACCGTAAAGCAAGCCGAACAGGTCGGAGTCCTGGTGGCTGTGGTCGATGCTGTGGTTCATGAGGGCTCGCAGGAAAAGCGCCTGTAGGAGATTTCACAGGTTCGCATGCGCGAATCATTGCAAGGGGATTTGACAGTTTTGTGACGGTTTTGGATTTATTTCGTTGCGGTGACATTTATTTGACCGCCTGTCAGGAACTGTTCAAGAGGCCTCTGGCCCGGCCGATTCAAGGTGTTAAGAACCGCTGTGGATCGGCGGTGCTTTTGATGACAGGGAAGTCGCCGTGTGTATGCACCGCTTCCTTGTATCGAGGCTTTTCCCCGATGAATGTTTTGCGAACCTCCTTGAGAGCACAAATCCTGTCGCTGCTCGGTGGCAGCCTGTTGGCGATGCTGTTGATCGCCCTGGCCTGTTTCAACTTCCTGTCCAATGGGGTGCAGAGCTATCGAAGTTTGATCGATGGACCGTTGCTGACCTCACAGTTGATTGACGAGGCCAACCTGCAATTCAAGGTGCAGGTGCAGGAATGGAAAAACGTCCTGTTGCGCGGCAAGCAGCCCCAGGACATGGAGAAATACTGGGGCCAGTTCCAGGAGCGCCAGCGCGATGTGCAGGGCATTCTCACTCGGCTGGTCACCCAGACCGGCAGCGACCCGAGCCTGAGCCGACGCATCGAAACCCTGCGTCAGACGCACGAGCAACTCGGTGTGGCTTACCAGAAAGGCCGCGATGCCTACGTGGCGGCGGGGGGCGATGCCACTGCGGGCGACACGGCGGTAAAGGGCGTGGACCGCGCCGCCAGCGAGCAGATGAGTGCGCTGGTCAGTGACCTGCGCGAACAAGGCAGCCAGCAATCCAAGGCCATCAGCGCCTACGCCGAGCGCACCGTGCTGGTGGGGTTGGCGATCATGTTGCTGTCCGGTGTGCTGATCGGCTTGTTCAGCCTGTGGTTGATCAACCGCAACCTGATCCTGCCGATCCGCAGCCTGATCGACTACGTGACGCAACTGAGCCACGGTCGGTTCGCCGAGCGCGTAGCCAGCCGTCGCCAGGATGAGTTGGGTCACTTGGCCGCTGCCGCAAATACCTTGCGCGACTTTCTTGCCGAAACCTTCAGCCGCTTGCAGCGCAGTGCTACCGACCTGGTCGGCGCCAGCGGCGAGTTGAATGCCATCGCCGGGCAGATGGCCACGGGCACCCACGATCAATTCAACCGCACCGACCAAGTGGCCACGGCCATGACCGAAATGTCCGCCACCGCCCAGGAAGTCGCGCGCCATGCCGCCAGTGCTTCCCGTGCGGCCGACGAGGCGGACCATTCGGCGCGGGAAGGCGGTGAGGTGATGAGAGTCACCATCGCCACCATCGGCCAGATGCGCAACGAAATCCTCAATACCGGCACCATCATCCGCCGCCTCGAAACCGACAGCGTACGCATCGGCAAAGTGCTGGAAGTGATTCGTGGCATCGCCGAGCAGACCAATTTGCTGGCACTCAACGCGGCGATTGAAGCTGCGCGCGCAGGCGAAGCCGGTCGTGGTTTTGCCGTGGTGGCTGATGAGGTGCGCAGCCTGGCGCAACGCACGGCGGCGTCGATCATCGAGATCAACGGGATTATCGAGGCGGTGCAGACCGGGGCGGTGGACGCGGCTGAAGCGATTGTGAGCGGCCAGTCATGCAGTGATGAGAGCGTCGAGAAGGTCACCCAAGCCGGCGCCATGCTGGCTCACATCACCCAGGCGGTGGAGGCGATTCGCGACATGAACCGTCAGATTGCCACGGCAGCGGAGGAGCAGACGTCGGTGGCCGAGGACATCTCGCGCAACATCACGCAGATCACCACGGTGGCGACGGCCAACCTCGACAATGTGAAGCGCACCGAAGCGGCGAGCCATGACCTGCGTGGGTTATCGAGTGAGTTGAATGAGGTGACGGCGCGTCTGAGCGCCTGACAACAGGCACAAAAAAAGCCACCCGAGGGTGGCTTTTTTTTAGTTCAATCAAGTATCGAGCTTGTCTTCCAGAACGGCGCCGGTCTTGGCGTCGAGCTTCACTTCAAACTTCTTGCCGGCGGTGTCGGTCAGTTCGACTTCGTAGACCAGCACGCCACTGTTGTTGTGGTCCAACTCGGTGTCATTGATGGTGGCGCCAGTGTGTTTGGCCAGGGCAGCCGCGTTGAGTTTTTCGAAAGGCATCACGGCGCCGGACTTGAGCAGGCCTTCAATGTGGTCCGGGCGAACATCCGCCTGGGCCAGGCCGGCGGTCAGGGTCAGGGCGGTAGCGGCGAACAGAGCGGTCAAGGTTTTCATGGTGTGTGTCCTTCTTCGGTGAGCTGTTTAAGTGGCGCCAGATTAACCGGCGCAACTTAACTCATCCTTAATGGCACACTGACCACTCAGTACTTATAGTCGTTCAGCAGGTCTTGCACGCTGGACGACGGCCAGCGCTTGTAGAACTTCAGCAATTCGGCGGCGCGGTTGGTGAAGATGCCATCGACGCCGGCCTTCATCACTTTGTCGAAGTCCACCGGCTCATCGACGGTGTAGACGTGCACCAGCAGGCCCTTGTCGTGGGTCAGCTTGTTCATCTCGGGTTTGACCAGGTCCGAATAGCTCTGGTCGCCGTGGTTGGTCAGCTCGGCCGATGGGCCTGTGCCGATGGCGCCGAGGCTCTTGGCTTCGTCGACCCATTTTTCGAACTCGGCGGCATCCTTCGGCTCCTGCTTGGCGTAGTAGGCGGCCTTGGTGGTTTCGCCGGACTCAGCGAACGTCTGCTTGTTTTTCGGCTCGATGCTGCCTTCACCCACCCACAACAGTAGGATCTTCGGGGTGTTGGGCATTTCTTTCTGCAGCTCTTTGAGGCTGGCAACCTCGAAGGTTTGCAGCACCACGCGGCCCTTGCCCTGGCCTACGCCGGTGTTGCTCTTGCCCAGCTTGGAGCCGGCGGAGCTCAGCCAGCCTTTGTCCAGCAGCTTGTTCTTCAGGTCGGCTTCGATGCCCGGGAATTGCTTGGGCTCCTTGGTCTCGATGTACAGGCCGGGTTTGTGCGACGGGTTGCCTTCGGCGATCTTGATGATGTCGTCCAGGCTCTGGATTTTCAGGCCGACGAAACCTGGACGCGCGCGATCCGGGTAGGCGGCGTTGAACCAGCTGCCGGCGTCGAGGGTTTGCAGTTCTTTCCAGGTGAACTCGTTGGCCGGGGCGTCCTTGCGGTCGGGGAACTTGGTGGCCACGTCAGTGGTGCGCTGCAGGTTGTTGTCGTGCAGGGCGAACAGCACGCCGTCCTTGCTGCGCTGCAGGTCCATTTCCAGGTAGTCGGCGCCCAGGTCGCGGGCAATCTTGTAGGCTGCGGCGGTGGACTCGGGGGCGTCGTAGGACGCGCCACGGTGGGCGATCACGGCCGGGTACGGAATGCCTTCGTTGGTTGCCAATTCAGCCGGGCTGATCGGGTCGGCAGCCTGTGCCTGGCCAAGGCCGAGCATCAGGGCGAGCAGCAAGGCACTCTTGGTAAACGTGACAGGCATATGCGAAGTCCTTTCGTGGAGGTAGCTTTGAGAAGGCCTCCTTTTTAACAATTGATTGCGAAAGGCGCTATCACCAAACCGACATTAACGTGTGCACGCCTCAATTTTCTGCGTTTTTTTTGCAGGCATTGCAGTACTCTTGCCCGAAGCTGCCCCGTCAGAGGGCGGTACTTTGTGCCACGCGTGTAAACCATCTTTCCAGTCCCTGTGGGACTTTTCAGTGAGGTTTACCATGCGCATCACCTCCGAGCTTATCTGCCAGGCCGCCGACCAACTCCACGGTTTTGTTGGCCTCAACCGCAAGACCGGCCAGTACATCGTGCGTTTCAGCGAAGATTCCTTCGGCATGGACGTGGCCGATGACGGCATTATTCCCACCGCCGAATTCGTCTGGCTGCCGGCCCCGGAACAGACCATGACCCTGTCCCGCGAACGCATCCAGTTGCTGCTGGACCAGAACATCGACGACCGTATCAACATCACCGAGCCATTGCGGGTGTATATGCGCAGGGTGGAGATTCCGCAGATCAGTGCGTTGCGCAGCCTGGTGAGCTAACCCTGTGGCGAGCAGGCTTGCCCTGCGTTGGGCTGCGCAGCAGCCCCAATAAAGATCGCACTGTTCTTTCAGGAAAAACGCAGCCGCTGGTTTCAGGGGCGCTTCGCGCCCCGACGCAGGGCAAGCCTGCTCGCCACAACAAGCCTGTTAACCACAAACAACCCTGCTTTCATCATCAGGCCCTCTCACCCCAAAGCCTCAGCCGCTTTCGAACGCGTACGCCCGTTCGACTTTGCACACCCGTGTCTGGAACGCCGAGTACCAAGTGGTGCGCCCCTGTTCGCGTACCGCGCGGTGCTCGGCCTGCTGCTTCCAGGCCAGGATCGCCGCCTCGCTCTCCCAATACGACACGGTAATGCCCAACCCGTCTTCCCGTGCTGATTCCACGCCGAGAAATCCCGGTTGTCCGCGCGCCAGTTCGAGCATGCGGTTGGCGGCCTGGCCGTAACCCTGGTCGCCCTCGGTGCGCAGTGAACTGAAAATCACCGCGTAGTAAGGCGGGGCAGGTGTGCGGGCGATCATGCCGACACCGCCTGGCAAGCCTTGAGCAGGGCAATCGCCAGGGGTGGGGTGATGCCTTTCAGCGCGGCGCGTTCGGGTTGGAACAGGGTGGCGACGAAGAACGGGTGGTCGAGCAGCTCCACGGCCCGCAGATCGCCTGCCGAGTCATGGCCGCTGGGGATCAGGTCGCCTTCCAGCAGGGCATCGAGAAATTCGGGGTTCACGCCGTAGCGGCAGCGGTAACCTTCCTGCAGGTCAAGGGTGTCGTAGGCCTCGGCGATGCGCGTGTACGGCACCAGGCGCACGGTGTCGGTGGCTTCCACCAGCGCACAGCTCAGTGGCGCGATCACGGCGCGCTTGGCGTGCGGCGCGAGTTCGCCATGCTCGGCATCCTTCCAGCCCAGCACGTTGCGCGCATATTCCAGCACCGCGTGCTGAAAACCGCCGCAGGTGCCGAGGAAAGGTCGACGTTGCTCGCGGGCAAAACGGATCGCCCGCAGTGCGCCATCGGTGTCGCGGTAGGGGCTGGCGGGGACGCACCAGAAACCATCGAACGCGTGCAGGGATTGCGGCAGGGTATCGGTGTCGAGCCACTGCACATGGATGCTCAGCCCCAGGGTTTCGGCGGCCTGTTGCAAGGCCACGGGGATGGCTTGGTGGGCGATGACAGCGGGGTTGTAATCGCCGATCAGGGCGAGGTGCAGTGGTGTGGTTTTCATCGTGTACATCCCATGGCTTGTAGTGTCCTGGGGCGCACTATAGATTGGCGTTTGCGCAATCAATATTGGCGTTTTCCCACATGGTCAATGCAGCTACGCACTATTCGCTCGAATACCCTGATTTATCGCTGATCCTCGCCCTGGTGCGTGGCGGCACGCTCGCACGGGCGGCGGCGTTATTGCGGGTGGATGTGTCCACGGTGTTCCGCGCAGTGCGGCGACTGGAGGCGGCGCTGGGCCAGACGTTGTTTGAAAAAAGCCGTGCCGGCTACCTGCCCACCAGCCTGGCGAGCAACCTGGCGCAGCAGGCGGAGCGTGCCGAACAGGCACTGGAAGCGGCGCGCATTGGCGTGGAGCAGGGCGGTGAGGTGATCAGCGGCACGGTGCGCCTGACCTGTACCGACTCCGTACTGCAAGGGTTGCTGTTGCCGGCCCTGGCGCAGTTCATGCCGCACTACCCGGCACTGACCCTGGAACTGAGCACCTCGAATGACTTCGCCAACCTCAGCCGCCGCGACGCGGATATTGCCCTGCGTTTGACCCGCACGCCGCCGGAACATCTGGTCGGCCGACGCCTGGGCAATGTGGCTTATCAGGTGTGCGCCAGCGCGGATTTTGCCCGTCAGCAGGTCGGCCGCGAGCTGGCCGACCTGCCATGGATCGCCCCGGATGATTTCCTGCCCGACCACCCCACGGTCGCCTGGCGCCGCGAGCAGCTGCCCGGTGTGCGCCCCAGTTATCGCTGCAACAGCATGTTGTCGGTCACCGAACTGGTCCGGGCCGGGTTGGGCGTGGCGGCCTTGCCGGACTTTCTATTGGGCGACGGCCTGCAATCGCTGGGCCCTGCGTTGGCAGGGCATGACACCGCGTTGTGGTTGCTCACGCGCCCGGACTGCCGAGCGTTGCGCTCGGTGGTGACCCTGTTCGATGAGCTGGGACGGCATGTGCGACTGCCTTAGGTTTTTCGCACAAAGTGCTCATGCATTTCGCAGGTCAGGCTTTCAATGTGCTCAGTCAGTTGTTTGGTCATTTCCGTGAGCCGGGTGTTCTGTTCCAGCAGTTCCAGCAACTGCTTGGTGGTCTGCGCAGCCTGGGCCTGGCGCTCGGTGTTGGCAATCGCCAGGGCTTCGCGGTGCTGCGCATCCGCATCGGACTGCGCCTTGTCGCGGGCGGCCTGGCGGGTCTGGGCCAGCAGGATCAGCGGCGCGGCGTAGGCCGATTGCAGGCTGAACGCCAGGTTGAGCAGGATGAACGGGTACACATCGAAATGCGTGATGCCGGTCATGTTCAGCACCACCCACAACACCACGATAGCGGTTTGTGCGCCGAGGAAGGTCGGCGTACCGAAGAAGCGTGCGAAGGCTTCGGCCTTGAGGGCAAAGGTGTCGTTGCCGAAGGTCGGCGCCAGATGGGCGTGAGGGCGGTGGAAGCGCAGGTGGTCGACGGGGGCGGCTGCGGGCTTTTCTGGAGTCATGGCGGGCTCGTATCTCGTGCTTGAAGACAAGTCAGCACTATAGACCGAGCCCCTGGCACTCCGTATGAAGATCGGGTCAGTTGCCGCCCCGCTCGTTGGCGAACGCACTCACCGCTTGCACCGCTTCACTGGTGCCTTGACGAATCTGCAGGATCACCGTGCCGGCCTGGTTGGCCATTTCAACACCCTGGGCAGCGCGGTCGCGGGTGGCGTCCATACTGTCGATGGCTTGTCGGGTTTCAGCCTGAATCATCGCAATCATGCTGGAAATCTCGGTGGTGGAGCCGCTGGTGCGTGCCGCCAGTTGCCGGACTTCGTCGGCCACCACGGCGAAACCACGGCCTTGTTCGCCCGCCCGTGCGGCCTCGATGGCGGCGTTGAGGGCCAGCAGGTTGGTCTGGTCGGCGATACCGCGAATGGTGTTGACGATGGCAGTGATCTGTTGCGAGCGATCACCGAGCTTGGCGATCAGTTGCGAGGAATCGTCGATGTCCGCAGAAATTTCGCGCATGCCATTGGCGGTTTTCTGAATCACCTCGGCACCTTTTTCTGCCATGTCCTGGGTGCTCAAGGACAGGTGATAGGCCTGGGCCGCACTCTGTGCGTCCGCCGCATGCTGTTGCACGCGGGCGGTGATATCCGTGGCGAACTTCACCACTTTGCACAGCCGCCCGCTGGCGTCGTACACCGGGTTGTAGTTGGCTTCGAGCCACACGACCTGGCCGTTTTTATCCACCCGCTCGAACTGGCCGCTGAACAGTTCTCCCTGGTTCAGGCGTTTCCAGAAGTCGCTGTAGCTCGGGCTGCTGGCCAGTGCCGCGCTGCAGAACATTCGGTGATGCTGGCCCTGGATTTGCGCCAGGGTATAGCCCATGCGCTGCAGGAAGTTGGCGTTGGCGGTGATGATAGTGCCGTCGAGGTTGAACTCGATCACCGCCATGGCACGACCGATGGCGTCCAGTTTGGCATTGGCTTCGCTTTCGGCTTGCAGGCGCGGGGTGACGTCCATCGCGTACTTCACCACTTTGGTCACCTGGCCCGCGTCATCACGCACCGGGTTGTAGCTGGCTTCCAGCCATACCGACTGGCCATCGCCGGCCACCCGTTCAAAGGTGCCTGACTGGGAGTGGCCATTGCGCAGATTCGACCACAGCTGGTTGTACTCAGGGCTGCGGGTGTAGGCCGGGGAACAGAACATTCGATGGGGCTGGCCCTCGACCTGCTCGGCGCGGTAGCCCATGGTCTGGAGGAAGTTGGCATTGGCCCGCAGCACATTGCCGGACAGGTCGAATTCGATCACCGCCATGGAGCGCTCGATAGCGTCCAGCAGGCTGGCCTGTAGGGCGACAGTGTGTTGCAGCGTGTTGATGGTTCTTTTATGCGTGTTGAATAGCATGTGCGGTGCTCGGGCAAGCAGACTCTGGAGTTTCCTTGGATATGCGCCTGCCCCCGTAAGGTATATGCCCTACGGTTGACTTGCTCATTGTCAGCTTCCTTGTGCTGACAGAGGGGGTGGGACAACGGGTTCAGAGTGATCAGCCTGACAAGAAGTTCGCCCGTGTGGGAGGACCTTTTTTGGGTAGGTGACCAGTGGTGGCATTATGCTTTCTTCTGGCCTGCAGGCTGGAAGATTCAGACGAGTAGTCGTAGGACAACTTCAGGCGGAATGGGCGATCACTTTGTCGCTGACATTGACCCGGTTGCGCCCGGTGTCCTTGGCGGCGTACAGCGCGCGATCCGCTGCATTCAGCCACATCGCGGCATCGTTGAAGAAGGGTTGGAAGTCGGCCAGGCCGATGCTCAGGCTGACCCGCAATTCGGGGATCTGCGGGTTGCGGTAATTGCTGAAGGTTTCGCGCATGCGCTCCATGATCCGGGCGGCCTGTTCCAGCGGCATTTGCGGAAGAATCACACAGAACTCATCGCCCCCGTAACGTCCGGCCAGGTCGTTGTCCCGCAGGTTGCGCCGCAACTCCAGGCTCAACTGCCGCAGTACCGCATCGCCGACAATATGGCCGTGGGTGTCGTTGATCTGCTTGAAGTGGTCGATGTCGATCAAGGCAATCGTGGCGTGGCTTCGCTGTTGCTGGCACTTGTGGAACTTGAGGTGCAGCAGGTCCTTCCAGGAACCGTGATTGAGCAGCCCGGTGAGGCTGTCGGTGCGGCTCAGGGCGCTGAGGGCGCGCTTGTGTTCGGACAGTTTGATTGCCAGTTGATAACAGACCATGCCGATGGCCATGGGGTAGAGCGTCAGCATCGGCAGGCAGGTGTAGACCTGCAGCAGGCTGACATCGGGGTTGAACCGGATACCGAACAGCGCCCCGGCTACGCCGACTCCCAGCCCTTGTGCGCACAGGCCACGCAGGAACAGGCGCTTGCCGCCGGCGGCGACGTTATTCATGGTCATCATCGACAGAATGGTCACTGCCGTCAGTGGCGTGAACTGCGTGGCAGCGGCCCAGAAGCCGCCGAGCAGCGAGTCATACAACAGGTTGCGTTGTTCGGCCTGGTAGGGGTATTGCGAGCGGGTCGACAGTTGATACGCCACATGCGCCCAGGCAAACCCGTTGAACAGCAGGAGTGCCCACACCCAGCCTGGCATGGCGAGGGGGTAAAGGGCGCCGCTGACACTGATGCAACCGATGGCAAGGCCGATGATCCTTGGCTTGTAGATACGCTTGGCAAATGAAAGCCCTTTGCCTTGTCTGTTTTCCATAAGTTCCTGGGGCAGCTGTTTTTACAGGTACGGTGGCGCGCGTTCGCTGGATCAACCGTTGATCGGATAATGACTGTGAATATTGTCAGTTATTCATGTGGGAATAATCAGTGTCCTTCCAGGCCATTTGCGCAAAACAGAGGGTGAATGCGTCAAAAACGACCTGGAATGTCGCGCACACAACAGGTTTTTTACGGCTGGCGGGGGGCGGTGACTTCGTAGCCGGCGAGGAACAGGTCGATGGCCGACTCGATCACACTGGCCTGGTGGGCTGCATCCAGGGTGGGTTGGCCGAGGGTAATTTGTGGCCAGAAGGCGAAGGCCTTGAGCAGGCTCTGGATCTGGTGGGCGGCGAAGGCGGGGTCGGAGCAGTTGAGCCGGCCGTCAGCCTGGGCGGCGCGAACCCATTGGGTGAAGCCTTCTTCGCGCTGGCTCAGGCGGGTGACCATGTCTTGCGCACGCTCCGGCGAATGGATGGTGGCGGCGATGGCGACGCGAGCGAGGTCGAGGAAATTGGCGTCCGACATCATCTTCATCTTCGCCTCCAGCAACCCGCGCAGTTGTTCGCGCAACGGGCGGTCGCTGGTGTAGCTGACGTCAAGTTGGGCGACGCTGCTGGCCCAGAGTTGATGAAGAATTTCAGCGAACAGTTCTTCTTTGCTGGGGAAGTGGTTGTACACGGTGCGCTTGGATACGCCGGCGGTGGCGGCGATCTTGTCCATGCTGGTGACCTCGAAACCGTTTTCGCGAAACTCGGCGATGGCCGCAGCCACAATGGCTTCGCGTTTACGGTCGGTGAGGCGTTGAGGGGCAGTCATGGGTGGCGCTCGGCTCTTGGAGGAAAATTACACTCGGT
Organism: Pseudomonas allii; assembly: GCF_055380095.1. Taxonomy (NCBI): domain Bacteria; kingdom Pseudomonadati; phylum Pseudomonadota; class Gammaproteobacteria; order Pseudomonadales; family Pseudomonadaceae; genus Pseudomonas; species Pseudomonas allii. Next base: position 5,154,100 of record NZ_AP039450.1, on the reverse strand, counting down.
AGTTTACTTGCTCCGGATTTTGTTGCAATCTTGAAACTACACTGTGCAGTGTAATTTATAAGCGATCCGTAGGAGTCACCCGGAAATGGCCACGATCTCGTCCCGTGTCGATTCTTCGCCAGCAGCGCCCAAGCAAGGCCAGGGGCACTTCAGCAACGAAACCCCCGTGCAGCACGGGGGCTTCGGCAAGACCTTGCGCATTTTCTGGAACATGTTGTTCAACAAACCACGCAGTACGCGGCCAGTGGGGCAGATCCCGGTGCAGCCGCTGACTCGCGAGCAATTGCTGGCGGCCCCGGATCACAGCGTGTTCCGCCTTGGGCATTCCACCGTGTTGCTGAAAATGCGCGGTAAATTCTGGGTAACCGACCCGGTATTTGCCGAGCGCGCCTCACCGTTCAGTTGGGCCGGCCCCAAGCGCTTCCATCAGCCACCGATCAGCCTTGAAGAGTTGCCGCCCCTGGAGGCGGTGATTCTTTCCCACGACCACTACGACCACCTGGACCGCAAGGCTGTCGTCCAATTGGCCGACAAGGCCCGTTATTTTCTTGCGCCGCTGGGTGTGGGCGACATCCTGGTCAAGTGGGGCGTGGATTCCAGCAAGGTACGCCAACTGGATTGGTGGCAGGGCACCGAAGTGGATGGCATTCGGTTTGTCGCCACCCCTGCGCAACATTTTTCCGGACGTGGCCTATTTGATGCGAACCAGACCCTGTGGTGTTCCTGGGTGATGATCGATGGTCCTCGGCGAATTTTCTTCAGCGGTGATACGGGTTACTTCGACGGTTTTAAACGCATCGGCGCGCAGTACGGTCCGTTCGATCTGACGCTGATGGAAACAGGTGCTTACAACGTCGATTGGCCTCACGTGCACATGCAGCCAGAGCAAACCCTGCAAGCGCATATCGACCTCAAGGGCCGCTGGTTGCTGCCGATTCACAACGGCACTTTCGACCTGGCGTTCCATGCCTGGCATGAGCCGTTCGACCGCATCATGGCCCTGGCCTGGGAGCGCAACGTGTCCATCACTACGCCGCAGATGGGGCAGGCGTTCAGCTTGAATCAGCCTGAGCGTGGGGTTGCGTGGTGGCTGGAGGTGGAAGCCCAGGGTGCGCAGGAACACCTCGCAGGCTGACGGAGGAGGCTATGGAAAAAGGAGTTTTCAAGCTGTTTCAGAGCTGCGACAGGCGCCAGGCAACGGTGCGATGATCCCCAGAAATTTATGTGTCGGGGGACGTCTTTTATGGAGAGCACGTGTAAGAAATATTGGCAGGCGGGGTTGCCTTGTCCGACAGGGCAGCGGGTGTCTGCGCTCACTGATTCGTCAGGCCAGGCAACGATAGCCCAAGAGCATACAAGCTCGCGTGGTATCGCTTTCGGTGCTGATCCCCAAACTCATGGCGCCTTGGGGAAAAGCGTCCCGGTCCCGGGGTATGACGCCCCGGGACTCCCTCTAAAACCCTCGCGTGACCCGTCGCTGTCATTGATCGCATTGAGTGGTATTGAACCCTCGGGGCCGGTGATGGTGGAAGTGCCCCTGGTGCAGAACAACACGACCTTTACCGCCGCCAGTGCGTTGCAGGGCAGGCGCCTGGGGTTTGCCGAGCGGTTTGTGGAGGGGCATGAACATCAGTTGATTGAGCACCGCATCTCCTTCCTGAAAGCGCTGGACATCCTGCGTCGGTCCGGCGCCGTACTGGTACCGGTGCATGCGCACCGTACCGACACCCCGCATGTTCGCAATGAAATCGATGAGCTTGTGCATGAGTATCGACTGGATGCCTTGGTATCCGACAGCCGCAGTATCGCCTTCCATGGGGCTTGCTGGAGTGGTTACCCGGGGCTGGGTGAGCCGCTCGAGGATGGCGCGACACTGTGGTTCTACGGCGCACGATGGGCGAAGGAATGGTTGGTGGCCATGGTGTGCGAGTATCGAAGCTCCCGTCGTTTGATGGACCCCTTGGAAGGCTACCCGTTGCGTTGAACTATCCCACACAGTGAACCGCACGCGTCGCGCTGTCCGGCAGGAGAAGAGTTTTTAGACTGGCCCACGGATCAACGTTGGTCCTTCGTCATTTCTTACTCCTCGAGAGGTTTTATGATCGGTATCGCATATGGAATGGGCTCCATCGTCCGGCAGTTTGTTCAGTCTTTTGCAGACGGCCACTCACCTGTTGTTTCAAAGGCAGTCCCTCCGGGGACCGAATACCTCAATGTCAATGAGCTTGGCGCGCAAATGGCCCAAGGCAGGTTCGGTTCAGCCGACTTGGTCACGTACCTGCAGGAGCGGATTCGCAGGGTCGACCCGAAACTGAAGTCCATCATCGAACTCAACCCCAAGGCACTTGAAACCGCACGCGAACTGGACCGTGAACGAGCCAGCGGCAACGTGCGTGGCCTCCTGCATGGCATTCCTGTTTTGCTCAAGGACACCATCGAAACTGAAGGCATGCAAACCAGTGCAGGTGCTTTTGGCCTGGTGGGGGCACCTGCCGGCAAGAACGCCCCATTGGTCGACTACCTGATCAAGCAGGGCGCGGTGATCCTCGGTAAAACCAATATGACCGAACTGGCAGGGTTTCGTGGTGGTCCTGATGGCTGGAGCAGCAGGGGGGGGCAAACCCGTAACCCACATGGTGCGGATGCCGACGTCGGGGGTTCCAGTTCCGGGTCTGCCGTCGCCGTCGCGGCGGGGTTGGCGCCCTTGGCGGTGGGAACTGAAACCAGTGGTTCGATTATTGTGCCAGCAGCGCGCAATGGGGTTGTCGGGCTCAAGCCCAGCGTTGGCTTGCTGGACCGTAATGGAATTATTCCTGCAAGTCACCACCAGGATACTCCTGGCCCGATGGCGCGTTCGGTATTTGATGTGGCGCTGATGCTCAATGCCATGTCGGGCAGCGATCCCAAGGATCCGGCGAGCCAGGGAGCGCCCCAAGGTATCGATTACACGAAATTACTGGTTCCAGGCGCGTTGAAAGGCAAGCGTATCGGCTATCCCGCAACGTTTTCTGAAACTGGCGAACCCACACCCACTAAGGACAGTGCGTCATTCCGCCGGATACTTGCCGTGCTTCGTGAGCAAGGCGCGGAAGTGGTGCCGGTCGAGATGCGCCTGGCCGATGATTCGCGTTGGGTAGATTTGTTGTTCTCGGACGTGAAGAATGAATTGAATACTTATGTGGGCAAGCGTCCAGGGTTGCCAGTCGATTCACTGCCTGATCTGACCCTGTTCAACATTAAACGTGATGGCGCGGAGGTGGATCACCAGGCAGTCCTCAACGAAATCAATGCCCAAACCATGACGCCTGAGCAGAGCAAACCCTTTTGGGATGAGCTCATCCGAGACTTTCGCGCTACCATTGACGACCCGATCAAATCGGAGGTTCTGGACGCCATGGTGTCGGATTTTGAGACTAACGATTATTTCGGGGTAGCAGCAGCCGGCTACCCAGGCATCGCTGTCCCTGCTGGTAAGGATGAGAATGGGCTACCGACCAGTGCCTATTTTTTCGGGACCCAGTGGTCCGAACCCACCTTGCTTGCCGTGGCCCATGGGTATGAGCAGGCAGCCCGTGCTCAAATCAAGCCGGTGCTCTGACGCCGCAAATAATGTGTCAGGCATTGCAACTGCAGGCCTGACGTTTCGCGGTTGAGAGGGGAGTGCATTGGACCCCGTCCAGGCGCTGGCCAGCAAGATGGTACGGCTGGCCGCTATGCACCATTGGCTTGAGCAGTGGGTGAGTCAAGTGATGACGAAGTTGCGCCGATCAAGCGAGAGATGATCCCTTGCGCTGCGTGTTCGGTTGTGGCGGTGTCAAAGCGGCGTGTACTCATCCCCCACCCCGGCGCAAACCCCGGGAAAAACACCAGGCCTTCAGCTTCCAGCCGAAAGGCCAGGGCCAGGCGGGTTTCGTCATCCACGTCGCATTGACATTCAAACTGCTGAACGGCTTCAACCGCCACGCCAGCCTGGTGTGCCAGGTGTTCCCGGCTCCAGCCCAGCATCGCGCGCGCCTGTACGCTGTGCTTGGCGGTGAATTGATGCAGGACGATCTGCTGTTCTACGAAAGAGCTCATTGCCAGAGAGGACATGGGGTATCTCCAGGGTTTGACGGGGGAGGACAAACTATACTGTGTTTTTGTACAGTTGTTTTGACCGCTCATCAACTGATGTTCAACGACCCGTTATTCCACCCCTGGCGCCTCCCGAATGATCAGGTGATCAAGGTTCTCGATATTCGCGCTGAACACCCCGAACGTCTGCTCGGGGTTTTTCTTGCTCGGCACCTGTTTCAGTTCCGGCGTCACCCCATAGAAGAAGCAGTACAACGCCCGCTCACTGTCCACCGCCGCCTTGATCTGCTCCAGGAACGCCTTGCGCTTGCGGTAGTTCTCGATGAGTTTCTTGCTCAGGTAGACATTGACCGAGTAGGGCTTCTTGTCGAGCCACACCTTCTTTTCGAAGTCGATGCGAAAGCTGCTGGTGTAGTCCTTGATTTCTTTGATCTTGCCCCAGTAGATCAGGCCCTTGTTGTCCTGCAGGTATTCGATCTTCTTGAAGAACATCCAGTAGGTGGCGGTGTGGTCGCCGATCTTCAACGGCATGGACTTGAGCTTGTCCTTGTCGTCGATGTTGGACACGTAGCATTCCACCGGGTGGGCGAACACGCTGGTTTTGTCCGGTGTGGTGTCGCTGGCGCTGTGGGAAATGGAGCTGCGGTTTAAGGGTGTCTTCGTTGGCTCTTGTGGGATGTTTCCTTCAGTGCTCGGCAGCGGGGTCTTGCGTTCGTACTGACGACGGGTGAGCACTAATTCCGATGGGAAATTGTCCTCGCGTTCGTCGTCACTTTCACCGGCTGCGCTCTTGTGCGTGCTGGCGTAGCGGCAGCCGTCGATATGCCGGGTACCGGTCTTGTTCTTGAAGTGCGGCGTGCGCAGGTAATTGACGTTTTTCGCGTTGAAGGTGCTCAGGGTATTGCCGGGATCAAACGCTGCCCGGCACTCATCGTTGGGGCACAGGAAGCGGTCCTTGTCGGAGTCGAAGTCGGCGGTCTCGTCGAAATTCAGGTCTCGTACGTCGTAGATCGACAGCTTGTCATCGAGACTCAGGCTGTAGGCCGTATCGAATTTCATGGGGCTCGGGTCCGTGAGAGGTTTCGCTATTAATATAGGGATCCTGCGCAAATATCAGCAAGAACCTGCTACCCGTCGCCCACTCAAGAAACACAAGGTGCCCCCTACCGCAGTCAGTGCCCCCAATGCATAGAACATGCTGGCCGGCGTGGCATTGATCAGCAGATAGCCGCAAATCACTGGGCTCATTGCCCCGCCGAATGCCGCCAGGTTCTGTGCACCGTAGTAACTGCCGCGCAGCGCATCAGGTGCGATGGTGTCGATAAACAGGAACTCGGAGGGGTAGATGATCATCTCGCCCAGGGTGAACACGAACATTGCCAGGCACCAGGTGACCAGGCTGTTTGCGAGGCTGAAACCGATAAGCCCGGCAATGAACAGCAACGTACCTAGCACGATCCAATAGCGCAGTTGCTCACGCTTGAGGAAACGGCCGATCTGGTACTGCATCAAAATCACGGTGATGGCATTGCAGGCCAGTACCGCAGACAGAATCTTCAGCGCCTCGGCGGGTTTGTAGGCTACGAGCAAAAACTGCGACAGATACAAGGTGTAGCGCCCATGGACAATGGTGCTTAGCAGGCTGCCGCTGGTGAACAGAATCAGCGTGCGGTCGTTGCGCAAGGTGCGCAGGGTGGTGAGGAAACTCAAGGGCTTGTTGCTGTCATCCCGTTGGGTGTGCGGGATGCCAATCATCAGAAACAGGCTGCCAAAAGCGATCGCACTGGCGATCAGGAACGGTGCCAGTTGCATATGGCCGGCAATCACGACGCCGACCATCGGGCCTGTGGCGTAGCCGACGTTGGTCAGTGTGTAGCGCAGGGAAAACACCTTGGCACGCTCGCCCACCGGCAGGTTCTCGCTGATGATGGCTTTTGAGCCAATCAGGAACAGCGCTGACGCCGCTTCAGTGATGACCAGGGTCAGGGTGGTGAGGTAGAGGTTGCTGGCAAAGGTCAGCAATAGAAAACCGATGGAGCTGGAGAGCATGGCCAGGATCAGCAGCTTGCGCTTTTCCAGGCGGTCGATGATGTAGCCACCGTACAGGCCCAGCAATGTCGCGATAAACACCGCGATGCCCATCAGCAAGCCGATGTCCTGCTGGTTCAGGCCCAGGCGGGTGCTCAGCAACAGTGCCAGCAACGGGCTGGTCATGGCGCGGCTGACCACGATGGTCACCGAGCAAATCATCAGGCGGCGGATTACCAGGGAGTAGGTGGCCACGGTGGGGCGGGTGTCCTTGTTATCTTTGCGGACAACGAAAATCCAGGGTGGGAGGGGGCTTGCCCCCTCCCACATTATTCAGATTGAGTTATTGGCCGGAGTTGATGGTGATTTTCTCTACAGCACCTTGCTCCAGGTCCCACTTCTTCAGGATCTTGCCGTAGGTCCCATCATCGATCATACCTTGCAACGCTTCACTGATCGCCGTGACCAATTGCGTGTTGCTCTTCTCAATCCCAAGCCCGGTGAACTGCTTGGAAATCGCCAGGCCCACCGGCTTGTACTTGTCTTTATCCAGCGACATCAGATAAGGAATGGTCTCGCTGCCCTGCATCGCCGCGTCCAGACGGTTCTGTTGCAACTGTGCCCGCGCATCTGCCGAGCCCTCAGTGCCGATCACCACGATCGCCGGCTTACCCGCCGCTTCGCAGTTTTCCTTGCTCCACGCGGCAATTTCCGACGGCCAGGTGGTGCGGCGGCTGGTGCCGACTTTTTTACCGCACAGGTCAGTCAATTCCTTGAGGTCTTCGCGCTTGGCCAGGGTGTAGAGCTGCGGGCCGCTGGTGAAGTAGTCGATGAAGGTCACCGCTTTCTGGCGCTCGGCGGTGTCGGTCATGCCTGACAGCACGATGTCCACGCGCTTGGTGGTCAGGCCGCTGAGCATCTGCTCGAAGCCGGTTTCCTGCCACTTGATCTTCACGCCCAGGCGCTCTGCCAGGGCGTTGCCCAGGTCGAAGTCCAGGCCGGTGATCTTGTTGGTAGCCGGGTCCTTGAAGTCCATCGGCGGGTAGTTCGGCACGATGGCCGCGCTGATCTCACCCTTGTCCTTGATTGCCGCCGGCAATGCCGCGAAAACAGCGGTGGAGGCCATCAGGCCTGCGAGCAACGTGGGGATAAACATTTTTTTCATGGGGGCGTTCTCGTTTGTTTTTTAGTTAAGTGCGAACGGCAGAAATAAAGCTTTGGGTACGCGGGTTTTGTGGGCTTATTAGAATTTCTTCGGGGCTGCCGGCTTCCACAATCTGGCCGGCATCCATAAACACCATGCGGTTGGAGACTTCGCGGGCGAAGCCCAACTCATGGGTGACCACAATCATGGTCATGCCGGTGGTGGCCAAATCGCGCATCACCGACAGCACTTCGCCTACCAGCTCCGGGTCGAGGGCTGACGTGGGTTCGTCAAACAGCATCAGCTTGGGGCGCATCGCCAGTGCACGGGCAATCGCCACGCGTTGTTGCTGGCCGCCGGACAATTCCACCGGATAGGCATTGCGTTTGTCCGCCAGGCCGACGCGGGCCAGCAACTCCAGGGCGTCCTCGGTGGCTTCCTTGGGCGAGCGCTTGAGCACCTGGCAGGGGCCTTCGATGATGTTTTGCAACACGGTCATGTGCGGGAACAAATTGAAGCGTTGGAACACCATGCCGGTGGCCAGGCGCTGGCGGGCAATCTGCGATTCGTTCATCTCATGCAGCTTGTTGCCGACCACCCGGTAACCCACCAGTTCGCCGTCGACCCACAGACCGCCCTTGTCGATTTTTTCCAACTGGTTGACGCAGCGCAGCAGGGTACTTTTACCCGAGCCGGACGGGCCGATGATGCACATCACTTCGCCCTGCTCGACCTCGATATTGATATCGCGCAGCGCGTGATACTGGTCGTAGTACTTGTTCAGGTTGACGGCCTTGACGATGCTTCTCATGGGGCAAATCTCCTCAACCCAGACTTACGAACGCTTGCCGGCGCCGCGGGCAAAGCGGCGCTCAAGGCGGCTTTGGCCAAATGAAAGAACAGTCACCACCGCCAGGTACCAGATGCCGGCCACAATCAGCAACTCCATGACCCGGGCGTTGGCGTAGTAGATGTTTTGCGCGTTGTGCAGCAGCTCCGAGTACTGGATCACGCTGGCCAGGCTGGTCATTTTCACCATGCTGATGAACTCGTTGCCTACAGGCGGAATGATCACCCGCATGGCCTGCGGCAGAATGATCCTACGCAGTGCTTGCAGGCTCGGCATGCCGATGGACTTGGCGGCTTCATACTGGCCGGTGTCGACCGAGAGCAAACCGGCGCGCACCACTTCGGCGGTGTACGCACCCTGGTTGATACTCAGGCCCAGCAGGGCGGCCACGAATGGCGTCATCAGGTCGACGGTGTCGATGCTGAACAGACCGGGAATCGCGATCACCGGGAAGATCAGCGCCAGGTTGAACCACAGCAGCAGTTGCAGGATCAGCGGTGTACCGCGGAACAGCCAGGTGTAGGTGATGGCCACGTAGCGCAGGATCGGGTTGGCCGACATGCGCATGATCGCCGTGATCACCCCGATCACCACGCCCAGCGCCATCGCCAGGATCGACATGACGATGGTGTTCACCAGGCCCCAGAGAATGGCCTCAGACGTGAGGAACTGCCCGATGTAGGACCATTCGATCTGGCCATTGGCGAAGGCGCGCAGCAATGCGGCCAACACGATCACGATCAACGTGGCAAAGAACATCCTCCCGTAATACCGACGCGGTACGTGCTCGTACTGGGTGATATCGAACTGGTTTTCGGACAACTTGCGCTCGGCTGCCAAGCGCTCGGCCGGGGTTTGGTTCATGGTGACTCTCCAAAAACTGATGACGCTGGTACTGATGTACTCGGTCCAATGTGGGAGCTGGCTTGCCTGCGAAAGCGCCGGACCAGACACCACGGGGTTGCAGGCTTAAATCCGAAATCCCTGGTAACTCTCTGTCCACTGTTGCTGTTCGGCCAAGGCCGCTTTCAACCGCCCAATCTGCTCCCGAACCCGCTCCGGCGCCGTCCCACCCCACCCACTGCGCGCTGCAATCGCCGCTTCCAGGGTCAGGCAATCGCGCACCTCAGGCGTCAACCGCGCGTCCACCTCCGCCAACATCGCCGGCGAGGCTTCCCACAATTCAATCTCATGCCTCTCACAGGCCTGTACCAAGGCGCCGGTAATCTCATGGGCCTCCTTGAACGGCACGCCGCGAGTGGCCAACCAATCCGCCACTTCCGTTGCCAAGGTAAAGCCCATCGGCGCTTGCCTGCGCAGTTCCTCGACCTGCACCTTCATGGTCGCAACCATCCCGGCCATCGCCGGCAGCACCAGCAGCAAGGTGTCCACACTGTCCAACACGCTGTGCTTGTCTTCACTCAAATCGCGGTTGTACGACAGCGGCAATGACTTGAGCGTCGACATCAACCCGGTCAGGTTGCCAATCAAGCGCCCAGCCTTGCCCCGCGCCAACTCGGCAATATCCGGGTTCTTCTTCTGCGGCATGATCGAGCTGCCAGTGGCGTAGGCATCGTCCAGCACCACCCAGCGAAACTGCCGCGAAGACCACAGGCAAAACTCTTCGGACAAGCGCGAAATATTCACCCCGAGCATGCCCGCCACAAACAGGAACTCCGCCACATGGTCACGGCTGGCGACGGCGTCGATGGAGTTTTCGCACGGCCCGGTGTAGCCCATTTCCTTTGCGGAATGTTCCGGCTGACGGGCAATCGCAGAGCCGGCCATTGCCGCTGCACCCAGTGGCGACAACGCCGTACGCGCATCCCAATCCACCAGGCGTTGCACATCGCGCAACATCGACTGGGCATGCGCCAGCAAGTGGTGGGCGAACACAATCGGTTGCGCCTGCTGCAAGTGGGTGAACCCAGGGCAGATGCTCTCCACATGCTGCTCAGCCTGCTCCACCAAAGCCTGCTGCAAACCCAACACCTCGGTGGTGATGGTGCGCGCATGGTCGCGTAGGAAAAGGCGCAGGTCATTGGCGGTCTGATCATTACGCGAACGCCCGGCACGCAGCTTGCCGCCGAGGGCGCCGAGGCGTTCGGTCAGCACGCGTTCGATGAAGGTGTGCACGTCCTCGTCATCCAGGGTCGGATGCAGCGTGCCGGCGGCGAAATCTGCGCCAATACCGTCCAGCGCGTCGAGGGTGCGCAGGGTCTCCGACTCATCCAGCAAACCGGCGCGCTGCAATTCACGGGCATGGGCACGGGAGCCGGCCAGGTCGTAGGGTGTCAGGCGGAAATAGCGCTCAGGGCAACGCGACAACGCGGCCAATGCAGCAGACGGGCCGGTCTTGAAACGAGCGCCCCAAAGGCGGTCGGTGGGCTGGGACATGGGTGTTCCTCACGCTTGTTTTTAGAAGAGTCGGAGGCAGTAAAAATAAGTTTTCAACTAGACTGAACCAGCGTCTGACGCGCCGTATTCAAGGTTGCCAAGGGCGGATGTTTATGTTCATTATCGCCGCCGGGCTATGTTCAAGGATTGGGTTGAAGCCTGTTGAATATGGCACTTGAGGTCAACGCGTATTATGGAAACCCCACTTTCCACTTCTGGAAACCTGCCACCCAAACCCGGCACAAGACCGCCCCTGCAACTGAGCGGGCTGGACTTCAAATTGCTGCGCGTGTTCATGGCCGTAGTCGAAGCCGGCGGCTTTAGCGCCGCGCAAAACGAGCTGAATGTGGGCCTGGCGGCCATCAGCAAACAGATCTCCGACCTTGAGATTCGCATCGGCATGCGCCTGTGCACTCGGGGTCGCGAAGGGTTTGGGCTGACCGAAGAAGGCAAGTTGGTGTATCAGGCATCCATCGAGTTATTTACCTCGGTGGACAGTTTTCGCGACAAGCTTAGTTCGGCGCAGAACGAGCTTATTGGTGACCTTAGTGTGGGGGTTATTGATAACACGGCGTCCGACGTTAATTCCCCGCTCATTGCCGCGTTGGGGAAATTACATAGCGAATCGCCAAAGATTAGATTGCGCCTGCATGCCTCACAATTGGACGAAGTTGAACGCGGCGTGGTGGAAGGGCGCTTGATCGTCGGCATCGTGCCGGTGTACCAGCGCCGTGAAGAATTCGACTATTTCCCTCTGTATGAGGAAAAGGCCCACGCCTACTGTGCCGTAGGGCATCCACTGTTCAACGCGAGTGAAATCACACCGGAAGTGCTGCGCCAATACGAAGTGGTCAACCATCGCTATGCGATTCATCGCGACAAGGCCAACTTCGTCAACGTTGACAGCCAGTCCGCGTCGGCCTCACAAGTCGAAGCCGTCGCGATCCTGATCCTTACTGGCCGTTTCCTCGGCTTCTTGCCCGAACACTACGCCACGCCCTTGGTAAGAGAAGGGCGCCTACGGGCATTGTGCCCGGAGCAAGTTCACCTGAGCACGGCCTTCAACCTGATCCTGCGCCACAACGCCCCGCGCAGTCCGATGGTAAAAGCCTTTGCGACGGCGTTGGGCGTGGACCTCAAAGCCACGGCATAGACCTCCTGCCAAACACGGATCTGGGCTCGGCGAAGATCAAATGTGGGAGCTGTCGAGCTTCAGCGAGGCTGCGAAGGGATCGAATCGGTTTCCCTGGCGAACCTGCCATTCGCATCGATACATTTTCCGCCTAGGCAACAAACAAGCTGGCTTGTATTGTCTTCAGCCAACCCAAAGGAGGGATGCTCATGACTCAAACAAAAAACAGCCCCCCAGCGGAAAGCACCTGGGACAGCTATTTTCTCCATGGCGAATCAGTGTCTGACGACTTTATGTCTGAGGATGATCGATTGGAGGTTCTGGAGTTGAATCAGATAGTCCAGGAACGCCTCGACGCTGGCGAAACGCCCATTCATGTGCCCCTCGACGATTTGATCAACGAGGCTGAGACAGAAACCGTCCGAAAGAATTGAGTTAGGTATCGACGCACAGCGCGTATAAAAAAGCCCAATCTTCCAGATTGGGCTCAATGAAAACTGAAAACGAGATTTCGGGGCAACGTAATTCAATCTTTCAACCCCTAGCACCCCATGCTAGTGCGCGACTACCGCAGCTGCTTGCGCTTCTTCTTCGCATGAAAATGCCGAAAATGCGCATCCTGCGCCGCCGCCAGCAACTCCCGATCCCCACGCGTATCGCCCCAGGCACGCAGCCGATACTCGCCCAAATCCCCGTACACCGCCTCAAGCCGCAACACCTTGTTCTCACACCGGCAATTATTCCCGGTGAGCTTGCCGGTCAACACCCCGTCGACCACCTCAAGCTCCGTGCCGATCAGCTTGATCCCCAGCCGATTGGCAAACGGCTGTAACACCAATGCCGGCGACGCCGAACACAACGTGACCTCCGCCCCGGAGCCCAACTCCTGCTCCACCGATAACACCCCTGTCGGCCGCATCAGCCGCGCCCAGGTCTTCTGGCAATACTCCTCGGCTTTCTGTTGCACCCATGCCTTCTCCACCCCGGTCATAAAGGTGCGGATCAACTGCGCCTTCAACTCATCCCGGCTGATCTGCCGCACCAAAAAGCGCAGCCCCGGCACCGCCAGCTTGACCATCCGGCCGTAGAACTCGCCGGGGCCAAAGGCAAACTTGAGGAAGGGCACGAAACTGTCGTGGTGGGTCAGGGTGCCGTCGAAGTCAAAGACGGAAAGTACTTTGGCGTCAGCGGGGCCGGCTTCGAGCATGTCTGGGTTCACGGGTTGGCCTCGGTCCTATCGGGTATTTTTTGAGTGTGCATCAGGTGTGACAGCGGGAGTCTACTCCCGTGCCAATCTTCCGACCTTGGCGTAAAGCCCCTCGGTGAAGACGTCCCGGTCACTCGACCGGTGACAACGCTGATGGCAATTGGGGCACAAGGCTACAGCATTGGTGATGCGATCCGAACCCTTCTGGGCGAGGTGGTCAGCCTGATGTGCTTCAAGAAGTAGCAATTCACCGCGCACAAAAAAGCCCTGAACACGTCAGGGCTTCATGAGGTTGCTTGGCTCAGGAATCAATCCCAGCTCAGCGCGCCGCCAGTCTGGTACTCGATCACACGGGTCTCGAAGAAGTTTTTCTCTTTCTTCAAGTCCATGATCTCGCTCATCCACGGGAATGGGTTGGTCGTGCCTGGATACTCTTCCTTCAAGCCAATCTGCGACAGGCGACGGTTGGCGATGAACTTCAAGTAGTCCTCCATCATCGCCGCGTTCATGCCCAGCACCCCGCGCGGCATGGTGTCACGCGCGTATTCGATCTCCAGCTGCGTCCCCTGCAGGATCATCTGGGTCGCTTCTTCCTTCATCTCGGCATCCCACAGGTGTGGGTTTTCGATCTTGATCTGGTTGATCACATCGATACCGAAGTTCAGGTGCATCGATTCGTCACGCAGGATGTACTGGAACTGCTCGGCCACGCCGGTCATTTTGTTGCGACGGCCCATGGACAGGATCTGGGTGAAGCCGCAATAGAAGAAGATGCCTTCCAGCACGCAGTAGTAGGCGACCAGGTTGCGCAGCAGTTCCTTGTCGGTGTCGACGGTGCCGGTTTCGAACTTCGGATCGGAGATCGAGCGGGTGTACTTCAAACCCCAGGCGGCCTTTTTGGCGACCGATGGAATCTCGTGGTACATGTTGAAGATCTCGCCTTCATCCATGGCCAACGATTCAATGCAGTACTGATAGGCGTGGGTGTGGATCGCTTCTTCGAAGGCCTGGCGCAGGATGTACTGGCGGCACTCCGGGTTGGTGATCAGGCGGTACACGGCCAGGACCAGGTTGTTGGCGACCAGGGAGTCGGCGGTGGAGAAGAAGCCCAGGTTGCGCATGACGATGCGGCGTTCGTCGTCGGTCAGGCCTTCGGGGTTTTTCCACAGGGCGATGTCGGCGGTCATGTTGACCTCTTGCGGCATCCAGTGGTTGGCGCAGCCGTCGAGGTACTTCTGCCAGGCCCAGTCGTACTTGAAGGGCACGAGTTGGTTGAGGTCGGCGCGGCAGTTGATCATGCGCTTTTCGTCAACGGCGACGCGGGCGGAGGCGCCTTCGAGTTCGGCGAGGCCTTCGGCGACGTCGAGTTTGTCGAGGGCGGCCTTGGCGCGGACGATGGCGGCGGAGTCACTGGCGGTGACGGCGCGGGCTTCGATGGCGGCGGCGGCGCCGGCACCGTCGAGGCGGTCCATGTTGGCTTCGGTGGCGTGGCCGGCGTTGGCGCCTTTGGTGGCTACTTCGCCTTCTTCTTCTTTGTCGAATTCGTCCCAGCTCAGCATGACGTGTCGTCTCCTGCGTGAGGGCTCAAAGGTGCCCGTGTGAAACCGGATGGTTGGGTGTTCACACGGCCCTGAGGCCGCGGTGGATCTTAAGGAATCGTTTGTTGCAGCTAGCGCACGCATTAAACGGAATAGGGTTACGGGTGCTCTGCGTGAGGCTTGAGGTGCGGAGCGGTGGTTGCTTGCTCCAGCGGGAGGCCTCAGGTCTGGCTCTTCATCCCGGTGTAAAGGGATATTGCAGGCCCGATTTACCCGCGCATTGTAGGGGAAAAAAACCGGTTTGTGTTGAGGCGGATGGTCACGGAGAGCGGCCAGAATGGCGTGTTTTTCGGCCAGAGTGCGGGTTTACAAGGCTTTGCTGGGGTTGGATTTTTTTGACGGGCGGTGGGATGTTTTTTGTGAGGGGAGGAGCGGCGTGGTGCGTCAGGCTTTTATAGGTGCGGTGTTGCAGCTAGCGCTATCGGGGGCAAGCCCCCTCCCACATTTGGGCGGGGTCGGTGCTTTGCCGCAAGAACAATTTCTTGCGGCGAATAAGTTCGAACTAACCAAGTGATTATCCGTTAGAACAACCATTGCCCATCACGTGGTAATTAAGAATATGACGCTGGCCCTGTGAGTCTTCATATTCCATCTTCACCGGTACAACTTCGCACACTTCCGGAATACTGCTCATGGACAGTACTTTGGCCACGTCCAGGTGGGTGCTGTAAGTGTAGTCTTCAACGATTGGAGGGTTGCTGCCAGCTACGTCAGTCGGGGCTTCGTCGGCCAGGGCGGCGGTGGCGCACAAGCTGCTGAGGGCCATAACTACTAAAGCTTTCATTTCTCTATTTACCTTCTTCAGGGCGAAAGGGGTCACGGGGCCCTTGTGAGGCCACGTGTGTAACTCAAGAGTTGGGAAGTTCGGATTAACGTTGCCTTCGTGGGGGCTGTTGCGTTGTTAATCACAGTGTCGTGTTGACGGAAGTGATTTTAGGCCCCCGGGTTATATTCATATACCCGTGCTTTTGATAAACACTATTGGCGGTTTTTGTAACAATCCCGTGGTAAAGCTTTTTTCACAAAGCCGCAAAGCGCCACAGCCCGCGGGCCAGAGCCGCAAACGGGGATATCAGGGCAATTTGTAGGGGCTTGTTACTACCATCGTCGAATGGTTCTATAGGGCCGCCCCGGCTACAACAGGGCCATACAAAAACAACTATGTCACCGAGGTAAGAAAGATGAGTGCGGCTTCCCTGTACCCCGTTCGCCCCGAAGTAGCAGCCAACACGCTGACCGACGAGGCGACCTACAAGGCCATGTACCAGCAGTCGGTGGTCAACCCCGATGGCTTCTGGCGCGAGCAAGCCAAGCGCCTTGACTGGATCAAGCCTTTCACCACGGTGAAGCAGACCTCTTTCGACGATCACCACGTCGACATCAAGTGGTTCGCCGATGGCACCCTGAACGTTTCCTACAACTGCCTGGACCGTCACCTCGCCGAGCGTGGCGATCAAATTGCGATCATCTGGGAGGGCGACGACCCTGCCGAGAGCCGCAACATCACCTACCGCGAGCTGCACGAAGAAGTCTGCAAGTTCGCCAACGCCCTGCGCGGCCAGGACGTGCACCGCGGCGACGTGGTGACTATCTATATGCCGATGATCCCCGAAGCCGTGGTCGCCATGCTGGCCTGTACCCGTATCGGTGCGATTCATTCCGTGGTGTTTGGTGGTTTCTCGCCGGAGGCCCTGGCCGGTCGCATCATCGACTGTAAGTCGAAGGTGGTGATCACTGCCGATGAAGGCGTCCGTGCCGGTAAGAAGATTCCGCTGAAGGCCAACGTCGACGACGCCCTGACCAACCCGGAAACCAGCAGCATCCAGAAGGTCATCGTGTGTAAGCGCACCAATGGCCAGATCAAGTGGAACCAGCACCGCGATATCTGGTACGAAGACCTGATGAAAGTGGCGGGCACCGTGTGTGCGCCCAAGGAGATGGGTGCCGAAGAAGCGCTGTTCATCCTCTACACCTCCGGTTCCACCGGTAAGCCCAAGGGCGTGCAGCACACCACCGGCGGCTACCTATTGTACGCCGGCCTGACCCACGAGCGCGTGTTCGACTACCGCCCAGGCGAAATCTACTGGTGCACCGCCGACGTCGGCTGGGTCACCGGCCACACTTATATCGTCTACGGCCCGCTGGCTAATGGCGCGACCACGCTGCTGTTCGAAGGCGTGCCGAACTACCCGGACATCACGCGGGTGGCGAAGATCGTCGACAAGCACAAGGTCAATATCCTCTACACCGCACCGACCGCAATCCGCGCCATGATGGCATCCGGCACTGCTGCGTGCGAAGGCGCAGACGGCTCCAGCCTGCGTCTGCTCGGTTCGGTGGGCGAGCCGATTAACCCTGAGGCGTGGGACTGGTACTACAAGAACGTCGGCCAATCCCGTTGCCCGATTGTCGATACCTGGTGGCAGACCGAAACCGGCGGCAACATGATGAGCCCGCTGCCGGGTGCCCATGCGCTCAAGCCGGGTTCGGCGGCACGACCGTTCTTCGGTGTGGTGCCGGCGCTGGTGGATAACCTGGGCAACCTGATCGAAGGCGCTGCCGAGGGCAACCTGGTGATCCTCGATTCGTGGCCGGGCCAGGCGCGTACCCTGTACGGCGACCATGATCGTTTTGTCGACACCTACTTCAAGACCTTCCGTGGCATGTACTTCACCGGTGACGGTGCGCGCCGTGACGAGGACGGTTACTACTGGATCACCGGCCGTGTGGACGACGTGCTGAACGTGTCCGGCCACCGCATGGGCACCGCCGAGATCGAAAGTGCCATGGTTGCCCACCCTAAAGTCGCCGAAGCGGCGGTAGTGGGTGTGCCGCATGACATCAAGGGGCAGGGTATCTATGTATATGTCACCCTCAAAAATGGCGAAGAGCCGAACGAAGCGTTGCGCCTGGAGTTGAAAAACTGGGTACGCAAGGAAATCGGGCCGATTGCTTCGCCGGACGTGATCCAGTGGGCGCCGGGCTTGCCGAAGACGCGTTCGGGGAAAATCATGCGGCGCATCCTGCGCAAGATCGCCACGGCCGAGTACGACGGGCTGGGTGATATCTCCACCCTGGCGGACCCGGGCGTGGTGGCGCATTTGATCGAGACGCACAAGACCATGAACGTCGCGTAAGGCGGGTTAGTGGGACGAAGCCCCATCCGGCGTGAGCTGGGTGGGGCTTTTTTGTGCGACCTCAAAACCACCGGAGATCCGGTGTGGGAGGGGGCTTGCCCCCGATGGCAGCGGTTCAGTTGAAATACCTTTCACTGACACACCGCTATCGGGGGCAAGCCCCCTCCCACAGTTGGATCTCCGGCAGATCAATAAATATCGGTTTATCGTGTAGGGCGTTTCTGAATGTTACTGCCAGCCCTGAATGTGTAACCTCGTGCCCAAACCTGAGGCAATGTGCTACGTCTGCGCCCCGAAAAGCCGCATTCCAGACACCCCAGGAAATAAGATTAAACGCCAGACTTGCCGTGCCAGAAGGGTTTGCGAATAATAGGCCCGCAATTTGCAGCGTCTACAGGTTTAATGTCTTTTGTCTCTGCATAAAATCCAGAGGCTGTCAATGAGCTGGAACCGCTTTCTCGGTGCTTCTGTAAATTGTTGTCGCATTGAGGAAATATCGGCTTCCAGCCTGTCGTTAGAATGCCGATCACTCGCTCGTCGTCTCCGGTGTTGAATCGGTGTAGGACGCAGCACCGCTATTCGGTTTCCCTTACGCCGCATCGTGGGCCATGGCTCATACTGCTGTTTTGCCCTATACCGATGGAGTCCCAAGATGAAGAAACTCGTGCTGTTGGGCGCCCTGGCGCTGTCCGTGCTGTCCATGCAGGCTTTCGCTGATGAAAAGCCCCTGAAGATTGGTATCGAAGCGGCTTACCCTCCGTTTGCCTCAAAGGCACCGGATGGCAGCATCGTCGGTTTTGACTACGACATCGGCAACGCCCTGTGCGCAGAGATGAAGGTCAAGTGCACGTGGGTCGAGCAGGAATTCGACGGCCTGATCCCGGCGCTGAAAGTGCGCAAGATCGACGCGATCCTGTCGTCGATGTCCATCACTGACGACCGCAAGAAGTCCGTGGACTTCACCAACCGCTACTACCTGAGCCCAGCACAGCTGGTGATGAAGGAAGGCACCGCCGTCAGCGACAGCCTGGATGAATTGAAAGGCAAGAAGATCGGTGTGCAACGTGGTTCGATCCACGACCGTTTCGCCAAGGAAGTCCTGGCCCCTAAAGGCGCCACGGTTGTGCCTTACAGCTCGCAGAACGAAATCTACCTGGACGTGGAAGCCGGTCGCCTCGATGGCACCGTGGCTGACGCCACCCTGCTGCAAGACGGCTTCCTGAAAACCCCGGCCGGTAAAGGCTACGCGTTCGTGGGCCCACAGTTCACCGACGCCAAGTACTTCGGTGACGGCATCGGCATCGCCGTACGCAAAGGCGACAAGGAAAACCTGGACCGCATCAACGCAGCCATCGCGGCGATCCGTGCCAACGGCGAATACAAGAAAATCCAGGACAAGTACTTCGACTTCGATATTTACGGCGCTGACGCCAAGTAAATCGTCGCAGCGGTCTGTCCCAAATGGCGCAAGCAACAGAATTCCTGAGGTTTGCGCCATTTTTTCATCCCCCTTTTCGAGGACCTGAATCATGTTGAAAGGCTACGGGGCCGTCATCCTCGATGGCGCATGGTTGACGCTTCAGCTCGCCTTGTCGTCCATGGCCTTGGCCATTGTTCTGGGTCTGATCGGGGTCGCGTTACGCCTGTCGCCGGTGCGCTGGTTGGCCTGGCTGGGTGACTTGTACTCCACGGTGATCCGCGGGATCCCCGACCTGGTGCTGATCCTGCTGATTTTCTACGGCGGCCAGGACCTGCTCAACCGCGTCGCGCCGATGCTGGGCTACGACGACTATATCGACTTGAACCCCTTGGCCGCCGGTATCGGCACCTTGGGTTTCATCTTTGGCGCCTACCTCTCGGAAACCTTCCGTGGCGCCTTCATGGCCATTCCCAAGGGCCAGGCCGAAGCCGGCCTGGCGTATGGCATGAGCAGTTTCCAGGTGTTCTTCCGAGTGATGGTGCCGCAGATGATCCGTTTGGCGATTCCCGGTTTCACCAACAACTGGCTGGTACTCACCAAGGCCACCGCGCTGATTTCGGTGGTGGGCCTGCAAGACATGATGTTCAAGGCCAAGCAGGCGGCAGACGCCACCCGCGAGCCTTTTACCTTCTTCCTCGCAGTGGCGGCGATGTACCTGGTGATCACCAGCGTGTCGTTGCTGGCCCTGCGTCATCTTGAGAAGCGCTACTCGGTAGGCGTAAGGGCGGCTGATCTATGATCTTCGACTACAACGTCATCTGGGAGGCCATGCCGCTGTACCTCGGCGGCCTGGTGACCACCCTGAAACTGCTCGCCATCTCGCTGTTCTTCGGCCTGCTCGCGGCCTTGCCCCTGGGCCTGATGCGCGTATCCAAGCAGCCGATCGTCAATGGCGCGGCCTGGCTCTACACCTACGTGATCCGCGGCACGCCGATGCTGGTGCAGCTGTTCTTGATCTACTACGGCCTGGCCCAGTTCGACGCCGTGCGCGAGAGTTTCCTGTGGCCGCTGCTGTCAAGCGCCACCTTCTGCGCGTGCCTGGCCTTTGCGATCAACACCAGCGCCTACACCGCCGAGATCATTGCCGGCAGCCTCAAGGCGACGCCCAATGGCGAGATCGAAGCGGCCAAGGCCATGGGCATGTCGCGCTACAAGCTGTACCGCCGCATCCTGCTGCCGTCGGCCCTGCGCCGTGCGCTGCCGCAGTACAGCAACGAAGTGATCATGATGCTGCAGACCACCAGCCTGGCCTCCATCGTCACCCTGATCGACATCACCGGTGCCGCACGCACGGTGAACGCGCAGTTCTACTTGCCGTTCGAGGCCTATATCACCGCCGGCGTGTTCTACCTGTGCCTGACCTTCATCCTGGTGCGCCTGTTCAAGTTGGCCGAGCGCCGTTGGCTGAGCTACCTGGCTCCACGGAAGCACTGATATGGAACGTATCGATCACCGGTTGCCCTGGGGTCACCTGGGCTGCGAGCGCCAACTGAGCGTGTTCCGTTTCGGCAAGGGCGAGCGCAAGGCCTATATCCAGGCCAGCCTGCACGCCGATGAATTGCCGGGCATGCGCGCCGCGTGGGAGCTGAAAAAGCGCCTCGTCGAACTGGAACAGCAAGGTGCGCTCAACGGCGTGATCGAGCTGGTGCCGGTCGCCAACCCGATGGGCCTGGGCCAGTTGCTGCAAGGCAGCCACCAGGGGCGTTTCGAAGTGGGCAGCGGCAAGAACTTCAATCGTGATTTCGTCGAATTGAGCGAGCCGGTTGCCGAGTTGCTCAAGGGCAAGCTGGGCGATGACCCTCACGCCAACGTGCGCATGATCCGCCAGGCCATGAACGATGTGCTCAATGCGTTGCCCGAGCCGAGCAGCCAATTGCAGGGCATGCAGCGCATCCTGCTGAGCCACGCCTGCACCGCCGATGTGGTGCTCGACCTGCATTGTGATGCCGAAGCCGCGCTGCATATGTACGCGCTGCCGCAGCACTGGTCGCAGTGGCGTTCGCTGTCGGCGCATTTGAATGTGAAAGTCGGCCTGCTGGCGGAAGACTCCGGCGGCAGCTCGTTCGATGAAGCCTGTTCGCTGCCGTGGCTGCGCTTGTCCCAGGCGTTTCCCGAGGCACAGGTCCCTTTGGCTTGCCTGGCGACGACGCTGGAGTTGGGTGGCCAGGCTGACACGGGCCGCGACGAGGCGATCTTTCACGCCGAAGGCATCCTGGCGTTCCTTGCCGAGCAGGGCCTGATCAAAGGCGAATGGCCGGCGCCGCAATACGAGCCGTGTGAAGGCGTGCCGTTCGAAGGCACCGAATTGCTGTTCGCGCCCCACGCCGGGGTGATCAGTTACCTGCGTAATGCTGGTGAATGGGTCGAAAAAGGCGAACCGATTTTTGAAGTGATTGACCCCCTGGAAGACCGCGTCAGCACGATATGCGCGGGCACCTCGGGGGTGTTGTTTGCCGTTGAACGGCTACGTTATGCCCAAGCGGGTTTCTGGCTGGCCAAGGTGGCGGGGCGCGAAGCGCTGCGTCACGGGCGCTTGCTCAACGACTGACCACCTGTTTTTGTGAGAACCGACCGCATGTACAAACTTGAAGTCCAAGACCTGCATAAACGCTATGGCAGTCATGAAGTGCTCAAAGGTGTGTCCCTGGCCGCCGCGGCCGGTGATGTGATCAGCATCATCGGTTCCAGTGGTTCGGGCAAAAGTACCTTTTTGCGCTGCATCAACCTGCTGGAGCAACCCCACGCCGGCAAGATCCTGCTCAACAACGAAGAGCTGAAGCTGGTCGCCAACAAGGACGGCGCCATGAAGGCCGCCGACCCCAAGCAACTGCAGCGCATGCGTTCGCGCCTGTCCATGGTGTTCCAGCATTTCAACCTGTGGTCGCACATGACCGCGCTTGAAAACGTGATGGAAGCGCCGGTGCACGTGCTGGGCATGTCGAAGAAAGACGCCCGTGAAAAGGCTGAGCATTACCTGGCCAAGGTCGGCGTGGGCCATCGCAAGGATGCGTTCCCCGGCCACATGTCCGGTGGCGAGCAGCAGCGCGTGGCCATCGCCCGTGCCCTGGCGATGGAGCCGGAGGTGATGCTGTTTGATGAACCCACCTCGGCGCTGGACCCGGAACTGGTCGGTGAAGTGCTCAAGGTGATGCAGGACCTGGCCCAGGAAGGCCGCACCATGGTAGTGGTGACCCACGAAATGGGCTTTGCCCGTGAGGTGTCGAACCAGTTGGTGTTCTTGCACAAAGGCATCGTCGAAGAGCGCGGCAACCCGCGGGAAGTGCTGGTGAACCCGCAGTCCGAGCGTTTGCAGCAGTTCCTGTCCGGCAGCCTGAAGTAATTCCTGCCTATGGGGTTTGCTTTGTGTGGGAGGGGGCTTGCCCCCGATAGCGGTACATCAGTTAGAAATGTTTATCTGACACGCCGCCATCGGGGGCAAGCCCCCTCCCACATTGGATATGCATCGTTTTTGAGATTTGTACTCGATTACGGGCTAGCATTGGCCCTTGTCTTCATTACTGTTACTGGCTTCGGATAGCACTCCATGACCGCCCACAAAATTGGTTTCCTGATTTGGCCCAGCACAAAAGCCCTGACGCTTGCGCTGGCTGAGGAGGCCTTGCGCGTTGCCCAGCGGGTGCATCCAGACGTGGTCTACGAGTTGTCGTTCCTGCTTGCAGAACCGGCCACCGAAGGCGCCTGGCAACTGCCGGGCGAGCCGTGGGCTGGCAAGCTCGAAGGTTTCCAGAAGCTGTTCCTGCTGGCGGATGAGCCACCGACCGTCATTGCCTCGCAACTGAGCACTGCGCTCAAGCAGTCGGTGCGGGCCGGTTGCGTGATTGGAGGCTTGTCGGCCGGTGTTTACCCCTTGGCCCAGCTTGGTTTGCTCGACGGCTACCGCGCCGCCGTGCACTGGCGTTGGCAGGATGATTTCGCCGAGCGTTTCCCCAAGGTGATCGCCACCAGCCATCTGTTCGATTGGGATCGCGACCGTCTCACCGCCTGCGGTGGCATGTCGGTACTTGACCTGCTGCTGGCGGTGCTGGCCCGTGACCACGGCGCCGAACTGGCCGGTGCAGTGTCCGAAGAACTGGTGGTGGAACGCATCCGCGAAGGCGGCGAGCGCCAGCGCATTCCGCTGCAAAACCGCTTGGGTTCCAGCCATCCGAAGCTGACCCAGGCGGTGTTGCTGATGGAAGCCAATATCGAAGAACCGCTGACCACCGACGAAATCGCCCAGCACGTGTGCGTGTCGCGACGACAACTGGAACGTATCTTCAAGCAATACCTCAACCGCGTCCCCAGCCAGTACTACCTGGAACTGCGCCTGAACAAGGCCCGCCAGATGCTCATGCAAACCAGCAAGTCGATCATCCAGATCGGCCTGTCGTGCGGCTTCTCCTCGGGGCCGCATTTCTCCAGCGCCTACCGCAATTTCTTCGGCGCCACCCCTCGTGAAGACCGCAACCAGCGGCGCAGCAGCAGCCCGTTCGAACTGTCATCGGTGCCGTCCGAACGCGGTTGAGCGCCTGCTTCACTCTTCCTGCGGGGGCAGCGGTGGAGCCAGCGGATTGCCCTGGGCATCGCGGGTAGCCGCTTGTACGTAAAAGGCGAAACCTGTGCGCTGGTAGTAGTGCCTCAGCAACTCCAGGCTGTGCGCAGCCAACGGGTTGCCACGCAGATCTGAGTCGCTGTCCAGCGTCGTTGCGGTTTCCAGAATGGCGTTTGGCAAGGTTTCGATCTGGTTGTTGCTCAGGTCCAGCGTGTGCAGCGACTCCAGTCGGAATACCCCTTCGGGCACCGCTCGCAGTTGCGCGTCGCGCAGGTGCAGCGAGGTCAGCTGATACAAGTGGCTGACATCCGGCGCGTGGCGCAGCGGGTTGTTGCTCAGATCGAGGAATTCAATGCCATTCAAGGTTTCCAGTGAGCGAGCACTCTCGGGCGTCAAGCTCAGTCGGCATTCGGCAAGGTCCAGGGAGGACAGGTGCGGCATGTTGAAAATCGAAGTCGGCAGGGTTTGCAGCGAGCATTTGTTGAGGGTCAGGGTCTGCAGCTCGGTGAACCCCCTGAGGGTGCCGTCGACCTCAGTGGTGGTGCCGTTGCTGATCAGTTCAAATGAAGTGACATGCTCAAAGCGCGCACTGAGTTGTGGCAGTGCGCCGAGTATCGGTGTTTCGAGTGTCACTGCATGGGTCAGATCGTCATCGAGGCTCTCTTCGTCTTCGGGGCTTTCATAACGCCAGGCTTGCTTGAGCAGTGTCTTGAAATTGCGCCGTACCAATTGCTGTTCGGCGCGTGTCTGTTCGTCCAGGGGGATGTCGAGGATCGGGTGGTGCGTCGGCACATCGAGAATCCATTCATCCAGGTCGGTGTCCAGCTGGCGATATTCTTCTTCGAGTTCGCCCATTTCGGCGTCGATGTCGTTCATGGTGCCCGGCAGCTTGAAGCTGAAGCGATCGGCTTCGCTGTCGATGAAGGTTGGGTAGAGCTGCTGCACGCGCGTGCGCTGGGCGGTGGAAACCCTGGCACTGAAGAATTCCCCGGTACGTTGACAGTAGGTCTTGATTTGTTCCAGCGCCTGCCTGGACAGCGGGTTGCCCGACAGGTCAATGCCCCGAGCGATGGCGTCGGGCAAATCGGAGAGACTCGCCGGCAGGTACTCAATGGCATTGTTGCTCAGGTCAACCGCCGCGTGCTGTTCGCTGCTCAGCAGGCCGGTCGGCACTTCGCGCAGGCCGGTGTTGCGCAAGTGCACCCGGTTCAGTCGGGGGAGCCGGTTGAAGTCCGGCACGAGTCCCAGTGGGTTGTGGTTGAGGTCCAGGAATGCCAGGTTGCTCATCCCTTCCAGACCCCGCACCGAGGACGCTGACAGCGTGATCGAGCATCGGGGTAGACCGAGGAACTCCAGGCGTTGCAGGTTGAACAGCGGCGCGGGGATATCCCCCAGCGGCGCGTCGCTGATGTCGACAACGTTCAGCTTGTTGAAGCTGGACAGGAAGTGATCCAGGTGCAGGGGGCGCCCGTTACCCTCGATACGAATGCCGCCGATATGCTCGAAGCGGATGCTCATCGGTGGTAGCTCACCGGCCAGGGCGCTTGAGATTTCCAGGGAGTTGAGCCAGCGGGTCTGTTGCGGGGTTTCGCGCCGCCAGCTGCGTTCCAGCAGTTCCTTGAGCACGGTTCGGCGTCCGCGCTCTACGTCAGAGAGGGCGGGGGCCCGGGCCCAGGTCTGGAGTTCCTCGGTCAGGGTCTGATAGTCGGCGGCCAATTGCGCCAGGGCTACTCTGCCGGCTTCGATATCGCCGGGCAGGTCGAAGATGAACTGGTTGATCTGCTCGTCGCGGAACGTCGGAAACAGCTGTTGTGCGTCACGCATGTCGGCGGGCAGGGCATTGGCCTCCAGGTAGGTGCGGTGTGCCTGGTAATAGGTCTTGACCTTCTCCAGCGTCGCCCGTGAGAGCGGGTTGCGGGACAGGTCGAAACGGCGGCTGGACTCGGCCGACAAGTCGAAAATAGCCTCTGGCAAGGTGCTGATCCGGTTGTCGTTCAAGATGGCGGCTTGTAGCTCCGTGCGGCTGAGCAGGCCGGCCGGCAGGCGCTCGATGCCGGTATTTGACAGGTCCAGGGCGACCAGTTCAGGCAGGGCCTCGACACTGGGGACGAGGCCGAGCGGGTTGCCGTTCAGGTCCAGCGAGCGCAGCTGATGCATCGCCGACAGCCGCGCCAGGCTCTCCGGCGTGAGGGTGATCCGGCAATTGCTCAATTGCAGTGAATTCAACTGAGGCAGCGAGGTGATGTGCGCGGGCAGAGCATCCAACGGGGTGTTCATGACTCCCAGCTGGCGCAGCCTGGGAAAGCGGCTGAGAAAGGGCAGCACGCCCTGCAGATACTCGGAGCCGTCCAGCAGCAGCATGGAAATGTGATCGAACTGGGCGTCCAGGCGTGGCAGCTCGCCGAGAAAATTGGCGTTCAGGTTCAGCACATGGCCGTCGCGGGCCGGGTCTTCGTAGTAATCGTCGATCCTGGTTTCGCGGCGCCAGGCTTGCTTGAGCTGATGGGCAATCACCAGGCGACTCTGTTCCTCCTGGCGCCGCTCCCAGGTGCTCAACGCCTGGGCGCTGGTCGGGTGGTGGGTTGGAATATCCGTCTGCCAGGCCAGCAGGTCTCGGTTCAGTTGTGTGTATTCCTGGGCCAGTTGCGCGAGCTGTGTTGCTGCGCCGCCCGGGCGAGTCTGCAACTGCTCAATGAGCGCGTGCAGTTGGGTATCCCGCAGGCCGGGGTACAGGGTGCGTGCCCGTTGCTGCAGGCTCACCGGGCCGCCCGCTGCGGGCGGTTGTTGGGCGTAGCCCGCATCGTTGCCGAGCAGTTGCAGGGTTTCGACAGCGGGTTCCGGCTCGGCGCCCAGCAGTACCCGCAGCTCGTGGCGGGGCGGCGGATGTTGGCGCAGGCGTTCGCGCAGTTCAGCGCCTTGGTGGATGCCGATGTTCAGCTGATCGCGCTGGGCATCGGGGAGGGCGTGGAGGATGGCGGTGTAGAGGTCGGTCTCGCCGGACAGCGGGCCGCGTTCGTCATAGGGCACGTAGCGGCCGCTGTCCAGGCGTACCAGGTTGCGGCGGATGGGGGCGCTGTCGGGGCCGATGCTGCGCCACAGCGGCCCGTCGATGGTGCGGTGCCGGGCTTGCAGGTTGACGTCGGTGGACCAGCCCGGCAGCAACCGCAGTGCGCTCAGCGTCAGTTGGTCGCTGTCGAGGTTGATGTGCGAGTCCAGGTGTAGCCCCTCGTAGGCGCGGTTCAGGCGTACCTCGGTAAGGGTCGCCTGGGCCAGTTGCGCCAGGCGCGGTGGCGTGCGCTGTTCGCGCAGTGCCGTCAGTTCCTGCGCGGTTGCCTGGCCCAGCAACTTTTCGGCGACCGAGGCGGGCAAGCCGGGGGCGCTTTCGATCAATCGCTGGGCCTGGGGGTGTAAGGAATACTGGAGGAACGCATAACGCGAGTCGAACAGTGCGCCTCGATGCTTGCGTGCGATCTCGGCCAGCCGCTTCCTCAGGTTGCGCGCGCGGGTTTCCAGGCTCAATTGCGGGTCGCTGGCGCGCTCGCCGAACTGTGCGCGGATCTCTTCCGGGGTCAGCGCCTTCAGCACTGCCTTGAGCAGATCACCGTTGGTCAATTGCGCTTCATGAATTTGCACCAGGGGTTTTGACTGGTCGCCAAAGGTCCACGCCACACGGCCCTGGTCATCCAGGAAGCGCAAGCCCCGGGTGTGTGGCCATGAGCCGTTGGCGGTGAGCAGTTGCAGCAGGTCCTGCGGGTCGATACGGCCGTACGCTGCCGGGTCATCGCTGTTCAGGCGCTCGATCAGGGTGTCCAGGTCACGCTCGATGCGCAGCCGTGCCAGGGCGTCATCGAGCAGCGGTGGCAGGGGCTCGCTGTGCTGGTGCACCTTGCGCAAGCTGTCTTCAGGGGTGCCGCTGAGGGCCAGGGCCAACTCGCGGTCGGCGTCACTGAGGCCCTGCGCCCGGTGACCCAGACGACCGAGCAGGGTGGGTTTGGCCCATTGCAGCGGTTGGTCGAGTTCGGTCCGCCAGGTGCCGTGATTGTTGTGGTGCAACTGGGGTTGATAGGCGTCGGCCCGTGTCGGGTGCTGGATGCGGTACTGGTTGTCCTCGGGGGACTTTTCCACCGCATAGAGTTTGCCTTCCAGCGCCAGGATCGATTCCCTGCGCACGTCATGCAGGCCGCGTTCGTCGATACCCAGGTGCGGCGGCAATTGCAGCTTCTGCTGGTAAGGACCGAGGTCGGGTTTCCAGTAGCGGCGGGCGCCATTGGCGAGGGTGACCGACTTGAAGCGGTCGATGAAGGCCAGGGTTTGCGGTGACAACAACTTGCGTAATTCAGGCACGCCGATTTGCGTGCCGGCGGAAAACAGTCCCAACTGAACCGCAGACTCCAGCAGCCCCATCAGGTGCGCGAACGCTTCGCGGTCAAGCCCTTCGGCCCAATCGACGATGCCCTCGAAGACGTCGTCGAGCAGTTGATAGGCCATGTAGCCCAGCATCAGCTCTCCAAGCCCGGGGATGAAGGGTGCGACCACCATCAGCAGCGTGTTCACAATGGACGAGGCCACACTGACGAACGCATCCCACCGCGCCCAGCGGGCGTTGCGGTCCACGGTGGCGGTGGCGACCGCCAGGGTGCGGGCGTCGTTGAGGATTTTGTTCAGCCTGGATTGATAGAGGAATACCCACGGATCGCCCATGATCGGGATGGCGGAGAATTGCAGCTTGGGGTCGTCGGTGGGTTCGGCGCGCCAAGGGGCCAGACCTTTGCCTTGCTCACTGGGGTGCCAGGTGATTTTCTCCAGGCGTTGGCTGAGGTCGGCGAAAAACGCCCCGAGGTGCTCGTGGGCCACGAAGCGACTGAAGAACGCCTGGTAGTCGGTGGCGCGCAGTTGTCGGGTGAGTTCCTGTTTGAAGGCCAGCGCAGAGCGATACTCCTTGAGCGGGTGTTCCGGGTCGTCGGGCACATAGGCCACCAGGCGTCGCACGCTGCGGGTGTTTTCAAGGTCTGGTGCAAACAGCAGGATGCCGGTCAGCGGCGTACCCATCATGCTGAATTCATGGCACAGCACCGCATCGGTGCCGAGGCGCAGGCCGGTACGGCCCTCGATGAAACCCTCTATCACCTGTGCGTAATCGTCCTGGATATCCTGCCTCAGCCGTGCCAGTTGCAGCGCTGCGCGCAGGGCGGCTTTCTGGCTGGCGTCGACCTTGGTTTGCAGCGCCGCGCTGGCGACCGGGCTGTCCATGCCCAGCCCGCTGCGCAGGTAGCGCATGTAACGGGCGCCCAGGTCGAGGTCGCGACACAGTTGGGCGAAGGCCGCGACCGGCAGTTGGTGTTTGATCGCCGGCAAGGTGTCGAACCGGCCGGAGGCGTCGGGACGGGTGATGTAAGTGGAGGCCGGTTCATAAGCGTCCGCCAGGGTTTCCTTGTGTTCGAAGTTGTGCAGTGCGGCGTCGAGCAGCGATACGGTCCAGGCGCGGGCGGCGCCAGAGCGCACCGGAAACCAGGGGATGGTCAGCGGGATGTACAAGCGGATAAAGGTCGCTTCCACGTCCAGCTCAAGGTTGAACTGCTGTTTCAAGGCGTCTGCAAGCAAGGGTTTGCCGAACGCCTTGGCATCCTTGAGATCCTTGAGCGCGTTGTCGACGCGGCTCTGGGCTTGCCAATGTGCACCGTTCAGCTGTTTGAAGGCGGCTTGCTGCGCGGCGTTGGCGGTTGGTAAAGGCAGGGGCGCAGCTTTTTTGAACGCCTCGCGCTGGCGCACGGACGCGCTGAGCAGCCAGCCGGGCAGGGCGCGGGTCAGGGGTTCAAAGTCTTGGTCGGGACGGCTGTTATCGCTGACTGCCGGTACAGGAGAAGTCGGGGTTTTCATGCTCGGATCCATGAGGGGGCTCGAAACCACGAGTAAATCAGCCACCTCGGCATGCCGGACTTTAGATAGTTATGCCGCCGGCACGTCTGGCCCTCACGCAAACGGCCCGCAGCGTTTAAACTGCGCCATTGCGACGCTATTTGTCGCATTGGCGTAAACCCGCGTAAAACGCGGGTTGGCGCTATAAGAAGTTGTCGCTTGGCGACAAGGCCCTACTGAAAACTGTCCTTACAATCCCTGCATCGCCCGCCAGTTCCAGGCAGGCGTTCCTCTTCAGGAGACTCCGATGTCCGTTGAGCAAGCCCCGGTGCAACGTGCCGATTTCGACCAGGTCATGGTTCCCAACTACGCACCTGCCGCCTTCATCCCCGTGCGTGGCGCGGGTTCCCGCGTGTGGGACCAGGCTGGTCGCGAGCTGATCGACTTTGCCGGCGGCATCGCGGTCAACGTTTTGGGCCACGCCCACCCGGCGCTGGTTGGCGCGCTGACCGAGCAGGCCAACAAGCTGTGGCATGTGTCCAACGTGTTCACCAATGAGCCGGCCCTGCGCCTGGCGCATAAGCTGATCGACGCCACCTTTGCCGAGCGCGTGTTCTTCTGCAACTCCGGCGCTGAAGCCAACGAGGCTGCGTTCAAACTGGCCCGTCGCGTCGCGTTCGATCGTTTCGGCACCGAGAAGTACGAGATCATCGCCGCGCTCAACAGCTTCCACGGCCGCACGCTGTTTACTGTCAACGTCGGTGGCCAGTCCAAGTACTCCGATGGCTTCGGTCCTAAAATCACCGGCATCACCCACGTTCCTTATAACGACCTGGCCGCGCTGAAAGCTGCGGTGTCGGACAAGACCTGCGCCGTGGTGCTGGAGCCGATTCAGGGTGAAGGCGGCGTGTTGCCGGCCGAACTGGCCTACCTGCAAGGTGCCCGTGAGCTGTGCGACGCCAACAACGCCTTGCTGGTGTTCGACGAAGTACAGACCGGCATGGGCCGTAGCGGCCACCTGTTCGCCTACCAGCATTACGGCGTGGTGCCGGACATCCTCACCAGCGCCAAGAGCCTGGGCGGCGGCTTCCCGATTGCAGCCATGCTCACTCGCGAAGACCTGGCCAAGCACCTGGTGGTCGGCACCCACGGCACCACCTACGGCGGCAACCCGCTGGCCTGCGCGGTGGCCGAGGCGGTGATCGACGTGATCAACACCCCTGAGGTGCTGGCTGGCGTGAATGCCAAGCACGACCTGTTCAAGGCGCGCCTGGAGCAGATCGGCAAGCAATACGGGATCTTCACCGAAGTACGTGGCATGGGCCTGTTGCTCGGTTGCGTACTGAGCGATGCGTTCAAAGGCAAGGCCAAGGACGTGTTCAACGCGGCCGAGAAAGAAAACCTGATGGTCCTGCAGGCCGGCCCCGACGTGGTGCGTTTTGCGCCGAGCCTGGTGGTGGAAGACGCGGATATCCAGGAAGGCCTGGACCGTTTTGAACGTGCAGTGAAAACGCTGACGCAAGCCTGATACACACTTATTTGCCGGACCGTGTCATGTGGGAGGGGCTTGCCCCCGATAGCAATGGGTCAGCCACCTGATTTATCAACTGACAGACTGCTATCGGGGGCAAGCCCCCTCCCACATTTGACCTGCGTTGAATCAGGAACTGTCCGGTATTTTTTTCCTATGAGTTTTTCGAGTTAAGGAGTGACACCATGCTGGTGATGCGCCCCGCGCAAATGGCTGATCTGGGCGAGGTACAGCGTCTGGCTGCGGACAGCCCGATTGGTGTCACCTCCTTGCCGGACGATGTGGAACGCCTGAGCGACAAGATCGCCGCGAGCGAAGCGTCCTTCGCCGCCGAGGTGAGCTTCAATGGTGAAGAAAGCTATTTCTTCGTGCTTGAAGACACCGAGACCGGCAAGCTCGCCGGCTGCTCGGCCATTGTCGCGTCGGCCGGTTACTCCGAGCCGTTCTACAGCTTCCGTAACGAGACCTTCGTGCACGCCTCCCGCGAGCTGAAGATCCACAACAAGATCCACGTGCTTTCCCAGTGCCACGACCTCACCGGCAACAGCCTGCTCACCAGTTTCTACGTGGTGCCGGAGCTGGTCGGTTCGCCGTGGTCTGAACTCAATTCCCGTGGCCGCCTGCTGTTCGTCGCCAGCCACCCGGAGCGCTTTGCCGACTCGGTGGTGACCGAGATCGTCGGCTACAGCGACGAGAACGGTGACTCGCCGTTCTGGGACGCCATCGGCCGCAACTTCTTCGACCTCAACTACGCCGCCGCCGAACGCCTGTGCGGGCTGAAAAGCCGCACCTTCCTCGCCGAACTGATGCCGCATTACCCGATCTACGTGCCGCTGCTGCCGGACGAAGCCCAGGAAGCCATGGGCCAGGTGCACCCGCGTGCGCAGATCACCTTCGACATCCTGATGCGCGAAGGCTTCGAGACCGACCATTACATCGATATTTTCGACGGCGGCCCCACGCTGCACGCACGGGTCTCGGGCATTCGCTCGATTGCCCAGAGCCGTGTGGTGCCGGTGAAGATCGGCGAGATGGTCAAGGGCGTCGGCCGCCAGTACCTGGTGAGCAACGCGCAGTTGCAGGACTACCGCGCGGTGATGCTGGAGCTGGACTACGCGCCGGGTAAACCGGTGACGTTGGACCTGGCAGCGGCCGAAGCCCTGGGTGTTGGCGAGGGCGCGAGCGTGCGCCTGGTAGCGGTTTAAAAAGAGAGTTTCGCGGGTGGCTGACAACAGCGGCCCGTTCGAGGAGATAGCATGATCGTTCGTCCCGTACGCAGCAGCGATTTACCGGCCCTGATTGATCTGGCGCGCAGCACCGGCACCGGCCTCACCACCTTGCCGGCCAACGAAGAGCGCCTGACCCACCGCGTGGGCTGGGCCGAAAAAACCTTTCGCGGCGACGCCGGGCGCGGCGATGCCGACTACCTGTTCGTGCTGGAAAACGACGAAGGTCGTGTGGTGGGCATTTCCGCCATCGCCGGCGCCGTCGGGTTGCGTGAGCCCTGGTACAACTTCCGGGTTGGCTTGACCGTCAGCGCCTCCCAGGAGCTGAACATCTACCGCGAGATTCCGACGCTGTTCCTGGCTAACGACCTCACCGGCAATTCCGAATTGTGCTCGTTATTCCTACATGCCGATTACCGCAGCGGTCTCAACGGTCGCATGCTGGCTAAGGCGCGCCTGCTGTTCATTGCCGAATTCCCGCAGTTGTTCGGTAACAAGATCATCGCCGAGATGCGCGGGGTGTCCAACGACGCGGGGCGTTCGCCGTTCTGGGAAAGCCTGGGCCGCCACTTCTTCAAGATGGAATTCAGCCAGGCCGACTACCTCACCGGCGTGGGCAACAAGGCGTTTATCGCCGAGCTGATGCCGAAGTTTCCGCTATACAGCTGCTTCCTCTCCGAAGATGCGCGCAACGTGATCGGCAAGGTCCACCCGGACACCGAACCTGCGCTGAGCATGCTCAAGAGTGAAGGCTTCAGCTACCAGGGCTATGTGGACATCTTCGACGCCGGCCCGGCGGTGGAGTGCGAGACCAAGAAAATCCGTGCCGTACGCGACAGCGAAACACTGGTGTTGGCGATCGGCACCCCAGGCGACGACGCCACGCCGTTCCTGATCCATAACCGCAAACGTGAAGATTGCCGCATCACCGCCGCCCCGGCCCGCCTCGCAGCCGGAACCCTGGTGGTCGACCCGCAGACCGCCAAGCGCCTGCGCTTGGTGGTGGGCGATCAAGTGCGTGCCGTACCGTTGTCCGCTGCTCGGGAGTCGAAATAATGAATTCGCTGTACATCGCAGGTAGCTGGCTGGCTGGCCAGGGTGAACTGTTTGAGTCGCGCAACCCGGTGACCCAGCAGGTGCTGTGGGCCGGTAATGGCGCCACCGCCGAACAGGTCGAATCCGCCGTGCAGGCCGCGCGCCAGGCTTTCCCCGCCTGGGCCAGGCGCCCGCTGGAAGAGCGCATCGGCGTGCTGGAAACCTTCGCCGCCACCCTGAAAAAACGCGCCGACGAAATCGCACGCTGCATTGGTGAGGAAACCGGCAAGCCGCTGTGGGAGTCAGCGACCGAAGTCACCAGCATGGCCAACAAGATCGCGATCTCGGTACAAAGCTACCGCGAGCGCACCGGCGAGAAGAGCGGCTCGCTGGGCGATGCCACCGCCGTATTGCGCCACAAACCCCACGGTGTGGTGGCGGTGTTCGGCCCTTACAACTTCCCCGGCCACTTGCCGAACGGGCATATCGTTCCGGCCTTGCTGGCGGGTAACACTGTGCTGTTCAAACCGAGCGAGCTGACCCCTAAAGTCGCTGAGCTGACTGTGCAGTGCTGGATCGAAGCCGGCCTGCCGGCGGGCGTGCTGAACCTGCTGCAAGGCGCGCGGGAAACCGGTATCGCCCTGGCGGCCAACCCCGGTATCGACGGCTTGTTCTTCACCGGCTCCAGCCGCACCGGCAATCATCTGCACCAGCAGTTCTCCGGGCGCCCGGACAAGATTCTCGCGCTGGAAATGGGCGGCAATAACCCGCTGGTGGTCGATGAAGTGGCCGATGTGGACGCGGCGGTCTACACCATCATCCAGTCGGCGTTTATCTCCGCCGGCCAACGTTGCACCTGTGCCCGTCGCCTGTTGGTGCCCGAAGGTGCCTGGGGCGATGCGTTGCTGGCACGTCTGGTGGCGGTCAGCGCGACCATCGAGGTCGGTGCGTTTGACCAGCAACCAGCGCCGTTCATGGGCTCGGTGATTTCCCTCGGCGCCGCCAAAGCCTTGATGGACGCCCAGGAATTGATGTTGGCCAACGGTGCGGTGGCGCTGTTGGAGATGACCCAGCCACAGGATCAGGCCGCGTTGCTCACGCCGGGCATCATCGACGTGACCGGTGTGACCGAGCGTCAAGACGAAGAACTGTTCGGCCCGTTGTTGCAGGTGATCCGCTACGCTGACTTTGAAGCGGCGATTGCCGAGGCCAACAACACCCAGTACGGCCTGGCCGCGGGCTTGTTGTCGGATTCCGAAGCGCGCTACCAGCAGTTCTGGCTGGAAAGCCGTGCCGGTATCGTCAATTGGAACAAACAGCTGACCGGCGCCGCCAGCACCGCACCGTTTGGTGGGGTAGGGGCGTCGGGTAACCACCGTGCCAGTGCCTATTACGCGGCGGATTACTGCGCGTACCCGGTGGCCTCGCTTGAGACCCCAAGCCTGGTGGTGCCTGCCACGCTGACCCCCGGCATCACACTGAACTGAATGTGGGAGGGGGCTTGTCCCCGATGGCGGTGTGTCAGTCATCTGATTTATCAACTGACAGTCAGCTATCGGAGGCAAGCCTCCTCCCACTCTGGATTTGTGGTGTGTTGAAGACTTTTGAAGCCTATAAAAACAGATGTTCGTGGAGCCTCGCCGATGAAATCCTATGAAGTCAATTTTGACGGTCTAGTGGGGCCGACCCATAACTACGGCGGTTTGTCCTTCGGCAACGTCGCGTCCCAGAGCAACAGCCAGCAGCATTCGAACCCGAAGGAAGCAGCGTTGCAGGGCCTGCAGAAAATGAAAGCCCTGATGGACATGGGCTTTGTACAAGGTGTGTTGGCGCCCCAGGAACGTCCTGACGTGGCCGCCTTGCGCAACCTGGGTTTCAGCGGCACTGACGCACAAGTGATCCAGCAAGCGGCCAAGGACGCGATGCCGTTGCTGGTCGCGAGTTGCTCTGCGTCGAGCATGTGGGTGGCCAACGCCGCCACGGTCAGCCCGAGCGCCGATACGGCGGATGGCCGCGTGCATTTCACCGCCGCCAACCTCAATTGCAAGTACCACCGCAGCATCGAGCACCCGACCACCAGCCGTGTGTTGGGGGCGATGTTTGCCGATCAGAAGCACTTCGCCCATCACGCGGCGCTGCCCGCCGTGGCGCAGTTCGGCGATGAAGGCGCGGCCAACCACACGCGTTTCTGCCGTGAGTACGGTGAGGCGGGTGTCGAGTTTTTCGTGTTCGGTCGCAGCGCATTCGACCCCCGTTACCCGGCGCCGCAGAAGTACCCGGCACGCCAGACCCTCGAAGCCTCCCAGGCCGTCGCGCGCTTGCACGGTTTGAAGGATGACGGCGTGGTCTACGCCCAGCAGAACCCGGCGGTGATCGATGCCGGCGTGTTCCACAACGACGTGATCGCGGTGGGTAACGGCGAAGTGCTGTTCTACCACGAGGACGCGTTCCTCAATACCGAACAGATGCTCGGCGAGCTGCAAGGAAAATTGGCCAAGCTGGGCGGTAACTTCCAGTCGGTGTGCGTGCCCCGCGGCCAGGTCAGCGTGGAGGACGCGGTACGTTCATACCTGTTCAACAGCCAACTGCTGAGCCGCGCCGATGGTTCGATGCTGCTGATCGTGCCGGAAGAATGCCGCGCCAATGAACGCGTCTGGCAGTATCTGCAAAACCTGACCGCTGCCGGTGGCCTGATCCGCGAGGTGAAGGTGTTCGACCTCAAGCAAAGCATGCAGAACGGTGGCGGCCCGGCGTGCCTGCGTTTGCGCGTAGCGTTGAACGAAACGGAGCTGGCGGCGGTGAATCCAGGCGTTATCATGACCGCGCCGTTGTACGACACCCTGACCCAGTGGGTCGGCAAGCACTACCGCGACAGCCTGCGCGAAAGCGACCTGGCTGACCCGCAATTGCTGCTTGAGTGCCGGACGGCACTGGATGAACTGACGCAAATCCTTAAACTGGGCGCGGTTTATCCTTTCCAGATCAATTAACGCCGTACGGCTGAGAACTATCTATTATGACCACCGACACCCTGAAACTGATTCTTGAAGACACCGACGGCACCCAGCTGGAAACTTCCTGCACCCGCGTCGCCGTGGTCTGGCAGGGCAAGGAAATCTGGATCCAGCATGACGGCCGTGGCCAACTGCTGATCGGCGTGGACGTGGAAGAAGGCGACGCCGAATACGCCAACCTGCTGATGCGCCCACTGGCCACCAACCTGATGAGCCTGCAACTGGAAATGGAACCGGCCGACGTTGAAGGCGATGATGACGATCACGTCCACGGCCCAGGCTGCAACCACTAAGGAAGCTGCGTATGCTCGCCCTTGGCAAACTGCTTGAACTGACCCTCGCCGGTCGCGAACCGGCGCAAAAAATTCAACTGACTGTCGACGGCGTGCAGATG
The DNA here is from genome assembly GCF_055380095.1 of Pseudomonas allii. Classification (NCBI taxonomy): domain Bacteria; kingdom Pseudomonadati; phylum Pseudomonadota; class Gammaproteobacteria; order Pseudomonadales; family Pseudomonadaceae; genus Pseudomonas; species Pseudomonas allii. The sequence goes on along the minus strand of NZ_AP039450.1, from coordinate 5,117,445 downwards.
CGCTGGCTCAGCGAGGGCGCACTCGAAGTGCGCCCGCCTGAGGCGAAGGACAACGGCAGCGACCTGCTGCTGTCGTCCGGCATCCATGGCAACGAAACCGCTCCGATCGAACTCCTCGACCGCCTGTTGCATGGCATTGCCCGTGGGGAAATCAAGCCCCGCACCCGTATTCTGTTCCTGTTCGGCAACCCCGAGGCCATGCGTCGCGGCGAGCGTTACCTTGAACTGGATGTCAACCGGCTGTTCAACGGCCGGCATGAGAAAAATATCGGCCCGGAGGCCATGCGCGCCGCCGAGCTGGAGCAACTGGCTCGCAGCTTTTTCAGCCTGCCAGGCCGTTCTCGCCTGCATTACGACCTGCACACGGCGATTCGTGGTTCGAAGATCGAGCAGTTCGCCCTGTACCCGTGGAAGGAGGGTCGCCAGCATTCGCGCCACGAGCTGGCGCGCCTGAACGCTGCCGGCATGCAAGCAGTGCTATTGCAGAACAAGACCTCGATCACCTTCACCGCGTTTACCTACGAGCAGCTCGGCGCCGAGGCGTTCACCCTGGAGTTGGGCAAGGCGCGGCCGTTCGGGCAAAACCAGGGCGTGGATGTGTCTCGCCTGGAAACACGCCTGAAGCAGATCATCGAAGGCACCGAGCCGGCGACGGACAGTCTCGACGGCCTGCAGCTGTTTGCCGTCTCCCGTGAAATCATCAAGCACAGCGACGCCTTCCTGCTGCATCTGCCGGCGGACGTGGAGAACTTCTCTCCGTTGGCCCAGGGCTACCTGCTGGCCGAGGACGTGGCCAAGACCCGCTGGGTGATCGAGGAGGAGGGGGCGCGCATCATCTTCCCCAACCCGAAGGTGAAAAATGGTTTGCGGGCGGGGATATTGATTGTGCCGACGACGGACGTCGGCTTGGCCTGAAGCTCAAAGCCTCATCGGATCCAAATGTGGGAGGGGGCTTGCCCCCGATGAGGATGTGTCAGTCACTGTGTGTGTTTCTGATCCACCGCCATCGGGGGCAAGCCCCCTCCCACATTTTGCTTTGCCGTGTTGCTTAGACCGCTACCGCGCGTGGCTCGCTACGACGAATCGCGCGGACTTTGTGCAAGGTGTCGGCGCAGGTGCGTGCAGCTTCCTGGCCCTTGTGCACGAAGTGCTCGTAGAAGAAGGTGTGGTGTTCGCTGCCGGCGTGGAAGTGATGCGGGGTCAGGGACACCGAGAACACCGGCACTTCGGTTTCCAGCTGCACCTGCATCAGGCCGCTGACCACCGATTGGGCGACGAATTCGTGGCGGTAGATGCCACCGTCCACCACCAGTGCTGCGGCGACGATACCGGCATAACGGCCGGTCTTGGCCAGCAGCTTGGCGTGCAGGGGCATTTCAAAGGCGCCGCCGACTTCGAAGAAATCTATGTCCGATTCCTGGTAACCCTGGGCGATGATCTCGGCGAGGAAGCCTTTACGGCTCTGGTCAACAATATCCTTGTGCCAGCAGGCCTGGATAAACGCGATACGTTCGCCGTGGTGGTGCTTGGCTTTGCTGTCGATTGCGGTGGGTTGCATGTTCTGACTCCTGTTTAAGAAAAAAACAGGGCGTTATGAATCGAATGGGATTTAAGGGTACGCGAGCACACATCGTGCGCGGCCCTCAGGTGCCAATCCCGTTCTCTCTTCATCCGGACTATGACCGTCGGCCCCGGGATCACACCGGGTCTGCTGACCTTGTCGCCGTCCTGCGTGAGCAGTTCGAGGCGCCAAGCGCTCGCGGGCTATACACATTGCGTGTAATTACCGCCGGTGGGGAATTGCACCCCGCCCTGAGAACGTTGCCGCCAGAACCCTGGCGGCGGAGAGTTTTTAACACGGTTTTTCGAAAACTGCACGACCGCGGTATCGATAAGCTATATCGGTTTGTTTGGTTGGTATTCGATTGAATGCAGTTGGGGCTTGATATTCCGTGGCGTTGCCCGCAGTAATCACTCACAAAAGGCACTTACTGAACCCTCGAGAGGCTTGTTTCATGTCTGTGATCGACCTGCGCAGCGACACCGTGACCCAACCCACCCCCGGCATGCTCGACGCGATGGCCACTGCTGCCAGTGGTGACGACGTGTATGGCGAAGATCCCAGCGTCAACCGCCTGGAGGCCGAACTGGCCAAGCGCCTGGGCTTTGCCGCGGCGTTGTTCGTGCCCACCGGCACCATGAGCAACCTGCTGGCGTTGATGGCCCACTGTGAGCGCGGCGAGGAATACATCGTCGGCCAACAGGCCCATACCTACAAATACGAGGGTGGTGGTGCCGCAGTGCTCGGGTCGATCCAGCCGCAGCCGCTGGACGTGCAGGCGGATGGCTCACTGGACCTGGACCAGGTGCTAACAGCCATCAAGCCAGACGATTTCCACTTCGCCCGTACCCGTCTGTTGGCGTTGGAAAACACCATGCAGGGCAAGGTGCTGCCACTGGAGTACCTGGCCAAAGCCCGCGCGTTTACCCGGGAGCATGGCCTGGCCCTGCATCTGGATGGCGCACGGCTCTACAACGCAGCGGTGAAGCTGGGGGTGGATGCACGGGAGATTGCCCAGCACTTCGATTCCGTGTCGGTGTGCCTGTCCAAGGGCCTCGGCGCGCCGATCGGCTCGGTGTTGTGCGGTTCCACGGCGCTGATCGCCAAGGCCCGGCGCCTGCGCAAGATGGTCGGTGGCGGCATGCGCCAGGCCGGTTCCCTGGCTGCTGCAGGGTTGTATGCCCTGGATCACCAGGTGCAGCGCCTGGCCGACGACCACGCCAATGCCCAATGGCTGGGGGGGGAGTTGCGCAAGGCGGGTTATGAGGTGGAGCCGGTGCAGACCAACATGGTCTATGTGCAGATCGGTGATCAGGCCCAGGCTTTGAAGGCGTTTGCCGCCGAACGCGGGATCAAGCTGAGCGCCGCACCGCGCCTGCGCATGGTCACTCATTTGGATGTGAGCCGGGCGCAGGTCGAGCAAGTGCTCGCGACATTCGTCGACTTTTCGCGCAAATGACTGTGCAGACCGTCTAATTGAGCCTCTCTATCGCATAAACACGCTGTACCACCGGCAAAGGGCCGATATAATGCGGCCCTTTGCCGTCGCTTCGTCTGATGATGTTGCGCACTGGCCTTTGGCCGCAGCCTCCGTGGAAGAACCTAATGAAAAGCGCAGAAATCCGTGAAGCCTTCCTTCGCTTCTTCGAAGAGCAAGGTCACACCCGTGTCTCCTCCAGCTCCTTGATCCCAGGCAATGACCCTACCCTGCTGTTCACTAACGCGGGGATGAACCAGTTCAAGGACTGCTTCCTGGGCCAGGAAAAGCGCGCCTACACCCGCGCCGTCAGCAGCCAGAAATGCGTACGCGCCGGTGGCAAGCACAACGACCTGGAAAACGTCGGCTACACCGCCCGTCACCACACCTTTTTCGAAATGCTCGGCAACTTCAGCTTTGGCGATTATTTCAAGCAAGACGCGATCAACTTCGCCTGGACCTTCCTGACTGGCGTGCTGAAACTGCCGAAGGAAAAACTCTGGGTCACCGTCTACGCCAGCGATGACGAAGCGTATGACATCTGGACCAAGGAAGTCGGCGTGCCGGCTGAGCGCATGGTGCGCATCGGCGACAACAAAGGCGCGCCGTACGCCTCCGACAACTTCTGGACCATGGGCGATACCGGTCCGTGCGGCCCTTGCACCGAGATCTTCTACGACCACGGCGCTGACATCTGGGGCGGCCCACCGGGCTCGCCAGAAGAAGACGGCGACCGTTACATCGAGATCTGGAACAACGTGTTCATGCAGTTCAACCGCACCGCCGATGGCGTGTTGCATCCGTTGCCAGCGCCGTCGGTGGATACCGGCATGGGCCTGGAACGGATCAGTGCGGTGATGCAGCACGTGCACTCCAACTACGAGATCGACCTGTTCCAGAGCCTGCTGGCCGCTGCGGCCAAGGCCATTGGTTGCACCAATGAAGACCAGGCCTCGCTCAAGGTCGTGGCTGACCACATCCGTTCCTGTGGCTTCCTGATTGCCGACGGCGTGCTGCCGTCCAACGAAGGCCGTGGCTACGTGCTGCGTCGCATCATCCGTCGTGCCTGCCGCCACGGTAACAAGCTGGGCGCCAACGGCAGTTTCTTCTATCAGATCGTCGCGGCCCTGGTGGCCGAGATGGGCGAAGCCTTCCCGGAACTCAAGCAGAACCAGGCGCACATCGAGCGCGTGCTCAAGGCTGAAGAAGAGCAGTTCGCCAAGACCCTGGAGCAGGGCCTGAAGATCCTCGAACAAGACCTGGCCAACCTGCAAGGCTCCGTGGTGCCGGGCGACGTGGTGTTCAAACTCTACGATACCTACGGTTTTCCGATGGACCTGACCGGCGACATCGCCCGTGAGCGCAACCTGACCCTCGACGAGGAAGGTTTCGAGCGTGAGATGGAAGCCCAGCGCGTGCGTGCACGTTCGGCCAGTTCGTTCGGCATGGACTACAACAGCCTGGTCAAGGTTGACGTAGCCACTGAGTTCACCGGTTACAAGGCCACCAGCGGCTCGGCCAAAGTGGTCGCCCTGTATAAGGACGGCCAGTCGGTTGATGTACTGAATGAAGGCGATGAAGGTGTGGTGGTTCTGGACCAGACCCCGTTCTACGCCGAGTCCGGTGGCCAGATTGGCGACTGTGGCTTCCTCAAGGCGGCTTCCGGTCGTTTTGATGTGCGTGACACCACCAAGACCGGCGGTGCGTTCCTGCACCACGGTGTGTTGGCTTCGGGCAGCCTGACCGTTGGTGCGCCGGTCGATGCCCAAGTGGACGCTGATGTGCGTCATGCCACTTCGCTGAACCACTCGGCCACGCACTTGCTGCACGCCGCACTGCGCCAGGTTCTGGGCGAGCACGTGCAGCAGAAGGGTTCTTTGGTAGACAGCCAGCGCCTGCGTTTCGACTTCAGCCACTTTGAAGCGATCAAGCCTGAGCAGATCAAGGCCCTGGAAGACATCGTCAACGCCGAGATTCGCAAGAACACTGCGGTAGAAACCGAAGAAACCGATATCGAGACCGCCAAGGCCAAGGGCGCCATGGCGCTGTTCGGCGAGAAGTACGGCGACAGCGTGCGTGTACTGAGCATGGGCGGTGACTTCTCGGTGGAGCTGTGTGGCGGTATCCACGCCAACCGTACCGGCGACATTGCCCTGCTGAAAATCATCAGCGAAGGCGGCGTGGCCTCCGGTGTGCGTCGTATCGAGGCGGTGACCGGCGCTGCGGCCCTGGCCTACCTGAATGCGGCGGAAGAACAACTCAAGGAAGCGGCCAGCCTGGTCAAGGGCAGCCGCGACAACCTGATCGACAAGCTGTCCGCTGTGCTGGAGCGCAACCGCGCCCTGGAGAAACAGCTGGAACAGTTGCAAGCCAAGGCGGCCAGCGCTGCCGGTGACGATCTGTCGGCTTCGGCGGTGGACGTCAAGGACGTCAAAGTCCTGGCTGCACGCCTGGACGGCCAGGACGGCAAGGCGCTGTTGGCCTTGGTCGATCAGTTGAAGAACAAGCTCGGCCGCGCAGTGATCCTGCTCGGCGGTGTCCATGAGGATAAGGTCGTTCTGGTTGCAGGTGTGACCAAGGACCTGACTGGCCAACTCAAAGCCGGTGATTTGATGAAGCAAGCCGCCGCGGCAGTGGGCGGGAAGGGTGGTGGTCGTCCGGACATGGCGCAAGGCGGTGGTGTAGACGCCGGTGCCCTGGACGCGGCCCTGGCCCTGACCGTGCCGTTTGTCGAGGCAGGTATTTAAGGCATTGTTAACCGGCCCGTGGTCTAGTCACGGGCCGGTGTGGTGCTGGTTGATTGGATATTAGGCGCCCCTTTACGGGCTGAGGCGGCTTAGAAATGGCTTTGATCGTACAGAAATTTGGAGGCACCTCGGTCGGTTCTGTCGAAAGAATCGAGCAGGTGGCCGACAAGGTTAAGAAGTTCCGCGATGCCGGCGACGACCTGGTGGTGGTGCTGTCGGCCATGAGCGGCGAGACCAATCGCCTGATCGATCTGGCCAAGGCAATCAGTGGTGATCAACAGCCGCTGCCGCGTGAGCTGGATGTGATCGTGTCCACCGGCGAGCAGGTGACCATCGCCTTGCTGGCCATGGCGTTGAATAAACGCGGCGTGCCGGCGGTGTCCTACACTGGCAGCCAGGTACGCATTCTCACCGACAGCGCGCATACCAAGGCGCGTATCCTGCAGATTGACGATCAGAAAATCCGTACGGACCTGAAAGCCGGGCGCGTGGTAGTTGTAGCAGGCTTCCAGGGTGTGGACGAGCAGGGCAACATCACCACCCTCGGGCGTGGCGGTTCGGACACCACTGGCGTGGCGCTGGCAGCGGCCCTCAAGGCTGATGAATGCCAGATCTACACCGATGTGGATGGCGTCTACACCACCGACCCGCGTGTGGTGTCCGTGGCCCAGCGCCTGGACAAGATCACCTTTGAAGAGATGCTGGAAATGGCCAGCCTCGGTTCAAAGGTGTTGCAGATCCGTGCAGTGGAATTCGCCGGCAAGTACAACGTTCCGCTGCGCGTATTGCACAGCTTCAAAGAGGGTCCGGGCACCCTCATTACTATTGATGAAGAGGAATCCATGGAACAGCCGATCATTTCCGGTATCGCTTTCAACCGTGATGAAGCCAAGCTGACTATCCGTGGCGTGCCGGATACCCCGGGCGTGGCGTTCAAGATCCTGGGTCCTATCAGCGGTGCGAACATCGAAGTCGACATGATCGTGCAGAACGTTTCGCACGATAACACCACCGATTTCACCTTCACTGTGCACCGCAACGAGTACGATGCGGCCGAGCGGATCCTGCAGAACACTGCCAAGGAAATCGGCGCCCGCGAAGTGGTTGGCGATACCAAGATTGCCAAGGTGTCGATCGTGGGCGTGGGCATGCGTTCCCATGCTGGCGTTGCTAGCCGCATGTTCGAGGCCCTGGCCAAGGAAAGTATCAACATCCAGATGATCTCCACCTCGGAAATCAAAGTCTCGGTGGTGATCGAAGAGAAGTACCTGGAGCTGGCTGTACGCGCTCTGCATACCGCTTTTGAGCTGGACGCTCCGGCCCGACAGGGCGAGTGACGCAGTGCCTGGAAGGCGCGGTTTACCGCGCCTTTCCTTTTTTTGTAGGGTGCATGTTCTTTTGCGCGCGCTCGACAATACTTAGGCGGTAGGGCTATGGCCTTTGGGTTGTAGGTCGAAGGCCTTTTTTTTGCAGACTGTTGTTCCTGAACTGAAATGCGTGAGGAGAAAGGTATGCTGATTCTGACTCGTCGTTGCGCAGAAAGCCTGATTATCGGTGATGGCGAAATCACCGTGACCGTGCTCGGCGTCAAAGGCAATCAAGTGCGTATCGGGGTTAACGCTCCGAAAGAGGTAGCGGTGCACCGCGAGGAAATCTACCTGCGGATCAAGAAAGAGAAGGACGAAGAACCAAGCCTTTAATTTTTATCGTTTTTTATGTTTGCAAACGGGGATGAACGTGGTTAATATACGCCCCGTGTTGCGGAGAGCTGGCCGAGTGGCCGAAGGCGCTCCCCTGCTAAGGGAGTACACCTCAAAAGGGTGTCGGGGGTTCGAATCCCCCGTTCTCCGCCATTATTTGCTTAGTACGTTGCAATCTGGTTTTTTCGGTAAGTTGTTGAAATTGCTCGAAAAAATAGCTTTACATAGAGATTGAACGGCCTATAATGCGCGGCAACAAATGCACTCGTAGCTCAGCTGGATAGAGTACTCGGCTACGAACCGAGCGGTCACAGGTTCGAATCCTGTCGAGTGCACCATTTAAGAGTCAGTTGCAGCAATGCAGGTGATTCGGTTACAACCAGTTGTGATCTGGTCTAAAAACACAATCTGCACTCGTAGCTCAGCTGGATAGAGTACTCGGCTACGAACCGAGCGGTCACAGGTTCGAATCCTGTCGAGTGCACCATACAAACAAAAAGCCCGCCTAGTGCGGGCTTTTTGCCGTCTGGGGTTTGTGTGGGATTTCTTCCTTTTCTCTCGCCTTCATGTGTTTTCCTCATCCGCTGCGTCGTCGCAGTTCATAGATGCGGCCGTTGCTCAGCTTTGGCTCGCAAGCGCTTGTTCTTTCCAGTTTTTTGACGTTTAAAGTGGCCGGGCGGTGTATCATTGCGCCCGTCAGCCCCGCCGGGGCTTGTGGAATACCTCCATGGACTTACCCAGTAGTTACTCAGTACCCCGTTTTACCAATCATGAATTGACTGATTGATCCTTCCGGCGTGCCCCGCTGCTGGGAGTGGAGTTCGCCTATGACCGAAGTAGAAGTAAAGAAAACACAAGAAAGCCTGCAGGATCGCCTGGCTCAAGTCATCGAGCTGCTGCAGCGTCAGCGTGTGGTCGAAGACCTTACGCACCGCCAGGATGGCCCGAATAACAACCTGGTTGAAAACCTGGTTCACCGGCAAAACCTCGTCGAGCTGCAGCGCAAGCTTGACGACCTGCACTCCGCCGACGTCGCCTATATTCTCGAAGCCTTGCCGCTGGATGATCGACTGACCCTCTGGCAGTTGGTCAAGGCCGACCGCGACGGCGACATCCTCCTCGAAGTGTCCGACTCGGTTCGTGAAACCCTGATCGCCGACATGGACGATCACGAGCTCCTGGCTGCAGCCAAGGAGATGGACGCCGACGAACTGGCCGACCTGGCCCCTGAGCTGCCTCGCGATGTTGTCCATGAGCTCATGGAAGCGTTGGATACTCAGCAGCGTGAGCGTGTGCGCTCCGCGCTGTCCTATGACGAGGACCAGGTCGGCGCCCTGATGGACTTCGAGATGGTCACCATCCGCGAAGACGTCAGCCTGGAAGTGGTGCTGCGTTACCTGCGCCGACTCAAAGAGCTGCCAGGTCACACCGACAAATTGTTCGTGGTGGATTACGAAGGCATTCTCAAGGGCGTGCTGCCGATCAAGCGCCTGCTGGTGAATGATCCGGAGAAGAAAGTTGCCGACCTGATGGCCAGCGACACCGTGAGCTTTCATCCGGACGAGGACGCTTACGACGCGGCTCAGGCATTCGAGCGTTACGACCTGATCTCGGCGCCGGTTGTCGACAAGAACGGCAAACTGATCGGTCGTCTGACCATCGATGAAATCGTCGACTTGATTCGTGAAGAAAGCGAGACCGAAGTTCTCAACATGGCGGGTCTGCGTGAAGAGGAAGATATCTTTGCCTCGGTTTGGCGCTCGCTGCATAACCGTTGGGCTTGGTTGGCCGTCAATCTGATCACCGCGTTTATCGCCTCTCGCGTGATCGGTTTGTTTGAGGGGTCCATCGAAAAACTGGTAGCCCTGGCGGCGTTGATGCCGATTGTGGCTGGTATCGGCGGAAACTCGGGTAACCAGACGATTACCATGATCGTGCGCGCCATGGCACTGGATCAGGTGAGTACCGCCAATTCATCGCGTTTGCTGCGTAAGGAGCTGGCGGTCGGACTCATCAACGGTCTTGTGTGGGGTGGGGTGATCGGTGTGGTGGCTTACTTACTGTATGGCAGTTGGTCGCTCGGAGTGGTAATGACGGCTGCGATGACCCTCAACCTGCTACTGGCTGCGCTGATGGGAGTATTGATCCCGATGACCCTGGCTCGCCTTGGGCGCGACCCTGCCATGGGTGCCAGTGTGATGATCACGGCTATGACCGACAGCGGTGGTTTCTTTATCTTCCTGGGCTTGGCAACGATCTTCCTGCTCTGATTCCATCCTGCGGGGGCAAATCTGCCCCCGCTTTGTATTCTCTTCCCAAATCCCGGGCAAAAAAAAGCCAGCACATGGCTGGCTTCGGCTTTCAGTTGCAGATCAATTGGCTTCTGCGGCCGCCTCAACGTCGTGCGCGATAAGCGAGACGAGAGCATTTTGCTGGCGGTGGGAGAGCTGACGAAAACGCTGCAGCAGTTCGCGTTCGTGCAACGACAGCTCTGGGCTGTCCAGACGCATGCTCAACTCGTCGCCCAGCGCACCTTCCTGAATGAGGCTTTGTTCCAGGCGAGCGATGATTTCGGAGTTCATGCTGCGGTGATGATTGCGAGCCACCTCGGCAATGCGTTCCCGCATTCCGTCTGGCAGACGTACGACGAACTTGTCAGCCGTACGGCTGGAATAAATTGCCTGTTTCAATGGGCGCATATATTTAACCGGTTAGTTCAGGGGAGCGGTTTTTGGAATTGGCCGCAAGATGAGTGTTAAGACAAGGCTCACGACCAAAGTTCAACCTGAATTGCAAAGAGGCCGCATCATGCCTCAGATTTGACAGTTCCTTGGCGTCAATTCTGTGACAAATATTGAACTGCCTAAAGGCTTTATGCCAGCACTCATTTACATTTTTGCGGACTGGTTGGAAAATTTTTCATCGCGCGAATCTGCAAAGGAACTTCCCGCAAGTCCAGGCCACCACAGGGTTTTAGGCCGCACATCCTATAGCAAAGTGGCCCTTTGCCCTCAGGTTTAAGACTAGTGGCAATTTGCCGATATGCGAGGGTCAGCCGACATAAGGTCGGGGGACAGGGGAGGTCGGGGGAAGGTGCTAGCGCAGGACGGGGTCGAATTTGATGCGGCGACCCACAATCAGGGTCAGCACCAAAAGGCTGGCGAACACGCCGCTGGCGATAAATGCGGTGGTTTGGCCATCTGTGGCTTCTGCGCCCAAGCCCAGGACAGCTGTCAATGCAGTCAGGCAGAGAAACAGCCAGGCGAACTTGTTCATCAATGAATTCCTCAGAAAACCCAGTGTTCAGATGCAGGTGCAGATTGGGCGCCTTGGGTCAGGCGGACCGGCGACTGCGCGTTCGGCGTCATCACCGCCAGTTGCGGGCGTTGTTGCAGGTGGTGAGGCACGGCCTGGCTGATCTGCGCGGAGTCGTTTGCGCCTGTCGACTGGAAGTGAAGCGTGACCAAAGCAGCCAGGGCTACGGTATTAAGGGCTAACAGAAGGGCACTGTTCATGATTATGTTCTCCGCTTAACGCCGTGGCTTGTGGGTTTATAGGAGAAGTATTGCAGGTGTCGTGCCAATCTAATAAATCAATAAAATCAATAGGTTGAGCGTTGCTTAACAGGCTGAAAGGTTGCAATTTGCAATGGTGGCGTTTTGGTAGAGTGCAATTTGCACGATGGCTATGAGAGCGCGTGTTTGCGAGGCCAAACCGCGATCATCCACGGCGATATCGACCTACACTCAAAAAGGCCACGGACGACATGACAAAACCCACCCTGGCCGTTAACATGCACGCCGTCCGTCGCCGCGTCGCTGGCGGGCTGGCTGTCATTTGTCCCAGTAGCTCAATTGGATAGAGCATCCCCCTCCTAAGGGGAAGGTTGGCCGTTCGAACCGGCCCTGGGACACCAGATTCAAAGCCCTGTACAGACTGTTCTGGCGGGGCTTTTTTGTGGGCGCCTTTCAAAGACGGGTCGAACCTTGCCGGTCTCAAGCGTTCACAGCACGTGTGCGTGCAATTTTCACAATCGGTGTACCTCGCATGCGCTCGGGCAGCGTCTGAGCCTTTAAGCAAAATAATCCCCGGAAACAGCGCATGTTGCCTGTCCGGACCCGGCTACCCCGGACTATCATGCCGATAGCCCTGTCTCTCACTGCAAGGAGCCGCTCGGAACGCCGATGCGCCAGATCTGGAAATCTTTTCGAGCCCTTTATTTCGCGTCCTTGATGATGCTGATTGGCTCCGGCCTGCTCAGTACCTACCTGGCCTTGCGCCTGGCGGCCGACCATGTTGACAGCCTGTGGGTCGGTGCACTGATGGCGGCCAACTATTTTGGCCTGGTGCTGGGCGGCAAGATCGGGCACCGCCTGATCGCACGGGTCGGGCATATTCGCGCTTATGCAACCTGCGCCGGGATTGTCGGCGCGGCGGTGCTGGGGCATGGCCTGATCGACTGGCTGCCGGCCTGGATCGTGCTGCGGATGATCGTGGGCCTGGGGATGATGTGCCAGTACATGGTCATCGAGAGCTGGCTCAACGAACAGGCCGACGCCAAGCAGCGCGGCGTGGTGTTCAGTGGCTATATGATCGCGTCCTACCTGGGGCTGGTTCTCGGCCAGTTGATCCTGGTCATGCACCCTCAGCTTGGCCTCGAACTGCTGATGCTGGTCGCACTGTGCTTTGCGCTGTGCCTGGTGCCGGTGGCCATGACTCGTCGTATTCACCCGGCGCCCCTGCATCCGGCGCCGATGGAGCCACGTTTCTTTATCAAGCGCGTCCCGCAGTCGTTGAGTACGGTGCTGGGGGCAGGGGTGATCGTGGGCTCATTCTACGGCCTGGCGCCGCTCTATGCCTCCCAGCAAGGGCTATCTACCGAACAGGTGGGTCTGTTCATGGGTAGCTGCATTTTTGCCGGCTTGTTGGTGCAGTGGCCGTTGGGCTGGTTGTCGGATCGTTATGACCGTGCGCTGCTGATCCGTTGTTTTGCCCTGTGCCTGGCGGTGGCTGCATTACCGTTGGCGATAATGACCCAGGTGCCGCTTGAAGTGTTGTTCGTGGCGGGCTTCCTATGTTCGTTGGTGCAGTTCTGCCTGTATCCACTGGCGGTGGCGTTCTCCAACGACCATGTGGAAGGTGACCGTCGCGTGTCACTAACGGCGATGCTGCTGGTGACCTACGGTGTCGGTGCGAGTATCGGGCCGTTGCTGGCCGGTGTGGTGATGAAGGTGTTTGGCAGTCACATGCTGTATGCGTTTTTCAGCCTGTGTGCGCTGATCCTGGTGTGGCGGATTCGGCCGAAAGCCGTGACCAACCTGCATCAGGTGGATGACGCGCCGCTGCACCACGTGGCAATGCCCGACAGCATGTCCAGCTCGCCGTTGGTAGCCTGCCTCGATCCACGGGTGGACGAGGCGGTGGTGCAGGAGCAAATGCAAACCGCCGCGCCGGAACCCGATCCGGAAACGGTCACATCGGTCGACGAGCCGCTCTTTGAGGGGCCGCCTGAGCCGCCGGGCCCGGACGAGCATCCTCATGACTTGAGCAGGGCGCGCCCCTGAATGCAAAAACGGGCAGATCCCCTCAGGATCTGCCCGTTTTTTTTGCCACGATCTTTAAGGTTAAAAATCGTCGTCTTTATCAAAGCGCCGTGCTTCGCGTTGCAGTTGGTACACAAAGCGTTCTACCTGGCGCTGCACCAGGCCACTCATATTGTGGAAGCGCACGCCGGCGAAAGTGGTGTTGATCTTCTCTTCGAAGTGCAGGTACCGCAGTTCGACCGAGGTAGTCATGCTGCCAAAGGGTAGGGCGGCGATAAAACGGTCGTAGACCTGGCCCAGCTGCAGGCGCTCGGAGATGTCTCCTTCAAAGCGCAATTTGCAGCCGGTAGCGGAAATATCCAGCAGTTTGCCGCTGATCGGGGCCTTGAGCTTCTCGCCACCCAGTTCGATGTTCACCAGTTGCGCCAGCTTCAGGGCTGCGCGAAAGGCATTGCGACGCTGGTGGTAGACTACTTCGTCGGGCAGGCTGCCGGTGTAGATGCGGTGGCCGTCTTTTTCGCTGATGCTCAGGTTGCCGTTGCTGTCCCACGCCACGCGTACGCCGTCGTGGAAACCTTCGATACGGAAGGGTTCACCGTTTTCGAGGTAGCGTTCACCGTCGCGGGGGATCATTTCATCCAGGGCCAGGGTGCCGCTGTCCCGATTGACGTCCACCAGGTAGCTCTGGAAGCGCTGGCTGCGTTCGTGGAAGGTGATGATCAGCGGGTCATGGCTATCTTGCAGCATGCGCAAGGTACTGGCGATTTCCAGAGGCGTGGTGAGGACCTTGGGTGGCTGCGGGGCATCTTCCGCATTAAGGGCGTTGAACACGGTTCTTCCATCTCCAGACAAAATACGACTACACGCAAGAGCAGGCATTCTGCCAGTATGTGGCGCGCCTTGGATAGGCCGCGCTGTAAACCGGCGTCAGGCTTGGCTGCGGGTGCTTGGCTTGACCAGGCGCGAGGTGGAGCCCTGAGCGTTGTAAAGCGCTGGAGGCTCTCCGCCGTGAAGTATACGCAACTGGTTGGCGGTCGTGGCTTGCTGAAGCTGGATCGACTGACCGTTGAGTTGGTTGGCTTCCTGGCACTGGGTGAGCAATAGGTTGAGTGCTTTGCTCTGGGCCAGTAGTTGATCGCCGACCGAGGAGTGGCTGGCCAGCTGCGCGAGGCCATCATGGTCGGCGGGCAGGCCCAGGCTGACGAGGATCTCGCTGCGTTTTTTGCCGTGCTGTTCCAGCAGGACAATCAGCGATTGCTTGCGCGCCAGAATTTCTTCCAGCAGGGGCATGTCCCGGCCGTAAAGGGCCAGGGATTCTTCCCTGAGCAGCTCGAGCAGCAATTGCGTCGGTGCTAGATCATAAATGATCAGTTGAAGCAGGGTTTCGTCGTGATGCATGGCTGGCCTTGGGGTTTAAGCGTCCAAAAGCCCGGCGCAGGCCTTTGCCTAGCGCTCGGCTTCGAAATTAAGCAGCTTGCTGGCTACACGGTTGCTGTCGACTTTATAGCTGCCATCGGCGATTGCCTGTTTCAATTCGGCCACACGGGCTTTATTGACTACCGGTTGATCGCGCAGCGAGTCAGTGACCTTCTGCAACTGTTGAGCCTCATTGCTCAGGTGTACGGATTCCCCGCTCTGGCTGGCCTGTTCTGCCTTGGCGGGCAGTGGCTGAGCCTTGGCTTCTACGCTGTCCTTGGTGCCGACAGTGCGCGTAGGTGCCGACGTTGTCGGGGTGCTATTTAAACGGCTGAAATCGATGACCATGATCAAAAAACCTCTGGGTATTTGGACGCTTGCCATGTTTTCGGCCATATCCGGACAAACTTTAGGCTCGAATGACAATAAACTGCACCGGCCGGCATCCAACCGACAGTGTAGGAAAAGCTGGCGTCTGATACCAGTGGTCTATAAAGCCACCTCCACTTGACCGGGAGCCGTGACACGCGCCTTGATCACACGGTTGGAGTTGAGATTCTTCACGCGTATCTGTTCGCTCATGCCGCCGTTGGACAAGGCTTCCCCCGGCATTTTGACCTGCAGCGCGCCACTGCTGGCGGAAATCACTACCTGGTCACCTTTGCGAATCACCTCGGCCTGCTCCAGGTGCACCAGGGTGATGACCTGATCGGTGACCACTGGTCGGGTCAGTTTCTGCCCGACGGCCTGGTCGAGGGAGGTCAAGTAGCCCTGGCTGATCATGCTGATGTCGCGTTCGCGCAGCACCACGTCCTCAAAACCGATAATGCCCGTGCGTTTAAGTGGGCGGGCAACCACCACCACATCGCGGAACAATTTGACCTGGGCGGGCACGAACACCGTCCAGGGCGAGGCGCCGTCGCAGCGCACCTTCACCGTTACGCGACCGATGGGTTGGGCGGGGCTTTCCAGGGTGGCTGTCAATTCCTTGTCGCACATGGGCATGCGCAGGCGCGGGTCCAACTGGTTGACCTGGATTTCGTAACGCCCCGGCGTCTGGGTGGTCGCCAGATAATCTTCTACAGTGAACTCAAGAAAGCCCTGGGTGACGCCGATAAGTAGATCAGGCAAGGTGACGTTATCTGCGCGGGCCGTGGCGCCCAGGCCCAAGGCAAGCAGTGCCAGCGGCGCGCAGAGCAGTCTGCAATACCGTGTCAGGTGGAGGCGTCGGGAAACTGTCGTTTTAATATCCATGACCAATAAATAGCAAAGCTCGTGCCGTTTAGTGTTGGGTGCGCGTCACTGCCCTTATAGGTATGGCCGAAGGTTTTAGCGTGGGAGTCAAGGCATGGCAGGAGTAATGGATTCAGTAAACCAGCGCACACAGCTGGTGGGGCAGAATCGCCTGGAGTTGTTGCTTTTTCGCCTGGATGGCAAGCAGCTGTATGGCATCAACGTGTTCAAGGTGCGGGAAGTGCTGCAATGCCCCAAGCTGACGATCATGCCCAAGTCCAGCCCGGTGGTGTGTGGCGTTGCCAACATCCGTGGCGCGACGATCCCGATTCTTGATCTGGCCCTGGCCACCGGTTCCGCCGGTTTGCAGGACCGCGAAAGCCCGTTCGTGATCATTACCGAGTACAACACCAAGACCCAGGGTTTCCTGGTGCGCTCGGTGGAGCGCATCGTCAACATGAACTGGGAGGAGATCCATCCGCCGCCCAAGGGCACCGGTCGTGACCACTACCTTACGGCGGTGACGCGGGTCGACAACCAGTTGGTGGAAATCATCGACGTCGAGAAAATCCTCGCCGAAGTGGCGCCTACCTCCGAATCGATCTCGGTGGGTGTGGTGGACGCCGAAACCGCGCACAAGGCAGTCTCACTGCGCGTGCTCACGGTGGACGACTCGTCCGTGGCGCGCAAGCAGGTGACCCGTTGCCTGCAAACCGTCGGCGTTGAAGTAGTGGCACTCAATGACGGGCGCCAGGCGCTGGACTACCTGCGCAAGCTGGTGGATGAAGGCAAGAAGCCGGAAGAAGAATTCTTGATGATGATTTCCGACATCGAGATGCCGGAAATGGACGGCTATACCCTCACGGCCGAGATCCGCAACGATCCACGCATGCAAAAATTGCATATCATCCTGCATACTTCGTTGTCGGGTGTATTCAACCAGGCGATGGTCAAGAAGGTCGGTGCCGATGACTTCTTGGCCAAATTCCGTCCTGATGACCTGGCATCCCGGGTTGTCGACCGGATCAAGGCAGCAGATCACAGCTAAGGTGTTTCCCTTGGCGGTCATACGATTTTAGAGGCGGTATCAGTGTCTACAGGTAATTTGGATTTTGAACAGTTCCGGGTCTTCCTGGAAAAAGCCTGTGGCATATTGCTCGGTGAAAACAAGCAGTACCTGGTATCCAGCCGTCTCAACAAACTGATGGAGCAGCAGGGCATCAAGTCGTTGGGTGAGTTGGTGCAGCGCATCCAGGGCCAGCCGCGCAGCGGGCTCAAGGAAATGGTGGTCGATGCCATGACCACCAACGAAACCCTGTGGTTCCGCGATACCTACCCGTTTGAAGTGCTCAAGAGCAAAGTGCTGCCGGAAGCCATCAAGGCCAGCCCCGGCCAGCGCCTGCGCATCTGGTCGGCCGCCTGTTCCTCGGGGCAGGAACCGTACTCGATTTCGATGTCCATCGATGAGTTCGAGCGGACCAACATGGGCCAGTTGAAGGCGGGGGCGCAAATCGTGGCCACCGACCTGTCCGGCACCATGCTCACCAACTGCAAGACCGGTGAGTACGACAGCCTGGCCTTGGGGCGTGGTTTGTCCCAGGAGCGCCTGCAGCGTTACTTCGACCCGAAAGGGGCTGGACGCTGGGCGGTCAAGGCGCCGATCAAGAACCGTGTGGAATTCCGCTCCTTCAACCTGCTCGACAGCTATGCCAGCCTGGGCAAGTTCGACATGGTGTTCTGCCGCAACGTGCTGATCTACTTCTCGGCCGAAGTGAAGAAAGACATCCTGTTGCGCATCCACGGCACGCTCAAGCGCGGTGGTTATCTGTTCCTTGGTGCTTCTGAGGCGCTGAACGGTCTGCCGGACCATTTCCAGATGGTGCAGTGCAGCCCGGGGATCATCTACCAGGCTAAATAAAGCTGCGCGGTAAAAAATGTGGGAGGGGGCTTGTTCCCGATGACGGTGTGTCAGTGATCGATGTATCAACTGAACCACTGCCATCGGGAACAAGCCCCCTCCCACATTTGTTTTGCGGCAAACCGCAGTAAAGCGGCAACCCTCATTGCCGCTTTACTGGCGCCACGCGGAAACCGCTTGCCGCTTTTCTGGCATTGCCGCCGGCAACCCCCTCCGAAACCCTTGATATACGGGCCTGCGCAAGATTGGCATGCACCTTGCTATAACCCTGTTAACGAAAAGCAGGTCAGCCCTTGAAGGTTTCCGCCATGAGCATCAGCTTCGATAAAGCGCTCGGTATCCACGAACAAGCCCTGGGCTTCCGCGCCCAGCGTGCCGAAGTCCTGGCCAACAACATTGCCAACGCCGACACCCCGAACTACAAGGCTCGGGACCTGGATTTCTCCGCCGTGCTCGCCGCACAGCAGGACAAGACCAAGAACGGCACCTTCGCCTTGAACATGACCAATAGCCGTCATATCGAAGCGCAAGGCCTGAGCAATGGTGACGAGTCGTTGCTGTATCGCACGCCGATGCAACCGTCGATCGACCAGAACACCGTCGACGCCCAACTGGAGCAATCGGCCTACGCCGAGAACTCGGTGAACTTCCAGGCCAGCTTTACCCTGCTCAACAGCAAATTCAAAGGGCTGATGTCAGCCCTGCGTGGAGAGTAAGCCATGTCCCTGTCCAGTGTTTTCAATATTGCCGGCAGTGGCATGAGCGCGCAGACCACGCGCTTGAACACCGTCGCCAGTAACATCGCCAACGCCGAGACCGTGTCTTCGAGCATTGACCAGACCTACCGCGCCCGCCACCCGGTGTTCGCCACCATGTTCCAGGCTGGCCAGAACGGCGGCAGCGATTCACTGTTCCAGGACCAGGGTGCCGCCGGCTCCGGCGTGCAGGTGCTGGGTGTGGTCGAGGATCAAAGCAACCTCGAAGCCCGCTACGAACCCAACCATCCCGCCGCGAACGAAAAGGGTTATGTCTATTACCCCAACGTCAACGTGGTCGAGGAAATGGCTGACATGATTTCCGCCAGCCGCTCGTTCCAGACCAACGCGGAAATGATGAACACCGCCAAAACCATGATGCAGAAGGTCCTGACCCTGGGTCAGTGATAAGGGGCGCCAAACAATGGCCATCGTTGATACGTCAAACAATACGCCGGTCCAGGACCTGTTCAACTCCAAGGTCAAGAACGCCCAGGACAACAGCAGCGTCAGCGACGCCGCCAACAAGGCGACGGGCAAGCAGGCGTTGGGCAAGGATGCGTTCCTGCAACTGCTGGTGACTCAGCTGAAAAACCAGAACCCGCTGTCGCCGCAAGACAACGGCGCGTTCGTGGCGCAACTGGCGCAGTTCAGCAGCCTGGAAGGCATCAACACCCTGAACGACTCGGTGAATGCGATCTCCACCAACTTCAGCTCGTCCCAGGCATTGCAGGCGTCGTCGCTGGTCGGACGCTCGATCATCATCCAGACCGACAAGGCCATGGTTGATACGAGCAAGAGCATGACCGGTTCTGTGGCGGTGACCTCGGCGGTGGGCAACGTCTCCGTCAAGATCACCGACAAAGACGGCAACGTGGTGCGCACCATCGACATGGGGGCCCAGAGCGCGGGCACCCAGAACTTCATCTGGGATGGCAAGAACGACAAGGGCGAGGTCGCTCCAGCGGGCACCTACACCTTCAACGCCACCACCAAGAACGACAAGGGTGACTCGGTTGCCCTGGCCACTTCGCTGCCAGCGACGGTAACGAGCGTGACCCTGAGCAAGACCGGCGGCGAAATGCTGCTGAACCTGGCTGGCGGCATGGGCAGCGTCAAGCTGTCGCAAATTCAGACTATCGGTACATAGAGCCGGCTAAATACGGCAGAGGGAGAGAAACATGTCTTTTAACATCGGCCTTAGCGGCCTCTATGCGGCCAACAAACAACTGGACGTGACCGGCAACAACATCGCCAACGTCGCGACCACTGGCTTCAAGTCGTCCCGTGCGGAATTCGCCGACATCTACGCGGCGTCCAAGCTGGGCACTGGCCAGAACAGCATCGGCAACGGTGTGAACCTGGCGGCCGTGTCGCAGCAGTTCACCCAAGGTGACGTCAACGGCAGCGGCGGTATCCTGGACATGGCGATCCAGGGTGGCGGCTTCTTCGTGCAAAAGGGCAGCGACGGTTCGCTGGAATACACCCGCAGCGGTGCCTTCCGTGCCGACAAAGACGGCTACATCACCAACAACACCGGCACCTCGCGCCTGCAAGGCTACGCGGCGGATGCGGATGGCAAGATCATCAAGGGCGGCCTGACCGACCTGCAACTGAACCTGTCGAACCTGCCGCCCAAGGCCTCCACCAAAGTGGACTCCACCAGTAACCTGAACTCCTCGGAGCCGGTGATCGACCAGGTGGCCAAGCCGTTCAACCCGAACGACACCAGCACCTTTACCACCCAGTACAGCACCACCTTGTACGACTCCCAGGGCAACGCGCACCCGATGGTGCAATACCTGGTGAAAACCGACGGTAACAAGTGGAATGCCTATACCTTGATCGATGGTCGCAACCCCAACGGTTCGGCGCCAACCGGCACCCCATCGACCCCACCTGTACCATCGACCTTGACCTTTGACGGCGCCGGCAAGCTGACCAGTGTGGTCACCGGTGGTGTCTCCGATAAGACCCTGACCATTACCGGTTGGGTTCCTGGCACCGTGACCAATGGTGTGTGGAAGGCCAACGGTGCCGATGCGAACCCAACAGGTATCGCCGTCAACATGGCCAACATCACCCAATACAACTCGGCCACCTACCGCAACCCACCGGTCACCGATGGCTACGCCACCGGCCAGATCACCGGGCTGAAAATCGACGGTAGCGGCGTACTGTTCGCCACGTTCAGCAACCAGCAGAGCAAGGCCATCGGCCAGATCTCCCTGGCCAGCTTCAACAACGAGCAGGGCCTGCAGCCTGCCGGCGGTACTACCTGGAAAGAAACCTTCGCTTCGGGCCAGCCGGGTTACGACACTCCGCAAGCCGGTACCCTGGGGTCGATCGTGGCCAACTCCCTGGAGAACTCAAACGTCAACCTGACCAACGAGCTGGTGGACCTGATCAAGGCCCAGAGCAACTACCAGGCGAACGCCAAGACCATCTCCACCCAGAGCACCATCATGCAGACCATCATCCAGATGACCTGATGCGGTAGCGCTGCACAAGAAGCCCTTCGTAAGAGGGGCTTTTTTGTGGGCGTAAGAAAAGTGCCGATGACATATCAGGTTACGCGCTTTGATGCTGGGGAAGGAACGCGCTTGACCTGTTCTGCCACTGATTGAACCAGAGTCTGGGTGGCTCACCAATCAAAGGGGGCGGGGGAATGTGGCATTCAGGAGTGTCCGGGCAAGGCGCTCGGCGTGTCGGGTATATGCCTGGCCAGGCAGGCGGCGATACACCTGCGGTTGCGCCGGTGGCTGACGTGTCTGCGGTGAAGCAGTTGCTCGGCGAGCTGTTCGATGCGCAACAGACCGGCAAGAATCAGGTGGTTCAGGATACGCGCGACAAGTTGAATGCGTTACGTGAGAAATTGGGGAGTGAGAAGTTCAAGGAAATCCTCAACACAATGATTGAGGCCGCTGATGCACAGTTTCGTGAGTTTCTCAGGCAGCTGTTGAAGCAGTGGTTTCCCGAAGACGAGGATTCACAGCCACCTGCGCCCCCTGTGTCGCCAGGCGGTCGTCGCGGTCCCAGCGTTCCCCGAAGTGATTTCGGGCCCTCTGAGTCCATGAGCAACAAGCCGGTTACTGAAGGGGCAAGGCACTTCAACTACAGGCCGGATAACAGCAACCCCGGAAAAAAGCCTGACAATATCTGGAGCGGATTCAGTCAGGGCCCCGATGGTAATTGCATCACGGTTTCCGCCATCAAAGCCGCCATGATGCAGTATGGCCAGAAGCCTACCGATGTCTTCAAGGACGTGAAGGAGACTGCAAACGGTTACGACGTGACAATGCGCGATGGCTTCAATCTGTCATTGACCCGGGACGAAGTGAAGCAAGCGGCCAGTCATGCACAATTGAAGGGGGATGACCCGGCAATGATGACGGACGCCAACTTCATGTATGCCGCCAGCGCCAAGCGGGCGCAGATGGAAAATAACGACGGCACGGCTGGGAGAAGTTTCCGGGCAGCGATGGATAGCCTCAATGATGGCGAGGATTCGCGTGAGGGCTTGGATCGACTGGGGTTGAAGGGGCGCTACCGGCCGGCGACCGACGCCGATTTGAGAAACAGCAAGGTGGGTACAGTGGAATACGATGGCCACTCGATGGCTGTCATCAATGGTCGGGTTGAGTTGTGGGGAAGGCGAGGCGGCGTGCCTAAATCGGGTATTGCGACAGTCTTGTTCTAGGCAGCGTACTTGCCTGCATCCAGGCAAAAAAGCCCCCGATACACCATGGGTATATCGGGGGCTTTTCAGTCTTGGGGGGTTAAACCCAAGGCAGGCTCAGCTTATTGGCAAGCTTCGCAATCCGGCTCGTCAATCGCGCAGGCCTTTGGCACTGGCGCCGGTCCGGCTGGGGCTGCAAGCACCGAGTCATCACCATGGTTGCCGCTGGAAACCGCGTTCAGCTTACCGGTGTTGATGGTCGACTTCTCGGTGCTGGTCGCGGCCAGGGCACGGAGGTAGTAAGTGGTTTTCAGGCCACGGTACCAGGCCATGCGGTAGGTCACGTCCAGCTTCTTGCCCGATGCGCCGGCGATGTACAGGTTCAGCGACTGAGCCTGGTCGATCCACTTCTGGCGACGGCTGGCGGCGTCAACGATCCACTTGGTGTCCACTTCGAAGGCGGTCGCGTAGAGCTCCTTGAGTTCCTGCGGGATTCGTTCGATCTGCTGCACGGAACCGTCGTAGTACTTCAGGTCGTTGATCATGACCGAGTCCCACAGGCCGCGAGCCTTGAGGTCGCGAACCAGGTACGGGTTGATCACGGTGAATTCGCCCGACAGGTTCGATTTCACATACAGGTTCTGGTAGGTCGGTTCGATCGACTGCGACACGCCAGTGATGTTGGCAATGGTGGCGGTCGGTGCGATGGCCATGATGTTGGAGTTACGAATGCCTTTCTGCACACGGGCACGTACCGGCGCCCAGTCCAGGGATTCGTTCAGGTCGACATCGATGTACTTCTGGCCACGGGCTTCGATCAGGATCTGTTGCGAATCCAGCGGCAGGATGCCCTTGGACCACAGTGAACCCTGGAACGTCTCGTAGGCGCCGCGCTCGTCGGCCAGGTCGCAGGAAGCCTGGATCGCGTAGTAGCTGACCGCTTCCATGGACTTGTCGGCGAACTCGACGGCAGCATCCGAACCGTACGGGATGTGCTGCAGGTACAGCGCGTCCTGGAAGCCCATGATGCCGAGGCCAACCGGACGGTGCTTGAAGTTGGAGTTCTGCGCCTGTGGCACCGAGTAGTAGTTGATGTCGATCACGTTGTCGAGCATGCGTACGGCGGTGTTGACGGTACGTTCCAGCTTGGCGGTGTCCAGCTTGCCGTTGACGATGTGGTTCGGCAGGTTGATCGAACCCAGGTTGCAAACGGCGATCTCGTCCTTGTTGGTGTTCAAGGTGATCTCGGTGCACAGGTTCGAGCTGTGGACCACGCCCACGTGCTGCTGCGGGCTGCGCAGGTTGCACGGGTCTTTGAAGGTCAGCCATGGGTGGCCGGTTTCAAACAGCATGGACAGCATTTTGCGCCACAGGTCTTTGGCCTGGATGGTCTTGAACAGCTTGACCTTGCCTGGGTACTCGGTGAGGGCTTCGTAGTACTCGTAGCGCTCTTCGAAGGCTTTACCGGTCAGGTCGTGCAGGTCCGGCACTTCGGATGGCGAGAACAGGGTCCACTTGCCGTCATCGAAGACACGCTTCATGAACAGGTCAGGGATCCAGTTGGCGGTGTTCATGTCGTGGGTACGACGACGGTCATCACCGGTGTTCTTGCGCAGCTCGATGAACTCTTCAATGTCCATGTGCCAGGTTTCCAGGTAGGCACAGACAGCGCCTTTGCGCTTGCCACCTTGGTTCACGGCTACAGCGGTGTCGTTCACCACTTTCAGGAACGGTACAACGCCCTGGGACTTGCCGTTGGTGCCCTTGATGTACGAACCCAGCGCACGCACCGGGGTCCAGTCGTTGCCCAGGCCGCCGGCGAATTTGGACAACATGGCGTTGTCGTGGATCGCGTGGTAGATGCCCGACAGGTCGTCCGGCACGGTGGTCAGGTAGCAGCTCGACAGCTGTGGACGCAGGGTGCCGGCGTTGAACAGGGTCGGGGTCGACGACATGTAGTCGAAGGACGACAGCAGGTTGTAGAACTCGATGGCACGGTCTTCTTTGTGCTTCTCTTCGATCGCCAGGCCCATGGCCACGCGCATGAAGAACACTTGCGGCAGTTCGAAGCGGATACCGTCCTTGTGGATGAAGTAACGGTCGTACAGGGTCTGCAGGCCCAGGTAGGTGAACTGCTGGTCACGCTCGTGGTTGATCGCCTTGCCGAGTTTTTCCAGGTCGAAGGTGGCCAGGACCGGGTTGAGCAATTCGAATTCGATACCCTTGGCGATGTAGGCCGGCAGGGCCTTGGCGTACAGGTCGGCCATCTCGTGGTGGGTGGCGCTGTCGGCGACTTTCAGGAAGCCCAGGCCTTCGGCACGCAGGGTGTCCATCAGCAGGCGCGCGGTCACGAACGAGTAGTTCGGCTCGCGTTCAACCAGGGTACGGGCGGTCATCACCAAGGCGGTGTTAACGTCGGTCAGGGCCACGCCGTCGTACAGGTTCTTCAGGGTTTCGCGTTGGATCAGGTCACCGTCGACTTCTTCCAGGCCTTCGCAGGCCTCGGTGATGATGGTGTTCAGGCGGCCCAGGTCCAGCGGTGCAAAGCTGCCGTCGGCCAGGGTGATACGAATCGACGGATGCGCTTGCACGGCAGCTTCTTCGGCCGGGGAGCGTACGGCACGTTCCTTGGCGCGCGAATCACGGTAGATCACGTAGTCGCGGGCGACTTTCTGCTCGCCGGCACGCATCAGGGCCAGTTCGACCTGGTCCTGGATTTCTTCGATGTGGATGGTGCCGCCCGAGGGCATGCGACGCTTGAAGGTCGCGGTGACTTGTTCGGTCAGGCGGGCAACGGTGTCGTGGATGCGCGACGAAGCGGCAGCGGTGCCGCCTTCAACTGCAAGAAACGCTTTGGTGATGGCGACGGTGATTTTGTCATCGGTGTAAGGAACGACAGTGCCGTTACGCTTGATCACACGCAGTTGGCCAGGTGCGGTGGCGGACAGATCCAGGTTCGAATCGGCGGCCTGCGGCACGGAGCCTTGCGGGTTCTCGCGAGTTGTGTCGGTTTGCATGGGGGGTTGTCTCCACGTTCTATATTTGATTGCGAGTGCCAGGCTCTTCCTGCAACACCCGTACCGTTTTCCATATCGGGGATGGGAAACAGCTGCCATCCGCGTGAGCGGTTTGGTCTACTGAAAATCGGTTGGTTCCATGCTGCGCTAGCAATAAAACGCTTGAATTTCGAGCCACTTGTGTGGTTGGGCAGTTTGTTCGAAAACCCCACATGTAGGGTCTTCTGTAGTGCCGAGGTACAAGATAATGCGTTTTTGAGGGGTTAGCAACGCAGTAACCTGTGGATAACGCTGTGAGTAAAATGTGTAAGAAAGGTAGAACAGCCGTGTAGGCCGCATTGCTGCTGGATTACACCGTTTGTCATTAAATGTTACGGGCTCAAAACAAGCGGCCCATTTTCGAAGGGCGCGAACCCTATCACAAAAAAACGCGATCACCGAATGGATTTCCCGGCTTGTGTTTGAGGGCTGGCCCATGGCTACAATCGCTCACATCGGGCTAAGAAGTGACCCACATCATGCCCGCCTTTTATGACAGACATTGAGGTCACCCGTGGAGCAAGAAGCCTGGCAGGTATTGATAGTCGAAGACGACCAGCGATTGGCCGAATTGACCCGTGAGTACCTGGAGAGCAACGGCCTGCGGGTCTCGGTGGAGGGCGATGGTGCCCTGGCGGCGGCGCGGATCATCGCCGAACAGCCCGACCTGGTGATCCTCGACCTGATGCTGCCCGGCGAAGACGGCCTGAGCATCTGCCGCAAGGTGCGTGAGCGCTATGACGGCGTGATCCTGATGCTCACCGCGCGCACCGACGATATGGACCAGGTGCTGGGCCTGGACATGGGCGCCGACGATTATGTGTGCAAGCCCGTGCGCCCGCGCCTGTTGCTGGCGCGCATCCAGGCCCTGCTGCGGCGCAGCGAAGCGACGGAGCCAGCCGCTGTGGAGAACCAGCGCCGCCTGCAATTCGGCCCTCTGGTGGTGGACAACGCCCTGCGCGAGGCCTGGCTGAATAATGAGGGCATCGAACTGACCAGCGCCGAGTTCGACCTGCTGTGGCTGCTGGTGGCGAATGCCGGGCGGATTCTGTCCCGCGAAGAAATCTTCATTGCCCTGCGCGGCATCGGCTACGACGGCCAGGATCGCTCCATCGATGTGCGTATCTCTCGTATCCGCCCCAAGATAGGTGACGACCCGATCCACCCGCGCCTGATCAAGACTATCCGCAGCAAAGGCTACCTGTTCGTCCCCGAAGCCGCCGCCGACATGCCGCTGTGAACTCGATCTTCCTGCGCATCTACGGTGGCATGTGCGCGGCGCTGATCCTGGTGGCGCTGCTCGGCGTACTCGCCCTGCACCTGCTCAACGAGGTGCGCAGCGGCCAATACCGCGAGCGCCTGGCCCATGGCACCTTCGCCTTGATGGGCGACAACCTGCAACCCATGAGCGCCATCGAGCGCCAGCGCGCCCTGGCGGTGTGGGAGCGTTTGCTGGGGATCCCGCTGGAGTTGCGCCCGCTGGCCGATGCGCAACTGGACTTGAGCCAGCGCAATCGCCTGCAACGCGGCCAGGTGCTGGTGCAACAGACCGGGCCACATGCCGCGCGGGTACTGCGCTTGGTCAGCGAACAGGAGCCGCTTGTGCTGACCGGTGAAGTGCAGCAGATCAGCGAGCAGCTGGCGCGCGCGACCATCTACCTGCTTGCCGATGAGCTGGTGCGCTTCCCGGTGGCCGAACAGCCGCAACGCCTGGCGCAGATAAAGGAAGCCAAGGGCTTTGGCTTTGATATGCACTTGATGCCCCTCGATCAGGCCGATATGGATGAAGACCAGCGCCGTCGTGTATCGGAAGGCGATACGGTGATGGCATTGGGCAAGGGCGGCGATTCGATCCGCGTGTTTGCCGGCATGGTCGGTACGCCGTGGGTGCTGGAGATCGGCCCGTTGTATCAGATGAACCCTTACCCGGCGCAATGGCTGATCCTGATCGCCTTGATCGGCCTGACTCTGATCGGGCTGATCGTCTATCTATTGGTGCGCCAGCTTGAACGTCGGCTGCGCGGCCTTGAAGCCGCCGCCACACGGATCGCCAAGGGCAACCTGGAGGTTCGCGTGCCGGCCCGTGGTGCCGATTCGGTGGGGCGGCTGGCGGCTGCGTTCAATGGCATGGCCGAGCATTTGCAACAACTGCTGGCGATCCAGCGCGAGTTGGTGCGCGCGGTGTCCCACGAACTGCGCACGCCGGTGGCACGCTTGCGTTTTGGCCTGGAGATGGTCGGCGACGCGACTACCGTCGAGGCACGGCGTAAATACCTGGAGGGCATGGACAGCGACATCCAGGACCTGGATGGCCTGGTGGATGAAATGCTCACTTATGCGCGCCTTGAACAAGGCTCGCCGGAGCTGAATTTCCAGCGCGTCGACCTTGATGCGCTGCTCGATCAGGTAATCGGCGAATTATCGCCACTGCGTCCGCAAATAAATGTAGCCCGCGGTATTTGCTTGTCATCAGCGCATTGGGACGACGCCTGGGTCGATGCCGAGCCGCGCTACCTGCACCGTGCGTTGCAGAACCTGGTGAGCAATGCCATGCGCCACGCCCAGGGCCGGGTGTTGATCAGTTATCAGGTGGGCCAGGTACGCTGCTGCATCGACGTGGAAGACGACGGCCCCGGCGTGCCGGAAAGCGCCTGGGAGCGCATCTTCACGCCGTTCCTGCGCCTGGACGACAGTCGCACCCGTGCCTCGGGCGGGCATGGCCTGGGGTTGTCGATTGTGCGGCGGATTATCTATTGGCACGGCGGGCGGGCGTTGATCAGCAAGAGCAACAATTTGGGCGGCGCCTGTTTCAGCTTGAGTTGGCCCAGGGATCAGGATAAACCCTGATGGATCAGGCGCTGATTGCGACCAGGCTCAACAGCTGCCCATCATCCACCGCGAACTGCCCCACCAATTCCTTGCCATGGCACCACTCTTCGGACAGGTCCGTCAGCAGTCGCAGCCGCAGATGCCCGGGCTCTGACCATTCCAGCAACTCGGCATGCTCAAAGTAGAAACGCTTCTGCACAATGGGATAGAGCGCCTTGAACAGGCTCTCCTTGGCGGAGAACGTCAGCGTCACCAACTGCGCTATCTGCTCTCTTGGCAAGGCGGCCATGCGCTGCAGCTCATCAGCCGTCAGGATTTCCCCGGCCAACCGCTCCGCCCGCTCCAGGCTCAGCACATTCTCCAGGTCCATACCCAGCCCGCGCCATTGCGCCTTGTGCGCGACAATCGCGGCGGCGTGCCCAGTGCTATGGGTGATGGAGCCGCTGATGTGCGCGGGCCACACCGGTGCGCGGTCTTCGCCGATCGCGGGGATGCAGTTGAGGTGATCGAGTTGTTGCAGGGCGGCACGGGCGCACAAGCGACCGGCGAGGAACTCGGCCTGGCGCTTGGCCACCGAGCGCTGGATGCTCGCCGGTGGCGGCACGGCACAGCGCTGGAAATCGCCAGGCGTGAGCAGGGCCGGGTCAAAACGCGTGCTGAGAAACACCGTGCCGGGCAATGGTTCGGGCAGCCGCCAATGGGCGTCGAGTGGGGTGCAGCAAGCGGGTAACGGATTCATGGGCGGTATTTTGCCGAGTTGAGGGGCGCGAGGATAGCCCGCTGCGGTTCAGGTGAGGTTCAGAGCCTGTTCAGGGGGAGTTCAGGGGGGGCTGCGTAGTCTGGGGCATACAGCCAAACGCATAGAGGTAACACCATGACTGCGATCAAACAGCTGATGTTGGCGTTAACCATGCTCAGTGCCACCGCCGGGGTCCAGGCATCCGACGGCGCCTTCGCCGCATTCGGCGGTGAAAAAACCAAGAAATCCAGTACTTTGATCCAGCGTGTCAGCTTCGAAGAAGTGGGCAGCCAACCCACGCCCTGGGGCCAGTCCCTGGGCCTTGTAACCCCGCAGCCGGGCTATCGCGCCGGTTATGAACACCTGACCGGCCAGTTCAATGGCATAAAACTGCGCCCGCAAGACCTGCAGGGCCGCTATGATATCCCTCTGTCGGACAGTTGAATTGCCTTGGAGAGCCTTATGAAATTGCTGGTGGTGGAAGATGAGGCGCTGCTGCGTCATCACCTGTTTACCCGCCTGACCGACAGCGGGCATGTGGTCGAGGCCGTGGCCAATGCCGAAGAGGCGCTGTACCAGACTGGCCAGTTCAATCATGACCTGGCGATCATCGACCTGGGCCTGCCCGGCATGGGCGGCCTGGACCTGATCCGCCAACTGCGCACGCAGGCCAAGACCTTTCCGATCCTGATCCTCACCGCCCGCGGTAACTGGCAGGACAAGGTCGAAGGCCTCGCTGCGGGTGCCGACGACTACGTGGTCAAACCGTTCCAGTTCGAAGAGCTGGAGGCGCGGATGAACGCCTTGCTGCGCCGCTCCAGTGGCTTTACCCAGTCGACCATCGTTGCCGGGCCATTGCTGCTGGACCTCAACCGTAAGCAGGCATCGCTCGAAGAGCAGCCGCTGGCGTTGACCGCCTACGAATATCGGATCCTTGAATACCTGATGCGCCATCACCAACAAGTGGTCGCCAAAGACCGCTTGATGGAACAGCTCTACCCCGATGACGACGAGCGTGATCCGAATGTCATCGAGGTGCTGGTCGGCCGCCTGCGTCGCAAGCTGGAAGGCCCGGCCGGGTTCAAACCGATCGACACCGTGCGTGGCCTGGGCTATCTGTTCAATGAGCGCTGCCGTTGATTCGCTCGCTACGCGTGCGCTTGATGCTGGCGGCCGCGACCTTGGCCGTCCTGTTCATGCTCGGCCTGTTGCCGGCCATGCAAGGGGCGTTCAGCCTGGCGTTGCAGGACTCCATCGAGCAGCGCCTGGCGTCGGACGTCACCACCTTGATCTCTGCCGCGCGGGTCGAAAACAACCGTCTGCTGATGCCGGCGCAGTTGCCCGACGAACGCTTCAACCTCACTGACAGCCGCCTGCTCGGCTATATCTACGACCGCGAAGGCCACCTGGTGTGGCGTTCGCGGGCGACCAAGGAAGAAAACATCAACTACAAACCGCGCTACGACGGGCGCGGTAACGAGTTTGCGCGGATTCGCGAGGCCAACGGCCAGGAATTCTTCGTGTATGACGTCGAGGTCAGGCTGCTGGGCGGCAAGAGCGCCGCCTTCAGTATCGTGGCCCTGCAACCGGTGCGTGAATACCAGTTGACCCTGGAAGGCCTGCGCGAAAATCTCTACCTGGGCTTCGGCGCAGCCTTGCTGGTGTTGTTGACCTTGCTGTGGCTGGGCCTGACCTGGGGCCTGCAAGCGCTGCGGCGGCTGAGTCAGGAACTCGACCAGATCGAAGGCGGCACCCGTGAGAGCCTCTCCGAACAACACCCCCGCGAATTGCTGCGCCTGACCGGCTCCCTCAACCGCTTGCTGCACAGCGAGCGTGAGCAACGCGTGCGCTACCGCGATTCCCTCGACGATTTGGCCCACAGCCTGAAAACCCCACTCGCCGTTTTGCAGGGAGTGAGCGAAGAAATGGCCCAGCGTCCTGAGGATCGTGAGCAGGCCCGGGTGCTGCAATCGCAGATCGAGCGCATGAGCCAGCAGATCAGCTACCAGTTGCAGCGCGCCAGCTTGCGCAAAAGCGGCCTAGTGCGCCACCAGGTGCGCCTGGAGCCGGTGCTGCAAAGCCTGTGCGATACGCTGGGCAAGGTCTATCGCGACAAGCGCGTCAGCGTGTCCTTTGACCTGCCGGAAGAATGCGATGTGCCGATCGAGAAAGGCGCTTTGTTGGAGTTGCTCGGCAACCTGCTGGAAAACGCCTACCGCCTGTGCTTGAGCGAAGTGCGCATCAGCCTGGTGGCGAGCCTGGAAGGCACCGAGTTGTGTATTGAGGATGACGGGCCTGGCGTGCCGCCGGATCAGCGTGCACGAATTCTGCAACGGGGTGAGCGCCTGGATCGCCAGCACCCGGGGCAGGGGATTGGGTTGGCGGTGGTCAAGGACATTATCGAAAGCTACGGTGCGCGGTTGACCCTGGGCGATTCGCCGTTGGGTGGCGCCGCCTTCAGGATTCACTTCCCGGCTTTGTGATCTTTATCGGTTGGACTGACGCTATCGGGGGCAAGCCCCCTCCCACATTTTGATGTTTGAACACATTCAAAGGTGGGAGGGGGCTTGCCCCCGATAGCGTCAGTCCAAGCGCTACATCTCTAGCTCTCTTGCGCTCGGTAAGCCCCCGGCGTCAACCCCGTCCACTTCTTGAACGCCCGATGAAACGCCGACGGTTCGGAAAACCCCAACTGCTCGGCAATCTCCTGCAACGACAAATCCGCGCGCCCCAAATGATAGATGGCGATGTCTCGCCGCAGCTCATCCTTGAGTGCCTGAAAGCTGGTGCCTTCCTCGCGCAAATGCCTGCGCAGGGTCTGTGGACTGATGTGCAGGTGCTGGGCGACGGCTTCCAAGTCGGGCCAGGGTGTACGGTCGCGGCTGAGCAAGCGGCGTAGCTGGCTGCTCAAACTGTCGCCTTCATCCGGCCGGGACAGCAGGTCGGCGGGGGATCGCTCGAGGAAGTGCTTGAGCGTGCGTTCGTCCTGTAACAGCGGCAGGCTCAGGTAGCGGCTGTGAAACACCAGGCTGCTGTTCGGTGCGCCGAATACCTGGGTACAGGGAAACAGCAGGTCATATTCGCTGGCGTGGGCCGGCATCGGGTAGCTGAAGGTGGCCTGGTGCAGGCGGATACGTTGGCCGATCAGCCAACTGCCGAGCCGATGCCAGATCACCAGCAGGCATTCGCTGAGGAAGTGATCCGGGTCCCACAGTTGCGAGTCGTCCAGGCTCAAGCGGGCCATGTCGCCTTCACGTGTCAGCTGCCAGCGTGGGCCTTGCGCAAATAGGCTATAAAACAATAAGCCGCGTTCCAGGGCCTTTTCCAGGGTGCGGCAGTGGATCAGTGCGTGGCACATCATGGCGAAGGTGCCACGTTTGCTCGGGCCGTCGGCAAACCCCAGGTATTCATCGTCCAGCGCCAGCCAGAGCATTTGCAGCAGCCGGGTAAATTGTTCCGGTGCGATGCGGGCGCGGGGTTCGGTCAGCAATTCCGGGGTAATACCTGCCTGCAGCAGCAGCCCTGAGTAGTCGTAACCGGCCCGACGCGCACCGCCGAGGGCTGCCCGGGCGTAATGACTGGCGATGGTACGTTCACGCATGCGAAGGCCTCGTCCATGGAGAGGCGGATGGTAGTCATCCCCGGGTAGGGTCACAAGGCGGATATCCGCCAAATTGTAGGACGGGATTAGAGTCGTAGGCGGAAAACCGCCACTCGATTCGGTGCTTGGGAGGGCACCTGAAGAGCCCAAGCCCTGATGTCTAAAGGCCTTCAGGGGTTTTCAGCAAAGTGGCACGGCGTTTGCGATAAGGATTCCAGCGCAGGCTGGACTTACAGACCTCGCAAACAACAAATCCCTCCAGTGCAGGAGGGTTCGCAATTCAAGTGTCGTGGGCAATGGCGGATATTTGCCACACGGGACGATTGAGGAACTTTGCAATGACGACTCGTCAGCCTATCTACAAATCCCTGTACTTCCAGGTGATCGTTGCAATCGTTATCGGTATTTTGCTCGGTCACTTCTACCCACAGACCGGTGTGGCCCTCAAGCCACTGGGTGACGGGTTCATCAAACTGATCAAAATGGTCATCGCCCCGATCATCTTCTGCACCGTTGTCAGCGGCATCGCTGGCATGCAAAGCATGAAATCGGTCGGCAAGACCGGCGGCTACGCACTGCTGTACTTCGAAATCGTTTCCACCATCGCGCTGCTGATCGGCCTGATCGTGGTGAACGTCGTGCAACCGGGCGCCGGCATGCACATCGACGTAGCGACCCTGGATGCTTCCAAAGTCGCGGCCTACGTGACCGCCGGTAAGGACCAGAGCATCGTCGGCTTTATCCTCAACGTTATCCCGAACACCATCGTCGGTGCCTTCGCCAACGGCGACATCCTGCAAGTGCTGATGTTCTCGGTGATCTTCGGTTTCGCCCTGCACCGCCTGGGCGCCTACGGCAAGCCGGTACTGGACTTCATCGATCGCTTCGCCCATGTAATGTTCAACATCATCAACATGATCATGAAGCTCGCGCCAATCGGTGCCCTGGGCGCCATGGCATTCACCATCGGTGCCTACGGTGTCGGTTCGCTGGTGCAGTTGGGCCAGTTGATGATCTGCTTCTACATCACCTGCATCCTGTTCGTGCTGGTAGTGCTGGGCGGTATCTGCCGCGCTCACGGTTTCAGCGTGATCAAACTGATCCGCTACATCCGTGAAGAGCTGTTGATCGTACTGGGTACTTCCTCCTCCGAATCCGCACTGCCACGCATGCTGATCAAGATGGAGCGTCTGGGCGCGAAGAAATCCGTAGTAGGCCTGGTCATCCCGACTGGCTACTCGTTCAACCTCGACGGTACGTCGATCTACCTGACCATGGCGGCCGTGTTCATCGCCCAGGCGACCGACACCCACATGGACATCACCCACCAGATCACCCTGCTGCTGGTGCTGCTGCTGTCCTCCAAAGGCGCTGCAGGCGTGACCGGTTCGGGCTTCATCGTACTGGCGGCCACCCTGTCGGCCGTAGGCCACCTGCCGGTTGCCGGCCTGGCGCTGATCCTGGGTATCGACCGCTTCATGTCCGAAGCCCGTGCGCTGACCAACCTCGTAGGTAACGCCGTTGCCACCATCGTCGTGGCCAAATGGGTCAAGGAGCTGGACACCGACAAGCTGCAAAGCGAGCTGGCGTCCGGCGGTACCGGCATCTCGGAAACCCGTGAGCTGGATGACCTGGGCGTGGCCGAAGGCCCTGCACCTGTGGTCAAGTAAATCGCCGATGGCGTGAACTAACGCCGACAGCAACGCACAAACGCCCCGACTGGTTCGGGGCGTTTGCGTTTCTGGCGCCTCACTCTGGTGGCTTTTGTTTTACAGTAGCGAATCAGTTGTAACGCTTGCAGGAGGTTATGTGGACAGTGTGGATCTGAATGTCCTGCGCAGCGTGCTCGAATGGCGCCGTGCCGGGCAGCGAGTGGTGTTGTACAGCGTGGTCCAGACCTGGGGCAGTGCGCCGCGCCCGCCGGGCGCCATGCTGGCGTTGCGGGGCGATGGGATGGTGATCGGCTCGGTATCGGGCGGGTGCATCGAAGACGACTTGATTGCCCGACTGCAGGACGGCCGGCTGCCTGAAGACGGGCCGCCGGTGCAGTTGGTGACCTACGGCGTCACCCGTGATGAGGCGGCGCGCTTTGGCCTGCCGTGCGGCGGCACCTTGCGCCTGACCGAAGAGCGAGTAGACGAGTGGGAGTGGGTGGCTGAGCTGCTGGCGCGGTGCGAGGATCATCAGATCGTCGCCCGGGAGTTGGAACTGGCCACTGGCAAGGTGATGTTAACCGGTGCAAGCAAGACCGATGTTGTCACCTTCGACGGTGAACGTCTGCGCGCCATCTACGGCCCCCGCTGGCGCCTGCTGTTGATCGGTGCCGGGCAGCTGTCGCGTTATGTGGCGGAAATGGCGCGCCTGCTGGATTTCGAAGTACTGATCTGCGACCCGCGCGATGAGTTTGTCTATGGCTGGGAAGACCAGCACGGTCGCTTCGTGCCGGGCATGCCCGATGAGGCGGTGCTGAATATCCAGACCGACGAGCGCACGGCCATCGTCTGCCTCACCCATGATCCGCGCCTGGATGACATGGCGCTGCTGACGGCACTGAATTCCTCGGCGTTCTACATTGGCGCCCTGGGGTCGCGGGTCAACAGCCAGAAGCGCCGGGAAAACCTCGCGGCGCTGGGCTTGTCGACGGAAGCGATTGCGCGTCTGCATGGGCCGATCGGTTTGCATATCGGCAGTCACACGCCGGCGGAAATCGCGTTGTCGTTGATGGCGGAAATAGTCGCGATCAAGAACGGCGTGGCACCGATGCAGAAGAAGCCGCTGCCGGTGGTGGTTGAGTGAGCATCACCGCGATTGTGCTGGCGGCGGGGCAGGGTAGCCGGTTTCGCGCCGAGGCAGAGGCTGACCAGGACAAGTTGCTGGCTGATTGTGTGGGCCTGGATGGCGTGGTTCGGCCAGTGATCGAGCAGGTGCTGAAGAATCTGCCGAGTGCCGTGGCTGATCGTTGGGTGGTGACTTCAGCGGATAGTACCGAAGTGATTCGCCTGGCAGAGGCCTACGGCTGCAAGGTATTGCTGCTGCGCTCGGCTGGCATGGGCGACAGTATTGCCGCCGGGGTCGCCGCCAGTGCTTCGGCGAATGGGTGGCTGGTGGTGCTGGGGGATATGCCGTTTATTCAGTCATCGAGCATTGAGCGAGTGATTGCGGGGTTGGAGGAGGGTGGCATCAGTGTGCCGGTGCAGGACGGGCAGTACGGGCATCCTGTGGGCTTTGGTCGGGTATTTGGGGCGCGGCTGATGGCGCTGAACGGTGAACGTGGGGCTAAATCTCTGTTTGCGCAGGCGGCGGTGTGTGAAGTCGTGGTTGAAGATCCTGGCGTGCTCTGGGATGTCGACCTGCCACACTGCCTGAATTTCGAAACGATCTAAGTGTGGGAGGGGGCTTGCCCCGATTGCGGTGGATCGGCGGCGGATGGGTTGGCTGATCCTCTGCTATCGGGGGCAAGCCCCCTCTCACAATAGGTTTTGGGAGTGCATAAAAAAGCCCCGCCTGATCACTCAGGCGGGGCTTTTTAGTTGCTGCGGGAATCAGACGAGAGGTTTGCTCTCGTGCTCTGCTTCCTGTGCTGCAGCAGCAGCAGCGGCTTCCGCTTCCTTGCGACGACGACGTACTTCACGCGGGTCGTTCGGCGCGCGGCCGTTTTCGGTCAGGGCACTGACCGGAGCGGCTTCAACCACGGGTGCAGCCACTTCGGCAACCAC
This sequence comes from Pseudomonas allii, assembly GCF_055380095.1. Classification (NCBI taxonomy): domain Bacteria; kingdom Pseudomonadati; phylum Pseudomonadota; class Gammaproteobacteria; order Pseudomonadales; family Pseudomonadaceae; genus Pseudomonas; species Pseudomonas allii. The sequence goes on along the minus strand of NZ_AP039450.1, from coordinate 5,081,475 downwards.
CGGCGCTTCTACCGCCGGCGCAGGTTCAACGACCGGAGCGGGCTCAGCCACTGGGGCTGGCTCGGCAACCACGACTTCGGCAACCGGTGCCGGCGCTTCTTCTACTGCTGGGGCAGGTGCTGGCGCTTCGACCGGAGCGGCAGGCTCGGCAGTCCATTGGAAGGCGGTCTGTTCTTCACGAACTTCACGAATTTCCGGGGCGGCTTCTACTGCTTCAACCACAGGTTGAGGCTCGACTACCGGTGCTTGCTCAGCCACCGCTTCAACTTCTGGCAGGACTTCTTGAGCCGGAGCAACTTCCACTTCCGGAACAACCGGTGCTTCGATTGGGGTAGTTGCTTCAACAACAGGTGCTTCTACGACTGGGGTTTCGGCAGCAGGTGCTTCAACGACCGGCGCTTCAACTACTGGGGTATCGGCCGCAGGTGCTTCGACAACGACGGCTTCTTCAACAGTCGCGGTAGCGCGCTCAGCCTGCTCGTGCGCCTGGGCTTCAGCCGGAGCGCTGATGACCGAGCTGGCAACGGCAGCAGTAACGGCCAGGCCGGCAGCCAGTTCGGCGCCAGTCGGCTCGCTGGTAGCAGCTTCTGCGTTTTCGCCGGTCTCTTCCGAGCCTTCGATCACGTTGCCGTTGGCATCGCGTTGACGCTCACGACGGTTGCTGCGACGACGCTGGCCACGGGAGCGGCGGCGTGGACGATCGCCTTCGGCGCCTTCCTGACCGTCTTCCTGCACTTGCTCTTCGCCGGTCAGCACTTCTTCTTCGCTGGCGGCAGCCGCTTGTTCTGCGCGTGGTTGACGCTCTTCACGCGGAGCGCGAGGCTGACGTTCTTCGCGCGGTGCACGTTCTTCACGCGGCTGGCGAGCCGGGCGTTCTTCGGCAACAACAGCTGCACCGGCAACGGCTGGCGCAGCGTCCAGCGGCTCGCGCAGTTCGCGCACACGCTCTTCGCGCTCGCCACGTGGCTTGCGGTCTTCACGTGGGGCGCGTGGCGTACGCGGTGCGCGCTCTTCACGCGGTGCACGTTCTACGGTCGGGGTTTCTTCGCGGGCTTCGCGGGCTTCGCGAGGCGCACGCTCTTCACGTGGGGCGCGTTCTTCACGCGGCGCACGCTCTTCGCGCGGCTTGCGCTCTTCGTCACGACGGCCGTTGCGGTTACGGCTCTGCTGGCGACCGTTGCGACGCTCTTCGTTGCGCGCTGGGCGCTCGGAGGCCGGTTTTTCAACCACGACCGGTGCGGCAGGCTCTTCCTTGGTGGCGAACAGGCTCACCAGCGACTTCACCAAGCCTTTGAACAGGCTTGGTTCAGGCATTACGGCTGGAGCGGCAACCGGAGCGGCGGCTTCAACCGGAACCGGTGCGTTGGCACGGGCCGGAGCGGTTTTCACGGCGGCTTCCTGGCGAACCAGGGTGCGGGTCGCGGCGGCTGGCTGCACTTCTTCGACTTCGGCAGCAGCAGCGGCGATTTCGTAGCTGGACTGGCCGCTGTGGGCTTCCGGGCTGTCATCGCGCAGGCGCTGCACTTCGAAGTGCGGCGTTTCGAGGTGGTCGTTCGGCAGGATGACGATACGGGCACGGGTGCGCAGTTCGATCTTGGTGATCGAGTTGCGTTTTTCGTTGAGCAGGAAAGCTGCAACCGGAATCGGCACTTGTGCGCGGACTTCGGCGGTGCGGTCTTTCAGGGCTTCTTCTTCGATCAGGCGCAGGATCGCCAGGGACAGCGATTCAACGTCACGGATGATGCCGGTGCCGTTGCAGCGCGGGCAGACGATGCCGCTGCTCTCGCCCAGGGACGGACGCAGGCGCTGACGGGACATTTCCAGCAGGCCGAAGCGCGAGATGCGGCCGACCTGTACGCGGGCACGGTCAGCTTCCAGGCATTCGCGGACTTTTTCTTCCACGGCGCGCTGGTTCTTGGCCGGGGTCATGTCGATGAAGTCGATCACGATCAGGCCGCCGATATCACGCAGGCGCAGCTGGCGGGCGATTTCTTCAGCCGCTTCCAGGTTGGTCTGCAGGGCAGTTTCTTCGATGTCGCTGCCTTTGGTCGCCCGCGCCGAGTTGATGTCGATGGACACCAGGGCTTCGGTCGGGTCGATCACGATGGAGCCACCGGAAGGCAGTTCGACCACGCGCTGGAAAGCGGTCTCGATCTGGCTTTCGATCTGGAAACGGTTGAACAGCGGAACGCTGTCTTCGTACAGCTTGATCTTGCTGGCGTACTGCGGCATCACCTGGCGGATGAAGGTCAGGGCTTCGTCCTGGGCTTCAACGCTGTCGATCAGCACTTCGCCGATGTCCTGGCGCAGGTAATCGCGGATGGCGCGGATGATCACGTTGCTTTCCTGGTAGATCAGGAACGGCGCGGAACGATCCAGGGAGGCTTCCTTGATGGCGGTCCAGAGTTGCAGCAGGTAGTCGAGGTCCCACTGCATTTCTTCGCTGCTGCGGCCCAGGCCGGCAGTGCGCACGATCAGGCCCATGTCGGCCGGTGCGATCAGGCCGTTCAGCGCTTCACGCAGTTCGTTGCGCTCTTCGCCTTCGATGCGACGGGAAATGCCGCCGGCACGCGGGTTGTTCGGCATCAGGACCAGGTAACGGCCAGCCAGGCTGATGAAGGTGGTCAGGGCGGCGCCCTTGTTGCCACGTTCTTCTTTTTCGACCTGGACGATGACTTCCTGGCCTTCGCTCAGGACGTCCTTGATGTTCACGCGGCCTTCGGGGGCTTTCTTGAAGTATTCGCGGGAGATTTCTTTGAGGGGCAGGAAGCCGTGGCGCTCGGAGCCGAAATCGACAAAGGCAGCCTCGAGGCTTGGTTCGATGCGAGTAATACGGCCTTTATAGATGTTGGCCTTCTTTTGCTCGCGTGCACCGGATTCGATGTCCAGGTCGTAGAGGCGTTGGCCATCTACCAGTGCAACACGCAACTCTTCGGGTTGAGTTGCGTTAATCAGCATTCTTTTCATGTTGTACCGTCGGTTTCCGGGCTGCCGGAAACGGCGTTCGGCACACACGACTTCTCACGGTCGGTGTCAGGTGCGTCAAGAGTGGTTGGCCACTCCAGTGTCCAGCAATAACAGGCCAATTGGGCCGGTACCGCGACGGACGCGTCCTGCTTGTTAGCGGTGGTGACAAAGGCACCACTTCAACAAAAGCTAAGGTCAGGAGGAGGAATCAACCGGCGACTGTGGACGAGATGAAGCGTCTAAATATAAGCCTAGTGCTACACGGTCCGACGGTTGTGCATCTCCACCCTACACGTATCCCTGATAATTCGGGTGCTGCCGCGCGCAGAATCCGCAGCGGGTTGGCATTTACCGTGTTCTCCAATGGGGAGTCCACGCTCATGGCTAAACAAGACTAGGTGTGGGCGGTTGCGCTCTCACTCAGCTCTTAACAGGCGTTGTTTCCGAAGTATTCGCCGTGGTCTGGCTCAAGACTGACTGCACTTTGTGAACTGGCCGTAAATATCGGCGCAAAACGCGAGTATTCACTCTGCTTTCTGCACTCGCTTCAGGCCTCATGTCACCTGCGCTTGTTACAATCTTGAGCCTTCCAGGGTGGCGAAAGCCCCGTAGGACGGCCTCGCGTCCTGATGAATTGCGATGGTCAGGGCCGGCAGTTTGCCGCATGTCCTCTGTCCAGGCCGCTTTTGGCGGCGTTCGCGACTATAGCAGCAATGATTAAGTGCTTCAATTCCATAAAAATTGTTATCATCGCCGCCATGACGACTACCGCCCCCCAGACCCCCAGCGTCCAGCTGCTCGAGGTCTCGCCGGAATATGCCGGCCAACGCATCGACAATTTTCTCCTGGCCAGGCTCAAAGGCGTGCCCAAGACCTTGATTTACCGCATCTTGCGTAAAGGTGAAGTGCGGGTGAACAAGGGCCGGATCAAGCCCGAGTATAAGTTGCAGGCGGGCGATATCGTACGCGTGCCACCGGTGCGCGTGCCTGAGCGTGACGAGCCTGTACCGTTGGCCCAGGGCCTGTTGCAGCGCCTGGAAGCCTCGATTGTCTTCGAAGACAGCAAGCTGATTGTGATCAACAAGCCCTGCGGCATTGCGGTGCATGGTGGCAGCGGCCTGAATTTCGGCGTGATCGAAGCCTTTCGTCAGTTGCGCCCGGACGCCAAGGAGCTGGAGCTGGTCCACCGCCTGGACCGCGACACGTCCGGCCTGCTGATGATCGCCAAGAAACGCAGCATGTTGCGCCACCTGCACACCGCCTTGCGCGGCGATGGCGTGGACAAGCGCTACATGGCGCTGGTGCGCGGCAACTGGGCCAGTTCCATCAAGAGCGTCCGTGCGCCGTTGCAGAAGAGCAACCTGCGTTCGGGCGAGCGCATGGTCGAAGTGGACGAGGAGGGCAAAGAAGCCCTGACCCTGTTCAAGGTGCTGCGCCGTTTCGGCGACTTCGCCACCATGGTCGAGGCCAAGCCGGTCACCGGGCGCACCCATCAGATTCGCGTGCACACCCTGCATGCGGGCCACTGCATTGCCGGTGACACCAAGTACGGCGATGAGGATTTCTCCAAGGAGATCCGCGACCTGGGAGGCAAGCGTCTGTTCCTCCACGCCTACATGCTCACGGTACCGCTGCCCGATGGTGGCGAATTGAAGCTGCAGGCGCCGGTCGATGAGATGTGGGCCAAGACCGTGGAGCGCTTGAGTGTCGCACCTTGACTACAAACTGCTGATATTCGATTGGGATGGCACCCTGGCCGACTCCATTGGCCGGATTGTTGAGTCGATGCACGCTGCATCGACCCGTTCGGGTTACGCGTTGTGCAGTGATCTGGCGGTCAAGGGCATCATCGGTCTGGGCCTTCCCGAAGCGATCCGTACCCTGTATCCCGAGATCAGTGACGCTGAACTGGTCGCGTTTCGCGAACACTATGCCGATCACTACATCGCTCTGGAGGCTACGCCCTCGCCGCTGTTCGACGGTGTGGTGCAATCCCTGGAGGCATTCCGTGCCCAGGGTTATCACCTGGCAGTTGCCACCGGCAAGGCTCGTCGCGGTCTGGATCGGGTGCTCAAGGCCCACGGTTGGGAAGATTATTTCGATATCACCCGCGCCGCCGATGAAACTGCCAGCAAGCCTCACCCTCTGATGCTGGAGCAGATCCTGGCTCATTGCGGCGTGTCGCCACGCCAGGCCTTGATGGTGGGCGATGCCTCCTTCGACCTGATGATGGCACGCAATGCGGGCATGGACAGCGTGGCGGTCAGCTATGGCGCCCAGGCTGCCGAGGCGTTGCAGCAATATGAACCGCGACTGATGATCGATCATTTTTCCGAATTGCAGGCCTGGCTCAGCCAGGCCCGATAAGTCTTTGCTGGGGTTGATGGCATGAGTGACGAGTGGAAAGCGCCCGAAAAGGCTGAAAGCAGTGATGAAAAAAGCTGGAAGCTGCTGGAGAAGACTCTCCTGGCCAGCGTCCAGGAGCAGCGTCGCGCGCGGCGTTGGGGGATTTTCTTCAAACTGCTGACGTTTGTCTGGCTCATCGGCATGTTGGCGCTATTCAGTCCGCTGATGGACATGGAGAAAAGCGCAACCCGTGGCGCCAACTACACCGCCCTGATCGAAGTGCGCGGGGTGATTGCCGACAAGGAGTCCGCCAGCGCCGATAACATCGTCAGCAGTCTGCGCGCCGCTTTCGAAGACCCTAAGGTCAAAGGTGTGATCCTGCGCATCAACAGCCCGGGCGGCAGCCCGGTGCAGTCAGGTTATGTGTATGACGAGATCCGTCGTCTGCGTGGTCTGCACCCGGATACCAAGCTGTATGCGGTGATTTCTGACCTGGGCGCTTCCGGTGCGTATTACATCGCCAGTGCTGCTGATCAGATTTACGCCGACAAGGCCAGCCTGGTGGGCTCAATTGGTGTAACGGCAGCGGGCTATGGGTTTGTCGGCACCATGGAGAAGCTGGGAGTTGAGCGTCGCACTTATACCTCGGGTGAACACAAGTCGTTCCTTGATCCGTTCCAGCCGCAAAAAGCCGATGAAACCCAGTTCTGGCAGGGTGTGCTCGACACTACTCATCGTCAGTTCATCGCCAGCGTGAAGCAGGGGCGTGGGGATCGACTGAAGGATAAGGACCATCCGGAACTGTTTTCCGGCCTGGTGTGGTCAGGCGAGCAGGCCTTGCCGCTGGGCTTGATCGATGGCCTGGGCAGTGCCAGTTCGGTGGCGCGGGATGTGATTGGCGAGAAGGAGCTGGTGGATTTCACGGTTGAGGAATCGCCGTTTGATCGTTTCTCCAAGCGGCTCGGTGCCAGCGTGGCGGAGAAGCTGGCCTTTTACATGGGCTTCCAAGGCCCTGCTCTGCGCTGATCCTCAGCCTACATGTAGATGAAAGTGTGGGAGGGGGCTTGCCCCCCGATTGCGGTGGGTCAGCTGTAGGTGGGCTGGCTGATCCTCTGCTATCGGGGGCAAGCCCCCTTCCACATTTGCTTTGTGGTGTTCTCAGGGGATTTGCACGCCTTCGGCCAGCAGCATATCCACCAGGCGGATAAGGGGCAGGCCGACGAGGCTGGTGGCGTCCGGCCCTTCGGTACTTTGGAACAGGCTCACGCCCAACCCCTCGGCCTTGAAGCTGCCCGCGCAGTCATACGGTTGCTCGATCCGCAGGTAACGTTCGATGCGCTCGGCATCCAGCTCGCGCATGTGCACGGTAAAAGGCACGCAGTCGACCTGGCAGCTGCCTGTCTCGCTGTTCAGCAGCGCCAGCCCAGTGAGAAAGCTGACGCGCTTGCCGCTGGCGGCCAGCAGTTGCTCGCGAGCGTTCTCGAAGGTGTGTGGCTTGCCGATGATCCGGCCATCGAGTGCGGCCACCTGGTCGGAGCCGATAATCAAATACCCCGGATGGCTGGCGGCAAGGGCGCGGGCTTTTTGTTCGGCCAGGCGCTTGACCAGTTCGATGGCGGACTCATTTGCGCGGTGGCTTTCATCGATATCCGGCGAACTGCAGATGAACGGCAGGTGCAGGCGGCTCAGCAATTCCCGGCGATACACCGAGCTGGATGCGAGTAATAAAGGCAGCATGGGCGTCTCCTCAGGTCGGCATCGGATTCTAGCGGGGCGACCGGCTGACGCACAGGGCTGAATTTCCTTTGACATGGCCGGGTGCATCCCTATAATGCTGCGCCTATGTTGAATGACCCGATTCCACCTCACGTTGACCCGCGCAAATTGGCTGATCGTGGCACTTCCCTTCAAGGTGAGTTGCTGCTGGCCGATTTGGAGAGACTCTGCGACCCGCTTTCCGACACTGTCGGTACGGTGCAGGCCAAATTCGTTTTTGAACGAGATGAACGTAAATCTGTGGTAATCCACAGTTTTATCGACACCGAAGTCAAAATGGTTTGCCAGCGTTGTCTTGAGCTGGTCACCCTGCCGATCCACAGCGAGTGCAGTTATGCTGTGGTGAAGGAGGGTGCGAATACCCAGTCGTTGCCGAAAGGTTATGACGTGCTGGAACTGGGCGAAGATCCTTTGGATCTGCATGCACTGATCGAGGAGGAGCTTCTGCTCGCCTTGCCCATTGTGCCTGCTCATCATCCGGAAGAATGCCAGCAGCCGGCGGGCCTCGATGACGAGCCCGAACCGAGCGAGGACGAGGTAACGCGGTCCAACCCGTTCAGTGTATTGGCGCAGTTAAAGCGTGACCCAAACGTTTAGGAGTTAATCAATTATGGCTGTTCAGCAGAACAAAAAATCCCGCTCCGCCCGTGACATGCGCCGTTCGCACGACGCTCTCGAGGCTAGCACCCTGTCCGTGGAAAAGACCACTGGTGAAGTTCACCTGCGTCACCACGTATCGCCAGAAGGCGTATACCGTGGCCGTAAAGTGATCGACAAGGGCGCTGACGAGTAATCACTTGTCTGCTCTAGTCATCGCGATAGACGCAATGGGCGGGGACTTCGGTCCCCGCAGCATTGTTCAGGCCTGCATTGCCAGCCTGTCAGCTACTCCCTCGCTGCACCTGACCCTCGTCGGTCAACCCTCCTTACTTGAAGAACTGATTGCCAGCCATCCGGCGGTGGATCGCGCGCGCCTGACGATTACGCCAGCCAGCGAAACCATCACCATGGATGAAAAGCCGGCGGCAGCCCTGCGTGGCAAGCCTGACTCTTCGATGCGGGTGGCCCTGGAGCTGCTGCGTGATGGCAAGGTGCAAGCCTGTGTCAGCGCCGGCAATACCGGGGCCCTGATGGCGCTGTCGCGCTTTGTGCTCAAGACGCTGCCCGGCATTGATCGACCGGCGATGGTGGCGGCGATTCCGACGCAGAAAGGCTATTGCCAGTTGCTGGACCTGGGCGCAAACGTCGATTGCAGCGCCGAGCATCTGCTCCAGTTCGCCGTGATGGGCTCGGTGGCCGCCGAAGCGCTGGGCGTGGCCCGGCCACGGGTGGCCTTGCTGAATATCGGCACCGAAGACATCAAGGGCAACCAGCAGGTCAAACTGGCCGCCACGTTGCTGCAAGGCGCGCGGGGGTTGAATTACGTCGGGTTTGTCGAAGGTGACGGCTTGTACCGTGGCGAAGCGGACGTGGTGGTGTGTGACGGGTTTGTCGGCAATATCCTGCTCAAATCCAGCGAAGGCCTGGCGACCATGATCGCCACGCGCATCGAGGCGCTATTCAAGCAGAATCTGGCATCGCGCCTGGTTGGCGCCCTGGCGCTGCCGCTGATGCGCCGCCTGCAGGCTGACCTGGCCCCGGCGCGGCATAATGGCGCGAGTTTTCTGGGGCTGCAGGGCATTGTGGTAAAAAGCCACGGCTCGGCCGGTGTCGAGGGGTTTCAAAGTGCGATCGCGCGGGCTGTGATCGAGATCCAGGAAAACCTGCCGCAACGCTTGCACGGGCGTCTCGAGGACCTGTTGCCTTAGGCGAATCGGCCCGGGAGTGCTTAAATGTGACCGGCCAGTTCAATTGACCATCCAATCTGTCAGTTTCGTGCGCTCCCACCGTAGGAGTGCGCATTTTTGACGACCAGATCATTAGGGGCTTGTTACATGTCTACATCCCTCGCATTCGTCTTTCCAGGGCAGGGTTCGCAGTCCCTCGGCATGTTGGCCGAGCTGGGCGCGCAATACCCGCTGATCCTGGACACCTTCAAGGAAGCTTCCGACGCCCTGGGTTACGACCTGTGGGCACTGACCCAGCAGGGGCCGGAAGAGCAACTCAATCAAACCGATAAAACCCAGCCGGCCATCCTGACCGCCTCGATCGCCCTGTGGCGCCTGTGGCTGGCAGAAGGCGGCGCACGCCCTGCATTCGTCGCCGGCCACAGCCTGGGCGAATACAGCGCCCTGGTGGCAGCGGGCAGCATGACCCTGGGTGATGCGGTCAAGCTGGTCGAGCGTCGTGGCCAGCTGATGCAAGAAGCCGTTCCGGCCGGGCAGGGCGGCATGGCCGCGATCCTGGGCCTGGACGACGCCGTGGTGATCGAAGCCTGCGCCGAAGCGGCCCAGGGCGAAGTCGTCAGTGCAGTGAATTTCAATTCCCCGGGCCAGGTGGTGATCGCCGGTGCCAAGGCTGCCGTTGAGCGTGCCATCGAAGGCTGCAAGGCGCGTGGCGCCAAGCGTGCGTTGCCGTTGCCGGTGAGCGTGCCGTCGCACTGCGAGCTGATGCGCCCGGCGGCCGAGCGTTTTGCCGAGTCCATCGCCGCCATCAACTGGCAGGCGCCGCAGATCCCGCTGGTGCAGAACGTCAGCGCCGCCGTGGCTGCCGACCTCGAAACCCTCAAACGCGACCTGCTGGAACAGCTCTACAAGCCGGTACGCTGGGTTGAATCGGTCCAGACCCTGGCCGCCAATGGCGCGACTGAACTGGTTGAGTGCGGTCCGGGCAAAGTCCTGGCCGGCCTGAACAAGCGCTGCGCTGACGGCGTTTCGACTGCCAACCTCAATACCCCTGACGCCTTTGCTGCCGCTCGCGCGGCACTGGCCTGAATCCCTGAACTTAGGAGAAGCCTGCATGAGTCTGCAAGGTAAAGTTGCACTGGTCACCGGCGCAAGCCGTGGCATTGGCCAGGCGATCGCCCTGGAGCTGGGCCGTCAGGGCGCCGTTGTGATCGGCACCGCCACTTCCGCCTCGGGCGCCGAGCGTATCGCCGCGACCCTGAAGGAAAACGGCGTGCAAGGCACCGGCCTTGAGCTGAACGTGACCAGCGATGAGTCCGTGGCTGCCGTGCTGGCCGAGATCACCGCACAGTTCGGCGCACCGGCGATTCTGGTAAACAACGCCGGCATCACCCGTGACAACCTGATGATGCGCATGAAAGACGACGAGTGGTACGACGTGGTCGACACCAACTTGAACAGTCTGTTTCGCCTGTCCAAGGGCGTTTTGCGCGGCATGACCAAGGCGCGTTGGGGCCGAATTATCAATATTGGCTCCGTAGTGGGTGCCATGGGCAACGCTGGCCAAGTAAACTACGCAGCCGCCAAGGCCGGTCTGGAAGGTTTCAGCCGTGCATTGGCACGTGAAGTCGGCTCGCGGTCGATTACGGTCAACTCGGTGGCCCCAGGGTTCATCGACACCGATATGACCCGCGAACTGCCGGAAGCACAGCGTGAAGCGTTGCTGACGCAGATTCCGCTGGGCCGTCTGGGTCAGGCTCAAGAGATCGCGAATGTGGTCACTTTTCTGGCATCCGACGGTGCGGCATACGTGACTGGGGCTACAATCCCGGTGAACGGCGGGATGTACATGAGTTAAATTGTGACGGATCGCTTCAAAAATATGTCATACGAGCTGTCTAAAATCCGTTATAAAGCTGCAACTTAATTTATAGGCAGGTGGTCGACCGGGTACAGGGTGAAGCTTTCAGTTGAAAAGCTGAAAAGGCTTTCTATACACTTACCCACTGGCCAGCTGCCTGAATTTGTCCATTAGGAGTTAAACAAGGTATGAGCACCATCGAAGAGCGCGTCAAGAAAATCGTCGCCGAGCAACTGGGCGTTAAAGAAGAAGAAGTGGTCAACACTGCTTCCTTCGTAGAAGACCTGGGTGCCGATTCCCTTGACACCGTTGAGCTGGTGATGGCTCTGGAAGAGGAATTCGAGACCGAAATCCCGGACGAAGAAGCTGAAAAAATCACTACTGTTCAAGCTGCTATCGACTACGTTACTAGCCATCAGGCGTAATAGTTTGTAGTCGTCGCTTGCTGTCAGGGAAAAACCGCACTGCTGTAACGGCGTGCGGTTTTTTCTTTAGCCCTGATGAAAAGTACGCGCTGAAGCAAAAGTGTCGTCATTAGAAAAAGGAGAGTGCTGTGTCGCGTAGACGCGTCGTAGTCACCGGTATGGGTATGTTGTCGCCACTGGGCACGGATGTGCCAAGCAGTTGGCAGGGCATTCTGGCTGGCCGCAGTGGTATTGGTCTGATCGAACACACGGACCTTTCTGCCTATTCCACCCGTTTTGGCGGCTCGGTAAAGGGTTTCAATGTCGAGGAATATCTCTCGGTCAAGGAATCCCGCAAACTCGACCTGTTCATTCAATACGGCCTGGCAGCCGGTTTTCAGGCGGTACGCAATGCCGGCCTGGAAGTCACCGACGCCAACCGTGATCGCATCGGCGTGGCCATGGGTTCGGGTATTGGCGGTTTGACCAATATCGAAGAAACCAGCCGCACGTTGCACGATTCCGGCCCCCGTCGAATTTCACCGTTCTTCGTCCCGGGCTCGATCATCAATATGATTTCCGGTTTCCTGTCCATCCACCTGGGCGCACAGGGACCTAACTACGCCATCGCCACGGCGTGCACCACCGGCACGCATTGCATTGGCATGGCGGCGCGCAATATCGCCTATGACGAAGCCGACGTGATGATCGCCGGCGGCGCCGAGATGGCGGCGTGCGGCCTCGGCATGGGCGGCTTCGGCGCGTCCCGTGCGCTGTCGACGCGTAACGACGAGCCGACCCGCGCCAGCCGTCCATGGGACAAAGGCCGTGATGGCTTTGTACTCTCCGACGGTGCCGGCGCCCTGGTGCTGGAAGAGTTGGAACACGCCAAGGCGCGTGGTGCCACTATCTACGCCGAGCTGATTGGCTTTGGCATGAGCGGTGACGCCTACCACATGACCTCGCCGCCGTCCGACGGTGCCGGTGCTGCGCGTTGCATCACCAACGCCCTGCGCGATGCGAAGGTCAATGCGGACCAGGTGCAGTACATCAACGCCCATGGTACTTCGACCCCGACGGGCGACCTGGCGGAAGCCGAGGCCATCAAGTCGGTATTCGGCGAACACGCCTACAAGCTGGCGGTCAGCTCTACCAAGTCCATGACCGGTCACCTGCTGGGTGCGGCGGGCGCGGTCGAGGCGATCTTCAGTGTGATGGCCATCAAGGATCAGGTCGCACCGCCGACCATCAACCTGGATGAGCCGGACGAAGGTTGCGACCTGAACTTCGTGCCACACGAAGCGCAGCCGATGCCGATCGACGTGGTGATCTCCAATTCGTTCGGTTTTGGCGGCACCAACGGTTCTCTGGTGTTCCGCCGGTTCGCCGAGTGATGCACAGCTGGGTTGACGGTCAGCCAGCGGACAGCGTGCCCCTGAAAGATCGCGGCCTGGCGTATGGCGATGGGTTGTTCGAGACCATCGCCGTCAAGGCCGGGCAGCCGGTGCTGCTCGACCGTCACCTGCAACGCCTCGACGAGGGGGGCAGGCGCCTCGCCTTGGTTGCGGATCTGGTGTTGATTCGCAGCGAAGTGCTGGCCTACGCCACCGCCCTCGGCGAGGGTGTCCTCAAATTGATCCTGACCCGTGGCGACAGCCTGCGCGGTTATGGCATCAACCTTGGCGCACCGGTGCGCCGTATCTTGCAGGGCAGCCCGCCCGCTACTTATCCCAGCGCCCATGGAACCGATGGCATCCGCCTGTTTCCCTGTGCCACCCGGTTGGCCGAGCAGCCATTGCTGGCCGGTCTCAAACACCTCAATCGCCTGGAACAGGTGATCGCCCGCGCCGAATGGCAGGACGCCGAGCACGCTGAAGGCTTGATGCTGGATGTGTCCGATCGCGTGATCGAAGGCGTATTCAGCAACCTGTTCCTGGTGCGCAACGGCTTGTTACTAACCGCTGATCTGACGCGTTGCGGCGTGGCCGGGGTGATGCGCGCCGAGATTCTGGCCCAGGCACAGACCCTGGGCATCCCGGTGGCCGTGGCTGACATCAGTGTCGAGCAGTTGCAGCAAGCCGACGAAGTCTTCGTGTGTAACAGCGTTTATGGCATTTGGCCGGTGCGCGAGTGCGCTGCGATGAGCTGGTCGGTTGGCCCGCTCACCCGTAAACTGCAGGGCATTGTTCGCGCGCTATTGGAAATTTGAGTTGATACGAAAACTGGTTGTACTGCTGCTGATCGGTCTGTTCTCGGCGGCTTTGCTGTTGGGTTATGGCGCCTGGAAATACGACGCTGCCCTGAAGCAGCCCTTGAACCTGACCCAGGAGCAATTGCTCGACGTACCGGCAGGGGCGACCCCCACTGGCACCTTCAATCGCCTGGAAGCCGACGGGGTGCTGGACGGTGCCTTCTGGTTGCGCCTGTACTGGCGCTTCAACCTGGACGGCCAGCCACTGCACAGTGGCGAATACCGCATGACGCCCGGCATGACGGCCCAGGGCCTGATCGGCCTGTGGCAGCGTGGCGAAGTGGTGCAATACAGCCTGACGCTGGTCGAAGGCTGGAACTTCCGCCAGGTACGCTCGGCGCTGGCCAAGCATGAAAAGATCGTGCAGACCCTCTCGGGCCTGAGTGACAGCGAAGTCATGGACAAGCTCGGTCACCCTGGCGTGTTTCCCGAGGGGCGGTTCTTCCCCGATACCTACCGTTTCGTGCGCGGCATGACCGACGTCGAATTCCTGAAGAAAGCCTACAACCGCCTGGACGACGTACTCGCCCAGGAGTGGAGCAAGCGCGCTGCCGATGCGCCGTACACCGACCCTTATCAAGCGCTGATCATGGCCTCCCTGGTGGAGAAAGAGACGGGCGTGCCTGAGGAGCGTGGGCAGATTGCCGGGGTATTTGTACGTCGCCTGAAGATCGGCATGTTGTTGCAGACCGACCCGACGGTGATCTACGGCCTGGGCGAGCGTTACAACGGCAAGTTGACCCGCGCGCACCTCAAGGAAGCCAACCCCTACAACACCTACATGGTGGCCGGCCTGCCGCCGACGCCCATCGCCATGGTCGGCCGCGAGGCGATCCATGCCGCGTTGAACCCGGTGCCGGGCAGCAGCCTGTATTTCGTCGCCCGTGGCGATGGCAGCCATATTTTCTCCGATAACCTGGATGCGCATAATGCCGCCGTGCGTGAGTTCCAACTCAAGCGGCGCGCCGATTACCGCTCCAGCCCGGCGCCGGTGGTGAAGCCTGCCGAAGACGCAGCGCCACCTGCGGATGTGCCCGCTGATACGCCAGCCGAAACTGTGCCGGACACCACCGCGCCGCAAAGCCTGCAATAATTCTGACTAAGGACTGCCTGTGACTGGCTTGTTTATTACCCTGGAAGGCCCTGAAGGCGCCGGCAAAAGCACCAACCGCGATTACCTGGCCGAGCGCTTGCGCAGCGAAGGCATCGAGGTGGTGTTGACCCGCGAGCCCGGTGGCACGCCGCTGGCCGAGCGTATCCGCGAAGTGCTGCTGACGCCGGGTGACGAGCAGATGAACCCGGACACCGAGCTGCTGCTGGTGTTCGCCGCCCGTGCCCAGCACCTTGCCGAGGTGATCCGTCCGGCCCTGGCCCGTGGTGCCGTGGTGATCTGCGATCGGTTTACCGATTCCACCTATGCCTACCAGGGCGGCGGTCGAGGCTTGTCCCTGGAGCGCATCGCCACCCTGGAAACCTTTGTCCAGGGCGAATTGCGCCCTGACCTGACCCTGCTGTTCGATCTGCCGGTGGAAGTCGGCATGGCCCGTGCCAGTGCCCGTGGCCGTCTGGACCGCTTCGAACTGGAAGGCGATGGGTTCTTCAACGCGGTACGCAGTGCATTCCTTACACGGGCCAAGGCTGAGCCTGCGCGGTATTCCCTGCTGGATGCCGCCCAACCGCTGGCGCACGTGCAGCAGGCCATCGACGCGCTGCTACCTAAACTGCTGGAGCGCGCCCGTGGCTGAAGCCTACCCGTGGCAGGACAGCCTGTGGCAACAATTGGCCGGCCGTGCCCAGCACGCCCACGCCTACCTGTTGCATGGGCCGGTGGGGATCGGCAAGCGAGCGTTGGCCGAGCGCCTGATGGCCAGCCTGCTGTGCCAGCGCCCGGTCAAGCTTGAGGCCTGCGGCGAGTGCAAGTCCTGCCTGCTGCTCAAGGCCGGCAGCCATCCGGATAACTACCTGCTGGAACCCGAAGAGGCCGACAAGGCGATCAAGGTCGATCAGGTGCGCGACCTGGTCAGCTTCGTGGTGCAGACCGCGCAGATGGGCGGGCGCAAAGTGGTGTTGATCGAGCCGGTGGAGGCGATGAACATCAATGCCGCCAACGCCTTGCTCAAAAGCCTGGAGGAGCCGTCCGGCGATACCGTGCTGTTGTTGGTCAGCCACCAATCGAGCCGGTTGTTGCCCACCATCCGCAGCCGCTGCGTGCAGCAGGCATGCCCGCTGCCGAGCGAGGCCATGAGCCTTGAGTGGCTGGCGCGTGCGTTGCCGGAGTGCAGCCAGGACGAACGGGTCGAGCTGCTGACCCTGGCCGCCGGTTCGCCGTTGGCCGCGGTGAAGCTGCACGCCCAGGGAGTACGTGAACAGCGTGCGCTGGTGGTGGACGGGGTCAAGAAACTGATCAAGCAGGAAGTGTCCGCCACCCAGCTGGCAGAAAACGCCTGGAAGGACATCCCCCTGCTGTTGCTGTTCGACTGGTTCTGCGATTGGTCGAGCCTGATCCTGCGCTACCAGCTGACCCAGGATGAAAACGGCCTGGGCCTGCCGGATATGCGCAAGGTGGTGCAATACCTGGCGCAGAAAAGTGCCCAGGACAAGGTGCTGACGCTCCAGGACTGGATCCTCGCCCAGCGCCAGAAGGTACTCGGCAAAGCCAACCTCAACCGCGTGCTGCTGCTCGAAGCGTTGCTGGTGCAGTGGGTCGGTTTGCTCGGGCGCCGTTAATTTCCGTGGCCGGCGGGTGTATCGTCAGCCAGACATTTTTCGTGACTGAAGTTGTAGACCCCTATGCTCGTAGATTCCCACTGCCACCTTGACCGTCTCGACCTGGCCCAGCACGGCGGTTCCCTTGACACTGCCCTCGACGCCGCGCGCCAGCGTGGGGTAGGGCACTTCCTGTGCATCGGCGTCAGCGCGGAGAATGCGGCAGACGTCAAAGCCTTGGCCGAGCGTTATGCCGATGTGGATTGTTCGGTGGGTATCCACCCGCTGGACCTCAAGCCCGGTGAAGCCCCGGCACTCGACTGGCTGCTGGGTGAACTCAATCACCCGCGCGTGGTGGCCATCGGCGAAACCGGCCTGGATTACCACTACGAGCCCGAAGCCGCCGAGTTGCAGCAGGCTTCGTTCCGCCTGCACCTGCAAGCCGCCCGGCAGACAGGCAAACCGGTGATCGTCCACACCCGTGGCGCCCGTGCCGACACCCTGACCCTGCTGCGCGAAGCGGCATTGCCCCAGGCCGGTGTGTTGCATTGCTTTACCGAAGACTGGGACATGGCCAAGGCGGCGCTGGACCTGGGGTTCTATATTTCGCTGTCGGGTATCGTCACCTTCCGCAACGCCGACGCCCTGCGTGATGTCGCACGCCAGGTGCCCGCCGACCGCCTGCTGGTGGAAACCGATTCCCCGTACCTGGCGCCTATCCCCCATCGCGGCAAGCCGAACCTGCCGGAGTATGTGCGCGATGTGGCGGATTACCTGGCGATGCTGCGCGGTGAGTCCTACGAGCGTTTTGCCGAGCAGACCACCGAAAACTTCAAGCGCCTTTTCCCGCTGGCCCACGTCGCCTCTTAACGCAAAGGTCAAATCGCAGGCAAAAAAAACCCGGGTTCTGGGGGGGGGGAATCCGGGTTAAGACCATTAGGAGTAAAACAAGGGTACGCGGTCCGTTGGTACCCAGGTCGGCGCTTCACTTGGGGGAGATGTCACGCCGACAGTTCAAGTATTGATCAGTATCCGATTCAGTCCAGTCGCGACTGATCGTTTTTTAAACAGATTTGGAATACGCGCGCTTCGCTTGAGTTCTCATCAGGCCGGTGCACGGGTGCAGTTGTTGCGTATTATTTCTGACTGATATCAATGAAAACGTTGGCGCGCTGAAAGTAAAGTGCATTCCGGGTTCACATAGACATTGCCCAACGACCGTTCAGTCGGGATAATCCCTCGCACCGGGTAAATCGTATCGCCACGTATCCGTGGCCCTGCGCAACCCTCCCTAATCCGACCTTTGCAGACCTCTTCCTCATGCACAAAGAACCCCGTAAGGTCCGTGAGTTTCGCCGCCGTGAGCAGGAAATTCTCGACACCGCACTCAAGCTGTTCCTCGAACAAGGTGAAGACAGCGTCACCGTCGAGATGATTGCGGATGCCGTGGGTATCGGCAAAGGCACGATCTACAAGCACTTCAAGTCCAAGGCCGAGATCTACCTGCGCCTGATGCTCGACTATGAGCGCGACTTGAACGAGCTGCTGCACTCGGCCGATGTCGACAAGGACAAGGAAGCCCTGTCCCGTGCCTACTTCGAGTTCCGCATGCGTGACCCGCAGCGCTATCGCCTGTTCGACCGGCTGGAGGAGAAGGTGGTCAAGGGCCATCAGGTGCCGGAGATGGTCGAGGAACTGCACAAGATCCGCGCCTCGAACTTCGAACGCCTGACCCTGCTGATCAAGGGCCGCATCAGTGAAGGCAAGCTTGAAGATGTGCCGCCGTATTTCCACTACTGCGCCGCCTGGGCCCTGGTGCATGGTGCCGTGGCGCTGTACCACTCGCCGTTCTGGAGCAACGTGCTGGAAGACCAGGAAGGTTTCTTCCAGTTTTTGATGGATATCGGCGTGCGCATGGGCAACAAGCGCAAGCACAGCAGTGAGCCGCCGGCGATTGAAGCGGCGCCGGCCCAAACGCCTGCCACGTAATGATTTGCTGCCACGCGCAGTACCCCAGGAATATACTCAGACAAGGACTCTTGCTAAAAGCTGATTTATCAGTCAGCTTTTAGCGCGCCCGAATCATCCTCTGCCGGAGTGATCCATGATCGTTGATCGTCAAGGCAGGCGTTTTCGCAATTTGCGGATCAGCCTGACCTCAGCCTGCAATTACGCGTGTACCTACTGCGTGCCTAACGGCAAGCGGCTGGTGGCTGCCCAGGACGAACTCTCGGCCGAGGCCATGGCCCGTGGTGTGGAATACCTGATCGAAGCGGCGGGCATCGACCGCCTGCGCATCACCGGCGGCGAGCCGCTGGTCAGCCCCAAGCTCGAAGCCTTCATGGGCGCAGTGGGGGGGATGGGGCTCAGCGATATCAGCCTGACCACCAACGGCCAACTGCTGGCGCGCAAGCTGCCGTTGCTGGTGGAGGCCGGGATCAAGCGTATCAACGTGTCCCTCGACACTCTGGATGCGGATGCCTTCCGCAGTATTGCCCGTGGTGGCGACCTGGCCACTGTGCTCGACGGCATGGACCAGGC
Source organism: Pseudomonas allii (assembly GCF_055380095.1). Taxonomy (NCBI): domain Bacteria; kingdom Pseudomonadati; phylum Pseudomonadota; class Gammaproteobacteria; order Pseudomonadales; family Pseudomonadaceae; genus Pseudomonas; species Pseudomonas allii. The sequence goes on along the minus strand of NZ_AP039450.1, from coordinate 5,062,839 downwards.
CCGCGCTGCCGGCATCAAGATCAAGGTCAATATGGTGCCGTTACGCGGCCAGAACCTCGACCAGGTCATGCCGCTGCTCGACTATTGCCTGGAGCGTGGCTACGAGTTGCGCTTTATCGAGTTGATGCGCATGGGCCATTTAGCCAAGGACTCCAACGCGTTCCTGCAGCAGTTTGTCAGCCTGCAACAACTGCTGGGCCTGATCGGCGAACAGTATGAATACCTGCAAGCCAACGCCCCCGTGGACGCCACGGCCGTACGCTACGAAGTGCCGGGCAAGGGCTTCTTTGGTGTGATCGCCAACGAGAGCGTGCCGTTCTGCCGCACCTGTTCGCGGTTGCGCTTGTCGTCCACCGGCTGGCTGCATGGCTGCCTGTCGTCGAGTAACCGTCACTACGTCGGCGACCTGCTGGACAAGCCGCGCCATCAAGCGCTGCCGGCGTTGCAAGGCCTGTTGATGAAGGCCCTGGGCGACAAACAGGAAGTGGCCTTCTCGGGCGGCGCCACCATCATGAAAATCATCGGCGGCTAACCAACCCGCTCAGACAGCACACAACCAAATGTGGGAGGGGGCTTGCCCCCGATTACGGTGGGTCCGCTATACATGAGTGGGCTGATACACCGCTATCGGGGCAAGCCCCCTCCCACATTTGTTATGGGTTGTCACCAAATGGCGCAGAACCTGCATCACACGCCCATTCGCCGGTTTTCCGTCACCGGCTTCTGGAGGATTAGGATGCGTAGTCTGGTTTTGTTGCTGGCGTCGTTGACGCTGAGTGGCTGCATGACCGTCAGCGATATGGCCGAAGGCACCCGCTATCAGATGAGCGACGCCGGTTTGCTCGACCACAGCGATACCCGCCGTACCGCTTCGGTACGCATACAGCCGGACTCCTTTGTCTTTATCGCCCAGGGCGCTTTCGTGCCGCCGGGTAGTGCTTACCCGCGTCCGAACGTGGTGGCCGAAGAAGCCTTCAATGGTTTTGTCGAATACTTCCCCATGGTGCGCCGGGCCCGTCAGCCCGAAGGCCTGGAGCAGGCCATGGCTGAAGCCCGTGCGGCGGGGGCTCACTACCTGCTGTACTGCCGTTTCGCCAAGGCGGATGACCGCATCGGCAACGCGGATGAATGGGCCGACCAGGAAGCCCTCGACCGCGTCGGCCTGGACAGCGGCGTCATCCAGATCATGTTGATCGAGATCAGCACCCAGTATTTGATTGATACTGCACGTATACGCAGTCGTGGCGGTTTACTGACGTTCCACGACAACAAGCCACAAGACCTGATCGCCCGCCCCCTGGCGCAGTACGCCCGCGGCCTGTTGGGGATGAGCAATCCATAAGACCCAGGAGAACCCCATGACCGATTCCGCCAAGGCCAACGACCTGTTGGCCCAATTGCCCAAAGGCAAGGGACCGGCGCCGGTGCACCTATGGAACCCGGACTTCTGCGGCAACATCGACATGCGCATCGCCCGTGATGGCACCTGGTTCTACCAAGGCACGCCGATCGGGCGCAAGCCGATGGTCAAGCTGTTCTCCAACATCATCCGCCGCGACGGCGATGATTACTTCCTGATTACTCCTGTAGAAAAAGTCGGCATCACCGTCGATGATGCGCCGTTTGTCGCCATTACACTGGAAGTCGAAGGGCAGGGCGAAAGCCAGGTGCTGCGCTTCACCACTAACGTCGATGAGCAGGTCGAAGCCGGCCTCGAACACCCTCTGCGGGTGGTGATCGATCCTGTGACCCAGGAGCCCGCACCCTATCTGCGAGTGCGCAGCAACCTCGAAGCCCTGGTGCACCGCAATGCGTTCTACCAATTGGTGGAGCTGGCAGTGAGCCGTCCGATCAACGGTCAGAACTGGCTGGGCGTCTGGAGCGCAGGGGAGTTTTTCCCTATTGGCCTGGAGCCCTGAGGCCGGTTTTATCATCTCCCTGAAATAATTCGCTTGCTGCACATGGGCGCTTTGCGTTATCAATTTGTACATGATTAGACATGTTCGATTTGATAAGAAAAAACGCGTCGTCGACGAGCTCATCCGCCGTATCGAGGGTGGGGTGATGGCAGACGGTTTCCTGCTGCCGGGAGAGCATCAGTTGGCCGAAGAGTTCGCGGTCAGCCGCGGCACCCTGCGTGAGGCCCTGGCCGAACTCAAGCGGCGTAACTACATCGCGACCCAGAGCGGCGTCGGCTCCATCGTCACTTTTGACGGCATGGTGCTTGACCAGCGCAGCGGCTGGGCCCAAGCCCTGGAGGACACCGGTGCGAAGGTCAACACCGATATCCTGCGCCTGGAAGCGGTGACCCGCCCGGACTTGCTCAGCCGTTTTGGCAGCGACCAATTCATTGCCCTCGACCGTCGCCGTCGCACCACCGACGGCACTGTCGTGTCCCTGGAACGCTCGCTGATGCCCGCTTCCGGAGGCCTGGAAGGCCTGCCGAGAGTCGGCCTGATCGATAATTCCCTGACCATTACCCTGGCTGCCTACGGTTATGTCGGCGCCGAAGGCGACCAATGGATCGGTGCGGAGCCCCTCAGCGATGAAGATGCCGAGTTGCTTGGCCGCCCAGCCGGCACGGTGTTCCTCAAGGCCTCGCGTACCACCTACGACCGTCGCGAGCGTTTCATGGAGTATGTCGAAAGCTTGCTCGACCCTCTGCACTTTCGCCTGCACCTGCAATTTGGAAACTCGAAATGACCTCGCTCAATCGCGCCCTCGGCGCCTTCTACGGCCTGGCCTTGGGCGATGCCCTGGGCATGCCGACCCAGTCCCTGAGCCGCGAACAGGTGCGCGCGCGTTTCGGTGCCATCACCGGCCTGGAACACGCCGACGCCGACCAGCCCATCGCACCGAACATGCCTGCCGGTTCCATCACCGATGACACCGAACAGGCCATGCTGGTGGGCGAGTTGCTGGTGGAAGGCCAAGGCAAGATCGAGCCCACCGTGCTTGCCCAGCGCCTGATCGACTGGGAAGCGGTGATGCGCGCCAAGGGCTCGCAGGATTTGCTCGGCCCCTCCACCAAGCGTGCGATCGACATGATCCTCGCCGGCCACACACCGGAAGAATCCGGCCGTTACGGCACCACCAACGGCGCCGCAATGCGCATCACGCCAGTGGGGATTGCCGCCGATGTCAGCGACCCGGCGCCGTTTATCCAGGCGGTGATCCAGGCCTGCCAGGTCACCCACAACACCACCCTGGGTATTTCCAGTGCGGCGGCGGTGGCGGCGGTGGTATCGGCCGGCATCAACGGCGTGGACCTGGGCGAAGCGTTGAACATCGGCACCCAGGTTGCCCAGCAGGCCGAAGGCCATGGTCACTGGATCGCGGGTGGGCGGATGTCCACGCGCATCAGCTGGGCGCGGACCTTGAGCGTCGGCAGCGGTGACAAGGCCCTGTTCGCGGACCTGTTGTACGAATTGATCGGCACCTCCGTCGCGTCCCAGGAGTCGGTGGTGGTGTCGTTCGCCCTGGCCCAGCAAGTGGCGGTGGGCGAGATGAATGCCTTCGAGGCGTTGTGCCTGGCGGCCAGCCTTGGCGGCGATACTGACACCATCGCGGCGATTCTCGGCGCCATGCTCGGCGCGTGCCTGGGCATGCAGTGCTGGCCCGAGGCGCTGATCGAACAGGTCAAGCAGGTCAATGGCCTGGATCTGCAATCGCTGGTTCAAGAGCTGTTGAAAATGCGCTGAGTCAGGACGACCGGAAGATTCGCTTTGTATACCTGCCACAACCACAACAATACAGGCACTTGGAGCACCCCCTCATGAGCAGCACATCTTCTGGCCAGAGCGCCGGGCAATTGGAAACACGCGGCATCGAACCGGTCCCGGAAGGCGAGTGCAACGGCCACCCGCTGCAACTGTTCTGGGTGTGGTTCGCGGCCAATATCAGCATCCTCGGCTTGCCGCTCGGCGCCACGCTGGTCGCGTTTCGCGGCCTGGCGATCTGGCAGGCCATCATCGTGGCGATCCTCGGCGCCGCCGGCTCCTTTGCGGTGGTCGGCATCATCTCCATCGCCGGCCGCCGTGGCCGTGCGCCCAGCCTGACCCTGTCCCGCGCCATCTTCGGTGTGCGCGGCAATATCGGCCCGACCCTTGTGTCGCTGATGTCGCGCCTGGGCTGGGAAACCGTCAACACCACCACGGCGGCCTTTGTGCTGCTGTCGTTGTGCTCGATCCTGTTCGGCTCGCCGGTCGAAGCCAAAAGCGCACCGGTGCTCACCCTGGTCTTCATCGCCATCTTCGTGCTGCTGACCTTATCGGTATCCGGGCTGGGCCACGCCACCTTGCTGGTGATCCAGAAGTGGGCTACCTACGTGTTCGGCGCGTTGAACATCCTGGTCGGCGGCTTCCTCTGCGCCACGATCGACTGGAGCGCGGTGTTCAACGCTACCCCGGCACCCTTGAGCGCGATGATCATCGGCATCGGCACCATGGCCGCTGGCACGGGTATCGGCTGGGCCAACGCCGGCGCGGACATGTCGCGCTACCAGCGCCGCAGCGTCAAGGCCGTGCGCCTGGTGGCGTCGGCGGCGTTCGGTGCGGGCATTCCGCTGGTGCTGCTGATCACTCTCGGCAGGTTGTTTCGGAGCGCCGGGCAGGTTCGAGTCATCGCCCTTATTGATCTTGGGTTCATTGACCGATGGACCCATTTTGCCGTTGCCGACGGCGGCTGGTGCCTGGCGTTGGGTGTCATGGCCCTGGGTATGCGGGTCAGCGGCATTGGTATTGTCAATGACTGCGCCGCCATTGGTGTCCAGGCCGGTGCCCATGGATTTCTGGGACTCGGTGGTGGCGTCCGGATTGGTCGGGCCGGTAGAGGAGGTGGCCGCAAAACCGCTCAGCGAAACCGAAGACAACAGGCCAGCCAGGGCGAGGGCAGCAAACTTGGAATGCTTCATGAGGGTGTCTCCATATGATGAATGTCCTTACCCTCTATTGGTCCGCCGGTGTTCTTCGTTCGTGCCTTGATGGCGACGAACGGTCTTGGTCTACCTGTAAGATTTTGTGTGCCAGTGACCACGAATTGCGCTGCAACTCGTCACGAAAGCGCCTTAGTATGTGTGCTTTGAAATTGCCAAGGCTCGCCCATGACCATCGAGATTCGCCCTGCCGTGCCCAGCGATGCTTCGCAGATCCTGACTTTCATCACCGAGCTTGCCGAGTACGAGAAGGCCCGGCATGAAGTGATCGCCAGTGTGGTGGACATCGAGCGTAGCCTGTTCAGCGAAGGGGCGACCGCCCATGGCCTGATCTGTTTGCGCGATGGCCTGCCGATTGGTTTTGCGGTGTTCTTCTTCAGCTATTCCACTTGGCTGGGCAGCAACTGCCTGTACCTGGAAGACCTGTACATCAACCCGGAGCAACGCGGCGGCGGCGCGGGCAAGAAGCTCTTGCGCCACCTGGCGAAGATCGCGTTCGACAACGGCTGCGGGCGCTTCGAGTGGAGCGTGCTGGACTGGAACGAACCGGCGATTGCGTTCTATAAATCCATCGGTGCCCAGCCGCAGGAAGAGTGGGTGCGTTATCGCATGGAAGGTGATGCGCTGCGTGACTTCGCCCTAGGCTAAAGACCGTAGATCAAAATGTGGGAGGGGGCTTGCCCCCGATAGCGGAGTGTCAGTCACCAAAAGATGCTGACTGATTCACCGCCATCGGGGGCAAGCCCCCTCCCACATTTTTTTGCCTTATGCTCACTATGTGGGATGCAAATTTATATATTGAGATGTTTCAAAAGATGGGTTTATAGTCGGCTGCATCAGCACTCACTACCAAAAATAAAACAGGTGAAGCGATGCAGGCACAACCGTTGTCACTCCCCGCCGTGCCCGAACCCACCTACGGCGAGCGGCTCAAAGGCAAAGTGGTGATCATCACCGGTGCCGCCCAGGGTATTGGCGAGGCGATCGTCGCGTGTTTCCAGGCGCAACAGGCGAAGCTGGTCATCGCTGATATCCAGGGCGAAAAGGTTGAGCACGTTGCCGCCCACTGGCGCGCACGTGGCGCCGAAATCTACGCGCAACCCGTCGACATCACTTCCAAGGAACAATGGCAGGCGCTGGTCAATGTGGCCATCGAGCGCTTCGGCCGGGTGGATGTGCTGGTCAATTGCGCCGGGGTCAATGTGTTCCGCGACCCGCTGGAGATGACCGACGAAGACTGGCGCCGCTGCTTCGCCATCGACCTCGACGGCGCCTGGTACGGCTGCCGCACGGTGCTGCCGTTCATGATCGAGCAGGGCATCGGCAACATCATCAACATTGCCTCCACCCATTCCAGCCACATCATCCCCGGCTGCTTCCCCTATCCCGTGGCCAAGCATGGCCTGCTTGGCCTGACCCGCGCCCTCGGCATCGAATACGGGCCCAAGGGCATCCGTGTGAATGCCATCGCGCCGGGCTACATCGAAACCCAACTCAATGTCGACTACTGGAACGGTTTCCCCGACCCCCACGCCGAGCGCCAGCGTGCGTTCGACCTGCACCCGCCCAAGCGCATCGGCCAGCCGATCGAGGTGGCGATGACTGCGCTGTTTCTGGCGACCGACGAGGCGCCTTTTATCAACGCCACCTGCCTGATGATCGATGGCGGGCGGTCTGTGATGTACCACGACTAACGCGTTTTCCAATAACAAGAAAGAGGTGGTTCATGTTCAAGAAGACTCTAGGCACCCTGGCACTGGCAATGGTGTTCAGCAGCGTCGCACTCGCCGAAGAAGTGAAGATCGGCTTCCTGGTCAAGCAGGCCGAAGAACCCTGGTTCCAGACCGAATGGGCCTTCGCCGAGAAAGCCGGCAAAGAGCACGGCTTTACCGTGATCAAGATCGCCGTGCCCGATGGTGAAAAAACCCTCTCGGCCATCGACAGCCTGGCTGCCAACGGCGCCAAGGGCTTTGTGATCTGCCCGCCGGACGTGTCCCTCGGCCCGGCCATCGTCGCCAAGGCCAAGGTCAATGGCCTGAAAGTCATGGCCGTGGATGACCGCTTTGTCGATGCCAAGGGCAACTTCATGGAAGACGTGCCGTACCTGGGCATGGCCGCCTTTGAGGTGGGCCAGAAGCAGGGCGCCGCAATGGCAACCGAAGCGAAAAACCGCGGCTGGGACTGGAAGGACACCTACGCCGTGATCAACACCTATAACGAACTCGACACCGGCAAGAAGCGCACCGACGGTTCGATCAAGTCGCTGGAAGACGCCGGCCTGCCCAAAGACCATATCCTGACCGCCGCGCTCAAGACCCTCGACGTACCGGGCAGCATGGACGCGACCAACTCGGCCTTGGTCAAACTGCCCGCAGGCGCGAAAAACCTGATCATCGGCGGCATGAATGACAACACCGTGCTCGGCGGCGTACGTGCCACCGAAAGCGCGGGCTTCAAGGCGGCCAACGTGATCGGTATCGGCATCAATGGCACCGACGCCATCGGCGAGTTGAAAAAGGCTGACAGCGGCTTCTTCGGCTCGATGCTGCCCAGCCCGCATATCGAGGGTTACAACACCGCGTTGGCGATGTATGAGTGGGTCACCACCGGCAAGGAACCTGCGAAATACACGGCGATGGACGAAGTGACCCTGATCACCCGCGCCAACTTCCAGGCAGAGCTGACCAAGATCGGGTTGTGGAAATGACCGGCGCGGCCTTGCGCTTCAACGGCATCGGCAAGGAGTTTCCCGGTGTGAAAGCCCTGGCGCAGATCAGCTTTGAAGCGCGGCCGCGTGAGGTGCATGCGTTGATGGGTGAGAACGGCGCGGGCAAGTCGACGCTGCTGAAAATCCTCGGCGGTGCCTACCTGCCCAGCAGCGGCACGCTGCAGATCGGCGCGCAGACCATGGACTTCAAGTCTGCCGCCGACAGCATTGCCAGCGGCGTGGCGGTGATCCACCAGGAACTGCACCTGGTGCCGGAAATGACCGTGGCCGAGAACCTGTTCCTTGGGCACCTGCCGACGCGCTTCGGGGTGGTCAACCGCAGCCAGTTGCGCCAGCAAGCGTTGGCCTGCCTCAAGGGGCTGGCGGATGAAATCGATCCGGATGAGAAGCTTGGTCGGCTTTCCCTTGGCCAGCGCCAACTGGTGGAAATCGCCAAGGCGCTGTCCCGTGGCGCCCATGTGATTGCCTTCGACGAGCCCACCAGCAGCCTGTCGGCGCGGGAGATCGACCGCTTGATGGCGATCATCACGCGCCTGCGCGATGAAGGCAAAGTGGTGCTCTACGTGTCCCATCGCATGGAGGAAGTGTTCCGCATCTGCAACGCGGTGACGGTGTTCAAGGACGGCCGCTACGTGCGTACCTTCGACGACATGAGCACCCTCACCCACGACCAGTTGGTGACGTGCATGGTCGGTCGCGATATCCAGGACATCTACGACTACCGCCCGCGTGAACAGGGCGATGTAGCGCTGAAGGTCGAGGGCTTGCTTGGCCCGGGCCTGCGTGAACCGGTCAGCCTTCAGGTACACAAGGGCGAGATTCTCGGTCTGTTCGGCTTGGTCGGGGCAGGGCGCACGGAGCTGTTTCGGCTGCTGAGTGGTTTGACCCGCAGCACCGCAGGACGCCTGGAGCTCTGCGGGCAACCACTGCAGCTGCATTCACCCCGCGATGCCATCGCCGCCGGGGTGCTGCTGTGCCCGGAGGACCGCAAGAAGGAAGGCATCATTCCGCTCTCCAGCGTCGCCGAGAACATCAATATCAGCGCGCGTGGCGCCCACTCCGCGTTCGGCTGGCTGCTGCGCGACGGCTGGGAAACGGCCAACGCTGACCGGCAAATCAAGGCCATGAAGGTCAAGACGCCGAACGCCGAACAGAAAATCATGTACCTGTCCGGCGGCAACCAGCAGAAGGCCATTCTCGGCCGCTGGTTGTCGATGCCGATGAAAGTACTGCTGCTGGATGAGCCAACGCGTGGCATCGATATCGGCGCCAAGTCGGAGATCTACCAGATTATCCATAACCTGGCGGCCAGCGGTATTGCGGTAATCGTGGTGTCCAGTGACCTGATGGAAGTGATGGGTATTTCCGACCGCATCCTGGTGATGAGCGAAGGCGCCCTGACCGGCGAACTCACGCGCGACCAGGCGGATGAAGCACGGCTGTTGCAACTGGCTCTCCCGCGTTCGCGGGCTTGAAGAATTCGAGGTGAATGATGTCTGAGGTAAAAACTGCAAAGGGCTTCTGGCCGGGTTTCAACCAGCGCAAATTCCTCGATGATTGGGTGATGCTGCTCGCCGCGTTGAGCATCTTTGTGCTCAGCGCGTTGTTTATCGACAACTTCCTTTCGCCGCTGAACATGCGTGGGCTGGGCCTGGCGATTTCCACCGTGGGCATCGCCGCGTGCACCATGTTGTTCTGCCTGGCATCCGGGCATTTCGACTTGTCGGTGGGCTCGGTGATCGCCTGCGCCGGTGTGGTCGCGGGTATCGTGATCCGTGACACCGACAGCGTGGTGCTCGGTGTGTCGGCGGCGCTGGCCATGGGCCTGGTGGTGGGGCTGATCAATGGCATCGTCATCGCCAAGCTGCGCATCAACGCCTTGATCGCGACGTTGGCGACCATGCAGATCGTGCGCGGCCTGGCTTACATCTTCTCCAACGGTAAGGCCGTCGGCGTGATGGACGAAGGTTTCTTCGTATTCGGCAACGGCCAGTTGATGGGCGTGCCGGTGCCGATCATCATCACCGTGCTGTGCTTTGTGTTCTTCGGCTGGCTGCTCAACTACACCACCTATGGGCGCAACACCATGGCCATCGGCGGTAACCAGGAAGCGGCATTGCTGGCCGGGGTGAACGTCGATCGCACCAAGATCATCATCTTTGCCGTACACGGTCTGATTGGTGCGTTGGCCGGGGTGATCCTCGCCTCGCGCATGACCTCGGGCCAGCCGATGATTGGGCAGGGCTTCGAGCTGACCGTGATCTCGGCGTGCGTGTTGGGCGGGGTGTCGTTGAGTGGCGGCATCGGCATGATCCGCCATGTGATTGCCGGGGTGTTGATTTTGGCGATCATCGAGAATGCGATGAACTTGAAGAACATCGACACCTTCTACCAGTATGTGATCCGGGGTTCGATCCTGTTGCTGGCGGTCATTATCGACCGCATGAAGCAACGCTGATCCCGAGCCCTATGAAGATCCAAATGTGGGAGGGGGCTTGCCCCCGATGGCGGCACGTCAGAAAAACATGCATTCACTGACACACCGCTATCGGGGGCAAGCCCCCTCCCACATTTGGATCTGCGCTGTATTGAGGTTCAGCTTTTGCCATAATGCCGCTCGTTTTCGTACCACCACATAGGCCCGATATGCAGGAAAACGCCCACACCCCCGTCAAAGACGCCGCTCCCACCGGCACCCAGACCCTGCTGCGTGGCCTGGGCGTGGTGCAGGCCGTGGCGGCGGGTGCGCGGGATCTGAAAGAGATCGCCAAGCGCATCGGCACCACCCGCAGCACCACCCACCGCCTGGCCAGTTGCCTGGTGGACGAGCGTTACCTGCGCGTGGTGCCGCAAGTCGGTTACCTGCTGGGGCCGAAGTTGATCGAGCTGGGGTTTCAGGCGCGGGAAGAGCTGCCGCTGGTGACCCTGGCCATCCCGTATCTGGATGAGCTGTCGGCGCTGACCGGTGACACCATCCACCTGGCCATCCGCGAATACGACGACGTGCTGTACCTGCACAAGAACCCTGGCCGCAATGGCCCGGAAATGCGCTCGCGGGTCGGCCACCGCATGCCGCTGGCGCGCACCGGAATTGGCAAGGCATTGCTGCTGGATGACACGGTGGAAGAGTGGCAGCGTCTGTACGACGTCAGCCTGCCGGTAGGCGGGAAAAGCCTGCAATGGCCGCAGCACCCGGAACAATCCTGGGCACAGTTCGAGCAGCGCATGCGTGAATACGTGGTGGGCGGGTATGCGTTCGACCTGGAAGACAACGAACCGTCGATCCGCTGCGTGGCGGCACCGGTGCGCGATGCCAGCCGGCGGATTGTCGCCGGCATCAGCATCGCCAGTACCGTGCCCTACATGCCGCTGGAGAAAATGGCCGAGCTGATTCCCGTGGTCAAACAGGTCGCAGCGCGGCTGTCGGCGGAGTTGGGCGCGAAGGCCTGATCAGGCCTTCAAGGTCGCCATGTCAATGACAAAGCGGTACTTCACATCGCCGGCGATCATGCGGCTGTAGGCTTCGTTGATCTGGCGGATGTCGAGCATTTCGATGTCGCAGGTGATGTTGTGCTCGGCGCAGAAATCCAGGACTTCCTGGGTTTCGGCAATGCCACCGATCAAGGAACCGGCCAGCACTTTGCGGCCCAGCACCAGCTTGGCGGCGTTGACGGGCGGGTCGACCGGCTCGATCAAGCCGACCAGGATGTGCACGCCGTCAAAGCGCAGCACGTCGAGGTAGGGGTTCAGGTCGTGCTGCACCGGGATGGTGTCCAACAGGAAGTCGAAACGGCCGGCGGCGGCGTTCATCTGCTCGGCATCGGTGGACACGATCACATGGTCGGCACCCTGGCGACGGCCTTCTTCGGCTTTGCTCGCCGAGCGGGTGAACAGCGTCACTTCCGCGCCCATGGCCTTGGCGAACTTGATGCCCATATGGCCCAGGCCACCCATGCCCAGCACGCCGACTTTATCCCCGGCCTTCACGCCGTAGTGCTTGAGCGGCGAGTAGGTGGTGATGCCGGCGCACAGGATCGGCGCCGCGCTGGCCAGGTCGAGCTTGGCCGGGATCTTCACCACGAAGTGCTCGCTGACCACGATGCTGTCGGAGTAACCGCCCATGGTGTTGCTGCCGTCGACGCGGTCTGGGGTGGCGTAGGTCATTGTCGGGCCTTCGAGGCAGTATTGCTCCAGGTCCGATTTGCAGGCGTCGCAGTGGCGGCACGAGTCGACCATGCAGCCCACGCCTACCAGGTCGCCAATTTTGTGCGCGGTGACATTGGCGCCCACGGCGGTGACCTTGCCGACAATCTCGTGGCCCGGCATCAGCGGGTACACGGCAATGCCCCATTCGTTGCGCGCCTGGTGGATGTCGGAGTGGCAGACGCCGCAGTAGAGGATCTCGATGGCCACGTCATCGGCGCGCGGGCTGCGGCGCTGGAAAGACATGGGGGCGAGGGGAGTGGTGGCCGACTGGGCGGCATAACCGATGGCGGTGTACATGGGGAAACCTCGCAAAAGCTTGGACAGGAGAGGTGGCGCATTTTGCGCGCCGACCCTGGGAGCGAACATGGCAAATGCTCCGAGTCTCATGCCTATTCGTCCGGGAGTGCCCCTGGTTTGGATCCATTGGCCGCCAGACCTGCGATGATGTTCTCATCCCTTATTCGCGAAGTTTTTTGCCATGTTGTTGACCCGCCATCTCGATGCCAACGCCACCTTGGTTGCCTTGATTGAGGGGCTTACGCCCTGCGACGGTTTCTCCCCGACCCACCTGCCCGGTGTGCAAGTGCTGCGCGCCAGTTGTGACGTGGCACGCGGGCCGCAGATCTATGAGCCAAGCCTGATGTTCGTGGCCCAAGGCAGCAAAGTCGCCTACCTGGGGCCGCGCACGCTGGAGTATGGCGCCGGGCATTACCTGATCCAGGCCATGCCGGTGCCGTTCGAGTGCGAGACGTTTGCCATGGGCTCCGATGCGCCGTTGTATGGTGTCACGGTGGGCATTGACCGCGTGGTCTTGGGCGAATTGGTGATGGCCATGGGCATTCAGGCCGGGCCGCCGCCCACGGCGCAGACGCTGGAGTCGATGAGTTCGGTGATGCTCGATGATGCGATGCGCGGTGCCGTCGAACGGCTATTGGAGTGTCTGCACGATCCGCTGGAAAGCCGGATCATGGGGCCGGCGCGGGTCCGGGAAGTGTTGTTCACCGCTTTACGAGGTCCGCAGGCGGATGTGTTGCGGGCGCTGGTGGAACAGCAGGGGCAGTTTTCGCGCATTGCCACGTCATTGAATCACCTGCATGCCCATTACGCCGAGCCGCTGAATATCGAGACGCTGGCGGGGTATGCGCACATGAGTGCGTCGACGTTTCATGAGCATTTCAAGCGCTGCACGCTGTTGTCGCCGGTGCAGTACCTGAAGCGTTTGCGCCTGCTCAAGGCCCAGCAGTTGCTGCTGGTGGACGGCATGGGCGTGGCGCAGGCGGCGCATAGCGTGGGGTATCAGAGTACGTCGCAGTTCAGTCGGGAATATAAACGCTATTTCCTGCGTAATCCCGGCGAAGAGCGCGCAGCATAAAAAAGGCTCCCATTTGGGAGCCTTTTTGTTCGAGCCGCGAGCTTACATATTCGGGTAAGTCGGCCCACCCGCGCCTTCCGGCGTAACCCAGGTGATGTTCTGCGAAGGGTCCTTGATGTCACAGGTCTTGCAGTGCACGCAGTTCTGGGCGTTGATCTGGAAGCGCTTCTCGCCGTCTTCCTGGGTGATCACTTCATACACGCCGGCCGGGCAGTAGCGCTGCGCCGGTTCATCGTAGAGCGGCAGGTTGGTGCCGATCGGGATGCTCGCGTCTTTCAGCTTCAAGTGGCACGGCTGTTCTTCTTCATGGTTGGTACCGGAGATGAACACCGAGCTCAGCTTGTCGAAGCTCAGCTTGCCGTCGGGTTTCGGGTAGTCGATCTTCTTGCTGTCCTTGGCCAGCTTGAGGCAGGCATAGTCCGGCTTGGTGTCGTGCAGGGTGAACGGCATCTTGCCGCCCAGGATGTTCTGGTCGAACCAGTTGAAGCCGGCACCGATGATCGGGCCGAACTTGTGCATCGCCGGGCCGAAGTTGCGGCTGGCGAACAGTTCTTCGTACAGCCAGCTGGACTTGAAGCTGTCGACGTAAGCGGTCAGTTCCTCACCGCCCTCGGATTCGGCGAACAGGCGGTCGGCCACGGCGTCGGCGGCGAGCATGCCGGACTTCATCGCGGTGTGGCTGCCCTTGATTTTGGCGAAGTTCAGGGTGCCGAGGTCGCAACCGATCAGCGCGCCGCCCTTGAAGACCATCTTCGGCAGCGAGTTCAGGCCGCCTTTGCAGATGGCACGCGCGCCGTAGCTGATGCGCTTGCCGCCTTCGAGGTACTGGGCCAGCACCGGGTGGTGCTTGAGGCGCTGGAACTCATCGAACGGCGACAGGAAGGTGTTGCTGTAGGACAGGTCGACGATCAGGCCGACGACCACCTGGTTGTTTTCCAGGTGATAGAGGAACGAGCCGCCGGTGTTCTCGGCGCTCATGATGTCCAGCGGCCAGCCGGCGGTGTGCACCACCAGGCCAGGCTGATGTTTGGCCGGGTCGATTTCCCAGATTTCCTTGAGGCCGATGCCGTAGTGCTGGGCGTCGGCGTCGCTGTCCAGGTTGAAACGCTGGATCAACTGCTTGCCGATATGGCCACGGCAACCTTCGGCGAACAGCGTGTATTTGCCACGCAGTTCCATGCCGGGGGTGTAGACGCCTTCTTTCGGGTTGCCTTCGCGGTCGACGCCGAGGTCACCGGTGATGATCCCGCGCACCACGCCGTTTTCGTCGAACAGCGCTTCCTGGGCGGCGAAGCCTGGGTAGACTTCCACACCGAGGTTCTCGGCCTGCTGGGCCAGCCAGCGGCACAGGTTGCCCAGGGAGATGATGTAGTTGCCTTCGTTGTGCATGGTCTTGGGCACAAAGAAGTCAGGGACCTTGGTGGAGGCTTCGGGGCTGCGCAGTACATAGATGTCGTCGCGCACTACCGGGGTGTTGAGCGGGGCACCGAGCTCTTTCCAGTCCGGGAACAGTTCGTTCAGGGCGCGGGGTTCGAACACGGCACCGGAGAGGATATGCGCGCCGACTTCGGAGCCTTTCTCGACCACGCAGACGCTGATTTCCTTACCGGCGTCGGCGGCCTTCTGCTTCAGTCGGCAGGCGGCAGACAGTCCCGCCGGGCCAGCGCCGACGATGACCACGTCGAATTCCATGTATTCGCGTTCCACAGGCTATCTCCTACTCAAGGCTCAACAGGCTTTTTTTTCTAATGGTGGAGGTTCGGTGTTGTCTTGCGGCAACGGCAAGACCCACCTTTCTCTCTAGGTGGCGCATTATATCTACACCACTGGCAGCGTCCAATACAAACGTTTGTTTGAATTGCCCGCAGGCTAGATAAATCAAAGTGGTGCGGCTTATGACTGGCTATTTTGCCGTATTGACCAGAATAGGCGTTCCGGTCAATATACGGTCGGTTTTGCGCTTACCGTAGGCAGACAGCAGGTTTCAAGAGCACGTCCAAAAGCAAGACAGGTGACGCGTGCCCAGACACTGGCGCGCAGTTTACACGCTGCGATAAAGAATGACCTCTCAGTCACCCCTGACGAACGGTCATCATTTCCCGTGAGCAAGGTCGCCGCCTGCGTTTTTGGAGGTGCCCTTGTGTGCCGATGAGCATCAACCGCCAGGTTCGCCTAGGCGACTTTCTTTTCACCGGAGAGTAACGAGGAATCCATGAAGGTTCTTGTAGCTGTCAAACGCGTTGTCGATTACAACGTGAAAGTTCGCGTCAAGGCGGACAATTCCGGCGTCGACCTTGCTAACGTAAAGATGTCGATGAACCCTTTCTGCGAAATCGCTGTGGAAGAAGCCGTACGCCTGAAAGAGAAAGGCGTGGCGACTGAAATCGTCGTGGTTTCCATCGGCCCGACCACTGCTCAAGAGCAGCTGCGTACCGCCCTGGCACTGGGCGCCGACCGCGCCATCCTGGTCGAGTCCGCTGAAGAGCTGACCTCCCTGGCCGTGGCCAAGCTGCTCAAGGCCGTTGTCGACAAGGAACAGCCTCAGCTGGTGATCCTCGGCAAACAGGCGATCGACAGCGACAACAACCAGACTGGCCAGATGCTGGCTGCGCTGACCGGTTACGGCCAGGGCACCTTCGCCTCCAAAGTCGAAGTAAGCGGCGACAGCGTGGCTGTCACCCGTGAAATCGACGGCGGCGCACAGACTGTTTCCCTGAAACTGCCGGCCATCGTCACCACCGACCTGCGTTTGAACGAGCCGCGCTACGCGTCCCTGCCAAACATCATGAAAGCCAAGAAGAAGCCGCTTGAGTCGCTGACTCCGGAAGCTTTGGGCGTTTCCACCGCCTCCACCAACAAGACCGTAAAAGTTGAAGCACCGGCTGCACGCAGCGCGGGCATCAAGGTCAAGTCGGTGGCTGAACTGGTTGAGAAACTGAAAAACGAAGCGAAGGTAATCTAATCATGACTATCTTGGTAATCGCTGAACACGACAACAAGGTGCTGGCCCCGGCCACTCTGAACACCGTGGCTGCCGCTGCGAAAATCGGTGGTGATATCCACGTATTGGTTGCAGGCCAGGGCGCTGGCGCGGTGGCTGAAGCCGCTGCGAAAGTCGCTGGCGTGAGCAAAGTACTGGTCGCCGACAACGCGGCCTACGCTCACCAACTGCCGGAAAACGTTGCGCCTCTGGTTGCAGAGCTTGGTGCTGGCTACAGCCACATCCTGGCTGCCGCCACCTCCAACGGCAAAAACATCCTGCCACGCGTTGCTGCGCAGCTGGACGTTGACCAGATCTCCGAGATCATCTCGGTCGAAAGCGCAGACACCTTCAAGCGCCCGATCTATGCCGGTAACGCTATCGCGACCGTACAGTCCAACGCTTCGGTCAAAGTCATCACCGTGCGTGCCACCGGTTTCGACCCGGTTGCCGCTGAAGGTGGTTCGGCTGCCGTTGAAGCCGTCGCTGCTGCCCACGACGCTGGCACCTCCAGCTTTGTAGGCGAAGAGCTGGCCAAGTCGGACCGTCCTGAGCTGACCGCTGCCAAGATCGTCGTTTCCGGCGGGCGTGGCATGCAGAACGGTGACAACTTCAAGCACCTGTACGCCTTGGCCGACAAGCTGGGCGCTGCGGTCGGCGCTTCCCGCGCGGCCGTCGACGCAGGTTTCGTGCCCAACGACATGCAGGTCGGCCAGACCGGCAAGATCGTTGCGCCACAGCTGTACATCGCCGTCGGTATCTCTGGCGCGATCCAGCACTTGGCCGGTATGAAGGATTCCAAAGTGATCGTTGCGATCAACAAGGACGAAGAAGCACCGATCTTCCAGGTGGCTGATTACGGCCTGGTGGCGGACTTGTTCGAAGCCGTCCCTGAGTTGGAGAAGCTGGTCTAATCCAGTCGCTTCACTTATAAAGAGCCCGGTCCTAGTGACCGGGCTTTTTTTTGACTTGTTGGAGACACACGCCATGGAATTGCGCCCCTGGGCTGTACTGCTGGGCCTCACACTGCTGCCGAGCCTGGCGCTGGCCGCCGGCAAATGCGACCGCCTGGTGATCACCGGCAGCCCGGACGCGCCGCCCCTGCTCTGGCGTGACCCGCAAGACCCCACGCACCTGATCGGCGCCACCGCCGACGTGCTGCAACAGGTGGGCAAGGACCTCGGGTTGAAAATCGACCTGCTCTATGGCGGCAAACGCTCGCTGGCCCTGGATGAGGTGCGCAGCGGGCGCATGGATATCCTTGCCGATGCGCCGCTGAACCTGGGCGAGCTGGAAACCCTCGACTACATCCACCCGGCCCTGGTGCAGTTGGACTATCTGGTGTGGACGCGCAAGGATTCAGCGCTGGTCTACACCACGGCGGCCGACCTGCACGGGCACAAAGGCGCGGTGTCGGAACGTGCGCGCTTGAGTGCCGCCTTCGAAACGTTCGCCGGCCAGCAATTGAGCCTGCAACGCCTGCCGTCCCTGACGCCGGCGTTTCAGAAGCTGCTGCTGGGAGAGGTCGACTATGTCCTCGCCGGGCGTTATTCCGGCATGGCAATGGCACAGACCTTGGGCATGAGCAACGACCTGATCACCCGCGACGTGCCCGTCGATCAGCCGGGCCTGTACCTGGCGATTTCCCACAACTCGGCCTGCAACGATCCGTGGTTGCGCGGACAGCTCGCCAAAAAGATGACAGAATTGCCCGGGTCTGGTGTGACGGAAGCCGCATTGCAGCGCAATCTGGAACGTTGGAAAGCGCAATTGCAACAACCCGTCGGCACCCCAACAAAGTAGGGATTTTCAGTGACTCTTCGACCTCTTTTCGCGGCCCTCGCCGTTGTCGCTCTGGCGGGATGTGCAGCTGATCCTGCGCCGAATGAACAAATTCGCCTCACCCAGCAAGCCCTGGAGCAAGCCAGCGCTGTTGGCGCCAACCCCGATGAATCGCCCGAACTGAAACTGGCCGAAGAGAAATTCGCCCGGGCCAAGTCGAGCATGGCTGACCAGTCCTACAAAAATGCACGCATGCGCTTTGAGCAAGCCGAGTTGGACGCGCGTCTGGCGGAAGCCAAAGTGTTGACCCGCAAGAGCCAGGAGCAGTTGAACGTGCTCAACACCCGCATCACTCGCCTGCGCAAGCAATTGCAGTTGGGGGAAGCCCAATGAGTCCGATGATCCGTGGTTTGGGCTGTGCGCTGCTGTTGGGCACTGCTGTATTGGGCGGTTGTGCCAGCCATCCCGACAGCGAACAGGCCCTGCAACAGGCCGGGAATGACTTCCAGAAGGTCAAGGAAGACGCCAATGTGTTGCGCTTTGCGCCCAAGGACGTGATCCGCGCCGGTGAGTCCCTGGCCCGTGCCGATCGCCTGTCCAGCTACTGGGGCAGCGGTGCCGACGTGGTGCATTACGCCTACTTGAGCCAGCGCTATAGCGCGATTGCCCGCGAACACACCGAACAGGCGCTCAACCAGGAGCGCGGCGCCAAGCTCGAACTGGAGCGCCAGCGCCTGCAGCTGGCGCTGCGTGAAAGCAAGCTGAGCAGCGTGCAGCAGCAGGGTAAATGGCTTGAAGAGCAGATCGCCAGCCTGACCACCACCCAGACCGATCGTGGCCTGGTGATGACCCTGGGCGATGTGCTGTTCGACACCGGTGACGCCGAGCTGAAGAACTCGGCCAACCGCACAGTGCTCAAGATCGTGCAGTTCTTGCAACTGAACCCCAAGCGTGTGGTGCGTATCGAGGGCTACGCCGATAACACCGGCGGCGAGCAGGAAAACCTCAAACTGTCCCGCGACCGCGCGCAGTCGGTGGCTGATGTGCTGGTCGACCTGGGGATCGACGAAAAACGCATCCAGGTGGAAGGGTATGGCGACCAGTACCCGGTGGAGGCCAATGCCTCCGAGCGGGGCAGGGCGCAGAACCGTCGCGTTGAAATCGTCTTCTCTGACGAAAAAGGCCAACTGGGCGCTGCCCGATAGAAGCCTGGAGCCGCTCTGAATGTGGGAGGGGGCTTGCCCCCGATAGCGGTGCATCAGTCAGCAAATCTGTCGCTGACCCACCGTCATCGGGGGCAAGCCCCCTCCCACACTTTTAGGAGTACACCCTTACAGTTTTTACTGTCACTGCAACGCGCGCTCGACTATTGTGGCAACTGTCCCCGTACACTTCTAAACTGTGCCGGTATGTTTCACACAAAAATAAAATACCCGTGAAATCGAGTGCTGCGTCATGACCAATCTGTTGCTTTACCAACGTATCGCCCAGCAACTGGCTGAGGATATCCGGCGCGGTGTCTATCAGCCGGGCGAGCGCGTGCCTTCGGTGCGCAAGATGAGCTCACAGCTGAACGTCAGCCACGCCACCGTGTTGCAGGCCTACGCCAACCTGGAAGACCAGGGGCTGATCCGGGCGCGGCCACAGTCCGGCTATTACGTGCACCAGACGCCAGCACTCACGGCGCCGACGCCGGACATTGCACGGGTCGAGCGCCCAGGGTTGGTCACCCGCAGCAGTATCATTCAACAGGTCTTGGGCGAATCGCGCCGCGAGGGTGTGTTTCCGTTGGGCGCCGCGGTGCCGAGCGTGGACTACCTGCCAGTACGCGCCCTGCACCAGCAATTGGCCAAGGTCACGCGCTTCCAGAGCCCGCGTGCGTTCAGCTACATGTTCAGCCCCGGTTTCGAACCGCTGCGCCGTCAAGTGGCGATCCGCATGCGCGATGCGGGTGTAGTGGTAGACCCGTCCGAAGTGGTGATCACCCACGGTTGTGTCGATGCGTTGCAGATGTCGTTGCGGGTGCTGACGCGGCCTGGCGACCTGATCGCCGCTGAGTCGCCGACCTATTACGGGTTGCTGCAACTCGCCGATCTGTTGGGCCTCAAGGTCATCGAGATTCCCAGCGACCCGTCCACCGGCATGAGCCTGGAAGCCCTGCAGCTGGCGGCCAACCAATGGTCGATCAAGGCCCTGGTGCTGACCACGCGCCTGAGCAACCCGCTGGGCGGCACCATGCCTGAGGAACGGCAGAAACAGTTACTGCGCCTGGCCTCGGACTTCGATATCCAGATTGTCGAAGACGATATCTACGGCGAGCTGATGTTCGAACTGGGCCGCACCAAGGCGCTGAAAGCCTATGACCGCCTGGATCGGGTCATCTATTGCTCCAGCTTTTCCAAGACGCTGTCCCCCGGTGTGCGCATTGGCTGGATGATCGCCGGCAAGTACCAGCAGGAGATCCAGCGCCTGCAGATGTTCAGCACCCACTCCGCGTGCAGTGTCACGCAAATGGGCGTTGCGGCTTATCTGGAAAATGGCGGCTACGACCGGCACCTGCGTTACATCCGCCAGGAGTACCGCAAGAACCTCAGCGCCTTTCAACTGGCCGTGCAGCAGTATTTCCCGGAAGGCACCCAGATGACTCGCCCGACGGGCGGCTTCATCCTGTGGGTCAGTTTGCCTGGAAGGGTCAATACCCAGGAACTGCACGTGCGTGCACTGCAACAGGGCATCAGCATTGCGCCGGGGTTGATCTTCAGTAACACGGAGCAGTTCAACCACTGCATTCGCCTCAACTGCGGCACCCCGTGGAACCGCGAGGCAGAGCGGGCGCTGATGACGTTGGGGATGCTGGCTAACCAGTTGTGCCAGGAAACCGCAGCGGGGCTGTGACGCTCAGAAACGGGACAAATCCTACAGCATGCTCATCACCGTGCTTGTCATGCCACGCACAACAAGCGAGCATATGGGCCTCTGCCGTTAATGCTGTAGGCAATATGACCTGTATTTTTCGCGCTGTTCTGGTAATTGGCCTGTTAAGCCTGTGCAATGTCGGCACAGTGCTGGCGGCAGCGCCTGTGAGCGAAACCAAGCCCGCCGCCAGTAACGAGCAGAAGACCCCCGCGAAAAAACCGGCGCCTGTAAAAAAAGCGCCAGCGGTGAAAAAACCAACTGCTGCCGCCAAAAAACGTGCAGCCAGCAAGTCCAAGGCATCCCGCGAAGTGACGCAGACACAATTGCCACCGGCACAGTTGGACCTGTCCCTGCCGTCGGACATGGTCAGGCACTTGCAGCCTATCGGCACCATGCCCAAACCCAAAAGTGTGCCCTTGCTGCCGCCGATGTTCGGTGAGAAGCCCGCCGACAACAGCGCCTTCCAGATCAACGGCCGCCTGCTCAGCAACGAAATGAAGCTGCAACTGCGCAACGAAGAACGACGCGAAGTGGAAGGCGCCGCGCTGGAGTTCGAGTTCAAGCAGTAAACTTTTCCCGCAAACGTGACGCGTGCCCTCGACCATCTGTCGCAGACTGGCCAGTCACTTTTGTTTTCTGCGAAAAACCCCTGTTAACCCATTTTAAAACGGCTGTTTTAGGGCGTACTCTAGCCCCGCCATCCACATTGAGTCGTCGAGGACCTGCTGGTCATGAATTGCCGTGAAGGCTGTGGCGCTTGCTGCATCGCCCCCTCCATCAGTTCGCCATTACCGGGCATGCCACAGGGCAAACCGGCGGGCGAACGCTGCCTGCACCTGTCGGTCGAACAGCTATGCCTGCTGTTCGGCCAGCCGGAGCGACCGGCGGTGTGCAGTGATTTCAAGGCAGATCTCGAGGTCTGCGGCACCGACCAGGCCGATGCGATCCGCTTGATCGGCTGGTGGGAGCAGATGACGGCGGCTTGATGGGCTTTACTATCGGAACTTCAACAATAAGGAATACAACAATGGGTTCGCTGAAACGAATGGCTGTGTTGTGCGGTTTTACGGTGTTGTTTGCTGCCACTGCCCAGGCTGAGGATTGGCAAGTCGCCAAGGACGAAGACGGTATCAAGGTGTCCCTGAGCGAAATTGCCGGCTCCAAGTACAAGGCGTATCGCGGGGTGACCACGATCAAGGCGCCGGTGGCGAAGATCGTCGCGCTGCAGGAAGACGTAGTCGGTGCGTGCGCCTGGATTCACGAATGCAAGGCCCAGAAGCTGGTCGACAAGAAGGGCGACGAGAGCTGGACCTACACCCAATTCAAAGCGCCGTTCCCCGTGACGGATCGCGATTCCTACCTGCATATCACCACGACCAAGGCCGCTGACGGCACCTTGACTCGTAAACTCGAAGGTGTCCCCACCTACAAGCCTGAAGAAAAAGGCTACGTGCGCGTCGCCCAGGTCGACGGCTTCTGGAAACTGGTGCCCAAAGGCGACAACCAGACCGAAGTCACCTACCAGGTGCATACCGAGCCAGGCGGCAGCGTGCCCTCATGGCTGGCCAACAAGTTCGTGGTGGACGCTCCGTTCAACACCTTGAAAGCCTTGAAGCAACACGCGGAAAAATAACTGCAGCTGATCCGGTGCCTCCGGCCTTGAGTGGAACGTTTGTCCAGCGCTCAAGGTCCAGATATGTGTAAGCCCACACATGGGTTTTATCGAGGAGGCACCGATGCAAACGTGGCAAATTACCTTCGTTGATGATCACGGCGTGCAGTCCGTGGAGCAGTTCACCTGCGAACACAAGCCCAGCCTCGAAGACGCTGCGCACATGATTCGCAACAAGCTGGTGCCCGTCGCCGCCGAACTGGACCTCAATGACCTGGAGGGCCGCAAGCCCGAGCCGACGGTCAAGATCCTCAAAGACCAGAACAGCATCCAGATCCTCGACATCTCTCCCGCCGCCTGAACATTCCCTGTAGTCCATCCAAGCGCCTCTGGTGGAGGTGATAGCTTCGCGCTACTCTGCAAACGAGATCAGCGAATGAATCGCTAGTTCTGGTCTTGTCAGCTACATGCTTGTTTTCCAGCGGTGATGTTGTTGCCGTAGTCCCCACGCCATTGCGGCGTGGGCTTCGGGAAGCACGGAAAGTCTATCCATCAATTTGAGGAGCACTTTTCATGAGCACAGCCTATCAAGAAGACATCAGCACCAACGTTCTGCGCCGCATGAAAGAAGGCGGTTTCGACTTCTCGCGTTTTCACCCCATCGAGTTCTACGCCATTTTTCCGGATGAGGAACGGGCGCGCAGGGCTGCGGGTGAGTTTCGCGGGGAATCCCTGAATGCCCAGGTGAGTGCGCGCGACGATGGCGCCTGGTACCTGGAACTGAGCAAAGTCATGTTTGCGACCTACGACGGCATAGGAGACTTCGAGCAAGACTTCGGGGCGGTGGTCGAGCCGCTGGGCGGGATCATCGAAGGATGGGGCGTGAAGCAGGAGGTGCGTGGGTTACCCATGTAGCGGCAGTTTATGAGCAACACAGCGTATCGGCTGACCTTTGGGTCGGCCGATTTTGTTTGTGCGGTGGGAAAATAACTCGGAACTTGCGCGCTATTTTTACGCACCAAAAAAAAGGCCACCCATGAGGGTGGCCTAAAGGGAAGAGCGGAGCGCTGAAGGCAGTTCAGCAGATGGGGCCGATTATCAGCAGCCTGCGCCGGGCAGTGAAATCAACTCTGACTATGCTGTTGATAGTCAAAGCCCGCATTGTGATGAAGCGTCGGGCGATGCACCGGGCATTCTGCGCACCAGGACGGTGCGAGTAGATTGCGTGGTTAATTCAACTCACTGATTTTCAAGTGTTTATGCCGCTGGCACGGGCCTTGCGATGGTTCTTGCGCCCGGGTGACAAGGAGTTCGGCATGATCCGCACTTATTACGATGAAATGTACGATGGGGCAGGCCAGGTCCGACCGCATTACCGCGAGTTCGCCCGCTGGCTGGCCGAAACCCCGCCTGAACTGCTGGCTCAACGCCGGCGCGAAGCCGATTTGCTGTTTCACCGCGCCGGGATCACTTTTACCCTGTACGGGGACGAGCAGGGCACCGAACGCTTGATTCCCTTCGACACCATCCCCCGCAGCATTCCCGCCAGCGAATGGCGGATTGTCGAGCGCGGCTGCATCCAGCGGGTCAAGGCGCTGAACATGTTTCTCGCCGACCTGTATCACGAGCAGCGCATCATCAAGGCCGGGATCATTCCTGCAGAACAGGTGCTGGCCAACGAGCAATACCAGTTGGCGATGCAGGGCCTGGACCTGCACCGTGACCTGTATTCCCACATCTCCGGCGTCGACCTCGTACGCGATGGCGACGGCACGTACTACGTGCTCGAAGACAACCTGCGTACGCCCAGCGGCGTCAGCTATATGCTCGAAGACCGCAAGATGATGATGCGGCTATTCCCGGAACTGTTCGCTGCCCAGCGCATCGCGCCCATCGATCACTATCCCAACCTGCTGCTCGACACCCTGAAAAGCTCAAGCCCCTTGGATAACCCCAGTGTGGTCGTGCTGACCCCAGGTCGCTTCAACAGCGCGTTCTTCGAACATGCGTTCCTTGCCCGCGAGATGGGCGTGGAACTGGTGGAAGGCGCCGATCTGTTCGTGCGCGACGACCGCGTCTTTATGCGCACCACCGATGGCCCCAAAGCCGTGGACGTGATCTACCGGCGGCTGGATGACGCCTTCCTCGACCCCCTGGCTTTCAACCCGGACTCCATGCTCGGCGTGCCCGGCCTGCTCGCGGCTTATCGCTGCGGCAATGTGGTGCTGGCCAATGCCATCGGCACCGGGGTGGCGGATGACAAGTCGGTGTATCCCTTCGTCACCGAGATGATCCGTTTTTACCTGGATGAAGAACCGATCCTGAAGAATGTTCCGACCTTCCAGTGTCGTAAACCGGACGAGCTATCCCACGTACTCGCCAACCTGCCCGACCTGGTGGTGAAGGAAACCCAGGGTTCCGGCGGTTACGGCATGTTGGTAGGCCCGGCGTCCACGACGGCGGAAATCGACGCCTTCCGAGCGCGGATCAAGGCCAAGCCCCACGCCTATATCGCCCAGCCGACCCTGTGTTTGTCCACCTGCCCGACCTTTGTCGAAAACGGCATTGCGCCGCGCCATATCGACCTGCGCCCGTTTGTGTTGTCCGGCAAGGAGACCCGTGTAGTCCCTGGCGGCCTGACCCGCGTGGCCTTGCGCGAAGGCTCGCTGGTGGTCAACTCGTCCCAGGGCGGCGGCACCAAAGACACTTGGGTGGTCGAGGACTGATGCCATGTTGAGTAGAACTGCCTCGGATCTGTACTGGATGTCGCGCTACCTGGAGCGTGCGGAAAACCTCGCACGCATGCTCGACGTCAGCTACTCGCTGTCATTGATGCCCCAGGATGGGCGCGGCGACGGCCTGCATGAACTGGCCATGCCGCTGTTGATTACC
Organism: Pseudomonas allii; assembly: GCF_055380095.1. Classification (NCBI taxonomy): domain Bacteria; kingdom Pseudomonadati; phylum Pseudomonadota; class Gammaproteobacteria; order Pseudomonadales; family Pseudomonadaceae; genus Pseudomonas; species Pseudomonas allii. The sequence goes on along the minus strand of NZ_AP039450.1, from coordinate 5,037,418 downwards.
GGCACCCTGGACGATTACCACGAACGTCACGGCGAGCTGCACGCCGAACGCCTGTTGCACTTTTTTGCGCTGGACGCGGCCAACCCGGCCAGCATCTACAGTTGTCTCGGCGCCGCGCGGGCCAGCGCCCATGCGGTGCGTGGACGAATTACCGCGGATATGTGGGAAAACATCAACGCCACCTGGCTGGATATTCGTGATATCGCCCAGCAGGGCCTCAGCCGTTATGGTATGAGCCGGTTCTGTGAGTGGGTCAAGGAGCGCTCCCATCTGTTCCGTGGTGCCACTTACGGCACCATCATGCGCAACGATGCTTTCCGATTTATTCGCCTGGGCACCTTTATCGAACGGGCCGACAACACGCTGCGCCTGCTGGACGCCCGCTATGAGATGGCCGGTGACCGCGCCGAGGCTGTCACCGATGGCACGGCCCACGCCTACTATCAATGGAGCGCCTTGCTGCGCGCCTTGTCGTCGTTCGAGGCCTACACCGAGATTTATCGCGATGCGCCCGGCGCGCGGCAAGTCGCCGAATTGCTGCTGTTGCGCGCCGATGTGCCACGCTCACTGCGGGCCTGCAGCGAAGAGATCGACCAGATCCTCGCCAGTCTGCCTGGCATCAACGGCCGCCCGGCCCAGCGCCTGGCCGCCGAGATGGACGCGCGCCTGCGCTTTACCGCCATCGATGAAATCCTCGAGGAAGGCCTGCACGCCTGGCTGACCGACTTTATCCCCTTGGTCCGCCAGTTGGGCGACGCCATCTACAGTTCCTACCTGGAGGCGGCATGAGACTCTCCATCAGCCACGAAACCACCTACCACTATGAAGACCAGGTGCGCGCGAGCATCCAATACCTGCGCCTCACGCCCCATGACAGTGAGCGTCAGCACGTGCTCAGCTGGCAGCTCGACCTGCCACGCCCGGTGCGCGCCCAGGTGGACCCGTTCGGCAACATCCTGCATGTGCTGACCTTGGACGAGCCCCACGACGCCATCATCATTGGCGCGCGTGGCCAGGTGGACATCGATGAGTTGCGCGAGGCCGAGCACGAAAGCCAATCGGCGTTCCCGTTCCTGCGTTGCACGCGCCTGACCGAACCTGATGAAGCCCTGCGCGGTTTTGCCCAACAGCACTGCCATCAACGGCGCGACCGCACGGCGTTGGTCGACCTGATGCACGCGCTTAACCAGGCGATGGTCTACACGCCCGGCGCGACCGAGGTCGACACCTGCGCCGCCCAGGCCTTCGCCGGCCGTGCGGGCGTGTGTCAGGACCACACCCACGCGTTCCTGGCCTGTGCACGCAGCCTGGGCATTCCTGCGAGGTATGTGTCGGGGTATTTGTATACCGAGGACAGCACGCACCTGGCTAGCCACGCCTGGGCCGAAGCCTGGCTGGATGACGGCTGGTACAGCTTTGACGTGACCAACCAGCTCTCACGTCCGGAGCGGCACTTGAAGCTGGCGGTGGGGCTGGATTACCTCGATGCTTGCCCGGTGCGCGGCATGCGCCGGGGCGGGGGGCATGAGCAGATGCATGCGAAGGTGTTCGTGGCGCCGACGCCGGTGATTTCCGTCCAGCAGCAATGATTCGGTTGCGGCGAGCGGGGTGTTGTGGCTGGCGGACTTGTTGTGGTGAGCAGATTTGTTGTGGTGAGCGGGGCAAGCCCGCTCACCACAACGCGTTCACCACCGGATGTTTAAGGTTGCTGTTTGCGCCCGGCCATATGCTTCAAATACCCCACCAATAAATCCAGTTCACCGTCCGGCAACACACTGGCCGCAAACGCCGGCATCTTCGCCTGTGGCCAATGCCGCAAACTCTGCGGGTCGCGGATATAGCGCTTGAGGAAATCACCGCCAAAATACTCGGTGGGGTTGTAGGGGATATTCAAGTCCGGTCCCACCTGGGCGTCTCCGGAGCCATTGAGGCGGTGGCAGGCCAGGCAGTTTTTCTGGAACAGGGCAAAACCCTGGTTGATCGGGTCGTTGGCCGCCAGCTTCGGATCCGGCAACAACGCCGGAAAGCGCTCCGCCACCGTCTTCAACTGCTTGATCGCGGAAATCTGGAAAGGCCACTGCTCAGGGCTGATAGCCCCGGCTTGCGGGTCGGTCCATACCAGGTAGAACGGCCCGGCACTGGGTTTTCCCTCCGCCAGTGCCGGCCAGGGTTGAGCAGGATCCTCCACCGCCAGCCAAGCACGTGCACCCTGTTGTTCCAGCAACGGCGCGGCGGTGAGTTCGGCGGCGAATCCATCCAGGGCAACCGCTTGCAGATGGCTCTCAGGTTTCAAACCCGTTAGGAGTACGGACAGCGGCACTGCGCGATAACTCATGCTGCGCTTGTAGGAAACGTCATCGACGATCTGCACCGTCTGCGCTTGCGGGTGCTTGAGCAAGTCGGCGGTCTGCCAGGTCTTGCGGGAATGGTCGAGTTCGATGGTCAATTGCGCGGCCGAGACGGGGAGGCCGATGAACAAGGCGAGGAGGGCAAGGATGGCTTTCAAGGCGCAGGCTCGAATCAAAGGGCTGTTCAAGCTAACGATACCGGAAATCGGCGCGCAAAAAGACAGCCCCTGCCGGACCGCTATGCGCAATGTCCTGGCAGGCGCTGCCAAAAGCTGCAGACCCGGTGCTGTGAATGCACGGAATGTGGGCGTGGAGGGGTCACCCAATAACCTTGGTTAAATTGGGCAAGATCAGAATCAGTGTGGTGGCGAACAGAATGAGTCCCGCCTGACGTACTTTCGAATGTTTGAACATGGCTGACTGCCTTTTGTTGTTATTCCTGAGCGTCAAATGCGTGCCGGTCTTATTTCAGTATGGCGAGATGACGTGTCGCTTTTCTTACAGTTGCTCCAGCAAAACCCGGCAGCAACTTCTTACTGATTCAACCTTAGAGCCCTCGTTCTTCACGGCTTAGACTCATTTCATATCAACTAATCAGAATTTCAGCTTAAAAAGGCATGAGGCATATCGCCATCTTGGCGCCAATGCCTTGGCTAGACAGCTAAAACGATTAATCAGGTGATTAGCTTAGGTGCCTACCGTTCGTCCGAGCGAGGGGGTCAAAAGCAATGAGCGCATCCGTCATTGAAACCGTGTCAATCGGGCCTAAGGTAGGGGCATACATGCACACTGGTTCGAGGACGTCATGACCCAAGCGTTGATCTTTGATGCGATACGCACCCCCCGTGGCAAAGGCAAGGCGGACGGTGCCCTGCACAGCGTCAAGCCGGTGAACCTGGTGGCCGGCCTGCTCATGGCGCTGGCCCGGCGCAGTGACTTAGACACCCACCAGGTGGACGACATCGTGCTCGGCTGCGTGACCCCGGTAGGCGACCAGGGCGCCGACATCGCCAAGACCGCCGCGCTGGTGGCGGACTGGGACATCAGTGTCGCCGGGGTCCAGGTCAACCGCTTCTGCGCGTCGGGCCTGGAAGCGGTCAACCTGGGGGCGATGAAAGTCCGCTCCGGCTTCGAGGACCTGGTGGTGGTCGGCGGTGTCGAGTCCATGTCCCGCGTGCCCATGGGCAGTGACGGTGGCGCCTGGGTGCTCGACCCGCAGACCAATATGCACAGTCACTTCACCCCACAGGGCATTGGCGCGGACCTGATCGCCACCCTGGAAGGTTTCACCCGCGAGGACGTCGACGCCTTTGCCCTGCATTCCCAGCAGAAAGCGGCGAGGGCGCGTGCGAAGGGTTCCTTCAACAAGTCGCTGATCGCGGTGCAGGACCAGAATGGCATCGTGCTGCTGGACCATGACGAATTCATTCGCGGCGACTCCACCCTTGAAGGCCTCGGCAAGCTCAAGCCGAGTTTCGAAATGATCGGGCAGATGGGCTTCGATGCCACCGCGTTGCGTGTCTACAGCCACGTAGAACGCATCCATCACGTACACACCCCCGGCAACAGTTCCGGCATCGTCGATGGGGCCGCGCTGATGTTGATCGGCTCCGAAGCCAAGGGGCGCGAGCTGGGGCTGCAACCCCGGGCGCGTATCGTCGCCACAGCGGTCACCAGCACGGACCCGACCATCATGCTCACCGGCCCTGCGCCCGCCACGCGCAAGGCCCTGGCCAAGGCCGGACTGCGCGTTGAAGACATCGACCTGTTCGAGGTCAACGAAGCGTTTGCCTCGGTGGTGCTCAAGTTCATAAAGGACATGGGCATCGACGCCGCACGCGTGAACGTCAACGGCGGCTCGATTGCCATGGGCCACCCGCTGGGGGCGACCGGCTGCGCGATCCTCGGCACCCTGCTCGACGAACTGGAAGTACGCCAGCAGCGCTATGGCCTGGCCACCCTGTGTGTCGGCGGTGGCATGGGCATCGCCACCATTATCGAACGCCTCTGAGCCCAAGGAACTTGTCATGACCCAAGCCATTCGTTACGAAACCGGCCAGGACGGCATCGTGGTGCTGACCCTCGACATGCCCGGCCAGAGTGCCAACACCATGAACGCTGTGTACCGCGCAGCCATGGCGGCCACGGTCGAGCGCCTGGAGGCGGAAAGGGACAGTATCGCCGGCGTCATCATCACCTCGGCGAAGAAAACGTTTTTCGCGGGTGGCGACCTCAATGAACTGATCAAGGTCGACAAGGCCCACGCCAAGGATTTCTACGACGGTGTGCGGGTGTTGAAGGCGCAACTGCGGCGCCTGGAAACCCTCGGTAAGCCCGTGGTGGCCGCTATCAACGGTGCGGCACTCGGGGGCGGTTGGGAGATCTGCCTGGCGTGCCATTACCGTGTTGCGCTGGACGACAAGTCGGTGCAGTTGGGCTTGCCGGAAGTCACCCTGGGCCTGCTGCCGGGTGGCGGTGGGGTGGTGCGCATGGTGCGTATGCTGGGGCTGGAAAAGGCCTTGCCGTATTTGCTCGAAGGCAAGAAAGTGCGGCCGCAACAGGTGCTGCAAGCCGGCTTGATCAACGAGCTGGCGGCGGATCGCGATGAGTTGCTGGCCAAGTCCCGCGCCTGGATCCTGGCCAATCCGGACGCCAGGCAACCGTGGGATAACAAGGCCTACCAGATTCCGGGCGGTACACCGTCTAATCCAAAAGTGGCGCAGATGCTGGCCATTGCGCCGTCGATTTTGCGCAGTAAAACCAACGGCTGTTTCCCTGCCCCGGAGAAAATTCTCTGTGCGGCCGTTGAAGGCGCCCAGGTGGACTTCGACACCGCACACCTGATCGAAACCCGTTACTTCACCGAGTTGGTGACGGGGCAGGTGGCAAAAAACATGATCGGCACCTTCTGGTTCCAACTTAACGAGATCAACGCCGGCAGCTCGCGGCCGCAAGGGGTTGCGCCGTATATCACGCGTAAAGTCGGCGTGCTGGGCGCGGGGATGATGGGGGCGGGCATTGCCTATGTCAGCGCCAGCGCAGGCATCGAGGTTGTGCTCAAGGACATCAACCTGGCAGCCGCCGAGAAGGGCAAGGCGCATTCAGTTGCGCTGCTGGACAAGAAGGTCAGCCGTGGGCAATTGACCGCCGAGCAGCGGGAAACCGTCTTGGCGCGGATTCTTCCTACGGCCTCTGATACTGATCTGGCAGGCTGCGACCTGATCATCGAGGCGGTGTTCGAAGACCGCGAACTCAAGGCCAAGGTCTCGGCCGCTGCGCAAAGCGTGGTCGGCGCCGACGCTGTGATCGCCTCCAATACCTCCACCTTGCCCATCAGCGGCCTGGCCACGGCAGTGCCGGATCAAGCCAAGTTCATCGGCCTGCACTTCTTCAGCCCGGTGGACAAGATGCCGCTGGTGGAAATCATCAAGGGCGCGCGCACCAGCGACGAAACCCTGGCCCGGGGTTTCGATTTTGTCCTGCAAATCAAGAAAACCCCGATCGTGGTCAACGACAGTCGTGGCTTCTTCACATCACGCGTGTTCGGCACCTTTACCAACGAAGGCATCGCCATGCTCGGCGAAGGCGTGGCCGCGCCGATGATCGAGACCGAAGCCCGCAAGGCCGGCATGCCGGTGGGGCCGCTGGCGGTGTCTGACGAAGTGTCCCTCAGCCTGATGAGCCATATCCGACAGCAGACGGCCAAGGATCTGCAGGCGGAAGGCAAGGCGCTGTCTGCGCATCCGGCGACGGCGGTGATCGATTTGTTGGTCAACGAATACAAGCGTGTGGGCAAGGCGGCGGGAGGCGGTTTCTATGAATATCCCAGCGGCGGGCAAAAGTACCTGTGGCCGGAGTTGAAAAGCCGCTTTGAACGGCCCGGTCAACGCATCTCGTCGCAGGATGTACGCGACCGCCTGCTGTTTATCCAAGCCATCGAGACGGTGCGCTGTGTGGAGGAAGGGGTACTGATGTCCACGGCGGACGCGAACGTGGGGTCTGTTTTTGGCATTGGTTTTGCGGCCTGGAGCGGCGGCGCGTTGCAGTTCATCAACCAATATGGGTTGAACGACTTTATCGCCCGCGCTCGCTACTTGGCTGAACAGTATGGCGAACGTTTCACGCCGCCGGGGTTGTTGCTGGAAAAAGCGGCGCGGGGTGAAGTGTTCCAGTGAGGCCGGGGGGCTTGCCTTGAAGGGGTGTTTCAGGGCAGGCTCTGGGGTGTGCAATATTCCCATCACCGTGTCAGGTATTTTTTATGTCGCTACGCGTCTGTATCCTGGAAACCGATATCCTGCGTCCAGGCTTGATCGATCAATACCAAGGGTACGGGCAGATGTTCAAGCGCCTGTTCGCCAAGCAGCCGATTCCCGCTGAGTTTGTTGTCTATAACGTGGTGAAAGGTGAATACCCGTCCGACGACGAAGTATTCGACGCGTACCTGGTCACCGGCAGCAAGGCCGACTCCTTCGGCACTGACCCATGGATCCAGACCCTCAAGACCTACCTGCTCGACCGTTACGAGCGTGGCGACAAGCTGCTCGGTATCTGCTTCGGTCATCAATTGCTGGCACTGCTGCTGGGCGGCAAGACCGAGCGCGCCGGCCAGGGCTGGGGCATGGGCATCCACGACTACCAGCTCGATGCCAAGGCCCCGTGGATGAGCCCCGAAGTGCCGGAACTGATCCTATTGATCAGCCATCAGGACCAGGTGACCACGCTGCCGGAGAATGCCACGGTCATTGCGTCCAGCGCGTTTTGCCCGTTCGCGGCCTACCACATCGGTGACCAAGTGCTGTGCTTCCAGGGCCATCCGGAATTTGTCCATGATTATTCCCGCGAGTTGCTGGAGATTCTTCAGACAACCCTGGGTGAAAAGGTCTACACAAACGGCGTAGCCAGCCTTGAGCGCGACCACCACGGTGCAACCGTGGCGGAATGGATGATGCGGTTTGTGGCGCACAAGTCCGAAGCTCAGGTTTAAAGCCAACCCGACCGTTTGAAACTGGCCCACAACCCCGTGCAACCCGTCGCAATGAGCCCGAGCACCGCAAAATAGCCGTAGTGCCATTGCAGTTCGGGCATGTTCTGGAAGTTCATCCCATAAATCCCCGCCACTGCGGTGGGGAATGCGAGGATCGCCGCCCACGCGGCGAACTTGCGCTGCACCACGCTCTGGCGCGAAGCCTCCAGTAACACACCGATTTCGATGGTCTGGCTGGCGATATCGCGCAGGGTGGTCAGGTCTTCCATCTGCCGCGTCACGTGAATCTGCACGTCACGGAAATACGGGCGCATGTTCTTGTCGATGAACGGGAAGCTGAGCTTCTGCAGCTCCTGGCTGATCTCCACCATCGGTGCCACGTAACGCTTGAGCCGCAACACATCGCGACGCAGGCCGTGAATCTTCTGGATATCCCGCTCGCTCAGCGAACTGCACAGCACGTTGCGCTCCAGCTCATCGATCTCGGCATGGATCGCTTCGCTCACCGGCTGGTAGTTCTCGGTGACGAAATCCAGCAGTGCATAGAGTACGAAATCTTCCCCATGCTCCAACAAAAGCGGCCGCGCCTCACAGCGCTGGCGCACAAAGCCGTAGGACGCCGAATGCCCGTTGCGGGCGGTGATGATGTAGCCGTTGCCGGCAAAGATATGCGTCTCGATAAACTCCAGCTTGCCGTTCTCGCGCACCGGTGAGTAGGTGACGATAAACAGCGCATCGCCGAAGGTTTCCAGCTTGGGGCGGCTGTGTTTTTCCAGGGCGTCTTCGATGGCCAATTCATGCAGGTTGAACTGGCGTTGCAGGTTGGCCAGTTCCTGCGCGTCGGGTTCTTCCAGGCCGATCCATACAAAGTGGTCGGGTTTGGCGGCCCAGGCCGCGCCTTCATCGAGGGTAATATCCGAAACTTTCTTACCGGCGCTGTAGACGGCGGCCGCAACAACTCTACCCATGGTGCTGATCACTTCTTATTGGGATGACAGGTGTTGGGCAGCTTAGCCTGAATGGCGTTCCGTCGTTGCATCGAGCATTTTGTAGTGAGCGAGCTTGCTCGCGCTGGGGTGCGAAGTGCCTCCAAGCGGTGTTCAGGCAGCCCGCAACTCGCGGTCCATCTGCGCGATGCATTCATCCATCTGCGCATGACACGCCTGCATCAACGCCGTGATGTCATCCGCAGTCATTCCAACGGTAGGAATCGGCGGCAACGACCGTATGAGCACATCCCCGCTGCTCCAGCGATTGAGCTGCATATGCGTGACGTAATTGCTGACACACACCTGCACAATCGGCACACCCGCCGCAATCGCCATATGGAACGCGCCTTTCTTGAACGGCAGCAACCCTTGGCCCAGGTTGCGCGTGCCTTCCGGGAACACCCAGATCGAGGTGTCTTCGTGCTGCAACGTGTGGGTGGTGGTAAGCATCGCGCGGCGTGCCTTGTGGGCATTGCCCCGGTCAATCAACACATTGCCCGCCAGCCAGAACAACTGGCCGAACAGCGGCACCCACTTCAGGCTTTTCTTGGCGATGCACACCGTGCGGTAGGGCACTACGGTGCCGAACACAAACAGGTCATAGTTGGACTGGTGGTTGGCAATGATCACGCAGGTGCCGGGTTTGTTGCGCAGCGAGTCCACATTGGCCTTCACGTTGAGCCGCAGGATCCACATGGCCGGCAGCGCATACAGGCGTGCGCACAGGCGACTGTTGTCCGGGTTGAATGGCCGGCACACACCGACCAGCACGCCGAGCACGCCGGCGAGCATAAAGTGCAGGCCCATCAACAACATACGCAACAGAAAAAGCATCGACACGGCCCACCGGGACAAAAGGTGGCGCAGTGTACGGTTGTGCACTGTATTCGGCAATTACCCCGGTAGAGGTAGGAGATAGCCGATGTTTTAGAACATGTTTCAACATCTGCCGATACGCGCAAGCTAGAGCGGCTAAAGAAGATTCGGAATTTTTTGTAAGAAAAAGCCCGACGCAAGGTCGGGCTTCGGTGTATCAGGCGTAGGGCTTAACTCAGAATATGCCCCTGGTCCTGGATGATGGCGTCATCCAAGGCTTCCAACAGTTCTTTACGGACTTTCAACTTGGTGTGCTTGTGGGCGTTCATGTTGAGCTTCTTCAACTGACGCGCCGCTTCCAGCGCCGCCGCGTGCAGCTCTTCCGGTGCCACCACCTTGTCGAGGAAGCCGGCTTGCAACGCGCCCTGCGGGTCAAACATCTCGGCATTGATGACCGAGCGATGGAACGCCGACTTGCGCAGACGATCCCGCGCCAACTCGATACCGGCGTGGTGCATGGTCATGCCAATCGCCACTTCGTTCAGGCCGATGCTGAACGGGCCTTCCACGCCAATCCGATAATCCGCCGACAACAGCAAAAAGGCGCCCTTGGCCACCGCGTGCCCAGGGCACGCCACGATCACCGGGAACGGGTGCGACAACAGGCGACGCGCTAATGTCGAGCCTGACGTCACCAGGCCGATGGCCTCTTTAGGGCCGGCGGTCATCACCTTCAAATCATAACCACCCGACAAAATCCCCGGCGTACCGGTGATCACCACCACCGCCCGGTCCTTCTCGGCCTGGTCCAGCGCTTCATTAAAGGCACTGACCACCGCCGGAGAAATGGCATTCACCTTGCCGTTGCTCAGGGTCAGGGTCGCGATACCGTCTTCGAGGTGGTAGGCAATCAACTCACTCATGACGCGGTTCCTTGTAGGACTTGTTATAGAAGAATGCAGCAGACGTTACCCACCACGCCCGCCCCGGTAAAGCGCTGTGACTGACTGGCCAGTCAGGGTTTTCCCCTGCACAGCGCATCGGAATGCCTGGGGCAGGGCACAATCGCCGCCCCAGACACCTACCGCCGATGCCTGAGAATGGCACAATCACCGCCCGTTGCCGGGCGGTGAGCGGCATAACCGGCTAAGCGCATGAATATTCTGAAAAAAACCTTTGCCATCAGAAAGGCTTTCGACTACATTAGCGCGCCTCGACAGACTGAACTGGTTTGACGAGATACGGTGAAGTGTCCGAGTGGCTTAAGGAGCACGCCTGGAAAGTGTGTATACAAGAAATTGTATCGAGAGTTCGAATCTCTCCTTCACCGCCAAATTCGATGTAAACAATGCCCCTGGTTTCGAGAGAAACCAGGGGCATTGTAGTTTCTGGGGTTCGTAAATCTTACCTTTATCGAATCAAGCGCTTGGCATATCCATGCGTCGCCCTATGACATCCAGCAAATCGCACCCGTCGCGCAGCGGGATCGAGCAAAGCAAGGCAAAGTCGCTGAGTACCACCGCATCACTGCTAATTTCACCACGTAGTGCAAGGTTCTCAAGCACCTGCGTCACGGCGCGAAGTCGATAGGTCGCGGCGTCGAGGAGGATTTCCAGCGGGACGGTTGTGTCGACGAAAAGGGCAGGCGTGGTGCTGTCGTTGCTGGTGAGGGCTATGTATTGGTTCATGCGCTAAGTCCGTTCATTTAGAGAGGAGTTAGCCACGCATTTGTCGCCAAACAAAAGGTGGCAGCTGTACGCAGGTTGGCGAACCGGAACAAGAACGGACAAAGACCGGCAGACCCGAAGGTCTCCCACGCACAGCTACCATGGAGCAGCTTATTGCGTGCAGGGGCATCCCGCAAATCTGCCGGGAGGCTTCTGCCATCTTGTAGTCGAGTCGCCAAACTCGGTCGCCATATGAGCGACCGCTGGACTATAGGCAGAGTGAATTTGGATTGGGAGCGTGGCGCTTCTGAATAGGTCGTAGGAAACGGCCCAAATCAATTAGCAGGCCTACAGTCTCAAGGCACCTCTTCCGTATTCAGCAAGGGCCCCACTGACCCGAACGGATAACTCCCCATCCCAATCCGCAGTGGCGCTATCGGGCTCGCTGCTGCACCCATCAGCAGAACATTGTCGATAACAATGGTTTCCCCTGGCGCGCGGTTATCGGCTGCGACGATAAGGTAGTAAGTCCCGCTGCTTTTCACCGTGCCCTTCAAGACTTGGCTGATGACCCCCACGATGCCCGTCGCTTTGCCAAAGCCTTCAGCCTGCACATTGCCTTGGGCATCCATCAAGATCAAATAAGGGTTCAGGGCGAATTTGCTAAACCCCAGGCACGAGTTGACGCACCAGGAGTTAACGTCGATATGGAAGGGTTTGCCCTTTATCAAGACGACGCTGAACAATCGGTAGTTCGACGGTACCCCGTTGATCAGGATGCGCGGTTCTGCGGCGGTGATTTTCCACTGGGGTGGCCGCCATCCCGGGTCGATCGGCATGGGCACCGCTTGCGTGTTGTGCATGGCCTCGGAGGGAGTTCGTGCTAACGGCGTGGTGCTGTTTTTGACTTGTTCTTCAAATAGTGTTGTCGGGTTGCTTGCGCAGGCGGTGATCAATAAACAGCCCAGCGCTAAAAACAGAATCCGCATCAGTACTTCCCTGTAGTCGACGTTTTCGAGGTGGCAAGACTACCACTCCGCGCTTCAGGCTTGTACGTACACCCAAGCCCTCAACCCCGAAGCCAACCCCACCTCCACCCGCTTGTAGTCCGCCACTTCATACGCATCCGCCGCCGCCAATTCTTGCTCCGTAATCTGAAACACCATCCCCTCAATCCTGGCGCCTGCCTCAGCGCTCGGCGCCACAATCGGATGATGCGTCTTGCCACTACTCGCCAGCACATCCAGGTCGGTGATCTCCACCCAGCTCTGTGAATAGCCCAGCATCGCATCCTGCTGGCCGGTCAGCTCACGGCCGAAGTTGGCCAGTTGTACGGATTTGTCCTGCAGCGTGCCGTAGGAAAATAACAGCACGAGGTGTTCGGTGGCGCGGTTCATTTGCGTTCCTTAAGCGAGGAGGTCTTCGTAGAAAGCCCCGTAGGGTTTGCTCGGATGGGCAATCTGGATTTCCAGGATCCACAGGCCGGCGTTCGGGTAGTGCTCGAAGTCACCCAGGTCGCCCCCGCGGTGGATGGCGTGGGGGAAGTCGCTGACCCGGTGGCCCTTGATGTCGAGGTTCAGTTGCCAGCCCATGGCCAGGGCTTGTGCTTCGGCGTAGCGGTAAAGCTCCTGGCCGACGACCTGGTCGTTTTTCCAGCGGGCTTGCACGCGGTCGAACAGTGCTTTGGCGGCGCTGGCGCAGGCGTGCATGTCCGGGTCGTTGCCGATGGCGAAGGTGGCGCCGGCGTCACCTTCGTGGCCTTGCCAGACGGCGCCCATGTCGATGAAGAAGATGTCGTTGTCGCCCAGCACCGGGTCGCCGTCGGAGCGTTGTTTGAAGGTCTTGAGGGTGTTGGCGCCGAAGCGCACCAGCAGCGGGTGCCAGATGCGTTGCATGTCGAGGTCGGCGAGGACCTGTTTGCCCAGCTCGCGGGCTTCGGATTCGAGCATGCCGGGGCGGATGCGTTGGGCGAGGTATTCGATGGCTTGCCAGGTCATGCCTTGGGCGTAGCGCATGGCGTCGATGCTGTAGGCGGCGCCCACAGCTTCCTTGGGTTGTGCGGACACCGGTATCTCCTTGGGTTTCGTTATGCCGTTTACTATATAGCGGTAAGGCTCTGGCGCCCAAGGGGATTTTTTATAAATGCAGCCAGGCCAGGCTCCCCAATATCACGGCCACGCCGCCTGCCGTATACGACAGGCGCTTCAACCATTCCCGCCTGGTCAACAAGGTGATCGCCGCCAACGAAATCGCGATCTGAATCGCGGTCATCGCTTGGGCCCAGCGATGGTGCTGGTGCAGCGCCTGTTCCGACTTTTCATCCCATTCCTTTGAGGTGGCCTCAAGCTTTTCGGCCTGTTTGCGCACGTCTTCCTTCTGACTTTTGTAGCGCTCGATCTCTTCCTTGTAATGCACCGCGTCCACACCGGGGATGTGGGTGGCCAGTTCTGCCAGGTTTTGCCGGCTGGATTTGGCCTGGTAGTAGTTCCACTGGTTGGCGGCTTCGGTCTTGAAGATGGCGGCGTTGTTCTTGTCCATTGCCGCTTCGCTTTCGGTGGAGCCGGCCTGGTAGCTGAGCATGGCGCCGAGGGTGGCCATGAGGGCGGTCATCACGGCGATGCGGCTGGCGAAGGTGTCACCACGGCCGTGGGCATGTTCGGTGGTGTGTTCGAGGTGTTTTTCGTGGGGGCTGGGGACTTCGAAGGCTTCGGACATAGGGGCGTCTGTGAAGGGACTGAGGGAGTCTGATTCTTCACCAGTGAAGCTGTCTCAATCCTGTACGTAACGCTGCAAACCTTCCACCAGGGCGTCGAACATCACGCGGCAGCGCGGGCTGTTGCGCAGGTCTTCGTGCATGATCACCCAGGTGTCCAGCTTGAGTGCAAAGCCTTCTGGCAGGACCCGGCGCAGGCAGGGATCGCGCTTGGCCAGTTGGACCTGGCAGCCGCCGATACCGGCACCGGCGCGGATCAGTGCCAGTTGTGCCAGATCGCTGTCGCTGCTGAGGGCGAAGGCGCTGCGCTCGAAACCCTTGATGGCCAGGCTGCGGATAAATGCATTTTCCTGGTCGAAACCGATCACTGAGTGGCCGGCCAGGTCCTGCATCAACAGGGGCGTGCCGTGTTGCTGCAGGTAATCGTCGCGGGCATGCAGGCCTACTTCGATCAGGCCGATGCGTCGTGCCAGCAGTTGCTCCTGGCTGGGGCGGACCATGCGCACGGCGATGTCGGCTTCCAGTTGCAACAGGTCGCTCAGGCGGTTGGTCAGCACCAGTTCGACCTTGAGGTGCGGGTGTGCCCGGCGCACTTGCGTGAGGATCGGCGGCAGCACTTCCACGCCGACCACTTCACTGGCGGACACGCGCACCACACCGCACACTTCATCACCCTGGGCAGACGCTGCACGCTCGAGTGCCGCCGCTGTGCGCTCCATGGTTTCGGCGTGGACGCTCAGGGTCCGGGCTACCGCCGTGGGCAACAAGCCGCTCGGTGAACGGGTAAACAGCACCACGCCCAGCGCCGTTTCCAGCGCGGCGATGTGCCGGCCGACCGTGGGCTGTGTAATGCCGAGTTGCCGTGCGGCCCCCGACAACGATCCTTCCCGGAACACGCCAAGGAATGACCGGTAAAGCTCCCAACCAATATTCGTTGCCATGCATAAATGTATAGCGCCTGGACAGTCTTCGACAATTCCTCTATAGCCTGGCCGCGCAGAAAATATCCCCATCAACCGGCGTGGGAGAGCGTGATGAATACAGTATTGGTGTTGGGTGCAACCGGTGGCATTGGTGGCGAAGTTGCACGGCAGCAGCTGGCGACGGGCTGGCAGGTGCGCGCGTTGACCCGTGATGCCGACAAGGCCCGTGGCCAGAACGCCGCATTTGACTGGCTTGAGGGTGATGCACTCAACCGCGATGACGTACTTGCTGCAGCCCGAGGCTGTGAAGTGATCGTGCACGCGGTCAACCCGCCGGGCTATCGGCACTGGGCCGAGCGGGTGCTGCCGATGATCGACAACACCATCGCGGCGGCCATTGCGGAAGGCGCCACCATTGTGTTGCCCGGCACCGTCTACAACTTTGGGCCGGACGCATTTCCCATACTGCACGAAGACTCCCCTCAACACCCGCAAACCCGCAAGGGCGCGATCCGTGTGCAACTGGAACAGCGTTTATACGAAGCTTCAGGCAACGGGGCGCGGGCGCTGATCGTGCGTACCGGTGACTTTTTCGGCGCGCAGGCGGCCAACAGCTGGTTTTCCCAGGGCTTGGTCAAACCTGGCAACCTTGTGCGCAGCATCAATTATCCGGGGCCGCCAGGTGTTGCCCATCAGTGGGCGTACCTGCCCAATGTGGCGCGTACGATGGTTGAACTGCTGGAGCGCCGTGAAACCCTGGAGGCGTTCGCGCGTTTTCATATGGCGGGGCAGGTGGACGCGGATGGCACACAGGTGAGCCGGGCGATCCAGCGCGTGGTGCTGCGTAGGACGGGGCAACAGCCTGTCGTCAGGATGTTCCCTTGGTGGCTGCTGAAAATAGCTTCGCCTTTTATCGTCACCTTCCATGAAATGCTGGAGATGCGTTACCTGTGGCAAACCCCTGTGCTGCTTGATAACACGCGGCTGGTTGCGGTATTGGGCGCTGAACCTTGCACGCCGCTGGATGAAGCGGTGGAGACGACCCTGGCCGGCATGGGTTGCCTGTCTCGGGCGGTGTGAAGTGTGGCTCGAAGGGGTCTGTGGCATCTGCCTCTACAGCACTGGCCCATGCGCGGATTGAGGTGGATGCCTTGAGCAAGGGCTTCAATGGGGGGGCTGAAGGCGCGGATTTTCCAGAGTTACGCTTTATAGCTCCAGTTGACTGGCGTTGATGCCAAAGGCCTTTGCAATTTTATCCCGCGTTGCACGGCGAGGTTTGTTCACCGACTCTTGTTGGGCAAATGCGGATTGGGAAATGCCCAGGCGTTTGGCAACTTCTTCCTGGGTCAGGTTCAGGTGTTCGCGCCATGCACGGATAGGGGTTGCCCCATCCACCAGGCGGCTTACCACCGCATGGGGAATCAGATTTGGATCATTCTGCCGGGCCAGATAATGTTCATAGGGAATCACCACAAAGGCTGGCTTGCCCTCCGTATTGTGGATGATCTGTACGGCAGTAGGTTCGCTCGTCACGCTTCTTGACCTCTTCAATGCTGACCACATGGATATCGCGATCCCAATCGAAAAGGACTCGGTAATTACCCACGCGCAAGCGATAACCATGGGGGTAATTGACCAATGCCTTGACGTTGGCTGCCTCGGGCATGCGCTCAAGCGCTGAGACAGCATCGCGTACCTGTTGCTGATGATACGTATGCAACCGAAGCAGTTGCTTTACGGATTTTCTAGTCCAGTGGATGGAGTTCATTGGAAGGTTAATAAGTCTTTTATAAGGTTAGCAAGCGATATTTTCAGGCGCGGGCCAGTGGCTGTTCGCGCTGCCCTCACAAACCGTAGACGCTCGCCGCTCACACCGACTGGTATAACTGTTGCCAGGTATGAGGCATTGATGTGAAGGGCCATCAACTGGGGAATCGAGTCGATACAAAGTCGTGGAGGTTGCCTGTATGAGACCCGCCCCGCTATTGTGCTGAATCCTTTTAGTCTTTCCCTTGGGTTGTAGCGATGAATGCACCGCGTACCGCAGTCGGTCCGATCAAGGCCGTGATTTTCGACATGGACGGGTTGTTGCTGGATACCGAAGGCATCTACACCGAAGTCACGCAGATCATCGCTGAACGCTACGGCCGCACCTACGACTGGGGCATCAAGCAGCACATCATCGGGCGAGGTGCCCAGGACCTGGCGGACTACGTGGTGAAGGCGCTGGACCTGCCGATCACATCGGCCGAATTCCTGAAGATCCGCGAACCGCTGATGAGCGAGCGTTTCCCCAAGGCCTTGGGCATGCCCGGCGCTGAAGCCCTGGTGCGGCACCTGAAGGCGCACAATATTCCGATTGCCGTGGGCACCAGTTCGTCGCGCAATTCGTTTGCCCACAAGACCACCTTGCACCGCGAATGGTTTGGCCTGTTCGACACCATCGTCACCGCTGACGACCCGGAAGTCGGCGCCGCCAAACCTGCGCCGGACATCTTCCTCACCGCCGCCCGCCGCTTGGGCGTAGCACCGGAGGATTGCCTGGTGTTCGAAGACTCACCCTTCGGCGTCACTGCTGCCAAAGCTGCCCACATGACCGCCATCGCCGTGCCGGACGAAGCCATGGCCGACAGCAAGTATCACCACGCCGACCAGATCATCCGCAAGCTCGCGGACTTTGACCTGGCGGCCTACGGCCTGCCACCTCGAGCCTGATTGATCACGGTTAAAAATGTGGGAGGGGCGGTGCGACGATTCGACTTGCCCCTCCCACATTTGATTTGCGGTGTTCCGCAAATCCTAGGCGCTGAAGCCACCATCGATGGTCAGACTTGCACCGGTGATGTAGCCCGCTTCCGGCCCGGCGAGGTAAGCCACAAAACTGGCAATCTCTTCCACATGCCCATACCGTCCCACCGCCATCAACCCAATCAAACTCTCGGCAAAATCACTGTTGGCCGGGTTCATATCGGTATCCACCGGCCCAGGCTGCACGTTATTGATGGTGATCCCACGTGGCCCCAGATCCCGCGCCAAGCCTTTGGTCAACCCCACCAGCGCCGCCTTGCTCATCGCATACGGGCCACCGCCACCAAACGGCATGCGCTCGGCGTTGGTGCTGCCGATATTGATCACGCGGCCGCCTTCACCCATATGCTTGGCCGCTTCCTGGGTTGCGATAAACACGCTGCGCACGTTGATCGCCAGGGTCTGGTCAAAGTCTTCCAGCTTGAAATCCTCCAGCGGCGCAATGGCCAGTACGCCGGCGTTGTTCACCAGGATGTCCAGTCGCCCAAAGGCTTCGACGGTGGCGTTGACCGCATTGCGTATCGCATCGGCATCGGCGCTGTCGGCGTGGATCGCCAGGGCTTTGCCGCCTTCGCTGATCACGCTGTTCTGCAGTTCTTCGGCCTTGGCGGCCGAGCTGACGTAGGTAAAGGCAACGGCTGCGCCCTGTGCGGCAAGACGTTTGACGATGGCGGCGCCGATGCCGCGAGAACCGCCTTGAATCAAGGCGACTTTGCCGCTGAGGTTTTGTGTGGTCATGTCGATCTCCAAGCTGTTCAAGGCGGGATGCCTTGTTGTTGGAACCGAGTATCGACCTCGCCAGCCCCTCCCGGTAGACCAGGATTGCTATAGTCTGTGTAAACCAAAAGTTTATAGTGGGCGATATGGAAAGCTTTGGCAGTATCGAATGTTTCGTGCGCAGCGCCGAAGGTGGCAGCTTTGCCGAAGCGGCGCGGCACCTGAGCCTGACACCGGCGGCGGTGGGCAAAAGTGTCGCCAAGCTTGAGGCGCGCCTGGGCGTACGCCTGTTCCAGCGCAGCACTCGGCGCCTCACCCTCACTGAAGCCGGCAAACTGTTCCTAGAAGAGGTCAGCGGCAGCCTCACCACCATCCAGAACGCCGTGGCCAACCTGGCCAGCGCCGAAGGGCGGCCGGTGGGCACCTTGAAAGTGAGCATGGGCACAGTATTTGGCAATCGCTACGTGATGCCACTGTTGGGCGCGTTTATGCGTCGCTTCCCGGACATCAGCCCGGACTGGCATTTCGATAACCGCCAGGTCGACCTGATCGGCCAGGGCTTCGATGCCGCCATTGGTGGTGGCTTCGAGCTGCCTCAGGGGGTGGTGGCGCGCAAGTTGACGCCGGCCCATCGAGTGCTGGTGGCGTCCCCGGACTACCTGGCGCAGCGTCCTTCGGTGCGGGTGCCCGAAGATTTGGCGCGTTGCCACGGGATCCTCATCCGTTCACCGCAGACCGGTCGTATACGGTCCTGGCAATTGACCAGTATCGAGCGTGAACACCGCCCTCTGGTACTCAAGCCGAGCATGACCATGAGCGACTCCGAAGCCGCCTGCTGCGCCAGCGCCCAAGGCCTGGGCATCGCCTTGGTCAGCATGCCCATGGCCGTGCCATTCCTGGACAGCGGTGCGGTGGTGCGGGTGCTGCCCGACTGGTACGTCGACGATGGCAACATCTCCATTTACTACGCCGAACACAAACTGCTGCCCGGCAAGACTCGCGCGTTTGTGGATTTCATCATTGAGCAGTTTGCCGAGCAGCAGTTGAACCAACGCTTCAGCGCGGCCAACCGATGACTTTTTTCGCCCTCGGCGTCGCATAAGTCCTGATCTTCGACGTCGACAGTCCCAACCGCACCAGCGATTCGGCAATGGTCACGGCCGCCGTCACCCCATCCACCACCGGCACACCGGTGCGCTGGCGAATCTGCTCATCCAGTCCGGCCATGCCGCCACAACCCAGGCAGATCACCTCGGCCTTGTCTTCGCTGATGGCCAGCTCGGCCTGGCGCACGATGGCTTCCATCGCCGCCAGCGGGCTTTCTTCCAGCTCCAGCACCGCCATGCCACTGGCGCGTACCGAGGCGCAGCGCTGGTACAGGCCGGCGAGTTTCAGGCGGTCTTCGATCAGCGGCACCGTGCGGTCCAGGGTGGTCACCACCGAATAGGCGTGGCCGAGGAACATCGCGGTGCTGGCGGCGGCTTCGGTGATGTCCACCACCGGCACGTTGAGCAATTCCTGTAAACCTTCACGACCATGCTCGCCATAGCCAGCCTGGATCACCGCATCGAACGGCTGGTCGTAGGCCATCACCCGGTCCATCACCGCGATGGCCGCCAGATAGCTTTCAAAGTTGCCCTCCACCGATTCGGCGCCGAAGTACGGCGTGAGCCCGACAATCTCTGTGCCCGGCGCAGCCACGGCGCGCGCCTGCTGGGCGATGGTTTCGGTAATGGATTCGGTGGTGTTGACGTTGACCACGAGGATACGCATGGAAGGTCCTTGATTAATGACTGACGTTATCGACGGCAATGCTTTCGCCACTGACATCGGCGTAGAACGGCTGGCGCTTGGCGATCAGCAAGTACAACAGCCCTGCAATACCGGCGCCAAACATCCAGGAAAACGGTGACACGTTGGCAAAACCCGGTAACAAGGCCAGGAGAATGGCGATCACCGCCGCAGGAATAAACGCTGCCACCGCACGCAAATTGACTCCACGGCTGTAGTAATAAACGCCGCTCGGGTCTTCGCTGTACAACTGCGGCACGTCCACCTGGCTTTTACGGATCAACCAGTAATCCACCATGATCACCCCATACAGTGGCCCCAGCAGCGCGCCCAGGCCGGACAGGAAGTACACGATCACCAGGGGGCTGTTGTAAAGGTTCCACGGCAGGATCAGCACCGCCACGGTGGCGCTGATCAATCCGGCGCGACGGAAGTTCAGGTACTTGGGCGCCAGGTTGCTCAGCACGAAGGCCGGTGCGACAAAGTTGGCCATGATGTTCACCGCCACGGTGACGATCAGGAATGCCAGGCAACCCAGCACCAGGAAGAAGGTATTCGGGATGGCGGCGATGATTTCGGTCGGGCTTTCGATGACCCGGCCATTGAGCTGGAACTGCCCGCCGCACAGCAGCACGGTGATCGCGGCAAACACCAGGATATTCACCGGCAGGCCCCAGAAGTTACCGACCTGAATGGTCTTGCGGCAGGGCGAGGAGCGGGCGAAGTCACAGAAATTGAGGATCAGCGTGCCGTAGATCGCCAGCCACAGCGCGCCACCAGCAAAGATATTGCGCCACATCTCGCCGCCGCTCAGCGGCTCGCGGATCGACCAGGCGATGTTGCCGCCCGTTTGGAAATACATCCAACCGGCCAACGACGCCACGGTGAGCAAAATTACCGGCCCGGCGAAGCCTTCGTAGCGGCGTACCATTTCCATGCCGTAGGCCAGGATCACCAGTTGCACCAGCCAGATCGCCACGAAACACACCCAGCCGAGGGACGACAGGCCCAGGATCGAGTTGTGGTCGTATTCGGCAAAGCCCGGATGAATCGCCGTCAGCAACACGCGGAAAACCACCGACGCCAGGTAGGTCTGGATGCCGAACCAGGCAATCGCAATCACCGCGCGGATCAACGCCGGAATCTGCGCGCCATGAATGCCGAAGCTGATACGGCTGATCACGGGAAACGGCACACCGGTCTTTTGCCCCATGTAGCCCGACAGGTTCATGAAGAAATACACCAGTGCCGCACCGATACCGAGGGACAACAGAATCTGCCAGCCGCCCAGGCCCAGTGCATACAAGCCAATGGCAAACGAGTAGTTGGCGATGTTGTGTACGTCATTGGTCCACAGCGCAAAGATGCTATAGCGACCCCAGCGCCGGCCTTCAACCTTGGTGGGCGCCAGGTCCTTGTTGTGCAGGCGTGGGCTCAGCACCAGAGGGCCGGGCTCGATGGCTTCGGGCTTCAGGGAGGAGGGCAGATCCAGTGCGATGTTATTCGAGAGGCTTGTACGCATTCCGGCAGGCTCCAGCGCATCGGCAGCCAGGCCGCAGATGGCAAAGTGTATGTAGGTTTTGTATTTATTGTATACAAAGCGTATTTCACCTTAAGCCACTTGCGTGCCAGTTTTTTATCTATGAAAACCTTGGGTAATTTCGTTTTTTTAGGTTCATGAAATAACTAGCTGAATTTAAAGCGATATAAATTGACCGTTTGAACAGTTATTTATTTTTTGGTGGGAACCGGGCGATTTGCAAAGACAAAAGACAGGTGGGGAGAGGTGTTACGTAATGGTGCGCCACAAGATGGATTGCACACATAAATGGCACCGATAGTTACATGTGTGTGTACACGTTCAGTGGCCAACACAAATCAAATGTGGGAGGGGGCTTGCCCCCGATTGCGGACTGCCAGTCACCATTGATCTGGCTGACCCACCGCTATCGGGGTGTAGAACCGTAGACATCGTTTACATCTGAAACCGGGGACATCGTTTACACATTTGAGGCTTGGACGCGGGTCATACCTCGTCCAAGCCTCCCCAAGGGATAATCACACAGGTACAAATCCCAGGCATCATCCTCAGCTTCTTTAAGCCCTATCCTTTCTCCGGATAGGGCCTCGCTGACAAATACCAACTTGCCGTTCCACTTGATCGATCCATCCTGCCTGACGCTTCGCACCCGCATTTCTGCCGGATACTCCACATCGGGCAAGCACCCTGGGTAAAGCCGAGTAGACGGCACGTACACATCTCCCGGACGTTTCATACCAAGCGCTTCATGAGGGCGTACGTAATTGAACTCATGCCGGAAGTGCTCCAGCAAAAGCTGCTGCTCCACCAAGTTGCTCCCTAGCGGTAGCTCAAGTTTCAGGCTGCGATGCATTCGTTCGTGTCGACCATTCTGGGCAGGTCTTCCCGGCATGGTTCGCTCGGGATAGATACCTAAACGGATCCACCAGACGGCCAGTGTGGATATCCTCGCCAGGCCAGGAGAGGCGAAAGGGACTCCGTTGTCAGAACGAATGACTTCCGGCATGCCGTAATCCTGAAAAAGCCGCTCAAAGGTTTGTTTTACAGGCTGGGTCATGATTTTAGGATGAGCCCTGCAAGCCAGAATCAAACGGGATGCATGGTCTGTAACCGTCAGCGGGAAGCACATCTGGGCGTTGAGCATCTTGAATTGCCCTTTGTAGTCCACGCACCAGGTTTTGTTGGGGTCATTGGCCTCTCGCATTTCAATATGCGAGGTACCGTGCCGACGCTTGAACCGCCGTTTTCTGACCAGCCCAAGTCGGTCAAGCCATTGGCCGGCTGTACTGGGAGACGGCCAATCGATAGAGGGATCTTCAATTCGCAATAGCTCAATGAGCTTCTTTGGCCCCCATTTATCGTGGGCTTCCTTCATGGCCACTACGCGAGCGAGGATCTTATCGTCGGTCTTGTTGGGGCTGTTGTGGGGTCGACGAGAAACCTCGGCTAACGACTTCAAATCGCCGTTATGCCGAGCAATCCATTTGTCTACGGTAGGTCGACTGACACCGAAGCGGCGGGCCAGTTGGCTTTTCGTGAAGTTACCCGAAAGCCAGTCAGCAACCAGCTTGATTCGTTGGTTCATGGGGGACTCTTGGTTCCAGGGCATGATCAGTTACCTCCTGATCATGCGTATTAACCTGTAAACCATGTCCCCGGTTAGAAATGTAAACGATGTCCCCGGTTTGTACCGGGGCAAGCCCCCTCCCACATTTTTTACAGCGCAACTTCAGGCCTTGCTGATGATATTCCCGGCATGCAGCCCGCATTCCTTCTGCGTGGCTTCTTCCCACCACCAGCGACCTTCACGCTCATGCTGGTTCGGCAGCACCGGGCGGGTGCAGGGCTCGCAGCCGATGCTGATGAAGCCGCGCTCATGCAGGCTGTTGTAAGGCAGCTCCAGCATGCGGATGTAACCCCAGACTTCCTCACTAGTCATCTGTGCCAGCGGGTTGAACTTGTACAGGGTGCGTTCCGGTGTCGAGAAGGCCGTGTCGATTTCCAGCGCCGCCACCTGGCTGCGGGTGCCTGGGCTCTGGTCGCGGCGCTGGCCGGTGGCCCAGGCTGTGACGCCGGCGAGTTTACGGCGCAGCGGTTCGATCTTGCGCACGCCGCAGCATTCGCCGTGGCCATCCTTGTAAAAGCTGAACAGGCCTTTCTCTTTGACGAAGGGCTCCAGCTTGCTCTGGTCTGGCGAGATCAGCTCGATGTCGATCTTGTAGAAATCGCGCACCTGCTCGATAAACCGATAGGTCTCCGGGTGCAGGCGGCCGGTGTCGAGGCTGAACACCTTGACGTTTTTGTTCAGCTTCCAGGCCATGTCCACCAGCACCACGTCCTCGGCGCCGCTGAAGGAAATCCACAGGTCATCACCGAACTGGCTGAACGCCAGCTTGAGAATGTCCTGGGCGGATTTATTGGCATAAGTCGCGGCGAGTTCAGCGACGTCGAAGGCTTGGTTCATCAGGACGGTTCCTACAGGTCAGTGGCGCTGAGCGCTCTATAGGGGAGCGATGGTATCAAAATCCGCCCTGCGTTGCGGCGGCGAGCGTGAATGGCTAGAGTTCGGCAGTGCTTTTGCTCGCTCAACCAACAACATCTATAGGGGAGTGTCTTGTGGAAATTGCCTGTCTCGACCTGGAAGGGGTCCTGGTTCCGGAAATCTGGATCGCCTTTGCCGAAAAAACCGGTATTGAATCCCTGCGCGCCACTACCCGTGACATTCCCGACTACGACGTACTGATGAAGCAGCGCCTGCGCATTCTTGACGAGCACGGGCTCAAGCTCGCCGACATCCAGGCAGTGATCGCCACCCTCAAGCCGCTGGATGGCGCCATCGAGTTCGTCAACTGGCTGCGCGAGCGCTTCCAGGTGGTGATCCTCTCCGATACTTTCTACGAGTTCTCCCAACCGCTGATGCGCCAGCTGGGTTTCCCGACCCTGCTGTGCCACCGCCTGATCACCGACGAAACCGATCGCGTGGTCAGTTACCAACTGCGCCAGAAAGACCCTAAGCGCCAGTCGGTATTGGCCTTCAAGACCCTCTACTACCGCGTGATCGCCGCCGGCGACTCCTACAACGACACCACCATGCTGGGCGAAGCCGACCGTGGGATTTTGTTCCATGCGCCGGAAAACGTGATCCGCGAATTCCCGCAATTCCCGGCGGTGCATACCTTTGAGGATTTGAAGAAGGAATTCATCAAGGCCTCGAATCGGTCGTTGAGCCTGTAAGGCTTTCAGCGCGGCTGATGGCCTCTTCGCAGGCAAGCCAGCTCCCACACTTGACCGAGTTCCATCATGAGAATGCAGTCAAATGTGGGAGCGGGCTTGCCCGCGAAGAGGCCAGCCCAGTCACTACAAACCGTCCAGTGTCTCCAACAACACCCGCACCTTCGTCAGCGACTCCTGGTACTCCGCCTCCCATTCCGAGTCCGCGACAATCCCGCCGCCGCCCCAGCAACAAACCTGGCCATCCTTCACCAGCAAACTGCGAATGGCGATGGAACTGTCCATTTCGCCGCGCACATCCAGATACACCAGCGAGCCGCAGTACAACCCACGGCGAGTCGGCTCCAGCTCGTCGATGATCTGCATCGCGCGGATCTTCGGCGCGCCGGTGATGGAGCCACCGGGGAAGCTGCCGGCGATCAGGTCGAGCGCGTCCTTGCCGTCGGCCAGCTCGCCGACGACGCTGCTCACCAAGTGGTGCACGTTGGGGTAGCTTTCCAGGCTGAACAGCTCCGGCACGCTGACCGAGCCGGTGCGGCAGGTGCGACCGAGGTCGTTGCGCAGCAGGTCGACAATCATCAGGTTTTCGGCGCGGTCCTTGGGGCTGGCCAGCAGTTCGGCGGCGTTGGCCGCGTCTTCCTCAGGCGTCAGGCCGCGTGGGCGGGTGCCTTTGATGGGGCGGGTTTCGACCTGGCGTTTGCTGATGTGCACGAAGCGCTCTGGCGACAGGCTCAGCACCGCACCCTCGTCCGGCAGGCTTTGAAAGCCGGAGAACGGCGTCGGGCAGGCTTCGCGCAGGGCGCAGTAAGCGATCCATGGATCACCGCTGCATGGCGCTCGGAAACGCTGGGCGAAGTTGACCTGGTAACAGTCGCCGGCCTGGATGTAATCCTGGATGCGCGCAATGGCCTGGCGGTAAGCCTTGGCGGTGAGGTCCGGCGCCATGGAGCCGTTCAGCTTGAAGGTTGCCGTGTTGTCGGCTATCGGCTGGCCGAACAGCGTGATCAAGCGCTGCTGCTCGCTATCGGCCAGTGTCGGATGAAACACGAGCTGGCTGGTCTGCGCCTGATGATCACTGATCAACGCCCAGGCATACAGCCCGAAGCGCGCATCCGGCAGGTGCAGGTCATCCACGGCGAGGTGCGGCATGTGCTCCAGGTGTCGGCCAAAGTCATAGCTCAGGTAACCGATCAACCCACCGGCAAACGGCAGCTCATAACCAGCAGGCAGATCCGCCTCGCCCAACTGCGTAAGATTTGCACGCAAGCGTTGCAGGAAATCACTGCCGCTTTCGTCGTGCGATACCGTCAATGTCGTTTGTGGCCACGCGCTCAACAGGTCATACCGTCCGCGCTCGGCTGCCGGTCGGCCGCTGTCCAGCAGCACTGCGCCAGGCGCATGGCGAATCGCCGCGAAATACTCGGCGGGGTTGGCCCGGTAGGGCAGCGGGTGTACGGAGCAGGTCAACATGCGGGGTGGATCAGCCATTGGCGCGGGGGAGGGGATTGTAGTCCCCCGTAGGATTTGCTCCTAGGGGGGATGTCGGGGATAGACAGATTGAAGACCTGATCAGCCTTCGACGGGGGGAATATGTCCAAACATTTCCTGCACGAACTTCACCCGTTCTTCCGGGGTTTCTGTCACGCCAGCGGCGTTCAGCGCTTCCAACCGTGCTTCCACCGCATGGGTGCGCAGGGTCAGGCCGCAGTCATTGGCAATCTGGATATTCAGCCCAGGCCGCGCATTCAGTTCCAGGATCAACGGGCCTTTTTCCTGGTCCAGCACCATGTCCACGCCGATATAGCCCAGCCCGCACAGCTCATAGCAGCCGGCGGCGAGCTTCATGAAACCGTCCCAGTTGGGCAGCTGCACGCCATCCACCGCATTGGTGGTGTCGGGGTGTTTGGTAATGATGTTGTTCAGCCAGGTGCCGCGCAGGGTCAGGCCGGTGGCGAGGTCCACGCCGACGCCAATTGCACCCTGATGCAGGTTGGCCTTGCCGCCCGACTGGCGGGTCGGCAAGCGCAGCATGGCCATCACCGGGTAGCCCATCAGCACGATGATGCGGATGTCCGGCACGCCTTCATAACTGATGCTCTTGAAGATCTGGTCGGGCACCACCCGGTACTCGATCAACGCACGATCACGGTGGCCGCCCAGGGAGTACAGGCCGGTGAGGATGCTGGAAATCTGATGCTCAATCTCTTCATGGCTGATGATCTTGCCCGACACCGTGCGGTAGCGCCCTTCGAACCGGTCCGCCACCACCAGGATGCCGTCACCGCCGGCACCCTGGGCCGGCTTGATCACGAAGTCGCTGCGCCCGCCGATGATCTCGTCGAGCTTGTCGATTTCCTTCTCGGTGCTGATCACCCCGTACATTTCCGGCACATGGATGCCGGCCGCCAGCGCGCGTTCCTTGGTGATGATCTTGTCATCCACGATCGGGTACAGGCTGCGCTTGTTGTACTTGAGCACGTAGTCGGCGTTACGTCGGTTGATGCCCATGATCCCGCGCGCTTCCAGGGCTTTCCAGGTCTTCCAGAAGCCGAACATTACTGGTCAGCCTTCAAGAAGGCCTTGAAACGCACCAACTCGGTCAGGCGGTAACCGCGATAACGACCCATCGCCAGCATGAAACCCACCAAGATCAGCAGGATCGCCGGGAAGGTGAACACGAAGTAGATCAGCTCCGGCACGCTCATGATCAGGTGCGCCAGGGACGCCGCGAACAGCGTACCAATCGCTACTTTCAGCGCATGGTTGGCACCGCGTTCTTCCCAGGTGATCGACAGGCGTTCGATGGTCATGGTCAGAATCACCATCGGGAACAGCGCCACCGACAATCCGCGCTCCAATCCCAGCTTGTGGCTGAACAGGCTGATGGCCGCAATCAGCACCACCACAAAGGTCAGCACCACCGAAAGTCTCGGCAACATCTGCAATTTGAGGTGTTCCAGGTACGACCTGAGCGAGAGTCCCAGCGCCGTGATAATCGTGAACAGCACAATCCCGAAGCCCAACTGCGTCTCGCGGAACGCCAGGGCGATCAGCACCGGGGTGAACGTGCCCAGCGTCTGCAGGCCGATCAGGTTGCGCAGGATCAGGATCACCAGCACGCCGATCGGGATCATCACCATGATCATGAAGGTCTGCTGGGTTTGCAGCGGCAGGCCGTACAGCGAGTATTCGAGGAAGTTGGCGTCGGTGTTCTCGTCGGTCAGCTTGGCCAGGCGAATCGCGTTCATCTCGCTGTTGTTCAGGCTGAAGGTCACCATGGCCTTTTTGCCGCCGTCGACGGTGATCAGGTTTTCATCACCGGTCCACCACAGCAGGCGGTCGGCGGGCAGGCCCTGTTCGCCGGTTTCCGGGTTGAAGTACAACCAGTCATTGCCGTTGAAGCTGCGCAGCCACAGCTCCGGGGTTTGCGGCTGGTCGGCGACCAGGCGGATGGTGTGGACTTTTTCCACCGGCACATGGGCGATGGACAGCAGCAATTCGACGATCTTGGCTTTGTGTGGCGTCGACGGGTCGCCCGCCAGCAGCAGCTTCACGTTGTCGTCGTTGAGGTTGTTGGTGCGCTTGATCGCTTCGGTGATAAACGTCTCGACGTCGGCCGAGTGCTGGCGGATCGGTGCCAGCAGGGCTTCGGCGGCGATTTTTTCCGGGCCTTCCACGGCAATGCTGTCGCGGAACGTGGGGCCCTTCACTTTGACTTTTTCGCCGCTGTAGCGCTTGGTCAGCACCAGGCGGTAATACAGGGTCTGGTTGCCCTTGGCACGGCGGGCCGACCAGGTGACCTTACGGTTGCCGTCGATGCGGTTGACGCTCACCCCATAGTTATTCGAGATGAAGCTTTCGTTGAGGCTGACGAAGTCGCGGCTCAACGGCGGCACGAACATCTGGATCTTCACCGGGTCTTTCGGGTTGGCGACGAACTCGACCTTGGCGTCGATGTTCCACAAGTCGTCGGTGGCGTCCTCGGTGACGGGGATCCCCAGCACGAAGATCTGATAAGCGGTGACCGAAATACCCAAAACCACCAGGATGGTGATCAGGATCTTCAGGTGCAGGGTCAGAGAGCGCATTCGGTTTACTCGGCGGTATGAGCGTCGGCGGCGCAGGCAGGTTTGCCTGCTGCGTATTTAAGACTGGGGTCGACCAGCGCATCAAAGCGTTTCAGCGCTTCGGAGCCGATCAGCAGCGGGTATTGGAATGCGCTGCGGTCAGTCAAGTTCACTTCGATGCTGCGTAAAGCAGTGCCCATGCAGATATCCAGGGCAATCACCGGACGGGCGGTGTAGTTCTTGTCCTCATCGGGGTCGTAGTCACCGGCACGTCGCTTGATCTTGCTGACACGGGCCAGGGGACGCTCGATGGGATGGGAATGGGCGGTGTCGATGGCCAGGTAGAAGCGCACCCAGGATTCGCCGTTGCGCTTGAAGCGCTTGATATCGCGGGCACTGAGCGAGGCGGTCTTGGCACCGGTATCCAGTTTGGCGGCGACCTCCAGGTCAATACCGGCCAGTTGGGCGTATTCATTGAGGCCATACACGGTCTTCTCGGCGGCAGCGCCGAGGCTGGGTGCGGTCAACAGGCACATTAATAGAAGGAAGGGTTTGAGTCTCATAGATCCCGAGGCGGCAGTGCGATGTTCAATTCAAGGCGACTGGCATTGCTGCGCAAACTCCCTCGTACGCCGTTTCATCCAGTGATGTCAGGCAAAAGTGCCGGGCATTCTAACATGATGCTTTTTTGGCGCCAGCGCTGGCAGGCGGCCATGCCCCGATAGGGTGCAACTCTGGTTATTAGATGATTGTCGACAATGTGGATTTATTCTTTGACTATCCTGGGCTGATTGGCTAGTTTTTGCGGCATTGCTTTTAAAGGTGTCGACAATATGCTGGATCAGCTGGAATCCCCAGTGGTGGCGCAAGACGATTCCCAGACCATGTCCGAGAACGTCTTCCGGCGTATCCAGGCCGCCATCGTCAAGGGCGAGATCGCCCCGGGCAGCAAGATCTCCGAGCCGGAGCTGGCGCGCACCTACGGCATCAGCCGTGGCCCGCTGCGTGAGGCGATCCACCGCCTGGAAGGCCAGCGCCTGCTGGTGCGCGTGCCTCACGTTGGCGCGCGGGTTGTTTCGCTGAGCCACGACGAACTGATCGAGCTCTATGAAATCCGCGAATCCCTCGAAGGCATGGCTTGTCGCCTGGCTGCCGAGCGCATGACCGACGCGGAAATCGAAGAACTGCGCCAGGTGCTGCACACCCACGAGCGCGACGAAGCCTTCCAGGCCGGCCTGGGCTATTACCAGCAGGAGGGCGACTTCGACTTCCACTACCGAATCATCCAGGGCGCCGGTAACCGCACCCTGACCCAGATGCTCTGCGGCGAGCTGTACCAATTGGTGCGCATGTACCGCATCCAGTTTTCCGCCACCCCCAATCGTCCACGCCAGGCCTTTGCCGAGCACCACCGCATTCTCGACGCGATTGCCGATCGCGACGGTGAACTGGCCGAACTGTTGATGCGCCGGCATATCGGCGCATCCAAACGCAACATTGCCCGTCACTTCCCGGACGGCACTCCCCCATCACGAGGTGAATGATGAGTTCCAATAACAAGACGACTCCAGGCCAGCGTTTCCGTGACGCGGTCGCCAGTGAACACCCGCTGCAGGTGGTCGGTGCAATCAACGCCAACCACGCACTGCTGGCCAAGCGCGCCGGGTTCAAGGCGATCTACCTGTCGGGTGGCGGGGTGGCGGCTGGCTCCCTCGGTGTGCCGGACCTGGGTATCACTGGCCTGGACGATGTGCTGACCGACGTACGCCGCATCACCGACGTGTGCGACCTGCCGCTGCTGGTGGACGTGGACACCGGCTTCGGCTCCTCGGCGTTCAACGTGGCACGCACCGTCAAGTCGATGATCAAGTTCGGCGCGGCCGCCATCCATATCGAAGACCAGGTCGGCGCCAAGCGTTGCGGTCATCGTCCGAACAAGGAAATCGTGTCCCAGCAGGAAATGGTCGACCGTATCAAGGCCGCCGTGGACGCGCGCACCGATGACAGCTTCGTGATCATGGCGCGTACCGATGCGCTGGCCGTCGAAGGCCTGGAATCCGCGCTGGAACGTGCCGCCGCCTGCATCGAGGCCGGCGCCGACATGGTCTTCCCGGAAGCCATCACTGAGCTGGACATGTACAAGCTGTTCGCCTCCCGTGTGAAAGCGCCGATCCTGGCCAACATCACCGAATTCGGCGCCACGCCGCTGTACACCACCGAACAGTTGAAATCTGCCGATGTTTCCATCGTGCTGTACCCGCTCTCGGCCTTCCGCGCCATGAACAAGGCGGCCGAGAACGTCTACACCGCGATCCGTCGCGACGGCACCCAACAGAACGTGATCGACACCATGCAAACCCGCATGGAGCTTTACGATCGCATCGACTACCACACCTTCGAGCAGAAGCTCGACGCGCTGTTTGCCGCAAAAAAATAACCCGGCGCACTCCCGAATAAATTCAAGATTGGAGAACAGACATGGCTGAAGCAAAAGTACTGAGTGGGGCCGGCCTGCGTGGCCAGGTAGCCGGGCAGACCGCACTGTCCACTGTGGGCCAGGCCGGCGCTGGCCTGACCTATCGTGGCTACGACGTGCGCGAACTGGCCGCCGATGCGCAGTTTGAAGAAGTCGCCTACCTGCTGCTGTACGGCGAGTTGCCGACCCAAGCCGAACTGGCCGCCTACAGCGCCAAGCTGGGCAAGCTGCGCGACCTGCCGCAAGCGCTGAAGGAAGTGCTGGAGCGCATCCCCGCCGATGCCCACCCGATGGACGTGATGCGCACCGGATGCTCGTTCCTCGGCAATATCGAGCCGGAAAAAAACTTCAGCGTGCAGCGCGACGTCACCGACCGCCTGCTCGCCGCCTTCCCGGCGATCATGTGCTACTGGTACCGCTTCAGCCACGATGGCAAGCGCATCGACTGCGTGACCGACGAACCGAGCATCGGCGGCCACTTCCTGCACCTGCTGCACGGCAAGAAGCCCAGCGACTTGCACGTCAAGGTGATGAACGTGTCGCTGATCCTCTACGCCGAGCACGAATTCAACGCCTCGACGTTCACGGCGCGTGTGTGTGCGTCGACACTTTCCGACCTGTATTCCTGTGTCACCGCCGCCATCGGCTCGCTGCGAGGCCCGCTGCACGGCGGCGCCAACGAAGCGGCGATGGAGATGATCGAACGTTTCTCGTCCGCTGAAGAAGCGGTCGAAGGCACCCTCGGCATGCTGGCGCGCAAGGACAAGATCATGGGCTTCGGCCACGCGATCTACAAAGACAGCGACCCGCGTAATGAAGTGATCAAGGGCTGGTCCAAAAAACTTGCGGACGAGGTGGGCGACAAGGTGCTGTTCCCGGTCTCCGAAGCCATCGACAAGACCATGTGGGAACAGAAGAAGCTGTTCCCCAACGCCGACTTCTACCATGCCTCGGCGTACCACTTCATGGGCATTCCGACCAAGCTGTTCACCCCGATCTTCGTGTGCTCGCGCCTGACGGGCTGGGCGGCGCATGTGTTCGAGCAGCGCGCCAACAACCGCATCATCCGTCCAAGCGCCGAATACACCGGCGTAGAGCAGCGCAAGTTCGTGCCAATCGAACGTCGCTGAAGGCTGGCTCTTCCGGCGTTGGAATGGGTCAAATGTGGGAGGGGGCTTGCCCCCGATAGCGGTGTATCAGTAACAGATGGGTTGATTGACACACTGCCATCGGGGGCAAGCCCCCTCCCACATTTGAATTGCATTTCAACGCTGGACCAGTCGACTCCTTTTGTAACTACCGTGACCGAGTCCTGACGATGAACACTGAATTTCGCAAACCGCTTCCCGGCAGCCGCCTGGACTACTTCGACGCCCGCGCGGCTGTCGAGGCAATCACCCCCGGCGCCTACGCCACCTTGCCGTACACCTCCCGCGTGCTTGCGGAAAACCTCGTGCGCCGCTGCGACCCGGCCACCCTCAACGCGTCCTTGAGCCAACTGATCGAACGCAAGCGTGACCTCGATTTCCCATGGTTCCCGGCCCGTGTCGTCTGCCACGACATCCTCGGCCAGACTGCCCTGGTCGACCTCGCCGGCCTGCGTGACGCCATCGCCCTGCAAGGCGGTGACCCGGCCCAGGTCAACCCGGTGGTGCCGACCCAACTGATCGTCGACCACTCCCTGGCCGTCGAAGCCGGTGGTTCCGACCCGGACGCGTTCGAGAAAAACCGCGCCATCGAGGACCGTCGCAACGAAGACCGTTTCCACTTCATCGAGTGGACCAAGAAGGCCTTCAAGAACGTCGACGTGATCCCGCCGGGCAACGGCATCATGCACCAGATCAACCTGGAGAAAATGTCCCCGGTGATCCAGGTGCGCGACGGCGTGGCCTTCCCCGATACCTGCGTCGGCACCGACAGCCACACCCCCCACGTGGATGCCCTGGGCGTGATCGCCATCGGTGTCGGCGGCCTGGAAGCCGAGAGCGTGATGCTCGGTCGCGCTTCGTGGATGCGCCTGCCGGAAAGCGTCGGCGTTGAACTGACGGGCAAGCTGCAACCCGGCATCACCGCCACCGACATGGTGCTGGCGCTGACCGAGTTCCTGCGTCAACAGAAAGTGGTCGGCGCCTGGCTGGAATTCTTCGGCGAAGGCGCTTCGGCACTGACGCTTGGCGACCGCGCAACCATCTCCAACATGGCCCCGGAATACGGCGCCACCGCAGCGATGTTCTACATCGACCAGCAGACCATCGCCTACCTGAAACTCACCGGCCGTGAAGACGAGCAAGTCACCCTGGTGGAGCAATATGCTCGCCACACCGGCCTGTGGGCCGATGACCTCAAGGGCGCGCAGTACGAGCGTGGGCTGACCTTCGATCTGTCCAGTGTCGTGCGCAACATGGCCGGCCCGAGCAATCCGCATGCTCGCGTCGCCACCCGCGATCTGGCGTCCAAGGGTATTTCCGGCCAGTGGGATGAAGTGCCGGGGCAAATGCCCGACGGCGCGGTGATCATCGCTGCTATCACCAGTTGCACCAACACCAGCAACCCGCGCAACGTGATCGCCGCCGGCCTGCTGGCGCGCAACGCCAACAAGTTGGGTCTGACGCGCAAGCCGTGGGTCAAATCGTCCCTGGCACCCGGCTCGAAAACCGTGGCCATGTACCTGGAAGAAGCCGGCCTGGGGCATGAGCTGGAGAAGCTCGGCTTCGGCGTGGTGGCGTTCGCCTGCACCACCTGCAACGGCATGTCTGGCGCCCTCGACCCGGTGATCCAGCAGGAAATCATCGACCGCGACCTGTACGCAACCGCTGTGCTGTCGGGCAACCGCAACTTTGATGGGCGAATCCACCCCTACGCCAAGCAAGCGTTCCTCGCGTCGCCGCCGCTGGTGGTGGCGTACGCGATTGCCGGCACCATCCGCTTCGACATCGAAAAAGACGTGCTCGGCCTCGACGCCAACGGCAAGGAAATCCGCCTGCAGGACATCTGGCCGAGCGACGAAGAGATCGACGCGGTGGTCAAGGCCTCGGTCAAGCCGGAGCAGTTCCGCCAGGTCTACATCCCGATGTTCGCCATCCACGAAGACACTGGTCCGAAAGTCGCGCCGCTGTACGACTGGCGTCCGCAAAGCACCTATATCCGCCGCCCGCCTTACTGGGAAGGCGCGCTGGCCGGTGCCCGTCCGCTCAAGGGCATGCGCCCGCTGGCGGTGCTGCCGGACAACATCACCACCGACCACCTGTCGCCCTCCAACGCGATCATGCTCGACAGCGCCGCCGGCGAATACCTGGCGAAAATGGGCCTGCCGGAAGTCGACTTCAACTCCTACGCGACGCACCGGGGCGATCACTTGACCGCGCAGCGCGCCACCTTCGCCAACCCGAAACTGTTCAACGAAATGGTGGTGGAAAACGGCAAGGTCAAGCAGGGTTCCCTGGCGCGTATCGAGCCGGAAGGCCAGGTCACGCGGATGTGGGAAGCCATCGAGACCTACATGGAGCGTAAGCAGCCGCTGATCATCATTGCTGGCGCCGACTACGGCCAGGGCTCGTCCCGCGACTGGGCGGCCAAGGGCGTGCGGCTGGCCGGTGTGGAGGCGATTGCCGCCGAAGGTTTCGAGCGCATCCACCGCACCAACCTGGTGGGCATGGGCGTGTTGCCGCTGGAGTTCCTGCCGGGCACCGACCGCCACACCCTGAAGATCGACGGCAGCGAGACCTATGACGTGGTCGGTGCGCGCACTCCACGCGCGCAGTTGACCCTGGTGATCAACCGCAAGAATGGCGAACGTGTCGAGGTGCCGGTGACCTGCCGCCTCGACACCGCCGAAGAAGTGTCGATCTACGAGGCGGGTGGCGTGTTGCAGCGTTTTGCCCAGGACTTCCTGGAATCGGCGGCGACGGCGTGAGGGGACACCATGGCACACGTAGCGCAAATCAAGATCCCCGCCACCTACATGCGTGGCGGCACCAGCAAGGGTGTGTTTTTCAGCCTCACGGACCTGCCCGAACCGGCGCAGGTGCCGGGGGCTGCGCGTGACGCCTTGCTGTTACGGGTAATCGGCAGCCCCGACCCCTACGACAAGCAAATCGACGGCATGGGCGGCGCCACCTCGAGCACCAGCAAAACCGTGATCCTGGCCAAAAGCAGCCGCGCCGATCACGACGTGGATTACCTGTTCGGCCAGGTCTCCATCGACAAGCCGTTCGTGGACTGGAGTGGCAACTGCGGCAACCTGTCGGCGGCGGTGGGTTCCTTCGCGATCAGCGCCGGCCTGGTCGACCCGGCCCGCGTGCCCCACAACGGCGTGGCCGTGGTGCGTGTATGGCAGGCCAACATCGGCAAGACCATCATCGCCCATGTGCCGATCACCGACGGTGCCGTGCAGGAAACCGGTGACTTCGAACTGGACGGCGTGACCTTCCCGGCCGCCGAAGTGCAGTTGGAATTCATGGACCCGGCAGCGGAAGAAGAGGGCGGCGGCGGGTCGATGTTCCCTACCGGCAACCTGGTGGACGACCTGGAAGTGCCCGGCGTCGGCACCTTCAAGGCGACGCTGATCAACGCTGGCATCCCGACCATCTTTATCAACGCCGAAGACCTCGGCTACACCGGCACCGAGCTGCAAGGTGCGATCAACAGCGACCCCAAGGCCCTGGCGATGTTCGAAACCGTGCGGGCTTATGGCGCGTTGCGCATGGGCCTGATCCAGCACCTGGACGAAGCCGCTCAACGCCAACATACGCCGAAGGTGGCGTTTGTGGCCAAGCCGGCGGACTACGTGGCGTCCAGCGGCAAGGCAATCAAGGCAGGTGATGTGGACCTGCTGGTACGTGCACTGTCCATGGGCAAATTGCACCACGCGATGATGGGCACGGCGGCGGTGGCGATCGGCACGGCGGCGGCGATTTCCGGGACCTTGGTCAACCTCGCGGCCGGTGGCGTGGAGCGCAATGCGGTGCGCTTCGGGCACCCGTCTGGCACGTTGCGTGTGGGCGCTGAAGCCACCCAGGTAAACGGCGAGTGGGTGGTGAAAAAAGCCATCATGAGCCGCAGCGCCCGGGTGCTGATGGAGGGCTTCGTACGCGTCCCCGGCGACGCTTTCTAACAACCCACACTGTCCCCAGTGTGGGAGGGGGCTTGCCCCCGATAGCGGTGTGTCTGCAGACACATATATCAACTGACCCACCGCCATCGGGGGCAAGCCCCCTCCCACATTGGATCTTCATACCCCCAAGCAGGCGGCCAGACCTGCGATGGAGCGATCAACCGTGATCCTGAGGACTAACCCAACCTTTTAGGAGTACTGCCATGAGCGCCAACGTCGACCAGAACAACCGTCCCGACTACGACCAGGTCCTGCAGGACATCGCCGACTATGTCCTCACTTACCGGATCGATTCCCAGGCCGCATTGGACACCGCCCGTAACTGCCTGATGGACACGCTGGGCTGCGGCCTGCTGGCCCTGCGTTTCCCGGAGTGCACCAAGCACCTGGGGCAGATGGTCGAGGGCACGGTGGTGCCGTTTGGCGCTCGTGTACCGGGCACTTCGTTCCGGCTGGACCCGGTCAAGGCGGCGTGGGACATCGGCTGCATCGTGCGTTGGCTCGACTACAACGACACCTGGCTCGCCGCCGAGTGGGGCCACCCCTCGGACAACCTCGGCGGCATTCTCGCCGTGGCCGATCACCTGTCGCAAAAGCGGGTGGCCAACGGTGAGGCACCGCTGACCCTGCGCGCGGTGCTGGAAGCGATGATCATGGCCCACGAAATCCAGGGCGTGATTGCCCTGGAAAACTCGTTCAACCGCGTCGGCCTCGACCATGTGCTGCTGGTAAAAGTCGCCTCCACGGCAGTGACCGCCAAGCTGATGGGCGCCAACCGTGAGCAACTGCTCGCGGCCTTGTCCCACGCGTTTGTCGATGGGCAGGCGTTGCGTACGTATCGGCATGCGCCGAATGCCGGTTCGCGCAAATCCTGGGCGGCGGGTGATGCCTCCAGCCGGGGTGTGCGCCTGGCGGATATCGCGATGCGCGGCGAGATGGGCATCCCCGGTGTATTAAGCGCACCGCAGTGGGGGTTCTACGACGTATTGTTCAGCCACACCAACAAGGACCTGGCGCTCAAGCCGCAGGACAAGCGCGGGTTCAGCCTGTCCCAGCCCTACGGCACTTATGTGATGGAAAACGTGCTGTTCAAGATCAGCTTCCCCGCCGAGTTCCACGCGCAAACGGCCTGCGAAGCGGCGGTGGCCTTGCATCCGTTGGTCAAGGATCGCCTGCAGGAAATCGAACGTATCGTGATCACCACCCATGAGTCGGCGATTCGTATCATTTCCAAGGTCGGGCAACTGGCCAACGCCGCTGACCGTGACCACTGCCTGCAATACATGACCGCCGTGCCGCTGGCGTTCGGCAATCTGGTGGCCGAGCAGTACGAAGACGAATTCCACGCCGCCCATCCGATCATCGACGCGCTGCGGGACAAAATGGTCATCGTCGAAGACCCCCGCTACAGCCGCGAATACCTGGAGGCGGACAAACGCTCCATCGCCAACGCGGTGCAGGTGTTCTTCAAGGACGGCAGCAGCACCGAGCAGGTGGCGGTGGAGTACCCGATCGGCCATCGCCGTCGCCGGGTGGATGGCATTCCGTTATTGGAAGACAAGTTCAAGGCCAACCTGGCCACGCGCTTTACCGCGCAGCGCAGCGCCGAGATTTTTGCGTTGTGCAAAGATCAGGCGCGGCTTGAGGCAACTCCGGTAAACCGGTTTGTTGATCTGTTCGTGATCTAGCAGGCATCCCGTATTTATCTGTGGAAACCCAATGAATGTTGGAGGGGGGGCTCCCACAGTTGACCGTGTTCACTCGAATCGCAGTATGACCCTGCGGTTGTGTTTGCTCTTCTTCTCGATCTTCTCGCAGAACACCCGGCCTATTTCTTCGGTGTTGAGCACATGGGTGCCGCCGCACGGCTGGATATCGATACCGGCGATTTCAATCACCCGCACCGCACCTTGAATCACCGGCGGTGCCACCGCCTGGGTGCGGGTGATCTGCAGCAGGGTGGCGTACTCGGTGGCCGGCATCGACAGGGTTTTCACCGGGTGGGCCTGCTCGATCAGCGCGTTGAGGTCGCGGGTGATGCTGTCTTTGTCGAGGGTCATTTCCGGCAGGTCGAAGTCCAGGCGACCTTTGTCTGCACTGATGCTGCATCCGGTGACCGGCGCGTCGATGATCGAGCACAGCAGGTGCAGGCAGGTGTGCATCTTCATGTGCTGGTAGCGCCGGTCCCAGTCGAGGCCGGCGTCCACCTGCACTCCGGCGGTCAATTGCTCGGGGCAGTGTTCCACCTGGTGCCAGATGATTGAGCGCTGCACCGGGTCGCGTACTGTGCCGGTCACTTCGACCCGCGTACCGTCCTCCAGTGTGAGGTGGCCCGTGTCGCCTGGCTGCCCGCCCCCGGTGGGGTAAAACAACGTGTGTTCCAGGGCGACGCCGTGTTCGCTGACGGCAATCACTCGGGCGCTGAAGGCGTTCTGGTAGGGTGCGCTGTCGAACAGCGCCAGGGTTTCCATGGTGTGCACGGACATGTTCAACCTCCAACGATCAATGGGCTGGCTTGCAACAGGGAACGCACCATCGCACTCAAGCCAGGCGGGGAAAGCAGGGTGATTTCAAATTCCGGGCCGCAGACCTTCAGGTTCAGCGGCAGGCGTGGCAGGTGGTTGCCCGACTCGATGCGATGCAGGCGAAATTGCAGGTGATGACGCTCCTTCACCGTGGGCTCCAGCATCAGCCCAGGCAAGGGATGGAAGTCGGCGTCCAGTACCGTGACCTTATGGCTCGCATTGATCTCGCCGACCACGTGCAGACGCTCATCCAGGGCAAAGGCGCCGAGGTAATTGCTGTGGTCCGACTCGTCGTTTTTTTGCAGTTGGATCTGGTTCACCACCTTCACCTTGGTGCCGGCGGGCACATCCTGGGTGATCACGCAGGAGGGGCTGATAAACACGTTGTCGCCGATCAGTACATAGCCGAGCACGCGGGCGCCGGAACCAACCTCGACGTTATTGCCCAGGCGTGGGTGGCGCTTGCCGTCGGGGTTGTTGGCGATGCCACGGGCGCCCAGGGTCACGCCGCAGAGGATGTAGCAGTCGTTGCCGATCTCACACGTTTCGCCGATCACGGTGCCGTAGCCGTGATCCAGTACAAAGCGCCGACCAATGCGCGCCGCCGGGTGGATCTCGGCGCCGGAAAGCACCTTGCCCTGGTTGCTCAGCTTGAGGGCGATACGCGAGAAGACGCCGTTGGTGCGGTCGGGGAAATGCCACACCAGGTGCGCCAGCCGGTAATACAGCACCGCCTTGAACGACGCGTAGGACTCCAGGATCAGCTCACCGCGCCCACGGGATGCCGGGTCGCGGTAGGCGTAGGCGATCAAATCCTCGGCCACCGCCTGGGCGGCATTCTGTACCAGCGGTGCCAGATGCGGCTCCAGCTGTTTCATCTGTGCCAGCGTGAGGGTCTTGATGAGGTGAGTCAGCAACTCATCGTGCAACTGTTGCATGTCGATAAAGCCACCCATTGAGGCACCCCCGTCGTCTGATTGGTTGGAAAACCGCTTATTCGAAACTGGGCAGGTAGCTGTCGGCATTGTCGTAGACCATGGTCAGCACCACCGTTTCGGGCGGCAGTTCCGGGGCGAGTTGGGCGACGGCCACCATGTTGGCGGCCGAGGACAAACCCAGGCTGATGGCATCCGTGCGCATGATGCGTTTCATCATGTCGATGCAGTCCTGGCGCGAGACCTTGAGCATGCCGTCGATCACGTCCAGGTTGAGGATGCTCGGGATCAGGCCGATCGACAGGCCCTGGATATGGTGCGGCGCATGCTGGTTTTTCAGCAGGTCGCATTCTTCCGGTTCCACCCCCATGACGCGCAGCCCCGGCCAGGCGGCTTTCAGGGTTTCGCCAATACCGGTGATATGCCCGCCGGTGCCGATTCCGCTGACAAAGTAGTCGGCGCGACGCTCGCCGAACGCACGCAGGATTTCCGGTGCGGTGGTGTCGCGATGGGTCTGTGGGTTGGCGCCGTTGCGCTGCTGGTTGAGCATCACGTAGCTGGGGTTTTCCAACTGCAGTTCCATGCATTTTTCGCCGTGGGAATTGTTGCCCAGGCGGCTGTCCGACAGCACCACCTTGGCGCCGTACAGGCGCAGCAGCTTCTGTTTTTCGGGGCTGTAGTTGTCGGGGATCACCAGCACCACCTTGTAGCCCAGCACATTGCCGGCCATGACCAGGCCGATACCGGTATTGCCGCCGCTGGGCTCGATGATGGTTTGCCCGGAGTCACGGATCAGCACGCCCCGGCGTTCGGCGTCGAGGATCATGCCCAAGGCAATGCGCGCCTTGTGGCTGCCACCCGGGTTGAGGGATTCGAGCTTGGCATAGACCTCGATACCGAGGTCTTCGGAGAACTGCGCCAGGCGCACGATCGGCGTTTGGCCGATGACGTCGAGAATGGAATTGTGCAACATCATTCAGTCCTCGACTCAATACAAGGGCATGTCGGGTTCGACGTCGCGAACCCAATGCTTCATGCCGCCCTGCAGGACTTTGGTGTTGGCGAAACCCGCCGCCAGCAAGGTGCTGGCGGCTTGCTCGGCGCGGGTGCCGGCGTAGCAGATCAGATAGTGGGTGTTGTCCCGGCTGAGGCGCTCGAGCTGATTGTCCAGTTCGGCCAGGGGGATATGCACCACACCTGGCAATTTGCACACCTCCAGTTCGCTGGCATCACGCACGTCCAGCAATACATCGACGCTGCGCGGGTGTTCGAGCAATTGCTTGAGTACACGGGGCTTTATGTAGCGCTCTTCGGCCAGGGACGGCTGGCTGGGCACAGCGTCTGCACAGACAGCCGGTGCCATGCTTTCGCTATGGCGCAGTTCGGAGCAGCACGGGCAGTCGGCACGCCGCTTGAAGCGGATCTCGCTGAACTTCATTGCCAGCGCATCGAAGCGCATCAAGCGGCCGGACAGCGGTTCACCGATGCCGATCAACAGCTTGATGGCCTCGGTGGCCTGGATCATCCCGACCACACCGGGCAACACGCCGATCACGCCACCGGCGCTGCAATTGGGCGCCAGTTCGGCGGGCGGCGCGCTGGGGAACAGGCAGCGGTAGCAGGGGCCACCTTTATAGTTGAGTACGCTGATCTGCCCGTCGAAACGGTAGATGGCGCCGTATACCAACGGCTTGCCCAACTGCACGCAGGCGTCGTTGACCAGGTAGCGGGTGTCGAAATTGTCGGTTCCGTCGATCACCAGGTCGTAGGCGCCCACCAGTTCCAGGGCGTTATCGGCATTCAGGGCGGTGTCGTGGGCGTTGATCTGGATATGACGGTTGAGGTCTTGCAGACGTTGCTTGGCGGACTCGACCTTGGGCATGCCGAGGGTGCTGTTGCCATGGACGATCTGGCGTTGCAGGTTGCTGCTTTCCACCACATCGAAGTCCACCAGCCCCAGGGTGCCGACGCCGGCTGCTGCCAGGTACAGGCTGATCGGTGAGCCCAGGCCACCGGTGCCGATGATCAACACCTTGGCTTTCTTGAGGTTCAACTGGCCTTCGCGGCCGACGCCGGGCAGGGTGATGTGGCGCACGTAGCGCTGGACTTCTTCATTGCTCAGTGCGTCGACATCCATGCCACCCGAGGTGGCGAGCAGCACTTCGATCCGGGCTTTTTCCGGCAGTGGGTCGTCGGCGCCGACCAGTTCTTCCTCGGCGGTAAACAGGAAGTGTTCCTTGAGCTGGTTGTTCTTCTCGTGGAACAGGTGCGCACGCAACTGCGGGTGGCTGCTGCAGAGGTTTTCAATGACTTCGCGCAATGTCGTTCCGGCGCCCTCGAGGGTCGATTCCGGCAGCTTGGCCACGCGAACCAGAATGTCGGGGAAAGAGACAGCGTTCATGGACAACTCCGTGTGCAGGTCGTTGAAAGGTTGAAGGGCGAAATGCTTGCCATCCCAGGCAAACAGCTTGGAACCGAGGGCCTGGCCCTGGCGAACGTCGACCACCAGGTAGCTGACGGGGTAGATCGGTTCACCCATGAACAGCGCCTTGTCCTCGTCTTCGTCGCTGAAATAGGCACCGACATCCGGGTGTGAGTGGTAGATCACCACCACCGGGTTATCGCTGCGAAACGCCTTGCTCAGCAGCAGGGTGTCGGCCACCGAGAAGGTGTAGCCGTTGGCGGCGCTGCGCGGGTACATCTCGGGGTTCTTGCGGTGCAGCTCGTTCTGGATATTGCTGCCCAGGTACACGCTGCCGTCAGCGAAGACAAAACCACAGCACTCCTCGGGGTAGCCGCGGCTGGCGTGGGCGTAGATCTGTTCCAGGGCTTCGGGGCGGAGGACGTCCATGTTTCTCTCGCGTGGCTGAAGTTGATGGGGCAGGGCAAGGGTCAATTTTTCTTGGCCAGGAGTTTTTCAACGGGCAGCTTGGTGATCGCAAAGCCGGCCAGCAGGATGGCCGAGTACAGCATCAGGTCGCGAGAAATCGACACGCCTTCGTACCAGGCGCCGATGATCACCGCGAACACCGGGAAGATGATGAACACGAACGACAGGATGATCGGGCTCAAGCGCTTGAGCAGCATGAAGTACACGATGAACCCACCCACCGAGGCCACCAGCCCCAGGTAGAACAGCGCACCCCACGACCGCAGGGTGATGGCTTCGAAAGTCGGCGTCTCAAACCACAGCCCGGCGACGAACAGCATCAGCCCGGCAATACCGATGGGCAGGGTGTTGTAGGTGATCACGCTGATGGCGCTGCCTTTCTGCTTGGTGATGACGTAGCACAAGGCATGCATGATCGCGGCGGTCAGAATCGCCAGTACCCCGAAGAACTCGGCGTGGTCCAGGTGCAGGCCCTGGCTCTTGATGATCATGTAGAGGCTGCCGAAGCCGATACCGATACCGACCACCTGGGAAAAGTAGATGCGTTCGCGCAGGAACAGCGCGGAGAAAATCAGGATGAACACCGGCATGCAACTGAACAGCAGCGCGGTGAGGCCGGACGAGACATGCATCTCGCCGTAGTTGAGCAGGTAGTAGGGCACGCTGAAGTAGGACAGGGTCACGAACACGAAGAACCAGCGGCTCTCGCGGGGAAACAGGACCGGCTCGCGGCGCACCATGGCAAAGCACAGGAACAGCGGGAAGGCGATGAGGAAGCGCAGGCCCGCGGAGGTGAGCGGCGGCACGCTCTCCACGGCAATCTTGATGCCCAGCCAGGTGGTGCCCCAACTCAGGCACACGATCAGGAACATCACACTGGTGATCAGCCCGGCCAGCCACTGTTTTTGGGTTTTGGTCTTGGCGGTGTTTTCGAGAACGGCGGACATTGGCATCGTTTATTGCTTCCCTGAGCCGGAATTGAACTCTATATTGAGCTTGTAATGAGTTGTAAAATTCGGCGATTGAACCCGTAAAAGCACACTATTAGGGCGAAAGATGGCTGTCAAAACAAATATTGACATGGTGTCAATTATGCGTGAGGGGTTGTCCAACGGTCAGGGCGTGAAGTACAAGCGCCTGTCCGACGTCATGGAGCGGGGCATCCTTGAAGGCTTGATTGAACCAGGAAGAAAACTGCCGCCCCATCGGGTACTTTCCGACAATCTTGGCGTCACGATCGGCACCATCAGCCGCGCCTACGGCGAGCTGGAACGCCTGGGGCTGGTGGTGGCGCGGGTGGGGGACGGTACGTTCGTACGCAAGCGTGGTATGGAGCGCCAGCGCGATGAAGGTTTTCGCAACTTCAGCGAAGAGCCGCGCCAATACTTCGACATGAGCCGCAACATGCACATCCCGGGGCAGGAGACGGTGTTCCTGGCCCAGAGCTTCCAAACCCTGTCGACCAACGCCAAGTTCCTCCAGGACATCAGCGCCTACACGCCGGACGCCGGCTTGCCGCGCTACCGTGAAGCCGGTGCGCAATGGCTGGTGCAGCGCGATTTTCATCCGATTCCCGAGCAGGTCATCTGCGTCAACGGCGGCCAGCACGGCTTGCTCTGCTCGATGATGGCACTGTTGCGGGCCGGCGATACGGTGGTCACTGAACAGCTGACCTATCCCGGGCTGATCACCGCCGCGCGCATGCTGGGTATCCGGCTGATCGGTCTGGAGATGGACGAAGAAGGCGTGCTGCCGAGCGCACTGGACGAAGTCTGTCGTAATCACCGGATTTCAGCGCTGTACTGCACGCCGACCATCCAGAACCCCACCACCGCTGTGCTCTCGGTGGCGCGTCGCGAGGCGCTGGCCAAGGTGTGCCGTGAACACAATCTGCTGATTCTTGAGGATGAAGCCCACGGTGTACTTGTGGAAGATCGACCGCCGCCCCTCAGCCATTTCGCCCCTGAGCGTACGATTCTGATCAGCAGCCTGAGCAAAGCGGTGTCCGCCGGGCTGCGTGTGGGCTATGTACATGCGCCGCCCGCGCTGGTCAGCCGTATTTCGGCGGCCCTGCGTTCGACCTGCTGGATGGCCACGCCAGTTACCCT
This sequence comes from Pseudomonas allii, assembly GCF_055380095.1. NCBI lineage: Bacteria > Pseudomonadati > Pseudomonadota > Gammaproteobacteria > Pseudomonadales > Pseudomonadaceae > Pseudomonas > Pseudomonas allii. Next base: position 4,992,777 of record NZ_AP039450.1, on the reverse strand, counting down.
TGAGCTGGCAACCCAGTGGATCGAAAACGGCACGGCGGAATACCTGCTGCGCCAGCAGATCAACGAGATCAGCCGCCGCAAGGCGCTGGTCCGCGACCTGCTGGCGGGCCTGGAGTACCGCACTCACCTCAACAGCCCGCACTTCTGGATAGAAGTGCCGGAACCGTGGCGGGCGTCGGAAATCGAGGCCGAACTCAAGCAGAACAATTACCTGATCGCCACCGCCGAGGCTTTTGCCGTGGGGCAGACAGCGGTGCCGCAGTTTATCCGGGCGAGTATCTGCAATACGTCGGGGGATGATCAGTTGTTGCGGGCGGGGTTTGATGCGCTGGCCACGGCGCTGGGGCAGGGGGGAGGAAGGTTTCAGCTGTAGGCAGGTTCACCGCGTTATCGTTCTTCGCAGGCAAGCCAGCTCCCACATTTTGACCGCATTCCAGAGCTGGAACTCGGTCAACTGTGGGAGCGGGCTTGCCCGCGAAGAGGCCAGTCCAGGCGCCACCCTTACTTGAACCTGCGCTCCACGCCTTTCTCCACCAGAATCTTCGCCGAAATCTCTTCCACCGAGAAATGCGTGGAATTGATGTGCGCAATATTCTCCCGGCGGAACAGATTTTCTACTTCGCGCACTTCAAACTCACACTGGGCATAGCTCGAATAGCGACTGTTGGGCTTGCGCTCATTGCGGATCGCGGTGAGGCGGTCCGGATCAATGGTCAGCCCGAACAGCTTGTGCGAATGCGCGCGCAAGGCCGCCGGCAGCGTCAGGTGCTCCATGTCGTCTTCAGTCAGCGGGTAATTGGCCGCGCGAATCCCGAACTGCATGGCCATGTACAGGCAGGTGGGCGTTTTGCCGCAGCGCGACACGCCGACCAGGATCAGGTCGGCCTTGTCGTAGTAGTGCGTACGGGCGCCGTCGTCGTTGTCGAGGGCGAAGTTCACCGCCTCGATACGCTCCATATAGTTGGAGTTGTGCCCAATGGAATGGGACTTTCCGACCGAATAAGAGGAGTGTTCACTCAACTCCTGCTCCAGTGGCGCCAGGAAGGTCGAGAAAATATCGATCATGAAACCATTCGACGTTGCGAGAATCTCACGGATGTCTTGATTGACGATGGTGTCGAAAATGATCGGCCTAAAACCGTCTTTTTCAGCCGCCAGATTGATTTGTTGTACCATGGCCCGCGCTTTATCCACGCTGTCGATGTAGGGGCGTGTGAATTTGGCGAAGGTAATGTTTTCGAACTGCGCGAGCAGGCTTTGACCCAGAGTTTCGGCTGTAATGCCGGTGCCGTCGGAGATAAAGAAAGCAGATCGTTTCATTTGAGCCCTGGGCCTTAAGCTGATGGCGAATCTTGGATATGATAGGCGCGATTTTGCCGTCCCGCAGTGGGCCGCATTCTCACTTATTTTCCAGGTCCAGGCCACAAGCGCTGGCGAATGCTCCTACTGAGCAGCCGGCGTCCTGAGCTTTTCCAACACAGAAAGTGGAGAGATCACCTTGGTAGAGTACGTAGTTTCCCTCGATAAGCTCGGCGTCCATGATGTGGAGCACGTGGGGGGCAAGAACGCATCCCTCGGCGAGATGATCAGTAATCTTGCAGGCGCTGGTGTGTCGGTGCCCGGTGGTTTCGCCACCACGGCCCAGGCTTACCGCGATTTCCTCGAACTGAGCGGCCTCAACGCTCAGATCCACGCCGCGCTGGACGCCCTGGACGTCGATGACGTCAACGCCCTGGCCAGGACCGGTGCCCAGATCCGCCAATGGATCATGGAAGCCGAGTTCCCCGAGAAGCTCAACGAAGAGATCCGTACCGCCTTCGCCACCCTGTCGGCCGGCAACCCGGACATGGCCGTCGCCGTGCGCTCCTCGGCCACCGCCGAAGACCTGCCGGACGCCTCCTTTGCCGGCCAGCAAGAGACCTTCCTGAACATCCGCGGCGTGGAAAACGTCATTCGCGCCGCCAAGGAAGTGTTCGCCTCGCTGTTCAACGATCGCGCGATTTCCTACCGTGTGCACCAGGGTTTCGACCACAAGCTGGTGGCCTTGTCTGCCGGTGTGCAGCGCATGGTGCGTTCGGAAACCGGCACGGCCGGCGTGATGTTCACCCTCGATACCGAATCGGGCTTCCGTGACGTGGTGTTCATCACCGGCGCCTACGGCCTGGGTGAAACCGTCGTACAGGGCGCGGTCAACCCCGACGAATTCTACGTACACAAGGGCACCCTCGAAGCGGGCCGCCCGGCCATCCTGCGCCGTAACCTGGGCAGCAAGGCCATCAAGATGATCTACGGCGACGAGGCCAAGGCCGGTCGTTCGGTGAAAACCGTTGAAGTCGACAAGGCCGAACGCGCACGTTTCTGCCTGACCGACGCTGAAGTCAGCGAGTTGGCCAAGCAAGCGATGATCATCGAAAAGCACTACAAGTGCCCGATGGACATCGAGTGGGCCAAGGACGGTGACGACGGCAAGCTGTACATCGTGCAAGCCCGTCCGGAAACCGTGAAAAGCCGCACGTCGGCCAATGTCATGGAGCGCTACCTGCTCAAAGAAACCGGCACCGTGCTGGTGGAAGGCCGTGCCATCGGCCAGCGCATCGGCGCTGGCAAGGTGCGGATCATCAAGGACGTGTCCGAGATGGACAAGGTCCAGCCAGGTGACGTACTGGTCTCCGACATGACCGACCCGGACTGGGAACCGGTGATGAAACGCGCCAGTGCCATCGTCACCAACCGTGGCGGGCGTACCTGCCACGCGGCGATCATCGCCCGTGAACTGGGGATCCCTGCGGTAGTCGGTTGCGGCAACGCCACCCAACTGCTCAAGGACGGCCAGGGCGTGACCGTGTCCTGCGCCGAAGGCGACACCGGTTTCATCTTCGAAGGTGAACTGGGCTTCGACATCAAGCAGAACTCCATCGACGCCATGCCGGACCTACCGTTCAAGATCATGATGAACGTCGGCAACCCTGACCGTGCCTTCGACTTCGCGCAATTGCCGAATGCCGGTGTGGGCCTGGCCCGCCTGGAGTTCATCATCAACCGTATGATCGGCGTGCACCCCAAGGCCCTGTTGAACTACGACGGCCTGCCGCTGGACATCAAGGAAAGCGTCGACAAGCGCATCGCCGGCTACAACGACCCGGTGGGCTTCTACGTCGAGAAGCTGGTGGAAGGCATCAGCACGCTGGCGGCGGCGTTCTACCCGAAAAAGGTCATCGTGCGTCTGTCGGACTTCAAGTCCAACGAATACGCCAACCTGATCGGTGGCAAGCTCTACGAGCCGGAAGAAGAAAACCCGATGCTGGGCTTCCGTGGCGCCTCGCGTTACATCAGCGAAGCGTTCCGTGATTGCTTCGAGCTCGAATGCCGCGCCCTCAAGCGCGTGCGCAACGAGATGGGCCTGACCAACGTCGAGATCATGGTGCCGTTCGTGCGCACCTTGGGCGAAGCGAGTCAGGTGGTCGACCTGCTGGCGGAAAACGGCCTGTCCCGTGGCGAAAACGGCCTGCGCGTGATCATGATGTGCGAATTGCCGTCCAACGCCATCCTGGCCGAAGAGTTCCTGGAGTTCTTCGACGGTTTCTCCATCGGTTCCAACGACCTGACCCAGCTGACCCTGGGCCTGGACCGCGATTCGGGGATCATCGCCCACCTGTTCGACGAGCGAAATCCTGCGGTCAAGAAGCTGCTGGTCAACGCCATCCAGGCCTGTAACAAGGCTGGCAAGTACATCGGCATCTGCGGCCAAGGCCCTTCCGACCATCCTGACCTGGCCAAATGGCTGATGGAACAGGGCATCGAAAGCGTCTCGCTGAACCCTGATTCCGTGCTGGAAACCTGGTTCTTCCTGGCGGAAGGTCAAGCGTCCGCCTAAGATCGTCACGTCAAAAGTGCCGGTCACCCGATGAGGGTGACCGGCATTCTTATCTGTGCAGGGCGGAACTCCTTCCGGACGCCGCCCTTTTTTGTGCAAGAGCATTATGCAAAGCAGCAGCAACCTGTTTCCCGTCGCCCTGATCAGCGCTGAACGTCGTGGCGACCTGAGTGAAGATGTGTACCGCCTCAAGCCCGGTAACAGCCCTGACGGCACCGTCGAGCTGGCGGTTACCCGTTTGGGCTTGGCCGATGTCCCGGAAAACCGGGGCATTGCGGTTATTTTATTGCATGGCAGTTTTTCCAATCGACGCTTCTGGTACTCGCCCAAGGGTATCGGCCTGGGCGCTTACCTGGCACGTCAGGGGTTTGATGTGTGGATCCCGGAAATGCGCGGTCATGGTTTGTCCAAGCGCAATCATGACTACGCACGCAACCGCGTCGCTGACTATGCGCGCTACGACTTGCCGGCCATTGGCGCGTTTGTGCGCGAGCAAAGCGGGCAGGTTCCCCACTGGATCGGCCATTCTCTGGGCGGCACCAGCCTGGCCGCAGCGCTTGGCGGGCAGCACCTTGGCTCACCAGCCGTGGCTTCTGTAGCGTTGTTTGGCTGCCAGGTCAGCCGCACCCACTGGCCGTTGAAACTGCCACCGGTGGAGTGGACGGGGCGCTTGCTCTTGAAACGCTTCGGCGAAGTGTCTGGCTCGCGCCTCAAGCGTGGCCCGGAGGACGAGCCGGCAGGTGTGATGATCGAAGCCATGCGCTGGAACGGCCTGTTTGGCCGCTTTGGCGAAGGCAAGAACGACTGGTGGAAAGGCCTGGCAGACGTGGATGTGCCGTTGCTGGCGGTCAGTGCTGCCGGCGACCATCAGGACCCTGACTGGGCGTGTCGCAAGCTGTTCGAACAGGTCGGCTCCGAGCACCGGCAATACCTGTGCCTGGGCCGCCAGCAAGGGTTTACCGAAGATTTCGGGCACGTTGAAATGCTCGTCAGCAAAGCTGCCCAGGCCGAAGTGTGGCCACTGGTGGCGCAATGGCTGAACGACCCGCTCGCCCCATTGTTCGGCGTGCAGCCCGAGGTGTTGGCCACTGTTTGAGGGCAGGGCTCTGCCAAGGGCGTTTCACTCGCGTGTGGTTGCGGCTAAGATATGACGCGTTAAACGCTTCTGGTCATATTCAGTCGCGCAGTGGCTATTGCGTTGCGGCGAAGTGGATGGGATGTTTCGCACCTGCTTGGGCTGGCGCTTCTTTCGAAAGACGCTTCTTTGACGGAAAGGAATTGTTCAATGAACCATTACGTGACCCCCGACCTGTGCGACGCGTACCCGGAGCTGGTGCAGGTGCTTGAGCCGATGTTCAGCAACTTCGGCGGCCGAGATTCCTTCGGTGGCGAGATTGTCACCATCAAATGCTTCGAAGATAACTCCCTGGTCAAGGAACAGGCTGACCAGCCGGGCGCCGGCAAGGTACTGGTGGTCGACGGTGGTGGTTCCCTGCGCCGTGCGTTGCTGGGTGACATGATCGCCGAGAAGGCCGCGAAAAACGGCTGGGAAGGGCTGGTGATCTACGGCTGCATCCGTGACGTCGATGTGATCGCCCAGACCGACCTGGGTGTGCAGGCCCTGGCCAGTCATCCGATGAAGACCGACAAGCGTGGCATCGGCGACTTGAACGTGGTGGTCACCTTTGCCGGGGTGACGTTCCGCCCGGGCGAGTACATCTATGCCGACAATAACGGCGTGATCGTGTCGCCCAGCCCGCTGAAAATGCCTGAATAAACTGCAATAACCGACGGGGTGAGGATGTTCGAGGAAGAAAACGCGCAATGGGGGCTGGTGCATGCTCTGGTGCTGGACGGTAAAGGCGGTGCGCGTTCGATTGCCCGGACAGAGCTCGACGACTTGCAACTGCAGCCTCAGGAAAGCCTGTGGTTGCATTGGGATCGCAGCCATCCGCAAACCCAGACCTGGCTGCGCAAATCCAGTGGCCTGAGCGAGTTCGCCTGTGACCTCTTGCTGGAGGAGAACACCCGCCCGCGCCTGTTGCCGCTGCCGGACTCGGAATTGCTGCTGTTCTTGCGAGGGGTCAACCTCAACCCCGGTGCCGAACCGGAGGACATGGTCTCGGTGCGCATCTTCGCCGCTGCCAGCCGGGTGATTTCCCTGCGGTTGCGCCCGTTGCGCGCCACCGACGAGCTGCTGGTGCAATTGGCGGATGGCAAGGGGCCGAAGACCGCCTCTGAACTCATCCTTTATATGGCTCAGTACCTCACCAATAAAGTGCAGGATCTGGTCTCCGACCTGTCCGAAATCGTCGACGTAGAGGAAGAAAAACTCGATACCGACGAACGGTATACTCCGGAACATGGCAGCGTTTTGCAGATCCGTCGACGGGCGGCCGGGCTGAAGCGATTCCTGGCGCCGCAGCGAGATATTTTTGCCCAGCTCACGCGGATCAAATTGCCGTGGTTCTGTGACGACGATGCCGACTATTGGAACGAATTGAACAACAGTCTTACTCGTTATCTGGAAGAGCTCGAATTGACCCGAGAGCGCGTGGGGCTTGTGCTGGAGGCCGAAGACCGGCGTTTGAGCGTGCGTATGAACCGCACCATGTACCGCTTCGGGATCATCACCGGGATCTTCCTGCCGATGAGTTTTCTCACCGGCTTGCTGGGTATCAATGTGGGCGGGATTCCGTTCTCTGCCAGCCCCTATGGATTCATGATTGCGTGTCTGTTGATGGTCTCGGTGGCGCTTGGACAATGGTGGCTTTTTCGACGATTGCGCTGGGTTTGACCTGAATATGAGCTGAACGTAGGAAGGGTCCTATGTGACCCCGAGAATTTAACCCTCGTCTTTTAAATCACTTGCGAGAGGTCCTTATGCACGATCCGTTCGAACAGTCTTTGCGTGACATGCTCAATGCCTCGCCGTCCAACCGGGACGACGATGCCTGTCTGGGCCGCGTGTTGAAAACCGCCAACCGTCAGGTAGGTGCGGGGGATCTGTTCGGTCTGCTCGGGCGCTGGGTGCCGGCGTTGATGATGGCCCTGAACAACGGTTCAGCCCACGTTTCACCGGTTTCCCGTCGTAAACCTCTTGCTCGCACTGCTGATAAGGCTGATTGAACATGGAACTTGATCTCTGGACCCAGAGCCTGGTCACCGCGATGACCGCATTGTGGACCAAGGTGGCGAATTTCATTCCCAACCTGTTTGGTGCCCTGGTGCTGGTGTTGCTGGGCTTTGTCGTGGCCAAGCTGCTCGACACCCTGCTGTCCAAATTGCTCGCGAAACTGGGCCTCGACCGTCTGATGGCGGGCACCGGCCTGACCAAGCTGTTGTGGCGTGCCGGGCTGCAAGTACCGATCTCGACATTGATCGGCAAGATCGTTTATTGGTTTGTTTTGCTGATTTTCCTGGTTTCTGCGGCTCAATCCCTTGGACTTGAGCGAGTTTCAGCTACGCTCGACATGCTGGCGCTGTATTTGCCGAAGGTTTTCGGCGGCGCGCTGGTGCTGCTGGTAGGCGTTTTGTTGGCGCAACTGGCCAATGGGCTGGTGCGCGGCGCCGCCGAAGGCGTGGGGTTGGACTATGCTGCCGGCCTGGGGCGAATTGCCCAGGGCCTGGTGATCATCATCAGTATTTCGGTCGCGATCAGCCAGTTGGAGGTCAAGACTGACCTGCTCAACCACGTGATTGTGATCGTTTTGATTACCGTTGGTCTGGCCGTTGCGCTGGCCATGGGCTTGGGAAGCCGGGAAATTGCCGGCCAGATTCTTGCGGGAATCTATGTGCGTGAGTTGTATCAGGTAGGGCAACAGGTGCGTGTGGGCGAGGTCGAAGGGCAAATCGAGGAGATCGGCACAGTCAAGACGACAGTGCTGACCGATGACGGCGACCTGGTGTCGTTGTCCAATCGGATTCTCCTGGAGCAGCAGGTCAGTAGCCGCTAACCCGGCAAACCCTGCTAATGTACGCCGCCGCGAACCCGGCTGATCGGGCAGTGGCGGACATTGACCTGACTGTCGGCACGACTTGTTTTGAATAAAGCCCAAACGCTGTCCACGCGCTATGACCCCCGTGAGCTCTCTGATGAGGAGTTGGTCGCGCGCGCACACACGGAGCTGTTTCACGTAACTCGCGCGTACGAAGAATTGATGCGCAGATATCAACGCACTCTGTTCAACGTTTGTTCAAGGTATTTGGGGAACGATAGAGATGCGGACGATGTCTGTCAGGAAGTGATGCTCAAGGTGCTGTACGGCCTGAAGAACTTCGAGGGCAAATCGAAGTTCAAGACATGGCTGTACAGCATCACGTACAACGAGTGCATCACGCAGTATCGGAAGGAACGGCGAAAGCGTCGCTTGATGGACGCGTTGAGTCTTGACCCCCTTGAGGAAGCGTCTGAAGAGAAGGCGCCGGCACCCGAGGAGAAGGGCGGACTTGATCGCTGGTTGGTGTATGTGAACCCGATTGACCGGGAAATTCTGGTGCTACGATTTGTCGCAGAGCTGGAATTCCAGGAAATCGCTGACATCATGCACATGGGTTTGAGTGCTACAAAAATGCGTTACAAACGTGCTCTTGATAAATTACGTGAGAAATTTGCGGGCGAGACTGAAACTTAGTGCGTGGCAAATATCTCTTACGTGTAGGCAAGTTCTGTTAGACTTGTCGCCGAGTTGTCCCCCGGTTTGTGGGACTGCTTTACAATCACCAGATGGGGATTTAACGGATGAAACTGAAAAACACCTTGGGCTTGGCCATTGGTTCTCTTATTGCCGCTACTTCTTTCGGCGTTCTGGCACAAGGCCAAGGCGCAGTTGAAGGCGAGCTGTTCTACAAGAAGCAGTACAACGATAGCGTCAAGCACATCGAAGACGGCTTCAATCCTGGCGCTCGCATCGGTTACTTCCTGACCGACGACCTGTCCTTGAACCTGTCCTACGACAAGACCAACCACACCCGTTCGAACGACGGTACTGGTAACCAGAAGATCAAAGGCGATACCGGCAGCCTGGTTGCCCAGTATCACTTCGGTCAAGCTGGCGTAGACAGCCTGCGTCCATACGTAGAAGGCGGTTTCGGCCACCAGAGCCGTACCAACGTTCAGGCTGACGGCCACAGCGGTCGCGACCAGACTACCTTCGCTACCGTTGGTACTGGCGTGAAGTACTACTTCACCAACAACCTGTACGCTCGTGCCGGTGTTGAAGCTGACTACGGTCTGGACAACGGCAAGTGGGACTACTCCGCACTGGTCGGCCTGGGCGTGAACTTCGGCGGTAACGCTGGCGCAGCTGCTCCAGCTCCTACCCCAGCACCAGCTCCAGAGCCAACTCCAGAGCCAGAAGCTCCAGTTGCTCAGGTTGTACGTGTTGAGCTGGACGTCAAGTTCGACTTCGACAAGTCGGTTGTTAAGCCTAACAGCTACGGCGACGTGAAAAACCTGGCCGACTTCATGGCTCAGTACCCAGCTACCAACGTAGAAGTTGCTGGTCACACTGACTCCGTAGGTCCAGACGCTTACAACCAGAAGCTGTCCCAGCGTCGTGCTGACGCTGTTAAGCAAGTCCTGGTTAAAGACGGCGTTGCTCCTAGCCGTATCACCGCAGTAGGTTACGGCGAGTCCCGCCCAGTTGCTGACAACGCAACTGAAGCTGGTCGTGCTGTTAACCGTCGCGTAGAAGCGTCGGTTGAAGCTCAAGCTCAGTAATTACTGAGTTGTAGAAAAAAGCCCGGCTTAGGCCGGGCTTTTTTTCGCCTGTGATTTGTCTCAGGCGCTGGCGGTTTGAGCGAGGCAAGCGACTTGCCCTGGGGCTGCGACATGGCCAATTACCAGGATGGCCGGGCTTTTCAAGGCAAATGCTTGCGCATCTGCGTACATGCGTGACAGCTCACTGCGGCATTCCCGTTGCTGGGGCAGCGATGCGTTTTCGATCATCGCCACCGGCATATCCGCCGCCATTCCGCCGTCCAGCAATTGCTGGCGAATCTCCTCCAGCTTCGCCACCCCCATGTACACCACCAACGTCGTCCCGCCCTCGGCCAGTGCTCGCCAATTCAAACGGCTGTCGTCCTGGGTATGCGCCGTAACCAGGGTCACGCCACGACTCACCCCGCGCAGTGTCAGCGGAACCGCGCAATTTGTCGCACCCGCCAGCCCGGCCGTAATCCCGTTGACCAACTCTACCTCGACGCCGCGTTCACGCAGCCACATGGCTTCCTCACCGCCGCGCCCGAAAATGCACGGGTCACCGCCCTTGAGCCGCACCACGCATTTGCCCTGGCGTGCATAGCGCAGCATCAGGCGGTGGATAAAGTCCTGCGGGGTCGAGCGACAGCCACCGCGTTTACCCACGGTGATCACCCGCGCTCCGACGCAGTGTTCCAGGACTGCCTGGTTGACCAGGTCATCGATCAGCACCACATCGGCCTCACGCAAGGCGCGTACAGCCTTGAGGGTCAACAGCTCCGGGTCACCGGGGCCTGCGCCCACCAGCCAGACTTTTGCGTTCATAAGTTATTCCTCGTCCAGGGATGACGTCAGCGGTGAAAGAGTGCGTACAACAGCACCAGGTTGATCAACAACGAAAGCAGCGCCAGAGTGCGCCAGACCTTCAAGGGTTCACGCTCCAGCAAGGGCCTGGGGCGGATGCTCAGTTCCTGTCGGTCCGCCTGTTCGAGCACTCGCAACCATTCTTCGGCAGTTTCGTAACGATGCGCCGGTTGGGCCGCCACTGCCCGTTCCAGGCTCAGGGGCAGCCAATCCGGCAGATCGGGGCGGTAGCGACTGGCGCTGACGGGCTGGTTGAACCGGGGCCGTTGGAAGGCTTCGATTTCACCGTAGGGGTAGTGCCCGGTCAGCAGGTAATAGAGGCTGACACCGACACTGTATAAATCCTGCTGGGCCGTAGGCCGGTCGCCATTGAACGCCTCGGGCGCGATAAAGCTTGGCGTGCCCGGCAGCGCATGAGCGCGGTCTTCCGACAGGCCTGGGCAGTACGCCAGGCCGAAATCCAGCACACGCAGTTCGCCATCATCCCCCAGCAGCAGGTTTTCCGGCTTGATGTCGCGGTGCAGGATCTGTCGCCGGTGCAACATGCCCACCGCCCGCAGCAAGCGCTCGGCGATCGACTGCCATTGCGCCAGGGGCAATGGTCCGTGCTGCTGGAACAGTTCGGCCAGGGTCTGGCCGGGGTATTCCCGCATCACGTAGTACAGATGCTGGCGCCCGCTGGCGGCATGGACTTCAGGAAACGCCCGGCCGGCGACTCGCCGTAGAAACCATTCTTCCGCGAGCAAGGCCTGGCCGGCATCGCCGTCATCATCGCGGCTCAGCGGCAGGGTTTTCAGCAGCCAGGGTTGCCGCTGGGCATCCTGCACTTGGTACAGCAATGACTGTCGGCTTTGCGCCAATACGCTTTGCACCTGCCAGCCTTCAAAGTGTTGCCCGGCTTTCAATAGTGGTGGCAGCGGCCATTGTTGCAACTGCACGAGGGCATCGCCGAGGGTGGCCGCGCCAAGGGCGTCGATACGGACGAGCAAGGCACTGGCATTGTCCTGGCTGCCCGCCAGGTGTGCGGCGTTCACCAGGGTGTTGACCGCCAGCTCCAGGTCGGTTTGCTCGCGCAGAATCGAACGGATGCTGTGATCACCCAGGGTTGCCCACACACCGTCACTGAGCAGGAGGAAACATTCGCCTTCGCGCAACTGGCCGTCGAGAAAATCCACCACCAGGTGTTGATCCAGGCCGAGGGCACGCTTGAGTACATGCTGCATGCCCGGCTGCTCCCACACGTGATCCTCACTGATGCGTTGCAGTTCCCCATCCAGCCAGCGATACGCCCGGCAATCGCCGACATGCGCCAGGGTGAAGCGCTGGCCGCGAAACACCAGGGCACTCAGGGTGGTCAGCAACGGCTGGCCACCGCCATTGGCCTGCAGCCAGCGATTCTGGGCCAGAAGCAAACGCTCCAGAGCCTGGGCCACGCTCCAGGTCTGCGGCGTGGCGTAGTAATCCAGGGCCAGCGCCTGCAAGGTCGAGCGGGCGGCCAGGCCGCCGTCGGCGCACTGGCTCACTCCATCGGCGATGGCGCACAAGTAGCCTTTGCTCGCCGCCAGTTCGGCCACGGGGGTCACCACCCGCAGTGCGTCCTGGTTTTCCGTCCGAGGGCCGATGGCACTGGCCTGGGCGATGCTCAGTTGCAGGCTCATCAGACCCGCGCAGCCGTCACGGCGGCCGAGCCCCAGGTGGTTCTCCAGCGACGTTTCACGCCATGCAGGCCGAACCAGGCCAATACGCCCAGGCTGGCGAACAGCCACAGCGCCATCTGATAGCTGCCGGTGCTTTGCTTGATCGCCCCCATACCCGCCGCCAGGGCAAAACCGCCAATGCCGCCGGCCATGCCGATCAGGCCGGTCATCACGCCGATCTCGCGGCGGAAGCGCTGCGGCACCAGTTGGAACACCGCGCCGTTACCGGCGCCCAGGCCAAGCATGGTGCAGACGAACAGGGCCAGCGCCGCATAAGAGCTTGGCAGGTTGAAACCCACCGCCGCGATGCAGATCGCCGCCACGCTGTACATGCCCAGCAACGTACGAATCCCGCCGAAACGGTCCGCCAGCGCGCCGCCCAGTGGGCGCATCAGGCTGCCGCCGAACACGCAGGCCGCGGTGTAGTAGCCGGCGGTCACCGGGCTCAGGCCGTACTGATCGTTGAAGTAACCGGGCAGGGCGCTCGCCAGGCCGATAAAGCCGCCGAAGGTCACGCTGTAGAAAAACATGAACCACCAGCTGTCACGGTCGCCCAGGGCCTTGAAGTAGTCGGCCATGGATTTGGCTTTTGGCCGTTCAGGGGCATTGCGCGCCAGCCAGGCAAACACGATCAGCGTCAGTACCAGCGGAATCAAAGCGAAGCCGAACACATTGCTCCAGCCAAAGGCGGCCGCCAACACAGGCGCCAGCAACGCGGCGAACACCGTGCCGGAGTTGCCCGCACCCGCGATCCCCATGGCTTTGCCTTGGTGTTCCGCCGGATACCACTGGGAGGCCAGTGGCAACGCAACAGCAAAGGATGCACCGGCCATGCCCAGGAACAGCCCCAGCAGCAGCGCTTGTTCGTAACTGTGGATGCCCAGCTTCCAGGCGCCGAACAGGGCACAGATCACAATCACTTGGCCAATCAGCCCGGCGGTCTTGGGCGACAGCTTGTCCGCCAGCATGCCCATCAGGAAACGCAGCACCGCACCCGCCAGGATCGGTGTAGCCACCACCAGGCCGCGTTGTTGGGTGGTCAGGTGCAGGTCGGCGGCAATCTGCACCGCCAGTGGCCCCAGCAGGTACCAGACCATGAAGCTCAGGTCGAAATACAGGAACGCGGCAAACAGGGTCGGGGTGTGCCCGGATTTCCAGAAGCTTGATTTCATCACGCACCTCAACGGTTGGGAGTCTTGTAAGAAGGCCAAAACGAAAAAACGCCGCCACCGGGTTTGCGAAGGCAAACCGGGTGTGCGACGTCTTTGTCGGGGAGGGGCAACCGCCGTTGGCTACCTGTGCGCAATACTTAGCAAGAGCTGAGCCAGATCAGCCGAGCAGCTCGCTCATGGCGATAATCTGCTCCGCCACCTGGATCAGCTTTTGCTGGCGGCTCATGGCCTGGCGGCGCATCAGGGTGTAGGCCTCTTCTTCGTTGCAGGCCTTCATTTTCATCAGCATGCCCTTGGCCAGCTCGATGCGCTTGCGCTCGGCCAATTGCTGGTCGCGCGCCTGGAGCTGGGCGCGCAAGGCCTGGTCGCTTTCGAAGCGCGCCATGGCCACATCGAGGATCGGCTGCAGGCGCTGGGCCTGGATGCCTTCGACGATGTAGGCGCTGACGCCGGACTTGATCGCCTGGCGCATCACGTTCGGGTCGTGTTCGTCGGTAAACATCACGATGGGCCGGGGTTGGTCGCGGCTGACCAATACCACCTGCTCCATCACATCACGGCCCGGTGACTCGGTATCGATCAGGATCACGTCCGGGCGCACCGTTTCGACGCGTGCGGGCAGGTCGATGGTCAGGCCGGACTCATCGATCACCTCAAAACCGGCCTCGATCAGCGCCGTCCTGAGGCGGCCGACCTTGCGCGGGGTGTCGTTGATCAACAGGATTCGCAGCATGGGTGTTCTCCTGTCAGCGCAAGGCCTGGCGGTTGGAATCTTCGGCCAGGGCATGCAGGCGGAAGCTGCGGGCGTATTCGGTTGGGTTGGAACCGTCCCAGACTTTGCCGTCGATCAGCTGGCTGCTGCGCATGTCCTGGGCTTTCACCGGGATCCCCAGCGCACCTGCCGCCTTGCGATACAGCGCCAGTTGCTGCACCTGGCGGGCAACGCTCAGGTAGTCGGGGTCCTCACGCAACAGGCCCCAACGCCGGAACTGGGTCATGAACCACATGCCGTCGGACAGGTAGGGCAAGTTCACCTCACCACCGGCGAAAAAGCGCAGGGCGTGGGGATCCTGCCACTGATTGCCCAGGCCATCGTCATAGGCTCCCAGCAGGCGCGGTTCGATGCAATCGAGCGGCGCGTCGAGGTACTCGCGGCCACTGAGCAGTTGCGCGGTGGAGCGGCGGTTTTCGGTACTTTCTTCGATAAACCGACCGGCCTCCAGAATCGCCATCACTAACACGCGCGCAGTGTTGGGGTACTGGTCGACGAACGCCTGGGTGCAGCCGAGGACTTTTTCCGGGTGATCCGGCCAGATCGCCTGGCTGGTCGCCAGGGTAAACCCTTGGTTCTGCTTGACCGCGCTGGCGCACCAGGGCTCACCGACACAAAACCCGTCGATGCGTCCGGCTTGCAGGTGCGCAACCATTTGCGGCGGCGGGACCACCACGCTGTCCACATCCTGCAAAGGGTGAATGCCTTGGCTCGCCAGCCAGTAATACAGCCACATGGCGTGAGTACCTGTGGGAAAGGTCTGTGCGAAGGTCAGTTTTGTTCGGCTTTGGTGCACGTGGCGGTCCAGTGCCTCAGGAGTGACCACCCCTTGTTGCTGCAAACCGTGGGACAGGTTGATGCTCTGGCCGTTCTGGTTGAGCCCCATCAGCACGGCCATGTCGGTGGGGGCGACACCGCCGATGCCCAGGTGCACGGCATAGATCAGCCCGTACAGGCTGTGGGCGGCGTCCAGTTCGCCGCTGACCAGTTTGTCGCGCAGGTTGGCCCAGGACGATTGGCGCTTGAGGTTCAGGGTCAGGCCGTAGGGTTGAGCGAAGCCCTGGGTGGCCGCTACGACCATCGAGGCGCAGTCGCTCAGGGCCATGAAACCCAGGTCAAGGCTGCTCTTTTCCGGGGCATCACTGCCGTTGACCCAGGCCAGCGGGTCGTTCATCGGGCTGTTGCCGACCGAATCGTTCATCAACACCTACCTTTTCTTTCAAAAAAAAGCGTCGTTCCCTCAGATGGCGATGTAAGCCAATGCGGGTAACGACGCCTTTGTCCGTAGCGCGCTCCGCCGTTGGCGCGTGCTCTGATGCAGAGTTCATAGCAAGGCACATGCCACGGGCGGTGGGGCCCGACTGACCGTCAACTTTCCATCAAGATTGAAACCGGGCGGGCTTTCAGTATTGCCGCTCTCTCAACGCCAGACTGCCCAGGAACCCTCACGGTGCGCGCCGAATCCCTTTTAACGATGCCCCGCCTCCGGTTTCACCGTTGGTTGTGGTTTGCCGGGCTGTGGCTGGGAAGTGCACTGGCTTGGGCCGAGCTTCACCAGGTTCGGGATGAAAGCCTGTATACCGTGTTCACTGCGCTGTCGGCGCCGCTGGGGGTGCCCATCGTTGTCAGTCAGGCGGTGGCGCGCAAACGTCTCAGCACTGCGCTGGATTTCGATGCGCCGCAACAGGCGCTGGAAGCGCTTGCGCTCGAACAGGGGTTGATCTGGTACGGCGACGGGCAAGCGCTGCATATCTACGACGCCGACGAGGCAAAGAGCTCTGCGGTGACCTTGCGGCATATTACCGTCGACAAGTTGCGTGGCCTCATGCGCCGCTCGGGCCTTGATGAGTCACGCTACCCGCTGCGCGAAAGTGGGGCGCGCACCTTCTATGTGTCCGGCCCACCGAATTACGTCGACAAGGTGATGCGCCTGGCCCAATTGATGGACCGGCAAATAGCCGACTTGCGTGTGGGCGCGCAGGCCTTTGGTGTGATTCAAGTGCTCAACGCCGATGTGGCGGACCGTCAGTACGGCACACGTGACAACCCGATAAACGTGCCGGGGATGGCGTCGATGATCAAGACCCTGCTGGCCAGCGAGCACAAGGGGTTGCTGTCCGACAAGAGCCTTGGTGTGATCGCCTACCCGGACAGCAACAGCCTGCTGATCAAGGGCAAGCCGGCCCAGGTGAGTTTCATCCAGAAACTGGTGGCGGAACTCGACATACCCAAGCGACCGATCGAAGTGTCGCTGTGGCTGGTGGATGTGGAGCGCACTGAACTGGAGAAGCTGGGCCTGGGCAGGGACGAAGACGCCAAGACGTCGACCACGCGAATCCTTGAGCCTCAGGATGACAACCGCGTAATGGCCAGGATCGGTGCATTGGAGCGCCGTCGACGGGCGAAGGTGGTGACACTGCCCGTGATTCTCACTCAGGAGAACGTCCCGGCGGTGTTTCAGGATAGCCATACCTTTTATCTACCGCCCCCGGGAAACGACCGAACTGACTGGAAACCTGTGCGCTATGGCACTCAGGTCAGCGTATTGCCGCGTTTTTCCGAAGCTAACCAGATCGAAATGCGCCTCGAGATTGAGGAGGCGCGCCAGATGAGTGAGAAGGGTCGGCGTGAAAAAAACACGGCGGTGGGGCAGGTGGGGGTCAACAGTGTGGTGCGTGTGCCCCAGGGCAGGCGTCTGTGGCTGGGCGCGTTTCAACGGGAGGCAGAAGGGCGGGCGGCTGCTCGCCCGGATCAAGTGCGCCTGTTTGTGATTCAGGCCAGGGCCGTGGGCAGCGAGGCGCTGGGGCCGGGTGGGGGGGCTGGCCCGCCGCCTTTGACAGCAACGCAATACGAGCGCGTTCAACGTGCGTTTGTACGGCCTGAGCGTGATGTCTCACCGTGAACAAGGTGTTAACCGATGCATCTGGAAATTCTTCTTCAGGAACAACTGATCAGCCGCCAGCGCCTGGCAGCGTTTGCGCCCGGGAAGGTGTTGCCGTTGATGCCGGAGATAATCCATTGCGTGGAGGTTCGGGTTAACGGGCAATTACTGGCCTTGGGTGAGTTGGTGCAGCTGGAAGACCGGTTGGGGGTTGAGCTGCACGAGGTTTACCACGCGTGGCTACCTGATGCTGATGGGTAGCGAAACGTCTTACAGCGTGGTTCCAAAAAACGCGGGATGTCTGCGCTTTGTCCTAGCGTGAGCCCTGAGGCAGGTTTTTATAGTCGTGACAGGGGCACTTGAACCCGTAATGCAAATGAGGACTTCAATGTCAGTAGTCGGATGCCGAGGTAATCATGGCTGTCATGGATGATGGAGGGGCGACGACTTCCCTGGTTTTTGCGCGTTGGACCCTGCACGACGATGGTCGCCTGACCGGTGAGGACGTGGATGTTCAGTTGCCGCCCAAGGAAGGGCTGGTGCTGCGATTGTTGCTGATGTCCGGTGGCGTGTTGATGACCAAGGATCGCTTGCTGGAGCTGGCTTGGCCGCAAGGGGAAGTCGCCGAAGAGTCGCTGACACGCTGCATTTATTCACTGCGCAAGTACCTTGGCACCGAAAAGGGGTTTATCAAGACGATTTATGGTCGAGGGTACCGGTTCATCTGCCCGGTGAAGGTCGAGGGCCATGCGTCGGACCGTATGGCGCATGTATGCTCGGCATGCGGCCAGACCCGCCATGGAGCGGTAACCCGTGGTTAGGTTCTGGAGCAAGGGCTTGGTGTTGGGGGTGATGATGACCGGCAATCAGGCGCTGGCCTATTGTTGGGAGGAGGCGGCCAGCCGCTACGACATCGAGCCCGAATTGCTGCAGGCGATCGCTGCGGTGGAGTCGGGCTTTCGTGCGCAGGTGATAAACGATAAGAACCGTAATGGCACTCGGGACATCGGCCTGATGCAGATCAACAGCAGCCATTTGCCGCGCCTGCTCGAGCGAGGTATTACCGAGGAGCGGTTGCTTAATGAGCCTTGCCTGTCGGTGGAGGTAGGGGCTTCGATCCTGGCCGAGTTCATCCAGCGATTTGGATACAACTGGACGGCGGTAGGCTCCTACAACGCAGGCCCGGGTTCCGGGCCTGCGCGTCAGGCGTTGCGCATGCAGTATGCCCAGAAAGTCTGGGGGTATTACGAGCAGTTGGTAGCGCACCGCTACTGACGATTGAGGTTCACGCCTCGCGCGCTACCCGTGACCCCGGCTATAATCGCGCCACCTTTCGCCGCCATCCGAGTCTAGCCCGCCCATGTATACCCTGGCCCGCCAGCTGTTGTTCAAACTCTCCCCGGAAACCTCCCACGATCTGTCCCTGGACCTGATCGGTGCCGGTGGCCGCCTGGGGCTCAATGGCCTGGTATGCAAGGCACCGGCAAAAATGCCGGTCTCGGTGATGGGGCTCAACTTTCCCAACCCGGTCGGCCTGGCGGCTGGCCTGGATAAGAACGGTGCGGCCATCGATGGGTTTGCACAGCTGGGTTTCGGTTTCGTTGAAATCGGTACCGTGACCCCGCGCCCGCAGCCGGGTAACCCCAAGCCACGTATCTTCCGCCTGCCGGAAGCCGAGGCGATCATCAATCGCATGGGCTTCAACAACCTGGGCGTTGATCACTTGCTGTCGCGGGTTCAGGCCGCCAAATACAAGGGCATCCTGGGCATCAATATCGGCAAGAACTTCGATACGCCGGTCGAGCGCGCCGTGGACGACTACCTGATCTGCCTGGACAAGGTCTACGCCCACGCCAGTTACGTCACGGTGAACGTCAGTTCGCCCAACACCCCGGGCCTGCGCAGCCTGCAGTTTGGTGATTCCCTCAAGCAACTGCTCGAAGCCTTGCGCCAGCGCCAGGAAGGCCTGGCCGTGCGTCATGGCAAGCGCGTGCCGCTGGCGATCAAGATCGCGCCGGATATGAGCGACGAAGAAACCGTGCTGGTGGCCCAGGCCCTGGTGGACTCGGGTATGGACGCAGTCATCGCGACCAACACCACCCTCAGCCGCGTAGGCGTCGAAGGCCTGGCCCATGGCGACGAAGCGGGTGGCCTGTCGGGCGCGCCGGTGCGTGACAAAAGCACCCATATCGTCAGGGTGCTGGCTGCGGAGTTGGCCGGGCGCTTGCCGATCATCGCGGTCGGCGGTATCACCGAAGGCAAGCATGCGGCCGAGAAGATTGCCGCGGGCGCAAGCCTGGTGCAGTTGTATTCCGGCTTCATCTACAAAGGCCCGGCGCTGATTCGCCAGTCGGTAGATGCCATCGCAGCATTGCCAAAAGCCTGAAAGCCAGCCATTAAAAAGGGCCCCTGAAAAGGAGCCCCCTGGGCCGAAGCCCGCCGCCCGGATGGGGCGTGCATGGTAAGTCGTTACAAATCCAAAGGTGGTGTCGGAATTAATTGCCCTTGATTAGCCGACGGCGTGAAGTTCGTTGAGTCTGTGGATTCCCGCAGTGCCAGTCATACCGTCCCAGTTGTCGCCGCGTCCTTCTCGCCAGCCGTTGATCCAGGCTTGGCGTACCGACGGTAGAGTAAATGGGCAAAGCTCACGGGATTTGCCATGAACGCCATATTGATATCCGCGTAAAAATGCTCTTTCCAACGGATCACGCTTAAGTCTTCTCATAGGGTGTTTCCCTCACTTGTTGACTGTCTTGATATCCTTCGGCCTCGTCCGAGGCCGGGCAGAGTTTTTCTGCCGTTGGTGGGCTCGCTGCCGGCGTGGCGAGCCGATGTGTCGGCGTCGTTACGGCGCCAACCTGTGTTGAGTTCTAACCAATAGGTCACATGGATTCAATGATCGTTTTGTCATAAGCACGTAACGATAACGATGCTATAGCCATAAGCTGGGATGGTTTTACGCCCCTTTTATTGGGCAAAGCCAGCTATGATGCACCCTGTGTAGAGGATGGGTTTAATCCTTTAGTGAGAATGTCCGCCCGTTGCAGTCAGTTATTATTCGACGAAGGGTCGGAATATTTCTTTTTGTTACAGCCAATTGTTTATCTGCCCCGTCACTAAAGGCCCGAAGGCCCGGCAGCCGGGGTGGGACGGCACATTCGTGCCACGCGAGCACTCTTCAAGAAAAGTGCTTGATTGAAAACCGAACCGGCGATGCGTCGCCCGTTCATTTATTGCTGAAAAGCCTGGAATGCCCCATGTCGGACCGTTTTGAACTCTTCCTCACCTGCCCCAAGGGCCTCGAAGGCCTGCTGATCGAGGAAGCCGTCGGGCTTGGCCTTGAGGACGCCCGCGAGCACACCTCGGCCGTTCGCGGCATGGCCGACATGGAAACCGCCTACCGCCTGTGCCTCTGGTCGCGCCTGGCCAACCGCGTGCTGCTGGTGCTCAAGCGCTTCCCGATGAAGGACGCCGAAGACCTCTACCACGGCGTGCTGGATATCGAATGGGCCGACCACATGGTGCCGGATGGCACCCTGGCGGTTGAATTCAGCGGCCACGGTTCGGGCATCGACAACACCCACTTCGGCGCGTTGAAGGTCAAGGATGCGATTGTCGACAAGCTGCGCACCCCGACCGGCGAGCGCCCGTCCATCGACAAGATCAACCCGGACCTGCGCATTCATCTGCGCCTGGACCGTGGCGAAGCCATCCTGTCCCTCGACCTGTCCGGCCACAGCCTGCACCAGCGCGGTTATCGCCTGCAGCAGGGTGCGGCACCGCTGAAGGAGAACCTGGCGGCCGCGATCCTGATCCGTGCCGGTTGGCCGCGTATCGCCGCTGAAGGCGGCGCGCTGAGCGACCCGATGTGCGGCGTGGGCACCTTCCTGGTGGAAGGCGCAATGATCGCTGCTGACATGGCCCCCAACCTGAACCGCGAGCTGTGGGGTTTCACTACCTGGCTCGGTCACGTCCCGGCGCTGTGGAAGAAGCTGCATGCCGAGGCCGCTGAACGCGCCGCCATCGGCATGAACAAGCCGCCGCTGTGGATCCGTGGCTACGAAGCCGATCCGCGGCTGATCCAACCTGCGCGCAACAACATCGAGCGTGCCGGCCTGAGCCACTGGATCAAGGTGTACCAGGGCGAAGTCGGCACCTTCGAGCCGCGCCCTGACCAGAACCAGAAAGGCCTGGTCATCTGCAACCCGCCGTACGGCGAGCGCCTGGGTGACGAAGCCAGCCTGTTGTACCTCTACCAGAACCTCGGTGAGCGTCTGCGCCAGGCGTGCATGGGCTGGGAAGCCGCGGTGTTCACCGGCGCGCCGGACCTGGGCAAGCGCATGGGCATCCGTAGCCACAAGCAGTATTCGTTCTGGAACGGCGCTTTGCCGTGCAAGTTGCTGCTGATCAAGGTCAACCCGGATCAGTTTGTCACCGGCGAGCGTCGCACCCCGGAACAGCGCCAGGCCGAGCGTGAGCAAGCTGCCTACGACCAGGCCCCGGCCGAGCCGCAAGAACGCCAGTACAACAAGAACGGTAACCCGATCAAACCCGCTCCGGCCCCGGTGGTCGAGCAGGCGCGCCTGAGCGAAGGCGGGCAAATGTTTGCCAACCGCCTGCAAAAGAACCTCAAGCTGCTGGGCAAGTGGGCCAAACGCGAAGGTGTGGATTGCTACCGCGTGTAC
This sequence comes from Pseudomonas allii, assembly GCF_055380095.1. Lineage (NCBI taxonomy): Bacteria > Pseudomonadati > Pseudomonadota > Gammaproteobacteria > Pseudomonadales > Pseudomonadaceae > Pseudomonas > Pseudomonas allii. Next base: position 4,971,131 of record NZ_AP039450.1, on the reverse strand, counting down.
GATGCCGACATGCCGGAATACTCCATGGCCATCGACCTGTATCACGATTGGGTCCATGTGCAGGAATACGCCGCGCCGAAGTCCATCGACCCGGAAAAAGCTTCCGCGCGCATGTTCGATGCACTGGCCGCGATTCCCCAGGCGCTGAACATCGACAAGAGCCGCGTGGTGGTCAAGCGCCGCGAGCGTCAAAGCGGCACCAAGCAGTACGAGCGCCAGAGCGCCCAAGGCAAGTTCACCGAGGTCAGCGAAGGCGGCGTGAAGCTGCTGGTCAACCTCACCGACTACCTGGACACCGGCCTGTTCCTCGACCACCGCCCGATGCGTCTGCGGATCCAGAAAGAGGCGGCCGGCAAGCGTTTCCTCAACCTGTATTGCTACACCGCTACTGCCAGTGTGCACGCGGCCAAGGGCGGCGCGCGCAGCACCACCAGTGTCGACCTGTCCAAGACCTACCTGGACTGGGCACGCCGCAATTTCTCCCTCAACGGTTTCTCCGACAAGAACCGCCTGGAGCAGGGTGACGTGATGGCCTGGCTGGAGGCGAGCCGCGATGAGTTCGACCTGATCTTCATCGACCCGCCGACCTTCTCCAACTCCAAGCGCATGGAAGGTATCTTCGACGTGCAGCGCGACCACGTGCAGTTGCTTGACCTCGCCATGGCGCGCCTGGCGCCGGGCGGCGTGCTGTACTTTTCGAACAACTTCCGCAAGTTCGCACTGGAAGACAACCTCAGCGAACGCTATGCGGTCGAGGAAATCAGCGACAAGACCATCGATCCCGACTTTGCACGCAATGCGAAGATCCACCGGGCATGGAAAATCACCGCGCGCTGATCGCTGCTGTTAAAAGAGCCGCAAGCCTGGATTATTCCGGGTTTGCGGCTTTTTTACGCTGGTCAAACTCAAGGTCGGTGGCTATAACTTAAGGCCAAGCCAAGTGACACCCCCCGCACGCTGGCGTTGTGAGTGTTACCTATGCCGTTGCAAGCCGTTCGCCCGAAAATCCTAGGCTTTATCAGTGAACAGGCGTCGGCTTGGCTGGTGGCATTGGTGGTGTTGCTGGCCGGGTTTGCCTTGACGGCTGTTGTTGCCTGGGCCGCCGCCGACCTCTATCAGCAGCAAGTGCGCCAACGCTTTCAGATGCTGGTCAACGAGCGCTACACCCGCCTGCAGGAACGCTTCGACGATCAGGAGCAACGCCTGAACAGCCTGCGGCGTTTCTTCGTCAATTCCGATGACGTGTCGCGAGAAGAATTCGATGGGTTTGCCCAGCCCTTGCTGTTGCGTGCTCGTGCTTACTCCTGGGCGCCCCGGGTGTATCGCGAACAGCGCAGTCAGTTTGAGCAAACAGTGTCCGAACAGCGCGGCACCCCTTTTGTTATCCGTGAGTTGAATTCACTGGGTGAGTTGGCCCCTGCGCCCCAGCGCGATGAATACGTGCCGGTCTTGTACAGCCAGACCCAAAGCCTGCTGGGCGCCCCCCTCGGTTTTGACTTGCTGGCCCAGCCCCTGCGGCGTTCAGCCCTTGAACGTGCGCAAAAGACCGGCAAGCTGGCGGTGTCCCAGCCCATGCAACTGGTGGGCGTGGAACCGGCCTATGCCACCGGGGTTCTACTGGTCGCGCCGGTGAGTCATTTGCCCACCTCCGACCAATCCCAGAATGAGCCCTACGGCTATGTCATGGCGGTGATCAGCATGCGCCAGTTGGTGGCCGACGGTTTGCCCAAGCCGGATCGCGACAACCTGGTGATGCAGATCATCGACACCTCCGACGTGCAACAGCGCGTACTGTTCGAGTCCGGCAATGCCGTGGCCGGCGGCGATCTTGTCGGGGCGCGCCGCCTTACGCTGGGCGACCATGTGTATGCCCTGAAACTGCGCCCGAGCCAGGTGTTTGACCAGGCCAACCACTCTTCGTTGAGCACGATCCTGACCATGGGCGGCCTGCTCAGCCTGTTGCTCAGCGCGTTGCTCTATGTGCTGGTCAGCCAACGCCAGCGCGCGTTGAAACTGGTGGAGCAGCGCACGGCGCAGTTGCGCCAGCGCGAGCAGGAATTACGCGGCGCCCATGGCCAATTGCGCAGTGTGCTGAATGCCGCGACGCAGGTCGCGATCATTGCCACCGACCTGCGCGGTGTCATCAATACTTTCAATGCCGGTGCCGAGCAGATGCTGGGGTTCAAGGCCGAGCAGGTGGTGGGCACGCACACCCTGGAAAGCCTGCACCTGGCGTCGGAACTCGAAGCGCGCTCCGCCAGCCTCAGTGTGGCCCTGGGCAAACGCATCCCGGCAAGCCAGGCGATGCTGGTGGAAAGCCCCGACAACCTGCACGAAGCCCGCGAGTGGACACTGGTGCGTGAGGATGGCAGTCAACTGACGGTGAATATGTTGGCCACCGTGTTGCTGGACGACCATGGTTTGTGGATCGGTCACCTGGCGATTTACCTCGACATCACCGAGCAAAAGCGCGCCTACGAGGCATTGGCAGTCCGGGATCGGCTGCTCAAGAAGCTCAGCGCCCATGTGCCCGGCGGCATCTTCCAGTTCACGTTGGAACCCCACGACAACTGGAAATTTATCTACGCCAGCGATGGCATGCGCGACATCTATGAAATCGAGCCCAGTGTCTTGCAGCAGGATGCCAGGCAGGTCTTCGAGCGCATCCACCCGCTGGATGCGGAGCGGGTGCGCGCATCGATCCGCTTGTCGGCGTTGCAGTTGAGCCATTGGCGTGAGGAGTATCGGGTGCTGTTGCCGCAACGCGGCCTGCGCTGGATTCGTGGCGAAGCCACTCCGGAAGAGTTACCTGCAGGCGGCACGTTGTGGCACGGCTACGTGTCGGACATTTCCGATCTGAAACGGGTGGAAGAAGAGCTGCGTGCGCTCTCCATCACCGACTCCCTGACCGGGATCCATAACCGCCGCTATTTCCAGGATCGCCTCAAGGCCGAGATGGTCAGGCTCAACCGCACCTCGGGGGCCTTGTCGGTGATCATGCTGGACATCGATCACTTCAAGCGCATCAACGACCAGCATGGGCACGCCGTCGGCGATGGGGTATTGCAGGAGTTGTGCAAACGCATCAGCCAGCGCCTGCGCCGTACTGATGTGTTTTGCCGCCTGGGCGGCGAGGAATTCATGGTGCTGTGCCCGCACACCGATGGTGCTCAGGCCTACAGCCTGGCGATGGAGTTGTGGGCGTCGCTGCGCAGTGCGCCGATGGAACCGGTAGGCATCGTCACCGCCAGCTTCGGCGTGGCCAGTTGGCGGGTGGATGAAGGTATCGACGGGCTGCTGCTGCGCGCCGACTCGGCCGTGTATGTGGCCAAGCAGGCGGGCAGGGACAGGGTGGAGGCTGAGAGACTGCGCGCCTGAGACCGCCGCAGGCCAATGTGGGGCTGCGTTACCTCTTAAAGGACGGGCGCAGCCGCCACCGTCTTCGGCTGGCGGTACAAATCCAGCAGCACCTGGTCCAGCACCGACGAAGCGCCCCATGGCTTCGGATCGTTGAGGATCGCCACCACGGCCCAGGTATTGCCGTTGTTATCACGGCTGAACCCGGCGATGGCTCTCACGGTGTTCAGGGTGCCGGTCTTGACGTGGGCTTCGCCGCGCATAGCGGTGGTCTTCAGGCGTTTGCGCATGGTGCCGTCGGTGCCGGCGATGGGCATCGAGCTGATGTATTCCGCCGCGTAAGGGCTTTTCCACGCGGCTTGCAGCATGGCCGCCATCTCGCGGGCGCTGACCCGTTCGGCACGGGACAGGCCGGAGCCGTTCTCCATCACCAGGTGCGGTGCGGTGATGCCTTTCTTCGCCAGCCATTGGCGCACCACGCGTTGTGCCGCCTTGGCATCGTCACCATCGGCGTCGTTGCGGAACTGCGCACCCAGGCTCAGGAACAACTGCTGGGCCATGGTGTTGTTACTGTATTTGTTGATGTCGCGGATGATTTCCGCCAGGTCCGGCGAGAACGCCCGGGCCAGTACCTTGGCATCCTTGGGCACAGGGGCCTGGATGTCACGGCCCTGGATGGTGCCGCCCAGTTCCTTCCAGATCGCCCGGACAGCGCCGGCGGTATAGGTGGCGTGGTCCAGCAGCGACAGATAGGTCTGCGAGCTGCAGCCGTCGGCCAATTGGCCGCTGACTGTTACCGTCACGCTGCCGTCGGCGGCGGTGACCGGGTTATAGCGTACGTCGCCGGTGCACTGTTTGGCGTTGGACACCTTGACCTGGTTGTCGATGCGGATGCTCGCAATCGGCGGTTCGACCGATACCAGTACCCGGCCCGAATCATTGCGGGTCACAAAGCGCAGGGCCTTGAGGTTGACCAGCAGCGCGTCCGGCTTGACCAGGAACGGTTTGTTCTCGTCGTTGCCATCGTCATTGAATTCGGGCAACAGCGGCTGGTTGAAGAAACTGCGGTCCAGCACCAGGTCGCCAGTGACTTGCTGTACGCCGTTGGCGCGCAGGTCGCGCATCAGCAGCCAGAGTTTTTCCATGTTCAGCTTGGGATCGCCGCCGCCCTTGAGGTACAGGTTGCCGTGCAACACGCCACCGCTGAGGGTGCCATCGGTGTAGAACTCGGTTTTCCACTGGTGGTTGGGGCCGAGCATTTCCAGGGCCGCGTAAGTGGTGACCAGCTTCATGGTGGAGGCCGGGTTCACTGAGACGTCGGCGTTGAACACAGTGGGCGTGCCCGGGCCGTTCAGGGGGATCATCACCAACGACAGCGCAGTGTTTTGCAGTTTGGCTTTGGCCAGCGCCTGTTGAACATTGGGCGGCAGGGTGTTGTTGACGGGGGCAGCGGAGACGGAAAAGGCCAGTGGCAGAATAAAACCGGCAAACAAGACGGAACGCAACGATTTGATCATAAGAAGTAAAACCCTACTGCTGAGGAGGGTGAAAAAGGCGAGGGGTAAATAAGAAAAATCCCTCAATGGTCATGAAAGTGTCGGCATTATGCCCCAAGGTTAAGCCACTTGTAGCTGAACCATAGCGGGTATTCGGCGTTTTTTTCACAGGCGTTGTGCCGCCTGTCCCAGAGAATCGGGCAATCGCCGCCTTAAACTGCTAAAGTGCCGCCCGTTATTACTTATGAGGATTGTTCCAATGGCGACTAACCGTTCCCAGCGTCTGCGCAAAAAACTGTGCGTTGATGAATTTCAAGAGCTGGGTTTCGAACTGAACCTGGACTTCAACGAAGGCCTGAGTGAAGAAGCTATCGACGCTTTCCTCGAAGCATTCATCAAAGAAGCCATGGAAGCCAACGGCCTGGGCTACGTCGGCGGCGATGACTACGGTCTGGTTTGCCTGCAGAAGCGCGGCTCGGTCTCCGAAGAGCAGCGTGCTGCCGTTGAAGCCTGGCTGAAAACCCGTTCCGAGCTGACCAAGGCTGAAGTCAGCCCGCTGCTGGACGTGTGGTATCCGGAAAAGCCGATCAACGCGGCTAAGTGATACTGAAAAAAACGGCGACCTGAAGGTCGCCGTTTTTTTATGCCTTACGCCAGTTCAGGATCAACAGCGTCAACACCCCCGCCACAATCCCCCAGAACGCCGAGCCGATGGAAAACAGCGTCAAGCCAGACGCCGTGACCATAAAGGTGATCAGCGCCGCTTCACGTTCCTTCGGCTCATTCATGGCGATGCTCAGGCCATTGATGATCGAGCCAAACAGCGCCAGCGCCGCGATCGACAGCACCAGTTCCTTGGGCAAGGCTGCGAACAGCGCCGCCAAGGTCGCGCCGAACACCCCGGCAATCCCGTAGAACCCCCCGCACCACACGGCTGCGGTATAGCGCTTGTTGCGGTCTTCATGGGCATGGGGCCCGGTGCAGATCGCTGCGCTGATGGCGGCCAGGTTGATGCCGTGGGAGCCGAACGGCGACAGTACCAGGGACGCCAGCCCGGTGGCGGTGATCAGCGGCGAGGCCGGCACGTTGTAGCCGTCGGCCCGCAGCACGGCGATGCCGGGCATGTTCTGCGAGGTCATCGCCACCACGAACAGCGGGATGCCGATGCTGATGGTCGCCGCCAGCGAGAAGTGCGGCGTAGTCCATACCGGCGTCGCCACTTCCAGGTGAAAACCGCTGAAATCCAGCAGCCCCATCAACCCCGACAGCGCGGTGCCGATCAGCAGCGCGGCCAGCACCGCATAACGCGGCGACAGGCGCTTGATCACCAGGTAGGTGAAGAACATTCCCAGCACCAGCCCGGTGCGATGCTGCGCGGCGACGAAGATCTCGCTGCCGATCTTGAACAGGATGCCCGCCAGCAGGGCCGCCGCCAATGACGCCGGGATACGCTTGACCAGTTTTTCAAAGCTGCCGGTCAAGCCGCAGATCGTCACCAGCACCGCGCAGGTGATGTACGCGCCGATGGCTTCACCGTAGCTCACACCGCCCAGGCTGGTAATCAGCAGCGCGGCACCTGGCGTCGACCAGGCAATGGTGATGGGGGTGCGATAGCGCAGGGACAGGCCGATGCTGCACACCGCCATGCCGATGGAGATCGCCCAGATCCATGAGGAAATCTGCGCCGTGGTCAAACCGGCGGCTTGCCCGGCCTGGAACATCAGGACCAGGGAGCTGGTGTAGCCGGTCATCATGGCGATGAAGCCGGCGACGACGGCCGAGGGTGAAGTGTCGGCCAGCGGGCGCAGAGGCGCTTGGGCGGCATCGGTCATGAACAGGTGTTCCTTTTACCAGGGAAGTTGCGGATTCAAGCCTAAACTCAAACGCAGCGACTCATTGCAATACAGCCGGCGCTGCAAACAGCCGTACAGTGTGTTGGCGCAGTGGGTTGTGTACAATGTGCCCTGTTTTTAGGTGATACTTGCCAGCGACACGCTGTTGCCGTATTACCGTTAATTCGCCGCCGTTCTCCAAACCCGAGTGCCCATGAACGAACAGTTGCAACCTCTCAAGAAACAACCGCGTGCCGGCAAGGCCGGTCGCAGCGGAACCCAGGACGATATTGTCTACGCGCATATCTTCGAGGCGATCCTCGAACAACGCCTGGCACCCGGTACCAAGTTGAGCGAAGAGGCACTGGGCGAAATCTTCGGCGTCAGCCGCACCATCATTCGCCGCGCGTTGTCGCGCCTGGCCCATGAAGGCGTGGTGCTGCTGCGGCCCAATCGCGGTGCGGTAGTGGCCAGCCCAAGCGTCGAGGAGGCACGCCAGGTGTTCCTGGCGCGGCGTCTGGTGGAGCGGGCGATCACTGAATTGGCGGTGCAACACGCTACGGCCGAGCAACTGACCGAACTGCGCCAGATGGTCAACGACGAACGCGACAGCTTTTCCCGTGGTGACCGCGGTGCCGGTATCCGCCTCTCCGGCGAGTTCCACCTCAAGCTGGCCGAAGCGGCGAAGAACGCGCCGCTGATCAGCTTCCAGCGCAGCCTGGTGTCCCAGACCTCATTGATCATCGCCCAGTACGAAAGCGGCAACCGCTCGCACTGTTCCTACGATGAACACACCCAGTTGATCGATGCGATCGAAGCGCGGGATGCGGCGTTGGCAGTGAATTTGATGATGCATCACATGGATCACATCGACAGCAAGCTCAACCTCGATGAAGAGAGCGCGTCGGATGATCTGCATGCGGTGTTTTCGCATTTGTTGCAGACCAAGAAGCCGGGTCGTTCCTCAATAAAGCTGTAAATACGACCAACAATGTGGGAGGGGGCTTGCCCCCGATAGCGGTGCATCAGTCAATTAATCCAGAGACTGACACTCTGCTATCGGGGGCAAGCCCCCTCCCACATTTGTTTTGGGGTGTTTATGGAATTAGCGCTGGTGTACCAATTGCCCGGCTGCATACGTCTGCAACACCGTCCGGTCATCCCCTAGTGTCATCAACACAAACAACGTCTCGGCAATGTTCTTCGCCTGCTTCAGGCGATAGCTCAGCAGTGGCGTGGCGTTATAGTCCAACACTAGGAAGTCCGCATCGGTACCCGGTTGCAGTGTGCCGATCTTGTCTTCCAGCCGCAGCGCCCGCGCACCGCCCAGGGTCGCCAGGTACAGCGACTTGAACGGGCTCAAGCGTGCGCCCTGCAACTGCATGACTTTGTAGGCTTCGTTCAGGGTTTGCAGCAGGGAGAAACTGGTGCCGCCCCCCACATCGGTGCCCAGGCCCACATTCAATTTGTGCTTTTCGGCCATCGGCAGGTTGAACAAACCGCTGCCCAGGAAGAAATTCGAGGTCGGGCAAAATGCGACCGCCGAACCCGTCTGCGCCAACCGTGCACACTCGTCATCACACAAATGCACGCCATGGGCAAACACCGAGCGCTCGCCCAGCAACTTGTAGTGGTCGTAGACATCCAGATAGCCACTGCGCTCCGGGAACAGCTCCTTCACCCACTCGACTTCCTGCTTGTTCTCGCTGATGTGGGTCTGCATGTACAGGTCCGGGTATTCCCCCAGCAGTTGCCCCGCCAGGGCCAGTTGCTCCGGCGTGCTGGTCGGCGCAAAGCGTGGCGTGACCGCATAGTGCAGGCGGCCCTTGCCGTGCCAGCGCTCGATCAGCGCCTTGCTTTCCTGGTAGCCGGATTCGGCGGTGTCGGTCAGGTAGTCCGGCGCGTTGCGGTCCATCATCACCTTGCCGGCGATCATGCGCAGGTCGAGTTTCTCAGCTGCTTCAAAGAACGAATTCACTGACTGAGGGTGCACACTGCCGAACACCAGCGCGGTGGTGGTGCCGTTGCGCAGCAGTTCCTTGATGAAGATATCCGCGACTTCTTCGGCGTGAGCCTTGTCGGCGAACTGGCTTTCGCACGGGAAGGTGTAGGTGTTGAGCCAATCCAGCAACTGCTCGCCATAGGCGCCGACCATGCCGGTCTGCGGCAGGTGGATGTGGGTGTCGATCAGGCCCGGGGTGATCAACGCGTCCTGGTAATGGGTGATGTCGATGTCGGCGGGCAGCGTCGTCAGCAAATCGGCAGCATGGCCGATGGCGCTGATTTGACCGTTTTCGATCACCAGCAGGCCGTCTTCGAAATACGCGTAGGACGCTTCGATGCCCACTTCAGCGGGGTCGGCGAGGCTGTGCAGCAGGGCGGCACGGTAGGCTTTGCGAGTCAAAGGCATGGTGATCTCATTTCAAATGGCTTGGCTGCGACGTGAAGCCGGCAGCAGTTTGGCAATGGGTTCGGCGCTGGCGGTGTGCTGGCCGAAATTGGCGTTGTAGGTGGCGATGATTTCGCCGGCGATGGAGATGGCGATTTCCACCGGTAACTTGCCCTTCACCTCGGTGAGGCCCATGGGGCAGCGCATGCGTTGCAACTGCGCGGCGTCGAAGCCGCGATCGCGCAGGCGGTGTTCGAACTTGACGCGCTTGGTCTTCGAACCGATCAGGCCGAAGTAGGCGAAGTCATTGCGCTTGAGCAGGGCGGCGGTCAGTTCCAGGTCCAGCGCATGATTGTGGGTCATGACGATGCAGTAACTGCCCGCCGGCAGGTCGGCAATTTCGTCGACCGGCTCTTCGCTGACGATTTTACGCACGCCCTGGGGGATATGTGCTGGAAACTCCTGATCACGGGAATCGATCCAGCGCACCCGACACGGCAGGCTGGCCAGCAACGGCACCAGCGCACGGCCGACATGGCCGGCGCCAAACACCGCAATCTGCGCCTGCACTTGGCCCATGGGCTCGAACAGCAATACGGTCACGCCACCGCAGCACTGGCCCAGGCTTGCGCCCAGGCTGAAGCGCTCCAGATGGGTGTTTTGTTGGCCACGCACGAGCATGTCGCGGGCGATCTGCATCGCCTTGTATTCCAGGTGCCCGCCGCCGATGGTGTCGAAGGTCTGCGCGTCGCTGATGACCATCTTCGAACCGGCGTTGCGCGGCGTGGAGCCGAGCTCTTCGATGATGGTCACCAGCACGCAGGGTTCACCCCGGTTCTGCAGGTCGGCGAGGGCGCTGATCCAGTTGTTCATAGTCACCTCTTGTGGTGTCTGTCAGGCCGCTATCGGGGGCAAGCCCCCTCCCACATTTGAAGGTATTCACAGATCAAAGTGTGGGAGGGGGCTTGCCCCCGATGGCAGCGCCTCGGTCTAGAGCGAAGCCATCTCGGTATCCGCCTCAACCACCTTCGCCGCAGTCAACTGCCGCATCTGCTCACACCCCCACAACACCCGTTCCGGCGTCGCAGGCGCATCGATCTTGGGTTGATGGCGATAGTCACCCAGGCTCGCCACGGCATCCTTGATCGCGCACCACGAAGCAATCCCGAGCATAAAGGGCGGCTCGCCCACGGCCTTGGAATGGAACACCGTGTCTTCCGGGTTTTTGCGGTTCTCCACCAGCTTTACCCGCAGGTCCAGTGGCATGTCGGCCACGGCCGGGATCTTGTAGCTGGCCGGACCATTGGTCATCAGCTTGCCCTTGTCGTTCCACACCAGCTCTTCCATGGTCAGCCAGCCCATGCCCTGGATGAAGCCGCCTTCGACCTGGCCGATGTCGATGGCCGGGTTCAGCGAGGCGCCCACGTCATGCAGGATATCGGTGCGCAGCATCTTGTATTCGCCGGTCAGGGTGTCGACGATCACTTCGCAGCACGCCGCGCCGAACGCGTAGTAGTAGAACGGCCGTCCCCGTGACTGGCTGCGGTCGTAGAAGATTTTCGGGGTCTTGTAAAAGCCCGTGCTCGACAGCGAGACCTGGGCGAAATACGCCTGCTGGATCAACGCCTCGAAGGTCAGGATCTGCTCGCGCACGCGCACATGGCCGTTGTGGAACTCCACGTCCGCTTCGCTCACGTCGTACTTGCGCGCGGCGAATTCCACCAGGCGCTGCTTGATAGTTTCGGCGGCGTTCTGCGCGGCCTTGCCATTCAGGTCGGCACCGCTGGAGGCTGCGGTCGGCGAGGTGTTGGGCACCTTGTCGGTGTTGGTGGCGGTGATCTGTACGCGGTCTATGTCCACCTGGAACACCTCGGCCACCACCTGCGCGACCTTGGTATTCAAACCCTGGCCCATCTCGGTGCCGCCGTGGTTCAGGTGGATGCTGCCGTCGGTGTAGATATGGATCAGCGCACCGGCCTGGTTGAGGAAACTCGCGGTAAACGAGATACCGAATTTCACCGGGGTCAGCGCCAGGCCTTTTTTCAGGATCGGGCTGTGGGCGTTGTACAGGCGGATCGCTTCGCGGCGCTCGGCGTATTGGCTGCTGGCTTCCAGTTCGGCGGTCATCTCGTCGAGCATGTTGTGCTCGACGGTCTGGTAGTAGTGGGTGACGTTGCGGTCGGTCTTGCCGTAGTAGTTGGCCTTGCGCACGGCCAGTGGGTCGAGGGCCAGGTGACGGGCGATGGCGTCCATCACTTCCTCGATGGCGACCATGCCTTGCGGGCCGCCGAAGCCGCGATAGGCGGTGTTGGACGCGGTGTTGGTCTTGCAGCGATGGCCGTTGACCGTTGCATCGCCCAGGTAATACGAGTTGTCGGCATGGAACATCGCACGGTCGACAATCGAGTTGGACAGGTCCGGCGAACAGCCGCAGTTGCCCGCCAGTTCCAGGTTGATCCCGTGCAGGCGGCCGTTGTCGTCAAAGCCCACGTCATATTCGATGTAGAAGGGGTGGCGCTTGCCGGTCATCAGCATGTCTTCCACGCGCGGCAGGCGCATCTTGGTCGGCTGGCCGGTCAAGCGTGCCACCACCGCGCACAGGCACGCCGGGCTCGCCGCCTGGGTTTCCTTGCCGCCGAAACCACCGCCCATGCGGCGCATGTCGACCACGATCTTGTTCATCGACACGTCCAGCACTTCGGCCACCAGTTTCTGCACTTCGGTGGGGTTCTGCGTGGAGCAGTAGACGATCATGCCGCCGTCTTCGGTGGGCATCACCGAGGAGATCTGGGTTTCCAGATAAAAATGTTCCTGGCCGCCGATGTGCAGGGTGCCCTGGATGCGGTTTTTCGCAGTGGCCAGTGCGCCGGCCGAATCGCCGCGCTGGTGGGTGTGGCTGTCGAGTACGAAGTGCTTTTTGCGAAACGCTTCGACCACATCCAGCACCGGTTCAAGGTCTTCGTACTCGATTACCGCCGCCATGGCGGCCTTGCGTGCGGTTTCCAGGTCACGGGCAGCAACGGCCAGCACCACTTGGCCGACGAACTGCACCGTATCAATCGCCAGCAAGGGGTCGCCGGGCATCAATGGGCCGATGTCTTTCAGGCCCGGCACGTCCTCATGGGTGATGACAATGCGCACGCCTTCAAACGCGTAGCAGGGCGCCGTGTCGATGCTGATGATGCGGGCGTGGGCGCGGTCGGACAGGCGTGCATACAGGTGCAACTGGTTGGGGAATTCCAGGCGGTCATCGATGTACTGCGCTTCGCCGGATACGTGCTTTGCGGCGCTGTCATGCTTGACGCTGCGGCCCACACCGGAGGTGAGGTCCTGGGCAAACAGCTCGGCGAGTTCGGCCTGGGTTTTAACGACGGCGTGATGGTTAGACATAAGCGGTCACCCGAGTCTCGATGTGCGGTGTTTGCAGTTCGATGAAGTACTTGCGCAGCAGGTTCTGCGCGCTGAGCAGGCGGTATTCCTTGCTGGCGCGGAAGTCCGACAGCGGGGTGAAGTCCTGGGCCAGGGCGGCGCAGGCTTTCTCCACGGTAGCGCTGTTCCAGGTGGCGCCGACCAATACGGCCTCGCAGATTTTGGCGCGCTTGGGCGTGGCGGCCATGCCGCCGAACGCCACGCGGGCCTCGCGGATCACGCCGTTGTCGAGCTTGAGGTTGAACGCGGCGCAGACGGCGGAAATATCATCGTCCAGGCGCTTGGACACCTTGTAGGCGCGGAACAGCGTGTGGCCTTTGGGCACGATGATTTTCTCGATGAACTCGCTGTCCTGCCGGGCGGTGACGCGGTAATCGATGAAGTAGTCTTCGAGCGCCAGGGTGCGACGCGTGTTGCCCTTGCACAGCACAATCTGCGCGCCGAGGGCGATCAGCAGCGGCGGTGAATCACCGATCGGCGACGCATTGCCGATATTGCCGCCCAGGGTGCCCTGGTTGCGGATCTGCAGGGAGGCGAAGCGGTGCAGCAGCTCACCGAAGTCGGGGTATTCGTGGTGCAGCGCGCTATAGCAGTCGGAGAGGGCGGTGGCGGCGCCGATTTCCAGGCGGTCGTCGAAGTCGTCGATGCGCTTCATTTCTTCAATGTTGCCGACGTAGATCATCACCGGCAGCGTGCGGTGGAATTGGGTGACTTCCAGCGCCAGGTCGGTGCCGCCGGCCAACAGCCGGGCTTGCGGGTAGGCGTCATAGAGGTCGGCCAGGTCGGCGACGGTGAGCGGCACCAGGCAGCGTTTGTCGCCGCTGTTGAGTTCACCGGTCTGGGTCGGCGCAATGGCTTTGAGGCGGGCGATGGTCTGCGCCTCACGGCTGTCGAACTGATCCTGGGGCTTGTTGCAGCAGGCCTGTTCAGCGGCGGCGAGGATCGGGCGGTAGCCGGTGCAGCGGCACAGGTTGCCGGCCAGGGCTTCATGGGCTTTCTGGCTGTCGGGGGCGTCGCTGTTCTTTTGCAGGGCGAACAGTGACATCACGAAACCGGGGGTGCAAAAGCCGCATTGCGAACCGTGGCACTCGACCATGGCTTGTTGCACGCTGTGCAGTTGGCCCTGGTGCTTGAGGTCTTCGACGCTGATCAGTTGTTTGCCGTGCAGTGACGAGACAAAGGTCAGGCACGAATTGAGGCTGCGATAACGAATCTGCTCGGCGCCCTGATCATCGGTGTGCAACTCGCCCACCACCACAGTGCACGCCCCGCAATCGCCGCTGGCGCAGCCTTCCTTGGTACCGGATTTGCCCAAATGCTCGCGTAAATAGTTGAGCACGGTCAGGTTGGGGTCCAGGGCGTGCTCGCTACGGAGTTCCTGGTTAAGTAAAAACTGGATCACGGAAGGCCTCGCAGACTCATTATTGTTGTTAACCGCTTTGCGCCGAATCTAGTCATCTCTGACTTTTCGGTCAATGATTTTCTGACCAGAAGGTCAAGAAAATGCGATCGCAACACTTTCAATTATGGTCCAGTCTTCTGGAACCGGCGTTTTTGGGGGCTTGTAGCTTTTCATCGCTGCTTATTCCGTGCCAAATTCGCCAGCGTGGGCGTAGCGCCATCAGCCAGCCAATGCGCTACACTGCCGCGCTTGTACCGATAGAAGATTTTGAAGGGAAAACATGACGTTCAAGGCGCCGGACAGTCTCGCCGAGCAAATTGCTCACCACCTCGCCGAACGCATCATTCGCGGCGATCTCAAGCCTGGGGAGCGGATCCAGGAACAGAAGGTCACGCTGGCGCTCAATGTCAGCCGTGGTTCCGTGCGCGAAGCCTTGCTGATCCTCGAACGCCGCCACCTGATCGCGATCCTGCCGCGCCGTGGCGCCCATGTCACCGAGTTAACGGCGCACAAGGTGCAGAGCCTGTGCACCTTGATGGGCGAGCTGTACATCCTGCTCGGCAATGCGGTGGCCCAGGGCTGGCAGGTGCAGGCCGACATGGCGCCGTTCCTACAGATCCAGCAGCGCCTGGTGATCAGTTACGAGCGCGAGGACATCCGCGCCTTCGTTGAAGAAAGCTTCAACGTGATGCGCGCCGCGTACCCCTTCGCCAATAACCCGTACTTGCAGGAAACCGTCGAGAACCTGCAGCCGGCGATGAACCGCGCCTATTACCTGGCACTGGATCAGCGCAAGGCGTCCATGAGCGAATACCTGGCGTTGTTCGAGCAACTGCTCGCCGCCGTACTCGCTCGTGACTTGCCGCAGATCCGCCAAGTGCTCTCGGCTTACGGCGAGCGCAGTTGCTCACTGGTCATCGCTGCGTTGGCGGACGCCTAAACGTGCGGCTCAAGTGCATCAAACTGGCGGGGTTCAAATCCTTCGTCGACCCGACCACGGTGAACTTCCCCAGTAACATGGCGGCGGTGGTCGGGCCCAATGGTTGCGGCAAGTCGAACATCATCGACGCCGTCCGCTGGGTGATGGGCGAGAGCTCGGCCAAGAACCTGCGTGGCGAGTCGATGACCGACGTCATCTTCAACGGCTCCACCAGCCGCAAGCCAGTGAGCCAAGCCAGCATCGAACTGGTGTTCGACAACTCCGACGGCACCCTGATCGGCGAGTACGCGGCCTACGCGGAAATTTCGATCCGCCGCAAAGTCACCCGTGACAGCCAGAACAGCTACTTCCTCAACGGCACCAAGTGTCGCCGTCGAGACATCACCGATATTTTCCTCGGCACAGGCCTGGGGCCGCGCAGCTACTCGATCATCGAGCAGGGCATGATCTCCAAGCTGATTGAAGCCAAGCCCGAGGACCTGCGTAACTTCATCGAAGAAGCGGCCGGCATCTCCAAGTACAAGGAGCGCCGCCGCGAGACCGAAAACCGCATTCGCCGCACCCACGAGAACCTCGCCCGCCTGACCGACTTGCGTGAAGAGCTGGAGCGCCAGTTGGAGCGCCTGCACCGCCAGGCCCAGGCCGCCGAGAAGTATCAGGAATACAAGGGTGAGGAACGCCAGCTCAAGGCACAACTGTCGGCCCTGCGCTGGCAGGCGCTGAATGACCAGGTGGGCCAGCGCGAAGCGATCATCGGCACCCAGGAGATCAGCTTCGAAGCCCTGGTGGCCGAGCAGCGCAATGCCGACGCCAGTATCGAACGCCTGCGTGACGGTCACCATGACCTGTCCGAGCGCTTCAATCTGGTGCAGGGGCGTTTCTATTCGGTGGGTGGCGATATCGCCCGTGTCGAGCAGAGCATCCAGCATGGCCAGCAGCGCCTGCGCCAGTTGCAGGATGACCTCAAGGAAGCCGAGCGCGCGCGCCTGGAGACCGAATCCCACCTCGGCCACGACCGCACCTTATTGCTGACCCTGGGCGAAGAGCTGGACATGCTCACCCCCGAGCAGGAAGTCACCAGCGCCGCCGCCGAAGAAGCCGCCGCTGCCCTGGAAGAAGCCGAAGCCACCATGCACGGCTGGCAGGAGCAGTGGGACACCTTCAACCTGACGTCTGCCGAACCACGACGCCAGGCCGAAGTGCAGCAGTCACGCATCCAGCAGCTGGAAACCAGTATGGAGCGTCTGGCCGAGCGCCAACGCCGCATGCAGGAAGAGCGCGCGTTGCTGTCCGCCGACCCGGAAGACGCGGCGATCATGGAACTGAGCGAGCAACTGGCCGAAAGCGAAATGACGCTGGAAGAGCTTGAAGCCAGCGAAGAACAACAAGTGGAGCGCCTGGAGCAATTGCGTCAGCAGTTGCAACAGGCGACCCAGGCACAGCAACAGGCCCAGGGGGATTTGCAGCGACTCAATGGCCGGCTGGCTTCCCTTGAGGCCTTGCAGCAAGCCGCGCTGGACCCAGGCACCGGCACCGCCGAATGGTTGCGCGATCAGCATCTGGCCGAGCGCCCGCGTTTGGCGGAAGGCTTGAAGGTAGAAGCCGGTTGGGAGCTGGCGGTGGAAACCGTCCTGGGTGCCGACCTGCAAGCGGTATTGGTGGATGATTTTGGCGGCTTCGACCTGGCCGGTTTTGCCCAGGGCGACCTGCGTTTGCTCAGCCCAGCCGCCGATGGCACGCGGGTGCCGGGCAGTTTGCTGGATAAAGTTGAGGCGGCGATTGATCTGTCGCCGTGGCTGGGCCAGGTCAAGCCGGTGGATTCCCTGAAGCAGGCCCTGGCCCAGCGCGGTCAGTTGGGTGCTGGCGAAAGCCTGATCAGCCGTGACGGCTACTGGGTCGGTCGCCACTTCCTGCGCGTGCGCCGCGCCAGTGAAGCGGAAAGCGGCGTGTTGGCCCGTGGCCAGGAAATCGTCAACCTGATCGCCGAGCGCGAAGAGCGCGAAGCCACCCTCGAAAGCCTGGAAACCGAACTGCAAACCCTGCGCGCCACCCAGCGCCAGCAGGAGACCGGCCGTGAACACCTGCGCCGCCTGTTGCAGGACGAAGCGCGCCAGCAAGGCGAATTGAAGGCCCAGCTTTCCGCGAGCAAAGCCAAGGTCGAGCAACTGACCCTGCGCCGCACCCGTCTCGACGAAGAAGTCGCGGAAATGGGCGAGCAGCGCGCCCTGGAACACGAACAGATCGGCGAAGCGCGCCTGCAGTTGCAGGAAGCCCTCGACAGCATGGCCCTCGACACCGAGCAGCGCGAGCTGTTGCTGGCCCAGCGCGACAGCCTGCGCGAACGCCTCGACCGTGTGCGCCAGGAAGCGCGCCAGCACAAGGACCACGCCCACCAGTTGGCCGTGCGCCTGGGGTCGCTCAAGGCCCAGCACGCGTCCACCGCCCAGGCCCTTGAGCGCCTGGAGATGCAGTCTGAACGCCTCACCGAAAAGCGCGAGCAACTGAGCCTCAACCTGGAGGAGGGCGAAGCCCCGCTGGAAGAGCTGCGCCTGAAGCTCGAAGAGTTGCTCGACAAGCGTATGACCGTTGATGAAGAACTCAAGACCGCGCAGATCGCCCTCGAAGACGCCGACCGCGAACTGCGTGACGCCGAAAAACGCCGGACCCAGGCCGAACAGCAATCCCAGCTGATCCGTGGTCAGCTCGAACAGCAGCGCATGGAGTGGCAAGCCCTGACCGTGCGCCGCAAGACCCTGCAAGACCAATTGCTGGAGGACGGCTACGACCTGCACGGCGTACTCAACACCCTGACCGCCCAGGCCAACGAGAAAGAAGCCGAAGAAGAACTGGAGCGCATTGCCGCACGTATCCAGCGACTCGGCGCGATCAACCTGGCGGCCATCGACGAGTACCAGCAGCAATCCGAACGTAAACGTTATCTGGATGCCCAGGACGCCGATCTGGTGGAAGCCCTGGAGACCCTGGAAAACGTGATCCGCAAGATCGACAAGGAAACCCGTAACCGCTTCAAAGATACCTTTGATCAGATTAATGGCGGTTTACAGGCGTTATTCCCAAAAGTTTTCGGCGGTGGCAGCGCTTACTTGGAACTGACGGGCGAAGATCTACTCGATACAGGGGTAACGATCATGGCGCGGCCTCCGGGCAAGAAGAACAGCACCATCCATTTGTTGTCCGGCGGCGAGAAAGCCCTGACCGCATTGGCCCTGGTATTTGCCATCTTCAAGTTGAACCCGGCGCCGTTCTGCATGCTCGACGAAGTTGACGCGCCGCTGGATGACGCTAACGTTGGACGGTACGCGCGGTTGGTCAAAGAGATGTCCCAGACCGTGCAGTTCATCTATATCACCCACAACAAGATCGCCATGGAAATGGCGGATCAGTTGATGGGGGTCACGATGCACGAACCGGGCTGTTCGCGTTTGGTGGCGGTGGATGTCGAAGAAGCGATGGCGATGGTGGAGTCTTGACCCATGCCAGCCAAGAATTTTTGTAGCGTGCGGTAAGAGGCTTAACCGGTCTGGCGAAAGTGGCAAATGGACATATTTGTTCAAGGCATTTTGACAGACGGTGTAAAGTTATCTTTGGTCGTGCTAGTTTAATGTCAAATTTTCGTATGCGTGGGCAAAACGTCAGTCAGAACATAGAGTTGGCGCCACGTTTTAAAGCGGTTTGCACGTTGCTAAACCCCTTATTTTTCAGCATTTTTTATTAGAGGCACGGGATTACATGGAAATCGGTCTGCGCGAGTGGCTGATCGTCATCGGCATTATTGTCATTGCCGGTATTCTTTTTGATGGCTGGCGCCGGATGCGCGGTGGCAAGGGCAAGCTTAAATTCCGTCTGGACCGCAACCTGTCCAACTTGCCCGACGACGACGGCAGCGCCGAGCTGCTGGGGCCGCCCCGTGTGCTGGACACCCATAAAGAACCGCAACTGGACGAGCACGACTTGCCGTCGATGAGCGCGCCGGTGCGTGAAGCCCGCGAGCCGTCGTCCAAGCGGGGCAAGCGCACCGCTCCGGTGGTCGCAGAACCGCGCCAGGCTGACCTGGACCTGGACGTCAATGACGGCCCGAGCTTCAGCAGCCGCGACGATGATTTCCCCGACGAAAACGCCGGCAAAAATGTCCCGCGCCAGTCCGTGAACGACCAGCCTGCCGCCGAAGAAGTGCTGGTGATCAGCGTGATCTGCCGCGACGCTGCTGGCTTCAAGGGCCCGGCCCTGTTGCAGAACATCCTCGAAAGCGGCCTGCGGTTTGGCGAGATGGATATCTTCCACCGTCACGAGAGCATGGCCGGCAACGGCGAAGTGCTGTTCTCCATGGCCAATGCGGTCAAGCCGGGCACCTTCGACCTGGACGACATCGACCTGTTCAGCACCCCGGCCGTGAGCTTCTTCCTTGGCCTGCCAGGCCCGCGTCACCCGAAACAGGCGTTCGACGTGATGGTGGCCGCCGCCCGCAAGCTGTCCCAGGAACTCAATGGCGAGCTCAAGGACGACCAGCGCAGCGTGCTGACCGCGCAAACCATCGAACACTACCGTCAGCGCATCGTCGAGTTCGAGCGTCGCGCCCTGACACAGAAGCGCTGAGGTCCGAGCTTAAGCGTTGCCTGTAGAATCCGTGCACTAACATATTGAGCAGCTTCGGCTGCTCTTTTGCTTTATGAGAGAACACCCATGACCGCCGCCCACACCCGCATCCTCGAACTGCGCGCTGAACTGGATCAGCACAACTACCGCTACCACGTCCTCGACGAGCCGAGTATTCCGGACGCCGAGTACGATCGCTTGTTCCATGAGCTCAAGGCCCTGGAGGCCGAGCACCCGGACCTGGTGACGCGTGATTCACCGACGCAGCGGGTCGGCAGTGCGGCGCTGTCGGCGTTCACCCAGGTCAAGCATGAGATCCCGATGCTCAGCCTGGGCAACGCGTTTGATGAAACCACCATGCTCGAGTTTGATCGCCGGGTCACCGAAGGCCTCGACCTGCCGGTGGGCGACCTGTTCGGCGCTGGCGCGGCGGTGGAATACAGCTGCGAACCGAAGCTGGACGGCCTGGCGGTCAGCCTGCTGTATCAGGACGGCGAGTTGGTACGCGGCGCCACCCGAGGCGACGGCACCACCGGCGAAGACATCAGCGTCAACGTGCGCACCGTGCGCAATATCCCGCTGAAACTGCACGGCAGCGGCTGGCCAGCAACCCTGGAAGTGCGCGGTGAAGTGTTCATGTCCAAGGCCGGTTTCGAGCGGCTTAACGCCTCGCAACTGGAAGTCGGCGGCAAGACCTTTGCCAACCCGCGCAACGCCGCCGCCGGCAGCCTGCGTCAGTTGGACTCGAAGATCACCGCCAGCCGCCCGCTGGAGTTCTGCTGCTACGGCGTGACCACCGATATCAGCGACACCCACATCGGCAACCTGCACCAGTTGAAGCAGTGGGGCATGCCGATCAGCCATGAGCTGAAGCTGGCCAAAGGTATTCAGGATTGCCTGGACTACTACCGTGACATCGGCGAGCGGCGTAACAGCCTGCCGTATGAGATCGACGGTGTGGTGTTCAAGGTCAACAGCATCGCCTCCCAGCGTGAACTGGGCTTTCGCGCCCGCGAACCGCGCTGGGCCATCGCGCATAAATTCCCGGCCATGGAAGAGTTGACCGAACTGCTCGACGTGGAATTCCAGGTCGGCCGCACCGGCGCCGTGACGCCAGTGGCGCGCCTCAAGCCGGTCAAGGTTGCGGGCGTCACCGTGTCCAACGCCACCCTGCACAACATGGATGAAGTCGCGCGCCTGGGCCTGATGATCGGCGACACCGTGATCATCCGCCGCGCGGGTGATGTGATCCCTCAGGTAGTTTCCGTCGTCACCGAGCGTCGTCCGGAAAACGCCCGCGCCGTGCAGATCCCGGAAAGCTGCCCGGTGTGCGGTTCCCACGTGGAGCGCACGCAACTGGTCAAGCGCAGCAAGGGCAAGGAAACCGTCAGCGAAGGCGCGGTGTACCGTTGCGTCGGGCGTCTGGCCTGTGGTGCGCAGCTCAAGCAGGCGATCATTCATTTCGTCTCGCGCCGCGCCATGGACATCGACGGCCTGGGCGACAAGACCATCGAGCAATTGGTGGATGAAAAGCTCATCGGCTCACCGGCCGACCTCTACAAGCTCAAGTACGAGCAGATCATCGACCTCGAAGGCTTTGCCGATATTTCCAGCAAGAAGCTGATCACCGCTATCGAAAACAGCAAGACCCCGACCCTGGCGCGGTTCATCTACGCCCTGGGCATTCCCGACGTGGGCGAGGAGACTGCCAAGGTGCTGGCGCGTTCGCTGGCATCCCTGGAGCGCGTGCAGAAAGCCTTGCCGGCAGTGCTGACGTACCTGCCGGACGTGGGCCTGGAAGTGGCGCACGAGATCCACAGCTTCTTTGAAGACAGCCATAACCAGGACGTGATCGGCGCACTGCTGTCGCCGCAGGAGTGCGGCCTGCAATTGCAGGACCAGGGCGACCTGAGCGCCGAATTCGCCGCCAGTACCACGCTGGGTGGCTTGCTCGACAAGTTGCATGTGCCGAGCGTCGGCCCCGGCGCTGCGCAGAAGTTGGCAGACAAGTTCGGCACCCTCGAAGGCGTGATCAAGGCCGACTGGCTGGACATGCGCCAGGCGTTGCCCGAGAAGCAAGCCAAGGCGGTGCGTGAGTTCTTCGATAACGCAGACAACGCCAACCATGCCCTGGCCATCGAGCAGCAGCTCAAGGACTTCGGCATGCACTGGTTGAGCGAGAAGAAGGTCGTCGAAGGCTTGCCCGAAGCGGGGCACACCTGGGTGCTCACCGGTTCCCTGGAACTGATGAGCCGCGACGTGGCCAAGGAAAAACTCGAAAGCCTCGGGGCCAAGGTGGCGGGTTCCGTCTCGGCGAAAACCCACTGCGTGGTGGCGGGGCCGGGCGCCGGTTCCAAGTTGGCCAAGGCGAGTGAGTTGGGCCTGAAGGTATTGGATGAAGAAGCTTTCGTCGCCTTCCTGGGCAAGCACAACATCACGGTCTGATCTGGGCTTTGTAGCGAGCGGGCTTGCTGTGGCGAGCGGGCTTGCCCCGCGTCGGGCTGCGCAGCAGCCCCCTCCCAACCATCACTAAAGTGGAACGATCCTGAACAGAAAGTGATCTAGTCTCAGTCACTCAGGGAGAGATCGCCATGTTCCGCTACTTCGAGCAACTCAGTTCGCGCATCGCTGCACCGTTTGTAGCCGGCACCTCTCGCGACAGCAAGGTCTGGCAGTGTCGCTGCGGCCAATCCCTGTTTTTTCGCAACAGCCAGTGCCTGGCTTGCCAGGCGCTGCTGGGCTACCAACCCCAACAAGCCCGGCTGGACTCCCTGCAGCCCGGCCCGGTCGAAGGCACCTGGCTGCAGGACGGCAACCTCGACGCCGGCGCCTTCCGCCGCTGCGCCAACCTCGACACGCCGGCCGCCTGCAACTGGCTGATCCCGGCCCACAGCACCGCGCCGCTGTGCGCGGCATGCAGCCTGAACCGCACCATTCCTGACCTGTCGATCCCGGAAAACCATGAACGCTGGCGCAAAGTCGAAACCGCCAAGCGTCGGTTGGTCGCGCAACTGATCAGCCTGGGTTTGCAAGTGGTGCCCAAAAGCGTCGACGAAGACACCGGCCTGGCCTTCGATTTTGTCGGTATCGACCTGGAAGGCAACGCGCCCATGACCGGCCATGCCAACGGCCTGATTACCCTCGATATCAAGGAAGCCGACGACGCCCACCGGGAAAAGGTCCGCGTCCAGATGCGCGAACCCTATCGCACGCTGCTCGGTCACTTTCGCCATGAGGTCGGCCATTACTACTGGGATCGCCTGATCGCCAATACCCACTGGCTTGAAGCGTTTCGTGACCTGTTCGGCGACGAACGTGCCAGTTATGCCGACGCCCTCGACCAGCACTACCAGCACGGCCCACGCGCTGACTGGCAGCAAACCTGCGTCAGCGCCTACGCCACCATGCACCCCTGGGAAGACTGGGCCGAAACCTGGGCGCACTACCTGCACATGATGGACGCCGTCGACACCGCCCTTGGCTTTGGCATGAGCGCCCGTGAGATGGACCTGGACTACCAGCCATTTCCCCTCAGCACCCTCTACGACCCCGAACACCCCGGCGGCGTGGCGTTCCTGTCGTTCGTCAACGCCTGGATCGAACTGGCCGGCATGCTCAACGAACTGTCGCGCAGCATGGGCCAGCCGGATTTCTATCCCTTCGTGCTGCCCCCAGCGGTGATCGCCAAGCTGCACTTCATTCACCTGGTGATCCAGGAAGAAGGCGGCCGAGCAGATGAGGTGGTACTGGCACAATGATGAGCGCTGTGGGAGGGGGATTGCCCCCGATGGCGCTGGATCAGTCACC
Organism: Pseudomonas allii; assembly: GCF_055380095.1. Taxonomy (NCBI): domain Bacteria; kingdom Pseudomonadati; phylum Pseudomonadota; class Gammaproteobacteria; order Pseudomonadales; family Pseudomonadaceae; genus Pseudomonas; species Pseudomonas allii. Next base: position 4,947,865 of record NZ_AP039450.1, on the reverse strand, counting down.
TGTTTATTGGCTGATGTACCATCATCGGGGGCAAGCCCCCTCCCACAGATGCTGTTGACGGTGACAAGTACTTGAACCCCTTCATATTTTTAATCCGGCCCCAACGGTTGTAACTTCCGATGAGATCGGTACAATGGCCCCGCTTGCCGAGAGGCCAGCGTCGTTATGGTGACCCCATCGGTCCCCCCGCAACGATTACCCGTGAACCTGGTCAGAGCCGGAAGGCAGCAGCCACAGCGGGAACATTGTGTGCCGGGGTGCGGCTGGTGGGGTTGCCTCCATAACGCTCTTCCTTGCAGTACCTCTTCAAATCCAAATCAAAAATGCTTTCACGCCATCTGCCATCGGGCAGTCCATGGCGGCATACTCCAGTGCCTGGCATCCGGAGACAGCACACGTGGAAAAAGTCGACGACCTCACTCGCGAAAAACTGCGGGAATGGCAGATGCGCCGCCTGGAGATCAAGGACCGCATTCAATCCCACCCTGAGCAGACCCTGGAATTGTCGAGGGTGCTGGACCTGATGGACGATGAGCATGCGGAAATCCTCAGCCAGGCGGAAATGATCCGCTCTGCGCAAGTGGCTGATGAGCCCGCGCAGCCACCGCTGGCGGGCGCCTGCACGCTGCAATTGAACGTGGCCGCGCAGAGCGCCGAAGACTTGCGTCGGTTGCTCGATATGGCTGTGTTCGAACTCCAGCAACAGATCAGCGCGATGGCGTCTGCGGCTGACGCTGGCCCTCATGGCGGCGGTATGTCGGGCTCGCTGGGCGAGTATCGGTTTGAACTGGGCGGTCAGGGCAATGCCTGATTCCCTGGCGGCGAGGCACTATGCAACCTGAACACTTTGACCTATCCAGCCCGGTCTTCCTGCCGGTCACGGATGAAACCTGCACGGCCCTGCTCGGTTCGGACGGCGCCCAGGCCCTGGTCGGCTTGGCGGACCCGGAACTGGCCGCCGTACTGGTCATCCAGAACCTGGCCCAGGCCGCGGAAAAAGACCTGACCTGCGCGGGCGCCGAGCGCATCCTGGCCAAGTTGCTCGACTGGTCGGTCGACACGCAGGCAGAGGGCGCAGCGACGCTGCTGTCCGAAGCCCAGCGCCTGTTCGACCCGCGCAAGCTTTACTTCGGTTTCAATGTGCTGAAAAGCGTCAACCTGCGCCTGCTGTCGGCTGAAGAAGTCGCCGCGCGGGATTACCTGCTGCCTACGGGCAAATGGGATATCGGCTACAAGGTCCGCCACCTGCGCAGCAACGACCCATTCAGCCAGCAGATGATCACGCCCCGCCAGCGCGAGCGCTGGCTCAGCCCGGCCCAGGACAAGCTGGTGCGTACCTTCCGCGCCAACCTCAACGAAGACCTGCACGTTCAAGGCTACGCCGGCATCGGCAAGAGCCACCTGCTCGGCGCCTTGATGGAGTGCCTGCGCCCCGCCCAGACCCTGGTGCTGGCGCGCACGGGAGCAAAGCTGGCGACGTTGCGTGAGCGCATGGGGTTGGGCAAGGACAGCAAGGCAGGTTCGACCTTCGCTGCGTTCGCCAAGGCGCTGCTGCAGGGGCCGCGCCCCTCCGTGCAGGGCACGCCGACCAGGTTGCCCGGCAAGCATGAGGTGTCGCAGACCCTGAATATCCACGGCTGGCGGGGGCACGAGGGCGTGGCGACACTGGATATCTGTCTGAAGGTGCTCGAAAGCTATTGCCACTCCAGTCATCACAGCCTGTCGGCCAGGCACCTGCCGCATTTCAAGCACCCGTTGTCCAGCGTGGATACCCAGGCGTTGCTGGAGTATTCCAGCCGGTTGTGGACGTACCTGGAGGCCAACCCACAGTGGGCCGGCCAGACTGCTTTCGCGGCGCTATGGCTGATCAAGCGTGCGAGTCTCGAAGGCTGTGTGGTGCCGCCTCGCTATACCCACGTGTTGATCGATGAAAGCCAGGACATCCCGCCTTCATTGCTGCAGATCATCGAACGTGGCCGCCAAGTGCTGATCACCCTCGGCGATGAATACCAATTGGCCAGCGGTGTGATGGTGCGAAGAAAGCGCGAAGTCCGGCACACCGACATCAGTTACTCGGTGCGCTCGGGCCGCAATGTCGAGCGCCTGGTCAACCCATTGATCAGTGTGCATTCACAAAAGTGCAAGACACCCTTCGAAGGCGCGCGGGATGCCGACGTCGGCATCGAACATTACCCCCAGGGCTTCGTACCGCCGGAAGGCTGCGTGGTGTTGACCGCCTCCCATTGGGACACCATGAAATGGGCCATCCAGTTGCAGCAGGCCAACTGCCCGTTCGGGTTCTTCGACACTGCGGCGCAGCAGGATCTGCAGCGTTTCATGATCAGCGTCATTGCCTTGTTCAAGCCGGAGTTCTACAGCAACGAGCACAACGACAACGGCCCTCACGCCTATTTCAGTGACATGCAAGACTGGCAGCAGGTGCGCGACGCCAGCCAGTTCGATGAAGCGTTTCTGTGGGTCGAGAGCGAGCTGGAAAAAGGCTTCAACGTCGCCGATATCACGCGCTTGAACCGGCTGGGCGGCGTGGCCGGCAAACGTTGCCTGCTGATGCTGGCGGCAGAGGCAGGTGGCATGGAGTTTGACCGGGTATTGCTGACGCCCGAGTTGCTCACCAACGTGAAGTTCAAGGACGCCTACGCGTTCGACCAACGGCTGTGCGAGGTGTACATCGCTATTTCCCGCGCGCGGATGCAGCTTTACCTGCCTTACGATGTAGTCGAGTGGATTGATTTCCACACCTATCAGAAAACCCGTGAATTCCACGGCTACTGAATGATTTAATTCGGCTGTTTCACAACTTTTGCAGGTCGCTCTGGACAACCTAAAACCACCTTGTTAGTTTCCGCCAGCCACTTGTTTCAGAGTGTGACAAGTGTGCGAAGTTGATATTGAAGTGCCATCACTTCTTTAACTAACAAGGATGTCTGTGATGAAAAGCCTGCAAGGATTGCCCCGTCTTATCAGTGCTTCGGTAGGCGCGCCCGGCAAAGCCCGCAACTTGCCCGCCGATGTGCAGTGCGTCCAGTACTTATTCAATCTGATCATTCCAAAAATGGGTTTCCCGCTGGCCGAAAACGGCAAGTGCGATGGCCAATTGGTGCAATGCATCAGCCAATACCAATTCCGTCATCTCAAATATGCCCACCCTGATGGCGTGATCGACCCGACTGGTAAAACCTTCAACAGCCTGATCGAAGAAGCGGTGAAAGTGCCGGTGAAGGCGTTCCCGAGCATGCGTATCCCGAGCTTTCTGAATGTGTTCGGCAACAATCAGGGCGACGCAGTGCAGGCCACGGTCAATGTGTACCTGGACCGCATGCGCGCGATGATCGAGGCCGAGAAGCGCAACCGCCAATTGATGTTGCAGGCCACGTGCGACGGGGGTATGACCCTTAGCGAGACGGATTTCCAGAATGCCGCTACGCAGTTGGGTGGCGGTATTTCGGTGAACATCATCAAGGCCTTCGCCACCGTGGAGTCCGGCGGCCGTTCCGGTTTCGGCCCGGCCAAATTGCCGGTGATCGCGTTCGAAGGGCACCTGTTTCGCAAGTACACCAAGCACATCTACGACCAGGCGCATCCGCTGCTGTCCTACCCCTACAAGAAAAAGGCCGGGCCGCAGTGGCAGACCAATAACAAGGACCAGACCAAGGCCTGGGAAACCATGGCCACCGCGTTTGCGCTGGATCAGGAAGCCGCGTTGATGTCGGCGTCCTGGGGTATGTTTCAGATCATGGGCTTCAACTACGCGTCCTGCGGTTACAAGACGGTGTTTGAATTCTCTGCGGCATTAAAAGTGAATGCCGGTAACCAACTAAAGGCCTTCCTCGGTTTTTGCAGCAAGAGCCCGGCGTTGATGAAGGCCATGAAAGCCAAGGATTTTACCGGCATGGCGCGTAACTATAACGGTGAGGACTACGGCAACTATGACGTCCTTATGCAGAAAGCCTACGAGAAACTTGAAGGGAAAAAATAAGATGATCCGTTTTCTAGCGATGGGTGTGTTTTCGTTGTGCGCCGTAGCCCCTGCGTTTGCCGGTTCGCCCGCGTTGCATTCGGGCAAGTACGAAGGGCTGATGCTGGCGGTGACGCCTGAGCACCAGGTGGAGGGTTACTACTCGGAAGCGATGGGCGAGGGCGTCACCCGCAGTTGCACGTTCTACCTGCAAGGTAAACCCGCTGCGCTGACTACCTGGGCCGACGCCACCTACCCCGGCAGCCTGGCACCCTCGTCCGATGGTGTGACCCTGACCGTGGCAGAAGGCCGTCAGCACCCGGGTTGCCTCAATGTGCTGATGCCGGAGATCGCCACCGGCCTGGACCTGAGCCAGACCGCCAACACGAAATGGATCGGCCTGGTGAAGGTGTCCGCCGACAAGGCTTACCTGCTGAAGAACCCAAGCGCCAAGGCCGCCAAGCGTCCGTACATCGTCAAGAATGATGTGGTCGGGGTGCTGGCCTTCAAGGATGGCTGGGCCCAGGTCGAGTTCATCAATGCCGATGACCGTTCGTTTACCGGGTGGATCAGCCAGGATCAGTACAGCCGTCTGGCTGCCCCCAAAAGCTGATCAGCCGAAGGTTTCGCGCAGCAGCCCGGCAAACGCATCCCGCGCCAGGTGCCGCTGGGTGTCCTTGTGCCAGAACAGCAGGTTGTCCACCGCCTGCAGTTCCTCGAACCGGTACGACGCCAACTGGTTGGCCTGCTCATAGCGGGCCAGGATGCCTTCGGGTGCTAGCGCTACGCCGATCCCCGCACTGACACAACCAATGATCGTGCCCCAACTGGCATAGCTGGCAATCGCCGGCTTGAACGCGTGGGGCTTGACCCAGTTCTCCAGCGCCGCCCGATAAGGGCAGCCGGGCGGCCATACCAGCAGCGTGCGGCCGGCCAGGTCTTCGGCGCTGCGGATCGGCGCGCTGGAGGCGCTGGCGATCAGCACCAGGCGTTCGCTGTAGACCACGCTGTGTTCGAGCTTTGCGCGTTTGTTGCCGGCGGCCACCAGCGCCACGTCCAGGCGGTGGTGTTGCAGGTCATCGAGCAGTTCGCCCCAGGCACCGGTCACCAGCTCCAGGCTGACATCCGGGTAGCGCCGATGGTATTCGGCCAATAACGGCGGCAGGCGTCCGCTGGCGCTGGACTCCACAGCGCCGATACGCAGGGTGCCACGGGGAATCGCGTTGGCGTCGACCGCGCGTTTGGACTCGTCCACCAGCGCCAGGATGCGTTCGCAATACTCCAGGAAGATCTCACCGGCCGCACTGATCGCCAGCCCGCGCCCGGCACGGATAAACAGTGGTGTGCCCAACTCGCTTTCCAGCTGCTTGATGCGCGTGGTGATGTTGGACGGCACACAATGCAATTGCACGGCGGCCTGGGCCACGCTGCCGGTTTGCGCCACGGCTCGCACCATTTTCAGTTGGGCCAGTTCCATTGCTCAGTTCCAGTGATTTCAGAAGTCAGAAACGGTTAATTGTCCTGCGCGTTGCTCGGGCCAAGACTGACGGCTTTCCTTCTCAGTTTTCGGATGCCGTCGATGAATACCCCGTCACCCCTGAAGCTTACGCTAGTCATCGCCAGCGTCGTCCTCTGTTGGGCCTATTCGCCGATTGGCGTGCATATGGGCTTGCACAGCTACAGCCCTGGCCAGCTTGCGCTGCTGCGGTTTCTGATTGCTTCGGTGTTCATGGCCGGTGTGGCGCTGGTGCTGGGCATTGGCCGACCGCGCCTGCGGGATCTGCCGTGGCTGTTGGTGTTGAGTTTTTTCGGGGTGTTCCTGCACCACACCAGTCTTAATTACGGGCAGCAGTTCGTGACGGCGGCGGCGTCCAGTGTGCTGGCGCAATCGGCGCCGCTGTTCAGCGTGTTGATCGCGTTCTTCTGCTTGAAGGAGCGGGTCAGCCTCTGGCGCTGGAGCTGCGTGCTGCTGGGTTTGCTCGGCGTGCTGGTGGTGATCTGGGGCGATCACGGCGTGGGTGATATCGACCCGCGCGGCTTGCTGATCCTGCTGGCGGCGGTGTCATGGAGCCTGTACTTCGCCATCCAGAAACATTACGCCCATCGCTATAGCCCGCTGACGATGGCGTGCTACATGGTCTGGGCCGGCACTTTGATGCTCTGTGTGAACCTGCAGGGCCTGTCGGCTGCCGTGGTGCAGGCGCCGTTGCCGGAGAACCTCGCGGTGCTGGTGCTCGGGATTTTCCCCAGCGCCCTGGCGTACCTGGCCTGGGGTTATGTGTTGAAACATGTCGAGGTCAGCCGTGCCTCGGTGGCGATGTACCTGATCCCGCCGGTGGCGATGACGATGGCGGCAACGCTGCTCGGTGAGCACATGGCCCTGCAAGTGGTGCTGGGCGGTGTGATCGTGTTGGCCAGCGTGGCCGCCATCAGCCTGGAGGGGCGCTGGCGGTCAGTCGCTCAGGCAAAACGCGCGCAGCCGGTGGCCGTCGAGGTCCTGAGCGACGAAGGTGTAGCCGAAGTCCAGGGTGGTCGGTGACTGGATGATGGTTGCGCCGCGCGCTACCCATTGATCATGCAGCGCGTCCACAGCGGCTTTGTCAGCCAGGGACAAGCCCACTTCGCCGCCACCCCCGGTGACCTGGGCCGCCGGTTCCACGGTATGGCGCGACCACAGCCCCAGCTTTACGCCATTGTCGAGAATGAACAGGGCGAAGGTCGGGTTGAGTTCCACGGGCGGCTTGTCCAGCAGGCGGCTGTAGAAGTTGGCGCTGGTGGCCGGGCTGTCGACGTACAGCAGGAAGTAATGGGCGAGGGTGTTCATGCAGGCTCCTTGGGAATACGTGTTCGATGGCGCCAAGTCTATAAGGCGGCACTGTCAGTTTCTGTCAGGAGTCTCACCGGTGTAGAGCCGGATGATCTGCTCGATCTCGTCCGACTGCTGCATGCGCAGCAAGGTGCGCAGGATCTGCTGCACCGGCACATTCGGGTCGTTGCGCACAATGCAGCCCAGGCGCTGCTCATCAATCACCATAACCTTGTGCAGCCGTTTGCCGACCGGCATGCGTTGATTGAAGCGGTCGAGTATCCATTCGTTGCTCACCGCAAACTTGAAGCGCCCGGCCACCAGTTTGTGCAGCACCTGCTCTTCGCTGCGCGCATCGTCGCGGCTGAGTTGGCCTTTGGCGAACAGCGGGTCGAGGGTCGTATAGCGGTAATTGAGCACGGTGCCGATCGCCTGCGGCGCGAGTGTGTCCAGCTCTACCGGCTTCGGGGGGATGTGGGTGCTGACCAACAGGCTGCGCTGCACCATCAGCGGCACGCTCCAGACGTAATCGCCGGACGCGTCGTCGACCCAGGCTTGGGTGACATAACAGCGCACATCAATATCGCCATGCTCCATGGCGCTGGAGATACGCGCCCGTGCCAACACATGGAATTCGGCCGGCCTGCCGACCTGGGTAGCCAGGCTCAACATCAGGTCATACAAAATGCCCTGGGTGGGCCGGCCGCCCTCCAATTGCACCAGGGGCATCGCCCAGCTGTCGGAAACCGAGAAACGCAACGGTGCGGGCGCTGCCAGGCAAGCCGTGGTGATCATCCATAAAGCGCCCAGGACTACGCGCATACACACTCCGGGTTCAGGCCTTTTTGGGGCCAGCCAGGCAAGCTTAGTCAGATTAGGCGAGCGTGCCGGATGCAATTTCCCCCTTGCTCCGCTAGCATTACCGGCTTCCGCTTCCCAGTTGCGACGGTTTTCGATGAGTTATCAGGTTCTTGCACGTAAATGGCGTCCGCGCTCGTTCCGCGAAATGGTCGGCCAGACCCATGTGCTCAAGGCTCTGATCAATGCCTTGGACAGCCAACGGCTGCACCACGCCTACCTGTTCACCGGTACCCGTGGGGTGGGCAAGACCACCATTGCGCGCATCATCGCCAAGTGCCTGAACTGTGAAACCGGTATCACTTCGACGCCCTGCGGCACCTGCTCGGTGTGCAAGGAAATCGACGAAGGACGTTTCGTCGACCTGATCGAGATCGACGCCGCGAGCCGCACCAAGGTCGAAGACACCCGCGAGTTGCTCGACAACGTGCAGTACGCGCCCAGCCGTGGTCGCTTCAAGGTCTACCTGATCGACGAAGTGCACATGCTGTCCAGCCATTCGTTCAACGCCCTGTTGAAAACCCTGGAAGAGCCGCCGCCCTACGTCAAATTCATCCTGGCCACCACCGACCCGCAGAAACTTCCTGCAACGATTCTGTCGCGGTGCCTGCAGTTCTCCCTGAAAAACATGACCCCCGAGCGGGTGGTCGAGCATTTGACCCATGTGCTGGGCGTCGAGAACGTACCGTTCGAAGACGACGCGCTGTGGCTGCTCGGCCGCGCCGCCGATGGTTCGATGCGTGATGCCATGAGCCTCACCGACCAGGCCATCGCCTTTGGTGAAGGCAAGGTCATGGCCGCCGATGTGCGCGCCATGCTTGGCACCCTCGACCACGGCCAGGTCTTCGACGTGCTGCACGCGCTGATCGAAGGCGATGCCAAGGCGTTGCTCGAGGCCGTGCGCCACCTGTCGGAGCAGGGCCCGGACTGGAACGGCGTGCTCTCGGAAATTCTCAACGTGCTGCACCGTGTCGCCATCGCCCAGGCCCTGCCTGAAGGCGTCGACAACGGCCATGGCGACCGCGACCGCGTGCTCGCCCTGGCCCAGGCGCTGCCGGCCGAAGATGTGCAGTTCTACTACCAGATGGGCCTGATCGGTCGCCGCGACCTGCCCCTGGCGCCCGACCCGCGCGGCGGTTTTGAAATGGTGTTGCTGCGAATGCTGGCCTTCCGGCCCGCCGATTCGGCAGACGCGCCGAGACAGCCGTTAAAGCCAGTGGGGATCAGCCAGGCCACAGTTGATTCCGCCAAACCAGTGGCTGGCGCGGCAGTGGCTGCGCCAGTGGTTGCTGCGCCTGCGCTTGCGCCGGTGCCTGAACCTGCGGCGGCTGCACCAGTGGTCGAGCCGGAACCAGTTGTCGAGCCCGAGCCCGTCGTCGACCTGCCCTGGAATGATCCGGTCGAAGCTGAAGTCGAGGCCGAGCAAGCGCCCGCCGTGGAGCCCGTGCTGGAAACCAGCGGTGAGCAGCCCGAGCTGACGCCGATGCCCACGCCGACTCCGGATAGCGTGGTGCCGGATGCCCCCGAATGGGTCTCTGCCCCCGTCCCCGAGCCAACCGTGGCCCAGGTGGAAGCCGCCACGCCGGGCATCGACCTCGACGACGAACCGCCGCTGGACGAAGACTACATCGAGCCGGACATGGATTCGGCCTACAGCTACCTGGACGACCTGGCCAGCGAGCACACCGCCGAACCGGCCCCCGAGCCCGAAGCGGAGCCCGCTGCGGCCCCGGCCACCGGCCTGGCCCTGCAATGGCTGGAACTGTTCCCGAAACTGCCGATCTCCGGCATGACCGGCAGCATCGCCGCCAACTGCACATTGATCTCCATTGAAGGCGACCACTGGTTGTTGCACCTGGACCCGGCCCACAGCGCCCTGTTCAACGCGACCCAGCAGCGTCGTCTCAACGATGCGCTGAACCAGTACCATGAGCGTACGTTGACCATCGCCATCGAGCTGATCAAGCCCGAGCAGGAAACCCCGGCCCAGGCCGCGACCCGCCGGCGTATCAACCGCCAGCGCGAGGCCGAGGATTCGATCCATGCCGATCCGCTCATCCAGCAAATGATGCAACAGTTCGGTGCGGTCGTCCGTCACGATACTATTGAACCTGTCGAAGCCCCGGTGCCCCAAGCGTCATAAAACCGGGCTACATATTGATCCACGTACTTTTGAGGTGATTCCCATGATGAAAGGTGGCATGGCCGGCCTGATGAAGCAGGCGCAGCAGATGCAGGAAAAGATGGCCAAGATGCAGGAAGAACTGGCCAACGCCGAAGTCACCGGTAAAGCCGGTGGCGATATGGTCAGCGTGGTGATGACCGGTCGTCACGACATCAAGCGCGTGAGCATCGACCCAAGCGTCCTGCCAGGCGTGGGCGAAGATGACCTGGAAATGCTCGAGGCGCTTTTCGCCGCGGCCGTCAACGACGCCGTGCGCAAGATCGAAGCCAACAGCCAGGAAAAAATGGGCGGCGTCACCGCAGGCATGCAACTGCCTCCGGGCATGAAGCTGCCGTTCTGATCGGCGTGCTTTAGCTAGACTCCAATGCCAGGCCTTATGCCTGGCATTTTTGTTTGTGCCAATCATCATTCCCACGCTCTGCGTGGGAATGCCGCCCCCGACGCTCCGCGTCCAATATGAACCCTGGCACGCCACGCATGGTCTGCACCCTATACCGATGGAATCGATAAAGGAGCCCCTTCATGCCTCAAGAACCGACCCTGAACCAGCGCATCGTCCTGGTCTCACGCCCCCAGGGCGCACCCACCCCGGAAAACTTCCGCCTGGAACGGGTGAACCTGCCGGAACTGGCAGACGGCCAGGTCCTGCTGAAAACCCTGTACCTGTCCCTCGACCCCTATATGCGTGGGCGCATGAGCGACGCACCTTCCTACGCGGCGCCGGTGGAGATCGACGAAGTGATGACCGGGGGCGCTGTCAGCCGTATCGAGCAGTCGCGTAATCCGAAATTCGAAGTAGGCGACCTGGTGGTCGGTGCTACCGGTTGGCAGAGCCACAGCATTTCCGATGGTCGCAACCTGATGCCAGTGCCCAAAGGCCTGGCCAGCCCGTCGATGGCCCTGGGTGTGCTGGGCATGCCGGGCATGACCGCCTACATGGGCCTGATGGACATCGGCCAGCCCAAGGCCGGGGAGACCCTGGTGGTGGCGGCCGCGTCCGGCGCGGTGGGCTCGGTGGTGGGGCAGGTGGCCAAGCTCAAGGGCTTGCGTGTGGTCGGGATTGCGGGAGGCGCAGACAAGTGCCGCTATGTGGTGGACGAACTGGGCTTTGATTCCTGCATCGACCACAAGAGCCCGACCTTTGCCGATGACTTGGCCCAGGCGTGCTTCAACGGCGTCGACATCTATTTTGAAAATGTCGGCGGCAAAGTGTTCGATGCGGTGGTGCCGCTGTTGAACCCCAAGGCGCGCGTCCCGTTGTGCGGGCTGATCGCCGGCTACAACGCCCATGAAGCGCCCAGCGGGCCTGATCGTTTGCCGGCGCTGCAACGTACCTTGTTGACCAAGCGCGTACGCATCCAGGGCTTTATCGTGTTCGATGACTACGGTGACCGCCAGCCTGAATTCCTCAGCGCCATGGCGCCGTGGGTGCGCGACGGCAAGATCAAGTTCCGCGAGGACGTGGTCGATGGTCTGGAGCGGGCGCCCGAGGCCTTTATCGGTCTGCTGGAAGGGCGCAATTTCGGCAAGTTGGTGGTACGCGTCGCGCAGGATTGAGTATTTGACGCTAATCCGGGGCGCGGGTATAAACCGCGTCTCGTTGTTTTGTCGGACCCATGCCCATGAGCTTCAGCCCCCTGATTCGCCAACTGATCGACGCCTTGCGCACTTTGCCGGGTGTCGGACAGAAAACCGCCCAGCGTATGGCGCTGCAACTGCTGGAGCGTGATCGCAGCGGCGGCACCCGGTTGGCCCAGGCCTTGAGCCAGGCCATGACCGGCGTGGGCCACTGTCGCCAGTGCCGCACCCTCACCGAGGAAGAACTCTGCCCACAATGCGCCGACCCGCGTCGCGACGACACTTTGCTGTGCGTCGTGGAGGGACCGATGGATGTGTACGCGGTGGAGCAGACTGGCTATCGCGGGCGCTATTTTGTGCTCAAGGGCCACCTGTCGCCCCTCGACGGCCTGGGCCCGGAAGCCATCGGCATTCCGCAACTGGTGGCGCGCATCGAAGAGCAGGGCACCTTCACCGAAGTGATCCTGGCCACCAACCCGACGGTGGAAGGCGAAGCGACCGCGCATTACATTGCCCAACTGCTGACCAACAAAGGCCTGATCACCTCGCGCATTGCCCACGGCGTGCCGCTAGGTGGCGAATTGGAATTGGTCGATGGCGGCACGCTGGCGCATTCCTTTGCAGGGCGCAAACCCATCGCCCTCTAACGGGCGACACCGTTAAAAATGTGGGAGCGGGCTTGCTCGCGAATGCGTTGGATCAGTCAGTATCTTTGTTGACTGATACCCTGCATTCGCGAGCAAGCCCGCTCCCACATTGGTTCTAAGTCGTCATTAGAGTTTTCGCATGGCTTGATAACCAAGCAAGCGCTTGGTAATTTCGCTCCACCTCACCGTGGAGCTTGCCGATGTCTGCCTATCAGGACTACTTCGACCCCAGCCACCAATTGGTCCGCGACAGCGTGCGTCGCTTTGTCGAGCGCGAGATGCTGCCGGGGATTGAGCACTGGGAGGAAGCCGAAAGCTTTCCCCGGGAGTTGTACCTCAAGGCGGGAGCGGCGGGGGTCCTGGGTATCGGTTATCCCGAAGCCTTCGGCGGTAGCCACGAAGGTGATCTATTTGCCAAGGTTGCGGCCAGCGAGGAACTGATGCGCTGCGGCTCCGGTGGCGTGGTGGCAGGCTTGGGGTCGCTCGATATCGGTTTGCCGCCGGTGGTGAAATGGGCCAGGCCCGAGGTGCGCGACCGGGTGGTGCCCCAAGTGCTGGCCGGCGAAAAGATCATCGCCCTGGCAGTCACAGAACCGGGCGGTGGTTCCGATGTGGCCAGCCTGCAGACCCGCGCCGTTCGCGACGGTGACCATTATCGCGTCAGCGGCAGCAAGACCTTCATTACCAGCGGCATCCGCGCCGACTTCTACACCGTCGCCGCACGCACCGGTGGGCCGGGCTTTGCCGGGATCAGCCTGCTGCTGATCGAAAAAGACACTCCCGGTTTTACCGTCGGCCAGCCCCTGAAGAAAATGGGCTGGTGGGCGTCGGACACGGCTGAATTGTTCTTCGACGATTGCCGAGTGCCCGTAAGCAACCTGATCGGCGCCGAGAACATGGGCTTTGCCTGCATCATGGGCAACTTCCAGAGTGAACGCCTGGCCCTGGCATTGATGGCTAACATGACTGCGCAGATGGCGCTGGAGGAAAGCCTGAAATGGGCTGCCGAGCGCGAGGCTTTCGGCAAACCCATCGGCAAATTCCAGGTGATCAAGCACCGGCTGGCAGAAATGGCCACCGCCGTGGAGGTCTCCCGGGAATTCACCTACCGCCAGGCGGCAAAAATGGCGGCTGGCATCAGCGTGATCAAGGAGATATCCATGGCCAAGAACCTTGCCACCGACACCGCCGACCGCGTCACCTATGACGCGGTGCAGATCCTCGGGGGCCAGGGGTATATGCGTGGCAGCCTGGTGGAGCGGCTGTATCGCGACAACCGCATCCTGTCCATCGGTGGCGGCACCCGCGAGGTGATGAATGAAATCATCAGCAAGCAGATGGGCTTGTGATCTTTAGTGCCTTTCAGCGCCTCATCGGGGGCAAGCCCCCTCCCACATTTTGATCTGTGAACCGGTCAAGTGTGGGAGGGGGCTTGCCCCCGATGGCATCAGCCCAGGCAACCGTTATTGTTCAGTCAGCGCAAACTGCGTCAGGCAGAACGTTGGAATTCCCATGTCTTCCAAACGTTGCGACCCACCCAGCTCCGGCAAATCAATGATCGCCGCTGCCTCGAAGATCTTCGCGCCCATGCGGCGTACCAGGTTCGCCGCCGCGATCAGGGTGCCGCCGGTGGCGATCAGGTCATCGAACATCAACACCGAGTCGCCTTCGCACAGGCTGTCGGCGTGCACTTCCAGGAAGGCCTCGCCGTACTCGGTCTGGTAACCCTCGGCCAGCACGTCAGCGGGCAGCTTGCCCTGCTTGCGGAACAGGATCAGCGGTTTGTTCAGTTGGTAAGCGATGATCGAACCGATCAGGAAACCCCGTGCATCCATCGCACCGATATGGCTGAAATCGGCCTCGACGTAGCGCTGGGCAAAGGTGTCGGCCACCAGGCGCAGGGCTCGGGGCGATTGGAACAGCGGCGTGATGTCACGAAAGATCACCCCCGGCTTGGGGAAGTCGATGACGGGACGGATCAGGGATTTGATGTCGAACGAATCGAAGGTCATCGTCGAAGAGTCCTGGGGCTGGAAACGGACTCGAAGTATACCTGCGGCCTCGCCGGTTGGCGCGGCCGCAAGTGTCTGCGTCAACCTTCCAGGGAACCACCGGCCAGCGCGCACAACTGGATCGGGTCGAGGATATGCACTTCCTTACCTTCGGCGGCGATCAGCTCGTTCTGCTGGAAACGGGTAAATACGCGGGACACGGTTTCCACCGCCAGGCCCAGGTAGTTGCCGATTTCGTTGCGCGACATGCTCAGGCGGAACTGGTTGGCCGAGAAACCCCGAGCACGGAACCGCGCCGACAGGTTGACGAGGAAAGTCGCGATGCGTTCGTCGGCAGTTTTCTTCGACAACAGCAGCATCATTTGCTGGTCGTCACGGATCTCGCGGCTCATCACGCGCATCAACTGGCGGCGCAGTTGCGGCAATTGCAGGGCCAATTCGTCCAGGCGTTCGAAGGGGATTTCGCAGACGGATGTAGTCTCCAGCGCCTGGGCCGAAACCGGGTGGATCTCGGTGTCCATGCCCGACAAGCCCACCAGTTCGCTGGGCAGGTGGAAACCGGTGATCTGTTCTTCGCCGCTGTCGCTCAGGCTGAACGTCTTCAATGCACCCGAACGTACTGCATAAACGGAATCGAACTTGTCGCCCTGGCGAAACAGGAACTCGCCTTTTTTCAGCGGGCGACCACGTTTAACGATCTCGTCCAGCGCATCCATGTCTTCCAGATTCAACGAAAGTGGCAAGCAGAGGGGGGCCAGGCTGCAATCCTTGCAATGAGCCTGGCTGTGAGCGCGCAGTTTGACTGGCTCGGACATTTCTTAAATCCTTGTGGGAAAACACACATAAGACGTAAGGGTAACGCACTGGGGGGCGGTGAGGCCAGCGTGTACAAAAAACCAGCAACGGTATAAAGAATTTTGTGTCGTCGCCGATACAAAGTCACGAACCCTTGAGCTTGGAGGCTCGATTCATGATTTCCATCGGTGCAATGAACTCTGCAAGCGCTCAGGTGCAGTCCTTCGCGGAGCCGAAAGACCTGGTGGCAGAGGCCAAGCTCGCCAAGGCTGCCAAAGAGCTCAAGGACGCTACTGAAGCGCCGTTGCGGGAGAAAAAGGACGAGGAGGGGGTGAAGGTGACCTTTTCCGGTGCTGCCTTGAAAGCCCTGACGGAGGCCAAGAAACCCAATAAAGACATCGAAGACAGCGGTCTGCCGGACAGTGTCCAGCAGGTCCTCAAGATGATTCGCAAGATCAAGCAGCAGATCGCCGAGAAGCAGGCCGAACTGCAAGCCGTGATGGCGGACAAGAGCCTCAGCCCCGACGAGGCGCGGATCAAGGTCAGCAATCTGCAAGGAGCACTCGCCCAGTTGCAGGCGAGCCTGGTGACTGCCCAAACCTCCCTGGCCAAGGCCATGAAAGGCCTCAGCGGAGAAGACGCGTTGAAGGCTGGCTCCCTCGCTATGGCGTAGGGTGTTTCAGATCACCCGCGAAAACCGTTGCCTGTTCTGATGCTCCAGGTAGGCATCGAACACCATGCACACCGAACGCACCAGCAGGCGCCCTGCCGGCAGTACCCGAATGGCCTGGGCGTCGAGTTCGATCAGGCCATCCTCGGCCATGGCCTCCAGTTGCGGCCAGATCTCGGCAAAATACCCGCGAAAATCAATGGTGAACGCCTGCTCGATCTTGTCGAAGGCCAGGCTGAAATTGCAGATCAACTGCTGGATCACTTCCCGGCGCAACCGGTCGTCCGTGGTGCAGACCAGACCGCGGCTGGTGGCCAGTTGCGCACCGGCCAGGGTGTTCTGGTAGACGTTGAGGTCACTGCTGTTCTGGCAGTACAGGTCGCCGATCTGGCTGATGGCCGACACTCCGAGCCCGATCAAGTCGCAATGACCGTGGGTGGTGTAGCCCTGGAAATTGCGCTGCAGGGTGCCTTCTTCCTGGGCGATGGCCAGTTCGTCGTCGGGCAGGGCGAAGTGGTCCATGCCGATGTAGCGGTAGCCGGCCTGGGTCAGTTGCTCGATGGTGGTTTGCAGCATTAGTAGTTTTGACGCCGGGGACGGCAATTCATCGGTGTTGATGCGCCGCTGGGGCATGAAGCGTTCCGGCAGGTGGGCGTAGTTGAACACCGACAAACGGTCGGGCTGCAGCCTGATTACCTCTTCCACGGTGCGTGCGAAGTTGATCGGCGTTTGCTTGGGCAGGCCGTAGATCAGGTCGATATTGATCGAGCGAAATTGCAGGGTACGTGCCGCATCGATCACCGCGCGGGTCTCTTCCAGGCTTTGCAGGCGGTTGACCGCCCGTTGCACCTCGGGGTCGAGGTCTTGCAGGCCGATACTCACGCGGTTGAAACCCAGCTCGCGCAGCAGGCCCATGGTGGCCCAATCCGCTTCGCGTGGGTCGATCTCGATGCCGTAGTCGCCGGAATCGTCATCCACCAGATTGAAGTGCTGGCGCAGGCAGCTCATCACCTGGCGCAATTCGTCGTGGCTGAGAAAGGTCGGGGTGCCGCCACCGAAGTGCAGCTGTTCCACCGGTTGTCTGGGGTCGAGGTGGCACGCCACCAGCTGTATTTCCTGCTCCAGGCGTTGCAGGTAGGCCTGGGCGCGGCCACGGTCCTTGGTGATGACCTTGTTGCAGGCGCAGTAGTAGCAGATGTTCGCGCAGAACGGCACATGCACATACAGCGACAGTGGCCGCAGCGCCTTGCGGCTGTCGCGCAGGGCGTGGAGCAGGTCGAAGGTGCCGACCTGGCTGTCGAATTGTACGGCGGTAGGGTAGGACGTGTAGCGCGGTCCCGCCAGGTCGTAGCGGTGAATCAGATCGGTATCCCAACGAATGGCGTCGAGCATGCGGGCGTTCCCCCGGATAGGCTAGTGGGCCGAGTCTAGGGGCGTGGCGGGGATGGCATCTTGATTTGCATCAACGGGGAGCGGCGCTATGCCACATGGCGATTTAGTGGCCCATCAACCAGTGCTGGTGCGGGCCGGGCAACGTCCAGATACCGAAGAGTATGACCAGCACGCCACCGGTCATCCGCACGCTGCGTTTGCGCAATAATGCAGTGACCCGTTCTGCGGCCAGGCCGGTAGCCAACAGCACCGGCCAGGTCCCCAGCCCGAACGCCAGCATCAGCAACCCGCTGTCCAGAGCATTGCCCTGGCTCGCTGCCCATAGCAGCGTACTGTAGACCAATCCGCACGGCAACCATCCCCACAGCGCGCCCAGCAGCAATGCACGCGGTACGTTGGACACGGGCAGCAAACGGTTGGCGACCGGCTGTATATAGCGCCATAGGCCGCGTCCGAGGCTTTCGATACGGGTGAGGCCGCTCCACCAGCCCGCCAGGTACAGGCCCATGCTGATCAATAGCAGGCCGGCGAGCACGCGCATGAACATCGCCGCCGGGCTGTTCGCCACGGCCCAGCCGGCGAGGCCGATCAACACACCGGCCGCGGCGTAGCTGAGGATGCGCCCCAGGTTGTAGGCCAGCAGCAGTTGAAACCTGCGGCCGCGTTGCTCCTTGGGGATCGCCAGGGTCAACGCGCCCATCAGCCCGCCGCACATGCCCAGGCAATGGCCGCCACCGAGCAGGCCGAGGATCAGCGCAGAGACCAGTAGCGGCGCCAGCTCAAGCATGGGGCGGGTCTTTGGGTGGTTGTTCGGGGTGGTTGGCCTCTTCGACGCCAGCCAGGTGGTTCGGGTCCTGATCGTCGAACAGCACGCTATGGGCCGGGCCGTCGAGGTCGTCGTACTGGCCGCTGTCCACGGCCCAGAAGAAGATGTAGATGGCCACGCCCACCAAGAGCAGCGCCGCCGGGATCATCACGTATAAAGCTGGCATCTGCACTCCATGCCCGCGCGGCTCACACCGGCAGCGGGCGGGTTATTGAGGGGGCTCGGGCGGCCGGCGCGCTCGGCAGGCGAGTCAGGCGCAGGGCATTGAGCACCACGGTCAACGAACTGAGGGACATGCCGATCGCCGCCCAGATGGGAGTGATCCAGCCCAGGGCGGCAAACGGCAGCATCAGGCCATTGTACAGCCCGGCCCACAGCAGGTTTTCAATGATTACCCGGCGGGTGCGCCGCGCCAGAGTAAAGGCTTGCACCAAGGCGTCCAGGCGGTTGGACAGCAACACCGCATCGGCGCTGGTCTTGGCCAGGTCGGTGGCCGTGCCCATCGCCACGCTGATGTCCGCGGCGGCGAGTACCGGCACATCGTTGACGCCATCGCCAAGCATCAGCACCTTGCGACCTTCCTTGTGCAGTTGCTGAAGAACTTGCAGCTTGTCATCCGGGCGCAGGCCGCCGTGAGCCTCGTCGATACCCAGCTCGGCGGCGACGCTGGCGACCATCGGCGAACTGTCCCCGGACAGCAACAGCGTGCGCCAACCCCGCGCCTTGCACGCGGCCAGCAGGGCAGGGGCATCACTGCGCAGGCGGTCGTCGAGCACGAACCAGGCCAGGGCGCCGTCGCGGTCGCCGAGCAACAGCCATTGGCCGCAAACTTCCGGCGCCGCAGGGATCGGACAGCCACTGAGCTCGCAGACGAAACCCGGTTGGCCAATACGCAATACGCGCTCGCCGACGCGACCTTCAAGGCCCAGTCCTGGCGAACTGATGACCTCATCGGCGGCCAATGGCGCACGCCCAAAGGCGCGGGCAATCGGGTGTTCGGAGCGGTTCTCCAGGGCGGCGGCGAGGCTCAGGCACAGGTCGGTGCTCAAGGACCCCAAGGGCCGGATGGCTCTCAACGCCAGGCGCCCTTCGGTGAGAGTGCCGGTCTTGTCGAAGATCACCGTGTCGATCTGGTTGAGCCCTTCCAGCACATGGCCGCGCGTCAACAGCAGCCCGAGTTTGTGCAAGGTACCGGTGGCGGCGGTGAGGGCGGTGGGTGTGGCGAGGGACAACGCGCAGGGGCAGGTCGCCACCAGCATCGCCAGCACAATCCAGAACGCCCGCGACGCATCCAGTTCCCACCACAGCAGGCCGATCAGCGCGGCGGCGATCAGCGAGCACAGCAGGAACCACTGCGCGGCGCGGTCGGCAATCTGCGCCAGGCGTGGTTTATCGGCCTGGGCGCGTTCCAGCAGGCGCACGATAGTGGACAGCCGCGTGTCATGGCCCAGGGCGCGCACTTCGACGGTCAATGCGCCCTCGACATTCAGCGTGCCCGCCGTGACCGTGTCGCCAGTCTGGCGCGGTTGCGGCAGGTACTCACCGGTGAGCAGGGATTCATCGATGCTTGATTGGCCGTCGAGGATCACCCCATCCGCCGGCAGCACGGCGCCGGGGTGCACCAGCACGCGGTCGCCCAGCGTCAGTTCGGGGAGCAGGATGCGCTCGCTCTGGCCATCGACCTTGAGGCGCAGGCACGAGGCGGGCAGCAGGTTGACCAACTGCGCCGTTGCGGCTGCCGTGCGTTCCCTGGCGCGACGCTCCAGGTAACGGCCGGCCAGCAGGAACAGCGCAAACATGCCCACCGCATCGAAGTACAACTCGCCCACGCCGGTGATTGCGGTCCAGATGCCGGCCAGGTACGCGCCGCCGATGGCCAGGGACACCGAGACGTCCATGGTCAGGTGGCGCGTGCGCAAGTCGCGCAGGGCGCCCTTGAAAAATGGTGCGCAGCTGTAAAACACGATGGGTGTTGTAAGAAACATCGCCACCCAGCGCAGGATCACATGCAGCTCGGGGCTCAGGTCAATGTTGAATTCCGGCCAGGTAGCCATGGTTGCCATCATTGCCTGGAACCACAGCAATCCGGCCACGCCCAGTTGGCGCAGGGCCAGGCGGTTTTCGCCGGCCAGTTGCTCGGCGGCGCGATCCGCCTGATAAGGGTGAGCGGCGTAGCCGATATGGCGCAGTTCACCGAGCAGTTGGCTCAGCGGCAGTTGCCCATCGGCCCAACGTACGTGCAGGCGGTGGTTGGACAGGTTCAACCGCGCCTCGGCCACGGCGGGCAGGCGGCGCAGGTGCTTTTCGATCAGCCAGCCGCAGGCGGCGCAACTGATGCCTTCCATCAGCAGGGTGGTTTCGGCCAGCTCGCCTTCGTGGCGCACAAAGGGTTTCTGCACGTCGGCGCGGTCATACAGCGCCAGTTCATCTACCAGTTGCACCGGTAATGCCTCGGGGTTGGCCGAGGCTTCGCTGCGGTGCTGGTAATAACTTTCCAGGCCACCGGCCACGATGGCTTCGGCCACGGCCTGGCAGCCGGGGCAGCAGAGTTCGCGGCGCTCACCGAGGATGACCGTGGTGAAACGGCTACCGGAGGGGACGGGGAGGGCGCAGTGGTAGCAGGGGGTGGTCATGGCTTGGGAATCTATGGTGGCTGGTAGGGCCTCATCGGGGGCAAGCCCCCTCCCACATTTGACTGATTTCACCAATAGATATGTGTAAACCCAATCCAGTGTGGGAGGGGGCTTGCCCCCGATGCGCGAAGCGCAGGCTTTTTACTTTTTCAGGTCTTCGGCACCCTGCAACGGTTCATCACCCAGCAGCAAGTCCTTGTCGTGGCTGACTTGTTCTTCTTCGAACATGCGCCAGGTCCGGTCGCCTTCCACGCCGAGCAACTCGACGAAACGCCGACCTTCGACCTTGTCGGTGACCTGGCCGATGTAGCGGCCGGGCTCACTGTCGCTACGGGCCAGGTTGATCTTGCGGTCCTTCTCCGGCTGGGTCGGGGAAATCAGGTTCAGTTCCAGGGTTTTCGGGTTGCTGTAGCCGGTGAGGTTGACCTCGACTTCACCGGTCAGCTCATCCAGGTGCACTTTGGCGCGCAGTTGCAGGGTCTGGGCCAGCAGCTCGCGGTCCAGGGAGCGGTTGATGCCTTTGCCGGCCTCGTAGTAGTTGTCATTGACCAGATTGTCCGGGTTGTTCACCGCGATGGTCACCATGGACAGGGTCAAGGTCACCGAACAGGCGAGGATGCCAATGATGATCCAGGGCCAGAGGTGCTTGTACCAAGGGCTTGCGGCAGTGGCTACGGACATTGTTCGGTTCCCTGTTAGCGGACTTGTGGGCCGATGAATCGGCTCTTGGCTTCAATATGGACGCTGGCGTCATCGGCATCGGTGAGGATGAATTTCACCTCGTTGGTGCTCGACGGCAATTGTTCCGGCGCACTCGACAGCTCCACCGGCATGCTGACGATATCGCCGGCCGCCACCTTGATCTCGCGCCGACCCTGCAGCTTGAGGTCGGGCAGGCCGGCGGCATCGAGCACGTAGGTGTGGTCGCGCTGGTCCTTGTTCATGATCTTCAGGCTGTAGACGTTCTCGATGCGGCCTTCGGCGTTTTCGCGGTACAGCACGCGGTCCTTGCTCACGTCGAAACCCACCAGCGAGCGCATGAAGAACGCCGCCACCAGCAGGCTGATCATCGCCAGCAGCACCAGGGCGTAGCCGATCAGGCGCGGACGCAGCTTGTGGGTTTTCTGCCCGGACAGGTTGTGTTCGGTGGTGTAGCTGATCAGGCCGCGCGGGTAGTCCATCTTGTCCATGATGTTGTCGCAGGCATCGATACAGGCGGCGCAGCCGATGCACTCGATCTGCAGGCCGTCGCGGATGTCGATACCGGTGGGGCACACCTGCACGCACATCGTGCAATCGATGCAGTCGCCCAGGCCCTGGGCCTTGTAGTCGGTGCCTTTTTTACGCGGGCCGCGCAGCTCGCCACGGCGTGGGTCGTAGGAAACGATCAGGGTGTCCTTGTCGAACATCACGCTCTGGAAGCGCGCGTACGGGCACATGTAGATGCACACCTGTTCGCGCAGCCAGCCGGCGTTGCCATAGGTGGCGAGGGTGAAGAAACCGACCCAGAAATACGACCAGCCATCGGCCTGGCCGGTGAAGAAGTCGAACACCAGTTCGCGGATCGGCGAGAAGTAGCCGACAAAGGTCATGCCGGTGATAAAGCCGATCAACAGCCACAGGGTGTGCTTGCTGAATTTGCGCAGGAATTTGTTGGCGCCCATCGGCGCTTTATCGAGCTTGATGCGTTGGTTGCGGTCGCCTTCGGTGACCTTTTCGCACCACATGAAGATCCACGTCCACACGCTTTGCGGGCAGGTGTAGCCGCACCACACGCGACCGGCGTACACCGTGATAAAGAACAGGCCAAACGCTGCAACGATCAGGATGCCCGAGAGCAGGATGAAGTCCTGGGGCCAGAAGGTTGCGCCAAAAATAAAGAACTTACGCTCGGGCAGGTTCCACCACACGGCCTGGTGGCCACCCCAGTTCAGCCACACCGTACCGAAGTAGAGCAGGAACAGGCCGGCCCCGCCGAGCATGCGCAGGTTGCGGAACAGGCCGGTGAAGGCGCGCGTGTAGATTTTCTCTCGCGAGGCGTAGAGGTCGACGGTTTTGGCAGGCGGGGTAACGTCATGTACCGGTATCTGGTTGCTCATCATTGCATCCCACGGCGGTGGAGATTTGCCTCGGCCAGTACGTGCCAACCGGGGTCAAATGAAGGGTGTTGCAGTGGCCTAATGATACGCCCCCGGTGGTGCTGAAAGGAGGCGACCTAAGTGATCTGGATCAATTGATCTGGCAAGTATGGCCGGTTTTGGCTGGCCCAGTTCTCTGAAACACGGCGGATCCAATGTGGGAGGGGGCTTGCCCCCGATAGCGGTGGATCAGCGACAGATGCACTGTCTGACACACTGCAATCGGGGGCAAGCCCCCTCCCACATTGGTATTGCAGCGGCTTTTATTGCTCTTCAGCCTTCTTATCCCCATGGGACAAGCTGTACACATACGCCGCCAGCAGGTGCACCTTGTCATTGCCTTGCAGTTGCTCTTGCGCAGGCATCTGGCCCTGGCGGCCCCAACGGATGGTCTGTTGCAGCTGGGCGAAGCTCGAGCCGTAGATGAATGCACCCGGGTGAGTCAGGTCGGGCGCGCCCATGGCGGCGGTGCCTTTACCGGCCGGGCCGTGGCAGGCCACGCAGTTGGCGGCGAAGAGTTTCTCGCCGTTGGTCACATCAGCTTTCACGCCTTCGGGCAGCTTGCGCCCGTCGAGGTTGGTGAGCACGAATGCGGCCACATCGCTGACGCCTTGTTCCTTGAGGATATCCAGCCAGGCCGGCATCACCGCATGGCGACCCTTCATGATGGTTTCCTTGATGGTGGCCGGTTCGCCGCCCCAGCGCCAGTCGGCGTCGGTGAGGTTGGGGAAGCCATAGGCGCCCTTGGCGTCGGAACCGTGGCACACCGAGCAGTTGGAGGCGAACAGGCGGCCACCCATCTTCAGGGCTTGCGGGTCCTTGGCCACTTCTTCAATCGGCATCGACGCGAATTTGGCGAAGATCGGCCCGAACTTGGCGTCCGACCTGGCCATTTCCTTTTCCCATTCGTGCACGCCGGTCCAGCCGGTCTGGCCGTTGGCGAAGGGGGTTTGCTTGTCGGTGTCGAGGTAGTTGTAGCCCGGCAGCAGGCCTTTCCAGTTGCCCAGGCCGGGGTACAGCGCCAGGTAGCCGAGGGCGAAGACGATGGTGCCGACGAACAGCATGAACCACCACTTGGGCAGCGGGTTGTCGTACTCCTCGATGCCGTCGAACGAGTGGCCGACGGTCTCGTCGGTTTGCTCGGCGCGCTGGCCCTTGCGGGTCGACAGCAGCAGCCAGGTCAGGGCGAAGATGGTACCCAGGCTGAGGACTGTGACGTACAGACTCCAGAACGTAGTCATTCTTTGTTACTCCTAGAAGCTTGCTCGACGTGCTTGATGGCTTCGGGATCATCCGCAAAGGGCAGCAAGGTCGCGTCTTCAAACTCCGACTTGCGCTTGGGGCTGAACACCCACAACGCCAGGCCGATAAAGGCCACCATCACCACAACGGTGCCCAGGCCACGAATCATCCCGATATCCATAGATCACCGTTTGCTTTTGATGATGGTGCCCAGGCCTTGCAGGTAGGCCACCAGTGCGTCCATTTCGGTCTTGCCCTTCACGGCGGCGGCTGCACCGGCGATGTCTTCGTCGGTGTAGGGCACGCCCAGGGTGCGCAAGACTTCCATCTTCTTCGCGGTGTCCTTGCCGTCGAGCTTGTTTTCCACGAGGAACGGGTACGCCGGCATTTTCGACTCAGGCACTACGTTGCGCGGGTTGTACAGGTGCGCACGCTGCCAGTCATCGGAGTAACGCCCGCCGACACGGGCCAGGTCCGGGCCGGTACGCTTGGAACCCCACAGGAACGGGTGGTCCCACACACTTTCACCGGCGACCGAGTAGTGGCCGTAGCGTTCGGTTTCGGCACGGAACGGGCGGATCATCTGCGAGTGGCAGCCGACACAACCGTTGGCGATGTAGACGTCGCGGCCTTCCAGTTCAAGGGCGGTGCGCGGCTTCATGCCTTCCACCGGCTTGTTGGTCACGTCCTGGAAAAACAGTGGAACGATCTGGGTCAGGCCGCCGATGCTCACGGCGATGACCATGAAGAAGGCCAGCAGGCCGATATTCTTCTCGACTACTTCATGCTTCATCAGTGAGCTCCCACAACGGCGATCTTGGCGGCGGCTTCGGCTTCCACAGGGTCGGCGGCACGCACGGTGCGCCAGACGTTGTAGGCCATCAGGAACATGCCGGAGGCAAAGAATGCACCGCCCAGGGCGCGTACGATGAAACCCGGATGGCTGGCTTGCAGCGCTTCGACGAAGGAGTAGGTGAGGGTGCCGTCATCGTTGATGGCTCGCCACATCAGGCCCTGGGTGATGCCGTTGACCCACATCGAGGCGATGTAGAGCACGGTGCCGATGGTGGCCAGCCAGAAGTGCGCGTTGATTAGGCCAACGCTGTGCATCTGCGGACGGCCGAACAGTTTGGGGATCATGTGGTACAGCGCGCCGATGGAGATCATCGCCACCCAACCGAGGGCGCCGGCGTGTACGTGGCCGATGGTCCAGTCGGTGTAGTGGGACAGCGAGTTGACGGTCTTGATCGCCATCATCGGCCCTTCGAAGGTCGACATGCCGTAGAACGCCAGCGACACCACGAGGAAACGCAGGATCGGGTCGGTGCGCAATTTATGCCAGGCGCCCGAGAGGGTCATCATGCCGTTGATCATGCCGCCCCAGCTCGGGGCCAGCAGGATGATCGACATCGCCATGCCCAGGGACTGTGCCCAGTCCGGCAACGCGGTGTAGTGCAAGTGGTGGGGACCTGCCCAGATATACAGGGTGATCAGCGCCCAGAAGTGCACGATGGACAGGCGATACGAGTAAATAGGACGTTCGGCCTGTTTCGGCACGAAGTAGTACATCATCCCCAGGAAACCGGTGGTCAGGAAGAAACCCACGGCGTTGTGGCCGTACCACCACTGGATCATCGCATCGGTGGCCCCGGCGTAGGCCGAGTAGGACTTGAACAGGCTCACCGGCAACGAGGCGTGGTTGACGATGTGCAGCATCGCCGTGACCAGGATGAACGCGCCGTAGAACCAGTTACCCACGTAGATGTGCTTGGTCTTGCGCTTGACGATGGTGCCGAAGAACACCACGGCATAGGTCACCCACACGATGGCGAGCAAAATGGCAATGGGCCATTCCAGCTCGGCGTATTCCTTGGTGGTGGTGTAGCCCAGCGGCAGGGTGACGATGGCGCCGACGATGACCGCTTGCCAACCCCAGAAGGTGAAGGCCGCAAGGCTGTCGGAGATCAGTCGCGTCTGGCAGGTTCGCTGCACGACATAGTAGGAGGTGGCAAACAGTGCACATCCGCCGAAGGCGAAGATCACCAGGTTGGTGTGCAGCGGGCGCAGGCGGCCAAAGGTCGTCCATGGCAAACCGAAATTCAATTCCGGCCAGACCAGTTGCGAGGCGATGAACACCCCGAGCCCCATGCCAAGGATCCCCCAGACCACCGTCATGATGGCGAACTGGCGGACTACCTTATAGTTATAAGCAGTCGGACTGATTGCTGTGCTCATTCTAAGGTTCCACGGTTTAGGTTTTTTTATAGGTAAAATCGGCCGCAAGTATGTAGAAAGCGAGGGGTCATTGCAACGCAATGACTGACCTGTATCAATGCGTTCCACGCCAGATTCTGCGCCCTTTCCATGTTTGGTGTAAGGACAAAATCGGAAATCGAAAGCTGATCGATTGGACAGGAAAATTCAGGGGTCGCAACGAATGTCGTCGCGTACGCCAGGATTGGTCCGCTGTAGGAACAAGCGTAGACCCGAAAGTGAGGGGGGGAAAGTTGTGCTTTGGAAGGGTGTGACACTTGGTCGCGTACAGCACCAGGGTTGCCGCCCCAAAATGGGGCGGCGATCGGCGGTTATTGCGCTTGGCTTTCTGGCGTTGCGCCATCAGCGTTGTGGGACAGGCTGTAAACATAGGCCGCCAGCAGGTGCACCTTGTCATTGCCTTGCAGCACTTCCTGCGCCGGCATCTGGCCTTGGCGGCCGTGGCGGATGGTCTGCTGCAACTGCGCAAGGCTGGTGCCGTAGATGTAGCCGGCCGGTTTGGTCAGGTCGGGCGCGCCCATGGCTTCCATGCCGTGGCCTTCGGGACCGTGGCAGGCAACACAGGTGGTGTTGAAGGCCGCCTGGCCGGCAGCCACATCGGCGCTGCTGTCGGCGGGCAGGGGCAACTTGGCCAGGTCGTGGCGGACAAAGGCCGCAACGTTTTTCACACCCTCATCGCCGAGCATGTCACCCCAGGCCGGCATCGCCGCGTGGCGGCCGTTGAGGATGGTGGTCTTGATCGCCTCGGCCGAACCGCCCCAGCGCCAGATGTTGTCCGCCAGGTTCGGGAAACCAAACGCGCCCTTGGCGTCCGAGCCGTGGCACACCGCGCAGTTGGAGGCGAACAGGCGACCGCCCATTTTCAGCGCTTGCGGGTCTTTGGCCACTTCTTCCACGGGCATGGCCGAGAATTTGGCGAAGATCGGCCCGAACTTGGCGTCGGCCTTGGCCATTTCCTTGTCCCATTCCTTGGCCTGGGTCCAGCCGTCTTCATAGCCCGGCAACACGCCTTTCCAGTTGCCCAGGCCCGGGTAGAGGATCAGGTAGCCGACCGCGAACACCAGGGTGCCGGCGAACAGCATGAACCACCACTGGGGCAGCGGGTTGTCGTATTCCTCGATACCGTCGAAGGCGTGGCCCATGGTCTGGTCGACGCTGCCCTTGGTCTCGCCCTTACGGGTGCCGACCAGCAGCCAGGTCAAGCCGATCAGGCTGCCGAGGGTCAGTACGCAGATCCATGTACTCCAGAATAGGGTCATGGCCGGGTGCTCCTTATTGCAGGCTCTTCTTGAGCGTCGGATGGAGAGGGTTCATCGGCGAAGGGCAGCAGGCGCGCCTGCTCGAATTCCGCATTGCGCCGGTTGTTGAACACCCACAGCGACAGGCCGATAAAGGCGATGGCGACCACCAGCGTGCCGAGGCCGCGGATGGTGCCTGCATCGAATTCAAATCCCATGGCTCACCTCTTGCTCTTGATGGCAGTGCCGAGCACTTGCAGGTACGAAACCAGCGCGTCCATCTCGGTCTTGCCCTTGAGGCTGGCCACGGCGCCACTGATGTCGTCGTCGGTGTATGGCACGCCGAGCGTGCGCATCACTTTCAACTTGGTCTCGGTGTGGCTGCTGTCGACGGCGGCGGTGACCAGCCATGGATAGGCCGGCATTTTCGACTCGGGCACCACGTTGCGCGGGTTGTACAGGTGCGCGCGGTGCCAGTCGTCCGAGTAGCGTGCGCCGACGCGGGCCAGGTCTGGGCCGGTGCGCTTGGAGCCCCACAGGAACGGGTGGTCCCACACGCTTTCACCGGCGACCGAGTAGTGGCCGTAGCGTTCGGTTTCGGCACGGAAGGGGCGGATCATCTGCGAGTGGCACTGTACGCAGCCCTCGCGGATGTAGATGTCACGGCCTTCCAGTTGCAGCGCGGTGTAGGGTTTCATGCCCTCCACCGGCTTGTTGGTCACGTCCTGGAAGAACAGCGGGACGATCTGGGTCAGGCCGCCGATACTCACGGCGAGCACCATGAGCAGCATCAGCAGGCCGACGTTCTTTTCAATCGTTTCGTGTTTCATCACAGACTCCTCAGGCCAACTGCGCAGTGGTGGCGGCTTCGACAGGCTGCGCCGAACGCACGGTGCGCCAGGTGTTGTAAGCCATCAGGAACATGCCGCTGAGGAAGATCGCACCGCCCACCAGCCGCACGATGAAGCCAGGGTGGCTGGCCACCAGGGTTTCGACGAAGGAGTAGGTCAAGGTGCCGTCTTCGTTGACCGCACGCCACATCAGGCCCTGGGCGATGCCGTTGACCCACATCGAGGCGATGTAGAGCACGGTGCCGATGGTGGCCAGCCAGAAGTGCGCGTTGATCAGGCCGAGGCTGTACATCTGCTCGCGGCCAAAGACTTTCGGGATCATGTGGTACAGCGCGCCGATGGAGATCATCGCCACCCAGCCGAGGGCGCCGGCGTGTACGTGGCCGATGGTCCAGTCGGTGTAGTGGGAGAGGGCGTTGACGGTCTTGATTGCCATCATCGGGCCTTCGAAGGTCGACATGCCGTAGAACGCCAGGGACACCACGAGGAAGCGCAGGATCGGGTCGCTGCGCAACTTATGCCAGGCGCCCGACAGGGTCATCATGCCGTTGATCATGCCGCCCCAGCTCGGTGCCAGCAGCACCAGGGACATCACCATGCCCAGGGACTGTGCCCAGTCCGGCAGCGCGGTGTAGTGCAAGTGGTGCGGGCCGGCCCAGATGTACAGGGTGATCAGCGCCCAGAAGTGCACGATGGACAAGCGATAGGAATACACCGGACGCTCGGCCTGCTTGGGCACGAAGTAATACATCATGCCCAAGAAACCGGCGGTGAGGAAAAAGCCTACCGCGTTATGCCCATACCACCACTGCACCATGGCATCCGTCGCACCGCCATAGAGGGAGTAGGACTTGGTCAGGCTGACCGGGATTTCCAGGTTGTTGACGATATGCAGGATGGCCACGGTGATGATGAACGCACCGAAGAACCAGTTGCCGACGTAGATGTGCTTGGTGTTGCGCTTGGCCACGGTGCCAAAGAACACAATTGCGTAGGCCACCCAGACAATGGTGATCAGAATATCGATCGGCCATTCCAGCTCAGCGTATTCCTTGGAACTGGTGTAGCCCAGCGGCAGGGAGATCGCTGCCAGCAGGATGACCAACTGCCAGCCCCAGAAGCAGAACGCGGCGATTTTCGGCGCGAACAGCTGCGTCTGGCAGGTGCGTTGCACCGAGTAGAAGGAGCTGGCGAACAGCGCGCAGCCACCGAAGGCGAAGATCACCGCGTTGGTGTGCAGCGGGCGCAGGCGGCCGAAGCTGGTCCACGGCAGATCGAAGTTGAGTGCAGGCCACACCAATTGGGCCGCGAGAAAAACCCCGAGCCCCATGCCGACGATGCCCCACACCACCGTCATAATGGCGAATTGGCGGACCACCTTGTAGTTATAGGCGGTACTTAAAGTAGTGTTCATGGTTCCCCATCCACGGTTCAACCCAAGCAGATGCGGCACTTGGGCTGGAGTTATAGGCAGACTAAAAAGCGAGGCAAGCATGGGCAAAGAGCACAAGGCCAGTATTGACGGGGATCAATGGGCGCAGTGTGTGCGGGAACATGGGTGGTTGTGGGATGTCGCGGCCGGGGCGCTTTCGAGCGAGCCCGTCACGCTGATCCTGGCCCACGGCGCCGGCGCACCGATGGACTCATCCTTCATGAACGACATGGCTGCACGCCTTGCCGGGCATGGCGTCAACGTGTTGCGCTTTGAGTTCCCCTACATGGCCCAGCGCCGGGTGGATGGCGGCAAGCGCCCGCCGAACCCGGCACCGAAACTGCTGGAAGCCTGGCGCGGGGTGCATGCCGAGGTGCGACGTCATGTCGCTGGGAAACTGGCCATTGGCGGCAAGTCCATGGGCGGGCGCATGGCCAGTTTGTTGGCCGATGAACTGGGGGCCGATGGGCTGGTGTGCCTGGGGTATCCGTTCTATGCGGTGGGCAAGCCGGAGAAACCACGGGTCGAGCATTTGGCGGGGTTGAAGACGCCGACCTTGATTGTGCAGGGCGAGCGCGATGCGCTGGGTAATCGGGCGGCGGTTGAAGGGTATGAATTGTCGCCGAGCATCGAGGTGATGTGGCTGGTGGCGGGGGATCATGACTTGAAGCCGTTGAAGGCGTCGGGGTTTAGTCATGAGCAGCATTTGGGGGCGGCTGCGGTGAAGGTGGCCGGGTTTCTCGGCGTGCTCTAGGGCCCTATCGGGGGCAAGCCCCCTCCCACATTTTGATTTGCGAATACAGTCAAAGTGTGGGAGGGGGCTTGTCGAATCGTCGCACCGCCCCGATAGCGACCTACCGGTTAAACCGCTCCACCAGCGAATACTGGGTATTCGCCGTATGCGTCAATTCTTCACTCAACTGCGCCGAGTTCAACGCCTGCTCCGAGGTCTGGTCCGCCAGCAACGCAATGGTGCTGATGTTGCGGCTGATCTCTTCGGCCACCGAGCTTTGCTCTTCGGTCGCCGCCGCGATCTGGGTGGTCATGTCGGTGATATGCGCCACCGCCTCACTGATCCCTACCAACGCCTGATCCGCCTCCATCACCCGCGCCACACCTTCTTCGGCCTGGCGATGCCCGGCGTCCATGGTCTGTACGGCAGCGGCGGCGGTTTGTTGCAGCTTGGCGATCAGGGCATGGATCTGCCCGGTCGACTCGGCTGTGCGCTGTGCCAATTGGCGGACTTCGTCGGCAACCACCGCAAAACCCCGGCCCATTTCACCGGCACGGGCCGCTTCGATGGCGGCGTTGAGCGCCAGCAGGTTGGTCTGGTCGGCAATGCCCTTGATCACGTCGACCACGCCGCCGATTTCATCACTGTCCTTGGCCAGTTGGGTGACGGTCACACCGGTCTCACCCACTGCAACGGACAAGCGCTGGATCGCCTCGCGGGTTTCCCCGGCGATATCGCGGCCACGGCCGGTGAGGCGGTTGGCTTCCTGGGTTGCGTCCGCTGTGCGCTGCACATGGCTGGCGACTTCCTGGGTGGTGGCCGCCATCTGGTTAACGGCGGTCGCCACCTGCTCAGTCTCGACGCGCTGGCGTTCCAGGCCGCTGGAGCTGTTGTGCGCCAGGGTGTTGGACTGCGCGGCCTGGTCGTTGAGGTGCTCGGCGGTGTCCTGCAGGCGGGTAAGACACGTTTTCAGACGTGCCTCCTGGCTGAGGATCGACATCTCCAGGCGCGCCTGGGCGCCACGGCTGTCGGTGTACATCTGCGCGATCAGCGGGTCGGAGGTGGTCTGCTCGGCCAGGCGCAGCAAACGCTTGAGGCCGCGCTGTTGCCAGCTCAGGCCGAGCAGGCCCAACGGCACCGACAATCCCGCCGCCAGGGCAAAGCCCCAGTG
Source organism: Pseudomonas allii (assembly GCF_055380095.1). Lineage (NCBI taxonomy): Bacteria > Pseudomonadati > Pseudomonadota > Gammaproteobacteria > Pseudomonadales > Pseudomonadaceae > Pseudomonas > Pseudomonas allii. The sequence continues at coordinate 4,916,408 of NZ_AP039450.1, read as the reverse complement.
GGAGTTGAGCGAGGCGCCGATCATGAAACTCAACTGGCTCACCAGGATAAACGGCAGCCAGTCCTGCAACACCGGTAGCCACTTGTCCCGCTGGGGGATCGCCGACTTGCCCTGGTTGATGCGTTGGTAGAGCGCTTCGGCCCGGCGGATCTGCTCGGCGGTGGGCTTGATGCGCACCGATTCGTAGCCGACCACCTGGTTGCCTTCGAAAACCGGCGTCACATAGGCGTTAACCCAGTAATGGTCACCGGTCTTGCAGCGATTCTTGACAATGCCCATCCATGGCAAGCCTTGTTTGAGCGTTGACCACATGTGCGCGAACACCGCCGCCGGAACGTCCGGGTGACGCACCAGGTTGTGCGGGGCACGCACCAGTTCGTCGCGAGAGAACCCACTGATTTCGACGAAGGCGTCGTTGCAGTAGGTGATCACGCCTTTGGCATCTGTGGTGGAGATCAACCGTTGCTGAGCGGGGAAGGTACGTTCGCGCTGGGTAACGGGTTGGTTATTACGCATGATTGTTCAATCCGCAAGGCTTTCAGGGGGTATCGGCAAGATCGGCGGTTTATTTAACTTATTTTTGCAACAATCGGCGGTACGCAAGTCCCCCCTGCAGGGGATCAACCGGCCAGCATCGGGTACGTAAACAACCCGAAGTGAAGCAGATTCAAGCCAAAGTGCGTGGCCACCGCCGCACCCAGGCCGCCAAACCGATAGGCCAGGCCGTAACCCACCCCGGCGATGCTCGCCAGCAATACCCAATGCCAGCCTGCGCCGATGTGCACCAGGCCGAACAGCAGCGAGGCCAGCAGCAGCGCCAGGTTCTCGCCATAAGGCAGGTGTTTGAAACGTCGGCTCAAGCCGCCCTGCACATAACCGCGGAACAGGGCTTCTTCCACCAGGGTCACCAGCAGCAGGTTATTGAGTACCCACAGCCAGGCCTGTTCCGGCCATTTCGGTGCCCAACTGATCACGCCCAGCAACGCCGCTCCGCCGAGGGCGGCGATGGCGGTGAGGGTCAACGCCAGGGCGGCCACGCAGATCGACAAACGCAACGAGCGCCGCGCCGCAATCCACGGGCAGGCCAGCAACAGCCAGAAGCCGATCAGCGGTTTATCCTGGTTCAGGTACATCGAGAAGGGCACGGCATCCTCGGTGAAACGCTGCGAGGCAATGCCGCGCCCGTTGTAGAAACCCGGCAACCAGTGCATCGCCAGGCTCAGGGCCAGCACCACAAACAGCCCGTGGCCCAGGTAACGCGCCCAGGGCATGCGTTGCTGGCGTACGGCGTAGCCGGCAATCAGCAGCAGGGCGACGGACACGCCCGCCAGCGCGCCCAATTGCCCGTAGATCAAGGCCAGTAGATAGCCAATGGAAAGAAGCGCCAGGTACAGCCAGGGCAATGCGATCATGGGAAATCCTTGGGAAAAACTGGGCGACATTATAGCGATCTGTCCTACGGGCCCCACATGAAACTCCTCCATTCAGAGTGATTGCAAAACCTATCACCGGCTGGTTATAGTCCGAGCCTCTTCATCCCTTCACACAAGATCAGCCCATGCCAGCTCTCCAGCGCACAGCGGTAGTCGATTCAGCGGTCAACGCTGTGGTCGTGCCGTGCGCGAACAAGCAGCCTGCGCAGATCAGTCACTACCCCCCACCTGTCAGTAGCACGCCGGTGTACGCAGTCGTATCACCGCCGGGTGTTGGTATTTCGGGCTGATCAGCTGATTGCTGTTCCCGTCTGCCCGCCTGAAAAAAACCTAATGCATTTCAGCGTCTGCTGAATCGGCTTTTTTTGCCTGATGACAGGTGGTAACCATGTCTGTTCTTTCGAAACAATCCGTGGCCGCGGCGGCCTCGACGAGCCTGTTTGTATTGCTGTGGAGCAGCGGGGCGATCTTCTCCAAATGGGGCCTGGCGCACGCGTCACCCTTTGCGTTTCTGTTGATCCGTTTTGCCATTGCCCTTGTGGGCCTGGTGGTGCTGATACCGATCCTCAAGTTGAAACTGCCGCACCCCGGCAAGCCTCTGTTGTACGCAGCGACGACGGGGTTGGTGTTGTTGGGGGCCTATCAGATTTTCTATCTGTTGGCCCTGGACCTCAACGTCACCCCCGGCGTGATGGCAACCATCATGGGCGTACAGCCGATCCTCACCGTTGTGCTGATGGAGCGCCAGCGCTCATTCAGCCGCGTGTTCGGCCTCGGCCTCGGGTTGGCGGGGCTGATCATGGTGGTGTATCAGGGCATCGGCCTGTCTGGCATGTCCCTGGCGGGCATGCTGTTCGGGCTGCTGGCCCTGGCCAGCATGACCTTCGGCTCGATCATGCAGAAACGCATCACCGACAACCCCTTGGGCACGCTGCCGGTGCAGTACCTGGCGGGGTTGCTGCTGTGTTCGGTGTTTGTGCCGTTCCAGCCGTTTCATTTTGAACACAGCAGCAGCTTCTACCTACCGGTACTGTGGATGGGCTTGGTGGTGTCGTTGCTGGCCACGCTGTTGCTGTACCGCCTGATCGCCCGGGGCAACCTGGTGAATGTCACCAGTTTGTTTTACCTGGTGCCGGCGGTGACGGCGGTGATGGATTACCTGATCTTTGGCAATAGGCTCGCGCTGTTGAGCCTGTTGGGGATGGGGTTGATCATCATCGGTTTGGTGTTTGTTTTTCGTAAGGGTTAGGGGCTCGCGCCCTCCTTCGTCGCTGTGTGCGGAGGAGGGGCAGGCGAGACGAGTGGCTACTCGCTCAGTGTCTCGGCGAGGCGTTTCACGTAGTCGCGTAATTCCGGTACGGCCGTCGCTTCCCAGTCACGTGCCTGGAGAAAGGGGCCGACGTAATACAGCCAGTGTGATTCTGTTCCGTCACGCCCTACCAGCGCGCCGGAAGGTGCTATTGCGATGCTTGTTCCGAGTACGTCGGGTATAAGCAGGCCGCTGATGCGTAGTGATTCCAGTAAGGGGTCGTTCAATTGTCGCAGGTCAAATGCCGGCGTCGTGCAGTTGATCACTGCACCGACTTCAATGCTTTCCTCGGTGTAGGTGCCCCGGCGTTGAAAACTTACGCTGACGTACTCCTCATTGGGTGCGAAGCCGGTTACCCGTCCCGCGAAAAGCTTGAGTTTGCCGCTGGTGATCTCGGTCTGCAGGCGTGCTCCTGATTGCGGGGCGCAACGATGACGATGAGTGTCCCAGTAGGGGCGCACATGACGCAAAAAACGCTGTCGCTCGATAATGGGGAGTGCATGCCATAGCTGGGCCGTGGTTGATCTGAGCCCGCCGATCACATCTCTCCAGTCCCCCCCAGTACGCGCTTGGTGCTTGATTGCGTCACGGACTGCGCGCAGATAGTGCCGGGTCGTGCAGTTGTCCAACATTCGCCGGGACAGGTGTTCATCATAGGAAGGGCGTTCATTCAACACCCGATGAGGTTGTGGGGCGAGGCCTCGACGAGATACTGCATGAATCACTCCATGATGCCCACGGTCACGGAGGTCAAGCACTACGTCCAACATTGTCAGTCCGCTACCGATGAGGAAAACGGGGGTGTCTGAGCCGACATTGCTGAGTGCATCGGCTTTCCACGGGTCATGTATGTAACGCGGGTTTGCGTAAAACAACTGGTGCTCTGCCGCGCTGTACGGTTGTTGGCGAGCGCAGCTGCCGATACTCAAGACAACCTTGTCGACCTCGAAATGATCGCCGTTGTTCATGATCAGGTGCGCTCCATCATCCGCTGTGTTGGGTATCACCTCAACAACCTCGCCGATGACATTTTGCAGTTCGCGGCCTTGAGCTGCGTTCTGCGAGGCGTCGTCCAACAACGACTCCAAATAATCACCGTAGAGCTGTCTTTGCACAAAGGATCCCGGCGTGATGTCGGAATCATGGTTCTTGGCAAATTCAAGGAAACTGTCTTCATCGTCACTCAGGGCGTTCATTCTGCCTGCTGGGACGTTGAGGACGTGTGCGGGAGAGTGGGTTCCATAGGCAATGCCACGCGCAATTGAACCAGGCCGGCTGATCAACAGGATTTTCTGTTGTGTAGCGGTTGGGTTGCGCAGTAACCGCACCGCTAGCGTCGAGCCGCAAAAGCCTGCACCTATAATTGCAATAGTCCGGGTCTTCATCCTTGCTCCAGTTTGAATGAGGTAGCTTTTCTCAACTGACGACGTGAAGCGTTGAGTTTTTTGTGGGTGGGTGGTCCAGCAAGCGATTAGCGCATAGTGACGTGGATAAGGGGAGGCGTTCTAGTGCTCAGCTGGCGGGAATGAGTTTTTATTGATGGGTGTCACTTCGCTTGCGTCGGCTGTAGAGGCAAATAAAGCTCGGAAGCCTGAGTGGTATCAATGAGCCATGCTAGTTAAGGGTTGAGTTGAGCACCAGGATATAATTAATGAACTTTCTTTCAGTTGACGCTGTCCTGCTGTTTTGTGCCAAGTTGGTGCAAAAGCGAGTTAGAGCAGAAAGTTCTTTCAAGAGTCACATGTTAGTAATAAGTCGATGGTTGTTTGTAAGCGGTTCAAGGCTGCGATTTCAGCCTTGTAGCGCTCTAGCTTGCAGATTGTGCAGCGCAGCCCCACAGGCCGGGCTCGGCCTTATTATCACGCCCGACCATTGGTCATGATGTAAGATTGTACCTTCTGAATATAACTGCAATAATTCTGGTTTTCTTAGGGCACATACCGCTGATTCCTACAGGCGAGTAGGTGCATTGCAGCGGGATACTTGTGTCTATTACCACATTGCGTAGTCCGTCTCGCCTTGAGTCAAGCGATGTTTGCGAAGCGAAAGTTGTCGTCCTGATGTGCACGTACAACGGCCAGTCATTCCTTGCAGAGCAGCTTGATTCGTTTGAGCGGCAGACCCACTCCAACTGGACGTTGATGGTGTCGGACGACGGCTCTCAGGATGGAACCCTTTCGCTGTTGGACGATTACAGCCGTCGCTGGGGTCGTGCTCGCCTTGGAGTAATGGAGGGACCGAAGAGAGGGTATGCTGCCAATTTCCTCTCGTTGACTTATAGAGTGGATGAGGCGGATTTCTTTGCCTGGTCCGATCAAGACGACATCTGGAATGAAGACAAGCTGGAGGTGGCGCTGGTTTGGTTACAGACCGTTCCGGCCCATGTACCTGCGCTTTATTGTGGTCGTACTCAATTGATTAGTGAGGCGGGCGTGCATCTTGGATATTCGCCGCGATTTCGCCTCGCTCCTGGTTTTGGCAATGCACTGGTCCAAAGTATTGCAGGTGGGAACACGATGGTGTTCAACAAGGCTGCTCGTGCGCTGTTATGCGAGGCGGGCTATGATCTGAGTGTGCCTGCTCATGACTGGTGGCTCTATCAGTTGATCTCGGGGGCGGGCGGACGCGTTCACTATGATCCGCAGCCTAAGATGAAATATCGTCAGCATGCTGAGAATGTGATTGGTAGCAATGCTGGTTGGGCGGCACGATTAGTTCGACTGAGGATGGTTTTTCAAGGGCGGTTTCATGAGTGGAATGACCAGAACATCCTGGCCCTTGATGCAATGCAACACCGTTTGTGCAAAAAAAACCAAGGAACGCTCGAGCGTTTCAAGCAGGCGCGGACCCAGACCGTCTTTCGCAGAATTTCTGGCGTCTGGTTGGCGGGACTCTACCGCCAAACTCTGTTGGGGAATCTGGGGCTTCTGCTAGCAACTATAATGAAGAAACTTTGAGTTCGATCGAACGTAATCCATTCAATCTGCGGATAAGCGTTGGTCAAAACGCCCTGGGCGTCAGTCATTTTTTGGTGGTTTTCGATGGCTCTACACTCTGTGCTTTGACGATCATCCGTAAGAACCGGAGTGCAAGAATGCTCCAGGTCCCTGTTTTTAAATTATCCAATGATAGAGTGTTCGATAATGCACCCAGTTGACGCGAATAAAAATGTAGTAATCGTTCTGGGGATGCATCGCAGTGGCACCAGCGCTATCGCTGCGGGGCTTGAGCAGCTCGGCCTGAGCATGGGGAATTCTTTGTATCAGGGCGACGAATGGAATCCCAAGGGCTATTTCGAAGAGCGTCAAGTTGTCGAATTCAATAACAGGCTGCTTGCCTCGTACAACTGCCGCTGGGACTCTCCCTTGCCGCCTCTGCTGGGGAGTGGAGGGCAGTGGGAGGCGCATATCGGTGAAGCTGTGGAGCTGGTACGAGGGTTGTTTGGCGAAGCGCCTGCCTGGGGATTCAAAGATCCACGAATGTGTCTGCTTGCCCCGTTTTGGGGGAAAGTGTTCTCACAATTGGAAGTAAAGCCGCAACTGATGCTGGTGGTGCGCCACCCAGGCGAGGTGGTGCATTCGCTAGCTCGACGTGATGGTATTTCAGTTGAACGTGGGGCCTGGCTGTGGATGACACATTTGCTTGGAGCCTTGGAATATCTGGAAATCGCAGGTGACATGCGATTTTTCATATTTGATCATTTGCTTTTTCAACCGGCCGACTTTCTTTCAGGTGTCGCGAATTGGCTTGGGTTGACACCTGCCCAAGACACTATCGAGCACTTCGCGGGCGACTTCATTGCTCCAACGTTATCCCATGGCTCGGAGGCCCAGCATTTGAGTCTTCCGGGGCTGGTCCTGAGAGCCTATGAGGCTGTGCGTGGCGCTATCGATGAGGGTATGACCCCCAGTGCCTTGCGTGAGAGTGCTCAGTGGATTCGCATAACGTCTGAATTTCAGCGTGATATCATCCCGAAGCTTTTGTCGGTAGAAAAGTTTTACAAGGATGACCGGCAGCTTTCGACCTTAGAGTCACGAATTGCTGCTTTGACTAAGGGATTGGCAGTGGCTGAGAAGATGGCAGTCGAACGTCTGGGTGAGATGCGGAAACTCGATACTCAGCTTATTCAGACCAGCGACGCTCTGGCCCGCGCTGAATTGATCGTTTTGGAGCAGCGTTCGATGCTTGAGCGTGCAAACGAGCAGGGGGGGAGCGAGTCTGGCAACCAAGTCGAGCCGTTGGCTCAATCCAAGTTTCAGCAAGAAGCAACTGCGCGACTAGAAGCGCTTGATTCCCGTCTGCACAAGGCCGAGACACTTGCAGTTGAGCGTTTGGAGCAGATGCACAAGCTTGATGCCCAATTGAATCAAACCAGCGCCGCGCTTGCCCGTGCTGAGCACATTGTATTGGATCAGCAGGCTGTGATTGAGCGTCAAAACGAGGCCTACTCCCTGTTCCGAGAGGCCGAGTTGATAGCGATTGAACGTTTGGAGCATATGCAAAAACTGGATGCTCAGTTGATTGAAATGAGTGCTGCGCTTTCGCGCGCCGAAGGCATCGTCGTTGAGCAACAGCAAGCTTTCCAGCAAAGGGATGAGATGCAGGCGGGTTTTCGAGAGGCAGAGAGGCTTGCGTTTGAGCGTCTGGCAGAGATGCAGAAACTTAACGCTCAGCTTGTTCAAACCACGGATGCTCTGGCTAACGCCGAACGAATCGTTCAGGAGCAACAGGATGCGTTGGAACGCGCATATTTACGGGTGTCGCTTAGCGAGGTGACGCCAGTGCTTGTAGCGGAGTCATCGCAAAACGCGACTCTGGACCCTCAGCTCAATAAGTAGGTGGCTTTGGCTAATGTCGAAGAACCGTTGTGGTAGTCAGTTGATAGTGGAACCGATATACATGGATGTAGTTGATCCCGACCTGCAATATGGCAGTCCAAAAGAAGTACGATCGACAACGTTAATCTGTCAGACAGACCATCTCGTGCGACATCCCCATGGCCTTTTCGGGTTTGGATGGGCGTTGGATCATGAGCATGCAATTGTTCAGGCCCGCCTTCATATGCACTTTGCGGGCGGGCGGCTTGAGCGAGTCGCAGTTTCTTTAGGTCGGTCTCGGGAAGACGTTGCCGCAGCATTCCCCGCTAATGCTCAGGCGGCCAATTCGGGTTTTATGGTGATCGCCGGGTGGGGAACTGAGGCGCCCGAGAGGTGTGAACTCGTTTTTGAGATGCAGGCTGGCGTGATAGCTCGTCATGAGCTTGCTTTACCAGCACACGACGCAGTGCAAAGTACTGAAGTGTCGCAGAGTCTATATCTCGCCAAGCGAGCCTGGGCCTATCTGCGTCGAGGAAGTATCAGGACATTGGTCAGAAAGTGCCTTCGATATCGTGGGCGAAACCCTACGCTGGAGAGCTCCAACGAGACTGCTCTCGCGGCACGTTTGAAAAACCGCCCATGCCGCCTAGTGATCGATCATTCGATGGGAGGCGGAGCCAACCTGTTTCGCGAGCGCGTGGTGACTGATTGGCGGTCCTCGGGCGATACCGTAATACTGCTTAGTTTTCGCGTTTCCTCCATGCAGACTTTTGTCGAAGTACGAGACCGTAGCGGATCCTATTCATGCCAATTGCCCAGCTTGGTCAGCTTTCTCGAGTTGCTGGTGGGCACGGATCTTAAACAAGTATTTTTCAACTGCGCCGTATCTTTTCCGCACCCGCAAAGCCTCCGGGCGTTCATGCTGGCGTTGAAACAACGGACCAGCGCCAGCCTGATCGTGGCGATACATGAATATTTCCTTGTTTGCCCTTCGCATTTTCTGCTGGACGATAACGGGCAGTACTGCGGTATACCATCTGTATCGCGTTGTAATGCTTGTTTGAGCAGCCATCCCGACGGATTCGTCTCCCTCACGGGGGAGCGCTCAATCGTACGCTGGCGTGAAATGTGGGGGGAGTTGCTCTATGCCGCAGACGAAATTCGCTGCTTTTCAAAATCTTCTTGTACGTTGCTTGAGCGTGCGTATCCGGGGATCGAGGGGCGTATCAAGCTCTTTCCTCATTACGTTGAGCCTCTACGCGAAGTCAGTGTGCCCACTCCGCCGCGAAGCTATTTGACGATCGGGGTAATAGGTTCGATCTCCCACCACAAAGGGGCAGGCATCCTTCAAGATCTGGCAGCGGCGATTCATCAAGTGAGCGCGCCGGTCCGAATCGTCGTCGTTGGAAATGTAGACGCGCCATGCCACCCTGAAGTGTTGAAAGAAACAGGCCCTTATGCACAAGACGATTTACCCAAAATCGTTGAAAAGCATGGCATCAGTATGGCTTTTCTACCGTCAATTTGCCCTGAGACATTCTCATTTGTCGCGCATGAAATCCTGTCGATGAAACTTCCGCTTATCTGCCTGGATCTGGGGGCTCAAGCCGACTTGGTTCGCAGTCTTGACACCACTGGCTATATCGCAACGCGACAGGATGGCCCAGGCTTACTTGAGGATATCCTGGCGTTTGATCGTTCTCTTCACCCTTTAAGCCTTAAGGTCATTTCTTGAAAAAAATACACGTATACACCAGTGCCGCCTGCAACTACATCCCGAAAGTTCGAGCATTGGTAGAGTCGATCAAAAAATTCCATCCTGAGTGGGTTGTGCATTTGGCTCTGTCGGATGAAGTACCGGCAGGTCTGGATCTTTCCGCAGAACCGTTTGATGAAATTCACCCCATTAGCAGTCTCGATATACCGAATGCAAATGGCTGGGCGTTTTGTCACACGATCGTAGAGCTATCGACAGCTATCAAGCCGTTCCTCCTGGCAAGACTGCTTGATCGTCCAGATTGTGCCGGAGTCATCTATCTTGATCCAGATACTGTACTATTTTCACCTCTGCATGATGTGCTGGAAGCTATCCAGCATTCAAATATCGCGCTGACGCCTCATCAGGTCACTCCTGAGCCAACGTTAGCCGCCATCATGGATAACGAGATCTCCAGCCTGAAACACGGCATTTATAACCTGGGGTTCCTTGCGGTTGCGCCAACGGAAATAGGTAAACAGTTCGCGCGTTGGTGGTCAGACCGTCTGTATTATTTCTGCCGAGCTGAAATTCACAATGGCCTTTTTACTGATCAGCGCTGGATCGATCTGGTACCAGCTTTTTTCGAGGGCGTCTGCATCCTGCGAACCTCGCGCCTGAACGTCGCCCCCTGGAACATTACAACTCGGCAAATTACGGGTGAATTACCGGATAACGTGATGGTGGATGGGCAGCCTCTTGGTTTCTATCACTTCACAGGGTTTGACAGTGGTGCGCATCGGACCATGGCTTGGAAAAACGCAGCTAACCAGCCAACGGCACATGCGTTGATAAATTGGTACACGGAGACTATTGCTGACCTGGGTAAGGATCCGTTGAGCCAAGTGCCATGGGCGTTCTCTCGTTTTGCAGACGGTACTGCGATTCCCAAAGGTGCACGACTCATTTATCGAGAGCGACTGGACCTGCAGCAGGCCTTTCCTGATCCTTTTGCAACCGAAGGCGGCGGTTATCTCGCCTGGTGGGAATCCCAGGGGCGCGTGGAGTTTCCGGCCCTATTTGACCCGGTCACCTCGCCAGCGGAAATACTTCGGGTGACGTCTGCGTTGACCCCGGGATATCAAGCGGGTGGGGTTCCGGTTGTCTTCAGTTCCAGTCGTGTGCGTGAGCATTTGGGCCAAGTACTGGACGACCCACGTCACGGGGTGTTGTTGGCTAAGCGTGCTTGGGAAGTGCTTCGTACGGAAGGTGTTCCGGGAATCATGAAGCGTATTTCCCGATGAATCTGCCCGTTGAACAGGACTGGATGCAATGTCAGTGATAGATGTTAATCGACGAGCCGCCGCGACAAGTCAGAGCAAGATGTTGTCTGCGCTAGTGGCTGTTAATTCGAGCCCTGTGAGCCGGCTCGTTGTTATGCTCACTTTCGTTCTTGCGTGTGCTGCCATTGCGCTACATGCACCTGGGCAGATGTCGATGGACACGAGCATCCAACTCTACGAGGCCGCTATCGGGCAGTCCGTAAGTTGGGGGCCACCGTTTATGTCGGCCCTGCTCAGGTGGATGGGTGGTGGAGAGCTCTCGGCTGCGTTGTTTGTGATGATCAATGCGGTTCTTCTTTATGGGGCCTTTGCGGTTGTCGCTTTAACAATGCTGCAAATACGCGCTGCTCAAGGCCTTAATGACATCCCTACATGGCGGGTCGTTATTGCGTTCTTGGTGATCATGAACCCTATTGTTTTCATTTATGTGGGCATTGTCTGGAAAGATGTGCTTTTCGCGTCTTTGCTAACAGCGGCGTGTGCCTGTGCGATTGCTGCAACGATAGGTTCACCGCTGCGCCGTTATTGCTGTATCGGTTTATCCATAGTTTTGCTAGGTGCCGGGTACCAGGCGCGTCAGCAAGGGGTATTCATGGCGCCGATCCTCTTACTGTCACTTATGTTCGCTCTTTATTCCTTCAGGCCGACGAAGAAAGTCCTGGGTGCTTCGGTGATCATTGTTTTATTCGTAACTGTTGTCATGAGCATTCAGCACCAGGTCGCATCGTCGGTGAAAGGTGCCGGTGATCGCGCCAGTTCCGTGGGCTTTCGCAGCATCATACAGTTCGATCTGGCAGGTATTATCAGTAACTCTAAGCTTCCTCCTGGCGAGCTTGCTCTCCCTGTGACGCAAGAGCAGCTTTCTGCCATTAAGTCCGCCTACGATCCGGCCAGGATTGACTTTCTTGATTTGAATCCGGTGGTTCGTGTTTGGTTAGCTTCCATACCTAGCGAAACGCTACGGGATGAATGGTGGGGGATGGTGAAGCAAAATCCGGGGGCCTATTTGGAACATCGCATAATGACCTACGCGACTTTGCTGGGGCTTCGAGGACTGAATGGTACTTTGCCGGTCACCGTTGGCGTTGAAGGCAACCCGGAATACCTGACTGCAGTACATGTGAGGCCAGGTACCACGCCAAGGGCTCAAGTAGTTTATGACATGGCTGTGTCTTTTTTCAGTTGGCCGATTTACCGCCACGCTTTCTGGATGTCGGCGCTTGTCGTGATCGTTGCTGTGGGCGTGCGCAAGATTTCTCGCGGTCCGGTTAAAGCAATCGGTGGCGTTATTGCGCTGGCGACAGTCTTGATGTATGGGTCCTTCCTACCGACTAGCATTGCTTCGGACTTCAGGTATTTGTTTGCGACGATACCGTTGGTCATGGTCTTGGGCTTGATTCTGTTGTTCGGTGTCGGTGAAAAAAGCGGCGCAGAGGGTTAAGCGAGAAGCCGTTGGCAAGGCCTTGTGTATACAAGCGTCCAAGCCAATTTAAGATGGATATCTATCCGGTTTGTCTTGGCTGAGCAGCCCATACCCAGTGGTTTGTCAATCACTGGGTCTTTTAATCCCTGCTTTGGCTGTCTTGTACGTTCTTTGCCCCAAAACGGCCTACCCAAGTTTCGTTCGGAAAGGTCAAACGGCAGATTTGAGGAGAATCATTATCAACCGTCATATGGAATACGATCTGCAGGGCGATATGAGAGGCCGTTTATGAACCCTCATGCTCCTCAGCCGATCTCGATTGGGTCACTGGTACGTAGTTTGTGGGTGAATCGCCAGCTGATTACTCAAATGACAAGGCGAGAGGTGGTCGGTCGCTATAAGGGATCATTTCTTGGTTTGGGGTGGTCGTTTCTCAATCCTTTACTGATGCTCGCGGTATACACCTTTGTCTTTTCTGTCGTCTTCCGTTCACGTTGGGGAATAGCGGAAAGTGGCGTCGAAGAAAGCAAGGCAATGTTCGCCGTTGTGTTATTTGTCGGTATGATCGTGTATGGCTTGTTTGCGGAGATACTTAATCGTGCTCCCAGCTTGATTGTCGGCAATGTCAATTATGTGAAAAAAGTGGTTTTCCCTCTTGAGATCTTGCCCGTTGTTGCCGCTTGTGCGGCGCTTTTTCATGCACTGGTTAGTCTGATGGTCTGGCTAATGGCATACACATTACTTATTGGTGTCCCTCACTGGCACGTGCTATTTCTTCCTCTTGTACTGTTTCCGTTATTGGTCCTTGCGTTGGGGGTTGCATGGTTTCTTGCGGCTCTTGGAGTTTTCTTGCGGGATGTCGGGCAGACAGTGGCCATCATCACCACGATGATGATGTTTTTGGCGCCGGTATTCTTTCCCGTCAAAAACCTCCCGCCAGAATTTCAACCGCTTATCATGGCGAACCCCCTGACATTTATAATTGAACAATCTCGCGACGTTCTAATCTGGGGGAAAGCTCCGGATTTTATGGGGTTGCTTCAATACTTTATTGTTGCGTTAGTGGTGTTCTGGGCAGGGTACATCTGGTTCCAGAAAATGCGAAAAGGTTTTTCTGATGTGCTCTGATATAGCGATAAAGGTAAATGGTGTTAGTAAGTGCTTTCACATTTATGACAATCCGCGTGACCGCTTTCTGCAAATGTTTAATGGTCGACGAAAGCAATACTTTAGAGAGTTTTGGGCACTACGTGAAATTTCGTTTGTTGTAAGAAAGGGTGAGACAGTTGGAATCATTGGCCGCAACGGCAGTGGCAAGTCAACCTTATTGCAAGTTATTTGTGGAACGTTAACGCCGACCGCTGGCGATGTTCAAACTTCCGGGCGAGTGGCTGCATTACTTGAGTTAGGCTCCGGATTCAATCCGGACTTCAGTGGACGTGAAAATGTCTACATGAATGCTGCGGTACTTGGCTTGTCGCGAGAAGAAACAGACACACGATTTTCCGAAATCGAAGCATTCGCGGAGATCGGCAATTTTATTGATCAGCCGGTCAAGACCTATTCCAGTGGCATGATGGTGCGCCTTGCTTTTGCGGTAGCTATTAATGTTGATCCGCAAATTCTTATCGTTGACGAAGCATTGTCAGTGGGCGACGAGTTGTTTCAACGTAAATGCTTTGCTCGAATTGAAGCGATTAAGGCCAAGGGGGCGACAATCCTATTCGTATCGCATTCAGGCAGCGCAGTTGTTGAGTTGTGTGATCGTGCTATTCTTTTGGATAACGGTGACAAGCTCACGGAAGGTGCTCCCAAGAATGTGATCGGAAAATATCAAAAGTTACTTTATGCTCCTGCCGATAAGGTTGAGGGTATTCGTGCTGCGGTGAGCGCTGAAGGGGATGTGTCGCTGTCGACGTTGAATTCAGTAGCAGGGGCGAGCGCACACGCCTCCTCGAAGAATACTACGGATGATGTAGAGGAATTTTACGACCCTCATTTGAAATCCCAAAGTGAGCTTGCCTATGAATCCCATGGTGCAGTCATTAACTTGCCGCAAATTGTCAATCTGGCAGGCGAGCCGGTTAATTGCCTGGCGCGAGGGAGAACTTATCGCTATACCTATAAGACTGTTTTTTCCGTTGCTGCAACCGGTGTGCGTTTTGGCATGATGATTAAAACCTTGGCTGGAGTCGAGTTGGGGGGCGCCGCTACTGCGACGAGCCCGCAGGACGCAGTCAGCTATGTTTCACCCGGAACCGTTGTTCAGGTTGAGTTTGCCTTTGAATGTAATCTGAACCCAGGGACGTATTTTGTGAATGCAGGTGTTCTGGGAGCAGTCAACGGGGAGGAAACATATCTCCATCGGCTACTGGATGCGTGCCTGTTTCGAGTGCTGCCAGTAACGGAGCAGTTGGCAACAGGAGTCATAGATTTTAAATGTGTTTCTGATGTACTAATTTCAAGCGGTGAAAGCGTTTAGTACAAGAATAACCGACTTTTAATGAGTTCTATTTGATGGTTAATAATTTGGTATTTCAAGCCTCTAGCGTCAGTGTCACAGCCAGGGCGACAATGAAAGGACAAAAGCCCTTAGTGCTGTGGTTAACTGGCCTCAGTGGCGCGGGGAAGACCACGGTTGCAAACGCAATTGAGATTGCCTTGGTCGAGCGAGGTCGACACACCTTCTTGATTGACGGTGATAATGTTCGCCTGGGGTTATGTCGAGATCTAGGCTTCAGCGACGCTGATCGTGAAGAAAATATCCGGCGCGTGGCGGAAGTGTCACGGTTATTCATAGATGCAGGATTGATCGTGATTACCTCGTTTATCTCGCCATTCGAGCGAGATAGAGCAGTTGCGCGTGAAGTCATCGGTGCCGATGCGTTTACGGAAATCTTTGTTGATGCGCCGCTTTCCGAGTGCGAGCGCCGTGACCCGAAGGGGCTTTATGTAAAAGCCCGTAAAGGATTGATCAAGAAATTTACAGGTATCGACTCCATCTACGAGGCTCCACTTGCGCCGGATATACACCTCAATACGTTGAATGATGATGTAGCGACGGTGGTTTCAAAGGTGATGGCTTATCTGGACGCGCGCGGGTTGGCGTAAGTGCTTGAGCACGGATTCAGGTCTTCACAACTATGATAATGCCTAACATAATAATGGCCACACCGAAGAAATACTGTGGTTGAAAGCGTTCTCCAAATACAAAGTGACTGCCTATAGGAACCAGTACGAATGCCAGTGCCATCAGCGGATATGCCTTGCCTAAGTCAATTTTTTGTAACACCCATATCCAGGCTATTGTAGTGATTCCGTACAGCGCAAAAGCTGAGAACAGGGTGATTAACGTTTTGGTATCAAACCAACTGCCACTCTGGTGAACGGAAAGAGCACTAAGTTTAAATAAAATTTGTCCGGTCGCAATGCCAATGACACAGGCAAATGCTATAAAATAAGTCATGAGCGCTGTTCCTTTTTTGGCAGTATGTGTTTCTTTCGTAAAACGTGAAAGGCTTGGCGCGGCGAAGAGGAAATATCATGGCCTATAAAGGCAAGTAGAAGCTGGAAGCCAATAATAACAGGCAGCGCAGACAGCATGACCGTACCGGCAGGGGTGGGGATATTTTGATGCAGAGACTCGACCCAGTGGCTAATCCCAAACGTTGAGCCGGCGGTCAACAAGATAAGACCGAGGGGCAATTCGATGGATGCCAGTGACATGCCCCGAAGATAATAATTGTAGAAAATACGTTTACCAAAGTTTCGAATATGTTTAATTAGGAATTCTCCAATTACCTTGGAGACTTTAAGATTGCTGACTTCATCTTCGTACTTGGCGTCCATGGGGATGTCGATCACCAAGGCACCCAGTGTATTAAGGCGGAATAGCATGTCGGTTTCAAAGAAATAGCGTTGGCTGATTTTGTCAAGCGGAAGGTGTTTGGCTACTTCACTGTGTATGGCCGTATAACCATTTGTTGGATCAAAGAGCTCCCAATATCCGGAGGACAGTTTTGTCATAAATGACAGCACAGCGTTTCCGAAAAGCCGAATTTTTGGCATTTCAGATATTTTTTCCAAATTGAAAAAACGATTGCCTTTGGTGTAGTCGGCATTACCCGCGATGATGGGGGATACAAAGTCACTGATCAAGCTCGGGTCCATTTGCCCATCACCGTCAATCTTGACGATAATATCAATTCCATCTGCGATTGCGGCGCGGTAGCCTGTCATGACTGCTCCGCCAACGCCCAAGTTGACAGGGTTGCGCAATACGGTGATCCGCTCGTCTGTACAGTGTTGAGCGACGAAATCACCTGATCCCTCTGGACAGCAGTCGTCTACGACGTAGATCTTACAAACTTCCGGCCCGATCAGCCGAATTACTCCCAATATGTGGCTCTTTACTTTATAGCTGGGAATCAGAACCGCTATTTTCGTCGTTTGATCTGACACGCGAGTGCTCCATCTCTCATGCAAAAAAATATAAGTTAGGCTAGCATACTTAATTGTGATTAAGAACCATTAGGTGTCATTAAATTAATTGTTGTTTGATACTCCGCTTGATTGAGGGAGTAGGGGGCCTATTCCATCTAAAATGTCATGGGATGGGGAGGGGCAAGGGGGGAGGGGGGCGGGCCTTTGGTTCCTCAAGCGGATGCGAATCTGCAATGGATTCTCACAAGCTCGGACTGCAGTGCAGTGGTTGCACTTTTATCGAGTTGCCAAACCGAGGCGGGAGCAATCTGAATAAAATAGTGGCCTTGAAAAGCCCTCGCCTGAAGGTTGTTTAGGGCAGTTGATGATTATCCTAATTCAGGTGCGACAGCTTTTTATGAAGTTGCGTGAATGCAAGGCGCATAGTCGACCAATCTAAAAAGCCTTGTTGTTCATAATGCCAGAGCTGTTGATGTGAACATTATTGTAATTGATGCCGGGTCGCCCCCTTGCAGCGACTGAGTGTCGTAATAAAAATAGTTGCCTCCGCAAAAGGAAATAAACCTAACCAGCTGCGTCATTGAGACGGATATGAGTTTTCCAGATATTTTTATTGCTTTGATTGCGCACGACTTAAATAGAGTTATCTGTATGCAGTTTGTGTAATATTTATTTCAAGGGAGATCGACGATCCTTTTTAGTTTTGGTGGCATAGTATTTGTAGAGATTGAAATAGTAAAATCTTCATGGATGAGTTTCGGGCTGCAATGCGCGGCCAACATGCTGTCATTCTTGGTGGAGTAAAAAAATTTACTCGTTTTGATAATCCTTTTGGTACGCGAGCGTTGCGTTCTTTTCGGGGCCGTCGAAGTGTCTTTTAAGCGGCGAGTTATTGGACAGTAAAAGTATCGTTTAAAATGCTGCGCCTATATACGTGAATGCCGCCATCCAGCAAGCTGTTCATGAATAGGTCTCTTTATGTTAGGGCTTTAAATATTAATGGCGCATACTTGATTGAAAAGTGTGTTGCCCTTTTGTCTGCTATCAGCAGCATAGCCAGTGAAGGAGTCTCGAACGGGAAATTGTAAAGGGTTGGGCGACAACCATCAAAGCTTTTGATCAGGTTAGTCGGCCCTGGCTATCAGGGTCTGAACGCAGTGTTGTCGTAAAATTACATAGCATTTCGACGGTACGTGATCCGGTATCAGCGAGATCGCTAGCAGGAACAAGCCGTATGGATATGGTGCTGAAAAGGCCTAGCGGAGGAGTTTGGGCAAACTGGTGGCCACTGTCTTGGGTTCGTTGTGATAAATCTTGGCTTGGAAGGGTGGATTTTGTTGAAATATCGCTGTTTTGTGGTAGATTTTCGCAAAATTTAATATGGACGAAAAAGAAATGGTTTTCAGCTCGGTCGTGTTTATTTTTTACTTTTTACCATTTTTTTTATTGATTTATTATTTGACAGGTATCAGGAACGCAGTGCTGCTGACAGCAAGTGCGGTATTTTATGTGTGGGGCGAGGGGCTTTATTTATTACTGCTAATAGCCTTATTGGCTCTTAACTACAGTGCAGGTAAAATAATAGGCGTGGCAGTTGGACAACAACGCAAGTGGGCGTTGGGCGTTTTTGTTTTTATAAATCTTATGGTGTTGGGGGTTTTCAAGTATAGTCAGTTTTTTATGGATGTTATATCAGGTGCTGTGGGGGGTGAGCCTCCCCACCTCAATATGCACTTACCCTTGGGTATTTCCTTTTTTATCTTTCAGTTGGTGTCTTATCTTGTAGAGGTTTACCGTCAAACGATCAAGCCGGAAAATAGTATCGTGCGATTGTCAACGTACGTGATGATGTTTCCACATTTGGTGGCAGGTCCAATTGTCCGTTATACCGATATCAAAGAGGAACTGCATAATCGGACGGTCGGTGTTGAAAAAGTTGGTTTGGGTGTTCAATATTTTATTGTAGGTCTGTGCCAGAAAGTAATGATTGCCAACTCGGTCGCGCCGGCGGCTGATCACTTATTTAGTTTGGATCCGACAGCTGTCACATCCGCCGTCGCGTGGATCGGCGCGACAGCATACACACTGCAAATCTATTTTGATTTTTGTGGTTACTCCAATATGGCTATTGGTCTTGCCTTTATGTTGGGGTTCAGATTTCCTAAAAATTTTGATTATCCATACTCATCTAAGTCGATCACCGAGTTCTGGCGGCGCTGGCATATGTCTCTTTCGTTCTGGTTTAGGGACTACGTGTATATACCGTTAGGCGGGAGCCGCGGCGGAGAGATTTTAACTATTCGAAATCTGTTGATCGTATTTTTTGTAACGGGTCTCTGGCACGGCGCGGCTTGGACCTTCATTTTCTGGGGCATGTTTCATGGCCTGTTCGTTGTGTTGGAACGCGTGTTTTTAAAACGTGTGCTTGAGGCGGCGCCTGATCTTTTGGCGCGTCTCTACACATTGCTTGTGGTCATGGTGGGATGGGTCTATTTCAGGGCCAATAGCTTTGATCAGGCGTGGGTTATCCTTAAAGCGATGGCGGGTTTCGATGGTACGCTGCAAGAATGGCAGCCCTTCATGACATGGATGACGCCTGAAACAGTCGCTGCCCTGATCGCGGGAGTGGTTCTTTCATTCCCGGTAATTCCATGGGTATGTGCGCAGCTGAAGTTTACAAGAGTCAACGGGTCTACTGAGCCAGGCAGGCATGGTCGAGATGCAGCTGATGTTCATGCGCTACCTGCGTTTCTGCTGGTGGGCGGGCTGGTTTGTAGTGTGGTTTTGCTAGCCAGTAGCTCGCTTAACCCCTTTTTATATTTTCGATTCTGAGGCGCGTAAATGAGCCATGTTTCTGAAAGTAGCGAGCGGTCTACTGTAACTAAGCGCATCTATCACTGGTGGTCCTTGATTATCGGAGTGGTGGTGGTAGTTGTCGTCGTTCATCTGTTTCCTCTGTTCAATATTCAAGAGCCTGGGTTGGCTGAAAACAGGGTGCTCGCAAGTGCTCCTCCAGTGCCGAAAAGCGTGTCTGACTGGGCAGTATTGCCAGCCAGGTTGGATGCCTTTGCGATCGACCAGTTTCCACTTCGTACGCACATGATCGCCACGTTGAATTTGGTTCGGTACACACTCGGGTATTCGGGCTCGAAGAGAATTATCGTGGGCCAGAATGGTTGGCTATTCTATGATGATGGCAATCATTTGGCGCTTATGTCTGGTGCGTTAATCTTGGATAAACCAAATATTGACGCCTGGGTCAGTGGCTTTCGTCAGCGCGTGGAATACCTGGACAAAAGGGGAGCTAAGTTCTACTTCATGGTGGCGCCTGTCAAAGAAGATATCTACCCTGAAAATCGACCTCATTGGATGCCTAAGCAGAGAGTCAATACAGAGGTCGATGAGATCATCAAGGCTTCCAAAGAAGCTGGGATCAATCAGATCGTAGACCCGCGTGAAGCGATCTTCCAGGAGCGACATAATCAAAAGCTATATGATCAGTACGACACACACTGGACGGGGTTGGGTGCTTACATTGCTTACGACCAGCTAATGACTAGAATATCTAAAGATTTTCCCGATATACGTCCGTTGCCGTTAGCCGCTTTTACACCGGTAATACTTCCAATGGTAGGGATACCCAGAGATTTGTCATTGATGCTTGGCATTGCAGATTTTGTTCCGCATGATCGAGTTTCGTTTGCCACTATGTTGACCCACCCCCTCGAAAAGACAACGTTTTTGAGTGACAACCATAGTTGGGTTGGACCACAGGTTCTTCATACGAGCGCCAAAACAGGAAAGACATTGCTGCTGTTGAGGGATTCTTTTTCAACTGAGCTGCTGCCATTTCTCAAGGAACACTTTGATACGATTGTTACAGCACACGTTCAAGACGGATTTTTTCGAACTGATCTTATTGAACAGTTCAAGCCGGACGTTGTTGCAGTTGTCATTATCGAAACGGGAATGCGGCACACAATGGGAACGATGCCCGCCTTGGAGTCTCGATGAAAGGCCTGTTTATAAAGGCGTGTCTGAATCTTTAGCGTTGTGCGTAAGACAGTAACCAATGCCCTCGCCAAATCCATCAGGATATTGTTGGCCGAAGAGGCACCCCACCTTTAAGTTGGCGGGGTTCAGATGAGGATTATTTTGAGCAGTAAAACGTATCTCTCCAGCCTTCGCTGTAGTCTACCAACGCACTTTTGACTTCAGGTTTTTCTGAAATGTATTCATTCCAGTCGAAGGTATTTGTGGTGTACCCAAAGTGTTTGGCTATGAAGCGTACAGCGCTTCTTGATGGGCGCCCAACTAGGGTTTGGCCATGTCGAGTCAGTGAGTCGGAATAAGCCATTTGTTGATCATCTACCGGGTCAAGCAACAGCTGAACGCCGTAGGGGTTGCCGAACACTACACGAGGATCACTGGTTTCAACTTCCGGAAATTCATCGACAATCGGAGTGACTTCGGTGTCGATCACTACCAGTTTTGCCCCAGTACGTTCGATCAAGTCAAATAGCTCGGCATGTCGAATGGTGTGGTAATAAAAACCAAGGCAAAAAACAACGTCAAATTCTTTATTGCTGAGGTGGTCGAAGACATCACCGCATAAAAAATCAAAGCGCGAGGGTTCGATGCCGTACTCGTTAAATGTCTCCATGGCGTTATTTATCAGCTCTTGTCTGGGCTCAATACCCGTTACATGAGCTGCACCTGCCTGCAGCGCGGCAAATGACCAACGTCCATCATGGCTTGCTATATCAAGGATACGCTTGCCCTTTATAAACTCTCTATTTATTTCCATTATCGCGCTGTGCCGCGAATTCAGGCGGTCTGGAAATGGGCTGGTGTGACTGGTTTTATAAAACCTTGGGAAATTATCAAAAAAGCCCATATGGCTCCCATACACGCAACTCGGTGAGAGTCGACGTTGAATTGAATAAGCACCCGATAATACACGACGTTCCTATGGGTGGGGGGGCCCGGGTCGGGTTTATTCGTTCCAAGCAGGTGTGCGGATGTGCCGCTTCTCTCACTGTGAGCCAAGACACCCAACTGGTTTGTTCACGGTCTTTTCGGCCGCAACACCAACCACAACGCCCCCGCAATCAACACCCCGCCATACAGATGCGCCATGGACAGCGGCTCATCGAGCAACAACGCCCCCCACAACACCCCAAACGGCGGAATCATGAACGTCACCGTCATCGACTTCACCGGCCCAATCGACGTCAGCAACCGGAAGTAAAGAATGTAGGCAAACGCCGTACACACCAGCCCCAACCCCAGCAACGACCCCCACACCTGCCACCCACCCCAACTCGCGGGCGGCTGACTGATCGCGCTGTATGCAAAGAACGGCAACAGAAATAACGTCGCACCAAGCATGCTGCCCAACGCCGAGAGGCGGCTGTCCAAGCCACCGCGCTGATCCAGCCAGCGCCTTGCCAGGAACCCGGCGAAGCCATAACAGGTGGTCGCCAGCAAGCAGGCCAGCGCACCCATCAACAATTCCAGGTCAAACGCCACCGGCCCTGCGCGGGTCAGTACCCCCACGCCCAGCAGGCCCAGGCACACCCCGGCGACTTTCGACGGGGTCAGGCGTTCGCTGAAGAACAACCCGCCAATCAACACGCCCATCAACGGCGTGGTGGCGTTGAAGATCGCCGAGTAACCCGCCGGAAGCACCTGGGCGGCGACTGAATACATGGTCGCGGGAATGCCGGAGTTGATCACACCGAGCAGCAATACAGTCTTGAACTTGCCCTGGAAATCCCAACTCACCCGCATCACCGCCAGGATCACCAGCAACCCGGCGGCGGCGATCGACACGCGGAAAAACGCCGTCGGCAGCGTGCCGATCTCCGGCGCGATAATGCGCATGAACAGGAAGCTCGCGCCCCAGATGGCGGCGAGCCCGAGCAAGTACAAGGTGTCGACAGGTCTCACGGAGCACTCCTACCTCAATAAGCCGGCGAGTGTTACATGACACCTCTAAGGATTACAGGACAAACCGCGTCACCAGTCCATTCAGGTCCACCGCCAGGCGCGACAGTTCCTGGCTGGCGGCCGAGGTCTGGGTGGCACCGGCGGCGGTCTGGGTGGACAGGTCGCGGATGTTCACCAGGCTGCGGTCCACGTCACGTGCCACCAGCGCCTGCTGCTCGGCGGCGCTGGCGATTACCAGGTTGCGCTGGCTGATCTGCGAGATGGCCGCGGTGATTTTTTCCAGGGCGCTACCGGCGCTGTTGGCCCGTTGCAGGGTTTGGCCGGCGTGCTCGGCGCTGCTGTTCAGCGCGTCGACGGTGTCCTGGGTGCCGCGCTGGATGCCGGTGATCATCTGCTCGATTTCTTCGGTGGAGTCCTGGGTGCGTTGCGCCAGGGAGCGCACTTCATCGGCCACCACTGCAAACCCTCGTCCGGCCTCGCCTGCGCGGGCCGCTTCGATGGCGGCGTTGAGCGCCAGCAGGTTGGTCTGCCCGGCGATGCCGCGGATCACTTCCAGCACCTTGCTGATGTCCTGGGCCTGCACCGCCAGGCCTTCGGCCTTGTTCGAGGCGCCTAGCACTTCGTCGACCAGGTTCTGTATCGAACTGATGGTTTCACTGATCTGGTAGTGGCCGTGCTTGCTGTCCTCGTCGGAGGCTTGGGACGCCTCGGCGCTGGACACCGCATTGCCCGCCACTTCGTCCACGGCCGCGCTCATTTCGGTGACGGCCGTGGCGGCCTGCTCGATCTCATCGTTCTGCGCCTGCAGGCCACGGGTGCTTTGTTCCATGACCGAACTCATCTCTTCGGCGGCGGAGGCCAGCTGTTGCGCCGATTCGCTGATGCCCCGAATGGTGCCCTGCAACTGCGCCTGCATGGTCGCCAGGGCGTTGAGCAATTGGGCCGGTTCGTCCCTGCCGCTGAAGGCAATCGGCTGGCTCAGGTCGCCGCCGGCAATGGTGCGGGCCACGCTCAGCGCCTGGCCGAGCGGTGCGGTGATGCTGCGGGTCAGCAGCCAGGCGAGCAACAAGGTGGCGATCAAGGCGAATACGATGATCAGGCCGACGATCCACTGGGCGCTGGAATAGGTCTGCGCGGCTGAATCCACCGCCGTTTCCACGCCGTTCTGGTTGAACACGATCAGGTCCTCCAGGCTCTTGTTGAGGATCACGCCCTGCGGAGCGAGGCGGCTGTTGAGCAGGTCAATGGCGTCTTGCTGCTGATCCTTGTCCACCAGGGTGACGATCTGTTCGACGAGGGCCAGGTAAGTGTTCACGTTACCTTCGAGCTGTTTGAGCATCTGGCGCTCTTCGTCGCTGCTGAGCAGGGTTTTGTGATGGTCGAGCAGGGTTTGCAGCTCGCTGCGCTGGCGGCTGATCAGGGCTTTGCTGTTGTCGCGGATCCGCGATTCGTCGGTGGTCGCCAAGCGCAAGGCCTCCAGGCGGATGCTGGCGACAAAGGCCGCGCTGTCGTGGATGTTCTCGATGCTCGGCATCCACGATTGCTCGATGACCAGTGCGCTTTGTCGCAACTTGGCCATCTGGCCCAGGCCGAACAGGCCCACAATCACCAGCAAGCTGGCCAAAACCCCAAAACTCAGACTGGCACGCAGACCGATCCTCATGTTCCTCAATGACATCTCAATGCTCCTTGGGCGATTAGAACCTGTTCCCGGATCGGTCTTCGGACCTTGTTAGAGTGGGAGAGGGCGCGCTATATATCAAAGTGCCATCAAGGTGGTAATCAGGGTTTCCCTTAGTTGGATCCAAAGTTTTGTGGAGGTGAGAGTTCCGGAATGAGTACCGGTATTTGCGACTGTTAGCTGCCAGGCCACGCGGCTGCGGGCGTGTGGGGAAAACATCGCGGTATTTATAAGTACGTTTATTGACCGTTTGGTCTGATTTAAAAAATTGAAAATAAATGTACGAAATGAACGGAGTTGTACAAGACTGCACGAAAAATGACCCTTCTCCTGCGTTCGTACACTGGCTAAGCTCAGGGCTTCCCGATGCCCGTTCGAGGTTTCCCACATGTCGCAACTCGCCCTCGCCATTGCCCAAATGATCCTCGATGGCTTCGACGATTACCGCGAACACTTCCGCCAGATCACCGATGGCGCCCGCGAGCGATTTGAAAAGGCCCAGTGGCAGCAGGGCCAGGCGGCGTCGGCGGCGCGGATCAATCTCTATGAGGAAAAGGTCACTGAGGTGACCCAGCGGTTGCGTGAGCACTTCGATGACGCCGCACTGCTCGACATCGATGCGTGGCCCTTGGTCAAAAGTGCCTACATCGGCCTGATCGATTTGCGCTTTGACGATGAACTCTCCGAGACCTGGTACAACTCGATCTTCTGCGGGCTGTTCAGCCACGACCTGATCAGCGACGGCTGCATGTTCATCCACACCACCCGGCCCAGCCTGCGTCGGGCCCGGGCCGCGCAGACGCGCACCTACACGCCCGCCGGGCACATCCTGGAAATGCTCGCGCAGATCTTTGCCGACTACTGCTTCAGCGAACCCTACGCCGACCTCGCAGCCGACCTTCAACGCCTCGAAACCCAACTGCGGGAAAACCTGCCGGACTGGGTGTGCAAGGACCCGGACCTCAAGGTCGAGCTGTTTTCCTCGGTGCTCTACCGTAACAAAGGCGCTTACCTCGTCGGGCGCATCTACACCCGCGACGAACAGTGGCCGCTGGTGATCCCGTTGCTGCACCGCGAAGGGCAAGGTATCCAGATCGATGCGCTGATCACTGATGAAGCCGACGTGTCGATCATCTTCTCGTTCACCCGCTCCTACTTCATGGTCGATGTACCGGTGCCAGCGGAATTCATCGGCTTTCTCAAGCGCATCCTGCCGGGCAAGCACATTGCCGAGTTGTACACCTCCATCGGTTTCTACAAGCACGGCAAGTCGGAGTTCTATCGCGCCCTGATCAACCACCTGGCGACCACCGACGATCAATTCATCATGGCCCCCGGCGTTCGCGGCATGGTCATGAGCGTGTTCACGCTGCCGGGCTTCAACACCGTGTTCAAGATCATCAAGGACCGTTTTTCACCGTCGAAAAACGTCAACCGCGCCACGGTGATCGAGAAGTACCGCCTGGTCAAAAGCGTCGACCGGGTCGGGCGCATGGCCGATACCCAAGAGTTCGCCGACTTCCGTTTCCCCCTGAGCAAATTCAAACCTGAGTGCCTGGCCGAGCTATTGGAAGTGGCTGCGGGCACCGTCGAAGTCGAAGGCGATACCGTGCTGATCCGCCACTGCTGGACCGAACGGCGCATGACCCCGCTCAACCTCTACCTCGACAACGCCAACCCCGCCCAGGTGCGCGAAGCCCTGGAAGATTACGGCCTGGCGATCAAGCAACTGGCGGCGGCGAACATTTTTCCCGGCGATATGCTGCTGAAGAATTTCGGTGTCACCCGCCACGGCCGCGTGGTGTTCTACGACTACGACGAAATCTGCTTCCTTACCGAGGCCAACTTCCGCCACATCCCGGCGCCACGTACCCCCGAGGATGAAATGGCCTCCGAGCCCTGGTATTCCATCGGCCCGCTGGACGTCTTCCCCGAGGAGTTCCCGCCGTTTCTGTTTGCCGACGCTGGGCAGCGCAAGCTGTTCGATGAGCTGCATGGTGAGCTGTACAACGCCGATTACTGGAAAGGCCTGCAGGAGGCGATTCGCGCAGGCAAGGTGATTGATGTGTTTCCGTATCGGCGCAAATCGACGTAAAGCACCATAACTCGAACGGGGCAACAGGCAAGCCGCTGCCCCGATGTGACGAGTTAGCCTGGCAACCACTGGCGAATGAGCGGTGTGTCGTCGGCACCGTCGTTCTTGGCTTGCAAGTAGGCGCTATAGTTTTTCCTGACGGCGTCAGGTACGCCGACGACAGGTGTCAGCACCGGCGCTGCGCTGCCCCCTTCGGCCGTTGCCTTGGCCCTGAACGCCTGGTCATCCAGATGCCGCAGGTGCAAGACCTCATCAATGAAACGGCTGGCCGTGGCATTGTCGATGTTGGGGTACCGGTGGGCGATGCCTGCGCGCAGCATCGTGCGATCATCGGCGGTGAAGTTGTTTTCGCCTTGTGCCACGTAGGCCGGCATCAATCCTGAGAGTGCGGCAACGGAGGCTTTGACCGTACCCAACTGTGGAGAGACGATCACTGAAGGCAACTGGTTCAAGGTCTGGTTTTCCACTTCTTGCGCCACCCCACGCGGGCCTTTTTTCTGAGCTTGTTGCTGGAAGTACTCGCGGGCTGCCAGGTAGTCCGCGATCGAGTTGAGTAATGTCTGCATACGCGGGGGGCTTTGGGTGTCGGCCGCCCATGTCTGTATGTGTGTCTGGATGTCTTGGGTGCTTGCGTCCTCCACGATAAGGCGTGAGAGTGCTTCGCCAGCGGCGCCTGGAAGCTTTTCCAGTTGTTGGAAAATTCGGTCGGCTGCATGGTCCAGGTAGCTGTGCTGGACAGTGGCTGCCAACTGCGCGACGGCGGCGCCGACAATGAGCAGGCCGCTATCGCTGTTGCTGCCACGGGTTTGCAGGCCGAGAACGGTCTTGAAGGGCTGGTCGCTATAGACCTGATCGTAGTCGTAAACGGGTTCGAGCTTGCCACACAAGTCGCCCAAGACGGCACCGGCGCTTCCCGGCTTGTGAATGTCCTGTCCGAGGGCATAGACGTAGTAGTCGGCGTCGAGGGTTTGACGAGGCGCCTGGCTCTCGCCCGTGGGCACACTGTACCTCAGTTGCAACGGCGCGCCACCAGGGGTGGGGTTCGGATGGATGTCGAGCGCGTCCACCGACACCAAGTGGTGGTTGGCCACCTGGGGTGCAAACTTCAGCTGGTGGCCGTCCAGCAGCACCGGCTTGGTACTGCGGATCAGCCAATTGACTTGTGCGCCCAGTTCTCCCGCGCGTTCGACCGCATCGATACCTGCGTTGGGGCCGTGCACCACCACCTTCTTGCCCGCGAACTGTTCAGGTCGGCTGTCGGTGGCCCGCATAAACTCATCCAGGTCCATGACATTGCCCCGCAAGACCTCTTGCTGGTGCAGGCGGATATTGCCTAGGCGTTTCTCCGCCAAAGTCTGTGCGCTGTCGTTGTTCCATACGCTGGTGTGCGGCCCGGCCCCCATGCCCAACACTACCTGCCGGCTTTCTATAGCCTGGCCGTTTTCCAGGCGAATCTGATAGCGACCGTCTTTCAGTTGGTTGATGCCTGTGACCTGCGCCGGTAGATATTCCGCCCCCAATGCCTGTGCCCGGTCCAACTGTTGTCGATTCCGCGCTGCAAACTCGCTCCGGTCCGCGTAGCCAGGGTTATAGCTGGGTACCGTAGGGCCCCATTGGTCGATGATTTCACGTTGATGATTGATGTAGCCCTTGCCTCGCACACTGGGCAGCCAAGGATCTTCCTGGCCGATGATGCTGACTTTTCCGTGCAGAGGGGATGCGTGACTATTCGTCGAAAACCGGTGGTTCAATTCGTTGACCAGATAAGCCACGCTGCTGCCGGTGCCGACAAATGTCAGGTCACGCACTCGGTGAGGGCTCAACGGTTTGTCGGCATCGCCAACGGCTTGGGTGTCGACCTGGGTTGCGGCCGGCTGTACAGCGCTCGCTCTTTGGGGCTGTGGTTCATGCAGCGATTTACCGAGTAGCATCAGGATAATCCTTTCAAAAGGCCTCATCCGCAGGCATTAAGAACTCGTCCTTGTTATTGGTGTGAAGCGGTCATGCGGTGAAGGGGCAGATTGTTTCTCAAATCAGTGTAGATATTGAATAAATCGGTATTCAATTCGGCAACTAACGCCCGCTGTTTATTGCTTTTTTTTAGCGGATTGATGGCGCCCAGTTTGACGTGCGGTTTGCCCGTGGAATGAATCAATACCTTGAAGTCCAGCCGATGCTGTTCAGCACAAGTTGTTCGATGAGCTGCATGGCGAGTTTCACAACGCCGATTACTGGAACGGGCTGCAGGAGGCAATTCGCGCCGGTCAGGTGATTGATGTGTTTCCGTACCGGCGCAAGGAGCGCGATCACTGCTCATGAACTTGATTTACGGATTGATCAATCTTCAGAAAATACCGAATTGGCTTTTGGTCGACTTCACGCCGATATTTTCCAAGTAATCCTGTGCGGGCCTCATATTCTCCTTTGTGGGTCGGTAGTGGCCCGAGGTATTGGATAAGTGAGTTCTCCCTGTCATGGTTTGCTTTAAGTAGCCGGCACTGACGATGTTATTCGACTGCCCGGCACCGACGCCCAATTCGGC
Source organism: Pseudomonas allii (assembly GCF_055380095.1). Taxonomy (NCBI): domain Bacteria; kingdom Pseudomonadati; phylum Pseudomonadota; class Gammaproteobacteria; order Pseudomonadales; family Pseudomonadaceae; genus Pseudomonas; species Pseudomonas allii. Next base: position 4,887,674 of record NZ_AP039450.1, on the reverse strand, counting down.
GGTGGCGGGGTGGGATATCATTTTTGGCGCTATGTTTTTACTGATGTTGGCGATCGCCATCTGTCCGTCCCCCGTCACGATAAACTTGGTAACCGTATTTGGTGTCTTCGCGATGTTCAGATCCTCTGGCTTTTTTACGCTTGTCACTGTTGCCGTGGCGTTTCGGGGGTTTGTAGCCGCTCCCGCCAGATGCAGCTCAGCGTTCAGGTCTCTTGCCTTAGTATTGGGTAGCTTCGGATAGTTCTTGGAGGTGTAGGAAGACCCAGAGGGGGCTGAGGTCCAGAAACTGTTTTCCGAGTAGGATGTAGGTGCAATGTCCTGGTATTTGTTGGCGTAACTATGAAGGTTTTGGGTGGGGGCGTTGTAGTAACGGCTGGAGTCAATGGGCATATGAAATCCTCAGATGTTAAAGGTGACATCAATCCGGTTTTTGCGGTTGCCTCACAGGCCGCTCATGAATCCCATTCCTCGTACTGCCCGACTGGTCGTCTGAAAGCTCGAGATTCGATTTGCCGTCAAATTAGTGGGCGGTGTCGAGTAGGTCCGGGGGGATGCGTTGTGCGATGGTTTCTCGGTGTACGCGGGCGCGAACTCATATTTGGGTGGTGGTTCTGACGCTGTCGAGCGCGGTTGGGCTCGCATGGATTCTGCGTAGCTGGGTAGATGAGGTCGGCTGTTTGTCGATTCGATAGGCATAAAAGCTCCGGTTTCATAAGCGATACAGTGATCTGCCAGAGGTGTCTGGCGGGTTGATTTGATCCTGCTTACTTCACTTGAACCATCGGATTTTTACTGTGAAATGGTCGGATGAGCGACTTGCTGGTGTAAGAAATATGTTCATTCGCAGGCGCTACGCGGCCAGTCACTGACTGAGCGTCTCCAGAAATGCCGAAATCTGCGACAATCGCCCCTCGTTTTTCCGTCCGTAGCTATGCAGGCGTGCCCTGCCTCACTTAGAAGACCTTTGCCGCCCTGATGACCGACCAAGCGCCCACCATCGACCAACTGCTCAAAACCCTTGATCACGCCATGCTCGCCGACCGCCACCGTTTGCGTCGGCAGTTGCTTGAGTTGCGCAAAAAGCCCGACGAGGACAAGTTGGCGCAGTGGGTCGCGCGCATGCAGGCGTCCTGCGCCCAGGTCACGGCGCGGCGCGCCAGCCTGCCGGTGATTCGTTATGACGATAGCCTGCCGATCGCGGCCAAGCGCAATGAAATCAAAGAGGCGCTGAACAAGCATCAGGTGCTGATCATTGCCGGCGAAACAGGCTCGGGCAAGACCACCCAGTTGCCGAAGATCTGCCTGGAAATCGGTCGCGGCCAGTTCGGCCTGATCGGCCACACCCAGCCCCGCCGGATCGCCGCACGCAGCGTGGCCAGCCGGGTCGCCGAAGAGTTGGCCACACCGCTCGGCGCGCTGGTCGGCTATCAGGTACGGTTCGAAGACCAGAGCGATTCCAACACCCTGATCAAGCTGATGACCGACGGCATCCTGCTGGCGGAAACCCAGAATGACCGCTACCTGGAACGCTACGACACCATCATCGTCGACGAAGCCCACGAGCGCAGCCTCAACATCGACTTCCTGCTGGGCTACCTGAAAACCCTGTTGCCACGTCGCCCGGACCTGAAAGTCATCATCACCTCGGCGACCATCGACCTGGAGCGTTTCTCCAAGCATTTCGACGATGCGCCGATTGTCGAGGTCTCCGGCCGCACCTTCCCGGTGGACACCTGGTATCGCCCACTGACCCTGGAGCAGGACGAGGAGGGCAACCGCGTCGAGGACGACCTCACCGTCGACCAGGCGATCCTCGCTACCCTCGATGAAATCGCCGCCTATGAGCGCAGCGAGCGGCGCAGCCCGGGCGACGTGCTGGTGTTCCTGCCGGGCGAGCGCGAGATTCGTGACGCTGCCGACATGCTGCGCAAGGCCCAGCTCAAGCACACCGAGATCCTGCCGCTATACGCGCGCCTGTCGCCAGCCGAGCAGCAGCGCATCTTCCAGTCCCATCCGGGCCGACGTGTGGTGCTGGCAACCAACGTCGCGGAAACCTCGCTGACCGTGCCGGGCATTCGTTATGTGATCGACAGCGGCACCGCGCGCATCAGCCGCTACAGCTACCGCGCCAAGGTGCAACGCCTGCCGATCGAGGCGATTTCCCAGGCCAGCGCCAACCAGCGTAAAGGCCGTTGCGGCCGGGTCGAGCCGGGCATCTGCATTCGTTTGTACAGCGAAGAAGATTTTATCGGCCGCCCGGAATTTACCGACCCGGAAATTCTGCGCACCAACCTCGCCGCCGTGATCCTGCAGATGCTGCATTTGCGTCTCGGCGAAATCACCGACTTCCCGTTTATCGAACCGCCGGACGGCAAGGCCATCAGCGACGGTTTCAACCTGCTGCAAGAGCTGTCGGCGGTCGACCGCAACAGCCAGCTCACCCCGCTGGGCCGCCAGCTGGCGCGCCTGCCAGTGGACCCGCGCATGGGCCGCATGTTGCTCGAAGCCGCCAAGCTCGGCAGCTTGCAGGAAGTGCTGATCGTCGCCAGTGCCATGTCGATCCAGGACCCGCGTGAGCGCCCACCGGAGCGTCAGCAGGCCGCCGACCAGGCCCACGCACAGTGGAAGGACCCGGACTCGGACTTCGCCGGTTTGGTCAATCTATGGCGTGGCTTCGAAGAGCAGCGCCAGGAACTGACAGCGAGCCCGCTGCGCAACTGGTGCCGCAAGAACTTCCTCAACTACCTGCGCCTGCGCGAATGGCGTGATTCCCATCGCCAGTTGAGTCTGATCTGCCGCGACATGCAGTTGAGCGTCAATAAAGAGCCGGCGGACTTCCCGAAACTGCACAAGGCGGTGCTGTCCGGTTTGCTCAGCCAGATCGGCCAAAAAACCGAGGACGGCGATTACCTGGGCGCGCGCCAGCGGCGTTTCTGGATTCACCCCTCGTCGGGTATCGGCAAGAAGCGCCCGCAATGGCTGATGACCGCCGAACTGGTGGAAACCACCAAGCTGTATGCGCGCATGGTCGCCAAGATCGACGCCGACTGGATCGAACCGCTGGCCGGGCACCTGATCAAGAAAAACCACTTCGAGCCGCACTGGGAGAAGAAGCGCGGCCAGGTCGTGGCCTTTGAGCAGATCACCCTGTTCGGGCTGATTGTGGTCGGGCGCCGGCCGGTGCATTACGGGCCGATTGACCCTGTGGTGTCCCGCGAGCTGTTTATCCGTGAAGGCCTGGTACGCGGCGAAATCCAGTCGCGGGCCAAGTGCCTGGCGGCCAACCAGCAACTGCTGGAGCAGCTCGACGAGTTGGAGGCCAAGGCGCGCCGGCGCGACATCCTGGCAGACGAGGAAACCCTGTTCGCCTTCTACGATGCGCGCCTGCCGGCGGAGATCCACCAGACCGCCACGTTCGACAGTTGGTACAAGGTCAACAGCCAGAAAGACCCGCAACTGCTGATCATGCGTGAAGATGATGTGCTGGCCCGCGAGGCCAGTGAAGTCACCGCCGCGCATTACCCAGACACCCTGCACCTGGGCGACCTGGCCCTGGCTTTGAGTTACCACTTCGAACCCAACCACCCGCGTGACGGTGTGACCCTGCGCGTACCGGCGCCGCTGTTACCTGCGTTGCCGGCGGAGCGCCTGGAGTGGCTGGTGCCGGGAGTGATCGAAGCCAAGTGCATCGCCCTGGTGCGCAACCTGCCCAAGGCGCTGCGCAAGAACTTTGTACCGGTGCCGGACTTCGTCAAGGCGGCCCTGCAGCGCATCGAATTCGGCCAGGGCTCGTTACCCCAGGCCCTGGGCCGCGAGTTGTTGCGCATGACCGGGGCGCGAGTCAGCGATGAAGCCTGGGCTGAGGCTGCGCAGCAGGTGGAAAGCCACCTGAAGATGAACCTGGAAGTGGTCGATGGCCAAGGCAAGTTCCTCGGCGAAGGCCGCGACCTGGCCGAACTGACGGCGCGCTTCGCCGAGGCCAGCCAGGCTGCGTTGGCCGTACCGCAAACCGCAAAAAGCCAGCAGCCGGTGGAGGCCAAGGTGTTCGCGGCGGTGGCCGAGAAGACACAGCAGAAGATCGCAGGGCTGTCGATGACGGTGTATCCGGCGCTGGTGGAGGACAACGGCACGGTCAAGGAAGGGCGTTTCTCCACGGCAGCCGAGGCCGAGTTCCAGCATCGCCGTGCCTTGCAACGCCTGCTGCTGCAGCAACTGGCGGAACCGGCGAAATTCCTGCGCAGCAAACTGCCAGGCCTGACCGAACTGGGCCTGATGTACCGCGAATTGGGCCGGATCGATGCGCTGGTGGAGGACATCCTGCTGGCCAGCCTCGACACCTGCGTGCTCGAAGGCGAAGCCAGCCTGCCGCGTGATGGCGCTGGTTTGGCTGCCCTGGCCGAGCGCAAACGCGGCAGTTGGACCGAACACGCCGAGCGCCTGGCGCGCCTGACCCTGGAGGTACTGAAGCTCTGGCACGGCCTGCAAAAACGCTTCAAAGGCAAGATCGACCTGGCCCAGGCCGTGGCCTTGAACGACATCAAGCAGCAACTGAGCCACCTGGTGTACCCAGGTTTTGTGCGGGAAACCCCGGCGCAGTGGTTCAAGGAGCTGCCGCGTTACCTCAAGGCCATCGAGTTGCGCCTGGAAAAACTGCCCAGCCAGGTGCAGAAGGATCGGGTGTGGAGCGGCGAGCTGGGCGGCCTGTGGACGCAGTACGAAAATCGCCTGAAAAAACACGCCCAGGAAGGCAAGCGCGATCCCCAGCTGGAGCTGTATCGCTGGTGGCTGGAGGAATACCGGGTGTCGTTGTTTGCCCAGCAACTGGGTACCAAAGTGCCGATTTCCGACAAGCGCCTGAGCAAGCAGTGGAGCCAGGTAGAAGCCTGATGTTTACACGGTTTCCAAGGCAATACAGGTCCAGTGTGGGAGGGGGCTTGCCCCCGATTGCGGTCTGTCAGTAAAGGATGTGTTGACTGGCCCACCGCTATCGGGGGCAAGCCCCCTCCCACAGATAGCGCCAAATTCCGAGGGTTGTGGCAAACTTCGCGGTTATAAATGCCGGGATCGTCGTGAAAGGCTGCGGCGCGATGGAATAAAGCGATGCCAGTTTGGTGCCCGCGGAGCGGAATCGGACTACTTACAGTTTGGTACGACGGTACCAATATCTTCTGCCTGACAGATTTAGAGGAACGACCGTGCATAACGTCGTCATCAGCGGCACTGGCCTGTATACCCCGGCCAACAGCATCTCCAACGAAGAGCTGGTGCAGTCTTTCAATGCCTACGTGCATCAGTTCAACAGCGACAACGCCGCCGCCATCGAGCGCGGTGACGTGCAGCCGCTGACCGAATCCAGCGCCGCCTTCATCGAAAAGGCCTCCGGCATCAAGAGCCGCTTCGTGATGGACAAGGACGGCATTCTCGATCCGCAGCGCATGGCCCCACGCCTGCCCGAGCGCAGCAACGACGAATGGTCGGTCCTCTGCCAGATGGCCGTCGGCGCCGCCGAACAGGCACTGCAGCGCGCGGGCAAGACCGCCGCCGACATCGACGGCGTGATCGTCGCCTGCTCCAATCTGCAGCGTGCCTACCCGGCCATCGCTATTGAAGTCCAGGAAGCCTTGGGCATCGAAGGGTTTGGTTTTGACATGAACGTGGCCTGTTCCTCGGCCACCTTCGGCATCCAGAACGCCGCCAACAGCATCCAGCTAGGCCAGGCGCGGGCGATCCTGATGGTCAACCCGGAAGTCTGCACCGGCCACCTGAACTTCCGCGACCGCGACAGCCACTTCATCTTTGGGGATGCGGCCACCGCCGTGGTCCTGGAGCGCGCCGACCTGGCAACCTCCGAACATCAGTTCGACGTGGTGAGCACCAAGCTGCTGACCAAGTTCTCCAATAACATCCGCAACAACTTCGGCTTCCTCAACCGCACCGCGGAAGAAGGCATCGGCGCGCCGGACAAACTGTTCGTACAGGAAGGCCGCAAGGTGTTCCGCGACGTATGCCCGATGGTGGCCGAGCTGATTGGCGTGCATCTGGCGGAAAACCAGTTGAACGTGGCCGATGTGAAGCGCTTCTGGCTGCACCAGGCCAACCTGAGCATGAACCACCTGATCGTGAAGAAGCTGCTGGGCCGCGAAGCCACGGTCGAAGAAGCACCGGTGATCCTCGATACCTACGCCAACACCAGCTCGGCGGGTTCGGTGATTGCGTTCCACAAGAATCAGGATGACCTGCCCAAGGGCTCCGTGGCGGTGCTCAGTTCGTTCGGCGCGGGCTATTCGATCGGCAGCGTGATCCTGCGCAAACGCTAAGACAATCGAGGTCTTGAATGGCAGCAGCGGACGACGCGCACCTGCTTGAACGCCTGCTCAAGGGTGAGCAGCGGGCCTACAAGGAATTGGTCACCACCTACCAGAGCGCCATGCGGGCGGTGGCCTATGCCATCGTCGGCCAGCGCCACGCCGACGAAGTCGTGCAGGACGCCTGGTTGTCGGTGGTGCGCAACCTGGCCAAATTCGAGGGGCGTTCCAGCCTCAAGACCTGGCTGCTGACCATTACCGCCAACGCTGCCAAAGGGCGCTACAAGCAGAATCGTCGTGAAGTGCTGCTCGATGATCTGCCCTCGCCCCACGGTACCATCGGTGACGATCGCTTTACCCCCGATGATGGTCATTGGGCCGTCGCCCCGTATGCCTGGCACCAGGACACCCCGGAAGCCTTGCTCACCGAGGATGAACTGCGCAAATGCCTGGAGCATACGATCCTGAGCCTGTCGGAGTTGCAGGGCAGCGTGCTGGTACTGCGTGAGCGCCAGGGCCTGGAGTTGGAAGAGATCTGTAATCTTCTGACGTTGTCGCTCTCCAATGTCCGGGTGCTGTTGCATCGGGCACGGCTTAAAGTCTTCGCCACGGTGGAGCATTTTGAGGAAACGGGCGAATGTTGACCTGTAAAGAACAAGTGGCACGTTCCAGTGACTATCTCGATGGGCAGTTGACCTTTCGCGAGCGTCTGCTGGTGCGTCATCACTTGATGTTCTGCCCGAACTGCCGCCGGTTTATCCGCCAGATGCGCCTGATGCAGGCGACGCTGAAGATAATGCCGGATGAGCCGGTAGAGGGTGTGGAGGCCTTGGCGCAGCGTCTGGCTCACGAGCGGCTCAAGGATCACAAAGGCGGGGAATAAACAGGCTTGCGTGGGTGGAGCGAACGGATGATGGGGACCGATCCACCCACGCAAGACTGGTAAAGAAGCAGCTTCAAGCGGTTAGCCTGAAGCTGCAAGTGACATGCTCTTCCTTGAAGCTTGTAGCTTGAAACTTGCCACTGTTTTTTAGAACTTCGCTTCTGCATCCAGCTGCAGGGTGTTGGTGTTGGCGTCACGCTGGGTGCGGCTGGCGTAGTCGGCCTTGGTCAGGAAGTACGTGGCACCGAGGGCGAAGTTCTTGTCGATGTCGTAGCTGACCTTCATCTTGTGACCGCGCGAACCGGTGGTGCCGTTGGCGAAGTCCGAGTCGGTGAAGGCACCCACCACGGCATTACGCTGGATGTCGCGGTAGTTGTAGTCCAGGTTGAAGCCGAACACTTTGGACTTGGCGCCGATCAGCCAAGCGGTGTCCTGGTCGGTCACGGCGTCGTTGTTTTTCACGTATTGGCCGTAGAACGCCAGCGGTACGGCCAGGCCACCGATGTCGGCTTGGGCAAAGCCTTCATACAGGCGGAACTGGTTGTCGGCCGAGTTGCCGTTGACCGCCAGTGCGCAAGGCGTGGTGGTGGTTGTGCAGCGGCTGTCCTTATCGTTCTGGTAGGCGTAGACGCTGCCGCCCAGGGTCATTTTCAGGTTGTCGGTGACCGAGAAGCGTGTGCCCAACTGGCCAGAAGTCAGGCGCAGGTCGTGACGGAACTGCACGCCGTCGCCGTCGACGTTGTCCTTGAGGTTGTAGTTACCGAGGCTACCGAACAGCTCGGCGCTGCTGCCCAGAGGGTACTTGTAGGTCAGGGCCAGGCCTTCAGGGTTGATGTCGCTATCCCAGATAACGTCGCCCATGTTCACCCACGGTTGCAGCATCTTACCGCCGATCACGTGCAGGTTCTTGATCTGGTCCGGGTGGTAGTCGATGTAGCCGAGGTCCAGCCAGATCGACTTCTTGTCGAAGTAGTTGTCCTGGTCCTGGTTGGTCGAGCGCGCATCGTCGCTGCTGCCGGTGGCAATGCGGATACCGGTGTCGACTTGCGAGTTGATCTCGGTGTAGGCGCCCAGGCGGGCACGGATGCGCTGACGGTCCTTGTCGCGGCCGCCGTTGTTGGATTCGCCCTGGATTTTCACGGTTTCCTGGCGGAAACGTACGTCACCCTTGAACTGAGTCTTGGCGGCCCAGGCCAGCTTCTGGTCGAAGCTGCTCAGCTCATTGGTTTTCTTCGCGGTGGCCGCGATCTGTTCGTTGGTCTCTTGTTGAGCTTGCCGTGCGATCTGCTGTTCTTTCTGGTCTTTGGCCAGCTCGCTTTGCAGTTCAGTGTACTGCGCCGCGGTGATCTGGCCGTTGGCCTTGAGCATGTCGAGCAATTTAGCGTCGACTGCAGCGCTGGCCGGAACGCTCAGGGCCAGTAACAGGCCGCCGCACAGGACCGCCGCAGTTTTAGTGGAAGCAAGACGCATATCAATCTCCGAAAGTGAGGAGGGATGGCAAACCATCCAGGACACAACCGACCGATGACGGACGGAAAAATAGCCGCCGGGTAGAACCAGGCGCTCTAAAAACAGGCGTCAGTATCACGATCGTTTATGACGGAGCAGTGGCGAAGTGATGTCATCTAGATGACAAATTTTTCACGTTCGGAACTATTGGTTTAGAGCCTTGTCTCGCGAAACGGGGGTGTGTCAGGGCCGGCAATCGGCGATACTCGCCAGGCTTTCACGCCCCGAACCAGTGAGGATGCCGATGCCGCTGCAACGCCTGGACAGCCTGTCCGAAATCGCCCCGCAAGCCTGGGATGCGCTGGTGCCGCAGGGGCAGCCGTTCGTGCGGCACGCGTTCCTGAGCGCCTTGGAAGACAGCGCCAGCCTGGGCCCGCAATCGGGCTGGCAGCCGGAGCATTTGCTGCACTGGGAGGGTGACCGGCTGGTGGCCGCACTGCCCAGTTACCGCAAATGGCATTCCTATGGGGAGTACGTGTTCGATCACGGTTGGGCCGATGCCTGTGAGCGCGCCGGCATCGACTATTACCCCAAGTTGCTGACGGCGGTGCCGTTCAGCCCGGTCAGCGGTCCACGTCTATTGGCCGCCAGCGCCGAAGACGGTTTTGAGCTGCTCAAGAGCCTGCCGGGTTACCTGGAGATCGAGGGGCTTTCCAGCGCCCATATCAACTTCACCGATGACCTGGCCGATGCTGCCCTGGCGCTGCAACCGGGCTGGTTGCAGCGCCTGGGCTGTCAGTATCACTGGCAGAACCGTGGCTACCGCGACTTCCAGGACTTCCTCGACGCCTTGAGCTCGCGCAAGCGCAAACAGATGCGCAAGGAGCGCGAACAAGTGGCGGGGCAGGGGATCGATTTCGAGTGGTTGCAAGGCCATGAACTGAGCGAGGCGCAGTGGGATTTTGTCTACGCCTGCTACGCCAACACCTATGCCGTGCGCCGCCAATCGCCCTACCTGACTCGCGCGTTTTTCAGCCTGCTGGCCGAGCGCATGCCTGAAGCGATCCGCGTGGTACTGGCCAAGCAAGGCTCGCGCCCGGTGGCCATGGCCTTCAGCCTGCTCGGCGGCGACAGCTTCTACGGCCGCTACTGGGGCTGCCTGGCAGAGTTTGACCGTCTACACTTCGAAACGTGCTTCTACCAGGGCATGGACTACGCCATCGCCCACGGCTTGCAACGCTTCGATGCGGGGGCGCAGGGCGAGCACAAGTTGATCCGTGGGTTCGAGCCGGTGATCACGCGGTCGTGGCACTACCTGCGCCATCCGGGATTGAAGAATGCCGTGGAGGATTTCCTCGAACGCGAGCGGGTGGGGATTGTGGCGTATGCCGAAGAGGCGAGGGCAGCCTTGCCGTATCGGCTGTGCTGAACCGCTGGTCTTGTGGCGCTTCCAGATAAGGATGAAATCGCTATTCTGTATGTACAAAAGTACATACAGGGCGTGCCATGCTATTTGAGTGGGATGAATCCAAGAATAAAGCCAATATTGTTAAACACGGCATTGACTTCAATGACGTCCCAGATCTCTTCAGGCATCCAATGCTGGCCTTACGCGATGATCGAGCGGATTATGGCGAGGAGCGTTGGATCAGTATCGGCTGGATCAAATTGTTAATGGGTGTGGTCGTATACACCGAGCGGCGTGGTGACGTAATTCGCATCATCTCTGCCCGAAAAGCAACCAATAAGGAGGCCAAATACTATGACGCAAACATCGAAAACTGATTGGGAGCGCCTGGCCAAAATGAATGATAAAGAGATCGATACCCGCGATATTCCTGAGCTGGATGCCGATTTTTTCCGGCGTGCCGAGTTACGTGTTCCAGTGAAGCAGGCGGTCACTATCAGGCTGGATGCTGACGTACTGGAGTGGTTCAAGGGTCAGGGATCTGGTTACCAGACGCGTATTAACCAGCTATTGCGCCAGTACATGCAGGCCCATCAAGGGTGATTGGCTATCCGATAAGTTCAGCCCTGCCTCTTGGGCCGGGCTGAACCCAGTTCGCCTCAGCCCGCCGCCTCCTTGCCTAGCCATCGATAAGTGAACCCACCGATCACCGCACCCAGGATCGGCGCGAGCCAGAACATCCACAATTGCTGGATCGCCCACCCACCGACGATCAGTGCCGGGCCGGTGCTGCGCGCCGGGTTGACCGAGGTGTTGGTGACGGGAATGGAGATCAGGTGGATGAGGGTCAACGCCAAACCGATGGCTATCGGTGCAAGGCCCGGCGGGGCACGGCGGTCGGTGGCGCCGAGGATGATCAGCACGAACATCGCCGTCATCACCCACTCACAGACAAACCCCGCCGCCATCGAATAACCGCCAGGCGAGTGTTCGCCATAGCCGTTGGAGGCCAGTCCCGACGCCAGTTCGAACCCCGGCTTGCCGCTGGCAATGAAGTACAGCAACGCAGCGGCGATCGTACCGCCGACTACCTGCGCGACGATGTACGCCGGTAACTCCCGGGCCGGAAACCTTCCGCCCACCACCAGCCCCACCGTTACCGCCGGGTTGAGGTGACAACCGCTGATATGCCCGATGGCGAACGCCATGGTCAGCACCGTGAGCCCGAAGGCCAGGGACACGCCCAACAACCCGATCCCGACTGCGGGAAACGCTGCGGCCAACACCGCACTCCCGCACCCGCCCAACACCAGCCAAAACGTACCTAACCCCTCTGTGACTGAACGCTTGAACAAAGACATGCAACCCGTCCTTGATAGATCGCTCTACCGGATCCGTAAATCAGTGATGCTCCCTGCAGATTTACTTCAGCGCCCGTCTGGGCACTGCTGTGAGTACAGCACGGTTATGGCACAAATCCAGGGCTCTGAAGTGGGAGGGGGCTTGCCCCGATGGCGGAATATCAGTCGCTGTATCCGGTGACTGATCTGCCGCTATCGGGGGCAAGCCCCCTCCCACAGGTTGGATTGTTAAGGGTTTGGAAGGGTCAGTCGATACCGACGAAGCCGCCGGTCTGGTGCTGCCACAACCGCGCATACAACCCACCATGGGCCAGCAGTTCGGCATGGCTGCCGCTCTCGGCGATCTGGCCTTTCTCCAGCACCACCAGGCGGTCCATCCGCGCAATGGTCGACAAGCGGTGGGCGATCGCGATCACGGTCTTGCCCTGCATCAGGGTTTCCAGGCTTTCCTGGATCGCCGCTTCCACTTCCGAGTCCAGCGCTGAGGTGGCTTCGTCCATGATCAGGATCGGCGCATCCTTGAGCAGTACGCGGGCGATGGCGATACGTTGACGCTGCCCGCCGGAGAGTTTCACCCCGCGCTCACCCACGTGCGCGTCCAGCCCGGTGCGGCCTTCGGAGTCCGACAGCAAGGGGATGAACTCATCCGCGCGCGCCTTGTGCACGGCGGCCCAGAGTTCTTCGTCGGTAGCGTCCGGTTTGCCGTACAGCAGGTTGTCGCGGATCGAGCGATGCAGCAGCGACGTGTCCTGGGTGATCATGCCGATCTGCTCGCGCAAGCTTTCCTGGGCGACGTCGGCGATGTTCTGGCCGTCGATCAGGATGCGCCCGCCTTGCAGGTCGTACAGGCGCAGCAGCAGGTTGACCAGGGTCGACTTGCCCGCACCGGACGGGCCGATCAGGCCGATCTTTTCACCGGCCTTGATCTCAAGGTTGAGGCCGCCAATGATCCCGCTCTTCTTGCCGTAATGGAAATCCACCTGCTCAAAACGCACTTGGCCACGGGGCACGCTCAGGCGCGGGGCGTTATCGCGGTCGATCACCGCCAGCGGCTGGGCGATGGTCTTCAGGCCATCCTGCACCTGGCCGATGTTTTCGAAAATGCCGTTGACCACCCACATGATCCAGCCGGACATGTTGACGATACGGATTACCAGGCCTGTAGCCAGGGCAATCGCACCAACGGAAATCATCGACTGCGTCCACAACCACAACGCCAGGCCGGTGGTGGTCACGATCAGCAGGCCGTTCATTGTGGTGATCACGATGTCCATGCTGGTCACCACGCGGCTGGCCAACTGGGTTTTTTCGGTCTGCTCGATGATCGCTTCCTTGGCGTACTCCTGCTCATAGCGGGTATGGGCGAACAGCTTCAAGGTGGTGATGTTGGTGTAGCCGTCGACGATGCGGCCCATCAATTTGGAGCGCGCCTCGGAGGAAATCACCGAGCGCTCCTTCACCCTAGGTACAAAGTAGCGCAGCGCCAGGCTGTAGCAGAGGATCCAGGTCACCAGCGGGATCATCAGGCGCCAGTCGGCCTCGGCAAACAGCACCAGGGAACTGATGGCGTAGATCGCCACGTGCCAGATCGCATCCACCGCGGCCACGGCGGAGTCGCGCAGCGAGTTGCCGGTTTGCATGATGCGCTGGGCAATACGTCCGGCGAAGTCGTTCTGGAAGAAATTCAGGCTCTGCTTGAGCACGTAGCTGTGGTTCTGCCAGCGGATCAGGCTGGTCATGCCGGGGCTGATGGTCTGGTGCACCAGCAGGTCATGCAGGGCGCCGAAGATGGGGCGCAGCAGCAGGGCGACCACGGCCATCCAGATCAGCTCGGTGCTGTGAACCTGAAAGAAGTTGGCCGGTGGCGTGCCCTGGGCCAGGTCGATGATGCGACTCAGGTAGCTGAACAGCGCCACTTCGATCAGCGCACCGATCAGACCCACCACCAGCAAGGCAGCAAAATGCGGCCAAACCTGGCGCAGGTAGTAGAGGTAGAAAGGCAGGACTTTATCAGGCGGGGCGGCGCTCGGGGCGTCGCGGAAGATGTCGATCAGTTGTTCAAAGCGACGATAGAGCATTCAGTTTGACGCCCGCCGTGCGGGCTCTCCTTTTACAAATGCGCGCGCGGCCTTGTGGGCTGCGCACGGAGCTGCCTGCCAGGCATCAGTCGATGCGCTTGGCCGACTTGATCAGGACAGGATCGATTGGCACGTTCTGCATGCCCTGCTTGGTGGTGGTCTGGGAGTTGACGATGATGTCGACCACATCCATGCCCTTGACCACTTTGGCGAACACGGCGTAACCGGCATCGCGGCCTGGGTCGAGGAACGCATTGTCGGCGACGTTGATGAAGAATTGGCTGGTGGCCGAATTCGGGTCATTGGTGCGCGCCATGGACAAGGTGCCACGCACGTTATGCAGGCCGTTGCTGGCTTCGTTCTTGATTGGCGCGTCGGTCGGCTTCTGCGCCATCTGCGCGGTGAACCCGCCGCCCTGGACCATGAAGCCCGGAATTACACGGTGGAAAATCGTGTTGGTGTAGAAGCCCTTGTCGACGTAGGCCAGGAAGTTCTTGGTGCTGATTGGCGCCTTGACCGGATCCAGTTCGATCTCGATGTCGCCGTTGGTGGTGGTGATCAATACGTGGGGCGCCTTGGCGGGCTCGGCGGCCATCAGGTTGGCGGCGAACAGAACAGAACCGGCAAAGAAGGCGATTTTTTTCAGCATGGGTCAGTGATCCTGGTTAGTGGTTTCGACTGTCTTTAGAAAATCGAGCAAGGTTGCGTTAAAGACTTCGGGTTGGTCCAAGGGCGTGGCATGGCGGGAATCTTCTATCACCACCAGTCGCGCATCGGGCAGCAGTTTTACATAGTTTTGTTTCTGCGCCACAGGGGTGTAGTCGTGGTCGGCGCTGATGACCAGGGTTGGACAGGTGATCCGCGAAAGTCGTTCCTGCACGCCCCAGCCCACAATCGCATCGAAGCTGGCGAGATAAGCACGTTTGTCGTTCTTTGCCCAGCGCTCGGCCATCTTGCGGCGCAGCTCGGCCTGGTGCGGTTTGGGGAAGAGCCGCTCGCCCAGCGCCTTGCCGATCGTGGACAGGCTCAGCAAGCGTGCCAGGCTCCAGCGCTTGGCCCACTGCCAGTAATCATCGGCACTGCGCACCTTGACCTCGGGCGCGCTGTTGACGATGCACAGGCTTTTGACCCGCGCGGGTTCGTCCACGGCCAGTTGGAAAGCGATCATGCCGCCCATGGACAAGCCCACCACGTGGGCCGGTGGCAGGTCCAGGTGTTCGAACAAGGCAATCAGGTCGTAGGTAAAACCCTGGATGCTGTAGCGTTCGCGCGGTTTGTCCGAGCGGCCGTGACCACGCACGTCCACCACGACCAGGCGGTAATGCCGGGCCAGTACTGGGATCTGCAATTCCCAATCCTGGCTGCTGGAGCCCAGGCCGTGGATCAGCACCAGTGGCGTGCCGTGACCATATTCCTCGTAGTGCAGGCTGCATCCTTCATGGTCGAACCAGGCCATGGGCGAACTCCGTTTCAGGCTTGCCGGGGGGCGGCGAAAGGCGCGTCCAGCGGTGCGGTATCAAAGGTGCGCAGCAGTTCCACGAGGATCTGCGTGGCAGGCCCCAAGGGTTTGTCCTTGTTTGAATACAGGTAGAACGTGGGGTGGCGGCTGCCGCCCTGTTCCAGGGGCAGTTGCTTGAGCACGCCCTCGGCAAGTTCGCGCTCGATCATGTGCCGGGGTAACCAGGCAAAGCCCAGGCCGCTGCCGACAAAGGCGGCGGCGGTGGCCAGGCTGCCGACGGTCCAGCGCTGCTCGGCGCCGAGCCAACCCACATCGCGCGGTTGCTGGCGGCCGGAGTCGCGGATCACCACCTGCATCTGGCTTTCCAGGTCCTGGAAGCTCAGCTCGCGGTTCATGCGGTGCAGTGCATGCTCCGGGTGGGCCACGGCGACAAACTCCACATCGCTCATTTCCGTACCGAGGTAGCCGGGTATGCTGAACCCGCAGATCGCCAGGTCGGCCACGCCTTCCATCAGCAACTCTTCTACGCCCGACAGCACCTCTTCACGCAGGCGCACGCGGCAGCCACGGCTTTGCGGCATGAATGCGGTGAGGGCGCGAACCAGACGCGCATTGGGGTAAGCCGCATCCACCACCAGGCGCACTTCGGCTTCCCAGCCCTGTTCCATGTGGTGGGCAAGGTCTTCCAGCTGGCTGGCGTTTTTCACCAGTTGTCGGGAGCGACGCAACAGCACTTCACCGGCGTCGGTGAGTACCGCCTTGCGCCCGTCGATGCGCAACAGCGGTACGCCAAGCTGGTCTTGCATGCGGGCCACGGTGTAGCTCACCGAAGACTGCGAACGGTGCAGTGCTTCGGCCGCCTGGGCGAAGCCGCCATGGTCGACTACGGCTTGCAGCGTGCGCCATTGATCGAGGGTAACGCGGGGCGCTTTCAAGATGGGCTCCTCTTGTCCTAAGCTGGCTGTCCTTATTGGAGACTGCCGAATGAGAAAATTCTGTTGTGTGTTGCTGGCGCTGCTGCCGATGAGCGCGTTTGCCTACCCCATCGACGTGACCAAGAAGATCGACGGTGTGAGCATCGATTACACCGCCTCCGACGTGGACGGCGATATCAGCTCGATCCAACTCAATAACTACGGCACCCACGATGCTGTGTGCTCGGTGACCTTCACCAACGGCCCGGAATCGCCGCGTCGCCGTACGGTCACGGTGCCGGCGGGCAAAAGCACCAACACCACGGTCAAGTTCAACCGCGCGATTATCAAGATGCGTATCGCCCTGGCCTGCACGCCGAAATAACCCGAGAGCGGAGCATGCTCCGCCTATAAACAAGTTTATAGATGGGTTATAGCAGTTTTTTGCGCTTTTTAATCGAATTGGCTCGATTTAATCTTCACTCCATCGACTTACAGCAATTACAGATGGAGCCTACAACGCCATGTCCAATGTTCTGATCATCGAAAGCAGCGCTCGCCAGCAGGATTCGATTTCCCGCCAACTGACCCAACAGTTCATCAGCCAATGGCAGGCCGCCCACCCGGCAGATCAGATCACCGTACGTGACGTGGCCCTCAACCCGGTCCCGCACCTGGATGCCAACCTGCTCGGTGGCTGGATGAAGCCGGCGGATCAGCGCAACGCCGACGAACAGGCTTCGCTGGATCGTTCCAACGCATTGACCGATGAGTTGCTCGCCGCCGATGTCCTGGTGATGGCCGCGCCGATGTACAACTTCGCCATCCCCAGCACCCTTAAAGCCTGGCTGGACCACGTGTTGCGTGCCGGTGTGACCTTCAAGTACACCGCCACCGGCCCCCAGGGCCTGCTGACCGGCAAGCGCGCCATCGTGCTGACTGCTCGCGGCGGCATCCACACCGGCGCCAGCTCCGATCATCAGGAACCGTACTTGCGTCAGGTCATGGCCTTCATCGGGATTCACGACGTCACCTTCATTCATGCCGAAGGGGTGAACCTGAGCGGGGACTTCCAGGAAAAGGGCATCAACCACGCTAAAGCGCTGCTGGCTCAGGTGGCTTGATCCTTTAATCGTCACATAATCGCGCAGTGTTTATATCGCTCCACGCCAACCCTTCAAGTACGCGTAACGAACCTCCCTTTGCACTTTTGCTCCTGAGTGCTACCGCCCGACTGACGCTTTAGCGAGGTCGGGTTTTTTTTGCCCCGAGTTTCTTCAACCGTCGAAAACCTTTAATGTCCCGCCCATTCGAAACGAGGCGCGCATGGGCTATTTACTGGTTGTCACCCTGATTCAGGCATTTTCCTTCAGCTTGATCGGCGAATACCTCGCCGGTCACGTCGACAGCTACTTCGCCGTGCTGGTGCGCGTGCTGCTGGCCGGGCTGGTGTTCATCCCGCTGACCCGCTGGCGCTCGGTGGAGCCGGCCTTCATGCGCGGCATGCTGGTGATCGGCGCATTGCAGTTCGGCGTGACCTACGTGTGCCTGTACCTGAGCTTTCGCGTGCTCACGGTGCCGGAAGTGTTGCTGTTCACCATTCTCACGCCGCTGCACGTGACCCTTATCGAGGACGCCCTCAACCGTCGCTTCAACCCCTGGGCGTTGGTCGCCGCACTGGTGGCGGTAGCGGGCGCCGCGGTGATTCGCTTCGACCAGATCACCCCGCACTTCCTTGGCGGCTTCCTGCTGCTGCAACTGGCCAACTTCACCTATGCCGCCGGGCAAGTGATGTACAAACACCTGGTGGCGCGCTACCCGAGCAATCTGCCGCACTACCGGCGTTTCGGTTACTTCTACCTCGGCGCATTGCTGGTGGTGTTGCCGGCGTTCCTGCTGTTCGGCAAGGCCGACTTTCTGCCGGAGGCGCCGCTGCAATGGGGCGTGCTGGTGTTCCTCGGCCTGGTCAGTACGGCGCTGGGCATGTATTGGTGGAATAAAGGCGCCTGCCTGGTGCAGGGCGGCACCCTGGCGGTGATGAACAACCTGCATGTGCCGGTGGGGCTGCTGTTGAATTTGCTGATCTGGAACCAGCATGAACCGCTGGGGCGGTTGGCGTTGGGTGGGCTGGTGATTCTGGGGGCGGTGTGGATCAGTCGGTTGGGGGGGCGCAAACAGCCGATACTGCGCTGACCCCCTTGTGGGACTCGTGTCAGGCAGATTTGTTTTCCTGCGTTGGCAAATGACTGGCGCCGAGCAAGGCCGGTAGCAGCCCAGTACGTAAGTCATTACCACTCGGCTGCTGATACAAACTCAAGCCAAACTCCGGCAACACCGCCAGCAGGTAATCAAAGATATCCCCCTGGATTCGCTCGTAATCCGCCCACGCCGTGGTGCGGGTGAAGCAGTAGATCTCCAGCGGCACGCCTTGGGCGGTGGTCTGCATCTGGCGCACCATGCAGGTCATGTTCGGTTGGATGTCCGGGTGGCTTTTCAGGTAGGCCAGGGCATAGGCGCGGAAGGTGCCGAGGTTGGTCATGCGACGGCGGTTGGCCGACAGTTGCGCGCTGTGCCCCTGGGCTTCGTTCCAGGCCTTGAGTTCGGCCTGTTTGCGCCCGATGTAGTCAGTGAGCAGGTGCACCTGGGTCATGCGCAGTTCTTCGTCGTCGCGCAGGAACCGCACGCCGCTGGCGTCGATGAACAGGCTGCGCTTGATGCGGCGCCCGCCGGAGGCCTGCATGCCGCGCCAGTTCTTGAACGACTCGGACATCAGGCGCCAGGTGGGGATGGAGACGATGGTCTTGTCGAAGTTCTGCACTTTGACCGTATGCAGGGTGATATCGACTACATCACCGTCTGCGCCGACCTGAGGCATCTCGATCCAGTCGCCGACCCGCAGCATGTCGTTGCTGGTCAATTGCACGCTGGCGACGAACGACAGCAGCGTGTCCTTGTACACCAACAGGATCACCGCCGACATCGCACCGAGACCCGAAAGCAATAACAGCGGTGAACGGTCGATCAAGGTGGCGACGATAATGATCGCGCCAAACACGAACAGCACCATCTTCGCCAACTGCACATAGCCCTTGATCGAGCGGGTACGCGCATGTTCGGTGCGGGCGTAGATGTCCAGCAAGGCATTGAGCAGGGCGCTGATGGACAGCACCAGGAACAGGATGCTCAGCGCCAGGGCCACGTTGCCGATGAACAGGATGGCGGTCTTGCTCAGGTCCGGCACCAGGTACAGGCCGAACTGGATCACCAGTGATGGCGTCATCTGGGCCAGGCGATGGAAGACTTTGTTGTGCCGCAGGTCGTTGAGCCAGTGCAGAGACGGTTGCCGGCCAAGTAGTTTGACGGCGTGAAGGATGAGGTAGCGCGCCACGCGTCCGAGCACCAGGGCGACCACCAGCAACACCAGCAAGCCGAGGCTGGCGTGCAGCAGCGGGTGTTCATCGAGGGCGCCCCAGAGGTCCTGGGCGTTGAGCCAGAGCTGTTTGATATCCATGGGTGAAACCGATTCTTCTGTGGGACAAGACGGGGCGATTAGAGCATTTAAGTGCAACAAAGTTGACGTCATGGACAAATGCCCTGACAAAAAAGCGGCTTAATAGCACCGTTCACGTAAAGAAACTCGGTTTGGGCGCCCGAAACCGGTAACCTATGCAGCTGATTTTTTGTATTTCTTCGAGGTAGCACCCGTGTTTTCCCAATTCGCCCTGCACGAACGCCTGCTCAAAGCCGTGGCCGAGCTTAAATTTGTCGAGCCTACGCCTGTGCAAGCAGCGGCCATCCCGCTCGCGCTCGAAGGGCGTGACCTGCGGGTGACAGCTCAAACCGGGAGTGGCAAGACCGCCGCTTTCGTCCTGCCTGTACTGAACCGCCTGATCGGCCCGGCCAAAGTGCGTGTCAGCATCAAGACCCTGATCCTGCTGCCGACCCGCGAGCTGGCGCAGCAGACGTTGAAGGAAGTGGAGCGCTTCTCGCAGTTCACCTTCATCAAGTCCGGCATCATTACCGGCGGTGAAGACTTCAAGGTCCAGGCCGCCATGCTGCGCAAGGTGCCGGATATCCTGATCGGCACCCCGGGCCGCATGATCGAGCAACTCAACGCCGGCAACCTGGACCTCAAGGAAGTCGAAGTGCTGGTGCTGGACGAAGCCGACCGCATGCTCGACATGGGCTTTGCCGACGACGTGCAGCGCCTGGTGGGCGAATGCGTCAACCGCCAGCAGACCATGCTGTTCTCCGCCACCACCGGCGGTTCCACCCTGCGCGAGATGGTCGCCAAGGTGCTGAACAACCCTGAGCACCTGCAGGTCAACAACGTCAGCGACCTGAACGCCACCACGCGCCAGCAGATCGTCACCGCCGACCACAACGTGCACAAAGAACAGATCCTCAATTGGCTGCTGGCCAACGAGACCTATCAGAAAGCCATTGTGTTCACCAACACCCGCGCCGCCGCCGACCGCATCTACGGCCGCCTGGTGGCCCAGGAATACAAGGCGTTCGTGCTGCACGGCGAGAAAGACCAGAAGGACCGCAAGCTGGCCATCGACCGCCTCAAGGCCGGCGGCGTGAAGATCCTGGTGGCCACCGACGTTGCCGCACGCGGCCTGGACGTGGATGGCCTGGACCTGGTGATCAACTTCGACATGCCCCGCAGCGGCGACGAATATGTGCACCGTATCGGCCGTACCGGGCGTGCCGGCAATGATGGCCTGGCCATCTCGCTGATCTGCCACGGCGATTGGAACTTGATGTCGAGCATCGAGCGCTACCTCAAGCAGTCGTTCGAGCGCCGCACCATCAAGGAAGTCAAAGGCACCTACACCGGGCCGAAGAAGGTCAAGGCATCGGGCAAGGCCGTTGGTGTGAAGAAGAAAAAGACCGACGCCAAGGGCGACAAGAAGAAAACCGGCGCCAAGTCGCCGACCAAGCGCAAGATCGCCAACCGGCCGAAGACCGACAACCTGTCGCTCGTCAGCAAGGACGGCATGGCACCGCTCAAGCGTCGCAAGCCGGAAGCCCCGGCTGCCGAGTAAGGCTTGGGTGATGTGAAAAAACCGGACGATTGTCCGGTTTTTTTATGGCCTCAGTTTTTGGCTTTGGCGGCGGCTTCCTTGAGTTCCTTGAGCCGGGCGTCGATCAATTGACATTTGTCGGGGAACTCCGCGCTTTCTGTATCCAGGTCCATCTTCTGCAGCTCGTCGTTCATCTCCTTGGCCATGGTCGGGTTCTGTTCCGTCAGTTTGGCCACTTCCTGGGCCAGTTGCTCGCGCTTGGTAGTGGCTTCGTCGGGCGTACAGGCCCAGGCGGGCAGGGCGCTCACCAACGCGGCCGCGACGGCCAGGTTCATCAGGGTTTTCATGGGCACACCTCCTTGGTGGTTATGAGGTGTTGAGGCCGCGAACGTCTGGAAAGTTCAGAGAAATGACGTCTGTCTATTGAGCTGAACGGCGGCGGACAGGGCGTGTCACACCTCTAGACAGGCTACTTTCCACCCGCCTGCAGGAGGAATCAGGATGACGACTTACAACTGGGATCTGATCGAACGTCTGCTGCACGAAGTGCAGAACGGCGAAGGCAGCTTCGCCCCGCGCAAATATGCCGAGCAGGAAGCGGCCGAAAAGGCCACGGCGGGCGAGTCCACTGGCAATCTGGACGCGCTGAAAAAGACTGCTGCCGATTATGAAGCGCTGCTGTTCAAGCGTGGCTTTATTGAGTCGCGTCCCGAAGAAGAGGGCGGAAATGGTGAGAATTTCATCCTCACCCCGCTGGGCGCGCAGCTTTTGGCGCTGATCGACAGCTCGATTCCGGGCAATGACCACCCGCGCCAGGTACTCGACGAACAGGCGGATGCGCTGGACCCGGCGACCTTTGCCGAGGTGGCCTCCAAGGCGCAGATCGCGTGATCCCCATCACGCCCCGGCACTGTCGCAAAGCCGGGGCGAAACTGTCAGATCGGTAATCTGCCGCTAAGCTGGCTGACAGCCGGCCGTGCCTAATCTGCTGCCATTCAACTCATGGAATTGAATCGGCATGCACTCCACAACCACCCGACGTACCTTCGTCAAAGGCCTGGCTGTCAGCGGCTTGCTCGGCGGATTCGGGCTCTGGCGCAGCCCGGTCTGGGCGCTCACCAGTCCTGGCCAACCCACCGTGCTGGCGGGCACCGAATTTGATCTGTTCATTGACCAGACGCCGGTCAACCTCACCGGTCGCAACCGCACCGCGCTGACCATCAACGGCAGCCTGCCTGGCCCTTTGCTGCGCTGGCGCGAAGGCGACACGGTCACCGTGCGCGTGAAGAACCGCCTGGCCGAGCCGACGTCGATCCACTGGCACGGCATTCTGCTGCCGTCGACCATGGACGGCGTGCCCGGCTTGAGCTTCAAGGGTATCGAGCCGGGTGGGGTGTTTGTCTACCAGTTCACGCTCAAGCAGCACGGCACCTACTGGTACCACAGCCACTCGGGGTTTCAGGAACAACAGGGCGTGTATGGCCCGCTGGTGATCGAACCGAGGGAGCCCGAGACGTTCACTTACCAGCGTGACTACGTGGTGATGCTATCGGACTGGACCGACGAAGACCCAGTCGCCTTGATGAAAACTCTCAAGAAGCAGTCCGACTACTACAACCAGCACAAGCCCACCGTGGGCGACTTTATCCGGGATGTGGGCCAGCAGGGCTGGTCAGCCACGGCTGCCGACCGTCTGATGTGGGCACAAATGAAGATGAACCCCACCGACCTGGCCGACGTCAGCGGCGAGACCTACACCTACCTGCTCAACGGCCAGCCGCCCGAGCACAACTGGACCGGCCTGTTCCGTGCGGGCGAGACCCTGCGCCTGCGCTTCATCAACGGCTCGGCGATGAGCTATTTCGATGTGCGCATCCCGGGGCTGAAAATGACGGTGATCGCCGCCGATGGCCAGCCGGTGCAGCCGGTGAGTGTCGATGAGTTCCGCATTGCCGTGGCGGAGACCTTCGATGTGCTGGTCGAACCTACTGCAGCCGCCTACACCCTGTTTGCGCAGTCGATGGACCGCAGCGGCTACGCCCGCGGCACGCTGGCCCTGCAAGCTGGGGCAACCGCGCCGGTGCCGGCGCTGGACCCGCGCCCCTGGATCACCATGGACGACATGGGCATGGGCGGCATGAATCACGGCGCCATGGCGGATATGCCGGGCATGGATCACAGCGCCATGTCGATGCAGGCCCATCCGGCCAGCGAGCAAGACAACCCGCTGGTGGATATGCAGGCCATGAGCCCGGTACCCAAACTCGACGACCCTGGTATTGGCCTGCGCAACAATGGCCGCCGTGTACTCACTTACGCCGACCTGCGCAGTACGTTCGAAGACCCTGACGGTCGCGACCCCAGCCGCACCCTTGAGTTGCACCTCACCGGGCACATGGAGAAGTTCGCCTGGTCGTTCAATGGCGTGAAGTTCTCCGATGCCGCACCCTTGCAACTCACGTATGGCGAGCGGGTCCGGCTGGTGCTGGTCAACGACACCATGATGAGCCATCCCATTCATCTGCATGGCTTGTGGAGTGATCTGGAGGATGAAAACGGCCAGTTCCAGGTGCGCAAGCACACCATCGACATGCCGCCGGGCTCGCGCCGCAGCTACCGCGTAACCGCCGATGCGCTGGGGCGTTGGGCCTATCACTGCCATCTGCTGTACCACATGGAAATGGGCATGTTCCGTGAGGTGCGCGTGCATGAATAAGGACGCAAGCATGAGTCATCGTGTTTTATTGACCTTCTTCGGGCTGGTGCTCGCTCCGCTGGCGCAGGCCGACGAGTTCCAGGGCATGAGCCCGGCGACACCGGCGCTCACCGAGAGCCGGACACCGATCCCTGCCCTGACCGATGCTGATCGCGCGGCGGTTTACAAAGCCCCCGGTGGGCACAGGGTTCACGACAGTGGCATCAATTCTTTGCTGCTGATCAACCAGTTGGAATGGCAGGGCGGCGACGGCGCTGGCGCGCTGAACTGGGATATCAAAGGCTGGGTCGGCGGCGATATCGATCGCCTGTGGCTACGCAGCGAAGGCGAGCGCACTGCCGGTCGCACCGAAAGCGCCGAAGTCCAGACCCTGTGGGGGCATGCCATCAGCCCCTGGTGGGACCTGGTGGGCGGCGTGCGCCAGGACTTCAAGCCAGGCGACGGCCAGACCTGGGCGGCGTTCGGCGCCCAGGGCATGGCGCTGTACAACTTCGAAGCCGAAGCCACGTTGTTTGTCGGTGAGGCGGGTCGTACCGCTGCTCGCCTGGAAGGCGACTACGACATCCTGCTGACCAACCAGCTGATCCTGCAGCCGACTGCTGAACTTAACTTCTATGGACGCAACGATCCGCAGCGCGGCGTCGGCTCGGGCCTGTCGGACAGTGAGTTGGGTTTGAGGTTGCGTTACGAAGTGCGCCGTGAATTCGCGCCCTATGTGGGCGTCAGTTGGAACCGCCGCTACGGCCAGACCGCGCAATACGCCCGGGATGAAGGCGAAGACATCAGCCAATGGCGCTGGGCCGTCGGTGTGCGAATGTGGTTCTGACGGTTTACCCATCCTATAACTCACTCGCCGCCATGAGCGGCCTGGAGCCTTGCGTGTCCTTGTTGAAAACTACTGTGCTGTGCGCCGGACTGATCACTAGCCTGGCGGTATCGGCTCATCCGAAGCTGCTGTCGTCTACACCATCGGATGGGGCCAAGGGGGCGCCACCGGCCGTGATCGAACTGCGATTTTCGGAAAACCTGCTGACGCAGTTTTCCGGCGCCAAGCTGACCATGCCCGAGATGCCCGGCATGTCCCACTCGCCGATGCCGGTGAAGGCCAGTGTCGCGGCCAGTACCGATCCCAAGGTGATGCTGATCAAGCCGGCCTCCGCGCTGACGGCGGGTACTTATCGGGTGGACTGGCGCGCGGTGTCGTCCGATACCCACCCGGTCCTCGGTAATGTGATGTTCAGCGTCCAGCCATGAGTGAGGCGGTCTCGATATTCCTGCGTTTTGCGCTTTATCTGGACTTGATGCTGGTGTTTGGCCTGGGGTTGTTTGGCCTTTATGGCGACCGCCGCTTATTGAATCTGCAGCCGCTGTTGCGACTGACAGCGTGCCTGGGTGTACTGCTTTCGAGTGCGTCGCTGCTGTCCATGACCCAGGCCATGAGCGGCGCTGAAGATTGGATAACGCTATGGCCGCACCTGCAGATGATGCTCTGGCAGACCGAGCTGGGTTGGACCTGGTGCCTGCGGCTGGTGGCGCTGGTGCTGGTCGCCCTCCATACCCGACTGGCCCCGTTGTTCGGCGCGATCGCGCTGGTGACACTGGCGTGGGCAGGGCATGGCGTGATGCATGAGGGCACGCTGGGGCTGTGGCATGTCCTCAGCGACAGTGCGCATCTGCTGGCGGCGGCGGGGTGGGTCGGCGCACTCGCTGCGTTCGGGTTAGCGCTGAGGAGTAGGTCTTTGCCGGCACTCCATAGGTTGGCGCGTGTGCTGGCAAGTTTCGGGCGGATGGGCGCGGTGTTCGTGGCGGTGCTGATCGGCACGGGCGTGGCGAATTATCTGTTCGTGGTCGGGCCGAATCTCGATGGCATCACCGGCGGCACCTACGCGCTCCTGTTGTGTTTCAAGTTGGGCCTGTTCGGTTTGATGCTGGGGCTCGCGGCGCTCAATCGCTCGCACTTCACGCCGTTGCTGCAACGTGCCCTGGCAGCGGGCGACGTTACTGTGGCAAACAAAGCGCTGCGCCGTAGCATTGCGCTGGAGTTTGTCGCAGTGGTGCTGATCCTGGCGCTGGTGGCTTGGCTGGGGACGCTGGCGCCCGGTTAGGACTGCGCGCTCTTCAAGCATTTAAGTGCCTGGAAATCACTGCGCACCTTGTCGATTTTCTGGGTGAGTTTCTGCCGTTGTTGCAGCGTACTTTCGGCCATCACATCGACAATCAGGCTGCGCGCCGCCGCTTCGGTCTGGGCGTAGGCCGCTCTGTATTCCGGGGTCCACAGGCTTTCACGGTCCACCAGTAACTGCTGGATCTTCTGCGGGAAATCGGCACTGCGGCGCTGTTGCACGGCCTCGATAAATTGCGCCTGCCAGCGGGCGCGATTGCCGATCCATTCCCGGTTCTGCTCGCCGAGGGCGATGGACCACGCGGTCACGCGGTTCTGCTGGCTGGCGCTGAGCGGGCCGATCCAGGCGTCCAGGCGCTTGCTCATGCGCTCGGCGCGTTCCTTGATCTGCTGGGCCAGGGGCGGCTTGAGGTATTCGTCCTGGCGCTTGCGCAAGTCCTTGGCCAGCGCGTCGCTCATGTCCTTGACTTGCTGATCATCCAGGCCTTGAAGCAGTTGGATGGCGGAGGGGGTGATCTCGTGGGCGATTTCGTCGATGGCCTGCTTGGCCTCGACCGTACGGGCCTGCAAGGCGGCGTCGGTGACCTGGTTGTCGTCGGCCATCCGCTGCAGGCGGTCAAGCCAATCCAGGTAACCCGGTAATTGCGTGGTGCAGTGCCAGGCCAGGTGCTGCTTGAGGGTGTCGTTGAACCAGCTCTTCTGCCCGGCGTTCATGTCCAGGTAGTCGTTGAGGGTCCAGGGGATGATCACGTCCAGATTGCGGTAGGCCAGGCCCACGCGATTGCAGCCGGCGAGCACCAGGCTCAGGGTCAGCAATAGCACCAGTAGTTTGAGCCGACGCAGCATGGGCGGGTCCTTCGCGAAGTGGGTTATCACATGTGAACCCGCGCAGGGTGCGACAGTTCAGCCCATCAATAGAACGACCGTGCGGCCTTCAGCGTCAACAGACCATCGCATTGCGAATTGTGTCCGGAATAGGCCGAGCAATCCCCGCCGCTGAGGCTGGAGTCGCTGTAGATCAGGTTCAAGTCGACCCCCATCCATTCCCGGGAGAATTGCACCGACCAGTCGCTGAAGCTGCGGATGGAACCGCCTTCCACCGACACCGGGGTGCCCAATTGATGAGTGGTGTATTTCATGCTGACGCCAATGCCAAATGGCTGTGTGCCCCCAAGGTCGGCGAACAGGGTGCTGTCCTGGCGGTCCGGGTCGTTGCTGAAGGATGCGCCGAAGCGGTTGCCCAACAGGTTCAGACCGCCGTAGAACTCCTGGCTGTCGAGGGGGCTGAGCTTGGGGTAGCTGTAGTGGATCAGGCCCACTTCGTAGCCCAGGGTCTGGTCGAAGGGGTGTTTGAAACCCATGTACGAATCGACTTCGAGGTTGCTGGACGAAGACAAGCCCATGTTCGGTGAGAACTGGCCGAAGTACAGGCCACTGTCGTGGCTCAGGTCCAGCCCGCCATGGAACGAGTCGCTACCGGGGGACGTTGGCTTGACCAGGCCCTGGGCCATGCTGCGGCTAGGCGTGGTGCCCAATTTCAGGTCGAAATCGCCCAATTCGCGCTGGAAGATCTGCGCTTCGGCGAGAGGGCTGGCAACCAGGGCAAAGACCAGGAATATGCAGGGTTTGAACATGCTTCACTCCATGAAAAGCGAGGAGCAGTGACGGAAAAAATCGGGCAGATGCCCGTGCTAGACGTGTGCAAGCATACCGGCGAATGCCAGGCGGTGAGGCCCGTTCGTCGATTAGAGGTATAGAAGGGGTATTTCGGGCTCTAGTCCTAGCGCCTTGAGAGTCAAGACGCTTAGGGACCAGGGATGTTGCGCGGTATTACTTTTTACCCAGGCTGATCTGCTTGGATGGGCCGAAAGTCTGGCCGCTTACGCCCTTGGCAATTTGCTGGATTTCGCCACCGGACTTGAGGAAAGCCGCAATCTGGCTGTTGATCGACTCGCTGGTTTCAACGGCGGGAGCTGGCTTTGCTTTGCTGTTGGATGCTTTTACGCGCATGGCGGCCACTAACCTGTAGAAAATTAACTTGGCCAGGCATCGTACAGGAAATACTTGACAATTGCTTGGTAAATATCCCCTGAGAATAAGTACGGCGGCCGGAAATCGCCGAAGTTCATCTTATCAATAAGCCCCTAACTTACTGTTTTAACTCGAAACCATGAGGGAGGGTGGCGCTTGCCAACCATGGAAAATTCAGCCGATTGATCTGACGAGCGGGGCACTGCCATTGGAAGGCCACGCCAGCCCGCGATTTTTCAGGCGCGCGCGCGTGGCGAGCGCAACTCGGGTAGAATGCCGCCCACGTAATGAGGGTATTGGACATGGCTTTAGTCGGGCGCTACAACAGCTTGCAAGTGGTTAAACACACTAACTTTGGTTTGTACCTGGACGGTGCGCAAGATGGCGAAATCCTCTTGCCCAATCGGTATATCCCCAAAGATATTCCCAGTGAAGATGAAGACTGGCTTAACGTTTTCATTTATCTGGACAGCGATGACAAACTTATCGCCACCACTGAAAAACCAAAAGTTCAAGTCGGTGAGTTCGCCAGTTTGAAAGTGGTGGAAGTCAACAGTATTGGCGTGTTCCTCGACTGGGGGTTGCCCAAGGATCTGTTGCTGCCGTATTCGGAAGAAAAGCGCCAACTGACCGCCGGTGAATACTGCGT
The DNA here is from genome assembly GCF_055380095.1 of Pseudomonas allii. Taxonomy (NCBI): domain Bacteria; kingdom Pseudomonadati; phylum Pseudomonadota; class Gammaproteobacteria; order Pseudomonadales; family Pseudomonadaceae; genus Pseudomonas; species Pseudomonas allii. The sequence goes on along the minus strand of NZ_AP039450.1, from coordinate 4,859,269 downwards.
GGTGCATGTCTACCTCGACAAGCACACCAAGCGCATCACCGCCACCGCGCGCCTGGATCGCTACCTGGACAAGACACCGGCCAACTACCAGGTGGGCCAGGAAGTCGACCTGCTGGTGGCCGAAGCCACGGACATGGGCTTCAAGGCGATCATCAACAACAAGCACTGGGGCCTGATCCACAAGAACGAAGTGTTCAAGTTCCTGCGCCCGGGCAAGGAAGAAAAAGGCTTTATCAAAGAGATCCGCGCCGACGGCAACATCAGCCTGAGCCTGCAACCGGTCGGCCAGGAAGCGGCGTCCAGCCTGAACTCGAAGATCCTTGCCAAGTTGCGTGAAAACAACGGCACGTTGCCAGTCAGCGACAAGAGCGACCCGGCGGTGATCAGCAACTTGTTCGGCGTGAGCAAGGGCAACTTCAAGAAGGCCATCGGTGCGCTGTATAAGCAGGGCCAGATTGTGATTCATGCGGATCGTATTGAACTAAGCTGAGTGCGTTTTGCTCTTCTGTAGGCGCCCATTGGCGTCTACAGAGGTCGCCTCAATGAATAAGAAAACGCTGTTCGCCTACCTTGGCACGTTGCTCGCTTTCCTGATTCTGGACGGCCTCTGGCTCGGCGTCATCATGGGGCCCACCTATAAGTCCCTGCTGGGCCCGCTGATGCTGGATCAACCTCGCCTCTTGCCGGCAACGCTGTTCTATCTCCTTTATGTGCTCGGTTGCGTCGTGTTCGTGGTCTTGCCCAGCGCAAGCTGGCAACGCGCCGCGCGCCTGGGCGCCTTGCTCGGTCTGGTCGCCTACGGCACCTATGACCTGAGTAACTGGGCCACGCTGCAAGGCTGGTCCGCGCAATTGGCGATCATGGACATGGCGTGGGGGACGTTCCTGACCGCCGCTTGCTGCACGGTGGGTTACCTGTGTGCACAACGAGTGCACCGCTGATTGTGTACAGGATCTACGTGCACCGTTGCTGAGCGTAGCGCCGCCCTATAGGCGCTTATCAATCCCTTTGGAGCGCCGTGCCAGAGGGATTGCGTTCAATTGGCACGCATTCTGCTGACTGTCTCGTATACAAACCATGCCGCCTCCCGTATGCACCCCGCGACGGAAGCGCAGGCCGGTATTTCGAGGAGCCCAGCGATGACCGAACAATTGCCCAAAGGCTACAGCCCGCGCCTGTACAACCAGGACTTGGGCCCGCTGCCGCAGAAGTGGACCTGGTACAACATCTTCGCTTTCTGGATGAGCGACGTGCACAGCGTCGGCGGCTATGTGTTCGCCGCCAGCCTGTTCGCCCTGGGGCTCGCCAGTTGGCAGGTGTTGATCGCGTTGCTCGCGGGCATTTGCATCGTGCAGTTGATCGCCAACCTGGTGGCCAAGCCGAGCCAGCAGGCTGCGGTGCCTTATCCGGTGATCTGCCGGCTGGCGTTTGGGGTGTTCGGCGCGAATATTCCGGCGGTGATTCGTGGGTTGATTGCCGTGGCCTGGTACGGGATTCAGACGTACCTGGCGTCGAGTGCCTTGATCATCGTGGTCCTGCGCTTCTTCCCACAGATGGCAGTGTATGCAGAGCCGCATTTTGCAGGCCTGTCCTACCTTGGCTGGTTTGGTTTCCTCAGCCTGTGGGTGTTGCAGGCGGCGGTGTTCTGGGCGGGCATGGAATCCATCCGCCGTTTTATCGATTGGGCGGGGCCGGTGGTATACGCGGTCATGTTTGCCCTGGCCGGCTGGATCGTGTGGAAGGCCGGTTGGTCGAACATCAGCTTCACCCTGGCGGAAAAAACCCTGTCGGGCTGGCAGGCGTTTGGCCAGGTCATTGTGGCGACGGCGCTGGTGGTGTCGTACTTCTCCGGGCCCACCTTGAATTTCGGCGATTTCAGCCGTTACTGCCGCAGCATGCAGGACGTACGACGCGGCAATTTCTGGGGGCTGCCGGTGAATTTCCTGGCGTTTTCCCTGGTGACTGTGGTGATTGTCTCGGGCACCTTGCCGGTGTTTGGTGAAATGCTGCATGACCCGATTGCCACTGTGTCGCGCATCGACAACAGCATGGCCGTGTTGCTCGGTGCCTTTGCGTTCGTCACCGCGACCATCGGTATCAATATCGTCGCCAACTTCGTGTCCCCGGCGTTTGACTTCGCCAACGTCGCACCAAGCAAGATCAGCTGGCGTGCCGGCGGGATGATCGCTGCCGTGGCGTCGATCTTCATCACCCCGTGGAACCTGTTCAATAACCCGCTGATGATCCACTACACCCTGGATATCCTCGCGGCGTTTATCGGGCCGTTGTTCGGGATCCTGCTGGTGGATTTCTACCTGATCAAAAAACAGCAGATCGACGTGGACGCCCTGTTCGATGACAGCCCCAGCGGGCGCTACTACTTCGACGGCGGCGTGAACTGGACGGCGGTCAAGGCATTGGTGCCTGCGACGCTGGTGGGCGTCGCGATCACCTTCACCCCGGCCTTGCAGGGCATGGCCAACTTTGCCTGGTTTACCGGGTGCTTCCTGGGTGGGCTGTTTTTCCTGGTGCTGGCGCGGCGTGAACAGGTGCGTGTACCTGCGCCGCTGGTTGCCGGTTGATCAGCACCGAGCCCGCTACCAACAAGCCTGCTCCAGCGACCACCAACGCCGGTTGCAGGCCACCGCTCAAGTGGCTGCTGACCGACGCCAGCAACGGCCCGCTCAATTGACCGATGGCAAAGCTGGCGGTCAACAGCCCGGTGCTGCGCTGGTAGCCGTGGGGCGCGACTTCCCGCAGCCGGGCCATCACCAACTGCATGCAGGCCAGGAACGGCCCGCCACACAGCAATACCCCCAGTGCCAGACCCCAGCCGTTGCCCAGCAAGCAGGCAAACACCCCGGCCGCTTGCAGCCAGAGCGTGGCCATCAGCCAGCGGCGCGTGGTGTCCGGGTCCTTGCGGCGCAGGGTCGCCACCAACACACCCATCGCGGCGGCCAGGCCGAAGCACGGCCAGAACAGGTCAGCCTGCCAGGCGCCCTTGAACTGCGCGCTGGCCATCTGCGACAGAAACGTCGCCGGAATGATGTAGCCCAGGCCGTACAACACGTAGATCCAGCACAAATGCGCGATGCTGCCGTTGCTGCCCGCGTCGGAGTGGCCGGTCAGAGGGGCGGCGGCAGACGGCTTGGGCAGAAACGGCAGAATCGCCAGTAACATCACCAGCGCCACCGTGCCGTACACCAGCCATAACGTTGCCGAGCTTTGCCCCAGCAGGTTCGAGCCCAGCGCCAGCAGGCCGGTCAACAGAATCCCCAGTCCAGGCCCGGCAAATACCAAGGCACCCAGGCGCGGACGCCCGGCGGCCATCGCCAGCGGCTGGCTCAGGCTGGTGATCATCACCAATGCCCAGGCACTCGCGACGCCGGTGCCAAAGCGCAGCAACAGATGCGGCCAGAAACCATTGGCCCAGTACGACGCCAGGGTCAGCAGCACGCACAGCCACAACCCGCCATACAAACGGCCACGTACGTGGTGATGGCTGCGCGCGAAGATCGAATCCACCGCGCCGACGAAGTAGCCCAGGTAATTGGCGGCGGCGATCAGGCCCGCACCGGTCAAGTCGATCTGCCCCTCACTGAGCAGATGCGGCATTTGTGGGGTGAGGGCGAAGCGGCCAATACCCATCGCCATCATCAAGGCAACAAAGCTGGCAGTTAAGCGAATCAAGGGAGACATGGTCAGGGTTCCTGCGGGTAAGCGAATACCTTCAGGCTAAAGCGGATTGACTTTCTGTAAAATTGAATAATAGTGAGTAACTTGTTCAGTTTTGGAGAAAGTCATGGAGTTCAGTCAATTGCGCATTTTCCAGGCCGTGGCGGAAGAGGGCTCCATTACCCGTGCGGCTGACCGCTTGCATCGGGTGCCGTCCAACCTGTCGACGCGCCTCAAGCAAATGGAGGAGCAGCTCGGTGTAGAACTGTTCGTGCGTGAGCGCCAACGCTTGCAGCTTTCTCCTGCGGGTAAGGTGCTGCTGGACTACAGCACCCGTCTGCTGGCCCTGCATGACGAAGCCCACGGTGCCGTGCAAGGTGGGCAACCGGCTGGCGATTTTGTATTGGGCAGCATGTACAGCACGGCCGCGGTGCATTTGCCGAAGTTGTTGGCGGGCTATCACAAGGCTTATCCGATGGTGAACCTTCAGGTGCAATCGGCGCCCAGCGGGGAGTTGCTCGAAGGGTTGATCACCGGTCGCCTGGATGCGGCCTTTGTGGACGGTCCCATCACCATTGCCTCCCTGGACGGCATCGCCCTGTGTGAAGAGCGCCTGGTGCTGATTTGCGAAGCCGATCATCCCCCTGTGCGTGGGCCTCAGGATGTAGCGGGGCGCTCAGTGTTCACCTTCCGCCGCAGCTGCGCCTACCGCACGCGCCTGGAAACCTGGTTTTCCCACGAGCGCGTGGCCATGGGGCGGGCGATCGAGATCGAGTCCTACCAAGGCATGCTCGCCTGCGTGATCGCCGGATCGGGTGTGGCGCTGATGTCCGAATCCATGCTCGACAGCCTGCCCGGCAAGGACAGCGTGTCCGTTCATCCGCTGATAGGGCCTTTTGCCACTGCGACCACCTGGCTGATGTGGCGAAAGGGTATGCTCGGCGCTAACCTCAACGCATGGATCGACCTGCAGCAAGCCGGCAAGGCTGCGGTTGTGCAAGACACCCGCGCCATCGCTTGAGCGATCCGTCAGGATTTTGATGGATTCAGTAATAGTTCGTTGTGTTTTCGTTCAAGCAATACGTAGGACTTAGGGCTACTATCACTGTAGGAAAGGGCGACAGAACTTGCGCCTACCCGCATTACCCTTAAAGGGGGCAAACCATGAAAGAGAAAATTCAAAACTGGCTCCATGACCTGGGTGTTGCACTGGGCTTGATCGAGCCTCCGCTGCAGCCGGTGCCGATTCGCACAGATGACGAGCAGCGTCGTCCACGTCGCAGGTAAGTCCTGAAGCGCTCACGCGATTGAATCGCGCGGGCGCTCATGGCTGGGTTGTTCTTCAGGGCGTGTTCGGTTCCCTGTAATCAGACTGTATTCCCGTTCATTGGGTAGTGTGCCCAATTGTCTGACGAGGCACGTGTCATCGTCAGAGCCTTCTTCTTATCCCGTCATCCATGCCCTTTTCCCTGTTTGTCCTTCTATATTTTTGCCTTCACACGGATGAATGGGCAGTGGCATGTCGAGTATTGATAGCGAAGGGATGTTGATTGCCGACAGAGTCGAACTCCGTCGGTTTCAATCGATCGAGCACGGGGATTTGCGCAGCGTGAGCGCGCTGGTGGTTCACCAGACGGATGCCCCTACCGCCCAGCACACCTTTAACGCCTACCTTGCCAAAGGCAACGGAGCACACTTTCTCATTGAGAAAAATGGTGTGATCTACCAGACGGCCAGCCTCAAGAAACGTTGTTATCACGTTGGCCGCTACCTGCGTTCCAGGTGCATGGCAACGGACAAGGCGACGTGCGACCCCGCCCGAATCCAAGCTATTCAAGCACTCACCTGGACCTTGCAGATCCGCGCGCTGGATCGGTATGAGCGCACCAAGGGCTATCCTGAGCGATTCCCGATGAATGCGGATTCCCTGGGCATCGAATTGGTCGGCAAGCATCTGGATGCTGCACGTTATGAGGAAGTGACCGCGATGCAGAATCAATCTCTGCGATGGCTGGTGGGGGAGTTATATGGTCATTTCCGCCTGACGCCGGAGGACGTCTACAGGCATCCGCAAATCTCTTACAAACACCCCGGCGAAGCCAGCAGTGCGGTGTGGCAATGAGTCTGCGCCGATGGTCACTTGGCGTGTGGGTATTCCTCGCCGGATGCACGACTTCCCCTCCCGATATCGACGAAATTGCCCTTTTGGGCTTTCACTCCGAAGAGCCGGAACGCTGTCGACCCAGTGACGTTGCGCTGGATGAGCGACAGGTCGCGTCCTTTTTCAAGCGTGCTGAGCCCATTGATGGAGGCACGCTGCATGACGAGTACGACTGGGCGCCTTGTTACCTTGAAGGCACACTGAAATATCATGGCAAGGCGTGTGTGTGGCGGGTGAGGGCGGGGGCGACAGGGGAGATCGAATGCCCGGCAGTCGAGCAATATTTCGGCTGTAAGGATTGTGTTGATTTGTTTAAAGGTCTCAGCAGCGGGGAGGAGTGAGCAAGCGCTGTGGGTCTGCCGGTCAGCCCTTGGCGTTCGATTGTCGGAATCGGACTACCTATCAGTCGGAATCATCTGGCTTATCCAACTTTGGAAATACCCATAGCTTGAAACTCAAGCGCCTCTTCATAGCGCCCCAACGTTTTATTGAGTGCCTCTTTTCGAGGTGTCAGTCAGAGTTGTTGGAGACAAAGCTATGTTGCTCTCTTCAGTTCCTCCGGTCGCCGCGTCACTCATCACCACCACCGACTGTGTTTTACAGGCTGCGCCTGTGTCAAAAGGCTGGAGGGCCGACGCGCCCAGAAACGTCGTGTTTCTTTCCCCGGCATTGACCAGGCAGGCGCTGCTCATACAGATCGCGCTCCTGCGTCCAACAACCATCATTGTTGGAGACCAACCCATCGATGCGGATGTCCTGGAGCAATGGCGTACCTCCCACCCCTTTGGAAACCTCTGTTTGATCCGCAGAGGGACGAGCCTGGACAAGATACGACTGGACCTGTGTGAGTCCCACGCCATTCAAGTACTCAACACCCCAGGGGTGAACGCGCCGCATGTGGCCGCCTACATCCTGCGTTGGCTGAGACTGGCGGATGGTTCCATCCCCCGGGACGTGCGCGTACTGGGATACGGTAATGTGGGGAAAGAGCTGGTCAACCTGTTGCTTGATCGAGATCCCGATGTTCGGATCAGAGTGTTGGTCCGGCCAGGTCGAGCGCCGGATACTCTCGGGAATGCCGCTTCCGACAGTCGAGTGTCATTTGTCGTGGACTGGTTCGAGGCCTTGGAGGGCGCCGCTGCTGTCGCAGTCTGCGTATCCCTCAATGACGAGTCCGTTCATCGCCTTGATCGGGTTCTCATTCAGTGCCTGCACAGCCAGGCCCGTCTGATCTGTGTCGCCAAGCCGGATGTCTTTAGCGACGGTGCGTTGCACGCCCTGGCCGAGGCTGAAAATATGCAGCTGGTATTGGACTATGGGCCAGCGACATTGGATGCGTTCCGGCAACGCACGCAGACGCTCGGCTGCGAGGTCTCCACTTGGTACAGGCCTGCGACGCTCACTACCCAGGCATCAACCACCGAGGCCTGCCAGCGCGACCTTGACTATGCCGTTTCAATACAGCTGAGTTTGATGGCCTTGCGCGGTCTGGTGAGGCGTAAAGTTGCACAGTCATTGACGCTCCCTTGTCTGCCCGCAGAGGCCAGTGCGCCGCGTGTTTCAATCATCGGCAGAGGTATCAATGGCCTGTTCCAGGCGGTGATGCTCCGCCTGGCGAATTATCAGGTCACGGTGTATGGGGGAGATCAGAAGAGCGATGGTGCCAGTCATAAGCCTGTAAACATGCGCCATATGTCGGCAACGGAGACGACTGCAAAACCACTGCATAACGAGTATCTACTTCCCGCCAATCAGTATTTGGCTATTGAGTGCAACCGTGCAGGTATCGAGCTGTTTGAAAAGTTTCTGGCTGACAACCCGACGCTGGCACCATTCGCGCGGGCTCGGGTAGTACGCGCTTATATAGACGACGCCAGTGGCGTAGAGACTGCGATACGCGAGCAACGCGATATAGAAAACAGACCTTGGCCAAGTGGCAAGCCGGGAGGTGAACTCACAGAGATCAGTCAACAGACGTTCTTGGAGACGTTTGGAGTTCCTGGGGTCGGTCGGGCTATTGAAGTGTCGGGGTACGATTTGGAGTTTATCGATTTAAAGCATGAGATAGAGGTGCTTTTGCTGAACTCTGGAGTTCAGTTCATGCCCGGGCACTTGAGTCCGATACAAATTGCTGGGCTAAGCAGAGAACACTTCGTTGTTACTGCTATGGGAGTCGAGGAGTCAGAGGTAATCGCCATCACGGGCTGGTTTTTCAAGCTGCGCGCAGTGGGTCATGAAGGCGCCGGAATACGCGGGCTCAAACTGCAGTACGATTTGCCAATCGGGGTTATGAATTGCCGATTGGACGGAGACTGCATTCTTGTTTCCGGCGGGCAGGTTCCTCCTGATTCGGCGCCAGAACGCAAAGAGCAGATATTGGGTGCCTGTTTGGCGGCTGTTTCTCGGCACTTTCCACAGTCCTACCGAAGGGCAATCGAAAGTGGTGATTTACAAGTTATCGAATGTGCCAGGCCCGGCACCTCGGATGGGCTTTCGATAGTGCATTGGTCTGCCCACCACCAAATCGCAGCCGGAGGAACCTACGCCGGCGGCACAACCCAAGGACTGTTATGGGCCTCCCTGGTCCAGGAGATCATCCAGGCAAACCAGAACCTGGCGGTTGAATGAAAAAAACGGGCGCGACATCCGACGTCGCACCCGCTGAAGAAACCCCTCTAAAACCCGCTTTTTCTCAAACCGCGCTGGCCGCTACACCTTCTGGCCGACGCGACAACAAGCTCACCACCACAAAGCTCACCAGCCCTACCGCCAGGCTGTAGTAGATCGGCGTGTTCGCATCCAGCCCATCCTTGATCATGAACACCAGCGCCGTGACAAAGCCCAGGGTCATGGAGGTGATCGCCCCCGAGGTGGTGGCGCGCTTCCAGAAGATCGCACCGATCAGCGGGATCAACATACCGCCCACCAATAGGTTGTAGGCCAGGGTCAGGGCGCTGATCACATCGCTGACTACCAGTGCGATGCCGAGCACGGCAACACCGGTCAGCATCGTGAACAGGCGGTTGACGGCCAGGCTCGACTGTTTGCCGCCACGCAGGCGCGGCAGCAGGTCTTCGGTCAGTACGGTGGAGGCGGCCAGCAAGCCGGCGCTGGCGGTGGACATCATCGCCGCCAGTGCGGCGGCAATCACCAGGCCACGGATGCCGTCTGGCAGCGAGGCTTTCACGATAGCGGCAAACGCATTGTTGACGTTGTCCAGGTCCGGGATCAGCACGTGCGCGGCCATGCCGATCAGCGCACAGGCCAGGCCGTAGAGGATGCAGTAGAAACCGGCGAAGGTGCCCGCGTACTGGGCGACCTTTTCGTCACGGGCGGTGAACACCCGCTGCCAGATATCCTGGCCGATCAGGATGCCGAAGAAGTAGATCATGAAGTAGGTGATGATCGTGTCCCAGCCGATGGCGGTGAAGCTGAAGCTCGACGCCGGCAGCTTGGCGACCAACTCGTCCCACCCGCCGACGCGGTACAGGCAGATCGGCAGCAGGATAAACATCAGGCCGACAGTCTTGATCACGAACTGCACGATGTCGGTGAGGGTCAGCGACCACATGCCGCCGATGGTCGAATACACCACCACCACGCCACCGCCGAGCAGTACCGAGATCCAGAACGGCAGGCCGAACAGCACCTGCAACACGGTGCCGATGGCCAGGATCGAGGTCACGCCGATCATCAGCGCGTAGGCCAGCATAATTACCGCACTGGCCTGGCGGGCCATGGGGTTGTAGCGTTTTTCCAGGACCTGGGTCACGGTGAAGATCTTCAGTTTCAACAGTGGCTTGGCCAGGAACAGGTTCAGCGCAATGATCCCCATGCCCAGCGCGGCACACAGCCAGAAGCCGGAGATGCCATGTACGTAGCCCAGACGCACGGTGCCGACGGTGGACGCGCCGCCTAATACCGTGGCGGCCATGGTGCCCATGTACAGCGACGGGCCCAGGTTGCGTCCGGCCACCAGGTAGTCTTCGTGGGTCTTGGCGCGGCGCATGCCGTAGTAGCCGAGCACGAGCATGCCGGCGGCGTAGATGAGTACGACGAATAAATCCAAAGCCATGACGGCGAGTCTCCGATTATCGTTTTTATGGGCGATCAGGCGGCTGGTTGCAGCGCCGGTTTAACGCGCGCATCCGTGCGCTTGCTGCGAGGGTCGGACGGCCCGTAGACGGCCGCCGGTTCCGGGAATACGCGAAGCAAGGTCAGGTACACCACCGAGGCCAGCCCCAGCGTCACCGGCAGGCTGATATCGATGCCGTCGGCCAGGTTGCCCAGTGGCCCGACAAACTGCCCCGGCAGGTTGACGAAGCACAGGCCCACCAGCGCACTCGGGATCCACGCCCCCAGCCCGCGCCAGTTCCAGCCATGGCTGAACCAGTAGCGCCCGCCGGTTTCTCCACGGGTGAATACCTGCAGGTCATCCGGGCAGTAGAAGCCGCGACGCACGATCAGGCCGATGATCATCATCACCATCCACGGCGTGGTGCAGGTGATGATCAGCACGGCAAAGGTCGACACGCTCTGCACCAGGTTGGCGGCGAAACGTCCGATAAAGATGAAGGCAATCGACATCACCCCAATCAGCAAGGTGGCCTTGACCCGTGACAGCAGGCGCGGGAACACGCTGGACATGTCCAGCCCGGTGCCATACAGCGAGGTGGTGCCCGTGGACATGCCGCCGATCACTGCGATCAGGCACACCGGCAGGAAGAACCAGCTCGGCGCCACCGCCAGCAAGCCGCCGACATAGTTATTCGCCGCGATGTAGTCCGGCGCCTTGATCGCCACGATGGTCGCCGTGGCCAGGCCGAACAGGAACGGGATCAACGTCGCGATTTGTGCCAGCACCACCGCCAGCATGATGCGCATTTTCGGCGTCTCACGCGGGATATAGCGCGACCAGTCGCCCAGGAACGCCCCGAAGGAAATCGGGTTGCTCATGGCGACCAGCGCGGCGCCGATGAAGGCGGCCCAGAAACCGGTCTGGCCCAGCGCGACGGTGCCGGCGAAGTGGCTGTCGAAGGCGGGCGCGAAGGCGAAGATGCCCAGCAGGAACAGCAGGCTTGCCGCCCACACCGCAATGCGGTTGACCCACAGCATGAAGCGAAAACCGTAGATACACACCGTCAGCACCAGAACGGCAAACACGCCGTAGGCCAGGCCCAGGGTCAGGTCGGTTTCCGGCAGGCCGATCAGACGTTTCGCACCGCCCACCAGCGCATCACCCGAACTCCACACCGACAGCGAGAAGAACGCAATCGCCGTCAGCAGCGACAGAAACGAGCCGACGATCCGCCCGTGCACACCAAAGTGAGCACCGGAAGACACGGCGTTGTTGGTGCCATTAATCGGCCCGAACAGGCCCATGGGCGCCAGGATCAGCGCACCCACCAGCACACCCAGCACAATCGCCCAGACGCCGGCCTGGAATGACAGGCCGAACAACACGGGGAAGGAGCCCAGCACGGCGGTGGCAAAGGTATTGGCACCGCCGAAGATCAGTCGGAACAGATCCTTGGGCCCGGCGGTACGTTCGTGATCCGGGATCTGCTCGACCCCGTTGGTTTCTATCTTTCGAATACTTTTATCGTTGTTTTTATTATTCATGATCAGCTCCGATCACATTGGCTAAGGGGGCGGCAGCCCTTCCGGCATAGCGGACAAATGTTCGTGACAGGCCAGCCACAGGCCTTCTTGTTGTTCTGCGCCAAGCCCTTGTCGTGTGAAGACAATGGTCTCGCGTTCCTGGCTTTTGAATTGCTCCCCGTTCATGCGCAGCTCGGTGGCCACGTCATGCATGAAAATCGCCACGTCACCTTGCAGGCTGACAAAGGCGTTGCTCGAGGTGCAGGACAGCACCTCGAACCCCTCATCCCGGCGCCAGCTGTCCCACAACGCCTGGTAGGCATCGCGACTCAGCAGCGGCTGGGGGAGGGTGTAGAACACAAAGCTGGCATCCGCCGTGAACGCGCCGAAGTAGGCGGCGCGGTCATTGCGCGCGAAGGCCGCCACCAGCTCGGCGGCGGCTTGCAGCACTTCGTGGGTGCTCATCAGCGGTGCGCCACGCCCGGCAGTACGCAGAGCATCTCGTACAGCAGGTTGGCGCCCAGCAGCGAGGTGTTGCCGGTGGTGTCGTAGGGCGGCGAAACTTCTACCAGGTCACAACCAATCAGGTCGAGGCCCTGGCAGCCGCGGATGATCTCGATTGCCTGGATGGTGGTCAGCCCGCCGATTTCCGGGGTGCCAGTGCCCGGTGCCCAGGCCGGGTCGATGCCGTCGATGTCGAAGCTCAGGTACACCGGGCCGCCACCGACTTTTTCACGCACTTCGGCCATCAGCGGCGCGAGGGAGTGGTGCCAGCATTCTTCGGCCTGGACCACGCGGAAGCCCTGTTTGCGGCTCCAGTTGAAGTCTTCGGCGGTGTAGCCCTGGGCGCGCAGGCCGATCTGCACCACGCGGTCGCAGTCCAGCAGGCCTTCTTCCACGGCGCGGCGGAAGGTAGTGCCGTGGGCGATTTTCTCGCCGAACATATGGTCGTTCACATCGGCGTGGGCATCGATGTGCACCAGCCCGACCTTGCCGTGTTTCTTGTGGATCGCCCGCAGGATCGGCAGGGTGATGGTGTGGTCGCCACCCAGGGTCATCGGGATCACGTCGTGTTCGAGGATCTCGTCGTAGGCTTCTTCGATGATGCGCACGGCGTCGAGCAGGTTGAAGGTGTTGATCGCCACATCGCCGATGTCCGCCACCGACAGCGAGTCGAACGGTGCGGCGCCGGTGGCCATGTTGTACGGGCGGATCATCACCGATTCGGCGCGGATTTCACGCGGCCCGAAGCGGGTGCCGGCGCGCAGCGAGGTGCCGATGTCCAGGGGCACGCCGATGAAGGCGGCGTCCAGGCCCTTGGCCGTTTGCAGGTGGGGAAGTCGCATCATGGTGGCGATGCCGGCAAAGCGCGGCATTTCGTTGCCGCCCAGTGGTTGGTGGAAAATCTTGTCCACGGGAGTGCCTCATCGTTGTTTTGTTTATTAGGGCCTGATTCTGCGAAATACATGGAAACGAAAGAATCGGCAGGGGCAAATACTTAGTTCAGATTTTTCTAAACTAATGCCTGGGGTAAACTGCGTTTAAGTGTGGGAGGGGGCTTGCCCTCGATGGCGGTGGGTCAGTCAGTGTTGTGCCGACTGACACGCCCTCATCGGGGGCAAGCCCCCTCCCACAGGATTTTGTGTGTGCCTCTGGAGCCGCCCATGGCCAACGCCTTGCCCGACCTGAAACTCCTGCGCATCTTCGTCAGCGTCGTGCGTCACCAGGGGTTCGCCAATGCCCAGCACGAACTCAACCTGTCCACCTCGGCCATCAGCACCTATATGAGCCAGCTGGAATCGGCATTGGGCCTGGTGCTGTGTCATCGAGGCCGCGGCGGGTTCAGCCTGACCAGCAAAGGCGAACTGTTCCATCAGGAGACCTTGCGCCTGCTCGGTGAACTGGAAGGCTTCGAGCAATACGCCGCCGCGTTGAAAGGCGAGTTGCGCGGCACGCTCAAATTGGGCGTACTCGACTCCACTGTCAGCGACAAGGCGTTGCCATTCGCCGAAGTCATCGGCGCCTACAGCCTGGAGCATCCGGCGGTGCACCTGCACTTGTCGGTGATGAGTCCCTACGAGCTGCAACTCGGCGTGCAGGACAACCGCCTGGACCTGGCCATCGGCGCCTTCTCCAACCGCATGAGCGGGCTGGTCTACATGCCGCTGTACCGCGAGCAGCACTGGCTGTATTGCAGCACCCGTCACCCTCTCTTCAACGAGCGGCGTATTCCCGAGCAAGTCATCACCCAGCAACGCATGGTCGGGCGCGGCTACTGGAGCCAGGCCGAACTGGCGCGCCACGGCTTCAAGCACAGCGCGGCGACGGTGGAAAGTATGGAGGCGCAGTTGATCCTGGTGCTGTCCGGCGCCTACATCGGCTACCTGCCCGAGCACTATGCCCAGGCCTGGGCCGACAAAGGCGATTTGCGCGTGTTGCTGCCCGCAACCTTCGGCTACCAGGCGCCGTTTTCGATGATCATGCGCCGTGGTCGCAGCCGTGAACCGCTGATCCAGACCTTTCGCGATCTACTCAAAGCCCAGCTCAACCAGGCCTGATAACACCATGTCTAGACCCCAATGTTCCCGCTGCCTACGGCCCCTCACCCACTGCCTGTGCGCGCTGATACCCAGCCTCGACAGCCGCACCCGCGTGCTGCTGTTGCAGCACCCGAGTGAGGTCAACCATGCGCTGAACACCGCGAGGCTGGCAGCGCTGGGCTTGAACAACGCGCAGTTGGTGGTGGGGGAGGTGTTCGAGGATCTGCCGACGTTGTTGAACCCACCCGGTTATCAGGCGCGGCTGTTGTTTCCGTCGGACGATGCACAACCCCTCCAAAGCTATGTGCCAGGCGAACAGCCGGTGTTGCTGGTAGTCCCCGACGGCACCTGGCGCAAGGCGCGCAAATTGTTGCATCTCAACCCATTGCTGGCAGCGCTGCCACGGGTGATTTTGGTGGGCGACGCCGTGTCACGCTATCGACTGCGCAAGGCTCCCGGGCCAGGTGCGTTGTCCACTGTCGAGGCGATTGCGCAGGCCCTACAGGTGTTGGAGGCCCCCACCTCCTTCGAGCCATTGCTGCGGCCGTTCGACGTGTTGATCGAGGGGCAGATCGCGGCGATGGGCGCAGCGGTATTCGAAAAGAATCATGGTTGAGTCAATGCGCTACATAGCTACCGGAGCCATCGACGGGTAGTGGATAGGCTGATCATTTCAAGGAGCGTGAAATGATTGAGCCGGTAGCGACACAGCAGCAGGCAGACCCATTGGCGGCGTTCATGATGGAGCAGCGAGCGGGGCTGCCCTTGGTCGCAGGCGACGAGTGGGCGACCCTGCAAACCGTGGACGCCCTGCAGGAAAAGTTCGCCGCGTTCATGCCCGGGCTGGATGACGATGGCCAGCGCGAATATGTGCGCCTGCAACGGGCGTTGATCGAGGCCCAGGTGGAGGTCGAACGAAACATTCGTCAATTCGTTACACAGTTTGAACGCCAAAGCCTGGAGCGTTTGCGAACGGGCCTCAACGACCTCACCGGTCAAGTCGTTGATCCCAAAACCCAGCACATCACCACCACCTACTCGTACGGCCCTCGCCGCCATCGGCGCGACCTGGCAGACCGTATCAATGAGCCCAGGGTCGTCCGGCTTTCGCTGTGGGACGCCGCCTGCATGAACTATGACGGCCTGACCGGGTGGGATTACCCCGGCCATGACGGCGTGGCAACGTCCAGCAGGCTCAGTATCGACCTCAGCCCCGAGGACTTCATCGCGTTGGTGCGCGCGCTCAATCTCGGTGGCCAACTCAGAACCCTGCTCGACGACAATCTGGACAAGACCAAGCCTTTGGGCCATGCGATTGTGAACCTGGGGCGCCTTGAGCTTGAGTTCGCCCTGATTGAAGCCCTGAAAGACTCGAACATCACTCGAATCGACCGGGAAAAATACCGGCATATCAAGCAAGCACTGGAGCACGACGAGGGGTGGGGGCACTGCGAGGAAATGCAGCTGTTCATCCCCGACGGCAAGGACAATATCGGTTGGGTGCCTCAATTTATCGGCAACACCGGGCAAACACTCAGCAGGCCCCCGGGGGACAGCCTGAACATCCCCCACCTGATATTTTCCGTTACCGGTTGCAAAGGCGCTTTCAGTTACTTTCCCCGTCGGCCGGGCGGGGGTGACCTGCGTCATTTCGACAGCCACCGGGAAGCCTGCCAGGAGTTTTATGTGGCCTTCAGTGCTTTCTACCGGCAGGGCAGGGTGGCGTGGTTATACGCGGTCATGTCACAGCCCGACAGCGAACGCTTGACCCGACTCAGGCAAGGCGCCGTCCGCGAAACCGGGCTCAGTCCTTTTGCCGAGGCATTGCAGGACCTGTTTCTCGAAGTGTTCGAGCCTCGTCTGGAGGACCGGACCGGCTATACCCGCAAGGTCGTGACCAAAGCACCGCCGGTCAGTTTGGGTGATCTCCATCTGGCGCGCATTCGCGCCAACCTGAAGGGCCTGGCCAACGAGACGCCTGGATTTCTGGCGACTCTTGCCGGTATCGCTCGCACCGTCATCGGTGAGGTGCTGGAGCTATTGCTGATGCCGGTACCCGGCCCGCTCAAGGGGTTGGCGCGTGTGCGGGTGATCGCGTTGTACGCTGCGCTCGGTGAAGGGTTGCTCAACGGACTTTCCAGTGTGCTCGAGGGGCATGCAGGTGAACTGGTGCTGGCTTTTTCCGATTTGGCCGACCTGCTGATCAGCGGGCGGCTGCATAGCCGCCTGGCGTTCAGTGTACGGCGGCGCCATCAAGCCTTGTATCAACGCCTCTCGCAAATGCCCGCCGCGAACATCAAGGACAGTAGGGGCCTGAGCAGCCCCCAGTTGCTTGAGCGCATGTTGCTGCCCTCCCAGGCGCCTGCGCATGAGCTGCAGGCTGTGCTGGAGACCAGCGGTACTTCAAGGGAACAGCTGGAACGTGTCTGGGCCGGTGAGCGGCCATCGGCCTCGTTGGTGGAGGCGGTGCATCGGTTCAACGTCGATCGGCTGATTGACTGGGTGGTCGGCTTGGCCGATTCCAACCGGCCAGTGCCCATGGGAGCTTTCGACGTCCTGGGCCCGTTGCTGACCCAGCTGCCGGCGTGGCCGGTGGATACGACATTGAGAATCGTGAATGCGCAGGGCCGGGAGTTACGTCGCTACAGTCAGGAATCGACCCGTCCTACGATGGTCGTGATCACGGTGATTGCCCTGGAAAACTATCAGTTTGGCTACTCGACACCGCAGCGCATCACCGCGCATCTGTCCCACGCGGTGGTGCAGCTTCTGCCGTCGAATTTTTCCGCCGGTGAGCAGGCGGTACGTCGGCAATTGGCGGCTCAGGCCCAGGCGTCGCGGTTCGATCTGTTCGAAGCCTTGACCCGGTTTGCCGACACCCATCGCGCGGCCGCTACCCGCGCGTCGGTGTCCGTGCGCAAGTGGTTGCCCGACAGCATTGGCCACGACTACCCGGTGCCCGAGGTGATCGAGGTGCTGCGCGCATTGCACCCCGACGTCAGCCTGCCGAGGTTGCTCGAGGTGCTGGATCAGCACCCGTTGTCGCTTGATCAGCAAACCCGCTTGATCGAGGGGCGGCAGCAACCCGAGCCGCTCTACGATGCATTCAAGGTTGCCGCGCAGATGGCGCGCGCCGAGGCCCTCATTGACCGGGTCTACCACCGACGCAGGTTTGACCAGCAGACTCAGGCGTGGGTCCAGGCGTTCGCCCGCAGTGTGTTGAGGGCTATCGGCAAACACCTGATCGTTGGCCCTCCAACCTACGTTCCCCAGGACTGCGACAGGCATGCCGTGTTGATCCTCGACCATGGAGACGGGGAGTTTTCGCCCTATGATCCGGGCAGCCAGAGTGCCGGCGTGCAGCAGGGCGGAGCCGATGCGTTTTTCCGAGTGCTGCTGAGCCAACTCTCCGATCACGATCGTGCCCGGTTCGGCGCCGATATGCCGGCGGCCATCAGCGGGTTTCGTCATCAAGTGGCCCAGGCGATGCTGCGCAATCGTGCACCGCAAGGCAGATTTTACCCGGTACTGCGCGAGATCACGCAGTACGCGAGTGATGTCGACACCAGGCGTATTGCATCCGAGCCCGATGCCTTGGGGTTGTACCTTCTGGAGTCGGACCGCTACCTGTACCTCGACAGTCAATATTTCAAAGTGACCCAGGCGGATCATGCACAACCTTGGCGTATCCGCCATCCCTCCCTGGACGACGCGTATGCGCCGGTATTGAGCCATAACGGTGCGGGCGCCTGGCGCCACGAATGGGAGAACCCGCTGACCTGGGACGGGCAGAAACCCTTTTACCGCCTGGGCCCCAGGTTTCGCGGATTGACCCCCGATGCCATCGACAAGGTCCAGCAGATCAGCGGCGTGACGCCGGACATACTGCGCAAGGTGCATGTGCGCAACGAACCGCCGCCGGTGCTTTTGGTGGAGACGTTCGAGCGCTTGAATATCTTTGATCGGGTCAAGCAAGGGCTGGAGACGGGGGCGGAGTTTATCGTCCAACTGCTCGATGAAGTAACGCCTGACAATGCCGATGCGTTGGTCGGTAAGGCGGGTCTTGCACGTGAAGATCAGGTTGCGGCCCTGGAGAGCAAGGTGCACATGGACAAACTGCAGATGCACGCGCAGTTTTTCGATGTGCTGCGCCGCAAGAACCAGCAGTCCGATGACCCTTTGGTACAGGTGATAGTGCGCCAGTTCCCTGGATTGACGACGGGGATTGCGCAGGACTGGGTGCAACATGCCTCTGCGTCGGAGCTGGAGCACCTCCGGGAGGGGCGTGTACCGCACACCCTGGCGCAAGAGGCGCGGTGGTGGGCTCGTTGGTTGCGGGTCTGTGGCGCCCTGGAAGGTGTACACATGTCGCCGTTGGCGAACGACGACAGCTCACGGTTGATGCTCCACGAACTGGCGGGTCTCAAGGGCTGGCCGATATCGCTGCGGGTTGAGCTCTGGGACGCCCACCGCGTAATCGACAGCGTCGGCCCCGATGATGCTGACCTTCGGCGGGTCTTGAAACCTAGCGTCGGACAGTACCTGGCCTATGGCCAACGGGCGGACGGTAGCTTGCAGGTGGTGGGGGTACGCGCGCCCTTCCTGGAGGCCTTGCTCAATGCACTGCCCCCGGCCAAACGCCAGGCGCTGGGTTACACCCATGCCGGCGCGCTGGAGGAATTGCGCGCGGAAATGGGAGCCCGGCTGGGGCAGGATTGGCCGGGGATCCAAGCGACACTCAACATACGGCCAATATCATGGAGGCTCGCGCCACCACGCCTGATCAATGGTCGCAAAGGCTATCCACTCAGTGGTGGAACCGAATTCGGGCCGACAGAGCGTGACCAGATCTCGCGCATGCGCGAGTTGTACCCCTCTAAAACGGATGCCGAGGTGTGGGCGATGCTCGCGGAGGCGGGTGACACAGTCGTTATGCGTGAAGAGATGATCACCTATCAAGTCAAAGAGCGTGATCAGCTGTACAGGGACCTGCAAGCGTGGCGGGATCAGGCGTCGAAAATCCAGCCGGATAGCTCCTCGGCCTACTCACGGGCCTTGGCGGTTGAGCGCATTCAGCGCTGCTGGGCCAAGGAAGGTTTCACTCAGGGAGTTGAAGAGGAACTGAATCTGGACAATCTGGATTTGGCAAGTTTACCCGCCCTGGGCGCGCATTTTTCTCATGTGACAGTGCTGAGTGCGAAGAACAATCGATTGACGGCGTTGCCGGAGCGCTTTCTTTTCAGCTTTCCGGCCCTGCGTATTCTCTATCTCGATGGTAACCGACTCACGCATCTGCCCAATCTGGACGTCCACTCTCACCTGGCGGTACTCAATCTGTCGAACAACCACTTGCGGTTCGACTATGTAGACGAAGAAGGACTGGCTGAGCTGACCCAGCTCAGAAGCCTCGATTTGTCGGGAAACCCGCTCGGCCGAGGGCGTAGGCTGAATCTGTATAGGTTGACGAGTCTACGAGTTCTGCAACTGCGTGGCTGCGAGTTGCGCCAGCCACCAAAGGGAGCCGTGACTCTGCGCACATTGCGAAGTTTTGACCTGAGCGACAACCAAATAATAGATTTGGATGACATGGACTTGTTCATTTATCCCGAAGTCCATCAGGCGATAAACCTGAGAGGCAATCCGCTTTCCCCGCACACACGACGGTTTTTACGCCAGGCGCATGAACGCTGGCGCCACTCCGAAGCACATTTTGGGCTATGGGAGTCGACTTCTATTGATCGGCAATCTATCAGGTGGTTGGCGCTGCTACCTGCAGAAGACGTCGCCACACACCAAGGCTATTGGTCCACGTTGCAAGAGCGACCTATGGCGGATAGTTTTTTTGAACTGCTGGCACGCATCTCCGAGTTCCCGGGGTTCAACGAACTCAAACACCGCGATATGAGAGAGACCATTACGAAACGAGTGTGGGGGTTGATTGAACACGCGCAGGATCTGGAGGGAAGGCAGATCATTTCCCTTGAGTCGTCTTATGCATCGCTGAACGGTGGGATTGATGGTTGGCTGTTGTGCCTGCATCGAGTTGAGTTGGAGATGCTTCCGTTACAGATACTCTATGAAGACACACAAACTGCCGGGGCTCGCTTGATACGCTACTACCGCGCGATGCACCGTCTTGACTTCATGGATCACCAGATTGCGTTGCGCTTTGAATCCCAGGGCATGATGGAGATTTACAAGCAGAATCTTCTTCATCGCATCGCGCTGGCACCGAGTCTTGACTTGCCACAAACGCTCCCTAGGGGTTTTGACACGGTTGTGGCGGATGCCAATTCGGTCAATGCCCTGCGTGCGGCAGTTTATCGTTCAGAGGCTTCAACTGACTGGCCTGAAGTGTTGTTGAGGGAGGCGCATTGGGTGCAATTCATTGAACGCAAATACGCCGCACAGCTTGCATTCAAGCTTCGCCGTTTCAGTGCACTCTCAGACTCGGCAGTCGAACAACTGGAGAGTGGCGTGATAATCGAAGGCCAATACGAGAAGCGTTATAAAGAACTGTCTCAAGCAATGGCATCGGCGAGAAACAATCGGATTCGGGCATTTACTTATGAGGAATGGACGGCGTTCGAGAACGGATAACTATCTGTGCTTATACCTTTAAGCAATAAGCACCACACTTTGCGTGATATGGCCCGCCAGCCTTTCCCGGTATGATGTGCGCCCCGCAGTCTGGATTGCGAATACGCCATGACCTTGCAGTACCCTACAATCGCCGATTGCGTCGGCAACACGCCCCTGGTCCGCTTGCAACGCATGGCGGGTGAAACCAGCAATACCCTGCTGCTCAAGCTCGAAGGGAACAACCCGGCCGGTTCCGTGAAGGACCGCCCGGCGCTGTCGATGATCACCCGCGCCGAGTTGCGCGGGCAGATCAAGCCCGGCGACACGCTGATCGAGGCCACCTCGGGTAACACCGGGATCGCCCTGGCCATGGCCGCCGCGATCAAGGGCTACAAGATGATCCTGATCATGCCCGACAACGGCAGCGCCGAGCGCAAGGCGGCGATGACCGCCTATGGCGCGCAGTTGGTGCTGGTCACCCAGGAAGAAGGTATGGAGGGCGCACGCGACCTGGCCGAGCGCATGGCTGCCGAAGGCCGTGGCCTGGTGCTGGACCAGTTCGCCAACGGGGACAACCCCGAGGCGCACTACACCAGCACCGGCCCGGAAATCTGGCGCCAGACCCAGGGCACCATTACCCACTTTGTCAGTTCCATGGGCACCACCGGCACCATCATGGGCAACTCGCGCTACCTCAAGGAGCAGAACCCGGCGATCCAGATCGTCGGCCTGCAACCGATGGAAGGCGCGGCCATCCCGGGTATCCGCCGTTGGCCCGAGGAGTATCTGCCGAAGATCTACAACGCCACGCGTGTGGACCGCATCATCGACATGGCCCAGCGTGAAGCCGAAGACACCACGCGCCGCCTGGCCCGTGAAGAAGGAATCTTCTGCGGCGTGTCTTCCGGTGGCGCGGTGGCGGGCATGTTGCGCCTGTCCAAAGAAGTGGAAAACGCGGTGATCGTCGCGATCATCTGTGACCGAGGCGACCGCTACCTGTCGACCGGCATCTTCGACGAACCCAACTGATGGCCAAGCACGAGAGAGGCCTGCGCTTCCAACCGACGGGCGGCAGCCGGGCCCCGCAGATTCCGGTGGGCAAGAAACAACGCCTGACCATCGAGCGCCTGGCCAATGATGGCCGTGGCATCGTGTTCTTCGAGGGCCGCACCTGGTTTGTGAACGGCGCGCTGGCCGGCGAAGAAGTCGAAGCGCGAGTGCTGGGTGCCCACGGCAAAATCGTCGAGGCGCGCACCGAGCGCGTCTTCAAGGCCAGCGAGCTGCGCCGCCCGGCGCCGTGTGCGCACGTTGGCCGTTGTGGCGGTTGCAGCGTGCAGCACTTGCCCCACGCCGAACAGCTTGCCCTGAAACAGCGCATGCTCGCCGAGCAACTGTCCCGCGTGGCCGGTGTCGAACCGCAAGAGTGGGCCGCGCCGTTGAGCGGGCCGGAATTCGGCTACCGTCGCCGCGCCCGCGTGGCGGTGCGTTGGGATGCCAAGGCGAAACACTTGGACGTCGGTTTTCGCGCCGTGGCCAGCCAGGACATCGTCGCCATCGATGGTTGCCCGGTGCTGGTACAGGCCTTGCAACCGATCATGCAGCGCCTGCCGAACATGCTGCGCCGCCTGAGCAAACCCCAGGCCCTGGGGCATGTGGAATTGTTCAGCGGTACATCCGTTGCGGTGTTGCTGCGGCATATGGCGCCGTTGTCCGAAGCGGACCTGCAGGTGTTGAACGAATTTTGCGCCTTCCATGAGGCCCAATTGTGGCTGCATGGCGAGGGCCAGCCGGAGCCGGTCGACACCGGTGCTGTGTTGGGTTTTCGACTGGAACAGTGGAATCTGGAGCTGGCTTACCGGCCGGGAGACTTTGTGCAGGTCAACGCCGGCGTCAATGCGGCGATGGTTGCCCAGGCCCTGGAATGGCTGGCGCCACAACCCGACGAACGGGTGCTGGACCTGTTTTGCGGCCTGGGCAATTTCGCCCTGCCACTGGCGCGCCAGGTGCGTGAAGTGGTGGCGGTGGAAGGTGTGCAGACCATGGTGGACCGGGCGGCCGTGAATGCCGTCAGCAACAATTTGCATAATGCGCAGTTTTTTCAGGCCGATTTGTCCCAGCCTTTGATTGACGCAGAATGGGCCAAACAGGGCTTTTCTGCGGTACTCTTGGACCCACCTCGTGACGGTGCCCTGGAGGTTGTGCGCAAGCTTGCGACCTTGGGCGCCAAGCGTCTGGTGTATGTGTCCTGCAACCCGGCCACGCTGGCGCGGGACACGGTTGAGTTGGTCAAGCAAGGCTACCGGCTAAAACGTGCCGGGATCCTCGACATGTTTCCGCAAACCGCGCATGTCGAGGCCATGGCGTTATTTGAAGCGGGCTAGGATGCCCGTTTAATCCGACTGGCCTGCGTTCTCCAGGGCCTGTGATCTGCCAGGGAGTCCGCAGTAAACGTCGGCGATGATTTTGGCGCATCGAAGGTGCGTCGTAGGGAAGGTAAGCAAGATGGTACAGGTGAGAGCACACCAGCCGATCAACACCGACGGCAGTATCAATCTCGAGGCATGGCTGGACCATGCCATCAGTGTCGACCCGGCACTGGACCGTGAAGCCTTGAAAGCAGCCTGCGAGTTCGCTCGTGAGTCCGAGCAGCAAGACAATGCGGCCAAGAACCTGTGGGCCGAAGGCACTTCCAGCTTTCGCACCGGGTTGGAGATCGCCGAGATCCTCGCCGATCTCAAGCTGGACCAGGATTCGTTGATCGCCGCCGTGCTCTATCGCGGCGTGCGTGAAGGGCATATCCCGTTGCCCACCGTCAACCAGCGTTTCGGCACGGTGGTGGCCAAGTTGATCGACGGCGTGCTGCGCATGGCCGCGATCAGCGCCAGCCTCAGCCCGCGCCAGTCCATGGTGCTGGGCACCCAGGGCCAGGTCGAGAACCTGCGCAAGATGCTGGTGGCGATGGTCGACGACGTGCGCGTCGCCCTGATCAAGCTGGCCGAGCGTACCTGCGCGATTCGTGCGGTGAAGACCGCCGACGACGAAAAACGCAACCGCGTCGCCCGTGAGGTCTTCGACATCTATGCGCCACTGGCGCACCGACTGGGCATCGGCCATATCAAGTGGGAGCTGGAGGACTTGTCCTTCCGCTACCTCGAACCCGATCAATACAAACAGATCGCCACGTTGCTGCATGAGCGGCGGCTCGACCGCGAGCGCTTTATCGCCGACGTGATGAACCAGCTCCGCTCGGAGCTGCAGGCCACCGGCGTCGAAGCCGACATCAGCGGCCGGGCCAAACACATCTATTCCATCTGGCGCAAAATGCAGCGCAAGGGCCTGGCCTTCAGCCAGATCTACGACGTGCGTGCGGTGCGCGTGCTGGTGCCGGAAATGCGCGACTGCTACACCGCGCTGGGCATCGTCCATACCCTGTGGCGGCACATTCCCAAGGAGTTCGACGACTACATCGCCAACCCCAAGGAAAACGGCTATCGCTCGTTGCACACGGCGGTGATCGGCCCCGAGGGCAAGGTGCTGGAAGTGCAGATCCGCACCCACGCCATGCACGAAGAGGCCGAGCTGGGCGTGTGCGCGCACTGGCGCTACAAGGGCACCGACGTCAAGGCCGGGTCCAACCAGTACGAAGAGAAAATCTCCTGGCTGCGCCAAGTGCTGGAATGGCACGAAGAGCTCGGCGACATCGGCGGCCTGGCCGAACAGCTGCGCGTGGATATCGAGCCGGACCGGGTCTATATCTTCACTCCGGACGGGCACGCCATCGACTTGCCCAAGGGCGCCACGCCGCTGGACTTCGCCTACCGCGTGCACACCGAGATCGGCCACAACTGCCGTGGCGCCAAGATCAACGGGCGCATCGTGCCGCTCAACTACAGCCTGCAGACCGGTGAGCAGGTCGAGATCATCACCAGCAAGCACGGCACGCCGAGCCGCGACTGGCTGAACCCGAACCTGGGCTACATCACCACGTCGCGGGCGCGGGCGAAGATCGTCCACTGGTTCAAATTGCAGGCGCGCGACCAGAACGTCGCTGCCGGTAAAACCTTGCTCGAGCGCGAATTGGCGCGCCTGGGCCTGCCCCAGGTGGACTTCGACAAGCTGGCCGAAAAGGCCAACATGAAGATTGCCGAAGACATGTTCGCCGCCCTCGGTGCCGGCGATTTGCGCCTGGCCCAACTGGTCAACCTGGCCCAGCAACTGGTCGAGCCGGAACGCGGCAGCGAACAGCTGGAACTGATCCCGCGCAAGGCCACCGGCTACAAGCCAGGCAAGCGTGGCGATATCCAGATCCAGGGCGTGGGCAACCTGATGACCCAAATTGCCGGCTGCTGCCAGCCGCTGCCGGGGGACGCCATCGTCGGCTATATCACCCAGGGCCGCGGCGTAAGCATTCACCGCCAGGATTGCGCCTCGGTGCTGCAACTGGGCGGGCGTGAGCCGGAGCGGATCATCCAGGTCAGTTGGGGTCCGGTGCCGGTGCTCACCTACCCGGTGGACATCGTCATCCGTGCCTACGACCGTTCCGGGTTGCTGCGTGACGTGTCGCAGGTGTTGCTCAATGAGCGGATCAACGTGCTGGCGGTCAATACCCGCTCGAACAAAGAGGACAACACCGCGCTGATGTCCCTGACCATCGAGATTCCGGGGTTGGACGCACTGGGACGGTTGCTGGGGCGGATTTCCCAGTTGCCGAATATCATCGAGACGCGGCGTAACCGTACCCCATGAGTATGTGGATGAATGCAGGCTAAATGTGGGAGGGGGCTTGCCCCCGATAGCAGAGTGTCAGGTACCAGGCTGTTGGTTGACCCACCCCAATCGGGGTGTAGCCCCCTCCCACATTTGATCTTCAGCGGAAAGAGACAAATGTATTTACTTGAAGACCTGCTGCACCTGATGAATCGCCTGCGGGACCCGCAATACGGGTGCCCGTGGGACATCAAGCAAACCTACGCCACCATCGTCCCGCACACATTGGAAGAGGCCTACGAAGTCGCCGACGCCATCGAGCGCGGCGATTTCGATCACCTGCAGGGTGAGCTGGGCGACCTGTTGTTCCAGGTGGTGTATTACAGCCAGTTGGCGCGGGAAGAAGGGCGCTTCGAATTCGCCGGGGTGATCGACAGCATCACGCGCAAGCTGATCCGTCGCCATCCCCATGTGTTCCCCACCGGCGACCTGTATGCACCGCTGGATATCCCGCAGTTGAGCGAAGAACAGGTCAAGGAGCGCTGGGAGCAGATCAAGGCCGAGGAGCGCGCGCAGAAGTCCGACGCGCCGGAGCAGCTTTCCCTGCTGGACGATGTACCCACCGCCTTGCCGTCCCTTTCCCGTGCCGCCAAGTTGCAAAAGCGCGCCAGCCAGGTCGGGTTCGACTGGCCGTCCGCGTTGCCGGTGGTGGATAACGTGCGCGAAGAGCTGGATGAAGTGCTCGAAGCCATGGCCGATAACGACCCGGCGGCCATTGCCGATGAGGTCGGGGACCTTCTGTTTGCAGCGGTCAACCTGGCCCGTCACCTCAAGGTCGACCCGGAAACCGCGTTGCGTGGCGCCAATGCCAAGTTCGAACGACGCTTCCGATTTATCGAACAGGCATTGCGCGATACCCGTCGTCCCATAGAAGATTGCACCCTCGAAGAGTTGGACGCCCTGTGGGGCGAAGCCAAACGTCAGGAAAAGAATGTGTCCAGCTGCGGTTGAGCAGTTGCCTAAGTGAGTAAGCACCATGAGCCTTTCCCTTCGCGACCAGTTGCTCAAAGCAGGTCTGGTCAACCAAAAGCAGGCCAAACAGGTCGGCAAAGAGAAACAGAAACAGCAGCGCCTGGTGCATAAAGGCCAGATCGAGGCAGACGATACCCAGGCCCGCCTGGCGGCCGAGGCGCAGGCCGAGAAGGTCAAGCGCGACCAGGAGCTGAACCGCCAGCAGCAGGAAAAAGCCGAGGCCAAGGCCCGCACGGCCCAGGTCAAGCAATTGATCGAGACCTCGCGCCTGCCCAAGCTGACCACCGAGGACTACTACAACTTCGTGGACGACAAGAAGGTCAAGCGCCTGTCGGTCAACACGCTGATGCGCAACAAGCTGAGCAACGGCTCCCTGGCGATCGTGCACCACGGTGGCGGTTATGAGGTGATCCCGCGTGAAGCGGCGCTGAAGATCCAGGAGCGCGCACCGGAGCGTATCGTGCAGCTCAACATCCTGACGGAAAGCCAGGTGCCGGATGAGGATGATCCGTACGCCGCCTACCAGATCCCGGATGACCTGATGTGGTAAGGCAGCAGCCTTAATTGTGGTGAGCAGGCCTGTTGTGGCGAGCGGGCTTGCCCCGCGTTGGGCTGCGTAGCGGCCCCAAAAAACGGGAGCGCTGCGCACTCCAACGCGGGGCAAGCCCGCTCGCCACAGGGTACTCATCGCCTGTTCTACCTAAAGACCCTGAAAACCAAACGCCGCATTCTCCCAGAAAGAATGCGGCGTTTTTAGTGGGGCGGCTTCGCCACCCAGCGCGGGGCAAGCCCGCTCACTACAAGGTAGCTTCAGGAGCTTTCTGACTGGCGTCTCATCTCAAGGGCTTCGAGCTCGCTCTTATAATTATGAGCGTCGCTCTCGTTGTGAAACATGCCGACCAGCAGGTCTTGCTGGTGTACATCCCAGATGTGAATCCCATGGCCCAGTGCTTCGTGGGACATATGTTCGTCGTCGCGTTCAGTTACTTTTACAGTCATCTGCTTGCTCCAATCTCTGGTGAATCTGCGGCAAGTCGTCGCAGGCCTTTGTTATATGATTTGTTAGCTTGCTAAGTAAACCGACTTTTCGCGCAACAAATCATTGCAGCAAACGCAACAGTGCTGCAGGCCGCGTAAACCGCGACATCGCGCCGCAGGGTCCTGAGTTTTATGACGAAAGTTTCATGTTCAAGTCAGGCATTGAACCCTTGTTGGCCCGGCTATCACCATCGGGGCAAGCCTCCTCCCACATTTTGATCGGTGAACACAACCCAGTGTGGGAGGGGGCTTGCCCCCGATAACGGTAGAGGTTTCAACACTGAATCCATGGGCGAAAAAAAGCCCCGCATTCGCGAGGCTCTCTGTTCCAGCTACCGATCAGCTACCTTTGACAGCCTTACCGTCAACGGTGCCGTCCTGCAGCATGATGTTGTATTCCTTGCCGTCGGTTTCCACCTGGCGCAGGGCAACCAGAATGCCGCCCTGGTCCTTGGCAAACCACATCTGGGTGATGCGCTTGCTCTGCGTCGGGTCACGCACGCGCTCGACCTTGATCGCGTCGATGGAGCCGACCTTGGTCTGGACTTTTTCCGGGCCGATTACGCGGAAGTCGTAGGTGTCGACGTCAGTGCCTTCAACCACGTTGTAGCTCATGCTCTTCTTGCCGGCAGCCACGTCGCGCTGCAGGGCCAACTGGTAGGTCGACTTGTCGAGCATGCCGCTTTGCAGCGGTACGTTGACCGGGTCTTTGTTTTCAAAGCCGGTGACTTTCTTGGCGGTCTGGTCGAAGTCCAGATTGATCTTCTTCGCCTTGCCCAGGCCACCGCGTTCGAAGGTGTAGCTCTTCGGTTGCAGGGTGTCCTTGTCAAACAGGATCACGCTGGTTTCGGTGAGGCTGGCAATCATCATGGAAGCCTTGAAATTCAAGGTCCAGGAGCCGTCGCCGTTCTTGGACAGGCTGCGTTCGGCCGAACCACTCATGGGCAACTGTTTCCAGTCGGCGGTGTAGCTGACGGAGAAAGGGTGAAGGTCTGCTGCTTGCACGGCTGGCAAGGCGAACAGCGCAAAAGCGAAGAGCAAGGCGCGACGCATAAAATCTCCTAGGTTCGAATCAAGTGGCCGCTGGCCGCGAGTAACTGACCGTCCAATAATGCACCCTGGTCACCAAGAATCAACCGCCCCTCGGCAAACCAGCGAACGGCCAGCGGGTAAATCCTGTGTTCCTGGGTGTGAACCCGTTGCGCAAGCGTCTGCGCCGAGTCGTCAGACTCTACCGGAACCACTGCCTGTACGACCAGAGGCCCGCCATCGAGTTCCTCGGTGACAAAATGCACGCTGCAGCCATGCTCGCTGTCGCCGGCCTCGAGCGCACGCTGGTGCGTGTGCATGCCTTTGTACTTGGGCAGCAGCGAAGGGTGGATATTCAACAGGCGCCCGGCGTAATGCCGCACGAAGTCAGCGCTGAGGATGCGCATGAAGCCGGCGAGTACCACGAGCTTGGGGTTGAAGGCGTCGATCAGTTCGATCAAGGCGCGGTCGAAGGCCTCGCGGCCCTCGAACGCCTTGTGATCCAGGGAACGGGTGTTGATACCCGCGTCCCTGGCGCGTTGCAGGCCGTAGGCGTCGCTGCGGTTGGAGATCACCGCAGCAATGCGCACCGGGTTGTCGCCGGTGCGCGTGCTGTCGATCAGGGCCTGCAAGTTACTGCCGGTGCCGGAGAGCAGCACCACGACATCACAGGTCTGAGACATTAATGAGCCTTGAGGTTCTTCAGCTCAACCTGAGCCGCGCCTTCGGCAGCGGTGGCGATCTGGCCGATGACCCAAGGCTGCTCGCCGGCTTCGCGCAGTACGTTCAGTGCGGTTTCAACATGCTCTTGAGCCACGCAGATGACCATGCCGACGCCGCAGTTCAGCACGCGGTGCATTTCGGTTTCGTCGACGTTGCCTTGCTCTTGCAGCCAGTCGAATACCGCAGGACGCTGCCAGCTGGCGACGTCAACGATGGCCTGGGCGCCTTTTGGCAGAACGCGCGGGATGTTGTCCAGCAGGCCGCCGCCAGTGATGTGGGCCATGGCCTTGACTGCGCCGGTGTCCTTGATCAGCTTGAGCAGTGGCTTGACGTAGATGCGGGTCGGGGCCATCAGCAGGTCGGTCAGCGGCTTGCCGTCGAGCTGGGTGTTCTCGATATCAGCGCCGGACACTTCGATGATCTTGCGGATCAGCGAGTAACCGTTGGAGTGCGGGCCGGAGGACGGCAGGGCCAGCAGGGCGTCACCGGCAGCGACTTTGGAGCCGTCGATGATCTCGGCTTTTTCCACGACGCCGACGCAGAAGCCGGCCAGGTCGTAGTCTTCACCTTCATACATGCCTGGCATTTCAGCGGTTTCACCGCCGACCAGGGAGCAACCCGACAGTTCGCAACCGGCGCCGATACCGGTGACCACTTGTGCCGCGGTGTCCACGTTCAGCTTGCCGGTGGCGTAGTAGTCAAGGAAGAACAACGGCTCGGCGCCGCACACCACCAGGTCGTTGACGCACATGGCAACCAGGTCGATGCCGATGGTGTCGTGCTTGTTCAGGTTCAGTGCCAGGCGCAGCTTGGTGCCCACGCCATCGGTGCCGGATACCAGGACAGGCTGCTTGTAGCCGGCCGGGATTTCGCAGAGGGCGCCAAAACCGCCCAGGCCGCCCATGACTTCGGGGCGCGCAGTGCGCTTGGCGACGCTCTTGATGCGTTCGACCAATGCTTCACCGGCGTCGATGTCTACACCGGCGTCCTTGTAGCTCAGGGAGGGTTGCTTGCTCATGATCCAGGCCTTTAGGGGGGATTTCTGGGTAACGACCGAGCGGGCAGGCGCTTTTGGTAAAGGGCCCTGCCGTTGACGGTCTGCGAAGGCGCGCGATTTTATCAGGCTTGAGGGGCAGCGGCCATCCTCGGGCCGACGGGCAGGGCCATATAGGTAAAAAAAGCCGGTTAAAAAAATGCTGATCGGCCCTGCCATGGCGCGTATTAAGGTATAGCCTTTAAACCGCTATCGTTATGACAGTACAAAAACTGCCAGGACCCTGTGAATGTTTTACCGGTCGCTGTGGTCACAGCCTTGCCAAGCCGAGTTCACGCGGTCTGTTCCAGCCGCTAAATTTGTCGTTCGGGAATCTT
Organism: Pseudomonas allii; assembly: GCF_055380095.1. Lineage (NCBI taxonomy): Bacteria > Pseudomonadati > Pseudomonadota > Gammaproteobacteria > Pseudomonadales > Pseudomonadaceae > Pseudomonas > Pseudomonas allii. The sequence goes on along the minus strand of NZ_AP039450.1, from coordinate 4,828,810 downwards.
TCATGCGTTTGTTCAAGTGCTTCTTTGTAGGCTGTTTGTCGTTGGTCAGCCTGGCGAGTCATGCCGAAACCCTCAATGGCCTTTATCAAGTACTCGAGCCTGTCAGCAGCCAATCGCCGCAAGAGCGCGACCAGGCCACCCAGCGTGCCGTGCAGACCCTGGTGATCCGCTTGACCGGCGACGCCAAGGCCGCTGATGGCCCGGGCCTGGCGGCCGTTCGCAAGGATCCGCAACAAATCATCAGCCAGTACGGCTATGACGCCGGCCCGCCGGAAAGCCTGCAAGTGGATTTCGACCCGGTGAGCACCGATCGCGTGCTGCGTGAAGCGGGCTTGTCGATCTGGGGCAGCAATCGGCCGTCGATCCTTGGCTGGTGGCTGAACGACTCCACCGAAGGCAGCAGCCTGGTCGGCGATGGCCAGACCGTTGCCCAGGCGCTGCGCCGTGCGGCGCAACATCGTGGCCTGCCGCTGCGCCTGCCGCTGGGTGACCTGGATGAACAGGTGGTCGCCACCGCGCCGAACCTGGAAAGCGCCGACGCCACACCGTTGCGCGCTGCCTCCGAGCGTTACGGCGCCGACGCCTTGCTGGCGGTGCATGCGCGTCAGGAAGGCAGCCAATGGCAGGCCAAATGGCGTCTGTGGCTGGGCGACAAAAGTGAGCAAGGCACGGCCCAAGGGGCTGACACCGGCGCCGTGGCCGATGCGGTGATGCTGGCGGTCAGCCAGAAGCTGGCGCCGCGCTTTGCGGTCAAGCCCGGTGTGAGCACCGAACAATTGCTGGAAGTGCAGGGCATGACCCTTGAACGTTATGCGGCGCTGGGTCATCTGCTGGAGCCTTTCGGCGGTCAGCCGCAGTTAGTGGACGGCAACCGCATCGTGTACCGCGTCAATGGCAGCGCCGATCAGTTGCGTACTCAGTTGAGCCTGGCCAAGTTGCAGGAGGTTCCTGCGGGTGAGGCGCCGGTCCAGCAACCCGTGGCGGAGGGTGCGCAGCCGGTTGCTGCACCAGAACCTCAGGCGCAACTGCGTTTTCGTTGGTAGCAGTTTTCTTCTTTATATAGATGGAGTGGTTTATGGCGGATACGCGTCGTTGGGTGTGGCTTGGCGGGTTTGTCCTGCTGTGCGTTTTTGTGTTCCTGCTGCATTCGATCCTGACGCCGTTCCTGGTCGCGTTGCTGCTGGCTTACCTGTTCGATCCGGTGGTGGATCGCTTGGAGAAGGCCGGGTTGTCGCGGACCTGGGGCGTGGTGGCGGTGTTCGCCCTGTTTACCCTGATCATCACGGCGTTGGTGCTGGTCCTGGTGCCGATGCTGGCCAAGCAGTTGTTCCGCTTGTATGAGCTGGCGCCGCAGATGCTCGACTGGCTGCAGCACACGGCGATGCCATGGGCCCAGGCCAAGCTGGGGCTGGCGGATGGTTTCTGGAAGTTCGACAAGGTCAAGGCGGCCATCAGCGAGCATATGGGCCAGACCACTGACATCGTCGGGGTCATCCTCAGCCAGGCGACTGCGTCCAGCCTGGCGTTGATCGGCTGGCTGACCAACCTGGTGCTGATTCCGGTGGTGGCGTTCTACCTGCTGCGTGATTGGGACATCATGATGGCCAAGATCCGCAGCCTGCTGCCACGCAACCGTGAGGAGCGCATCGTCTCGCTGGCCGAAGAGTGCCATGAGGTGCTTGGCGCCTTCGTACGCGGGCAGTTGCTGGTGATGCTGGCCCTGGGGATCATCTACGCGGCCGGCCTGATGGCTATAGGCCTGGAGCTGGGCCTGTTGATCGGCCTGATTGCCGGCCTTGCCGCGATCGTGCCTTATATGGGCTTTGTGATTGGGATCGGCGCGGCGCTGGTCGCGGGCTTGTTCCAGTTTGGCGGTGACCTTTACCCGATGCTGGGGATCGTGGCCGTATTCATGGTCGGCCAGGCGTTGGAAGGCATGGTGCTTACACCGTTGTTGGTCGGGGATCGGATTGGCCTGCACCCGGTGGCGGTGATCTTTGCGATCCTGGCGGGCGGTGAGCTGTTTGGCTTCACTGGCATCCTGCTGGCGTTGCCAGTGGCGGCGGTGATCATGGTACTGGTGCGCCATGTGCACGATCTGTACAAGGATTCGGATGCGTATACGGGGGTTGAAGACCCCGATCTGTAACCGATTCTTCACAAACCCGGCTCAGGCCGGGTTTGTCATTTCTGGAGGCGGGCCGTCAAACAATCTGCACAAATCCAACAAGTTAACGCAAACCTTTGATTTTGCTTGGGGTCTGTTGCATTGTGCGCCCGGCGTCACGGGTATAAACTTTGCAAACTTTACACAGAGGCCACTAACGGTTCGTTTGGAGCCGTTCAGTCAGCATGAAACCGATTCAGCTGCCCTTGGGTGTGCGTCTGCGTGACGACGCCACCTTCATCAACTACTACCCAGGCGCCAATGCCGCTGCACTCGGCTATGTCGAGCGGCTCTGCGAAGCCGACGCCGGGTGGACCGAAAGCCTGATCTACCTGTGGGGCAAGCACGGCGTAGGGCGTACCCACCTGTTGCAGGCTGCGTGCCTGCGGTTCGAGCAGATGGGCGAACCGGCGGTGTACCTGCCGTTGGCTGAGTTGATGGACCGCGGTATCGGCATCTTCGACCATCTTGAGCAATACGAGTTGGTGTGCCTCGACGATCTGCAAGCGATCGCCGGCAAGGCGGATTGGGAAGAAGCGCTGTTTCACCTGTTTAACCGCTTGCGTGACAGCGGTCGGCGCCTGCTGATTGCCGCGTCGACTTCGCCCCGCGAGTTGCCGATCAAGCTGGCCGACCTCAAGTCGCGCATGACCCTGGCGCTGATCTTCCAGATGCGTCCGCTGTCCGACGAAGACAAATTGCGTGCCCTGCAACTGCGCGCATCCCGTCGCGGCCTTCACCTCACCGATGAAGTCGGGCACTTTATCCTTACTCGAGGTACCCGCAGCATGAGCGCATTGTTCGATTTGCTCGAACAGCTTGACCAGGCGTCCTTGCAGGCTCAACGAAAATTGACGATCCCATTTCTCAAAGAGACGCTAGGCTGGTAACTCGTTGAATTTACGCGGTTCGTCATTTTACGGGCGCCAGAAAACCTGCGCTTCAGCCCGTTTGGCTTCGCCTTCGAATCGATAAATGGAATTACGGCTTAGATGTCATAGTCCAATTGCGAAGTCACATAGATCACGATTGAATTTGCAAATCGATGTGATAGAAGGCATAGTCTCGACTTCTTTACATATCAGCCACGGTCGTGCCCATGCTAAATCGCTTCGCACCCCTCGTGCCCCTCGCACTCGTTACCCTGTTGTTTGGTTGCGCCTCCCACCCTCAGCAGGTGGCAGATCAGCAGAAACCACAGGTTCAAAATCAGGCAAAATTCGTTGCTGCACAATCTTCCTCTGTTTATGAGGAAGAAGTCGCAACGGAAAAGGAACTGGCCGACTTCGCCGGCAACAAGCCTTACCAGCTTCCAGTCCTGGCCGACAGCATCCTCGAACGCGGCATGTCCCTGATCGGTACCCGTTACCGTTTCGGTGGCACCTCTGAAGCCGGTTTCGACTGCAGCGGTTTCATCGGCTATCTGTTTCGCGAAGAAGCCGGCATGAACCTGCCGCGCTCCACCCGTGAAATGATCAACGTGAATGCACCGTTAGTCGCACGCAACAACCTCAAGCCTGGTGATCTGCTTTTCTTCAGTACGGCAGGCCGTGGTCGTGTCAGCCACGCCGGTATCTACCTGGGCGATAACCAGTTTATCCACTCCAGCAGCCGTCGCAGTGGCGGTGTCCGGGTCGATAACCTGGGTGACAGCTACTGGAGCAAAACCTTCATCGAAGCCAAGCGCGCACTCGCCATGGCCCCGACGACGGTTACCGCTAGCAAGTAAACTTAAAGTGATACTTGAAGTTTGACGTGTAAGCGCTAGAATCCCTGGACATTGTTGTAATCCGTTCGCGCGAGCTTTGCTTGCGCGTTCTGGTTTTCAGCGTTCGGCAGCGAAAGCCGCATCCAGACCAGGATTGTTCTGCACATGTCGACCTCGGCCCGCCTTATTCTCATTGTTTGCGCCGCGCTCCTCAGCGCCTGCGCAAGCCGCCCGCCGCCGCCCGCTCCCGTAGCGGTGAAGCCCAAGCCGGTGTTCAACTATTCCACCCAGAATTTCTCGCCCGCAGCCGAAGACGTACTCTTCCGTGCGCTGGGCCTGGTCGGCACGCCTTACCGTTGGGGCGGCAACACGCCGGACTCCGGGTTTGATTGCAGTGGCCTGATCGGGTTTGTCTTCCGCGATGCCGCTGGTATCTCCCTGCCGCGTACCACCCGTGAACTGATCGTGATGCGCGCCCAGGATGTCAGCGAGCAGAACCTGCAGACCGGCGACTTGCTGTTCTTCGCCACCGGTGGCGGTTCCCAGGTCAGCCACGCCGGGATCTACGTGGGTGAAGGCCGCTTTGTGCATGCGCCGCAAACCGGCGGCACCGTGAAGCTGGATACGTTGTCCAAGGCCTATTGGCAGAATGCCTACCTGAGCGCCAAGCGCGTGTTGCCGGGTAACCTGGCACGCAATCCTTAGCGCCAGACTCGAATCAAAATGTGGGAGGGAGCTTGCCCCCGATAGCAGTGTGTCAGCTAACGATCAATGGGCTGATCCACCGCCATCGGGGCAGCCCCCTCCCACAGTTGTTTTGTGGCAGCTTCAAGTACAGGTGAGGCAGTTGCTTTAATTGACGCTCCACCCCCAACCTACTACCCTTCGCCGCTTGTTCCAGGTGCTCTGTGACCCACGGGTCGATGGAGTGAAACAGGGAAGCCGGTGAGTGAGCGCACTTCTACACAGTGCCGCCGCGATTCCGGCGCTGCCCCCGCAACGGTAAATGAGTCAAGACGCTGCCTTTTGCCACTGTATCGCCTGCGATATGGGAAGGCGCAGCGTTGGCCTGCCTTCAAGCAGCACGCCACTCATGAGCCCGGAGACCGGCCTGCAACATCCAACAGCATCACGGTGGGCGATGCTTGGCTGTCTGTTTTTTCTTTTTCCCTGCCCGCCGTTTTTGTCCAGCCCCAACGGAGAGCTGCCATGACCGATTCCCCCGACCGCGACGAACGCCACCTGGCGCGCATGCTGCGCAAAAAAGCCGTGATCGACGAGCGCATCGCCAACTCCCCCAACGAATGCGGTCTGTTGCTGGTGCTGACCGGCAACGGCAAAGGCAAAAGCAGCTCCGCGTTCGGCATGTTGGCCCGAGCGATGGGCCACGGCATGCAGTGCGGCGTGGTGCAATTCATCAAGGGGCGTAACAGCACCGGTGAAGAATTGTTCTTCCGCCGCTTCCCCGAGCAGGTGCGTTTCCATGTGATGGGCGAAGGTTTCACCTGGGAAACCCAGGACCGCCAGCGTGACATCGCCGCCGCCGAAGCCGCCTGGGCGGTCTCCCGCGAATTGCTGCAAGACCCCTCTATCGGCCTGGTGGTGCTGGACGAGCTGAACATCGCGCTCAAGCACGGCTACCTTGACCTGGACCAGGTCCTCAGCGACCTGCAAGCCCGTCCGCCGATGCAACACGTGGTGGTCACCGGCCGTGGCGCCAAACCCGAGTTGATCGAAATGGGCGACACCGTCACCGAAATGGGCATGCTCAAGCACGCGTTCCAGGCCGGCATCAAGGCACAGAAGGGCGTCGAACTTTGAATCAGCCCCGTCATTGCCCAGCCGTGTTGATCGCCGCTCCGGCGTCCGGCCAGGGCAAAACCACCGTCACCGCCGCGCTTGCCCGTTTGCATCGCAACCTGGGGCGCAAGGTGCGCGTGTTCAAATGCGGCCCGGACTTCCTCGACCCCATGATTCACGAGCGCGCCAGCGGTGCGCCGGTGTATCAGTTGGATATGTGGATGGTGGGCGAGCAGGAAAGTCGTCGTTTGCTGTGGGAAGCGGCGGGGGAGGCGGACCTGATCCTGATCGAAGGCGTGATGGGCCTGTTCGACGGCACACCGTCCAGCGCCGACCTGGCACGACACTTCGGCGTGCCGGTGCTGGGGGTGATCGATGGCACAGCCATGGCGCAGACATTCGGTGCGTTGGCATTGGGCCTGGCGCGCTATCAGCCGGATCTGCCATTCGCCGGCGTACTGGCCAACCGGGTCGGCACCCTGCGTCATGCGCAACTGCTCGAAGGCAGCCTCACCGAGGGCCTGCGCTGGTATGGCGCGTTGTCACGCGAGACCGGTATCGAACTGCCTAGTCGCCACCTCGGCCTGGTGCAGGCCAGCGAGCTGAATGATCTCGACGTCCGCCTGGACGCCGCCGCCCAAGCCCTGGGCAGCAGTTGCGAAGTCGCCTTGCCGCCACCAGTGACGTTCGCTGCGCCGCAAGTGATCGAGGCTGAGCCCTTGCTCAAGGGCGTTCGCATTGCCGTGGCCCGCGATGAGGCCTTCGCTTTTACCTACGGCGCGAGTCTCGACCTGCTGCGCGCAATGGGCGCTGAGCTGGCGTTCTTCTCGCCGATTCACGATAGCCAGTTGCCCGATGCCGACAGCCTCTACCTGCCCGGCGGTTACCCGGAATTGCACCACCAGGCGCTGTCGGAAAACATCCCGATGCTCGAAGCCATTCGCGCTCACCACGCGGCCGGCAAACCCTTGCTCGCCGAATGTGGCGGCATGCTCTATCTGCTGGACTCGCTGACCGATGTCGACGGCACCCGCGCCGGACTGCTCGGCCTGTTGCAGGGCGACGCGGTGATGCAAAAGAAACTGGCGGCCCTGGCCCTGCAAAGCGTCGAATTGCCGGAAGGCACCCTGCGTGGCCATACCTATCACCATTCCCTGACCACCACTGAATGGCAGCCGATTGCCCGTGGCCTGAGCCCCAACGGCGGGCGCGGTGCCGAGGCGGTATACCGGCAGGGGCGGATGACGGCGTCCTACGTACATTTCTATTTCCCATCCAATCCCAAGGCGGTGGCCGCATTGTTTGCGCCCGATCCAGCTCTATGACTGACAACGCCTTTCCCGAGGCCGACCGCCAGGCTGTCTACCGTGCCATCGCCGAACGCCGCGACATGCGCCACTTCAGCGGCGGTACTGTCGCCCCCGAATTGCTCCACCGCCTGCTCCAGGCCGCACACCAGGCGCCCAGTGTCGGCCTGATGCAGCCCTGGCGCTTTATCCGCATCAGCGACCGTGCATTGCGTGGGCAGATTCAGCAACTGGTGGAAGAAGAACGCGTGCGCACCGCCGAAGCCCTGGGCGAGCGCTCCGATGAGTTCATGAAGCTCAAGGTCGAAGGCATTCACGACTGCGCCGAAGTGCTGGTGGCGGCGTTGATGGATGATCGCGAGCGGCACATCTTCGGGCGTCGCACCCTGCCGGAAATGGACATGGCGTCATTGTCCTGTGCTATCCAGAATTTGTGGCTGGCGGCGCGGGTCGAAGGCCTGGGCATGGGCTGGGTCTCGTTGTTCGAGCCCCAGGCGCTGGCCGATCTGCTGGGCTTGCCGCCCGGCGCGAAACCCCTGGCCGTGTTGTGCCTGGGGCCGGTGGCCGAGTTCTATCCGGCACCGATGTTGCAGCTCGAAGGCTGGACCGAACCACGGCCGTTGAGTGACATGTTGTATGAAAATGCCTGGGGAGTGAGTCAATGAGTGTGGCCTTGCTGTGTGTCGCTGCAGTCGCGCTGGATGCGCTGCTGGGCGAACCCAGGCGCTGGCATCCGCTGGTGGCGTTCGGCAATTTCGCCGGGCGCATCGAGCAGCGTTTCAATACCGGTGGCCGTGGCTGGCGCAGCCATGGCGTGACCGCGTGGTTTATCGCCGTGGTGCCGCTGACGCTGCTGGCCACGGCCTTATCGTGGGCGCCGTACATCGGCTGGGTGCTGGAGACCCTGGCGCTGTACTGTGCCCTCGGCATGCGCAGCCTTGGCGAGCATGTGATTCCGGTAGCCCAGGCCCTGCGCAGTGATGACCTGGAGGAAGCGCGCAAGCGTGTGAGCTATCTGGTCAGCCGTCAGACCAGCGAGCTGGACCGCACCGAAGTTGCCCGTGCCGCCACCGAATCGGTGCTGGAGAACGGCAGCGATGCGGTGTTCGCTGCGATTTTCTGGTTTATGGTGGCCGGCGTGCCGGGCGTGGTGCTTTACCGCCTGAGCAACACCCTCGACGCCATGTGGGGGTATCGCAACGAGCGCTTTGAGCGTTTCGGTTGGGCGGCGGCAAAAATCGACGACGTGCTGAATTACATTCCCGCACGCCTGGTGGCGTTGACCTACGCCGTGCTGGGCAAGACGCGCCTGGCGCTCAAATGCTGGCGCACCCAAGGCCCGACCTGGGACAGTCCCAATGCCGGTCCGGTGATGGCTGCCGGTGCTGGTGCCCTGGGTGTTGAGCTGGGCGGTGCGGCGATCTATCACGGTGAAGTGCACCATCGCCCGCAACTGGGCGAAGGCCCGGCGGCGGATGCCGATTCCATCGAACGGGGCTGGCAACTGGTGCAGCGCGGCGTATGGTTGTGGCTGCTGATCCTATGCGCGGGGGCGCAATTCTATGCTTGAGCACGGTGGCCGGCTGCGCAAGGCAGCGATTCAATACGGGATAGCCGAAGCCGACTGGCTCGACCTGTCCAGCGGTCTCGCGCCCTGGCCCTGGCCGATCCCCGAGATCCCCTTGCGCGCCTGGGCGCGCCTGCCGGAAACCGACGACGGCCTGGAGCAGGCCGCCAGCGAATACTACGGTGCTGCGCATCTGTTGCCAGTGCCGGGTTCCCAGGCGGCGATCCAGTTGCTGCCGCGGCTGCGTCGCGCGGGCAAGGTCGGCGTGCTGTCGCCGTGCTATGCCGAACACGCCGAAGCCTGGCGCCGCGCCGGTTATGTTGTGCGCGAAGTGCAGGAGCAGGAAGTCGACTTCTTCCTGGATGGCCTCGACGTGCTGGTGGTGGTCAACCCCAATAATCCGACCGGCCTGAGCCTGACCCCGCAACGACTGCTGGATTGGCACTCGCGGCTGGCCCAGCGCGGCGGCTGGTTAGTGGTGGACGAAGCCTTCATGGATGTGACCCCGCAACTGAGCCTGGCGGGCCAGGCGCATCAGGTCGGTTTGATCGTGCTGCGCTCGTTCGGCAAGTTCTTCGGCCTGGCCGGCGTGCGACTGGGCTTCGTGTTGGCCGAGCGCAAGTTACTCAAGTTACTCGCCGAGCAGCTCGGCCCCTGGGCGGTCAGCGGGCCGACGCGGGTGCTGGGCCAAGTGTGCCTGCGCGACACGGCCGGGCATGCACTGCAACGTGCGCGTTGCATCGAGGCGGGCCAGCGCTTGTTCGCGTTGCTGGAGCGCCACGGCTTTCCACCCCACGGCGGCTGCGCGCTGTTCCAATGGCTGATCACGCCCCATGCCGAACGCATGCACGAATTCATGGCCCAGCGCGGCATTCTGCTGCGCCTGTTCGTGCACGACGGCAGCCTGCGTTTCGGCCTGCCCGACACCGAGGCCGATTGGCAGCGCCTGGACGAAGCCCTGGTCGCCTATAAGGACGCAACATGAGTACGCTGATGGTGCAGGGCACCACCTCCGATGCCGGCAAGAGCACGCTGGTGACCGCATTGTGCCGCTGGCTGGTACGCCAGGGCGTGGCCGTGGTGCCGTTCAAGCCGCAGAACATGGCGCTCAACAGCGCCGTGACCGCCGAAGGTGGTGAGATCGGCCGCGCCCAGGCAGTGCAGGCCCAGGCCGCCAACCTGGCGCCCCATACCGACATGAACCCGGTGCTGCTCAAGCCCAACAGCGACACCGGCTCCCAAGTGATCATCCACGGCCGCGCCGTGACCACCATGAACGCAGTGGCCTATCACGACTACAAAGCCATCGCGATGCAAGCGGTGCTGGCCTCCCACGCGCGGTTGAGTCAGGCCTATCCCGTGGTCATGGTGGAAGGCGCTGGCTCACCGGCGGAAATCAACCTGCGCGCCAACGACATCGCCAACATGGGCTTCGCCGAGGCGGTGGATTGCCCGGTGTTGCTGATCGCCGATATCAATCGCGGCGGGGTATTCGCCCACCTGGTCGGCACCCTGGAGCTGCTGTCACCCACGGAACAGGCGCGGGTCAAAGGCTTCATCATCAACCGTTTTCGCGGCGACATCGCGCTGTTGCAGCCGGGCCTGGACTGGTTGGAAGCGCGCACCGGCAAACCGGTGGTGGGCGTGTTGCCCTACGTGATGGACCTGCACCTGGAAGCCGAGGACGGCATCGACCAACGCCAGATCGACAAGGCGGCCCAGGTGCTCAAGGTGGTGGTGCCGGTGTTGCCGCGCATCAGCAACCACACGGATTTCGACCCGCTGCGCCTGCACCCCCAGGTGGATTTGCAATTCATTGGTCCGGGCCAGCCGATCCCGGCCGCCGACCTGATTATCCTGCCCGGCTCAAAAAGTGTGCGCAGCGACCTGGCGTATCTGCGTGCCAACGGTTGGGGCACCGCCGTGGCGCGTCACTTGCGTTACGGCGGCAAAGTGCTCGGCATTTGCGGCGGCTTGCAGATGCTCGGCGAGCAAGTGCACGACCCGTTGGGACTGGAAGGGCCTGCCGGTTCCAGCGATGGCCTGGGGCTGCTTGCCTTCAGTACCACGCTGGAAGAAGAGAAGCAGCTGCGCAATGTGCGGGGACGCTTGTTGTTGGAGAATGCCGAGGTCAGCGGTTATGAGATCCATGCGGGCGTGACGTCTGGCGACGCTTTGTCGAACGCTGCCGTGTTGCTGGATGATGGCCGCAGCGATGGCGCGCAAAGTGCCGACGGGCAAATCCTAGGCACCTACTTGCATGGCTTGTTCGAAAGCCCGGCCGCGTGCAGCGCCTTGTTGCGCTGGGCCGGTTTGCAGGATGTGCAGGAAGTGGATTACCACGCCCTGCGCGAGCGCGATATCGAGCGCCTGGCGGACTTGGTGGAGAACCACTTGGATACTGAGTTGTTACGCAAACTATGTGGGATTTGACAGTGAGCGAATGCGCTGAGTATTCAACTGCTGCACTGCAACCCAAAGGTGGGAGGGGGCTTGCCCCCGATGGCGGTGTGTCAGTAGCCAATGGGATGACTGGCGCCACGCCATCGGGAGCAAGCTCCCTCCCACAGGGAGCCGTGCCAGCTTCGAGGGTCCCACTGGCCAAGCGAGGTGTTATGTCATGCTCCAACTGATCCTCGGCGGCGCCCGTTCCGGCAAAAGCCGCCTTGCCGAAAAGCTCGCCAGCGACAGCGGCTTGCCGGTCACGTACATCGCCACCAGCCAACCTTTGGATGGCGAGATGAACGCGCGCGTTGCCCTGCATCGCCAGCGTCGCCCCGACCATTGGGGCCTTATTGAAGAACCTGTCGAACTGGCGCGTGTACTGCGTGAAAACGCCGCAACCGAGCGCTGCCTGCTGGTGGATTGCCTGACCCTGTGGCTGACCAACTTGCTGATGCTTGAGGATGCGGATCGTCTGGCCGCCGAGCGCGATCAACTGCTGGAAACCCTGGCCGTGCTGCCGGGTGAAATCATTTTTGTCAGCAACGAGACCGGTCTGGGTGTCGTGCCGCTGGGCGAATTGACTCGCCGCTATGTGGATGAAGCCGGTTGGCTGCATCAAGCTTTGGCCGAGCGGTGTCAGCGTGTGGTCCTGACCGTCGCCGGCCTGCCCCTGACTTTGAAAGGTACTGCGTTATGACTGACACCTGGTGGCTCAACCCGTGTAAGGCGATCGACACTCAAGCGTACGAACACGCCCTGGCACGCCAACAGCAACTGACCAAACCGGCCGGCTCCCTCGGCCAGTTGGAAGCGCTGGCGGTGCAATTGGCCGGCTTGCAGGGCCAGGTCAAGCCGTCGGTGGACGCGCTGTGGATCGCCATTTTCGCCGGTGATCATGGCGTGGTTGCCGAAGGCGTTTCGGCGTTTCCCCAGGAAGTCACCGGGCAGATGCTGCACAATTTTGTCAGCGGTGGCGCGGCCATCAGCGTATTGGCGCGACAGTTGGACGCTCAGTTGGAAGTGGTCGACCTCGGCACGGTGAACCCGTCCCTGGACCTGCCCGGTGTGCGTCACCTGAACATCGGCGCGGGCACCGCCAATTTCGTCAACGGCCCGGCCATGACCCAGGCCCAGGGGCAACGTGCCCTGCAAGCCGGTCGCGACAGTGCGCGGCGTGCGTTGGCTGGCGGTGCACAGCTGTTTATCGGCGGCGAGATGGGCATCGGCAACACCACCGCCGCCAGTGCGCTGGCGTGTGCCTTGCTCGACTGCCAGGTCAGTGACCTGACGGGGCCGGGCACCGGCTTGAATGCCCAGGGCGTGAGCCACAAAGTGGCGGTGATCGAACGCGCACTGGCGGTGCATGCCGCTCAGCGCGGCGATGCCTTGCAGACCCTGTTCAATCTCGGCGGCTTTGAGATTGCCGCGCTGGTCGGTGCGTACCTGGCCTGTGCCCAGGAAGGCATCGTGGTGTTGGTGGATGGGTTCATCTGCACCGTTGCGGCACTGGTCGCCACGCGCCTGAACCCGGCATGCCGTGAGTGGCTGGTGTTCGGCCATCGCGGCGCCGAGCCTGGCCATCGTCATGTGCTGCAACACCTCGACGCGCAGCCACTGCTGGAACTGGGCCTGCGCCTGGGCGAAGGCAGTGGCGCGGCGCTGGCAGTGCCGTTGTTGCGCCTGGCGTGTGCGCTGCACGGGCAGATGGCAACCTTCGCCGAAGCCGCCGTGGCAGACCGTCCGGCATGACCTTGCACCTGGACCTGCTGCGCCATGGCGAAACCGAACTGGGCGGTGGCCTGCGCGGCAGCCTGGACGATGCACTCACTGCCAACGGCTGGGCGCAGATGCGCGAGGCCGTGGTGGCGCAGGGGCCGTGGGACCGCTTGATCAGCTCGCCGCTGCAACGCTGCGCGCGATTCGCCGAAGAATTGGGCGCCAGGCTCAAGTTGCCGGTGACGCTGGAGAAGGACCTGCAAGAGCTGCACTTCGGTGCCTGGGAAGGGCAGAGTGCAGCGGCCTTGATGGAGACCGACGCCCAAGGGCTGGGGTTGTTCTGGGCCGATCCCTACAGCTTCACACCGCCGGACGGGGAGCCAGTCAGCGCCTTTTCCGACCGGGTACTGGGTGCTGTCGCCCGTTTGCATCAGGCGTACACCGGTGAGCGGGTCTTGTTGATCAGTCACGGCGGCGTGATGCGCCTGTTACTGGCGCAGGCGCGTGGTTTGCCCCGGGAGCAGTTGTTGAATGTCGAAGTCGGTCATGGTGGGCTGTTCAGCCTCCAAGTCGCAGCTGACGGCTCGCTGAAGGAAGGGGTTTAGGCATGCTGCCGTTCTGGATCGCCCTGCAATTTCTCAGCAGCCTGCCGATTCGCCTGCCGGGCATGCCGCAGCCTCAGGAGCTGGGGCGTTCGCTGCTGTTTTATCCGGTCGTCGGCCTGTTGTTCGGCGTGCTGTTGTGGGCGCTGAACAGCGTATTGATGGGCGCGCCATTGCTGCTGCATGCCGCACTGTTGCTGACGGCTTGGGTATTGCTCAGTGGCGGCCTGCACCTGGACGGCCTGGCGGACAGCGCCGATGCCTGGCTGGGCGGCTTCGGTGACCGCGAGCGCACGCTCACCATCATGAAGGACCCGCGCAGCGGGCCGATTGCCGTGGTGACGCTTGGCTTGGTGCTGCTGCTCAAATTCACCGCGTTGGTGGCGTTGATCGAACAACACAACGGCGCCGCGCTGATCCTGGCCCCGCTGATCGGCCGCGCATCGATGCTGGCGTTGTTTCTCACCACGCGCTATGTGCGTGCCGGTGGACTGGGCCAGGCATTGTCGGATCATTTGCCGAGGATCGTCGGTCAGCAGGTACTGATCCTCAGTGGACTTGCCTGCATCCTGATCGGCGGCTTCAGCGGCGGGGTTGCGGTATTGCTCGCGGCGATCGGCTTTGTGGGGCTGCGCCAACTGATGGTCAATCGCCTGGGTGGCACCACGGGCGACACCGCTGGGGCACTGTTGGAGCTGCTGGAAGTCTTGGTGTTGGTCGGCCTGGCTCTGTAACACTTTCTTGCATTTCCTTAATCGCGGGTATATACACGTTCCATGCTTGCCTCCCAATGTTTGTGTACCAACCTGCGACGTGCCGCCCGTGGCGTCAGCAGGCATTACGACGGCGCTCTCGACGGCTTCGGGATCAACGTCGCCCAGTATTCTTTGCTGTGCAACCTGCAACGACTCGATCAGCCGAGCATTTCCAGCCTGGCGGAAGCCATGGGCCTGGATCGCAGCACTTTGGGCCGCAACCTGCGGGTGCTGGAAGGCGAAGGCCTGGTGCAACTGGTGGAAGGCGACGACCTGCGCAATCGCCTGGTGATGTTGACCCGGGAGGGTGAAGCGCGACTTGCCGCTGCATTACCCGCCTGGGAGGCGGCGCAACAGAAATTGATCGATCAACTGGGTGCGGAAAAACGCGAAACCTTGTTGGCCTTGCTGGATGAGCTCGCCTGAAAGGCAGTTTGTTCGAATACAAGCGGGTATATACCCGCGAGCGGAGAATAAGAAATGACCTCGATGTGGCGCACCAGTGGCTGGATTCTTGTGGGGAGTGCGCTGATCCTGGCGTTGTCGTTGGGCGTGCGTCACGGTTTCGGCCTGTTCCTGGCGCCGATGAGCAGCGAGTTTGGCTGGGGCCGTGAGACCTTCGCCTTTGCCATTGCCTTGCAGAACCTGATCTGGGGCCTGGCGCAGCCGTTCACCGGCGCCCTGGCCGACCGGTTTGGCGCGACGAAAGCGGTGTTTGTTGGCGGCATCCTGTACGCGGCAGGCCTGGTGTTGATGGGTATGTCGGATTCGGCGTGGTCGTTGTCCCTCAGTGCGGGCTTGCTGATCGGTATCGGCCTGTCCGGCACCTCGTTCTCGGTGATTCTGGGTGTAGTCGGGCGGGCCGTGGCGCCGGAAAAACGCAGCATGGCCATGGGCATCGCGAGTGCTGCCGGTTCGTTCGGTCAGTTCGCCATGGTGCCTGGCACTTTGGGGTTGATCAGCTGGCTGGGCTGGTCCGCGGCACTGCTGGCGCTCGGCCTGATGGTGGCGTTGATTCTGCCGCTGGTCGCCATGCTCAAGGACCGACCATTACCGGCGGTGGCGGGCCAGCAGACCTTGCGTGAAGCCTTGAAGGAAGCTTGTTCCCATTCCGGTTTCTGGTTGTTGGCGTTCGGCTTTTTTGTCTGCGGTTTCCAGGTGGTGTTTATCGGCGTGCACCTGCCGGCCTACCTGGTGGACCAGCACTTGCCGGCCACCGTCGGCACCACGGTGCTGGCACTGATTGGCCTGTTCAATATCTTCGGGACCTACACCGCCGGCTGGCTCGGCGGGCGCATGTCCAAGCCACGCCTGCTGACGGGCTTGTACCTGCTGCGTGCGGTGGTGATCGTGCTGTTCCTGTGGGCGCCGGTCACTGAGATCACGGCCTACCTGTTCGGTATGGCGATGGGCTTCCTGTGGCTGTCCACCGTGCCGCTGACCAACGGTACGGTGGCGACGTTGTTTGGTGTGCGAAACCTCTCCATGCTGGGTGGGATCGTGTTCCTGTTCCACCAGCTCGGTTCGTTCCTGGGCGGCTGGTTGGGCGGGGTGGTCTATGATCGAACCGGCAACTACGATTTGATCTGGCAGGTGGCGATTCTGTTGAGCCTGCTCGCCGCCGCCCTGAACTGGCCGGTGCGTGAGCGGCCGGTGGCGCGCTTGCAGGCGCAGATGGAGGCGGCATGAGTGTAGCGTTACGCGGTGTGATCCTCGTTGCGGGGCTGATCCTGGTGCTGCTGGCCTGGTGGGGTTGGCAACATGGCGGGCTGGCGTTGATGCAACTGGGTATGTCGATCTGTTAAGTTCGTGGTTTGAATACCTTCAAGGACACACGACATGCAGATGCGTTGGCTCGCTGTACCCGTCCTGATGGCCATTGGCAGTGCTGCCCTGGCCGCCAGTTGCCCGCCGCTGCTGGAAGGCCAGGTGCCCAAGCTGCGCGCCAAGGAATCCATCGACCTGTGCCAGCGCTTTGCCGGCAAGCCCCTGGTCATCGTCAACACCGCCAGCTTCTGCGGGTTCGCCCCACAGTTCAAAGGCCTTGAAGCGTTGTATCAACGCTACAAGGGCCAGGGGCTGGAAGTGATCGGCGTGCCGTCCGATGACTTCAAGCAGGAAGCCAAGACCGGCGAAGAAACCGCCAAGGTCTGCTACGTGAATTACGGCGTGACCTTCACCATGACCGAGCCACAGAAGGTCAAGGGGCCGGATGCGGTGCACCTGTTCAAGGTCCTGGCACAGCAGACCGATACGCCGCCGAAGTGGAATTTCTACAAGTACGTGGTGGATCGGCAGGGCAAGGTGATCGCCAATTTTTCCAGTTTGACCAAGCCGGACAATCCGGATTTGATCAAGGCGGTGGAACAGGCGATCGCCTCCAAACCTTGAGGGCCCGCCATTAAAAAGCCCCGCTTCCTTTGCAGGAGAGCGGGGCTTTTTTATACGGTGTCAGATCAGAACTTGTACGTTACGCCCAGGCCAAAACCGTTGGCGCTGTTTTCGTACTTAGCATTGTAGGACTGGCCCAATGCGTTGGCGCGAGCGACCTTGACTGGTTCTTCCTTGAGGTAGGAGTAAGCCACATCAACGGTCATGTTCGGCATTACATCGTAACCAAGGCCGAGACTGAAGATAGTCCGGTCACCGGTTGGGATGCGCGGCGAACGGTCCTTGTTGTTGGTCGGCGACTGGTCGAAGGTCAGGCCGGTACGCAGCACCACTTGCTTGGTGACGCGATACGAGGTACCCAAGGCATAGGCCCAAGTGTCGTGCCAGTTCTGGTCTTCTTTGATGGTGCCGACAATTTGCGGAGCCAAAGCACCGCTACCGGCTGCGGCCGATACACCTTCGTTGTTGACGGTAATGTCTTTCAGTCGGCTCCAACGGGTCCATGTAGCGCCTGCGTAGAGTTTCCACGCGTCGCTCATGTCTTGAGTAACCGAGAGGTCCCAGGATTCAGGCGTGTCGATCTTCAGCGACGCGTCGTAGCGGCCATTGTTCAGCAGCGCAGCCGGAACGTTGGTGCCTTTGGTCACTTCAGTATGGCCTTCGAGCTTGTATTTCACTTTCGAGTGGTAGGTCAGGCCCACGCGAGTTGTATCAGTGGCTTGAACCAGCAGGCCGGCATTGAAGCCGACGGCGGTGTCATCTCCCTTGATCTTGATGTTGTTGGAGCCGGTACCAGGGACTGGCAGGTTGATATCGGACTCGAGCGTACCAGCGATACGGTTGATAGTCGGGCCAAAACCAATGGAAACCCGATCGTTGAAGGCGTAGCTCACCGTAGGCTGGAAGGTGATGACCGTCACTTCGCTTTTGCTGCCAAAAGCTTTGCCTTGGAAGCCATTTTCGTAGTCTGTCACGAGGCCAAACGGAGCATAGACGCCGAAACCGACAGCCCATTGTTCGTTGAGTTTATTGGTGTAGAACCCAAAAGGAACGGCAGTGAAAGGCACCATATCGCCTTTGTTCGTGCCTGTGGAGCGGCCGCTGACATCCTTGATGTTGCTTGAGGCATCAATCGCTGCAACACCGCCAGTGACTTGCTGACCTTCAAGGCGAGCCATACCGGCAGGGTTACCATAAACGGTACTTGCATTTTCGGCAGAAGAAGAGCGGCCTGCGAAACCCGTTCCCATTCCTGCGACGTCTTGTTCGTTAAGGGCAAAGCCACTTGCGAACACGTGGGAAGAGGCCATGGCAACGGCGAGGCTAAGTGTGGTCTTGAGCATTACTTTTTTCATTATTAGAACTCCGTGGTGATCACCGCTGCGGAAAGTAACAATAAATTTAACATCGCGCTATAGGCTGTAATGCAGGAGATAGAGCGGTTTTGTAGGACAATCCGACCAAAATTCCGGTTTTTTGGCGAATCTTGCAAATTGCCCGGTCAGCAAACCACCTGATTCATGGGTGAAACACAGGTTTGCCAGGCTTGAGTGAAATCGCGCAGCCTTCCTTGTGGATGAAAAATTTCTTTCCAGATACGTGCCATGGCCAGCACATCACCGGGCGGGGGCAGTGCAGGGGTGTGTTGTTCCACCAAAAGCCAGGCGATGGCCGTGGCATAACGCAGGTTGACCGTCAGCTCAAGTTGCGGTGCGCTGAGGAACGCGTGCTGGCTGGCGAGGCCGCGTACCAGGCTGGCGCGCTCGGGGTCCAGCGCCAGGTAGCTGTCCCACAAGGCGCGGTGGCGCGGTTCGGTGATGCTGTACAGGCCATGCCCCCGCCGGTCGTGCAAGGCGGAACCGAGTTCCGACTGGCTGGCGGCAATGCCCAGCAGCAGGGACTCGGCCGTCGGGTTATGTCGGCCGAGGTACATCAACGTCGGCCTGATCACATAACGACACAATTCGCTGGCAGCGATACCCATACACGCCTCAATCCGTGAAAGTGGTCGACGAAGCCTGAGAAGGTGGGGGCTTGGCAGCAGTGGATCGGATCTCAGGCTCGCCGGAAGCGGATCATGCCGCTTGAGTTGAAGTGTAGTGTCATATTTACGATGTAAAGGACTGTTTTTAAAACATCTTCTTCATTTAGTTATAACGTTTATATCTATTTGAACTTAGTGCAATCGCTCAACCAGTAAATTCCGGGCAATAAAAAACCCTGCTGTTCAAGCAGGGTTTTTGTGTTTCAGCGACTCGGGTCGGTCAGGCGGTCAATGCCTGACGGGTACGCTCGATCACGGCCTGCAGCGGTTCTGCGCTGGAGTATTGATCGGGGTACAGGCGTTCGCTGTGACGAGCGATGCCGTGTTCGTTGACCAGGGTGAAGCTGAAGCAGCCTTTGCGCGCCGCCATGATCAGGCAGTTCATTGGTGCAAAAGCGTTGGTGAGGGTGCGAATGGCATCCTGAGTGTGGATTTGAGCGTTCATATTATGGGTGTTCCTACAAATGACACGGAATAAGATCCGTGCCGTATTAAAACGTTCCAGTGACGTTGATCACCATTGATCGAACGAAGAACCCGACTGGAACAAAGCAGCCAGTTTGAAGCGCTATTAAGTTAGGCGCGCTTGGGCTGGCAGGTAGGTACTTAGGAGGGCAGGCATCACAACAGGGGCAAAGGTTCTGGGCCCGGGGTGAAGATCCTGATCAATTTGCAGGTTGGTTCGGTCAGAGTATGGAAACTTCGCGGCACCCTTTGCTTGTTCAAAGGCAGTGTCGTCGCAAGTGATACCTGGAAACCATCGAGGTGGTCGATCCCGTGTTGTGCAGGGGAGTTGTTCGACCAGAATTGACTTTCAGCTTGGTACTAACGCCGCGGATAGTAACGGATTGAAACAGGTAAGGGAAGTGTGTTAGCTAAAAAACTTCGATCAACCGCCCAGCAGGCCCCGATAAACCAGTACCGTGGCTGCTGCTGCCAGCGAGCAACCCAGGCCATAGGCGGCGAGGGTCAAGCGCAAGGACTGGCCGGTCTCGACCACTTTCATCACATCACCCATATCGTTGATCCGGCCTTCGCCGAGCTCAATGCACAAGCTCACAGCCGTGAACGCCGCCGACAGCAGGATGGCGATGGCGAACAGTGCCCCATCCGGAGAGGGCAGCGCCGCATTGATTCCCAATGAAATGGCACAGATGGCCAGGAGCAACACTGCGAACAACAGAATTCCTTTCATCAACCCCTCCATCGTTGCGCTGTAGGTCGGGGAGTGTGGCGAGCCCGGCAAGATTTGAAAAGTCCCTGTTTTGCCCCGGCGGTAACATCTTTGCAGCAAGTTGCTTCAAAAAACGCCGGGGATATAACCGTCCGATGGGTACTTGTGCACATTAGTTGCGGGAGGTGTAACCGTGCTGTCAACTGCTCCACCGGGCCGCCATTTGCCTGCAATGGAAATTTAAGTCAATGAAAAATCGGGCTTTTTTTTATTGGTGAAAAAATCGTCAGTTTGACTGCGACCCCCACTCCATGGGGCTTTGCGCGAGTTAAAGGGAGGTTGTCCACTGAGTTATCCACAGCTTCTGTGGATTGTCCCGAGCGCTTGCTCTAGAACGGGCGTGCAGAGTTTTTTCAGCTTTACCTGTACGAAAAAAAGAGTAGAGTGGCGCGCCTTCCGATCTGTCCCACAGTGCTTTATGAAGTTTCGCTCAGTATCACCTTCTGTTACCTATACCCCTCAAACTGTTACCGCCCCAAAGCGTTTCTCGTTGAAAGTTGCCTTGTGGCTGCTCGACAGTCCGCGCCTGGGTCATAACACCAACGTCAAACACTTCGCCGGGCGCTTGCTCAAGCAGCCTGCCCGTGAAGGTGTAGTCGCCGCCCAAAGCCGCCTGGGCCAACTGATGTGCCGTGAATGCGGGAATGCCCGCGACCGTCGCATCGGCCACGATCTGTTGCGCCTGGCGGCTCGCGCCGGTGACCGTCGCGCCCAGCGTGAACTGGGCCAGGTCGAAGACTGAGCTGTCCTCAGGCCTTGGGCTCCGCTAACCTTGCTTTTTTTCGGTGATGGCAGACATGTCTATGGTTTTTGACTGGACCAGTATTGCCCTGGGCCTCGCAGGCGCTGCCGTGCCTTTATTGGCGGTGTGCTGGCAGCTTCAGCGGCGACTGACCGCCCGCATGACCGGCTGGGAACTGCTCGAAGAGCGCCTGGCCACTGCGCAACTGGCCCAGGAGGGCCTCGCCGCACAGTTGGATGCCAGCCGTGACGAGATCAGCGATCTGAGCCAGGCCAACGCCGCCAAGCAGGCTGACCTGGCCGCCCTGCGCCGCGAAGTCGAACTGCTGCAGATCGACCGTGACAATGCCCGCGACGCCGCCCACGCCTGGAACCTCGACCGCAGCGCCAAGGAGACCGAGCTGCGCCGCCTCGACGCCCTGTCAGCGGCCTTGCGCGCTGAACTGCGCGAACAACAGGACAGCCATCAACAGCGCCTAACCGACCTGCAAGGCTCGCGGGATGAGCTGCGCGCGCAGTTCGCCGAGCTGGCCGGCAAGATCTTCGATGAGCGCGAACAGCGCTTTGCCGAAACCAGCCAGGAGCGCCTGGGCCAATTGCTCGACCCGCTGAAGGAGCGCATTCAGTCTTTCGAAAAGCGCGTTGAAGAAAGCTATCAGAACGAGGCGCGCGAGCGTTTTTCCCTGGCTAAAGAGCTGGAGCGCCTACAGCAACTGAACCTGCGTCTGTCGGATGAAGCCACCAACCTGACCCGTGCGTTGAAGGGCCAGAAAACCCAAGGCAACTGGGGCGAGCTGATTCTTGAGCGGGTGCTGGAGCATGCGGGCCTGGAAAAAGGCCGTGAGTACCAGACCCAGGTCAGCCTCAAAGGCCCGGATGGCGAGCGCTTCCAGCCGGACGTGCTGATCATGTTGCCCGGTGACAAGCAGGTGGTGGTGGACTCCAAGGTCAGCCTCACCGCGTACCAACAATACGTGGCGGCGGATGATGAGGTCATCGGCCAGGCGGCCCTGAAACAGCACGTACTGTCGCTGCGCAATCACGTCAAAGGTCTGGCGAGCAAGGATTACAAACGTCTGGAAGGCCTGCATAGCCTGGATTTCGTGTTGCTGTTCGTGCCTATTGAAGCAGCGTTTTCCGCTGCGTTGCAGGCCGAGCCGAACCTGTTCCAGGAAGCCTTCGACCGGCATATCGTGATCGTCAGCCCAACCACGTTGCTGGCCACCCTGCGTGTGATCGACAGCCTGTGGAAGCAGGAGCGCCAGAGCCAGAACGCCCGGGAAATTGCCGAGCGCGCCGGTTGGCTCTACGACAAGTTTGTGTTGTTTATCCAGGACCTGGATGAAGTGGGTAACCGTTTACAGCAGTTGGATAAGGCTTACAGCGCAGCGCGTAACAAGCTGACAGATGGACGCGGGAATCTGGTCAGCCGGACTGAGCAACTGAGGTTGCTCGGTGCGCGGGCGAGTAAGAGTCTTCCTGCTGATTTGCTGGAACGGGCAATGACCGACTCAGATGGCGTGGCCCATCTGCCCGAGTAATTGTAGGCGCCGGCTTGCCGTCTCCTACAAAGGCAGGTGCCGGCTCAGCAACGCCCTCAAGGCGGCCGGTTTCACCGGCTTGGCCAGGTAATCCAACCCCGCCGCATGCACCTCGGCCACCATCTCCGGGCGACCGTCAGCACTGATCACCACGCCGGGAATCGGCTCCGCCAATTGCGCGCGCAGCCAACCCATCAGTTCAGTCCCGGTTTCGCCATGGTCCAGATGGTAGTCCACCAGCGCCAGTTGCGGACGCACGCCATCGGCCAGCAATGCCGCGCATTGCGCCTGGTCGGTGGCGGTCCAGACTTCGCAGCCCCAGCGCGTCAACAAGCTGCGCATGCCGATCAGGATGCTTTCTTCGTTATCCACGCACAGCACCTGCGCACCGCTCAGCGGCAGGCCGGTTTCCTGCGGCGTCTTGACCTGCGGGGTGGCCTGGTTGCGAGCCAGTGGCACACGCACGCTGAACACGCTGCCCTTGCCGGGCCATGAACGCACACTCAGGCGGTGGCCCAGCACGCGGCACAGGCCGTCGGCGATCGCCAGGCCCAGCCCCAGGCCTTTCTCGGCACGGGTCTGGTGGCTGTCCAGGCGCTTGAATTCCTCGAAGATCACCTTTTGTTTATCCAGCGGGATCCCCGGGCCACGGTCCCACACTTCCAGGCACAGCTCGCCTTTGCGTCGGCGTACGCCGAGCAGCACCGGGCCGTCGGCATAACGGAAAGCGTTGGTAAGAAAGTTCTGCAGAATCCGGCGGAGCAACTTGATGTCGCTGTCCACGCGCAAACGACTGCCGCGCAGGCGAAAGCGCAGACCTTGCTCCTGGGCCAGCGCCTTGAACTCGGCGCCCAAGGTGTCGAACAGTTCGTTAAGCACAAAAGGCTGGCGCTGCGGATTGATCTTGCCGTTTTCCAGGCGCGAAATATCCAGCAGGTCGCTGATCAGGTCTTCGGCGGAACGCAGTGAGCTGTCCAGATGCTGCACCAATTGCCGGGCTTCGCTGGAGAGGCCGTCCTGCTGGTGGGAGAGGGCCGCGGAGAACAGGCGTGCGGCATTCAGCGGTTGCATCAGATCATGGCTGACCGCCGCCAGGAACCGGGTCTTCGACTGGCTGGCGGATTCGGCCACGCCCTTGGCGTCGGTGAGCGCCACGTTCAACTGCGACAGTTCGTGGGTGCGCTCGGTCACCCGTTGTTCCAGGCCTTCGTTGGCCTCGGTGAGGGCCTGCTCGGCTTCACGGAACGCGGTGATGTCGGTGAAACTCATCACGAAGCCGCCGCCGGGCATCGGGTTGCCGATTAGCTCGATCACGCGACCATTGGGAAATAAACGTTCAGAGGTATGCGCACGACCCTGGCGCATCCAGTGCAGGCGGCGTGCCACATGCACTTCGGCCTCACCTGGCCCGCACAAGCCACGTTCGGCGTTGTAGCGGATGATGTCGGCAATCGGCCGGCCGACGCTGATCAGTCCGTCCGGGTAGTTGAACAGCTCCAGATAACGCCGGTTCCAGGCCACCAACTTGAGGGACTGGTCGACCACGCTGATGCCCTGGGTGATGTTCTCGATAGCGCCTTGCAGCAAGGCACGGTTGAACTGCAGCACTTCCGAGGCTTCGTCGGCGATGCGTACGACGTCCTCCAGCTGCATTTCCCGCCCTTCGATGGCGGCTTTCACCACTGCGCGGGTCGAGGACGCCCCGAGTACGCCGGCGAGCAAGCGCTCGGTGTGAGCTATCCAGTCGTTGTCGGCGTTCTGGTTGGGGTTGAAGCCTTTGCCCTGGCGATAGGCGAAGCGGATAAAACTCTGCTGGGCGCGCTCATCACCTACAAAGCGCGCCGCCAGGCTAAGCAAATCGCTGATCTGCACCGACAGCATCGAGCGGGCGCTGGCGCGTTGGCTGATTTCCTGGCCAATAAAACGTCCGGCTTGCCAGTGTTCGGAAACCCGCGTGCGCGACAGCATCGACACCCACACGAACAGCGTGAAGTTGCCCGCCAGCGAGAAAACGGTGCCCAGGGTCAATGACGTCACGGACAGACCCAGTGGGTGGGAATGCATCCACGTCAGTCCTGGGAAAATGCTGAGGGACCAGCCCAGGCTTTTCGCCGTTACCGGTAGGACCAGGGTGTAGAACCATAGGAAAGTGCCCGCTGCCAGCCCGGCGAATACGCCGCGTCGGTTGGCCTGTTTCCAATACAGCGCACCGAGCATCGCCGGTGCCAGTTGAGTCACGGCGGCAAAGGCGATCTGGCCGATGGTCGCCAGGCTCGCGGTGGAGCCCAGCAGGCGGTAGCTGACGTAGGCCAGCAACAGGATGATGACGATGCTGACTCGGCGTACCGACAGCATCCAGTGGCGGAACACTTCGAACGGGCGCTCGGCACTGGAGCGGCGTAGCAGCCACGGCAGTAGCATGTCGTTGGAGACCATGGTCGACAAGGCGATGCTCGCCACAATCACCATGCCGGTGGCCGCCGAGGCGCCGCCGATAAAGGCCAGCACCGCCAGCGCCGGGTGGGCTTCGGCCATGGGCAGGCTGATCACGTAGGAGTCTGGCAGCACCGAGCCCGGCAGCATCATCTTGCCGCCCAGGGCGATCGGTACTACAAACAGAGCGGCCAGGATCAGGTAGGCGGGGAACACCCATTTGGCCAGACGCAGGTCCTGAGGGTCGATATTTTCCACCACCGTGACATGAAACTGCCGCGGCAGGCAGATGATCGCCATCATTGCCACGCCGGTCTGCACCACCATCGACGGCCAGTTGACGGTCTCTTTCCAGTATTCCTCCAGCCTTGGCGCCAACATGGCCTGGCTGAACAGGTCGCCGAAACCGTCGTACAGGCCGTAGGTCACAAACGCGCCGACCGCCAGAAAGGCGAACAGCTTGACCAGGGATTCAAACGCGATCGCCAGCACCATGCCCCGGTGGTGCTCCGTCGCGTCGAGGTTGCGCGTACCAAACACGATGGTGAACAGTGCCAGTACCAGCGACACGATCAGCGCGGTGTCCTGGGCGCGGGTGCCGGTGGTGTCGGCCCCAGCGCCAATCAACAGGTTCACCCCGAGCACGATGCCTTTGAGCTGCAGGGCGATATAGGGCAATACGCCGACCAGGCAGATGAGTGCGACCACCACCGCCAGGGATTGGGATTTGCCGTAGCGCGCGGCAATGAAGTCGGCGATGGAGGTGATGTTTTCCTGCTTGCTGATCAGAATCATCTTCTGCAGCACCCAGGGTGCCAGCACCAGCAGCAGCACCGGTCCCAGGTAGATCGGTAAAAACGCCCACAGCTGTTCGGCGGCCTGGCCTACTGCGCCAAAGAAGGTCCAACTGGTGCAATAAACCGCCAGCGACAGGCTGTACACCCAGGCACGCATACGCGGCGGCAGTGGCGCACGGCGGCGGTCTCCGTAGAAGGCGATGGCAAACATAATGGCCATATAGGCCAGGGCAACGGCGGCGATCAGCCCGCTGGACAGCGACATGGTAACTCCGAGCGTAGGAACACCCGGGCATTCCAGGCCCGGTTGGACAGTCTCGCATGATGCTTGGGGTTAGTCAGTGTCGACCAAGGTCGTGTGGGATCGAATGTCGCAGGTCATTCAGCGCGGTGGCAGGGTTTTCTGGCGCAGGATGTAGATTGTCACCAGCACGGCGCTGGTCAGCATGAAGCCGCGCGCCCACGGCAGTGGCACTAAATAGCAGGACACGCTGATGCTCAGCCACATCAGGCCGATGGCGTAGACCTTGCCTTTGAGCGGGATGCCGTTGCCATCCAGGTAATCACGGATCCACGGGCCAAGGCGCGGGTGCTGCACCAACCAGTGATAGAAACGCGGGGAGCTTCGAGCGAAGCAGGCGGCTGCGAGCAGCAGGAAGGGCGTGGTCGGCAATACCGGTAGGAAAATGCCGATCACCCCCAGCGCTACGCTCAACCAACCAATGGCCAGCAGCAGGTAGCGCAGGAGCAGCGGACGGTTGCCCATGGGTGTCACGGGCAAGCGACTCAGTGGTGACGTGGCTTGAGGATCGCCGGCTTTTCGTCAGGGGCGTTGCACAGCAGGTACAGCGCGGTGAGGGCTTCCGGGATCTGCACGATCATGTCGTCCATCAGGTTGGCGTCGGCGGCAATGTCGGAGAACTCCGGCTGGTCGTCGAACAGACCCGAACCGACCATGATCGGCAGCAGCATTTCGCTGACTTCTTCCTCGGCGGTTTCGAACCAGGCGGCTTCACGCAGGAACACGCCTTCCATGAAACCAATGCACCAGCCGCGCAGGTCGGAGTCATCCGGCTCTTCGCCAAGGTCCAGTTCGCACGGCAGCTCGAACTCTTCGTCGGAGGCCAGTTGGCGACCGATGTGGGCCTTGAGGGCCAGCAGGGTGGCTTCGATTTCTTCGCGTTGGGCGGCGTCGGTGTAGTGCGGCTCTTCGGCGAACAGCGCGTCGATCCATTCACGGTCAGGCACGACCTCGGAGCAGATCGACAAGGCGGTCAGGTAGCCGTGGGCGGCCACGTAGTCCAGCGCCTCGTCATGCAGCTCATCGGCGTCGAGGAAGGCTTGCAGGCGGGTTAGTTGCTCAGCGAAGGACATTGAAGAGTTACCTTGGGAATAAACGATGCTGAATTCTAGGCTTTCTTGAGCGCCCAGGCCAGCGTGGGAGCGGGCTTGCTCGCGAAGAGGGCGATTTGGTGTGGCTGGCGGAATGAATTTCTCAGCGTTTCTGGAGGGTTGCCCGGTTTTTACTATTCGTCAGTGATGCCCTTTGCCAGGGATCGCTCGGGTATACTGCCGCGTTTTGTGATGCCCTTGCAGGCCAAGCGCCAGCCCGCGAAAACTTCGCTTACGGATTATTTCCCGTGAAAGCGTGTTTTTTCGGCCAGCCTGTACAGAGGGATTTCGGCACCATTTTGGAGTTTTACATGCTCGAGCAGGCTCAACGCGTCCTCAAGGACATCTTCGGCTACGACAGTTTTCGTGGCCGCCAGGGTGCGATCATTGAGCGCGTGGCCAGTGGCGGTGACGCACTGGTCCTGATGCCTACCGGTGGCGGCAAGTCATTGTGCTTCCAGGTGCCTGCGCTGTTGCGCAATGGCCTGGCGGTGGTGGTATCGCCGCTGATCGCGTTGATGGACGATCAGGTCGCCACCCTCGAAGAACTCGGGGTTGCAGCAGCGTCATTGAATTCCACCCTCAGTGCCGAGCAGCAGCGCGACCTGGCGGCGCGGATCAAGCGCGGTGAAGTGAAGATGCTCTACCTGGCGCCCGAGCGCCTGGTGCAGCCACGCATGCTGGCCTTTTTGCAGAGCCTGGAAATTGCCCTGTTCGCCATCGACGAAGCCCACTGCGTATCGCAATGGGGCCATGACTTCCGGCGTGAATACCTGCAGCTCGGCCAGTTGGCGGAGCTGTTTCCCGATGTGCCGCGCATTGCGTTGACCGCGACCGCCGACAAGCGCACCCGCGAAGAAATCGTCGAGCGCCTGCATCTGCAGAACGCCGAGCGCTTCCTCTCAAGCTTCGACCGACCGAATATCTTCTATCGCATCGTGCCCAAGGAACAGCCGCGCAAGCAGTTGCTGGCGTTCCTCTCCGAGCGGCGCAGCGATGCGGGCATCGTTTATTGCCTGTCGCGCAAGAAGGTCGATGAAGTCGCCGCGTTCCTTTGCGAGCAAGGCTACCCGGCGTTGCCGTACCACGCCGGCCTGCCCAACGAAACGCGTTCGGCGCACCAGAAGCGCTTCCTCAACGAGGAAGGCCTGATCATGGTGGCCACCATTGCGTTCGGCATGGGCATCGACAAATCCAACGTGCGCTTCGTGGCGCACATGGACTTACCCAAATCCCTCGAGGCGTACTACCAGGAAACCGGTCGCGCCGGCCGTGATGGCCTGCCGGCGGATGCCTGGATGGTCTACGGCCTGCAGGACGTGGTGATGCTCAAGCAGATGCTGCAGAACTCCGAAGGCGACGAGCGTCACAAGCGCCTGGAGCAGCACAAGCTCGACGCGATGCTCTCGCTGTGCGAGGAGACCCGCTGCCGCCGCCAGACCCTGCTGGCGTACTTCGATGAAGACATGCCTGAACCCTGCGGTCATTGCGATAACTGCGTCGACGGCGTGCAGACCTGGGATGCCACCGAGCCGGCACGCCAGGGCTTGTCCGCCATCTACCGCACCGGTCAGCGTTATGGCGTGGGCCATCTGGTGGATGTACTGCTGGGCAAGGACAACGAGAAAGTACGCAGCTTCGGCCATGAGAAACTTTCGGTCTATGGCGTCGGCAAGGCCCGCGCCGAAGGCGAGTGGCGCTCGCTGTTCCGGCAGATGGTTGCGCGCGGCCTGGTGGACATCGACATCGAAGGTTTTGGCGGCCTGCGCTTGAATGACAGTTGCCGGCCGTTGCTCAAGGGCGAGGTCAGCCTGGAGTTGCGCCGCGACCTCAAGCCGCAGACCACCGCCAAGACCAGCACCAGCCAGGCCAGCCAGTTGGTGCGCTTTGAGGAGCGCGAGCAGTGGGAAGCCTTGCGCACCTTGCGGCGCAAACTGGCACAGGAACACAGCGTGCCGCCGTACGTCATTTTCCCCGACTCGACGCTGTTGGAAATGTTACGCGAACAACCCACCACCATGGCCGAGATGGCGCGCGTCAGCGGCGTGGGTGCGCGCAAGTTGGAGCGTTACGGCCAGGCGTTCCTCGAAGTGCTCGGCGGCCAGGCCGAAGTGCCGAAGGAGGTCGCCGATATCCGCCACGAACTGATCAGCCTGGCACGCGCTGGCAT